>NZ_VLIY01000044.1 GCF_007489285.1 Skermania sp. ID1734
CCCACCGAGCGGCTCAACCGAGAGATCCGCCGCCGCACCGACGTCGTGGGCATCTTCCCCAACCGAGATGCCATCGTCCGCCTCATCGGCGCCGTCCTTGCCGAGCAGACCGACGAATGGGCCGAAGGACGCCGATACCTCGGACTCGAAGTCCTGGGCCGCTGCCGACTCACCCTGACCACCGACACCGACACCAGCTCGCAGACGGAGGTGACCACTGATGCACTGATGCAACTACCCGCCTGATCACCAACGAAGGATCACAATTCAGTTACACCACTTCTAGGGGCTTGACCGGATCGAGCGCGCAACTCGCTTCTCCGATTCGGAGAACGATGCACTTGCAAGGCGGATCTGCTCGAGCAGAGGTTGTCCGTCGCCGCGCCAAAGGCGTGAGGATGAAAGATCGGTTCTGGTCACGTCGCCCAAATTAGGAGGACCAGATGTCGCATCGGTGGCGTCCGACCAAACCGTGGATGAACACTCCACGCCAAAACTGTGATGGAAATTTCATCCAGTGCGACGCGTCAACCGCCGCTTCCCGGGTGCTTCTCGCCTCCCCAGCTTTCCTGCACCACACCCCCGAATGTCCGGGATCCAAGGCATGACGGACATCGACATGCGTTGACAATCATTAGGTTTCCGAGACACCGCGGCGGCTTGCTCGTGGTCCGACCACTCCCCCGGAAAACGGAGGCCCGGCTTGTCTCGAAAACTTGCCTCATCATGAATCGTCTCAGCCTGCTCGAGCGGCGGGGTTTCTGAGGCAAACTGTAAAAGTGAGACTCCTTGGCTATACCCGCGTCAGCACCGCGTCTCAGGATGCGCAGCTCCAGCTCGACGCGCTCGTCGACGTCGGCGTACAGAAGCGCGACGTCTTCGCTGACGTGACCTCCGGGAGCCGGACCGCGATCGAGCGCCCGGGCATGAAGCGACTGCTTGAGCATGCAGAGTCCGGCGACACCGTTGTCGTGTGGCGCGTTGATCGTTTGGGGCGATCCCTCATTGACGTCCTCAACACTGTCAACCTGCTGCGGGAGCGAGGCGTCAACGTGCGCTCCATCTCTGACGGCATCGACCCCGCGACGTCAACGGGCCGTCTCATGTTGAACATGCTCGCCACTCTTGCCGAGTACGAGCGTGAGCTCATCGTCGAGCGTGTGAATGCTGGCATCGCCGCGGCCCGCCAGAACGGCACGAAGTTCGGCCGGCCCCTCTCCGATCCTGTCGAGGTTGCAGAGAAGCTCCAAGTCGTCGCCGACGCGCGCAAGCGGGGCAGGACGGCGGAAGAAGCTGCTCGCCTCGTCGGCTGGAGCCGCGCGACGCTCTACCGGCACCAGAAAGCGCACACAGTGCGCGAGTAGGAAGCGATCGAGTGAGCTCGTCGGGAGGCGCCTCTGGGGTGGCGCCGCTCCCCCGGCTGCACCCGCCGAGTGAGACGTCTCGAAACCTATGGGTTGTGCAACAACCCTGGCGGCGGTGAAGGTAGGTGGGAGTCTCGCGCCCGCAGTACGAGACTCCACGCATCTGGCCCGGCTCAAACGGGCTGCCACTCTCGCCGTGCTGCGGGCAGGACGCCCACCGTGAGGATTGAAGGATGTCTTGGGCAGACACCAAGAGCGTATTACTTCCTCGTTGGAGCTCCGGTGGGGCTGGTGGCCCTCAGATGAAGTAAGCGGTCAGGCAGCAAGACGCCTATGTGTCGTGAAGGTGGCCGGCTGTGCAGCGTGCGCGCCTGAGTAGAGAAAAACCCCCGGTGCTGGTCAGCTGAACTGAGGAGCGTTTAATCCGGGGGACTTCTGGGATCTAGCATACCCTCATGACCACTGTTGGACAAGTCGCTACTGGCCAGCACGCGAGCCTGCAACGAGGCATCTCTCACCCCCGATTTCAGACGTTCCGGTCAAGCCCCTAGAAGTGGTGTAACTGAATTGTGATCCTTCGTTGGTGATCAGGCGGGTAGTTGCATCAGTGCATCAGTGGTCACCTCCGTCTGCGAGCTGGTGTCGGTGTCGGTGGTCAGGGTGAGTCGGCAGCGGCCCAGGACTTCGAGTCCGAGGTATCGGCGTCCTTCGGCCCATTCGTCGGTCTGCTCGGCAAGGACGGCGCCGATGAGGCGGACGATGGCATCTCGGTTGGGGAAGATGCCCACGACGTCGGTGCGGCGGCGGATCTCTCGGTTGAGCCGCTCGGTGGG
>NZ_VLIY01000045.1 GCF_007489285.1 Skermania sp. ID1734
CGGGCTGTTGCAAAATCGAACTTCTGCTTTGCGGCCTGTCGGGGCGGGTTTGACCTGGGGTTTCCTGGAGAATGTGTTGATGGCCAAGGGATATCGCCGGGTTGATCGGGATCAGCAGTTTCTGCTGCCGCAGGACATGCGCGATTGGTTGCCGGTGTCGGATCCGGTGTGGCTGGTCATCGGGGTGGTCGAGGGCTTGGACACCAGACGGTTGCATGCCAAGCGCCGTACCGGTGGTGCCGGGCGGGCGGGCTATGACCCGGACATGATGTTGACACTGCTGATCTGGGCGTGGGCGCAAGGGCAGCGTTCCTCGCGGGTCATCGAGAGACTATGTGCCCGGGATGTGGCGTTTCGGGTGATCTGCGCCGGTCACACCCCTGATCATGTGACGATCTCACGGTTTCGCGCGGAGGCCGCCGACGTGGTCGAGGACCTGTTCACTCAGGTGCTGGTGTTGTGCGCCCGGTTGGGTATGGGCCAGCTCGGCGTGGTCGCGCTGGATTCGGTCAAGATCGCCTCCAACGCGTCACTGTCGGCCAACCGCACCGAGGATGGGCTGCGCAAAGCCGCCGCCGAGCAGGCTGCAGTGAATGCGGCCCGCGCCGCCGCCCGCGCGGCGGCGTCCGAGCACGCGGCCACCGACGCCGCCGAGGACGTGTTGTACGGACCGCACGGTCGCGGCGACGCGGTGCCGGGCGAGTTGGCCGATCCCGCTTCGCGCGCGGCGCGGATCGCCGAGGCGCTGGCGCAGTTGAGCGCCGACACCAGCGCGCGCACCGCCAAACGCGAGGCTGCCCAAGCGCGCCGACGCGACCGCCAGCGTGCCGCCGAGCAGCGTCGCCACGCGCAGTTGGAGGCGTTCGAGGCACGCCGCGGCGCCGACGGCAAACCGCCGAAGGGACAGCCGCCCAAGGAGATCCGTATCCAAGCGCTCACCCGCAACCTCGAACACGCCCGGGCGGTGCAGCAGGCCAAACTCGACCGGTACCGCACCCATCGGCGTGGGCAGCGACCGCTGCCGGTGGAGCAGGCTTACAAGGTCAGAAGAGTCCGCGAGGCGCTCGAACGCGCTGTCGCCGAGCAGGCAGCAGCGGCGCAGCCGGCTCCCGCGGCCGCCCAAGCCTCCCCGTCGACGTCGAAGAAGCCCAAACCCAGCTGGCAACAACCTAAACGCAATATCACCGACCCGGACTCACGGTTGATGCAGTTGCGCGGGGGCGGCTGGATCCAGGGCTACAACTGCCAGGCCGTCACCAGCAGCGACGGTCTGATCATCGCCACCAGTGTCGGCAACAATCCCAACGACGCCACCGCGTTCACCACTGCCATGAACAAGGCCGTCACCGCCGCCGCACTCATCGACACCCACCGACCCGCACCCACCGACTTCACCGGGATCGGGATACTGCTCGCCGACGCCGGCTACCTCACCGAAGCGAACCTGACCGCACCCGGCCCGGACCGGCTGATCGCGGTCGCCAAGAACCGCGACCTCGCCGCGGCCGCCCGCAACCAGCCCACCCAAGGACCCCCACCCGCCGGCGCCAGCCCGATCGAGACGATGGCCCACCGGCTGCGCACACCCGAAGGCAAAGCCCTCTACAACCAGCGCAGCCACATCGCCGAAACCCCGTTCGGCCACGCCAAACACAACCTCGGATTCAAACGCTTCACATCCCGCCGAACAACCAGAGCCACAGCCGAATTCAGCTTCCACGCGCTCGTGCACAACCTGTTCAAAGCCATCACCACCGGCGCACTGACCCCAGCGACTGCATAACCCGCCAGCCCC
>NZ_VLIY01000046.1 GCF_007489285.1 Skermania sp. ID1734
AGTAGTGCCCCATAGAGTGGTGTAACTCGGTGGCCGAGATCGTCTCCGACATCCGTGTCGTTGACGGATGTAGAGCGGCCACCGCGTGATCTTTCGAGTCAACCGTCTAAAGAATCCTCGAGGAGTCATCGCGATGACCGCACCCCATATTGTCGACCCTGCAGGCCTGCTTGGCCAAGCCCTATCTGACGCGTCGCCGGATCTGATGCGCGAGCTGCTGCAGACCATGATCAACGCACTGCTCTCCGCCGATGCCGACGCTGTGTGCGGCGCCGAGTGGAACGCCCGCTCGGCTGAGCGCACCAACCACCGCAATGGCTACCGCCACCGGCCCCTGGATACGCGGGTCGGCACCGTCGACGTCGCCGTCCCGAAGTTGCGCTCGGGCAGCTACTTCCCCGAGTGGCTGCTCGAGCGCCGCAAGCGGGCCGAGTCCGCGCTGATCACCGTCGTAGCCGACTGCTATCTGGCCGGGGTGTCTACCCGCCGGATGGACAAGCTGGTCAAGACCCTGGGTATCGACTCGCTGTCCAAGTCGCAGGTCTCACGCATGGCCCAGGACCTGGACGAGCAGGTCGCGGCGTTCCGGCACCGCCGCCTGGACGAGGCCGGGCCGTTCACCTTCGTCACCGCCGACGCGTTGACGATCAAGGTCCGCGAGAACAAGCAGGTCGTCAAGGCTTCCGTGCTGCTGGCCACCGGCGTCAACGGCGACGGCCACCGCGAGGTACTGGGCATACAGGTCGCCACCAGTGAGACCACGGCCTCGTGGAACACCTTCTTCGCCGACCTGGTTGCCCGCGGCCTGGGCGGGGTGCGGCTGGTGACCTCCGATGCCCACGCCGGGCTGGTCGGGGCGATTGCGGCGAACCTGCCGGGAGCCGCGTGGCAACGCTGCCGCACCCACTACTCGGCGAACCTCATGGCGGTGTGCCCCAAGTCCATGTGGCCGGCCGTGAAGGCGATGCTGCACAGCGTGTACGACCAGCCCAACGACACCGCGGTGCACGAGCAGTTCGACCGGCTCCTCGAGTACACCGAAGGCAGACTGCCCGACGTGGCTGAGCACCTCGGCGACGCCCGCGAGGACCTGCTCGCCTTCACCGTGTTCCCCGACGACGTGTGGCGACAGATCTGGTCCAACAACCCCACCGAGCGGCTCAACCGAGAGATCCGCCGCCGCACCGACGTCGTGGGCATCTTCCCCAACCGAGATGCCATCGTCCGCCTCATCGGCGCCGTCCTTGCCGAGCAGACCGACGAATGGGCCGAAGGACGCCGATACCTCGGACTCGAAGTCCTGGGCCGCTGCCGACTCACCCTGACCACCGACACCGACACCAGCTCGCAGACGGAGGTGACCACTGATGCACTGATGCAACTACCCGCCTGATCACCAACGAAGGATCACAATTCAGTTACACCACTTCTAGGGGCTTGACC
>NZ_VLIY01000047.1 GCF_007489285.1 Skermania sp. ID1734
GGGACTGTCCAGCAATTGGTGTAAATCGTTGTCTCTCTGTTATTTTCGTCCAGCGGATACGCGGCCGTCGAAGGTGACGTCGAAGGCGTTGAGAGCCTTCAACCAGCGGTTGGTCCAGCGCTTGCGGCCGGTGCCGGCGGGATCGAGGCTCATTACGGCCAGGTAGATGCATTTGAGCGCGGCCTGCTCGTTGGGGAAATGGCCACGGGCACGCACCGCTCTTCGAATTCGTGCGTTTATGCTTTCGATCGCATTTGTCGTGCAGACGACGGATCTTATTTCGGTGTCGTAGGCCAAGAACGGTGTGAATTCCGCCCAGGCGTTGGTCCACAATCGCACAATAGCCGGATATCGCGACTCCCATTTGTCACTGAATTCGGCGAATCGGTCCAGCGCCGCGGACTCGCTGGGTGCGGTATAGACCGGTTTGAGATCCTTGGCCAGCGCCGGCCAGTCTTTCTTCGAGGCGTACCGGAACGAGTTTCTGAGTAGATGGACGATACATGTTTGCACTACGGCCTGCGGAAACACCTGACCGATCGCGTCCGGCAGGCCCTTGAGTCCGTCGCAGACGACCATGAGCACGTCGCCGACTCCGCGATTGCGCAATTCCGCGAAAATGCGCATCCAAAATTTCGCGCCCTCGCCGTCACCGTGGTCGCCGGCCCACAATCCGAGAATGTCACGGGTGCCCTCGCAGGTTACCGCCAGAGCCATATAAATAGGGCGATTCGCCACCTGCCCGTCGCGGATTTTCACATTGATGGCGTCGACGAAAATCACCGGATACACCGAATCGAGCGGCCGGTTCTGCCAATCCGCCATGCCGTCGAGCACCCGATCGGTGATCGTGGAAATCGTCGACTTGGGCACCTCGGCGCCGTAGATCTCGGCCAGGTGCGCACTGATCTCGCCATGAGTGAGCCCTTTGGCCGACAACGAGATGATCATGTCGTCCAACCCGGTCAACCGGCGCTGCCGCTTAGCCACCAACCGGGGAGCAAACGAACCGTTGCGGTCGCGCGGCACGTCGATCTCCACCCGACCGGTCTCGGTGAGAATCGTCTTGGCACGCTTGCCATTCCGGGTGTTCCCGTCCGCGCTGCCGCCGCGCTCGTGGCGGTCGTAACCGAGGTGATCGTCCAGCTCGCCCTCCAGCGCCGACTCGACCACCCGCTTGGTCAACTGCCCCAGCAGCCCGTCCTGGCCGGTCAACTTCAACCCGTCGGCCCGAGCACGCGCCACAAGCTGGGCGATCAGTTCGTCGTTGCTCAACGGCGACAACACGGACGAAGGTGATTCGACCAAAGAATCCTCAGTCACAGCAGTCACGGTAGCCTCCTTATTTCTCTGGAGTTACACCGTTCACTGTACGGACCC
>NZ_VLIY01000048.1 GCF_007489285.1 Skermania sp. ID1734
TGAAGCGTCACGACTTTCGTGCCGCTCCTAGACGGGTTGCGACTGCCGGTCGCGAGCGGTGTTGAAAGCCTGTTCGTACTCGGTTGGGGTGAGCATTCCGAGTGAACTATGCAGACGTCTGTGGTTGTACCAATCAACCCAACCAGATGTGGCGTATTCGATGTCGTTGAGCGTCTTGTAGGGCCCGGCGTGGAACACCGTGGTCTGGATGCATTCGGTCTTGTAGAGGCCGATGATCGATTCCATCAACCCGTTGTCGTAGGCGTCGCCGACCGAACCGATCGAGGGCGTGATGCCCTCGAGGGCGAGATGCTCGGTGAACCTGATCGAGGTGTATTGGCTGCCGGCATCGCTGTGGTGAATCAGCTGACCAGCGGGAATAGGTTTGCCGTTGCGTTGGCGTTCCCACAATGCGATCCGAACCGGGGTGAGCACCAGCTCGGTTTGTTTCGTGGTTGAGGCGTGCCAACCCACGATCTTGTGGGAGAACACGTCGACGACGAAGGCGACGTAGGTGAAACCCGTCCAGGTGCGGGTGTAGGTGAAGTCGGCGACCCATCGTGTGTTGGGGGCCGGTGCGGTGAAGTCCCGGTTCAGCAGGTCCTCGGCGCGGGTGTCGCGGGTGTTCGCCACGGTGGTTCGGATGCCTTTGCCGCGGCGAACCCCGTTCATGTTGAGATCGCCCATGAGTCGATCGACCGTGCAAAATGCCACGTCATGTCCTTGCCGGCGGAGCCAGTGAGTCATCTTGCGGCGCCCGTAGAGGCCCTCCGGGGTTCCTTGAACCGAACGCAGAACATTGCACATTTCAGCGTCGGCGATCGTGCGTGCGGCGACGGTTTGTCCTGGTTGTTTCCAGGCTCGATAGGTTCGTGCGGCGACCTGGCAGCCGTGCTCGCTGAGCACTGCGCAGATCGACTCGACCGCATGACCGTGGGCTCTCATGTCGTCGATGAACGCCATGATCAGCGGTTTCGGGGGTCGAGTTCCCCGGCGAAGAAAACCGTTGCTGCTTTGAGGATCTCGTTGTCCTCGCGGAGTTTACGGACCTCCGCCTTCAACGCCTTGATCTCGGCCTGCGCGTCGGTGCTCACTCCGGGGCGGGATCCGGCGTTGACGTCGGCCTGGACCAGCCATCGCCGGATGGTTTCCTTGCCCAGGCCGAGCTTGTTGCCGATGGCTTGACACATAGCGGTGTCGTTCGGGTAGTCCTGACGATGATCAGCGATCAACCGCAAGGCGCGTTCCTTCACGGCGGGGTCGATTATTTTGCCCATAACTGCATCCTCCTGCACTCAAACAGGAGCGGCAGAAAACCCGTGACGGTTCA
>NZ_VLIY01000049.1 GCF_007489285.1 Skermania sp. ID1734
CAGCCGAGCGGGCGTTCCACTCGGCGCCGCACACAGCGTCGGCATCGGCGGAGAGCAGTGCGTTGATCATGGTCTGCAGCAGCTCGCGCATCAGATCCGGCGACGCGTCAGATAGGGCTTGGCCAAGCAGGCCTGCAGGGTCGACAATATGGGGTGCGGTCATCGCGATGACTCCTCGAGGATTCTTTAGACGGTTGACTCGAAAGATCACGCGGTGGCCGCTCTACATCCGTCAACGACACGGATGTCGGAGACGATCTCGGCCACCGAGTTACACCACTCTATGGGGCACTACTATGTACTCGCGGAGCTTCTTTGATCCGACCGCTCGGCCCTCGTTCAAGAGCTGCTCTACCTCGCTAGTGGCGAGTGTGTTGCCCTCGATTGCCGTGGAGTGGTGGGCCTCGACTGTCCAGATGTCCTTCCAGATATCGGCAGCTTCAATAGGGCTGGGCAGACCGCCAAGACGGTTCCACAGCTCCTCGATCTGTGTGTCGAGGCGACGATAGATCTCTGAGCGCGCGGGCCGTCCGCCAGCCATCTAGTGCCCTCTCGGATTGTGTACGCCTACTAGCAACAAAACGAACGGTTCGAACGCAGTGCACTCACCTGCAGGAACGGAAGCAATTTCGAACTGTACGCTTTGTTTCGCTCATTCGTACACTTTCGACCTTCGTCAAGCCTGGTGCGGTCAGAACGGCATGGTCTCGATCGAGTGAGCAGATTCGATCACTTGGACGTATTGCCCCGCGCTGACTTCAGGGCCTCTTGGACCTCGGACTTGTCAACGTCGTACAGCCCCAGGCGTTGCGCATCCACCTCTCCCCTCCCGCCGGTCTGGAGCCTCGTCGTCATGCGCCCAAAAACCAGTAGTCCATACTCTCACCGTGACATCCGTTGAGCTCAGTGACTGGAATGCCCGCGAAGAAATCGCCGAGGCAATGAGTAGTGCCCCATAGAGTGGTGTAACTCGGTGGCCGAGATCGTCTCCGACATCCGTGTCGTTGACGGATGTAGAGCGGCCACCGCGTGATCTTTCGAGTCAACCGTCTAAAGAATCCTCGAGGAGTCATCGCGATGACCGCACCCCATATTGTCGACCCTGCAGGCCTGCTTGGCCAAGCCCTATCTGACGCGTCGCCGGATCTGATGCGCGAGCTGCTGCAGACCATGATCAACGCACTGCTCTCCGCCGATGCCGACGCTGTGTGCGGCGCCGAGTGGAACGCCCGCTCGGCTGAG
>NZ_VLIY01000005.1 GCF_007489285.1 Skermania sp. ID1734
ATCCCGAGCGCGGCGGTGTTCTCGGCGATGGTGCGTGAACAGCCCAACCGCAGCCCGATCTCGGCCAGCGCGTTGTTGCCGCAATCGTGGAAATCGCCGTTGCCCAGTTGCACGTCGCGTTCGATCCAGGCCTCCCACAACCCCGCACAGGCGCTCACCTTCCGGTAGGCGGCCCGATTCTCGATGACCGCGTCGGCGGCCAACTCGGCCAACACCACCCGATCCGCCTCGGTGGCCGCCGTCGAAGAACTCCCCCTACCCCACATACCAAGATCATACCCGAACAAACGTTCGAGTGCCATAAGAGAGTTGCCTTGAAAGTTGGCGTCGGTTTTGAAGCGGCCGTACGGCTGGAATTCAACCGCCGAAACTCTTGACATGCCTTCCGTAAGTTGATACTAACGGTAAGTGGCAACTTACGAGGCTGTGTTCGATGCTCTCGGACACACCACTAGGCGGGAGATTCTGGAACTGGTCCGGCGACGACCGTCGTCGGTTCAGGAACTGGCCGACCAACTGCCCATCAGTCGGCCGGCGGTGTCGCAGCACCTGAAGATTCTCGGCGACGCAGGGATCGTGTCAGCAAGTTCCCTGGGAACCCGACGGGTCTACTCGGTCAACAAAGGCGGCTTCGAGGTGTTGCGGCAGTGGCTCGACATCATGTGGCGCGATGCGTTGGATTCCTTCGTTTCGTTTGCCGATAGTTATCCCGAGGAAGGTGTGAAATGACAACGACTGCAACGGATGTTCGACGCGGGGTCACCGTATCCGGTTCACCCGAGCGAGCATTCGATCTGTTCACCAATCACATGGCGCAGTGGTGGCCCGCGGATCATCACCTCGCCCAATCGCCAGTCACCGCAATGACTGTGGAACCACGGGTCGGCGGCCGGATCTTCGACACCTGCGCGGACGGCACTGAAAGCGCATGGGGGCAGGTCACCGACTGGAATCCGCCGTCGGGCTTTGCATTTGCGTGGATGATCACCGCTGACTGGCAACTCGAGAGCGACGTAGAGAAGGCATCGCGGGTCTCGGTGACATTCACTGCGGAAGACGGTCGAACCAGAGTTACGCTGGTGCACAACGAGTTTTGGCGCCTCCGCGACGGTGGCGGCGCCATGGCCGCGGCCGTCGGTGATGCAAGCGGGTGGGGAAAGGGCCTAGAGCTCTTTGCCGAATACGCGGATCAGCGTGACGGTTGATCGCGCGGGGTCCCCCACATGTTCCGGATGAGTACCCACAGCTGTTCTTCATCCGGTTCCACCCCGGCTCGCAGTTGTGCTGCGCCCCGGGCGTCGCCGGCGCGCAGCACCGCCGCCGTTGCCGACACGAGCAGTTCACGATCGCAGCGCACGGTGATGAGCCCGATCTTCACGCCGTTATCCACAAAGTCGTTAATCCAGACCAGAAATGCGCCCTGTTCGCGCAACAGAAAGGCAGGGTTGATCAGCGCTAGATCGTTCGGGTTTTCCGCCACGTGCCGGCGCAGCTGATCGCCAACGGCGGCTAGCGCAGACCAGTACTCGGCGGCGGTCTCGACGGGCTGCCAGGTGCCGAGAACGCTACCGAGCCGAGACCCGACGTCGTCGAGCACCGTGTTGAGCAAATCCTCCCGACCGTCGAAGTAGTTGTACGCGGACGTCTTCGAGATGCCGGCCGCAGCGATGATCTGGTTGTAAGAGGCGTGGTCGACGCCCTCTTCGGCGAAGAAGCGGGTAGCCACATCGAGGATTCGCCGCCGCTCAGCGTCGGGTAGGCGGGTGAATCTCGGTAGCGGCACAATTGCCATCCTAGCAATTGTTGACTATTCGTGCGTACTATAGGTGTGTACTGCTGGTACACGTCGGCCGACGGAAGAGGTGATGACATGCAGCGCCTAACGGACCTTGTCATTGAAACCAAGGCGCTGCAGAAACGCTTCGGCGATTTTGTCGCGCTCGACGGGCTTGATTTATCGGTTTCCGCCGGAGAGGTGCATGGCTTTCTGGGGCCGAACGGCGCGGGCAAGTCGACAACGATCCGCATCCTGTTGGGGTTGGTGCGTGCGACCGCCGGCACGGCCAGAGTCTTCGGAGCCGACCCGTGGACAGCTCCCAGCGGCCTTCGCACGCGAATCGGCTATGTGCCAGGCGATGTCTCGCTGTGGCCTCGATTGACCGGTGGCGAGTGCCTCGATGTTCTTGCGGCTGTGCACGGTGGGGCGAATCCCCGCCGTCGTAAGACGCTGCTCGAAAGGTTCGATCTGGATCCGACGAAGCTCAGCCAGGACTATTCGAAGGGCAACCGGCAAAAGGTCGCTTTAGTAGCGGCTTTCGCGACCGACAGCGAATTGCTCGTTCTCGATGAACCAACATCAGGCCTCGACCCACTGATGGAGCAGGTATTTCAGGACGTTGTTCGTGAACGCGCCGACGAAGGCGTCACCGTCTTGCTGTCCAGCCACATCCTCGCCGAGGTGGAGGCGCTGGCTGACCGGGTCAGCATTATCCGGAGCGGCCGCACGGTATCCACGGGAACACTGGCCGAATTGCGGCGGCATTCCGCGACGCGGGTTCACGCGGTGACTGATCGGGAACCGATCGGTTTGGCCGCCATGCACGGTGTCGACGCCGTCCACGTTCAGCCGCACAACGGCGCGCATTCGGTTGCTTTCCACGTTGATTCGGCCGCTGTGCCGGATGCCTTCGCGGCGCTGCAAGCGGCCGGACTGGTATCTGTGACGGCGCAGCCGCCCAGTCTTGACGAGGTCTTTCTGCACAATTACGAGCGCGCGGGGGCGAGCGCATGAACGGATTCGCCACCATGTTTTCGGTGTCTTGGCGGACCAACCGTCGCGTGCTGTTGGCCTGGATCATCGGACTGTCCGCCGCCTTCGTCGCTAGCGCGTGGTCACTGCACGGTCTCTACGACACACCCGACAAACTCGCGACATACGCCAAGGCCACTGCCGCTGGTAGCGCGCTGTACGCGATCAATGGCCGCCCACACGGGCTAACCACTATCGGCGGTGTGATCGCCTACGAATTCGGATTCATGAGTGCAATTGCCTTTCCGCTCATGGGAATTCATTTGATGGTCCGAATGACTCGGGGCGAGGAACGGGCCGGTCGGCTCGACTTGCTTCGTGCCGGAGACATTGGCCGATCGGCCCCCGCCGCGGCGGCGCTGACCCTCGTCACCGCCGCCTTCTCCGTCATTGCTGGGACGATGGTGCTCACCCTCTCTGCTTTGCACGTCGGTTGGCCGGCGGCCGCTCTGTATCCGATATCGCTTGCGGTGCTTGGCTGGTGGTTCGCGGCGCTCACCGCAATGGGTGCACAGTGCGTGGCGGCTCCGAGGATGGTGACCGGAATTGGGTTGGGCGCACTGGTGGGCGCGTTCCTGCTGCGTGGCATCGGTGCTGTTCGTCACGATGGCACCGTCTGGTTTTCCCCGATTGGTTGGGCGGAACAGACCACGCCATATGACGGCCCGCGCTGGTGGCCGCTATTGCTCGCGGTCCTGACCGGCGCCCTGTTCATCGCCGCGATGGTGCGGCTCGTTGCCAGGCGCGATGTGGGCCAGGGACTGTTTGCCAGCCGTCGCGGCCGTGCCCACGCGTCGCAAGCAATCCTGAATCCCGTCGGCTTGGCCGTACGCCAGCACCGCGGTCCGATCATCGCGTGGTGCGTCGTCACCGCCCTGGTAGCGGTTTCGTTCGGCGCCCTCACCCAGGGTGTGCAGTCGATGATGTCCGACAACGACACCCTGCAACAGGTATTCGGCACCGGCGCGAGTTCGGCCGACGCATACCTGGCCTTCACGATCGCGTTGCTGGCGTTGATGTGCGCGGCGTTCGGGGTACAGGCGGTCGGCAGTGTCGCCGACGAAGAAGGGGCCGGCCGACTCGAGTCGTTGCTAACGGGCAACGTTTCGCGATCTCGTTGGCTACGTGCGCAGGTCCTGGTGATCGGCTGCGGCCTGGTGGTGGTCGCGCTCGTCGGCGGCCTGGCGCTGGGGGTCAGCGACGCGATCGCGACGACGGACTCCGGTGCCGTCGGACGCCTGTTGTGGTCGACGCTGGCCTATGTCCCCGCCGCGGCGAGCGTACCGGCGCTCGGCGTGGTGGCCTACTGTGGCCGCGCTAGATACGTATCGGCCGGTTGGATGGCCTTCATTTTCGTCGCGGTGGTCGCGACGCTCGGCGATGCGCTGCAGTTGCCCCAATGGGTGCGCGACGTATCGCCGCTCACCTGGATCGGGAGGGTGCCGGGCGCCACGGTGGAATTGACGGGTGTTGTCGGGGCTGCGGTGTTGACGCTGGTGTTCGCCGCGCTGGCGACGGTCGCCTTCACCCGTCGCGACGTGAGCACGGGGTCATCTGGCCTGCTGCACCGCGGCAGGTTGCGAGTCGATCATGCGATGGCATAGGACGGAGGTATGGCTGACGGCACCGAGGAGAGCACGCTCACTGTTGTCCTGGCGTTCGTCGCCAACTTCCTCATCGCGGCCGCCAAATCGGTGGCTGCGGTAATCACCGGCTCCGCGTCGATGGTCGCCGAAGCCGCACATTCCTGGGCGGACACCGGCAACGAGGTCCTGTTGGTCGTCGCCAACCGGCGTTCTCGGCGACCCGCAGACGCTCGCCACCCCCTCGGCTTCGGTCGCGAGGCATACGTCTGGTCCATGTTCGCCGCGCTCGGACTGTTCGCACTCGGTGCTGGGGTTTCGGTCACTCACGGCATTCAGGAATTGATGCATCCGGAGCCGTCGTCTGACTTCTTCGTTGCCTACATCGTTCTCGGTGTCTCGTTCGTGCTCGAGGCCGTGTCGTTTCGGCAAGCGGCCACCCAACTGCACGCGGAGGCGCACGAGGTCGACCGGACGCTGCTCGAGCACGCGCTGCGGACGTCGGATCCCACGACGCGTGCGGTGTTCGCCGAGGACGCTGCCGCGCTGATCGGCCTCGTTCTGGCCTTTCTGGGGATCTTGCTGCATCAGTTGCTGGATTCCCCGGTACCCGACGCTCTCGGTTCCATCGCGGTCGGAGTTTTGCTCGCTGTGGTGGCGATCATCCTGATCGACCGCAATCGGCGCTTTCTCATCGGCGAAGAGGCGTCGTCAACGCTGCGGACCGCCACGATCGCGACGCTTCTCGACTTTCCCGAGGTGGAACGGGTCACATTTCTGCGGATGGAGTATCTGGGTCCGCGCCAGGTGTACCTCGCCGCTGCCGTGGATCTGGTCGGCGATTTCGCCGAGTCCCGCATCGCCGAGACGCTGCACGAGTTACAGGAGCGATTGGAAGCCAGCCCGCGGATTGTGCGCGCCATGCTGAGCCTGTCCCGCGCCGGGCAACCGAGCATTGTCGGCTGATCACCAACCTATTTCGGCTGATATTCGGTGACCGCAGTCACAAAAAGTCTGTGACGCGGACAACGAATAGCAACAAATTTGCTTGCAATAGCAAGCAGGCAGATAGCGGGCTTGACCAGGTATTTTACACCCAACATTCAGGATAATTAGTTTTGCTAGTGGTTGCCGCCACAGTGCGCAAACCTCCAGATATGGCTCCAGAAATTTTAGAATTGATGCAGTTCGAAGGCCGAACAGAGACGGCCAGCGTAATGCAAATCGAACACGAGTGAATATCAACAAATTGATTCTCGTGTAAATCCAACAAGAACCTTTGATTTGCATATCGTCGCGCACATCGCGGCGGCACGGCGCTGGTCGTACGAGGAAAGAAAGGGTTCGACCCCATGAGCGCCATCGTCACCACCATCAAGCGCACCGCCACTGTCGCTGCTGCCGCTGCCGCGGTCACCGCCGGCTACGGCGCCCTCAGCGGTACCGCGTCGGCCGCCACCGTCCAGCAGTGGGACCAGGTCGCGCAATGTGAGTCGGGTGGTAACTGGTCCATCAACACCGGCAACGGCTACTACGGCGGCCTGCAGTTCTCGCAGAGCACCTGGGCGGCCAACGGTGGCACCGGCCTCGCGAGCCAGGCGTCGAAGGAAGAGCAGATCCGCGTCGGCGAGCGCGTCCTGCACAGCCAGGGCAAGGGTGCCTGGCCGGTGTGTGGCCACGGGCTGAGCAGCGACGCCGACCCGCAGTTTGCCCCGGCCCCCGCGCCGGCGCCGGTCGACCCCAACCTGCTCGCCGTCATGAACGTGAGCAACCAGCTCGACAAGGTCGCCACCGACCACGGCGTCCCCGTCGATGTATCGGGCATGGTGGCCAACGCGACCAAGCACTGATCACCCCGCTTTACGTGCCCGGCTTCCCAAGAGGGAGCCGGGCACGCGGCGTTTCACCTCGGTACCGTCAGGTGGTGCGCGACGTTCTGGTCGAGACCCCGACCGGCTCGCTGGCTGTCCGCGACTACGGCGGTGCCGGTCCACAGGTGTTGCTGCTGCACGGCGCCGGCCACAATCTGGAGATTTGGCGTCACGTCATCGAGGCGATCGACGGTGCCGCCCGGGTCGTCGCAGTGGATCTTCGCGGACACGGTCAGTCCTGTGTCGACGCGTCGTTCACATTGGCCGATCTGGCCGACGATGTGCACCGGGTGTGCACCGCGCTGCGAATGGACTCGCCAATTCTGGTCGGTCATTCGCTCGGCGGATGGGCCGCGCTAGCCGCCGCGTCGGGCGCCGATATCACTGCCTTGGTGGTCGTCGAAGGCCCCGTGGTGGCGATGCGGAAGCTGTATGAAGCGCTCGACCTGCCGCCCGGCTACGGCCTCGATGAACTTTCCACGAATGAATTCCACGGTGACGACGCGGCGTGGCGGAAACGCGTGGATAAGTTGAGCGAACCCGGCTCGGTGGGTCGAGCGGTTCTGGAACGGGCCTGCCTGCGCGGATCGGACGGATTGCTGCACTCCCACCCGCTGACGGACGAATTGCTCGCCGCGCAGCGCTGCACGTGGCAGCTCGATCCGGCCGTCGCCTACCAGCATGTCGATGCACCGATCAGGCTGGTGCTGGGCACCGAGGTGGACGTGCCACGGCCGCGGCGGTACGCGAAATTGCGCCGCGCGGCGCTCGATGACTTCGACCGTGTGCAGGTCACCTGGCTTCCCGGCGGGCATCACCTCCCGGTCGACTGCCCGCAGGCGGTCGCCGATGTGGTGCGGTCGACGTTTCCCGGCTGACCAACCCGGGAAAGCGACCCAGCGGAGGTGATCGAATGACCCACCAACGCGTGGTCATCGTCGGCAGCGGATTCGCCGGGTTCGAATGCGCCCGGCGGCTGAGCCGGATCGTCCGGAAGTCGGGGGCGGACGTGAAAATCACCCTCGTCACGCCGCACGACTACATGTTGTATACGCCGCTGCTACCGGACGTCGCCGGCGGGCTGATGGACCCGCGATTCGTGGCGATCCCGCTGATCAACGCGATGCCTGAGGTGGAATTGTGCATCGGCGCTGCCACGGACGTCGACTTCGACGCACACACCGTGCACGTCGACATGGTCGGCTGTGATCCGCAAGAGCTGGCGTGGGATCGACTGGTGCTGACACCGGGATCGGTTACCCGCCTCTTCGACATCCCCGGGCTGGCCCAGCACGCCCGCGGCTTGAAGACCGTCGCCGAGGGCCTGTACCTGCGGGAGAAGTTCCTGCGACAGCTCGAACTTGCCGATATCGAATCGGACGCCGAGGCTCGCGCCGCTCGCCGCACAGTGGTGGTCGTGGGTGCTTCCTATGCGGGGACCGAACTGGTGGCCCAATTGCGTGCGATGGCCGATACCTATGCCCATCGGCGCGGGTTTTCGCCCGACGAGATCCGGTTCGTGCTACTCGACACCTCCAAACGCGTCATGCCGGAGGTCGGCGAAAAGCTGAGCGACAAGGTGCTCGACGTACTGCGCGGCCGGGGCGTCGACGTGCGCCTGGAAACGTCGCTCGAGGAGCTCTCCGACGATCACGTCGTTTTGACCGATGGAACCGTTGTGCCCACGCACACCGTGGCATGGGTCACCGGGGTAACCGGCGCACCGATGCTGGAAAAGTTGGGCCTGCCCATGGAAAAGGGCCGCCTGCGAGTCAACGCGGACCTCAGCGTGCCCGGCCAGTTGGGCGTCTTTGCAGGTGGCGACGCGGCTGCTGTTCCGGACGTCACCAAGCCCGGCTCTATCACCCCGCCGACCGCCCAGCACGCCACCCGGCAGGGCAAGACGTTGGCCCGCAACGTCGCCGCGAGCCTCGGCATCGGGCGGGCCAAGAACTACAAGCATCGCGACCTCGGCCTGGTCGTCGACCTGGGCCCGCGATTCGCGGTGGCCAACCCGCTCGGCGTCCACCTGTCCGGTCGCACGGCGAAGGCGGTGACGCGGCTGTACCACGTTTATGCGGTGCCGCGAGCCACCAATCGATGGGCTATCGCGATGACCTATCTGACCAACCTGGCCGCGCCGCGGCCGCTCACCATGCTCGGCCTGGTCGAGGAGAACGAGGCCAACTTTGCCGCCAGCGAGGGAATCCCGACCGTGGGACGCTAGTATCCGCCAACCTCCGATGACGAGACGCTAGCTGCGGGCGAGGGCACCGACCTTCGCTGCCGCCGCTCGGCCATCCACCAAGCCCTTTTCGAAGAACGCCACGCGCTGGGATTCGTCGAACGCCGAAAGCGGCGGGATGGGCCGTTCGGGTCGCAGGAGTTCGGTGCGCACCCCGCGGTCCTCCAGATCGTCGAGTTCGCGGGCGGTGGCCCGATCGGAGAATCGGCCGGCCCAGTCGTCGCCCCCGAGCGGACTGATGACCAGCACCGAATCAATGTCTTCGGGCAGCAGGTCTGCGCTCGTCGGCGACCACAGGCCGCCGTCGACGTAGCTGCTTGCGCCGATGGTCACCGCCGGGAAGATGCCGGGCACCGCGCACGAGGACGCGACGACGGGCAGTAAATCCACGGCGTCGTCGACGGACCACAGTCTCCGTTCGCCGGTCCCGGCGTCGATCGAGACGATGCGCAGTTTCGGCGACCAGTCGAGCGGACCGATGATGTCGGCAAACATGCCCAGCCACGCTTCTTCGGTCATGGTCAACGAGCGGGCGGCAATCTCCGCGATGGCCGCGGCCGCCGTGGGATCCATGAACTGGATCGGGCTCCAGCGGGTGAGCACCTGGAGGTTGGCCATCGCGCTGCCCTTGGTCATGGGCTGACCCGACATCCGCAGCGGCGACTGCTCGCCTGCGATGTAGCCCTTCAGCGACGAAGGATCGGGACCGGACAGCAGCAGGCTGCCGACGATCGAGCCCGCCGACGTGCCGAGGACTATGTCGGAGTCCCGCAGGTTTACGCCTGCCTCGTGCAGACCGATGACGACGCCGCACTCCCAGGCCAAGCCGGTCAGACCGCCGCCGGCCAGGATGAGACCGAACGGCATCAGCCGTTGAGCCGCTGCTTGAGCGCCTCGAACTCATCGCGGATGCCGGTCGGCAATTTGTCCCCGATGAACTCGAACCACTCTTCGATGAGCGGGATTTCTTTCTTCCATTCTTCGACGTCGACCTTCAGCGACGCGTCGACGTCATCGCGATCCACGTTCAGACCGTCGAGGTCGAGGTGCTCCGCGGTGGGCACATTGCCGATGGCGGTGACCTCGGCGTCGGCCTTGCCCTCGATGCGGTTGACGATCCATTCCAGAACCCGCGAGTTCTCGCCGAAGCCCGGCCACAGGAATCGGCCGTCGCTGCCACGGCGGAACCAGTTGACGTAGAAGATCTTCGGCAACTTCTCCGCATCCGCATTCTTGCCGAGGTTGATCCAGTGGTTGATGTAGTCGCCGACGTGATAGCCCATGAATGGCAGCATGGCCATTGGGTCGCGGCGCACCGTGCCGACCTTGCCCTCGGCGGCGGCGGTCTGCTCAGAGCTCATCGTCGCGCCCATGAAAACGCCGTGCTGCCAGTTCAGCGACTCGGTGACCAGCGGGACCGTGGTCTTGCGGCGACCGCCGAAGAGGATCGCCGAGATGGGCACGCCCTGCGGGTCGTCCCACTCGGGAGCGAGGATCGGGCACTGCGACATCGGCGTGCAGTAACGCGAATTCGGGTGCGCTGCTTTGGTGTCCGTCTCGCGCAGGACCCAGTCGTTGCCCTTCCAATCGATCAGGTGATCGGGCTCGCCCTCGAGGCCCTCCCACCACACGTCGTTGTCGTCGGTGAGCGCGACGTTGGTGAAGACAGTGTTGCCCGCTGCGATCGTCTTCATCGCGTTGGGGTTCGATGACCAGTTGGTGCCGGGGGCGACACCGAAGAACCCGTACTCCGGGTTCACCGCGTAGAGGCGGCCGTCCTTGCCGAAGCGCATCCAGGCGATGTCATCACCGAGCGTCTCGGCCCGCCATCCCGGGACGGTCGGCTGGAGCATGGCCAGGTTGGTCTTGCCGCAGGCGCTCGGGAAGGCCGCGGCAATGTAGTAGTTCTTGTTCTCCGGCGAGATCAGCTTGAGGATCAGCATGTGCTCGGCGAGCCAGCCCTCGTCGTGGGCCATGGCCGAGGCGATGCGCAGTGCGTAGCACTTTTTGCCCAGCAGCGCGTTGCCGCCGTAGCCGGAACCGAAGGACCAGATCTCGCGGTCTTCCGGGAAGTGGGTGATGTACTTCGTGTCGTTGCACGGCCACGGCACATCTTGCTGGCCCGGTTCCAGCGGCGCCCCCACGGAGTGCAGCGCCTTCACGAAAGGCCGGTCGGTGCCCAACTTGTCCAGGGCAGCCTTGCCCATACGGGTCATCACGCGCATGGAGACGACCACATAGGGCGAGTCGGTGATCTCGACGCCCAGCTTCGGGTCCTCGGCACCGAGTGGTCCCATGCAGAACGGCACCACATACATCGTGCGGCCGCGCATCGACCCACGGAATAGCTCCGTCAGGGTCTGGCGCATCTCGGTCGGATCCATCCAGTTGTTGGTCGGACCGGCGTCGGATTCCTGCCGAGAACAGATGAACGTGCGCGACTCGACGCGTGCGACGTCCGAGGGGTCCGACAGCGCCAGGAACGAGTTCGGCTTCTTGCGCTCGTCAAGTTTGCGGAAGGTGCCCGCCTCGACCAGTTCTGCGGTCAGTCGGTCCCACTCGGCGTCCGATCCGTCGGCCCAGACCACCTGGTCCGGCTCGGTGAGTTCGGCCACTTCGCGCACCCAAGCCAACAACTCGGCGTGCTGCGTCGGTGGCGTGTCGGACGCCCCCGCCCCACGGGATTCACTGTTTCCGCTTTGACCTGAAATGGTCGCTGAGGTCATCAAACTCTCCTGGCTGGGGCCGAATCGTTACATAGCGTGGCCTGCACCTACGATTCGATTTCCCCCTGGTTTGGCCGGGGGTTTACCCACACCTGCCGCAGGCGAAACCGATGCAGCGGATGCGGACACCGGGGTTCCTTAGACCTAGAGGTTAACTCTGTGCTACGGGACCTTGGCGTTCGGGGCGAGTGCACTCACCCCGCTAGGTGCACGCCGAGCTATTTATCCAGCCTACCGTGGTCCGATTGGACCCAGTGGCCGACGCCATCCGCCTCGCCGCGCAGCTCCCAGGCAGCGAACTCGCCGCTGCCACTCAACAGCGTCACATGATCGACGACCTCGTCGTGGTCGAGATCGGTTGCCACGATCAAGCCGCCGTGCGAGTCCATCGTCAGCGTGTCGAGAACGCCGTCGCCGTCGATGTCCTGGATCGGATTGTGCAGTGCCACCGCGCCGAGATCGTCGAGCGACGAATGGGCGTCGAGGGCCGCGAGTTCGGGTAGCGCAAACTCGTTCGACGTCACCATGTTGACGGCTCCTCTCCGCGACCTATTGCTTAACCCTTCTGACGCGCCAACGCCGCGATCGGTTCCGTAAGAATCTGCAGATCTCGTTCGCAAACGGCCAACCGGCCGGCGCGTTTCGCCGCGATCTCGCGCAAGCGCCCGTCGAGCGCCGCGAGCCGTGCGTCAATGCGCTCGGAGTTGCGGGCGGTGATTTCCCGCAGACGCGCGGTCAACTGCGCTTCTGTCTCGACGACCAGCGCCTGCACGCGATGCTCGAGGTCCGCCTTCGCCGTGACGAGAGTGTCGGCCGCCCATTGCTGCACGTGCGCCCGGTCGGCCAGCTGCGCGCGTGAGCGGGCCAGCCACCACGCCGCGAAACCGCCGAGTGCCAGCGAGACCGGGATGGTTGCAATGTCGAGTGCTGGGATCATCGACAACGGCGACACCACCAGCCGGCTGACACCGACCCCGGCCGAGGCGCCGAACGCCACCATGACGCGGTCCTCGATTCCGCGGTGCCGCGGTTGCGGTGCGTCCAGGGCGAGCGCTTCGACGGGCTCGGGCAACCGGAGGTCGGCGGCAATCTCATCGAGTGCCGCGACCTGTTGCAAGCGGCGCACCGCCGCCTCCTCGACGGTCGTCGTCAGCTCGGTGATCGTCTCTTGCAGCCGTCGGGGATATGCCCTCAGTGCCCGCCGATTCGCGCGGGCAATCTCGGCCCGGCTTGCCGTGTGTGCCGCGCGGACGCGATTTCCGATGTCGTGGGTCAGCTCGCCGCGGGCTAGCTGGAGCTGCGCTCGTAGTCCCGCGATGGCGTCCGCTCGCGCACCGTCACGACCGGCCAGCACGGCGGCGCGCTCGGCGCGGAGCGCCTGTGTTTCCTCGTCGCGCTGGGCCGCCGCCATCGCGGCCCGGATTCGCTCGCGGGTCCGCGCGATGAGTGCTTCTTCCGCCACCTGCAGACGACTATCCCGAGTCTCGCCGGTCTGTTCACGCAGCTCCTGCGCGATGGCGTCGAGAAGTTCGCGTATACCGCTGTGCGCCAGCACCCGATCCGAGTGCGTGTTCGCGAGTTGTCGCGCGGTGCGGGCCAGCCGGGCGGACACCGGCCACAGTCGTGCGTCCGGGTCAACCTGCGTTCGCAGGATTTCCAGGTTTCGCGCGGCGACCGCACGCCAATCGCGATGCGCATCGATCTTGTTCATTGCATAGAGCACTGGGCCGCGGATGTTCTCCGCCGCCCGCAGCGTGTCGCGGCCGATCGGCGCGGCGGCATCAACAAGTAACACGAATACGGCGGCCTCGACCGGCGACGTTGCCCAGTCCAATTCGGGTGCAAGCAATCTCAATTCGTGCTCGAGTTCCGTCTTGCCGACGCCGCCTGGGCCGGCAATGTGGACCGCCAGTGTTGCGGGGTTGCGAACCCAAGCGCGCTGCAGCCCGTCGAGTCCTTCCGGATCCCAGCGCTGTACGACCGCCTCGACTTCTGCTGGGAGCGGTCGCGTTTCACCCATGGCATGCCTGGAGAATCCGACTGCCGGCGGCGCTGCGCAGGAACTCTTCGATGTCGTCGCGGCAATCACCACGTGCGGCGAGCCGGGCCAATTCGTCGAGGAGCGTCTGCGCCCGCCGCTGCGCATTGCGCCGTAGCTGCCCGGCGAGTGCAGCGCGCGCCGCTGGAACGCCACTTGCGCCGTGCATGACTAGGAGCAGTGCGTCCGCATCCAGCGTCGGCTCACGGCGCAGCGTGTCGATCGCGCAGCCAACTCCGAAGAAATCCCAGCGATCGAGCAGGGCTCGTCGAGCCGATGTCGGCACCGCAACGTCGGCATCAACAAAGAGGTCAGGCGAGAGCAGCAGGATCGGGTCGTTGCCGTCAGCGAGCGTGCGAAGAGAGTCCACCTCCGACGGCGTCAACCGTTGCGCCACCGTCGCCGCGGCTGTGCTCGCCACCAAGGGGACCGTCGGCGAACCGGTGCACTCGGCAATCGAATCGGCTCGGGCCGCAGCGGCTGGCCACCCACCAGGTATGGCGTCCGCCTTGTTCAGCACGATCAATACCCGCTCGTGTTCCACCAGAGCCGCCCGGTCCGCCGGTTGGGCGGATTCGGCAAGGACGTAGATGACCAGATCGCCGTCCAGCGCCGGCGCGGCTCCGTCGGGATGATCCGTGGTGGCAATCTCGGCACCGGCACAGTCGAGTGCCCGTGCCACCGACGAACGGCCGACGCCCGCACGCCCGGCGATCTGCACGCGCAGCGGTCGCAGAAAGTCGTCGACGACCGCTGTCGCCGACGAAGCCGATCCGGAATCGTTGCGCTGCAATCGCGTGATGAGCTGCTCGAGCTCGCTAGTCCCCACCGTTTCCCCCTCCGGTGCGGTCATTGTTGCAGGCGAATACTTGGTCGCACGCCACGGCACCAAGCGGCATGCCTCAACAACAATCAGCAGGCCCAGGTGTCACACACGCCCGTTCATGCGTGACAATTGACGGGTGAACGACGCCGATCCAGCCGCTGTCGACGAGCAGCGCCGCGGCTCTCGGCTCCATCCACGCGTCACGAGTTTTCGATCGCGCCGCGGGTCGCTGACCGACGCCCAACAGCAGGCCTGGGACCGGATGTGGCCGCGCATCGGCCGCGATGTCACCGCCCCAGACTTCGGTTCGTTCGCCTCGTGGTTCGGCCGCGATGCACCGCTGATCCTCGAGATCGGCTCCGGCACGGGAACGGCGACGGCAGCGATGGCGCTAGCCGAGCCGCACGTGAACCTCGTCGCCATCGAGGTGTACCGGCCCGGCCTGGCTCAGCTGGTGCAGCACATCGAGCGGGAAGACATCGGCAATATCCGGTTGCTGCGCGGCGACGCGGTGGAAGTGCTGGAGTCCCTGGTGGCTCCGGAATCACTCACCGGCGTGCGCGTATTCTTTCCGGATCCCTGGCCCAAGGCCCGGCACCACAAGCGGCGGCTCCTACAGCCGCCTACCGTGGCGCTCATCGCCGATCGGTTGCGTCCCGGAGGTGTGTTGCACGTCGCTACCGACCATGCGGACTACGCCTCCTACATCCGATCCGTCGGCGACGCTGAACCCCAGCTCACGGCCCTGGACTGGGAGTCGCCGATGACGCACGAGCGGCCGGTGACCAAGTTCGAACGCAAAGCCCACCGGGCGGGTAGCGCCGTCACCGAGCTGATATGGGGGAAGATCGGAGCATGACCCTCAGCGAAGCGCCGCCTGAACCGATGTCCGTCGGCGACGTCCTCGGCGCCCCCAGCGGCGACGGCCGCGACGTGCGCCGAGTGTTGCTGGTGTGGGACGCGCCCAATCTCGACATGGGCCTAGGGGCGATTCTCGGTGGCCGGCCCACGGCCGCGTACCGCCCGCGCTTCGACGCGCTTGGTCGTTGGCTGCTCGCCCGGACTGCAGAGATCTCGGCCGGGGCGAAGGGCCAGATCGAGCCGGAGGCGACGGTGTTCACCAACATCGCCCCCGGCAGCGCCGATGTGGTGCGGCCGTGGGTGGAGGCGCTGCGCAACGTCGGGTTCGCTGTCTTTGCCAAACCCAAGATCGATGAAGACTCCGACGTGGACAGCGACATGCTGGCCCACATACAGTTGCGCGCTCGCGACAACGGTCTGGCCGGCATCATGGTCGCCTCCGCCGACGGGCAGGCATTCCGGCTACCGCTCGAAGACATCGCCGCCACCGGAGTTCCGGTGCAGGTGCTGGGTTTTCGTGAGCACGCCAGCTGGGCGGTCAGCTCGGAGACGCTGGAATTCCTCGACCTCGAAGACATCCCTGGCGTGTTCCGGGAACCGTTGCCCCGGATCAGCCTCGATTCTTTGCCCGACGAGGGCGCGTGGCTGCAGCCGTTCCGGCCGCTATCGGCACTGCTCACAGCCCGTCCGGGAGTGGCTTAGTGTTCACGCGCTGGGGAGGGCTGGTCTACCGGCTGCGCTACACCGTCATTGGCGTGATGGTGGTGTGCTTGCTGGCGCTCGGTGGGTACGGCCTGGGACTGTCGCGCCACTTGAGTCAGAGCGGCTGGGATGATCCGGGCTCGCAGTCATCGCAGGCGGCCCAGCTGCTCGACGCCACCTACGGTCGCGATCACACGGCCGATGTCGTCGCGATCTACACGGCGCCACCGGGCAAAACGGTGGACGATCCGGTGTTCGCGCAGAAGATCAAGGACAACCTCAACAATCTGGTACGGCAGTACCCGGACCAGATCCTCAAGATCAACGGTGGCTATTACAAGACCGACACCGGTCAGCAGTTGACCATCGGCACGGTCGACAAGTCGCACGAGCACGCGATCATGAGCATCGCGATCAAGGGCGACACCGATACCGAGCAAGCGCAGAACTTCACCGATGTCGAGGACGCCTTCAACATCCCGGGCATCAACGTGCAACTGGCCGGACTGCAACCCGTTGCGGGCGGCCTCAACGCCACCATGCAGGCCGACGTGCACCGGATGGAGATTCTGGCGATTCCCGTGGTCGCCATATTGTTGTTCTTCATCTTCGGCGGCATCGTCGCCGCGGCACTGCCGCTGATCATCGGTGGCCTCACGGTGATCGGCGCGTGGGGAATCGTCCGGATCATCACCAACTTCACCGAGGTCAACGCCTTCGTCCTGAGCGTGGTGTCGCTGATCGGGCTCGGTCTGGCCATCGACTACGGCCTCTTCATCGTCAGCCGGTTCCGGGAGGAACTCGCCGAGGGGTACGACACCGCCACCGCGGTGCGTCGCAGCGTGATGACGGCAGGGCGCACCGTGGTGTCGAGCGCGACGATGATCGTCGCCAGCCTCGGCGGCCTGCTGATCTTCCCGCAGGGCTTCCTCAAATCCGTCGCATACGGCGCTATCGCCACGGTTGGCCTGGCCGCGATATGCGCGATCACAATTTTGCCGGCGTTGCTGGGCATCCTCGGCCGCCGCGTCGACGCGCTCGGTCTGAAGTTCTTCCGCAAGACCAAATCGACCGAAGAAATCGAAAACGGATTCTGGGGCAAGCTGACCCGCTGGGTGATGAAGCACCCGCTCAAGGTGACCATTCCGATCGTCATCGGGCTGTTGCTGCTGATCATTCCGGTCAATGCCATCCAGTTCGGCGGGATCAGCGAAAAGTATCTGCCGCCGGATAATTCGACCCGGATGGCGCAGGAAGAGTTCGACAAGCTGTTCCCGAACCAGCGCACCAACCCCATCAAGCTCGTCGTCGAGACGTCGAACACGCTCGATGTCGGCAAGGTGCTCTCGGAAGCGAACAATGCGCCGGGTCTGGTCAGCGGCGGCTTCCAGTTGCCCACCACGCCGACCAAGGACAACCTGTGGGTGCTGCAATCCGGCCTGCAGGACACCGACCACGCCAAACCGACCATCGACTATTTACGCAGCATGCCGGTGCCGGCCGACGCGAAGGTGATGGTCACCGGAACGCCGGCGATTCAGCAGGATTCGATCACGGCGCTGCTCGACCGGATGCCGCTGATGATCGTGATCGTCCTGGCGGTGACCACGATTCTGATGTTCCTCACGTTCGGATCACTGGTCTTGCCCATCAAGGCGGCGTTGATGAGCGCCCTCGGGCTGGGGTCGACACTGGGCATCTTGACCTGGATCTTCGTCGACGGTCATGGCGCCAAGCTGCTGAACTTCACGCCCGGCCCGATCATGTCGCCGGTGTTGGTGCTGATCATCGCGATCATCTATGGTCTCTCGACCGACTACGAGGTCTTCCTGCTGTCCCGGATGGTGGAGGCGCGCACGCTCGGCGCGAGCACCACCGAGGCCGTGCGGGTGGGCACCGCACACACCGGCCGCATCATCACGGCGGCCGCGTTGATCCTGATCGTGGTGACCGGCGCGTTCGGATTCTCCGACCTCGTGATGATGCAGTACATCGCCTACGGCATGATCTCGGCGCTCATCATCGACGCAACCCTGATCCGCATGTTCCTGGTGCCGGCGACCATGAAGTTGCTCGGCGACGACTGCTGGTGGGCGCCCGCGTGGCTCAAGCGATTGCAGGAGAAGCTCGGCCTCGGCGAGCCCATCCTCGAAGACGAGCGAATCCATGGCGAGGTGCCCGACCTCGGGGCGCAATTGCCCACGCAGGCCTTCCCGGTCGGAACGTCCGAGCCACGCACCGAGCCCTTCGGGCGCATTGCCGCACCGTCACGCATCAAGCCGCCGCCGCAGGCGAACCAACCGGCTCCCCCGCGGCCGTCGAGCACGTTCCCGGTTCCGCCGCGCCAGCCCAGCGCCCGGCCGACGCCGCCGGCGGAACCGGAATCCGCTGCGCCGGAAACTGGGCGCGAGGAGATCGCCAATTGGTTGGCGGATCTGCGTCGGCCCAAGGATCGGGTGAGCAATGGCGCTGCCGCGCCGGAGCCGGCCGAGGCCGAGCAGCCGACCGAGGTCGTCCCAGAACATCCGGCCCCGAACGATGCGGAGACCGTCGACGAACGGGGCCGCCACCATCGCAGCGGCGGCGGCCCCGGTCTGACCGTCAGCGAGTTGCTGAAGCGGCAGAATCCGAGCTGACCTTGCGGTCGCCACGGCTCGCCAGCGACCGCGCATAACGGGTGCCGGCAGCCAGCAACAGCAGACCGACGGCCAGAAACGCTCCCGCCCGCAGCAACCCGTCGAGGGTGGCCAGGTCGAACAGGAACAGCTTGGCCACCGCGGCGGCGACCAGCGCCAGCCCTGTCCCGAGCGCGGCATGCGCGTTCGCCGCCGTGCGCTGGCTCCACAACACCATTGCGATGCCGACCAGCATCCACACGATCGTCGCCAGGCAGTGCCCGACCGTGAAGCCATCGGTACCGCCCACCGCGACGCACGCCGCAATGATCGCGGCCGAGGCGGCGTAGAGGCCGGCGATGGCGGCAGGCAGGCAGACCGCCTCGGCGTTCGCCCGGGCCACCAACCCGAGGTGTAGCGCCTGTCGCACGAGCAAAGCCAGGGCGCCGACACCAAGGAGGCTGGCCAGAATCGTGGACACCCCCAGCACGGCTGCCGCACGGTCTGCGGTGACCAACGCGTCGGGAGCGACCGCATCCAGGTAGGCGACCATGCCGCCCAAGGCGAACGCCAGACCCATGAAATACGCGCCCCGAGCACGCTGCTGGAACGAGACGGCAAGGAACGCGACACTCACGGCGAACAGCGCAATCGGCAGTGTCTCGGCGCGAGTCACGACGACGCAGACATTGAGCAACGCCAACCCGGCGACGGCGGCGGCAATCCTGATGTGCGAGGCCAGCTTTGAATACGCGCCCAAACCCAGCATGGCGGCAGCGAGCAGACCCTGCACCGCCACGGTCACCTGGTGGTCCACCAGTACCGGAGATCCCAGCAATGGCAGCGCCGAAATGGCGAGCATCGTGCTTGCCGTGACATCGGTGGCCACCCGGCGAGTGGCGGCAACGCCAGACACGGCGCCGATCGCCGCGACAACAATGCACGCCACCAGCAACGCAACCCGGTGCTCAGTGCCGCCATTGATGAGGTGTTCGCCCAACGCGAGCAGCAGGGCAATGACGACCGGGGCGGTCCGGGCAATGTGCACGTAGGACCAGTCCCGCAGCAACTGCACAGGCGCACAACCGAATTGCAGCACCGCCAGGAACGCGATGAGGGGGATCGTGATCCCGTCGGTGAGCGCCGGTGCCAGGACCGCTACGCCGCACAGCACGAGCACCGCCAGCCACTGCGAGCGCCAGCTCACCGCGAGTGCCATCCCGCACGCGGCGATCGCCAGCGCGATCGCTAGACCGACGGGTGCGGCCAGCCAGCCGTAGAACACAGTCATCGCAACAACATCCAGGTAGCCGCCGGCAAAGCCGGTCGCGGCCATGGCAATTCCACCAACGTTGCCACCGGGCCGAGTGCGCACCCGTTGCCCGATGCAGACCAGCGCCGCGGATAGGGCAGCGCCAGCGCCGACCCGAACCGCGGGCCCGAACAGTCCGGCCTGCGCCGCCAGCACCAGCAGCAACACGACACCGACGAGCGTGACGCCCGCGCCCGCCACAGCCAGCAGGCGGCTGACAACGCCCTCGCGCTGCCACCACGGCGGCCGGCGGACCACCGGTTGGGTGGGCGGCCACGGCCGCGGCGGTACGGGTTGTGGTGCTGGTTGTGGCCAGGCGCCCGGCGGGGGCGGCGCATAGCCGGGCACCGGCGGCGTGTGGCGCAGTTGGTTGCCGAGCATGTTCAACTCGGCACCAATTCCATCCACTCGTCGAGCCAACGCCGCGAGTTCGCCCGACATCCACTCCAACCGGGCGGGATCGATCAACGGTCCACTAGTCATGCCCAAAAGGCTGCCGGGTGACGGCCGACCGCACATGAGTAGTGCTACTCGAGTACGCCCTCGGCAACTACTCGTCATTCACCCCAGCAGGCGGCGAAACGTCGAACCGAAGGGGTACTTGGCGGTGATCGAGCCGAACCGCAAGCGGCCGAAGACAACCAGATGCAGCGGGCCCATCGGCGGCCCGGTGCGAACCCGGTTGTCGGCGCTGGCGCCCATCAAATGCAACGCGTTGAGGTTGACGGTTGCGGCGTCGGGAACGATGAGCGTGATGCCGCTGCAGTAATCGTCAACGATGATTTCGACCACCTGCGTCTGCATCACTGCGGCTGTGAAATCCAGGGTGACGCCGCAGAGCCGGCTGTTGAGGTACAGCCGGGGCGGGACATTCCACGGACCCTTGCGGGTCACGCTGGACAGGCGTCCGCGAATCACGGCGTCGCCGGTGATGTCCGAAACGGGACCGGCCGCGCGTGGCGCTTGCGACCAGGTCTCCGCGGGGCCGTCACCGATCAACCGCATTCCGGGCAGGTCGACGAGTACTGAATTCAGCTCACCGCGGGTCTTGGCGGCCAGCGCAGTGTCCATTCGTTCGGTGAATTCACCAAGCGACAACATGCCCTGGCCCACCGCGCGCTGCAGTAATCCGCCCACGTGCTCACGTTCGGCGTCGGACACTCGCATATCCCGTGCCTGCATGATGAACAGGATAGGAGGTCTACTCCAGTCCCTGCTCGAGCGCGTAGCGCGTGAGTTCCACGCGGTTGGCGAGTTGCAGTTTGCGTAACGTCGCCTGGACGTGGTTCTCCACGGTGCGATGGCTCAGCGACAGCCGGGCAGCAATCTGCTTGGCCGTGAGCCCCTTCGCTACCAACCGCAGCACCTCCGTTTCCCGGTCGGTGAGTGCTGGGCCGGATTCGTTTGGAGTACTAGCCATTCGCCGATATTCGCCGAGCACGAGGCCGGCGAGGCCCGGCGTGAAAACGGCTTGCCCAGCTGCTGTTGCCTGCACGGCGGCGAGGAGTTCTGCCGCCGATGCGCTCTTCACCAGGTAGCCCGTGGCGCCAGCCTTGACCGCTTCGAGGACATCGTCACGCTCGTCCGAGGCCGAGAGCACGAGAACGCGGCTCTCGGGCGAGGCGGCGAGCACCTCTCGAGTCGCGGTGGCGCCGTCGCCGTCGGTCAACCTCATGTCCATGAGCACCACCTGCGGCCGCGTGGCTGCGGCGCGCCGCATCGCGGTGTCGACGCCGTCGGCGGTGGCCACGACGGACATCCCGGCGTCGGCGAGATCTCTGGCCACGCCGTCACGCCACATCGGATGGTCGTCGACGACCATGACGGTGATGGGGCTACTCACTTGCCGCGCCTTTCACGTATTGGTTCGGGGCACTCGCAGTTCCCATTCTGTGCCCCCACCCGGTTCGCTCGTCACGGTTGCCGTGCCGCCGAGCGCGTCGACGCGCCCGATGATCGACTTGGCGATACCGACGCGACCCTGCCCGCGGGCCTCCGCGATCCGCCCGGGAGCCATGCCGACCCCGTCGTCGCGCACGCTCACGATCACCTCGCTGCCCAGATCCTCCAGCAGCACATAGGCTTTCGCCCCGGGACCGGCGTGCAGCTCGACATTCGCCAGCGCCGCGCCGACTGCCGCCGCGATCTCGCCGCCCACCCATCGGCCCACCAGAACAGGCTCTCCTGGGGTCGAGACCACAACCGCCGAACTTGCCTGGCTACGCAGGAGCCCACCCAGGTCGATGGCAGTGTCGGCCATGGCCACGCGCGTGCCCTGCTGGGAGATCAGTCGCCGCAGAGCTACCTCCTGCTCGCCTGCCTTCTCCGCCAGTTCCGCGGCCGCGCCGCCAATGTCATTGCCACGTCGCCGCACATACGCCAGTACTTGCAGGACGCCGTCGTGCACCTCCCGGGCCAGCCGCTCACGCTCGGCGGTCGCGGCGGAAAGCCGGGTGGCGCGCTCGAGCTGGCTGTGCGCGCGGCGCGCGGTGTTGGCGGCCAGTCCGATCGCCAGTCCCACCGAAATCAGGATCGGCGCAGTGGCGTCGGCCCACAGGTCGAACTCGAGACGGCTTCGGACCACGGCGCTGACCGCGGCTATCACGACTCCCGACAATGCGCCCACGAACGGGCCGCCCAGAATTGCCGCGGAGACAACCGCATTGGTCGCCCACAAGGTGGTTGGGAACGTCTGATGGGTGCTGTACCAGTCGTGTTCGGCCACCGCGCGGGTGGCGATCATCAATCCGATGACGACCACTTGATCCGCGGCCACCAAATAGCGATAGGGCAGGAAGTTACGAGTGAATGCCATCGCGCAGGCGCCCGACCAGATGGCCATCACGGCGATAAAGAGCCAACTCAGCCGCGGCCGCGTGTAGTTGCTCACCGCCACGAACTGGTACCCGACGGCGTAGCCGAGAGTGAGCAGCCGAAATACTCCGGCGGCGCGCCAGAGTGGGGCCTGGACGCCGTCAGTCGCGAGTGCCGACCTCACCGCGCGCCTTGTCATTCTCCGGTTCCGGCTCGGGCTCGGGCTCCGGCTCCGGGTTGGGATCGCCCGCCCGTTCGTCTGGGTTATCGGGCTCGGCCGTGTACATCGGTTCGGCGGCCGCCTTTTGCTGCTTGCGGAGGATCTCCTCAGGGTCCTCGGCCAACAGCGAGCGCACCGCCGTGTTTGCCATCGCTACCAGCGGCACCGCGAGCAGACCGCCGGCGATCCCAGCCAAGACGATGCCGGCCGTGATGGACAACACCACGGCGAGGGGATGGATTCGCACGGCGCGGCCGAGGAACAACGGTTGCAGCACATGCCCTTCGAGCTGCATGACCGCCACAATGATGCCGAGCGTGATCAGCGCGGTGATGAAGCCCTTGGTCATGAGCGCGATGAACACGGCGATGAACCCCGTCAGGAAGGCACCGACGATCGGGATGAATGCGCCGATGAAAACCAGCGAAGCCAGCGGCAGTGCCAGCGGCACCCCGAGGATGGCCAGACCGGCACCGATACCGATGGCGTCGACAGCGGCCACGGCGACCGTGGCCCGCACAAAGCCGACCAGCGAACGGAAGGCGGCACGTCCGGCGATCCGCACCCGGCGCCGCGCCGACGTGGGGAAGATCCGGGTGACGAACTCCCAGATCTGCGCGCCGCCATAGAGGAAGAAGATCAGGATGAACAGCGTCAGGAACGCGCCGGTGAACAGTTCGCCGATGGTGGTGGCCGTCGCGATCGCGCCACTGGTGATGGAGTCCTGGTGGGATTGAATCGTTTTCACCAGCGAATCACCCGCGTGGTCGATCTGCTCCTGCTTGAAATGCAAGGGGCCGTGGGTGAGAAAGTCCTTGATTTGGTCGATGCTGTGGGTGAATTGATCGGTCAGCCCGGGCAGGCCGTCGATGAACTGCTGCACCACGAACGTGAGGATGCCGGCGAGCACCCCGATCGATCCGAGGATCGATACGAGCACCGCGAGCGATCGCGGCAACCCATGGCGGTCCAGCCAATCCACCAGCGGCACCAGCAGCGCGGCCGCCAGCAGCGCCAGCGCCAGTGGGATCATCACCGTCCAGAGGCGCAGGATCACGTGCCCCAGGACATACACTCCAGCTGCCAGCACCAACAGGCGCCAAGTCCACTCGGCGCCGACCCGCACCAGCGGATGCACCGAGTCAGCAGCTGACCGATTCGTACTCATTGTCGCGAGCCTAGTGCTCCCGCGCCGATCATCGGACACTGCGAACCGCAGTACCGTTAAATTGTTGGGGTGTCAGCGCCCATGGAAGCCGTCCGACAGACGTTGCACACGCGCTGGCCGCTCTATGTGACCTCGATGCTCGCCGCCAATGGGTTCGGCGCCGTCCTGGTTTATGCGTTCATTCGGCACGGCCTGCCGGTTCCCGAATCGGCGACGCTCGTGCAGGATCGCGACCAGAATCTGATCGCCTTCATGGTCTTGCTGGGCGTCGGTGGCGCGATCAGCCTGGCCTGCTCCGCACTGATGCTCAAACCCGTGGTCCGATGGCAATTGCGCGGCGGTCCGCCGAGCCGGCGCGAGCAGATGGCGACGCTGCATGCGCCGCTGCGGCAAGCGATCGTGCACCTGGTGCTGTGGCTGATCGGTGGCACCACGTTCGCGGCGCTCACCATCTCCGCCACTCCCGAACTTGCTGCGGCCGTTGTCATTACGATCTGCATGGCCGCCATCGTGGTGTTCGGCTTCAGTTACATGCTGGGCGAACGGATTCTGCGTCCGGTTGCGGCAAAAGCGTTGAGCGAGGCCGAGTTCGACCGGACGCTCACGCCGGGCGTCGGCACCCGCATGGCGATGACCTGGGGCCTGGGCACGCTCGCGCCGACCTCGGCGATCGTGCTGCTGTGCGTCACCCAGATTTCGACCGACCTGCAGTTCTCCTCCCGATCGTTGGCCATCGCAATCCTGCTCTTGTGCGGCGTCGTGATCCTGCAGGCCTTCGCCCTGTCCATGCTCACCAGTGCGAGCATTTCCGACCCGATCAGCCAGCTGTCGCGCGCGATCGAACGGGTCCAGGAGGGCGCTGACGACGTCCAGGTCGAAGTGTTCGACGGCAGCGAGATCGGCCGGCTGCAGGTGGGCTTCAACCGCATGATGGAGGAGGCGGCCGAGCGGCGGGTGCTGCAGGAGCTTTTCGGCCAACACGTCGGTGAGGATGTGGCGCGCCGCGCTTTGCAGTTCGGCACCGAACTCGGCGGCGAGACCCGCTTCGTCGCAGTGTTGTTCGTCGACATGGTCGGCTCCACCGCCGCGGCCGCCGAGCGCCCGCCGGCCGAAGTGGTGAGCCTGCTCAACGAGTTCTTCCGGGTGGTGGTCGAGGTGATCGACCGCCATCACGGCTTCGTCAACAAGTTCGTGGGCGACGCGGCCCTGGCGATCTTCGGCGCGCCGCTGGACCGCCCGGACGCGCCGACCGCCGCGCTGGCCGCGGGCCGGGAGTTGCGGGTCGAGCTGGAGAAGGTCGCGGGTCTCGACATCGGCATCGGGGTCTCGGCCGGGCTTGCCGTTGCCGGCAACATCGGCGCCGCCAACCGGTTCGAGTACACCGTGATCGGTGATCCGGTTAACGAGGCATCGCGGCTCACCGAGCTGGCGAAGGACCGGCCGAGCCGGGTGCTCGCGTCGGCGAGCGCACTGTATTTCGCGGATGCCGAGGAACAGGCGCACTGGGAACTCGGTGACGAGGTGCAGTTGCGGGGCCGGCGCCGCAAGACGCACCTGGCCTGGCCCATTCAGGATTAGGGATGGGGCGCAGGCGGTTGGTTAGGCTACAGCCTGTGGCACAGCTTGGAGCGGATCCGCCGGCTGCGCGCGTGCAGCGCCGACGCGGCCGTTTCTGGTGGCTCAAGTGGGTCGCCGGTGCCGCGCTGCTTGCGCTGCTGATCGGCGAAGCGGTCTATCTGTGGCCGCGCCTGCACGAGTCCTGGCGCGCGTTAACCGAGATTCATTGGGGCTGGGTGGCCGCGTGCATTTTTGCGCAGGCTTTTTCGCTGAGCGGCTACGGCCGGATGCAGAAGCAATTGCTGCACGCGGGCGGGGTGTCGGTGAGCCAGCGCCGGTCGGTGTCGGTGATCTATGCGTCGACGGCCATGGCGGTGACGCTGCCCGCCGGTCAGGTGTTTTCGACCGCGTTCACCTACCGCGAGACACGACGCTGGGGGGCCAGCCCGCTGGTTGCGTCGTGGCAGCTGGCCATTTCCGGCGTGATCGCCGCGGCCGGACTCGCGTTGCTCGGCGTGGGCGGCGCTGTGGTGGTCGGCGGCCGGGTGAGCCCGTTTACGCTGATCGTGTCGCTGGGCGGCGTGATAGCGCTGATCTGGGCCATCCGCTATGCGTCGTCGCACCCGAACTCGATCGAATCCGCGGTGCGCTGGGTGTTGCACAGATACAACACGCTACGCAAGAACGCTCCCGAAACCGGCATGGACCGGGTCCGCGAGGTGCTGGATCAGCTCGAGTCCGTCAAGCTCGGCGCCGCCGATGCCGCGTTGTCCGGGGTCTGGGCGTTGATGCATCGGGCCGGCGACGTGGCGTGTCTGGGTTTGGCGTGCATGGCCATCGGCGGTGATCCGACCTGGTCCGGCATCCTGATTTCGTTCGCGGTCGGCAAGGCCGTGGGCACTATTCCGTTGGCTCCGGGCGGCCTGGTGCTGGTCGACGCGACTTTGATTGCGACCCTGACGTCGGCAGCGAGCCTGACCGCGCCGGAGGCGGTGGCCGCCGCCTTCGTCTACCGCGGCGTGAGTTTCATCCTCGTGGCCATCGTCGGGTGGATCGTCTTCCTCTTCCTGTTCCGGCGGCACCAACGCGAGAACCTGAAGTTCGACGTCGAGATGGAACGCCGTGAAGTTGGGCGCAGCGAAAGCGAACGCCGGGCGTCGAAGCGGCTGCGGGGCGAAGGCATCAGCTAGAGACTCCAAATCCCCTGTGCGTGTTTTTTCACCGCCCGCGGTGAAAAAACACGCACAGGCTACGCGAGTGGCTGCTGTGATGCACATCACGAAACCACGGGGAAGCATTCGGACCGCAGTCCGGTTAAGCTAGTTGTAATTGAGACTTCAATTAGATCATCGAAGGAGCAACCACATGGGCGCCAAGACTGCCGTACCGACTCTGACCGCTGGCACATGGGCGATCGACCCCAGCCACTCGCAGATCGGCTTTTCCGTTCGGCACCTGATGGTCAGCAAGGTTCGCGGCCGGTTCACCGACTTCTCCGGCAAGCTCGTCATCGGTGAAGACGGCACCGCGCACGCCGAGGCTGAGATCAAGGTCGACTCGGTGACCACCGACAACGATCAGCGCGACGCGCACCTGCGTACTCACGACTTCTTCGGCGCCGAGGAGTTCCCGACAGCCACTTTCAAGTCCACCGGCTTCCGCGTCGACGGTGAGGACTTCGTCGTCGACGGCGAGTTCACCATCCGCGGCGTGACCCGACCGGTCAGCCTCGAGGTCGAATACCTCGGCACCAGTGCCGGCATGGGCGCCGGCGAGGTTGCCGGCTTCGAAGCGAAGACCGTGGTCAACCGCAAGGACTTCGGCATCACCATCGAGATGCCGATGGAAGGTGGCGGCGTGGTGATCGGTGACAAAATCAACCTGACGCTCGCCGTCGAGGTCGTCAAGCAGAGCTGACCGGACCTGTGAACACCCGCACGACACTGAGGTTGTGCGGGTGTTTTGCGGTTACCGTCAAGGGCGTGAAGAAGCTACTGCCGGCGTTCGCCGTCGACCTCGTCTTGGTGATCATCTTCTGCGCTATCGGTCGGCGCAGTCACGAGGAGGCCAACGCACTTGGTGGACTCGTGCATACGGCATGGCCGTTCGTCGCGGGATTGATCGTCGGCTGGGCAGCGGTCGCCGCGGCCACGCGAGGCGCTTTCGACGGCTCATCCCTGGTGCCAGTAGGTATCGCGGCCTGGGCCGGAACTCTGGTCGGCGGCATGGTCTTGCGCGTGATCAGCGGCCAGGGCACCGCCGTGACTTTCATCATCGTTGCCGGCGTCGTGCTGGCGATTTTCTTGATCGGCTGGCGGATCGCGGCAACCGTTCTGGCGCGACGGCGTGCCGCGACGCGGTAGCCCCTACTTCGCTCGCCACACAGACATAGTTGTCGATCGCGGTCTCTCCAGACCCGAATAGGCTCCCGATATGAGTGAGCAGACCGCGGCACCACCAAAGCCCCGCCAGCGCACCTTCTTCGGCCAACCGTTCGCGTTGGCGAACCTGTTCGGCGTCGAGATGTGGGAGCGGTTCAGCTTCTACGGAATGCAGGGCATCCTCATCTACTACCTATACTACACCGCCGCCCAAGGCGGCCTTGGCATTTCGGAGTCTGCGGCAGCAAGCATCGTGGGCGCCTACGGCGGCACCGTCTACCTTTCGACGATCATCGGCGCCTGGATTTCCGATCGCCTGCTCGGCGCGGAGCGGACGCTGTTCTACAGCGCGGTCCTGATCATGTTCGGCCACATCGCTCTTGCCATCCTGCCCGGCCTGACCGGCGTGGGCGTCGGGCTCGTTCTGGTCGCGGTCGGCAGCGGCGGGCTGAAAGCCAACGCGACGTCCATGGTCGGCGAACTCTACGACCCACCGGACGATGAAGATCCCCACGCGGCCGAGGAACTCGCCAGCCGCCGCGATGCCGGGTTCTCCATCTTCTACATGGGCATCAACCTCGGCGCGTTCGTCGGCCCACTGCTGACCGGCCTAGCCCAGGACAAGATCGGCTTTCACGCCGGATTCGGTTTGGCCGCAATCGGAATGGCGCTGGGGCTGATCCAGTACACCGTTGGCCGCCGATACTTTCGCGGTATCGGTTCGCGCGTGCCCAATCCGCTGCCGGCAGCCGAGCGAATCCGATGGGTACTGATCGCCGCGGTCTCGGTGATTGTCATTGCGGCACTGGTCCTCAGCGGCGTCCTGACCGCGAGCAACCTGTCGAACGTGGTGGTCGGCGCCACGGTCGTCGCCGCCGTCGGGTATTTCGCGGTGATCCTGGCCAGCCGACAGGTGAGCGGCGTGGAGCGCAGCCGCGTCGTCGCGTTCATTCCGACGTTCATTGCCAGCGCGGCGTTCTGGTCGCTGTATCAGCAGCAGTTCACCACGGTGGCGGAGTATTCGGATCAGCGGCTGAACCGCAATGTGTTCGGGTGGGAGTTCCCGGCGTCGTGGGTGCAGTCCATCAACCCGGTGTTCATCATCGTCTTTGCCGGTATTTTCGCCGCGATGTGGACGAAACTCGGTGAGCGCCAGCCCAGTACACCGATCAAGTTCGCCATCGCCAACATCATTATGGGGCTGGCGTTTCTGGCATTCCTGCCGATCTCGGGTGGTGGCGCAAACAGTGCTCCCCTGCTCGCGCTCGTCGGCATTCTGTTGCTGTTCACCTTCGCGGAATTGCTGCTCTCCCCAGTCGGCCTGTCGTTGGCGACGAAACTGGCGCCCAACGCCTTTCAGACGCAGATGGTGGCCCTGTTCTTCCTCTCCGTGGCGCTGGGCACCGCGATGGCCGGCAGCCTCGCCGGCCGCTACAACCCGCACGACGAGGTCCCGTATTTCACCTGGATCGGCCTCGCGTCGGTCGCGGTCGGCGCGGTCACCGCAGCTCTTTCGCCGTGGATCCGCAAGCAGATGGCCGGCGTTCACTAGTGACGCTGGCCCTTCCCTGCGAGTAGGGGTCCTCCCTACGCGCTAGGGTGCGCCAGCGACCGGAACATCCTTGTCACCACTTTCGCTGCCTGGTCGCGGCTGTCGGCGTCCTTGACATAGACGGCGAATGCCAGATCGCCCCGGATCCCGACGAACCAGCGGTCCTTGCCGCTCGCGCTCGAGACGCCGATGACGTCCTGATAGTCGCGCACTGGTTCGGACTCGGGCGCGGACAGCCCGTCGCGGAGCATGGCGCGCAGTCGCTGCGTGACGTCGGCGCGCAAGGGACCGAGGGGCGCGTCGGTGCTGGCCGGCCGGCCCTTTTCGATCATCGGCACGGCGGTGCCGCCACGCGCTATCGATGCGGCCAGCATCGCCAGCCCGAAGGGGCTCACGGTCATCGGCGAATTGTTGTGCGTCGCAGTGAGGCCTTTGCCGCCGCCGGGAACCGCTCCCGTCACTTCGTTGAATCCAGGGATCTTGTAGTCGACACCGACGCCTAGCTTTTCGCCCTCCGCAGCGATGTCGCTGGCGGATACCTTGTCGGGCGTGGTTCCCTTTTCGACCGCCGCCGCGGCCTTGAGCAGGTCGGCATTGGATCCGATCGGATACTGGCCGGTAAACGCGATCGGTCCGATCTCGTCGGCCTGATTGTCCTGCGCCGCCGCCAGCACAGCCCCGGTCGACGGCTGGATCGCGACAACAGCCGACGGCGTCGCCACACTCACCGCGGCGTCTTCGGCCGCCAACTGCAGTTTGGGATCGAGCGTGGACGCGATGTCGGGTCCGGGCGGACCTTGGTAACCGGCCATCTGCCTGGGCGGTGCACCGTTGGGCTGCGTCATCTGCACGGACCAGCCCGCCGTGGCGTCGCGGTTGGCTTGCCACGCATTGCGCAACCCGTCGAGGATCGGCGAATCGATGCGGCGGTCCGTCGTGATCAGGCGAGGCTGCTTTTCCACGACCACGCCGGGGATCGATTCGAGTTCCGGGCCGAGGATGGCGAAATCGTCGTCACGCAGGCTGACGGCCGTGATCGGCTTGCCGCGGGCGACGACGAGTTGCTGCATCAGCGACTGACCGGTGATCAGCGGCGCCACCGGTTCGATCGCCTTGGAGACGGCCGCCGTGGACGTGGCCGGATCCGGCATTCTGGCAGGGTCGAGAGTGATCGCGTTGATGGTCTGTTCGGCCATCATGACGTTGCCGGTGGCGTCGAGCACCCGCGGCGGCGGCGCGTCGGTGCGCACCAACTGCACCGTGCTGCCGTGGCCGAGCCCGGGCATCACGACCGAGGGGTCCCAGGAAATGCGCCAGCCGATAGCGAGCTTGCGAACGCTGCCCTGAACGTCGTAGGACCAGTCCTTGTTTTCCCCGAAGTGCCAGGCGGCGTTGAGGGTGAAGAAACCGGACTGGTCGTCGAGACCGATGAACTGGGAAACCTTGTAATCGAGTGATTGCGGATGCAGCCCGTCGAACATTTGCTGAATCGTTGCGGTCGCTGCGTTCGGATACGAGGTCAGGGATGCTGCCCCGGCCACGTCACGACTGTCGAGCGCCTCGGTGAACTTGTCGACCAGCGCTTCCGGCTCGCTCGGTCGGTCGATCAAACTACATGCGCCCAGTCCGGCGGCCAGAATGGTCGCGGTCCCCAACGCGACCGCGCACCTGGCCTTCGTCCGGCGCGACATCCGATTCCCCACGGCGACATTCTCCAGTCTTGCCACCATCGCAACAAGCACGTTCACGAGGGCGATGCAATCATGACCACGTCGGATGGCGCACCAACACGCCGAGCCATTTCGAGACCGTTATCTGCTCCTCGACGAAGAGTTACCAGCCTGTGCCCCGGCATTTTTCGCGATCGAACCGCAGAACTCCTTGCCCGCGGCCTGCTTTCCAGACCGATCACTGCCACCCCATCGGTAACACCAGCCTCGGAACTGCCGCGGAAAATGCGAGCTGAGTCACACCACTTGTTTGCCGGATCGTTATGGTTACGACGGCGATTCACTATGGATTAGCCCGCAGAAAGTCACCGGCCGCCAAGACGGCAGGCGTCGAGCTCCCGGCATCAGCGATAAAGACCGCAAAAGCCAGATCTCCACGAATCCCGACAAACCATCCGTGCGCGTCATTGCCGGCGCCGGATTCGGCGGTGCCCGTCTTGCCCAAGACATCGGGTATGTCGCGAAGTTGCGTGGCCGTGCCCGCGGTGACCGTTTCCCGCATCATCGTCCGGATCTCCGGCGCGATGCCGGCCGGCAGTGCCGCGGGCAGTGGCTTCGCGGTGGTCGATTGGCCCTGGATCAACGTCGGCATCGGCACCGAGTCGTGCGCGATCGTGGCGGCGACGAGCGCCATGCCGAACGGGGAGGCGGTGACTTTCCCCTGGCCGATGCTGGCCTCCACTCGGGCGGCCGCGGTCGGCGCGTCGGGCACGTTGCCGGTCACCGTTGTCGCGCCCGGAATGGTGTAGTCGGAGCCGAGGCCGAGTTGGCCGGCAGCCTTGGCGAGTGCGTCGGAGGGCAAGTCGACGGCGAGTCGGGCCATCGTCGTGTTGCACGACTTGGCGAACGCGGTGTGCAGCGGTACCTGACCGAGATCGAAGTTGTCGTCGTTGGGGATCGTGCGCCCCTCGATGTCGGCACTGCCGGGGCAGGCCAGCACAGTGTCCGGCGTGACCTTGCCGGCCTCGAGGGCCGCGGTGGAGGTGACGATCTTGAACGTCGACCCGGGCGGATAGAGGCCGGTCAGGGCGATCGGCCCGTGTGCGTCGGCGGCATCGTTCTGGGCGATGGCGACGAGGGCGCCAGTCGACGGCGTGATTGCGACGATCGCGGCCTGTTGCGGCAGCTTGGCGATGGCAGCGCGGGCAGCCTTCATGGACGCGATGTTCAGGGTGGTGGTGATGTCCGGGGTCGGCTTCGGATCCTGGCCGGTCAGCGGCGTCGTCGAACCGTTGGAATGCACGGCCTGCACCGACCATCCGGCGCTGGCCTGGTGTTGGGTCTGCCAGAGATCCGCGAGACCGTTGAGAGTTGGCGAGGCCAGGTCGCGATCGGTGGTCAGCAGCCTACGTTGTTTGCTGAGCGTGACTCCCGGTTGTGCGCGAAGCGCGGCCTCGATGGGCGCGATGTCGTTCTCGCGCAAGGTGACCGCGGTGATGGTCTTGCCGGCTGCGAGTTGGCCGGTAAGCGATGGCGCGGTGATGCTCGGCACCACCGGATTCAACAGCGCCGCAACGGCTGTCGCGTTGGCCTGTGGTGCGAGGTTGACCAGGGTCACTACCTGTTCGGTCATCAGTTGCGCGCCGGTGTTGTCGAGTATCCGGGCAGGCGCGGCATACGTCGAGATGAGCCGCAGCTTGTCCCCGGCACCTAACTGCGGCACGAGAATCGAAGGCGCCCAGGTGATTTTCCAGTTGCCACTGCTCTGCACGGCTTGTGCGGTGCTGGTGAAGCGCCAATTCCGTTGCGGAGTGCCGAGATTCCAGTCCACCGCGAAGCTGACCTTGCCGGTTGGGTCGGCGTGGGCGACCGCGAAGTGCGTTTGCTTGGTCAGCGCGTCGAATGCCTGGCTGATGGTGGTGCGGGAAGCGGCCGGATCGGTCGTCAGGTCCGCGGCGCGCTGGGCGTCACCGCTATTGAGCGCGTCGGCGAATTGCTGGGCGACGGTCTGGGGCTGGTCTTCGCTCTTGATGCAGGAACTCAGCAGCGCAACGAGCAACAGGCAAGCGGCGAGCAGGACGGGAATGCGGCGCGACTTCACCAGACTCGGCACAACTGACGATGATGCCGCAACGCCGGTTCGTTAGGTATTGCGGACTGTTTGTACGTGCGTAATCTTGTAATCATCATTACAACGCAACATGAGGAGTAGCCATGATGTGCGCAACCCGCGGCCGCGGATTCGGACGCCCGGGCGGGTGGCAACAGGCCGATGTGCCCGATGCCTCCGACGCCGCAGACTGGTTCGCCGGCCGGCTGCCGGACGATTGGTTCGCCGGACCCGCGAACGTCGAAGTCGACCGGGAAGAAATCGTCGTCACCGGCGAACTGCCGCAAACCGAAGAATCCTCCGAGTCGAAAACCGCTGGCCGCATCGCGCGGTTCCGCGAATCCACCCGTTCGGCCCGCATGCAGATCGCCGACGAGGCAGAGGCTCGCTACGGCCGAAAGGTCGCTTGGGGTGTGCGGGTCGGGGACTCGACCGTCATGTTCACTCACCTCGCGGTACCGGTGATGACGCGGCTGCGTCAGCCCGAACGCAAGGTCCTCGACACTCTCGTCGACGCGGGCGTAGCCCGCTCCCGCGCCGACGCGTTGGCCTGGACCGTCAAACTGGTGGGCCAGCACACCGAGCAGTGGCTCGACGAACTTCGGGAGGCGATGCGCAAGGTCGACGACCTGCGGGCAGAAGGTCCTGACCTGTAAGCCGGCCGGTGCCGCATGATGTGCTTGTGACAGTACCGCCGCAATCGGCGCATCCACGGCGTCTCCGGGGTTCTGTGAGGAATTTTCCGACGATGCCGACACCGCCGCAACGCTTCCCGCGTGATCGTGCTGTGATCGGCAGCGGTATCGGCGCCTGGCGCGCCCAGCAGCAGCCCAGCCCACAGGTGTCGGTGTCGAGATGGTGGCAGACGCGTCACAGGGGCCGGTTCAGTGGGAGATTGACCCAACTGGGCGCCTGTGGGTCGAGCACCAGATGTTGGGGTTTGAGTTGGGATTCAAGGAGCAGTGCCGGGATCATCATGCCGCGCGGGAAGTTGGCGGCGTAGATGTCCACCCGCAGACGATGCCCGGGTTGCAGCACGGCGTCGGTGGGAACCAGGGCGATGTCGAGGGTGGTTGGCTGGCCGGGAACGACGGGTTGGCGATCCTCGAGAGTCAGCACGTGGAACGGGGCGGTGTAGTCACCGTCAGCGGAACGCTGGCTGCGGCCGTCGTCGACCTTGCGCAGCGACGCGGTCAGTTGCCCGCTGGTCAGGACGCTCGAGTTGCCGTCGGGGGCAACATCATTGAGGGTAGCCGACCAGTATCCGTCGGTGGCGTCGAGGACGGTGTTGAGGTGCACGTTCACCGGGCCGGAGATCAGTGTCGGGGCGGCGACGGGTCTACCGGTGAAGGTCAGGGCGGCGACTTCGGCGGTGCGTGAGTCCTTGTAGCAGGCGTCGATGATCTGCAGGCCGAAGAATCCTGCGGTGCCCTGCACCCCGTCGCGGGAGCAGATGGTGGACAGCCCCGGCGCCGCGGTGAGTGTCGTCCGGTCGGTCGGTGGTGCCGAACCGAGCGAGCCGTCATGGGCGACCGTGCCGGTGGTGCCGCTCGGGTCGGCTGTGAGGTAGTGGCGGGTGTAGGTCATACCGGGGCGTGGGAACCGGTCGGCGGTGGTCCAGTTCCCGCCCTGCTGCCACATGGTGACCGGGCTGTAGCGGTCGATGCCGTTGTCGATGTCCTTGAGCCATTTGTCGAACCAGGCCCGCTGCAGCACGTCCACACGCGGTGGCGCACCGGGTGTGCCCAGGCCGGAGGTGGCATCGAGGTGGTACCAGTCGCCCATGATCAGCTTCTTGCTGCTGGTCGGCAGCGGAATCTCCTGGATGATTCTCGGTTCGGAGTTGGCGAAGATGTCGTGCCAGCCACCGATCACAAATGTCGGTGTGGTGATCCGTTCGGGATGACCGGTGAGACCGGTGCGGAAGTAGCCGTTCGGGTCCAGGTAGCTCTTCAGGTTGGGCGGGATGTTGTCGACGGAGGTGACGGTCAGGGCTTGCAACATCGTGTCGATGAAGGTGATCGGGCTCGCCACCCGGTCGGCCAACCATTTCCAGTCGAACCGTCCGGTCGCGATCGAGGCCAGGTCGGGAATCCACTTGCCGATGTTGATCAGCGCCGCCCACGCCGGGACGAAACCGACATCGAATCCACCGCCGGGTGCGACGGTGTCACGCAGGAGGTCGCTGCCGGGCACGATCGGGAAGATCGCCTGTAGGCCCGGCGCATGGTGCTCGGCCGCCTGTAGCTGGTTGATCGCGGAGTAGGAGATGCCGCTCATGCCTATCCTGCCGTTCGACCACGGCTGCTTGGACGCCCACTGCACGACCTCGACGGTGTCCTGTTGTTCCCGCTCGCCGAACGCCTGCCACACGCCCTGAGAAAATCCGGTTCCGCGCACATCAACGACGATCTGGGTGTAGCCACTGCGGACCAAGTTAGGGTCGGCGGCGAAGGTCCGCCCGACGCCGCCGGACAGAGCCCGGATCTGTTCGCCCAGGCCCGACAGTGGCGTCCCCCGCAGATCGAACAGGTCGAACCGGTTCATCAATGTCACGAGCGCGTCGTAGAGGACAGGGATCGACACCGCCGAGGTGGCCAGCATCGATGCCAATTTCGTGTAGGGCGTCAGATTCACGATCGTCGGCAGCGGGGTCTGCACGATCCGGCCCGCCGCGTCCATCGGCCGGTACACGTTGGCCTTCAGCACGGTGCCGTCGCTCATCGTGATCGGCACGTCCCAGTCGATGTGGACGCCCGGATACTGTTGCGGGCCGTCCTCGGTCGCGGTCCACCGCGCACCGTCGGCCCCGCCGGTCGGATCCGCAGACGCTACCGGGGTCACGCTCATCCCGACCGTCACCGCGGCCGCCACCACCGCCGCAACCATCTGCCATATCCGAATCGACAAATGTGCAGCCATGACCCGGCCCCTTACTCGCTGAAGAAAACATTCGCGTACCCAACTAGTCGGGTACAGTAACGTTTGTCACTGTGGATGGCAATCAGTGGGCGGTGCCATAGCGTGGATCAGCCCCGAATAACGGAGTTCGCCGATGACTGTCGAGACCGCCGAGATGGGTCTTTCCAGTGCCCGCGCACGGTTGCCGCACGGACCGCACCGGCTCACCCGCGCCGAGGTCGCCGAGTCCCAACGTCGCCGGCTGTACAGTGCGATGCTCGAGGCCGTCGCCGAGCGCGGCTACAACGCCGTCACGGTCGCCGATCTCGTTGCCCGAGCGCAGATTTCGCGTCGAACGTTCTACGAGCTGTTCGATTCGAAAGAGGAATGCTTCGCCGCTTCCTTCGAGGTGATCATCAAGATTGTGCCGCGCCGCCTGACCGCAGCGATCCGATCCGCGGGACAACTCGAATGGCGTGACCTCATCCGCGCATCTCTGGCCGCCTACCTCGACTTCCTCGCCAAAGAACCCGCGATCGCCCGCGCACTGCACATCGAAGCTCTCATGGCCGGTCCGTCGCTCGTCGACTACCGCAAGCGCATGATGGCGATCTTCGCCGACCGGATGCGCGACGCCCGCGACATCGCTGTACGACACGGTCAACTGACCGGTCAACTACCCGACGAGGTCTACGCCTTCCTGATCGGCGGTATCGACGACCGCATCCGCGACTGCTTGCAGACCCACGGACCCTCAGCCCTGCCCGCACTCGAACCGTCGCTGACCTCGATCGCCTCGACACTCCTGGCCAACGGAGGCGACCTGAACACGCCATAGGGACTTCGTCGTCGACCAACTGTCGCGCTGCGCGGTTTGTGAACCCAGCGGCTTGTGTGGGCTGGTACGGCCGAGACCGCGTGCATTCGTAGCCGAGCCGGGCTTTTTAACTAGATAGCCCATGCTGGCAATGCCGATTCCTCAATTCCATGAGCCGTACAATGTCTTTACTGGAATGGAGATCTGGTAAAGTGCGTTTGGCCGACAGGCATGCAGTGCCCGGGGAAGGAGAGTGAGGATGGCAGTCGATATCCAGCCACGCGCTTCGGGGGACGACGCCTACGCCAACCGTGCGCAGAACCTACTCAAACGCATGGCGATCGAGGCGACCGTCGAACTCATCCGAACCGTCGGTTGGGCCAACATCCGCATGACCGACATCGCCGCCAAGGTCGGGGTCAGCAAGCCGACCCTCTACAAGCACTTCGGTTCGAAAGACCATCTGGCGAGTGTGTACCTCGACCGCGAGATCGACGGAATGATCGAGGTCGCCGCGGCCGCGCTCAACCGTTACCCGGATGACCCGGAGCGCGCGCTGCGCGAGGGCCTGCGTTCTGTCATCGAGTCGTTCAGCTCCAACCCGGTCCTGCGGTCCATACTCGCCGATGACGCCGCCGCGGCCCTGCTTCCGCTCGTGGCGACGCACGGCCAGCGGCTGCTGCGGCGCGCTGCGGACGCTTTTGCGCCGATCCTCAACAACGCGATCCCCGGGCTCGACCCCGCCGACTCGCGTGCCTTCTCCGACGCGATGGTCCGCATCCTGATCTCCCACGCGGTCCTGCCGTCCTCGTCCGTCGACGACAGTGTCGACCTGATTTTGCGCGTCACCGTCCCCGTCCTGAGAACCCATCGACCGACCAAGTAACCAGCCCCTCAACGCCGAGAGGAACACAATGATCACCCTGCCGAAAATCACCCGCGAGCAGTTCGCGGCCGACCTCGAACCAGCCGCCGACTACGGCTTCTTCGGGCCAGGCTCGGTGACCTGGAAGGTCTGGAGTTACCCGACCTCATACATCCTCGGGTTCGTCCGAGCGGTCACGATCGAGCACCTCGACCCGAACCTGACTGCCGCGGTCGTGGAGTCAGGGGGCGTAAAGTATCGCCCGCACACACGCTACGGCCGGACCCTGCGCTACTTCGCAATGGTCGCATTCGGCGCCACCGAACCGACGGCAAAAGCTGCCGATGTCCTGGTGAAAGTGCACTCCAAGGCGATCGGCACCGACCCGGTCACCCAGCATCGCTACGACGCGAACAAGCCGTCGTCGCAGCTGTGGATCCACATGACCGCCTGGCACTCGATCCTCTACTGCTACGAGAAGTTCGGCCCGGGCCGCCTCTCCCCCGAAGAGGAGGCGCAATTCTGGGAGGAATGCGCCCGCGCCGCCGAACTGCAGACCATCGACCCCGACACCGTGCCCCGCACCCGTGAGGACGTCATCAAGTACTTCGACGATTGGCGCCCCCATCTCTGCGCATCGGAAGCGGCCCGGGACATGGTCGACTTCATCCTGCACCTCGAGGTCGCGCTCCCGCCGGACCTGGCGAAGTGGCAGAAGACCGCGTTCCTGCCGATGTCGCGGTTGATCGCGCTCGGGGTCATCGCCACGTACCCGCAGTACATGCGCGATCTGTTCGGCATCAGCCAGAGCCCGGCTGTCGACCGGCTCATCACGCCGATCATCAAGAACCTGCACACGCTGATCGACCGATCGTTGCCCCTGAAGTTCTGGCTCATGAACTTGCTCGCACCGCAGGCGGTGCCAGTCGCCGCGCCCGCAATCCTCGGCATTCCGGCCGTCAACCCGATCACTATGACCCCGCGCGAGGCCCAGCAGAAATACGGCTTCGACATCCCCAGCGAGGCGCACAAGCGTATGCGCGCCAAACAGTACGACCGTGTCTTCAACAAGGGGCTGGCACCGAGCGACGACGGATTGCTGGAGTCCGAGATCCACATCGGAAACATGAATCCGGCCGAACGCAGCGCCTGAGACCCGAATTCCAGTGCCGCGTCAGCCTAGGGTGTGCCCGCTGTGGGCGCCACGAATACGGAAGTAACGCAACGGTCGGTGCCCTGCCGCCCAGCCTCGCCATCGCGGCTCGTCAGCGAACAGGGGACAGACGTGATGCTCGCCGAAACACGAGGTAGCCGGTGTTGAGTCTGGATGCGCACAACAGCCGGGTGGTGTACGGGAATTCCGCGATCAGGTTGAGTCGCCGCGAGTTCGATGTGTTGGCGCTGCTGGTGCGGCATCGAGGCCGGACTATCGACAAAAACGAAATTCTGCGTCGCGTGTGGGGTGATTATTACGAACCGAACATCGTCGAGGTCTACATCAGCTATCTCCGCCGCAAAATCGATGTGCAGTTGGGAACCGAGTGCATCCACACCGTGCGTGGGATCGGCTACCGATTCAGCGACACCCACCTGCCGCCGGCGCCCTGACATGGCTCGTTGCCGGTACCGTGCGTCGCCGACACACCGCGTGCATCGATGGGGCGCCCGTGGGGGACGCGGCGATGAGCCGAAGTCATCGCTCCACGACATGGTCGCCGTACGCGGTGCCGCGGACCCGTGACCAACTGTGCGCGCCGTACAAGGCATCGGGACCGTAGAGGCGGTCCTGCGGGCGTCGATGATCGTCGAACGCCTCCGCGACGAATACGAAACCGCACGAATGAAGCTGGCGCGACGGCCATCTGCGCACAACAAACGAAAGGTAAGGCTCGCCAAGTGAGCGAACGCATCACCCTTGAAGTCGTCGATGGCATCGCCTATGCGACCCTCAACCGCCCGGACAAGATGAATTCCCTCGACTTCCCGCTCATCGAAGCGCTGGCGTCGGTGCCGGCGAAGATCGCCAAGGACAAGTCGATCCGGGTGGTCATCCTCAAAGGGGCGGGTAAGGCGTTCAGCACAGGAATTGATTTCGCCACGTTCAAGGACACCAAGAAGACCCTCACCAGCTTCGCGAAGCTACCGACCCAGACCACGAACCTGTTCCAGAAGTGCAGCTGGCAGTGGCGGGAGCTGCCGGTTCCGGTGCTCGCGGTGACGCACGGTCATTGTTACGGCGGTGGTATTCAGATCGCTCTCGCGGCCGACTTCCGATTCACCACTCCGGACTGCAAGTTCGCGGTCATGGAAGGCCGTTGGGGGCTGATCCCGGACATGACCGGTTCAGTGACCCTGCGTGAACTCCTGCCCATGGACCTGGCCAAGCGCCTCACGATGACCGCCGAAGTCTTCAACGGAGTCAAGGCCAAGGAATACGGCCTTGTCACAGAGGTCAGCGATGACCCGATGGCGAGCGCGGAGGCGCTCGCCAAGGAGCTCATCCAGCGTTCGCCGGACGCCCTCGCCGCCACGAAAAAGCTCTTCCACCAAACCTGGACCGAGTCGCCGCGCTCGGCGTTCTGGACCGAAACCGTTCTTCAGGCGCGACTACTGACCGGCAAGAACCACCGCATCGCGCGGTCCGCCGGGGCGAAGAAGGAACCGCCGACGTGGGTCACCCGAACTCTCGACTGACCAACGTAGGAGCCGCCAGAAATAACCGATTGAGGAGATGTACCGATGCCTTCTAGACCGCATGTGCCGGATGATGATGTGCTTGTCACAGGTCACGACGCGCTCGCCGCCGAACTCGGTGCAGCACCACCCGCTGGACTGGCCGACTTGCCCGACGCCTACGCACAGCGGTTGGCCGACACCCTGGCAACGGCCCGGAAGTCGCAGGCCGCCGAGCTTGCGGCCGCTACCACCGAGGCGCTCCGGCATGTGCCGCGCCCGCTGCGCGGGACGGTGCGGAAGGTGGTCGGACTGTGAGTTCGCTCGCGACGCGCGCGGAGATAGCCAAGCTCGCCGCACTGCTCGGCACCTCCCCCGAGGACCTTTCCTATCTCGAGCCTTTCGATGCGGTGACGCTGCGAACACTGCGTGAGCAGGCGACCGACCGGCTTTTCGACGCGGACAAAGGCCGCCTCCTCGGCCTGGCCAAGGCGAGCAAGTTGGTGCCCACGGCGTTGACGGCGAAGATCGCGGAGCACGTTTTCGCGCCGGCGCTGGCTGCTCGGGTTGCCGACCTGGTCGAACCGGCGCGCGCCGTGGACATGGCCAAACGGCTGCCGCTGTCGTATCTGGCCGATATGACCCCGCATCTGGATCCGCGGCGGATCGACACGCTACTGGCCAAAATGCCGATCGACCTGATCCGCGGAGTGGCCCGAATTCTGGCCCAGCGCGGCGAATACGTGACCATGGGTCGGTTCGTCGGTCACCTCGACACATCGGCCATCGAGGCAACGATCGACGAATTCAGTGATGAGGACCTGTTGCGCACCGGGTTTGTCATGGAACAGCCCGAAATGTTGCCCGAGATGATCCGGATCCTGCCCGAGGAGCGCCTCCGAGGCGTATTCCGCACGGCCTACGAGCAGCAACTGTGGCCCGAGGCGCTGAACCTGCTGGACTATCTCGACGACGCGACGCGCGGGCACATGGCAGATGTCGCCGCCGGCGAAGAGGATGCGGTGCTCAATGGGATGGTCGCCACCGCGCACGAACAAGGACTGTGGGACGTCGCCCTGCCGGTGGTCCGCTCGATGAACCCGCAATCGCGGCGCAGGTTTGCCGAGCTGTCCAGCTTCGAGGACCCGGAAGTGATCGACCGTGTCGTGCGTACGGCCGCATCCGAGCACCTGTGGGTGGAAATGCTGCCACTCGTGCCGTTGCTGCCGGTGCAGGCTCGGCGCGAAGTCGCCAGGGTGGCGCTCGGCCTCGGGCGCGAGGTTCACGACCGTGTGCTCGCCGACGCCTCCGAGCACGACCTGTGGGCGCCGCTGGTCACCCTCGCCGCGGCGATGGGCGACGACGTGGCGTGGGAAGACCTGCCCTGGGACATCGGCGAAATCGTGGCTGGTCTCGATGAGGCAGAGATGGACACCTTCCTGTCCAACGTTGCCGAGGCGGATCTCTGGGCAGAGGTCCTGGCCGTCGCCGGGCGCGTGCCGGACGAACAGGTCACCCGCATAGCGCGCCAAGCTGTCGCCATGGACGTGGACGCGATCATCAGCCGCGTCGTCGTGGCGGCCGATCGCACGGGTCTGTGGCGGCAGGGACTGGATCTGCTGGCGCGGTTGGACGACGCCACGCTGGAGGAATTGGCCGCGCCCGCCGCGGATCTATCGCCGGACCTGCGCCGGCGGGTCGTTGATGCGGCGACGGAGCTGGGCATGCTGGATCAGCTCGGCGCGGTCGGCGTTGCGCTCGCGGCCGGCGTCACGGATCCCCGAGTGTCGCCGGATCAGTAGTACGGTTTCTCCCGTGGCAGCACACGGACCGATCCTCGTCCTCAACGGGCCGAACCTGAACATGCTCGGCACGCGGCAACCGGACGTCTATGGCCGGGACACTCTCGATGACGTGTTGGAGCTGTGCAGCCGGACTGCTGCTCGGCTAGACCGCGAAGTGGTTGCCTTCCAGTCGAATTCGGAAGGCGAGCTGATCGACCGGATCCATAAGGTGCGCGGATTCGAGTCTGGAATTGTGATCAATCCCGGCGGGTTGACCCACACCTCGGTCGCGCTGCGCGACGCGTTGGTGATTCCTGAGGTGCCGATCATTGAAGTGCATATCAGCAATGTCTATGCGCGCGAAGAATTCCGGCATCATTCGTACGTGTCGCCGATCGCCACGGCGGTGATCTCGGGGCTAGGGATTCACGGCTACGCGGCGGCGATCGAGCATCTGGCGCGGATTACGTAGCGCTGACATCACGGGCGATGCGTTGCCCGATGCCGCGCAACAACTCCGCTGCGTTCGCCATCGACTTCGTCTGGTCTGGCTCTCGCTCCGCGAGCGAGTAGCAGGCATCGAAACCGTACTCTCTCAAGACTCTTGGGTTGAGAGCACACGTTCCAGCGACCGCGATCACGCGCGCGTCGGCGGCCCGGGCGGCTCTGCTCACGCCGAGCGGGGCCTTACCGGCCAGCGTCTGGGAGTCGATGCTGCCTTCGCCGGTGATGACCAGATCGGCGCCGCGGACCCGCTCGGCAAATCCGATGACGTCGAGCACCACGTCGATTCCGGGCCGCATCGCGGCGTTCAAGACCGCTAACCCCGCAAACCCGGTGCCGCCGGCCGCGCCGGCCCCAGGTTGTTCGCGGAGACCTACGCCGACCCCGCCACCCCCCGTGCGTGTTTCTTCACCGCCCGCGGTGAAGAAACACGCACGGGACCCGACGGCCTTCTCGACCACGTCGGCCCAGCGGCGCAGTGCCGATTCGAGCAGCGTGACGTCGGCCGGTGTCGCGCCCTTCTGCGGTGCAAAGACCTTCGCCGCGCCGCGCGGGCCGAGCAGCGGATTGTCTACGTCACAGGCCAAGACGAATTGGGCCCGTCGAACCCCGGGATGCAGGTGCGTCAGGTCTAGCCGGGACACTTTTGCCAATCCGGCGCCCCCGCGCCCGATCGGATGGCCGTTCTCGTCGGTGATCACCGCACCCAGGGCCTGCAGCATTCCAGCACCACCGTCGGTGGACGCGCTCCCGCCGAGGCCGATTATCACCTCGCTGCTCCCGCGGTCCACTGCGTCGACGATGACCTCGCCGAGCCCGAAGGTGCTGGACCCCAACGGCTCTGGTTCGACTAGCGTTGCGAGCCCGACCGCGTTCGCCAGCTCCACGACAGCTCGGCCGCCACGAATCGCGTACTCGGCGGTGGTCGGCAGACCGGTCGCCCCAGACACCCGAACCGGTACGCGCTGCCAGCCCGCGCCGAGCGCCGCCGCGACGGTCCCGTCGCCGCCGTCCGCGACCGGAAGCTCCTCGACCCGCCAATCCGGGCGAACGTCCACGATGCCGCGGGCAAGGGCCGACGCCACTTCCGCCGCGGTGAGTGAGCCCTTGAACTTGTCGGGTGCGATGAGAACCCGTGCGTGTTTCTTCACCGCGGGCGGTGAAGAAACACGCACGGGAGGCGACCGCACCACCGGGAGCGGCCGGCTACCCGAGCAGCCCCTTGGCGATGTGCGTCACCTGCACCTCGTTCGATCCCGCGTAGATCATCAGCGACTTGGCGTCCCGGGCGAGTTGTTCCACCCGATACTCGGCCATGTAGCCGTTGCCGCCGAAGAGCTGCACCGCCTCCATGGCCACCTCGGTGGCCGCGCGCGAGGAGTACAGCTTCATGGCCGACGCTTCGGCCAGCGAGATCGGCTTCCCCGCGGCGGTTCGTTCGATGGCGGAGAACACCATGTTCTGCACGTTGATCCGGGCGATCTCCATCTCGGCCAGCTTCAGCTGGATGAGCTGGAACTTCCCGATCTCCTGGCCCCAGAGCTTGCGGCTCTTGGAGTACTCGATACACAGACGGTGGCATTCGTTGATGATGCCCAATGCGAGCGACGCAATGCCGATGCGCTCGGCGGCAAAATTCTCCCGCGCGCTGGCCTTGCCGTCATTGCGAGCCTGGTCTTCGGTCTCACCGAGCAGCCGGTCGGGCGTCAGTCGCACGTTGTCGAAGAAGAGCTCACCCGTCGGTGAGGAGTTCATCCCCATCTTCTTGAACGGCTTGGATTGGGTCAGCCCCGGCATACCCGAATCGAGCACAAACGCGAGCACCTTGCGGTCTCTTGGATCGGCGGCCGCGTCGTCGTTCAGCTTGGCGTACACGATGATCACGTCGGCGTACGGGCCGTTGGTGATGAAGGTTTTCTGCCCGTTGAGCAGGTAGTCCGCCCCGTCGCGCTTGACTGCGGTCTTCATTCCGCCGAATGCGTCGGACCCGGAGTCCGGCTCGGTAATGGCCCATGCGCCAACCTTCTCGAACGTCACCAGGCCGGGTAGCCAGCGCTTTTTCTGCGCGAGGGTGCCGCGGCTGCGGATGGTTCCCGCGGCCAGGCGGAGGCTCACACCAAGCGAAGCGACCAGGCCCAGGCTCACCCCAGCGAGTTCGCTATTGAGCACCACACCCATCGACCCGGCTCCGCCCAGCATGCCGCCGGACCCCTTCGATGACTCACCGGATTCCTCCGCGGCCAGCGAGCGCTCCAGTGCCTCCTTCGCCATTGCGTCGATTCCAAAGGTGGCGAACAGTTTCCGGATCAGATCGAACGGCGGTAGCTCGCCGCTTTCGAGTCGGTCCACGTTGGGACGGACTTCTTTGTCGATGAACGTGCGCAGCGCGTCGCGAAACATCAGGTCGGTGTCGGACCACTCGTACATGCAGCCAAATATAGAACAAGTTCTCATTTCGTTATCGCGGTGACGCTCCAGTTGCGGCCCAACCAGGGCTGATTTCGTACCCAAGCGGCGACAACTGGCGCGTCACCGCAACCAGGCGTCGTAGGTAGGCTCAGGTCATGAACACTCGGGTCGAGAAGAAGGCCGAACTCAACCGTTTCGAGGTGTATGTGGACGATCAGCTCGCCGGCCTGGCGGCCTACGAGAACGCAGGTAGTAATCGCGCCTTTACCCACACCGAGATTTATCCGCGGTACGAGGGGCAGGGCTTGGCGAAGGTGCTCATCGCCGCGGCGTTGGACCAGACCCGCGAGGAGAAGTTGGGCGTGCTGCCGTTCTGCCCGTTCGTGCACCGCTTCGTCGGCAAGAACGACGAGTACCTCGCGCTGGTGCCGGAATGGGCGCGTGACCGCCTCGGCCTGCCAGCCGCCTGATCAGTACCGCGCGATGGCGCCGTCAACCGCGGCCTGCAATCGGGTGCGCACCATTCGGGCAATGTCGCCAGGTCGTTCCGGCAACTCGTCGGTGGGCGTGTCGATGAAGAAACTGGCCGAGCGCACCTGTTCGCGAGCCGGTTCGGTGGGCACGCCGGGACCGTAGCTGACGCCGATGAAGACGAACGTCGGTGCCACCCCGAGCTTCATGGCTCGCGCGGTGATGTGGCCGACGCCGCTGCCGACGGCCTGGACCTGCGCCGGGTCGACGTCGTTGCAGGTGCCTTCGGGGAAGATGGCGAGGTCGTCGCCGCGGCGCATCCGCTCGGCGCAGACGTCCATCATTCGCTGGCCGGCGGCGTTAACCTGGCGGATCCCGTAGTTCTTGCCACGGAATACCGGAATCGCGCCCATCATTTCCACGCGCTGGCGCTGCTTGGGATCGATGAACAGCTCGTCCTTGGCCAAGACCCGCACGCGACCGATGGTCGGTCGCAGTGGCGACCGCCAGGCCACTGCCGCCACCGTGTAGGGGTCGCGCTGCGTCAGATGGTTCACGAGGACGACGAGTCGGCGGTCGCTCTTGACCAGTTGCGCCAGTTGTTGCTGGACGCCGTCGGCATAGCTCACGCGGGGTTGATATCGGCGGGCCAGCAGCGCGTAGGCGCTCATCGCGAGTAGCCGATTCTGCTTGTGCTCGAGGTAGTAGTCGTAGACCGCCTCAGCGTTTTCGAGGCTTACCTCCGGTTGGGCCATTCGATAACTGTACGGTGCGCGGTTTAAACCTGGCTACGGACAACGATTTTGCGTTGCGCCCTGGAGTCGGCAATGAAACCTGTTGTAGCACAGCACTATTCTTGGCCGCTGAGCTTGGGCCGTCGCATCTGTCCGCGACGACACTTTCTTGGTATTCCCTCAGCCAAGTTGCGCGCCGCTTGCCCGCGGTGCTCGTACTCTGGTTAGCAGACCCTCGTGTCGTTGACGACGGAGTCGGACCGGGCCGCTTATGCGGGAGGAGGATGCCATGGCTGCGCCTGCTGTGCCGCACATCGACATCCACCGCGGCGGCGACCGCATGAAGACCCGGGTGTCCTGGCTGGATTCGAAGCATTCGTTTTCGTTCGGCGAGCATTACGACCCGGACAACACGCACCACGGCCTCTTGCTGGTCAACAACGACGACATCGTCGCGCCGGGTCGCGGCTTCGATACCCATCCGCATCGCGACATGGAGATCGTCACCTGGGTGCTCGAAGGCAGTCTGGTGCACCAGGACTCGCTCGACCACACCGGCGTGATCTATCCCGGACTGGCCCAGCGGATGAGCGCCGGCACCGGCATTCTGCATTCGGAAAAGAACGACTCGTGGCGCCTGGGCTTACACGGAAATGGGGCCGGGAGCGAGACCGAACCGGTCCACTTCATTCAAATGTGGGTCGTGCCCGATCAACCCGGAACCGATCCCGGTTACCAACAACTCGAAGTCGATGAGGCCCTGCGCGGCGGCAGCCTCGTTCCAATCGCGTCCGGAATGGACAAACACCGCAACGACAGCGCCATATCGATCCGTAATGCCCACGCCGCGTTGCACGTTGCCCGAATGGTCCCGGGCCGCCCCGTCGTTGTCCCCGAGGCGCCCTACGCGCACTTGTTCGTCGCGCGCGGGGTGGTGGACGCCGAAGGCATCGGGCGTCTTTATGCAGGTGATGCTGTCCGCTTGAGCCACTCCGGTGGGCAGCGCCTGATCGCCGAGGCGCCGGCCGAGGTGCTCGTCTGGGAGATGCACGCGCGCCTCGGTGGTCTGCGCTAGCCCACCGGAAGCAGGGCCCCTACTTGCGTCAGGATGCAGCAAGGGGGCCACTGCTTCCAGCAGGTAAGTAAAAGGCCGTCCCCTAAGAGCTATTGCGCCCACTGCTCGCTACCGAGTACTCTATTTCGAGTATTAGGATGTGAGTATGCCGCGCCGGACACTGTCGAACCCACTCGCTTTAGCCGTGCTGAGCTGCCTGTTCGAGCGTCCGATGCACCCGTACGAGGTGTCCACGACACTGAAACGCCGACGCAAGGACGACAGCATCAAGCTCAACTACGGGACGCTGTACTCGGTGGTCGCGTCGCTGGAAAAGCGCGGCTTGATCGTGGCGGAAGGCACCTCGCAGGAGGGCAACCGGCCCCAGCGCACGGTCTACGCCATCACCGCCGACGGCGAGGATCAACTCGTCGACTCCCTGCGCGAATTGCTGTCGACCCCGAGCAAGGAGTATCCGGCGCTGGAGGCCGCACTCTCGCTGATGCCGGTATTGCCACCCGAGGCGGTGGCAACCCTGCTGCAAGACCGTGCCGTACGACTGGCCGGCCAGATCGCGGCCCTGGAAGCAGAGGCGGCCGAGGCGGTCAAGCTGGGACTGCCGCGACTGCTGGCTATCGAAAGCGAATACGCGTTGGCGATACTGCGTGCCGAACGCGAGTTCGTCGACTCCCTGCGCGCGGACATCGAGAGCCGCACGCTCGGCGGCTACGACTTCTGGGCGCGCCTGCACGAACTGCGCGCCGCAGGCGTCACCCCCGGTGACATCCAGGAAAACCCAACCAAGTACTTCGCAAAGGAGGACGTCGACTGGATCGCTCGGGTCAACGAGGCGATTCCAACCCCTGAGTAACGAACGTGGCCCGCGTGCTGCAACACCCGGGCCACGCCCAACCTCGAGTCGACCCGCGAACGGGTCTCGCCACTACAGCGGTTTCTCGAAGCGCACCACCACTGTAGTCGCGGGCACAGCAGTTCGATGGGTGACTCTTTTCCCGCAGCGCCCTGCGCTGCATTCGAAGGAGTGCATTGTGACTACCACCCGCATCGCGGTCGCCTCGGCCCTCGAGGCCGTCGACCTGGTCAAGACCTACCCGACGGGTCGCGGCAAGCCGCCCGTCAAAGCCCTTGCCAGCTTGAGCTTTTCAGTTCAGCCGGGCACCGTTTTCGCGCTGCTCGGGCCCAATGGCGCCGGCAAGTCGACCACCGTCAAGATTCTCACCACGTTGGCGCGACCGGATTCCGGAACGGCCACCGTCGCGGGTTTCGATGTTACGGGCCAACCGGATAAGGTGCGTCGCGCCATCGGCTTCGTAGCCCAGAAGCCGGTCACCGACCCGATGGACACCGGTCGGGAAAACCTGGAACTGGCCGGCCGCATTCACGGGCTCTCTCGCCGCGACGCGCGCGCCCGGGCGACGGAGCTGCTGGACCGCTTCGACCTCGCCGAGGCCGCCGACCGCCTGGTCAAGACGTACTCGGGCGGGATGGCCCGCAAGCTCGACGTCGCGCTCGGGCTCGTGCACAGGCCGCAGGTGCTGTTTCTCGACGAGCCGACAACCGGCCTCGATCCACAGGCACGCACCCAGATGTGGCGCGAAATCGAGCGGCTGGCCGCCCACGAGCGGATGACGATCCTGCTGACCACGCACTACCTCGATGAGGCGGACCGGCTCGCGGCCCGGTTGGCCATCATCGACCGCGGTCGCGTGGTCACCTCCGGCACGCCGGACGAGCTCAAGAGCGAATTGCAAGGCGACACAATTCTTCTCGAATGCCTGCGAGACGAACAGGCGGGTGCCGCACGAAACGCCTTGGGCAGGCTGGACCTCGGTGAGGTCACGGTCGAGGGACGAGTCCTGCGGGCGCGGGCCGGCAGCGGCGCCCGGTTGCTACCAGCCGCCCTCGCGGCGCTCGACAACGCGGGCGTCACGGTTGCGGCGGCAACGGTCGCCCGGCCCTCGCTCGACGACGTCTATCTCAAGCACACCGGCCGCACATTCGCCGCGGCCGGCAACGACACCACCGCTAACGAAGGAATCCCGGCATGACCACCGCATTCATCACCCAGTCCACCCTGCTGACAGCCCGTTCCCTACGCGGAATGCGCAGGGTCCCAGTCTTTCTCGTCATGACGATCATCCAGCCGATCATGTGGCTGTTGCTATTCGGTCAACTGTTCAAATCGGTGGTAGCCATTCCCGGCTTCGACCCGCACGCCGGCGACTACCTCGAGTTCCTCACCCCGGGCGTGGTGATCATGACGGCGCTGTTCGCGTCTGCCTGGGCGGGCACCACCTACGTCCAGGACTCCGAGCGCGGCGTGATGGACCGATTGCTCACCTCACCGGTCAACCGCGGAGCAATGATGGTGTGCACCTTGGCTTATCAGGCGGTGACCACCATCATCCAGACCCTGATCATCTTCGTCATCGCCTACGCCGCGGGCGCCCGCTTCCCGGGCGGCGTGGGCGGGATGTTGCTCACCATCGTTGCGGCGACGCTGCTTTCGCTCATCTTCGCGGCACTGTCCAACGCCGTCGCACTGCTCACCCGGCAGCAGGAGGCGCTGATCGGAATATCTCAGTTGATCACACTGCCGTTGATGTTCCTCAGTTCGGCGGTGATGGACACGTCGCTGTCCCCGTCCTGGGTGCAGACCGCGGCGCGCTACAACCCGGTCGAATGGGCCGTGATCGCATCGCGGTCGGCGCTGCAGTCGGATCCGAACTGGTCGGTGGTCGGGACCCGACTCGCGCTGCTGGCGGTCGTGGCACTAGTCATGGGTGCGCTGTCGACCAGCGCTTTCCGCGTGTATCAGCGCAGCGCATGAGATCTAGGCCAGCATCTTCGCGGCGTACCAGTCCGATTCGTCGCGCACGCCGGGCAGGGCGAAGAAGTATCCGCCGCCGAACGGTTCGACGTAGTCGACCAGCGGTTCACCCTTGAGCCGGGCTTGGATCGTCTCGAACTGCCGCTCGACGTCCTGCTGGAACGCCGTGAAGATGTGACCGGCCGAAATATTGCCGTTGGGGTCGATGCCGAGGTCGTAGTTGTAGGACCGGCGGATCAGCCGCTGGTTGGCCGTTTCGGTGGTTCGGGGATTGGCAAGGCGCATATGCGAATCCAGTGGAATGACCGATCCCTTCGGGTCGGCCGCGAAGTTCGGGGTGTCGAATTCGGCATTGCCGTCCAGTGGGGCGCCGGAGTCGCGGCGGCGGCCGAACATACGCTCCTGCTCGTTGATGGACACTCGGTCCCAGAACTCGACGAGCATCCGGATCAACCGGACCACGTGGTAGGTGCCGCCGATCGCCCAGGCCGGCTCGCGCGGGTCATCGACCCACACCAGACTCGATGCATCTCCGCCGGTCGGGTTTGCAGTGCCGTCCTTGAAGCCCAACAGGTTTCGTCCCGTACCCGTCGGTCGTGACGGTGACGCATATCCCTCGATCTTCCAGCGCAACTGCATCGCACCCCGGGTGTGCCGAGTGATGTCGCGAATCGTGTGGTGAATCGTGTCGGGGCTGTGCGCGCACATCTGCACGAGCAGATCGCCACCCATCCAGGCGGGATCAGGGGTGTCGTCGGGGAATATCGGCATCGGCTTGAGCACGCGCGGCTTGCGGTCGGCCAGCCCGAACCGATCATCGAAAAGGCTGGCGCCGACGCTGACCGTGAGCGTCAACCCATCGGCCGGAATGACCGGCCCGAGCACGTCGTTGTCCGAAGGCGGCTGGGCCACACCGAGATTGGGTGGGGTGCCGCCAGCGGTCAGGAAGCGTGCCCGAGCGGTCAGGGTCTTGAACAACCCGGCCAGGTCTTTGCGGTCGCGCGCAATGACGTCGAAGGCCGCGTAGCAGGAGAACGCCTGCTTGTACGACGGGCCGGGGGTGAGGATGCCGGCCTGGTTGACGCCATGAAAGGGGTAGGAGGGCGGGTTCGCGGATTGTGGGGTGGCAGTGCCGTCAACCTGGGCACCATGCACCAGCGTCGCCCCGGTGATCGCGGCGCCGGACACGCCGACCGCGGCGCCCTTGAGGAAGTTTCTGCGGTTAACGTCCATGTCTTCTCTACTTAAGTTCCTTCGTCGACGGTCGGTGCGGCAGTCAGTGCTGCAGCGGCACCTCGAGCAGGTTGGGAACGGAGGCGAGGGTTTCCAGCACGGCCCCGAGGGCGCCGGTGACCTCTTGCCTCGCGCGCAGCGGCGTCTGCGCCGGGCTCATCCAATCGCCTTGCGGTGAGCGGGTTTTCTGCAGTGCCTCCGCCAGCGTGTCCAGTTGTTGGTTGATCGTGGCGAGCAGGTGCGGGCTCCGAGCGTTGATCAGCGGCGCCAGTTCGGCCAGCACGCTGCGGGTGCCGTCGATGTCGGCGCTGGTCTGCGCGTACGCGGCCCCGGCGCCGAGATCGTCGTTGCCGGAAAGGTGGTCGCGCAGCGCGTCTTCGAGGATCTCGTGGGCGCGGATCGGCAGGTTGGTGGGATCACCGGCTATGTCGGTGCTGGAAAGATTGGCGCTGATTGCCTCGATGTTCTGGCCGAGCTTGTCGAGCACCGGCAGCAACTCCGCCGCCGATTGACCGTGCCACAGGCCGTATTCCACGCGATGCAGGCCCGTGAAGTCCGGGTCATTGACACCGCCGGGCAGCCCATTGGGCAAGCCGTCCACGGCCGTGCCCATGTCGCCGAAGCTGTTGTAGGACGCACCGACCCGTTCCCAGGTCATGGCCGCCGTCAACCAATCCGCTTTGGCCTGATCCGTGTTGCCCGCCGCGACATCGGCTTGCAGTGCACTGACCTGGCCACGCAGCGCCTCGAGCTCGGACCGCGCGTAGTCCTGGTAGGCGTTGTTCGGCGGGGTCAGGTCATCGACGCTGACCGGTTTGACGGCCATTGCCGCGGTGCTGTCGGTGCTGCCCGATACCTGAGCCGCCGCCGACGTCCGGGCCGGTTCACCGGCGAGCATGCACTTGATGGTGTAGGTGCCATCGCTCAGCGTGGCCGTCATGTCGGCGGTGGTCGCCGGGCCGAGGGTTTCGATTTCGGCGACTATCGCGCCGCTGGAATCGACCAGATTGATCTCGCCGGCCTTCGACGAGTGGTTCGTTACCGAAATGGTGCGGGTGCCGGCCTCGACACCGTGCCAGTCGGACGCACAGTCCTTCTCGGTCACCGAGACCGCCAGGTTCTTGCCCGATTTCGACCCGGGCAGCGCGGCAATGACGATCGCGGCAATGGCGATCGGAACGATGACCAGCACCCCGGCGGTGAGCCACAGTCGTTTGCCGGCTCGCTCCTCCCAGCGGGCGAAGGCCGGAACGAGCGGCGCACGCAGGCGGCTGCGCGCCCTTTCCCGGCCGCCGGAAGCCGCGGCTTGGTTTGCGGGGGCGGTTTGCCGGCGGCCGGCGGCAACGAACGCATAGGTGACCACCACCAGGTAGCACGCCCAGGCGGTCACCTGCAGCACCGTCATCCGCACGTTGAGTTCGGTGACGCCGATGATGAGAGTGGCCCACCACGATCCCGCGTCGATGTGCCCACTCAGGTCGAAGGCGACCCAGTTCTGCCCCGGCAGTAACCCGGCACTCTGCAGGTCGCCGAGCCCGTAGGACAGGACGCCGGCCGCGATGATGATCAACAGAATCGCGGTGCGGGAGAAGAACTTCCCCAGGTTCAGCTTGACCGCGCGCCGGTAGAGCAACCAGCACAACGCCACCGCGATCGCGATGCCGATCGTCGCGCCGACAATCGGAGCGATGGTCTGCCCGGACGCCTTGGCCGCGGTCCACAGGAACAGCGTCGTCTCCAGACCTTCGCGCCCGACCGCGAGAAAGGCCGTCAGCGCCAGCGCTCCGGCGCCGACCTGGAGCGCGGCGGCCACCTCGCCGCGAATCCGGCTCGACAGCTGAGCCGAGGTTCGGCGCATCCAGAAGATCATCGCCGTCACCAGCGCGACCGCCAGCACGCTCAGCGTTCCGCCGATGGCTTCCTGCAGCCGACTCGACAGTTCGCTCGTCGAGATCGACAGCACCGCGGCGAAGCTGAACGCGAGCGACAAGGCGCCCAGCACACCCAGCCACACGGGCGCGGCGGAGACGCGGGTATCGCCGTCGGCGGACTTCGCGACGGCGGCCAACAGAATGGTGACGATCAAGCCGGCCTCGAGGCCCTCTCGAAGCCCGATCAGCAGGTTTGGTATCGCATCAGCCCACAGCACTTATTTAAGGTAATCCATACCTAATTCAAGGTGTTAGCCCGAGTGGCGACCAGACGGGAATGTCCGATTTTTCACCAGGTGACTCGGTCGGCGGTCACTGTCCGGTCGGCATACTGGACCAATGACCGCTGAGTTGACTAATCACCAGGCAACCAACTCCGACCGCCACTCCGGTATCGACCTGCGCTTTGTCGACAGCGCGACCAGGGTTCAGGACGACCTGTTCGGCCACGTCAACGGCCGCTGGCTGGCCGATTACGAGATTCCCGCGGACCGTGCGGTCGATGGCGCCTTCCGGACGCTGTATGACCAGGCAGAAGTCGACGTGCAGCGCATTATTCAAGAGGCGCATCAGGCCGACGGTGCGGATGCCCAGCGGATTGCCGATCTATACGAAAGCTTCATGGACGAAGCCGCCGTCGAAGCCGCCGGTCTGGATCCGATTGCCGCCGAACTCGCGGCGATCGCCAACTGCACCGATCGCGACGAACTTGCGGCGGTGCTCGGGCGGCTGCAGCGGGTCGGCGTCGGCGGCGCGGTGGGACATTACGTCGACACCGATGACAAGGACTCGACGCGGTATCTGGTGCACTTCACCCAGTCGGGTCTCGGTCTGCCCGACGAAAGCTATTACCGCGACGACGAATACGCCGAGACTCGCGCGGAGTATGTGCGGCACATGTCGCGGATGTTCGCACTGGCCGGTCTCCCGGATGCCGCGCAGACGGTCTTCGAACTGGAAACCAAACTCGCTGCGCAGCACTGGGACGTGGTGCGCCGCCGCGACGCCGAACTCAGCTACAACCTGCGCACCTTCGACGCCGTGACCGGCGACAACCCCGGTTTCGACTGGCACGGTTGGGCGCGGGCGTTGATGAGCACCGACGACGGCGACCTGGTCGCCCAGCGGCTGGCCGAAGTAGTGGTGCGTCAGCCCAGTTTCCTCGCCGGTTTCGCCGAACTGTGGCGCAGCGAGCCGCTCGACGCCTGGCAGGCATGGGCGCAGTGGCGGGTCGTGCGTTCCCGGGCGCCCTTCCTCACCAAGGCGCTGGTCGCGGAAAACTTCGCGTTCTACGGGACGACGCTGACCGGCGCCGAGGAGAACCGGGAGCGCTGGAAGCGCGGGGTTTCGCTCGTGCAGGATCTGCTCGGCGAGGCCGTCGGAAAGCTCTACGTGCAGCGCCACTTCCCGCCCGAGTCCAAGGACCGCATGGTCGAGCTGGTCGGCAACCTCATGGAGGCTTATCGGCGCAACATCAGTGACCTGGAGTGGATGAGCCCGGCGACCCGCAAGGCGGCGCTGGCCAAGCTGGAGAAGTTCACCCCGAAGATCGGCTATCCGAGCAAGTGGCGGGACTATTCCGGCGTCGACATCTCGGCCAACGACCTGGTGGGCAACTACCGCCGCGGCTACGCGCACGAGTACGACCGCGACCTGGCCAAGCTCGGTGGTCCGGTGGACCGCGACGAATGGTTCATGACCCCGCAAACGGTGAACGCCTACTACAACCCCGGGATGAACGAGATCGTCTTCCCGGCCGCGATTCTGCAGCCGCCGTTCTTCGACCCCAACGCGGATGACGCGGCCAACTACGGCGGCATCGGCGCGGTGATTGGCCACGAGATCGGGCACGGGTTCGACGACCAGGGCGCCAAGTACGACGGCGACGGCAACATGATCGACTGGTGGACGGACGACGACCGCACGGAGTTCGGCAAGCGCACCAAGGCGTTGATCAACCAGTACGCCGAGTTCGAACCGCGCGCATTGCCCGGTCACAAGGTCAACGGCGAGTTCACCATCGGCGAGAACATCGGTGACCTCGGCGGGCTGTCCATCGCGCTGGAGGCCTACAAGATAGCGCTGGACGGCGCGGACGCGCCGGTCCTCGACGACCTGACCGGGTTGCAGCGGGTGTTCTTCGCCTGGGCGCAGATCTGGCGGACCAAGGCCCGCGACGCGGAGGCGATCCGTCGGCTGGCCGTGGACCCGCACTCGCCGCCGGAGTTCCGGTGCAACGGCGTCGTCCGCAACCTCGACAGCTTCCACGAGGCGTTCGGCGTCCGCCCGGGTGACGCGCTGTACCTGGACCCTGCCCAGCGCGTCAGAATCTGGTAGTTCGCCAAAACGCCGCGCGCGACTTTGCGTGTATGCGCGCCCCTCAGGTGGGGCGGCACCGCAAAACCGCGCGCGGCGTTGAAAGCTGAACGTCAGGCGTTCTGGATGGTGACCTGGTCGCCGACCTGAACGTTGTCGAAGTACCACTTCGCGTTGTCTGTGCTCAGGTTGATGCACCCGTGGCTGACGTTGCGGTGGCCCTGGTCATCGACCGACCACGGGGCCGCGTGCACGTACACGCCGTCCCACGTCAAACGGGTGGCGTAGTCGACCTTGACCCGGTAGCCCTGCGGCGAGTTCACCGGCACGCCGTAGGTAGACGAATCCATGATCACCGTCCGGTCCTTCTCCAGCACCGGGAAGGTGCCGTTCGGTGACGCGTGGCCGGGCTTGCCGAGGGAAGCCGGGAAGGTGCGCACCACGTCGTCGCCGACCTTGACGGTGAACGTGTGCGCGGCGGCGTCGGCGACGCCGGTGAAGCTGTTGCTGACGTTGAAGTGCGAGCTGTTGCCGTCGGCGTTCACCGTGACGGAGGTGCCCCGCGGCCAGTAGTCGTTGGGCACCCACTGCAGGAAGCTGTCGTTGACCCACTGGAAGTGGCCGGCGACGTTGTTGGACGAGGTGACCTGGACCGAGTTCTCGGCGGCCGTGCGGTCGGTCACCGGGCCGCGGAAGTGGATGTCGACGGCACGCTTGCCGCCCACGACCTCACCGTTGCCCGGGGCGATGCCGGGTGCCTGGATGTTCGACTGCGGGAACGGCACCACCGGCGGCTGGCCGGCGGGCGGCGCCGGGATGATGGCGGGGACACCAGGGATGTCCGGTCCGCCTGGCCACAGTGGTTCCGCGACTGCGGGCGTTGCCAGCACCATGCCGGCAGCCGCTGCTACGGCGAAACCCAGTGCGGCGCGTCGGATGCGACTTGCTGCCATCAGTACCCCTTGCTCTTCTTGTGGCGGACGGCTCTCCTTGTGGAGAGCTGAGTGCAAACTCCGCCTCTGAGACCATTTCGTAATCTGGCCGCCAATCATTAACACACACTGCGGCGGCCTCAGCCAAACCAGAATGCCCCCCGAATTGATGCTTGGGGGTCGGATGTGACGATTGTCAATATTTGAGCCGGAAATTTGATCTTTGTTCACCCGGCTGTTTGCAGTGACATTACGTCGAGCAGTAGCGGTCGTCGTGACCGGGTCGCAATACCGTGCGGGACGGCCGGTGGGATGGGCCGAACCCGATCAGGAGCGGGCAGGGCAAGCCTGGATTGGCTCAGAATCGTCGCGACGACGATCCGCATCTCGTACTCGGCGAGAGTGGCACCGATACACCTGCGGTGGCCGCCACCAAAGGGCGCGAACTCGAAGGGTGTCGCCCGCTCGGTATCGAATCGGTCCGGATTGAAGGCGGCGGCGTCACTGCCCCACGCCGCGGGGTCGGTATGCAGCAGCGGCAGCGCCACCCCCGCGACGTGGCCTGCGGGGATTCGCTGACCGCGCACCTCGAGTGGTTCGGTCAGCTGGCGCAGCACGATCGGCACCGGCGGGTGCAGCCGCAAGGCTTCGTCGCAGACGGCCCCGAGCAGCGGCAAGTCGGCGAGTTGCGCGGGTTGAACGGAATCGACGTGCTGGTCCAGTTCGCCGCGCACTCGGTCCAACAGCAGCGGGTCGCGATGCAAGCGGTACAACGCCCACCCCACCGCGGTGGCGGTCGTTTCGTGACCGGCAATCAGCAGCGTGACCAACTGTGCGCGCAGTTCCGGACGTGCTGCGCCGGCGGCGAGCAGCGAGCTGGCGATGTCACGACCCGCCGTCGCCGGGCGCCGCTGCGCGAGGTCCGCGTCGAGAAGTCCGTTCAGACTGTCGCGGGCGCGGCAGAATCGATCCCAGCCCGATCGCCCGAAGAACCGCTGGCGCAGTGGAGGTAGGAACATCAGCGGCCCGGTGTAAGCATTCAGCAACTCGCTGACCGCACCAACGTATTCGGCCCGCCGCCGGGCGTCGTCGACGCCGAGTACCGCCTCGAGGATGACCCGCAGCGTGATGGACCGCGCCGCGGCACCGACCTCGACCCGCCCGCCGGGCCGCCACCGTGCGGTCTCCGCACGGGCGGCCGCGGCGATGATGTCGGCGTAACCGCGAATCTGCGCGCGATGAAACGCCGGACCGAGCAACTTGCGCACATGTTGGTGGGCGGCACCGGACAACAGGATCAGTGACGATGAACCGACCAGTGGCGCAATGGGATTCGGAGTGGGCGGTTCGAGCGACTCGAGGGGCGCGCGAAATATCTCCCGCGCGCCATCGGGGTGTCCGGTGAACCAGACCGGCGGCAGCCCGGGGAAGCGCACCCGAAAGGGATCACCGTCGTGGGCGGCGCGCCAGCGCAGATAACCCTCGGGATTGCCAATCGCGGCAACCGTGTGGAGCGCGTTGCGCGCCTGCGTACCGATCACACCTATGCCACGAGACGTCGCGCGTCGTGGTTCAGCTCAGCTCGCCGGCTTCGATCCGAAAGCCGATCTTGAGCGTCACCTGCGTGTGCGCGACACGCCCCTCGACGATGTGCCCGCGCGTTTCGACCACCTCGAACCACTCGAGGCTGCGCACCGTTTCCGCCGCCCGTGCCACGGCGTTCGCGATAGCGGCGTCCGTGCCCTCGCTGGAGGAGCCGACAACTTCGATCACCCGATAGACATGATCACCCATGCCGAGCATCTTCCTCCCTCAGTGCAGTTGCCACACCCCGATCGCGGTGGACAAACACGCCAGTCCGGCCAGCGAATTCCAGGCGAACGCCGCCGGCCCCTGGCAGATCACGCCTTGGTCGGCGTTCGCCACCAAGGACTGCGACGGTCCGAAGGCCAGCGCAAGCGACAGCGCGCCGTTCTCGACCGAAGCGATGGCGACGCTTCCCTTTCCGATTCCCAACGCGGCCGGGAAACCGCCGCGTCCCTGGCTGGCGCCGACGCCGCCGTCGCCGCCGATGCCGAGCGCGTGTGCGCCGAACTCGCCCTTGGCGTAGCCGACCCCGTCGAACGCGAATGCAGCGGCCTGGCCGGTGGCATCCGCCTCCGAACCGCATGCGGACCGGTCAACGATCACTGTCGATTGCTGACCGCTGTTACTCACACATTGCAGCGGTTGGGCGTTCGCGCCACCGGGCGCCACCGCGGCTGCAGTGCACGCGGCCGATGCGCACACCAACATTGCCGCGGTCCGGTTGCCGCCTAGGCGCATGATCCCCCCTCCCCTAGCGGACCAATATGCTCGACAGTACCCGTATTGGGCCCGCCTGAATCCGGGGAAATGAGTGACGAATTCGCGTCAGTTCTTGGCCGCGCGCCTGCGCCTGCTGGCTACTCGGTCGGCTCCCGCTGAACTCACTGCCTGGCCACCGCGCTCGCGGGACGCATAGGATTTCGACAGACGGCCCGCGTACACCGACGATCTGCTACTTCACAGCTGAATCGAGCCACCGATGCGTTTGATGTCCCCAACAGACTCGGTCTTCCTGCTCGGCGAAAGTCGCGAGCATCCCATGCACGTGGGTGGACTGCTGCTGTTCGAGCCGCCGCCCGACGCGGGCCCGGACTATGCACGCATGGTGTACGAGGATGCGCTGGCGCAGACCGAGTCCACTCGGCTGTTTCGCACCCATCCGGCCAATCCCGTTGGCCTGCTGGGAACTGTCGCCTGGACCACGGACAAAGAACTTGACCTCGATTACCACATCCGGCACAACGCCCTGCCGAAGCCGGGCCGCGTGCGGGAGTTGCTCGCACTGGTCTCCCGGATGCACGGCTCACTGCTGGACCGGCATCGGCCACTGTGGGAACTACATGTCATCGAGGGCCTCGAGGACGGCCGAATTGCGCTGTACACCAAGGTGCACCACGCCCTTGTCGACGGCGTCTCGTCGATGCGACTACTGCAGCGCTCGCTCTCGGAGGATCCGGACAAGCGTGACTGTCCCCTGATGTGGTCGCCGAGCGGTCGCCATCGACGCAACGATGTTTCCGTCGACCCGGTCGAGCTACTGCGCTCCGGTGCGGCGATATTGCGCGATGCCGCGGGACTGGCTCCGGTGACCGCGCGCATCGTCAACAAGGCGCTCAACGACAAGGATCTGGTGCGTCCGCTGCAGGCGCCGCACACCATGTTCAACGTCGGTATCGGCGGCGCTCGCCGATTCGCCGCGCAGTCGTGGCCGATCGATCGCTGCCGGTCCGTCGCCCGATCGACCGGCACCAAGCTCAACGACGTGGTGTTGGCGATGTGCGCGGGAGCGCTGCGCGAATACCTCTTGGAACGCAACGCGTTACCGGAAGATCCGCTGATTGCCGCGGTACCGGTGTCGCTGCATTCGCGGCGCAACAGCAACGACGACGGCGACGGCGGCGGAAATGCCGTCAGCGTACTGCTGTGCAACCTTGCGACCGACGTCGCCGATCCCCTCGACCGGCTCGCGGCCATCAACAATTCGATGAACCAGGGCAAGGACATGATGGCCGGGCTGACGCAGTTGCAGGCTACGGCCGTCGGTGCGGCCAGCATTGCCTCGCTCACCCTCGCGCAGCTGCCTGGTCTGGCCGAGCACGCACCGGCGTCGTTCAACCTGTTCATCTCCAACGTGCCGGGTCCCAAGGAGGAGATGTACTACAACGGCGCGCGGCTCGACGGCTTCTACCCGGTGTCCATCGTGCTCGACGGGTTCGCGCTGAACATCACGCTGACCAGCCGAGCCGGATACCTTGACTTCGGCCTGATCGGTTGTCGGCACAGCGTGCCGCACCTGCAACGGCTGCTGACTCATCTCGACGATTCGCTCACGGAGTTGGAGAAGGCCGCCAGTTGACCGCAGAGGCCCGGTTGCGAGGAGAAAGGTGCATGCCATGACCGAGAGTGTCGACATCAAGCCGCGCAGCCGGGATGTCACCGACGGACTCGAAAAGGCCGCCGCCCGAGGCATGTTGCGGGCCGTCGGCATGGGCGACGAGGACTTTGCCAAGCCGCAGGTGGGCGTCGCCTCGTCGTGGAACGAGATAACGCCGTGCAACCTGTCGCTGGACCGGCTCGCAAAGGCCTGCAAGGACGGCGTTTTCGCGGGCGGCGGTTATCCGCTGGAATTCGGGACCATCTCGGTTTCCGACGGCATCGCGATGGGTCATGAGGGCATGCACTTTTCGCTGGTATCGCGCGAGGTCATCGCCGACAGCGTGGAGACCGTCATGCAGGCCGAGCGGCTCGATGGCGCGGTCCTGCTCGCGGGTTGCGACAAGTCGCTGCCCGGAATGCTCATGGCCGCAGCACGTTTGAACCTTGCCAGCGTGTTCCTCTATGCCGGGTCGATTCTGCCCGGGGTCGCCAAGATGCCCGACGGCACGCAACGCGAGGTGACGATCATCGACGCGTTCGAGGCCGTCGGTGCCTGCGCGCGCGGGCTGATCACGCGCGCGGACGTCGACGCGATCGAGCGCGCGATCTGCCCGGGCGAAGGTGCCTGCGGCGGCATGTACACCGCCAACACCATGGCGAGTGCGGCTGAGGCACTGGGCATGTCGTTGCCCGGCAGCGCGGCACCGCCAGCGACCGACCGGCGCCGCGACGGCTATGCGCGACGCAGCGGGCAAGCGGTGGTGGAACTGTTGCGCCGCGGCATCACCGCGCGTGACATCCTCACCAAGGAGGCGTTCGACAACGCGATCGCCGTCGTCATGGCGTTCGGCGGCTCCACCAATGCGGTGCTGCACCTGCTGGCCATCGCCGCCGAAGCCGACGTCAAGCTCTCCCTCGACGACTTCGTCCGCGTCGGCATGAAGGTTCCGCACTTGGCCGACGTGAAGCCGTTCGGCCGCCACGTCATGACCGACGTCGACCGCATCGGCGGCGTGCCGGTGGTGATGAAGGCGCTGCTCGACGCGGGGCTGTTGCACGGCGACGCATTGACCGTCACGGGAGCGACCGTCGCGGAGAACCTGGCGGCCATCGCGCCACCGGATCCGGACGGGAAGGTTTTGCGGGCGATGTCGGCACCGATTCACCCGACCGGTGGGATCACCATTCTGCGCGGCTCGCTGGCCCCGGACGGCGCGGTGGTGAAGTCTGCAGGCTTTGATTCCGATGTATTCACCGGCACGGCAAGGGTTTTCGACCGGGAACGGGCGGCGATGGACGCGCTCGAGGACGGCACCATTACGAGCGGTGATGTCGTCGTCATTCGATACGAGGGGCCGAAGGGGGGTCCGGGGATGCGCGAAATGCTCGCCATCACCGCGGCCATCAAGGGCGCCGGCCTGGGCAAGGATGTCCTGCTGCTCACCGACGGCAGGTTCTCCGGCGGTACAACCGGGCTCTGCGTCGGTCACATCGCGCCCGAGGCGGTCGACGGTGGTCCGATCGCGTTCGTCCGCGACGGTGACACCATCACCCTGGACGTCGCCAACCGAACTCTCGACGTGGATGTGAGCGAACAAGAATTCGCCGCCCGCCGCGAGGGCTGGTCCCCGCTGCCGCCGCGCTATACCCGGGGCGTGCTAGCCAAATACGTCAAGCTCGTCGGCTCGGCCTCGGGCGGCGCAGTCTGCGGTTAGTGGAGATGAAGCGCCGGTGAGGACCCGCAGCGTAGCGAGGACCGGAGCCGGTGCGGAATCGACCGGGCGTGACCGAGCAGCGAGCCATCACAGCAACAAGTAACGCGCGGGGCCTGCTGGCCGCCGCGCGTTACTTGTAGGTGCAGATCGCCGCTGTCAGATCGGGCGGTACCCGGACCCGACCCCGCCGCGGGCATTCATGTCGCCCAGGACTGCGTTGATGTTGGTGCCGACCTCCGGGCCGATGCAGGGGGTGGCCAGGTAGGCATTGACCATGCCCACCAGTGTCGAGCCGATGACCACCGGTGAGCCGGAGTCCCCCTCGACCACACAGACCTGGCTCCAGGTCTCTTGGTTGGTGTTGAAGACGTCGCCCCACACGATTCCGCAGGTGTTGCCGGTGGTGCGGCCTTCCTTGCAGACGACATTGCCGAACTGGGCCGGGTTGCCCATGCCAGTGATGGTCACGTGGCCGACGTGATTGACCGGGATGACAGCTGCAGGGTCGAACCGGATGACCGCATAGTCGAGATCATGGTTGGAGTAGACGAAGCGGCCGACAACCTCGCGGTTGTATTCGGCTTTCACCACCGCACCAGCGTCACCGCAGTGGCCGGCGGTCAGGCCGACAAGATTGCCGGCACCATCGTGGCCGATGGTGGTCAGCGTGCACTCGAATTCGTCGTCGATGATGATGCCCGAGCCTCCGCCGAGGGTTGAAGGTGCAGGCGCGGCCGCGGCGCCGCCCACCCCGACAAGCGCCGACGCTGCACCCACAGCCATGACCATCGTTGCTAGCTTCTTGAACATTTCCCTCCAGACGTCGATCGCACCCTACCAACAAGTTGCGCTTGCTGAAGAACGGTGATCTGAGAGGGCATCTCTGACGGTTCGCCGTTCGTCGTATTTGGTATCGGTGGTGACATTTGGGTGTTTTCCCAGGTACCGCCGATGCCGGAAAATCTGCTGAAGATATCTGTACGAATGACAATGTTGTTTCACCTAGTTTTCGATCGGCAATTCTTCGCGCACCCGCAACTCGCAGAGGAGCTAGCGATGGCAACCCACGACCAGGCGGCGCAAGTCCTTTCCGAACTCGAGCCGCTCCTGCTCGGTGGTCGGTCCCGGCTGAATCGCAACGAGGTTGCCGCCGCGGCCGGCGTACCGCTGGAGCGGGCTGAGAAGCTTTGGATCGCACTGGGTTTCCCGCGGGCTGAAGGCTCCGAGGAACGGCGCTACACCGATGCCGACGCGGAGGCGCTGCGCACGGCGCGACGACTCGTCGAGGAGGGGGTAATCAGTGCGGATCTCGAGGTGGCGGTGACGCGCACGATGGGGCAAGCGATGGCCCGCCTCGCCGAATGGCAGGTCGACGTGGTGGTAGCCAACGTGCTGCGAGACCTCCCGAGCGAGGAGTCGACGCAACGCGATGCCGATGAGGTGCGGCGCCGGATATCGGAAGTCACCGCCGCCGTGCTGCCCGCACTTGAGAGCCTGCAGAACTATGCCTGGCGCCGGCACCTGCTCGCGGCCGCCGATCGGTACTTCGCGAGTCAGGACGATCAAGCCTCAGAACCGAGCAGCCGAACCCTGGTCGTCGGGTTTGCCGACATGGTCGGTTACACCAGCCGTACCCGGCATTTGGCCACCGATGAGCTGACCCGGCTGCTCGAATCGTTCGAGTCGACAGCCACTGAAACGATCACCTCGGGCAAGGGGTGGGTGATCAAGAACGTGGGCGACGAGGTGATGTTTGCCGCCCACGAGCCCGCCGATGCCGCTCGAATCGCCTTGGCGCTGCAGGCCGCGCAGAGCGCGGTCGAAGACGTGCCCGAGCTCCGCGTCGGTCTCGCCTACGGTCCGGTGCTGACCCGATTCGGCGATCTCTACGGCTCCGTCGTCAACATCGCGGCCCGGCTGACCGGCGTCGCCCGGCCCGGGACAATCCTGGTCGACGACCAGCTCGCGGACGCGTTGGCTGACAATCCGGAGCTCTACTTCCGGCACTTGCGCCCGGTACCGGTGCGCGGATTTTCCCGGTTGCACGCGCACGTTCTACGCAGAAAAGGCCAGTAGCCGGGCATAAAAACGAACCGATCGCACGATAAGTTCCCTGAGAACTTTCGGGAAAGTCCGATTAGTACACGGTCCACTCGTATGATCCAACTCACGCGCGGCAGTTCGTCGTGTCCAGGGGCACGGTAGGGTGCCCTGACGCTACACCGCCGCTAGCTAACAGCCGGCGATCAACTTCGAGAGGGGTCGATGCGCGTGCACGCGACGGATAGTCCACCCAAGCAGTCCTCGGTGTCGGCGGCCGCGGCTTGGACGAAGGACTACTGGTCCGATCATCCGAAGCGGTCCATCGAGACGTTCGGTCGCCAGATCACCATGGGCGGACAGGCGATTACGGAACTCGTCGTGGACATCTTCCGACGAAAGTTCCCGTTCAACGAGTTCGTTAAACAGTGCGCCTTCATGAGCAGCGTGGCGGCGGCGCCAACGCTGCTGGTCGCCATCCCGATCGGTGTCATCATCGGCATCCAGGTCGGCGCGATCGTCCAGCAAGTCGGTGCATCGTCGTTCACGGGTGCGGTCAACGGTCTCGGCGTCATCCAGCAAGCGGCGCCGCTGGTGACTTCCCTGATGATCGCCGGTGCCGTCGGGTCGGCCATCTGCGCCGACCTCGGGTCCCGAACCATCCGCGAAGAGATCGACGCGATGAAAGTGATGGGCGTCGACCCGATGCACCGCCTGGTCGCGCCGCGGTTGGCCGCGGCCATGCTGGTCAGCACCCTGCTGTGCGGGTTCGTGGTCTTCGTCGGCTTTATCACCGGCTACATGTTCAACATCTACATGCAGGCCGGCACCCCGGGTGCGTACCTGTCGACGTTCGCGTCCTTCGCGACGGTGTCGGACCTGGTGTGTGCGCTGATCAAGTCGCTGATCTTCGGCTTGCTTGCCGCCATCATCGCCTGCGATACCGGACTCAACACCCGCGGCGGTCCCGGTGGTGTGGCCAACTCGGTCAACTCGGCCGTGGTGAACTCGGCGTTGATGCTGTTCGGTGTCAACCTGATCATCACCCAGGTCTACAACGCGATCTTCCCGGCTCAGGTGGTGTGATGAGTCAGACCTCGACATACGTTCCGCCGCTGCTGCGGCCGTTCCAGGCGCTCAAGAGCATCGGTAACGGACCGAAGAACCTCACGGCCCGCGCGGGCCATCAGGTGTTCTTCTTCTTCCGGGCGCTTGCCGCTATTCCGCTGGCACTCAAGCAGTACCGCAAGGAAGTGCTGCGGCTGATGTCGGACTTCGCGTGGGGCAACGGATCTCTGGTGGTCGGTGGCGGCACGGTGGGAATCATCGTGATTCTCAGTGCCTTTGGCGGCATGACGGTGGGCATCCAGGCCTACACCGGTCTGAACCTCATCAACATGGGTCCCATCACCGGCGCGATCTCGGCGTTTGCGAGCACCCGTGAGCTCGGGCCGATGCTGGCGACGCTGGCATTCGCGGCCCAGGCCGGCTGCCGCATGACCGCACAGCTGGGCTCCATGCGCATCGCAGAGGAGATCGACGCGCTCGAATCGGTGGCCATCCGGCCGATGCCGTACCTGATCAGCACCCGCGTGTTTTCGGCCATGGTCGTCATCGTGCCGCTGTACGCGCTGGGCCTGGCCGTTTCCTACCTGGCCTGCCGATTGACGGTGACGCTGATCAGCGACACCTCCTCGGGCACGTACATGCACTACTTTTACCAATTCCTGATATCGACCGACGTGTTGTGGTCGCTGGCCAAAGCGGTCATCTTCGTCATGCTGACCACCTTCATTCAGTGCTATTACGGCTACTTCGCCGCCGGCGGTCCGGAAGGCGTCGGTGTGGCCGCGGGCCGGGCGATCAAGATGTGCATCATCATCGTCGTCTTCGCCGACCTGTTCATGACGCTGGCGATCTGGGGCATCAACCCAGGCATCCGGATCTCGGGGTGAGAGGCCAACAATGATTATCGATCCGAGTGGGCGCGGACCGACGATGAAGCAGTTGGTCATCGCCGGAATCGCGTTGTTCGTGGTGGTCGGGGTGGCGCTGTGGCTGTTGGGGCTGCGCTACACCGGGCATTTCCGCAGCGACATTCCGGTGACCGCGCGGCTGACCACCACCGGTGACGGTCTGCCCAAGGACTCCGACGTCAAATTCCGTGGCGTGCTGGTCGGCAGCGTCAAGGACGTCAAGGTGACGGCTAACGGCGAGGTGCAGGACGTCGGCCTCGAGATCAAGCCGCAGTATATCGACAGCATTCCGTCCACGGTGACCGCACGGGTGGTGCCCAGCAACATCTTCGCCGTCACCTCGGTGGAATTGCTCGACAACGGTCCCGGTCCGTCGCTGCACGAGGGCTCGATCATTCAAGAGGACCACAGCAAAGGCACTGTCGCACTGCAGGACACCTTGACGGCACTGCGCAACGTCATCACCGCGATCGACCCGATCCGGCTCGGCCGCGTGCTCGGTACCTTGGCCGACGCGCTCGACCCGAGCGTGCGCGTGCCCGGATCCTCGATCGTCCGGCTGGACCGGTGGCTGACGTCGGTCGATGCAGCGATACCCGATCTCGGAACGTATCTCGGCAACTTCGGTACCGCGTTCCAGGCGCTCAATCAGTCGGCCCCGGAATTGGTTGACTCACTGAGTCAGTCGGTGATCTCGGGCGCGACTATCGCGGCCAAGCGTGGCCAGTTGGCCAACCTGTTGTTCGACGGCTCGTTGACACTGGACTCGACAAACAACCTGTTCGCGCGAAACCCCAACTCCGGCAAGGAAGTTGTGCAGGGACTCGACCCGATGTTCAATGGTCTGGCCAACGACCCGGAGGCAATCGCGCAAACCGTTCCGGCGCTGCAGACCGCCCTCAACAACCTGGGCACCGCGTTCCGGTGGGGCCCGAGCAACAAGGTCTCGCTGTCGATCGATCTGAGCTTCACGCCGTTCCAGCAGTATTCGGCCGCTGATTGCCCCCGTTACGGCAACATGACCGGACCAAGCTGCGCGACGGCGCCGCCGACGGGTTCGTTCGGCGTGTTTCCGCCGGGATTGCTGCCGCGTCGCCTCGACTCGGCCGGACCGGCGCCGGTGAGTGTGCCGACCATCCCGCCGGTGAGCATTCCGGGCCTACCGCCGCTTCCGGGCATACCCGCACAGGGCCCGCCGGCCCACCCCGGACCGGCACCGGCTCCGGCTCCCAAGCCGTTCGCCGGGACTCCGCTGGAGGGCCTGGTGCCGTCGATACCTGGGCTGCAGCACCCGGCGGCGGCCAAGATCGAGCCGGGGTCCTACCTGGGTCGCGACGCGGTCGCCGCGATCGTCGGAGGTAAGCCCGAGTTCTTGCAGTTCGTGCTGCTCGACAATGCGGTCGCGGGGGGCTCGGTGCAGGTCCGGGACACCACTCCGGCTAATGACGCCCCGGGCGAGTCCGCAGCGATGCAGGAAGGCGGGAACTGACGCCGATGAGTATCAAGAAGCCGCTGATCGGATTCACCCTTTTTGCGATCGTCTCGATCCTGGTGACCTGGGTCGTGTGGTCGACCCTGGAACGCTCCGTCGAGGGTGGCACCAACGACTATTCGGCAACTTTCTCAAATGTCTTGGGCCTCAAGAACGGTGACGACGTGCGCATCGCCGGTGTGCGCGTCGGACGGGTCCAAAAGGTGGAGCTCGACGACAAGAACAATGCGAAGGTCGATTTCGTCGTTCAGAACGACCAGCATCTCTACCGAAACACCCAGGCGCAGATCCTTTATCAGAACCTGATCGGTCAGCGCTTCCTGGCGCTGGAACCGGGCAAGGGTGGCGATAGCAGCCCGCTCCCGGCCGGCAGTTCGATCCCGCTCTCGCAGACCCAGCCGTCCTTCGACGTTTCTGCGTTGCTCGGTGGTTTGCAACCGCTGTTCAGCGTGCTGCAGCCGGACCAGATCAACTCGTTGTCAGCCACGTTCATTCAGGCGCTGCAGGGCGACGGGGTGTCGCTGAGCGCGTTCGTAACCCAGGCGGCCGCGCTGGCCGAGACGTTCGGCCAGCGTGACGTGCTGATCGGCGACGTGATCGACAACCTTAACGGCGTAGTCAATGGGCTGGCCAAGCGCAGCGACGATCTGGACACTTTGATTACCCAGACGCGCTCGTTGATGTCGGGCCTCTACGCTCAGGGCAAGCTGCTGGAGAATTCGACCGAACGGGTGGCCAATGCGGCCGACGCCCTTGTCGACATGATGGGCAAGATCAAGCCGACGCTGAAACGCGCCCAGGATTCCACAACCCAGGCGATCGACCTGCTGGTCGCCACTGGTCCGGCACTGGACCAGGCCGCACTCGATCTGCCGCGGGCCGGCGTCGACCTTTCGCGAGTCACCGGCCAGGGCGCGTATCTGAACATCTACCCCTGCTCGCTCGACATATCGCTGTGGAATGTGTTGTTCCCACGAGGGTTGTTCAGCCAAATCGGAGGAAACTCGCACACGGAGGTCTGTCGATAATGGCTCGCAGAATTCCCCGGCCGAACTTTCACGGCAATCGATATTTCTGGCTCGGAATTATCGGCGGCATTGTCATCATCCTGCTGTTGGTCGGTTCCAGCCTGTTCAAGACTGCTGGCATCGGCAAGCAGTCGGTGACCGCCGAGTTCGAGCAGGCCGCCGGAATGCGCGTCGGCGATAAGGTCAGGGTGGCCGGTGTCGAGGTGGGCAAGGTCAGTGGCGCCAAGATCGACGGCGACCACATCGACGCGACGCTGAGCGTCGACAAGAAGTTGAAGTTCGGGCCGGACGCGCACGCAGCGATCAAGATTTCGACAATCCTCGGATTGCATTACGTGGAGCTGCAGCCCGGCGACGGTTCCGGCCTGCCCGGGGATCGAATCCCGTTGTCCAACACCTCGGTTCCGTTCAGCCTGTCGAAGGTCGTCATCGATCCGAAGTTCCCGCATCAGTGGAGTCGGGTCGAGGACATCAACACCGAGCAGTTGGCGCAGGCGCTGAATGTCCTCAACGAGCAGTTCGGCGACTCGCCGACCATGGTTCCGCAGGCGCTCGACAGTGTCGGCGCGCTGGCGAAGGTGATCGACAAGCGCCACGATCAGGTGCAACAGCTGCTGCAGAACCTGGACTCGGTGACCAAGGTGCTCAGTGACAACCGCAATGGACTGATGCTGATCATCAACCAGGGTGGTGCGATCACCAAGGCGGTGCAGGATCGCGGTCAACTGGTCCAGGGCTTGCTCAACAACGTCGGAACGCTGTCGCGCCAGTTGAAGGACATGGGAATCGACAACAACGGTCAGTTGGGTCCGTTGATCACCCAACTCGACACGATTTCGCAGGGGCTGGAAAAGAACCGCGACAACTTGAACAACATGCTGCAGGTGTTGCCGCCGACGGTGCGCCAGCTGACCAATGGCTTTGGCAACGGCCCGTACCTCGACGGCTATCTGCCGTGGTTGTTCCCGGATAACTGGCTGTGCTTTGCCAACGTCGTGAAGGGGTGCCAGGGATGAGTGCGCGACGATTGCGCCAGGTCGCCGGCGTGTGCGTGCTCGCCACTGTCGTGGCGGGATGCTCGTCGGGCAGTGGGCCGTTTAGCAACGCCACGACGGTCACCGCCGACTTCGAAAATGTTGCGGGCATGTACGAGGGCAACTCGGTGGACGTGCTCGGTCTGCCGGTCGGAAAGATCGACAAGATCACGCCAAAGGGCAGCTACGTCGAGGTGCAGATGTCCTTCGACAGCGGCACGAAGGTGCCGGCTGACGTGATTGCGGCCGAGGTGTCGCCGTCGGTGATTACGGACCGGCACATCGAACTGACACCCGCCTACTCGGGCAAAGGCCCGACGCTCGCCAACGGCGATCACATTCCGCTGGAACGCACCCGCACCCCGGTGGAATTGGACGAGGTACTCAAGACCGTCGACCAGATCGCCCAAACGCTCAAGGGCTCCAAGGAAGACGGCCCGCTGGCGGCGCGCATCGCGTCGAAGATTCTGGCGGACGGCAACGGCGAGAAGCTGCAGCAGACCATCAAGGCGCTGTCGGATTCGCTCAAGATCGGGTTGGACAACCGCGGTCCGGTGGCGCACGCGATTGTGCGGCTCAACGAGGTCACGCAATTGCTCGCCGACAACGACCAGTCCACACGGGAATTGAGCTACAGCCTGACCCGGGTCTCCACCATGCTGGCCGACCAGGCACCCGGCCTGCAAGCGGTGCTCGATCAGCTCACCGCGTTCCTCAACAACACCTCGACCGTGCTGGGCAGCCACCAAGGCGAGCTCAGCGATGCGCTGACGCGGCTCGGTTCGACGACGGATCTGTTGAAGCAGAACGCCCGCCAGCTCAAAGAACTCGTGGACGTGTTGCCGTTGATGGGTCAGAACATCGCGAACGCGGTCGTTCCGCAGACCCACGAGTTGCGAACGCACGTGCTGACCGACAAGTCGTTGCTCGACAACGAGACGATCAGCCTGTTCTGTGAGCGGGTGCAGCTGCGTGCCGATGGATGTCGGACCGGAAAGATCCAGGACATGGGCCCGGACTTCGGGCTTACCGCCGCGATGTTGGGACTGACCAAATGAATCTCAGGCGAATTCATGCGGTTTCCGCGCTAGTGGTTGTGGCAGGCCTCGGGTTGACCGGCTGTGGGGTGAACGCGCAGAACCTGCCGTTGCCCAAGCCGGGAGTGCCGAGCGATTCCTACACCTTGCACGTGATTTTCAAGAGCGCGCTCAACCTGCCTACCAGCGCGAAGGTCAAGGTCGCTGGTGCTGATGTGGGTGCTGTCACCGACATCACCACCAAGAACTTCCAGGCCGACGTCACCGTCAAGATCCAGAAAAACGTCCAGCTCCCCGACGGGACCACCGCCGAGCTGCGGCAGGCCACCCCGCTCGGTGACGTCTTCGTGTCGATGAACATGCCGCAGCGCAAGCCCGGCGACCACCTTCTGCAGGACGGCGACACGATCGGGATCAATCAGACGACGGCGGGCGCCACCGTCGAACAGGTGATGACGGCCGCTTCGACGCTGATCAACGGTGGTGTGCTGACCCAGGCCGCCAACATCGCCGATCAGTTGAGCTCCATGGTCACCGGGCACGGTCCGGTCCTGTCGCACCTGATCGTCGAGATGACCGGGGTAATCAAGAGCCTCAACGACCGCACCGACCAGCTCGACCTGTCGCTCAACCAGCTCGACGCCATCCTGGGTACGGTCAACGATCGCAAGACCGAACTGGCCAGCGTCGCCAACACGTTGCCGCAGGAAGTCGGTGCGATCGGCGAGAACAACCAGGCCATCGGTGCGCTGCTGGCCCGGCTGGCGGTCACCAGCGATGCGCTCGGAGACTTCTCCCGTACCACCGGCCAGAACCTCGATGACATGCTGTCCGGCGTCGATAAGTTGATGTCCGGCATTGCGCGGTGGGGCAACAGCCTCGGCGGTGCCATGGACGCGTTGCACAGGGTGCTTCCTGGCCTGGATTCCTCCACCAAAGGCAGCTCGTTGGCTGCGCTGCTGACCCTCCAGTACCTCAGCATCGGGGCTCTCAGCGACCCCAGCGGTAGCCGGCTACCCAATGGATCCGACGTGACGGGGCTGGTCGTGAGCATGACCGAAGTGCTCCAGCACATCTATGGCCGGATTACGGGAGGTCACCGATGAGGGGCATCTTCAGGCACAAGACGCTGCTGTCGAGCCTCGGCCTCGTCTTGATGCTGCTGCTGGGCACCGGCTACATCTTGGTCAAGGTCACCCGTATCAATCCGCTGCGCTCGACCTACCACGTCACGGTGGACCTCGATCGATCCGGCGGCTTGCAGCCGAACAATGACGTGACCTACCGCGGCTACCGCGTCGGCAAGGTCGATTCGATGGGGTTCACCGACAAGGGCGTTTACGCCAAGGTCGAGATCAACTCCAACTACAAGATCCCGAAGCAGGGAATCGTTGCGGTGCAGGCGTTGTCGGCGGCCGGTGAGCAGTACATCGACTTTCGGCCGGAAACCGACCAGGGGCCGTACCTGACCGATGGCTCGGTCATCCCGTACAGCCCGGCGAAGATCAAGACGCCGGTGCCGATGTCGGAGGTGCTCGACAGCACGACGCACCTGATCAACGAGATCGACCCGAAGCGCTATTCGATGATGGTCGACCAACTCGACATTGCGCTCGCTGGCGGTCCCGTGCAGTTGCGCACGCTGATGCAGGGCGCCAGTATCGCGATCGCTGGCCTGGACACGTACCTGCCGCAGACCACCAGCCTGATCTCGAATCTCGGCACGATCATGGAAACCACCACCAACGCGCAGCCGGACTTGGGCACGTTGACGCGGAATTCGAAGGTGATCTTCGACCAGCTCAATAAGGCAAACGCCGAGTTGGCCAAATTCCTCGACTCCAGCCCGGGGTTGGTCAGCACTCTCGGTGGAACGGTCGACAAGATCAGTGATCCGGCGACGAAACTGTTGGGCAACTTCGTCGCGATCGCCAAGGCCGGTCAACTTCGCACCCCCGCCATGACCGCGCTGTTCCCGGCACTGCGCGACGGCATCGCCGGACTCGGCACCACCATCCGAGAGGGCGACGTCAAGATCCTGGGCGACATCTGGGTGCAGCCGTTCTGCGACTACGCCTCGACGCCGACCGACCCGACGCAACCCTCACCGACCACCAGCATCCGCGTCTACAACTACTGCCAGACCGGGATCCCCGGGCTGCAGATTCGCGGCGCGGCGAACGCACCGCGGCCGCCGGGTGACGACACCGCTGGCCCGCCGCCGGGCGCAAACCCGAACGCGGTATCCCCACCGCTGCCGGGACAGTGATGTCGGGAATGGCGACGTCCGAAAACACGAGGTACGGGATTATTAGGTACCAGCGACGACGTGTCCTCCGATAGGGCACCGCAGCGTCGGTTCGCTCCAGCGGGCATACTCGCTGGAGCGAACTGCTGCACTATCCGGGTGCGGTAGCACCGTAAATCGGGTGCGGATCCGCACCGTGTCCACAAATGGAAAGCCTGAGAATCTTCGATGTTTGGCAAGAAGGAAAATCCGGACCGCGAGCCTTCGAAAGACAAGTCGGCCGCCGAGGCGGCTGGCGAGTCGGGCAAGGAACCGGTGACCGACGCGACGGACGCGGCGGCAAAGCCGGAGCCGGCCGCAGCTGAGACCGCAGGTGAAACGGCTGGCGTCAGCCCGGGCGCTCCCGATCCCGAAGTTCCGGCGGAGGAGCCGGAGACCGCCGAGGCGGAGACGTCTCGCAAGCGGTCGCCGCTGCTGAAGTTGATCGCGGCGGGCGTGGCCGGCGTTGTCTTCGTTGCCGCTGTGGTTATCGCGATTCTCGCGTCCTGGAACTGGAAGAAGCTGCACGACGAGAAGCAGGACGGTCAGGCGGCCAGTGCGACCGCGTGCGAGTACGCAAAGAAGCTCGCCACCTACGACTACAACAACCTCGACGCGTTCTTCAAAGGCATCCTGACCGGTGTGACGGGCGAGGCCAAGCAGCGTTTCGACGAGACCAGCAAGAGCGAGGATCTGAAGAACTTCCTCAAGCAGGCCCAGGTCAAATCGCAGGTCGATGACACCGAGTGCGGCGTGAAGTCGGTCGACGGCGACAACGTGACGGTCGTCATCTCCATCACTGGCAAGCAGGGCAGCCTCGGTACCCAGGGCCAGATGGTGCCTCGCCAGATCGGCGTGCTCGCCACCCTGCAGAAGGTCGACGGGCAGTGGCTCGTCAGCAAGCTCGACGCGCCCTTCTTGCAGCAGTAGGCAAGCTTTAGAAAAGCGTCATCGCCGCCGACTCGGTACCGGCTTCGGTCGGGCCCGGCTCGGCGGCGATCGTTTCGGCGGCGGTGATTGTCTCGGCCGCGGTGATTGTCTGAGTGGTTGCGGTCAGGTCGGCGGCCGCGGCCCGCGCGGCGTCTCCTGCGAGTGCGTCGGCTTGCTCGTTGAAGTAGTTGCCCACGTGCCCACGCACCCAACGGAATCGAACCGGGCCGCTCCGCTTGGAAATGGCGTCATCGATCTCGCGGATGAGTTCCAGATTGCGCACGGGCGCACCACCAGCTGTTCGCCAGCCGCGCTTCTTCCAGCCGGCCAGCCACTCCGACGAGCACTTGATCGCATACTGCGAGTCACTCTCGATGAGGAGTGGCTCGGTACCGGGATGCGCAATCAGGGCGGCCAGAATCGCGCGAAGTTCGGCGATCTGGTTGGTGCCGGTTGCTGCGCCGGCGCTCGCGCTTGACCCGGTGTGGTTGACCCAGGCCCAGCCGATCGGGCCGCCGGGGTTACGCAGGCAGGAACCGTCGGTGCTGACCATGATCACGATCATCGACACTACCGATCGAGGCCGACAAAACTGATTCAGCCGCGCGGGCCCACTATTAGCTGGCCAGCACTTCCTGCGACGGCGCTGGCTTGCGGTGCAGCTCGAGTGTCTTGGAACCAAGCGCCGGGTCGGTGACGGTGACGATCACGCCGTCTCGATCGACGTCGAATTCACTGACGACTTCGGTGTTCGGATCGTCTCCGGTCGACGGTCCTACTCCACGCAACCAGTTCGAGATTCGGTCGAGAAGATTTGTCGCAAGTTGCATGTCGTAGACACGGCCGGGCACAACGGCCGACTCGGTCCTGCGAATCGTCTCCGTGACGTTCGCCGGCACGCTCTCGACGAGTTTCTGCTGGACCGGAGCGTCGGCTGAGGTCGACGCCGCGGGCGCGACGGCATGTTTGGTTCCGTCCAGTTGCGGGGTGGCGGCGTGGACCTGTCGCGGCGGGCGTAGGTCGAACGTAAAGGTCTGGTCCGGCGCGGGGCGCCCGAGGTCGGAAAGCACGATCGACGCAGCCGCAGCCGTCAGCGCCATGCTCGCCACGCTGGCGAGCGCAACCGCAGTGTTCCGGATGCGCGACACGTTTCCTTCCTTTCTCTCGGGGGCGAGGGTCATTACCAAAGGTACGGATATTTCGTGGCGGTTTGCTATTCCCAATCACTGAACGAGACGAGCATCACGCCCCCGGGGCAAGTGGCCTGCCGGCGCAACTAAACGAACGAAACTTCGCCTGAGAGACGGATTCCCGTCGATGAGGGCGAGTCTTGTTCGATCCGTACCGGCCGCCGCCGAAGCCGACCGAAATTAACAAGCACGCACGCTTGATTTTTTCTAACGACGGTGTGATGCTGGTCGCTGACGCCGAAGCAGACGTAGCTGTCGGCATCCGCAGCGGGGCTTTCCGAGGAGATGTAGTGGCGGATCTCGATTCGATACTTGACGACCTGAATGACGAATGCGCGGACCTTGACCGCCTGGTTGCAGGCATTCCCGCGGCCGAGTGGGGCGGGAAAACCCCGGCGGAGGGCTGGACGATTGCGCATCAAATCGCCCACCTGATGTGGACCGATCGAGTGTCGACGCTGTCTGCGACAGATCCGGCGGCATTCGCCGACGTGGTCAAACAGGCTTGGCAAAACCCAACCGGATTCGTCGATGAAGCCGCGAACGAACTGGCGCAGACGCCGCCCGATCGATTGCTCAGCGATTGGCGCCGGGCGCGTCAAGACCTGATCAACGCACTGCGCAACGTCGAACCCGGCCGCAAGTTGGACTGGTTCGGCCCCCCAATGAGTCCCGCGTCGATGGCCACGGCTCGAATCATGGAGACCTGGGCGCACGGCCAGGACGTCGCCGACGCGCTCGGGAAGCAACGGCAGCCGAGCGACCGCATCCGGCACGTCGCTCACATCGGCGTCCGGACCCGCAACTTCGCCTACAGCGTGCACAACCTGACTCCGCCGGCCGAGGAATTTCGCGTCGAACTAACCGCGCCGAGCGGCGAAATCTGGACTTGGGGGCCGGCGGACGCCAACCAACGGATCACCGGCCCGGCGCTGGACTTTTGTCTGCTGGTCACCCAACGCCGTCATCCCGACGACCTCGCCATTGTGGCGGAGGGGTCGGACGCAGCCCAATGGCTGACCATCGCCCAGGCCTTTGCGGGCGCACCGGGAACCGGCCGGGCGCCAGGGCAATTCACCAACACAGGCCGCGATGAGGAGGTGGCACACCAGTGACCAGGCTTGCCGCCGACCCGGACGTCATCCGGATCGGCAACTGTTCAGGGTTCTACGGAGACCGCATCAACGCGATGCGCGAAATGCTCGAGGGCGGCCAACTCGATGTGCTCACCGGCGATTACCTCGCCGAGCTGACCATGCTGATTTTGGGTCGCGACCGGATGAAGGACCCGAACCTCGGGTACGCCAAAACCTTTGTCCGCCAGATGGAAGACTGCATGGGACTGGCGCTGGACCGCGGGGTGCAGATCGTGGTCAACGCGGGTGGACTCAACCCCGCCGGGCTTGCCGCTCGGCTGCGGGAGGTCGCGGACAAGTTGGGCCTCGACGCGGCGATCGCCCACGTGGAGGGCGACGACCTCACCGCCCGCGCCGCCGACCTTGGGCTGGGCAATGCGTTGTGCGCCAATGCCTATCTCGGCGCGTGGGGAATCGTGGAATGCCTCAACGCTGGCGCAGATATCGTGGTGACCGGTCGGGTGACCGATGCGTCGGTGATCGTGGCGCCTGCCGCCGCGCATTTCGACTGGGGACGTACAGATTATGACGCCCTCGCCGGTGCAGTTGTCGCCGGACACATCATCGAATGCGGCACCCAGGCGACCGGCGGTAACTTCTCGTTCTTCACCGAAATTCCGGACCTGACGCGTCCGGGTTTCCCGATTGCCGAAATTCGGCGCGATGGCGCCAGTGTGATCACCAAGCACGAAAACACCGGCGGCGCTGTCACTGTCGATACGGTGCAAGCGCAGATCATGTACGAGATTCAGGGCGCGCGCTACGCCGGACCGGACGTCACGGCACGCATCGACTCCTTCGAACTCGTCCAGGTCGGACCCGATCGGGTCGAGGTGCGCGGCGTCGTCGGCGAACCGCCGCCACCACAACTCAAAGTGTCACTGAACACCCTCGGCGGCTTCCGCAACGAGATGGAGTTCATCCTCACCGGTCTCGACATCGAGGCCAAAGCCGAACTCGCCCAGAAACAATTGGAGTCGTGGCTGCCCGTGCGGCCCGCCGAGCTGGACTGGACTCTCGCGCGGCTCGACCGTCCGGACGCCGAAACCGAAGAGCAGGCCAGCGCTCTGCTGCGGTGCGTGGTTCGCGACTCCGACCCGAACAAGGTCGGTCGCGCATTCTCCAACGTCGCAGTGGAGTTGGCGTTGGCCAGCTACCCGGGGTGCAGCTTCACATCGATGCCCGGCAACGGGTCACCGTATGGAATCTTCACCCCCGGTTACGTCGACGCGTCGGAGGTGCCGCACGTGGCGGTCCTGCCGGACGGCACCCGCGTGGACATCGAGCAGGTCACGGATACCGCTGCGCTGGAAGAGGTGCCCGCGCCGCCGCTGCCAGAACCGTTGCCAGCCGGTGAGACTCTTCGGGTGCCGTTGGGCACCATCGCGCTGGCCCGCAGCGGCGACAAGGGCGGCAACGCCAACATCGGCGTGTGGGTCCGCACCGACGAGCAATGGCGTTGGCTGGTGAACACTTTGACCGTCGACGAGGTCAAACGTTTACTACCGGAAACGGCGCCGCTGACCGTGACCCGCCACGTGCTGCCGAAGCTGCGGGCCGTCAATTTCATCATCGAAGGACTGCTCGGTAAAGGCGTTGCCTACCAAGCTCGCTTCGATCCGCAGGCCAAGGGTCTCGCAGAGTGGTTGCGGTCCCGTCACATCGACATTCCAACGGAGCTGCTGCCATGAGTGTGTGGGACACCCCCGAACGAAAAGAACTGCGCACCACCGTTCGACGCTTCGTCGAGCGGGAGATCTTGCCCGAGCTCGACACCTGGGAGCGGGTCGGCGAACTGCCCCGCGAACTACACAAAAAAGCGGGTGCGCTGGGACTGTTGGGCATCCAGTACCCGGAATCGGCCGGCGGTGCCGGTGGTGACGGCATCGATGCGGTGATCGTCTGCGAGGAGATGCACCAGGCCGGTGCCTCCGGTGGCCTGTTCGCGTCGCTGTTCACCTGCGGAATTTCCGTGCCGCACATCATCGCATCGGGCAACACCGACCATATCGACCGTTGGGTGAAGCCGACGCTCGCCGGCGAGAAGATCGGATCGCTGGCCATCACCGAGCCTGGCGGCGGCTCCGACGTCGGGCACCTCACCACCAGCGCGCGCCGCGACGGTGACCATTACATCGTCAACGGCGCCAAGACCTTCATCACGTCGGGTACCCGCGCGGACTTCGTGGTTACTGCCGTGCGCACGGGTGGCCCGGGCGCTGGCGGCGTTTCACTGTTGGTGGTGGAGAAGGGCACGCCCGGTTTCACTGTCGCCCGCAAGCTCGACAAGATGGGCTGGTTGGCCTCGGACACCGCCGAGCTTTCCTACCAAGACGTTCGGGTTCCGGTGGAGAACCTGGTCGGCGCAGAGAACACCGGCTTCTACCAGATCGCGCAGGCGTTCGTCAGCGAGCGGGTCGGCCTTGCCGCCCAGGCTTATTCGAGTGCGCAGCGATGCCTCGACTTGACCGTGCAGTGGTGCCGGGACCGGGAAACGTTCGGGCGGCCGCTGATCAGCCGACAATCCGTGCAGAACACGCTGACCGAAATGGCGCGCCGGATCGACGTGGCCCGGGTGTACACCCGCCACCTCGCCGAACGCGCCGCGGCCGGTGAGACGGACCTGATCGCCGAGGTCTGCTTCGCCAAGAACACGGCCGTCGAGGCCGGCGAGTGGGTCGCAAACCAGGCTGTCCAGTTGTTCGGCGGCATGGGCTACATGCGCGAGTCCGAGGTCGAACGTCAGTACCGGGACATGCGGATCATCGGAATCGGCGGCGGCACAACAGAAATTCTGACCGCCTTGGCGGCCAAGCGATTGGGCTTCCAGTCATGACCCCTCAGTGGCGAGCCGGTGGTTATCGAGACCACCACTCGACATCCGCCCCGATAACCACCCGCTCATCGGCAGGAGCATTGTGAGCACGATACGTTCAACCCTCGATCCAGCTACACCTGAATACCAGCAGGCCGCTGAAGCCATGACCGCCAAGCTGACGGAGGTCGAGGCCGAGTTCGCCAAGGCGATCGCCGGTGGCGGACCCGACAAGGTCGCCCGACACCGCAAGCGCGGCAAGATGACCGCGCGCGAGCGGATCGAACTCCTCATCGACGAGGACTCACCGTTTCTCGAGCTCTGCCCACTCGCCGCGTGGGGCAGCGACTTCCACGTCGGCGCGAGCACTATTGCCGGCATCGGCGTGGTCGAGGGCGTCGAGTGCATGATTGTGGCACCCGACCCCACCGTCAAGGGCGGCACCTCCAACCCGTGGACGCTGCGAAAGACGCTGCGCATCAACGACATCGTCCGCGAGAACCGGTTGCCGGTGATCTCACTGGTCGAGTCTGGCGGTGCGGACCTGCCCACCCAGAAGGAAGTCTTCGTTCCCGGCGGCGCCCTCTTCCGCGACCTCACCCAGGCGTCGGCAGCCGGAATCCCCACCATCGCGCTGGTATTCGGCAACTCGACCGCGGGCGGCGCCTACATCCCGGGCATGTCCGATCACGTCGTCATGATCAAGGAACGCTCCAAGGTGTTCCTCGGCGGGCCGCCGCTGGTGAAGATGGCCACGGGCGAGGAATCCGACGACGAATCATTGGGCGGTGCCGAAATGCACGCGCGCACGTCCGGTCTCGCCGACTACTTCGCCCAAGACGAGCAGGACGCAATCCGCGTCGGCCGCGCGATTGTGAAGCGGCTGAACTGGCGCAAGCAGGGCCCGGCCCCACGGGCCGAAGTGATCGACCCGCTCTACGATTCGGAAGAACTTCTCGGCATCGTGCCGACCGACCTGAAGATTCCGTTCGACCCGCGCGAGGTCATCGCCCGGATCGTCGACGGCAGCGACTTCGACGAATTCAAGCCGCTCTACGGCAGCAGCCTGGTCACCGGCTGGGCCGAACTGCACGGTTATCCCATCGGCATCCTCGCGAATGCCCGCGGCGTGCTCTTCTCCGAGGAATCGCAGAAGGCCACCCAGTTCATCCAGCTGGCCAACCAGACGAATACGCCACTGTTGTTCCTGCACAACACCACCGGTTACATGGTCGGCAAGGAGTACGAACAGGGCGGCATCATCAAGCACGGCGCGATGATGATCAACGCGGTGTCGAACTCCAAGGTGCCGCACATCTCGGTGCTCATGGGCGCGTCCTACGGTGCCGGCCACTACGGCATGTGCGGCCGGGCGTTCAACCCGCGCTTCGTGTTTGCGTGGCCTAGTGCCAAATCGGCGGTCATGGGCGGTGCCCAACTCGCCGGCGTCATCTCGATCGTGAGCCGGGCCGCTGCGGAAGCTCGGGGCCAGGCGTTCGACGAGCAGGCCGACGCTGGCATCCGCGCGATGGTCGAGGCGCAAATCGAGGCCGAGTCGCTGCCCATGTTCATGTCCGGTCGCATCTATGACGACGGCGTGATCGATCCCCGCGACACCAGAACGGTATTGGGAATGTGCCTGTCGGCCATCCACAATGCCCCGATCAAGGGCGCCGACCGCTTCGGCGTCTTCCGGATGTGAGGCCGGCTATGACGACGATCACTTCTGTTCTCGTGGCCAACCGCGGCGAAATCGCGCGCCGAGTGTTCGCCACCTGCCGCCGCATGGGCATTTCCACCGTCGCAGTGTTCTCCGACGCGGATGCGCAGGCGCCGCACGTCGCCGAGGCCGACGCCGCGATCCGGCTGCCCGGCAACACGCCCGCCGAGACCTATCTGCGTGGCGACGTGATCATCGCCGCCGCGCAGGCCGCTGGTGCCGACGCCATTCACCCTGGCTACGGGTTCCTCTCGGAGAACGCCGAATTCGCCAAGGCGGTGCAGGCGGCGGGGCTGACCTGGATCGGCCCACCGGTCGCCGCCATCGAGCAGATGGGCTCGAAGGTCGAGTCCAAGAAACTCATGGATGCCGCCGGGGTGCCCGTTCTCGCCGAACTGGATCCCGCAGAGGTCACCGAGGCGCACCTGCCCGTGCTGATCAAGGCGTCGGCCGGCGGCGGCGGTCGCGGCATGCGGGTGGTGCGCGAGCTCGACCAACTCACCGACCAAATTGCTGCGGCCCGCCGCGAGGCCGAGTCGGCATTCGGTGACCCGACTGTGTTCTGCGAGCGCTACCTGGAAACCGGACGCCACATCGAGGTCCAGGTGATGGCCGACACCCACGGCAATGTCTGGTCGGTGGGCGAGCGCGAGTGCTCCATTCAGCGTCGCCACCAGAAGGTGGTCGAAGAGGCTCCGTCGCCGCTGGTCGAACGCATTCCCGGGATGCGGGAGCGGCTCTTCGAGGCCGCGCGGTTGGCCGCCGACGCCATCGGCTACGAAGGCGCCGGAACAGTGGAATTCCTGGCGGATGAAAAGGGCGACTTCTTCTTCCTGGAGATGAACACCCGCCTGCAGGTCGAGCACCCCGTCACCGAGTGCACCACCGGACTCGACCTGGTGCGGCTGCAATTGCAGGTGGCGCAGGGCCGTCGGTTGCCGGTGGAGCAGCCGCCGTTGCGCGGCCACTCGATAGAGGTCCGGCTCTACGCCGAAGACCCAGCGCACGACTGGCAACCGCAGAGCGGCATTGTCGAGCACATCGAGATCCCGCAGACTGCCGCGGAATTCACGCTTCTCGAAGAAGCCGGGATTCGGTTGGACAGCGGCGTGGTCGACGGTTCGGTCGTCGGCGTGCACTACGACCCGATGCTGGCCAAGGTCATCTCCTTCGCTGAGACCCGTGACGAGGCCGCGTTTCTGCTGGCCTCGGCATTGAGCCGAGCCAAGATTCACGGCCTGGTCACCAACCGTGACCTGCTCGTGCGGGTGCTGCGCCACCCGGCGTTCATCGCGGGCGACACCGACACCGCCTTTTTTGCCACGCACGGCTTGGACAAGCTCTCAGCACCCCTGGTCACCGAAGCTGACGAGGAACTATCCATTGTTGCCGCAGCGCTGGCGGACTCGGCGGCCAACCGGGCATCGGCCCGCGTCGACGCGGGCCTGCCGAGTGGATGGCGCAACATGCCGTCGCAGTCGCAGGTCAAGTCGTACGAAAGCCGAACCAGCGGTACCCACGAGATCAAGTACCGGGCGACGAGAACCGGCTACGTGATCGAAGGCCACGAGGGGCTGACGGTCGTCACCGTTGAACCGGATCGGGTGGTCCTGGCCGTGCCCGGCGAGAACGGTCTGGTGCAGCGACAGTTCAGCGTGGCGCGCTACGGCGACCTGGTGTGCATCGACTCCGCGCTCGGTCCGGTGGCCGTGCGGCGATTGCCAAGGTTCATCGACCCGACCGAGCAGGTCGCGGCCGGATCACTGTTGGCACCGATGCCCGGCAGCGTGATTCGCCTAGGCGCAGCGATCGGTGACCAGGTCACCGCCGGCCAGCCGATCCTGTGGCTGGAGGCGATGAAGATGGAGCACACGATCGCCGCCCCCGCTGACGGACGGTTGAGCGAACTCAATGTAACCGTGGGACAGCAGGTCGAGGTTGGTTTCGTGCTGGCCGTCGTGGAATCCGAAGAGACGCAGGAGAATCAGGAATGAGTTTTATCGAAACCGCCGAGCAGAAGGAACTGCGCGCTGCGGTGGCGGCGCTGGCGGACAAGTACAACTACCGCGACTACGTCCTGCCCAAGGCCCGCGCCAACGAGCCGCTGTCCGAATTGTGGGACGAGGCAGGAAAACTGGGCTTCCTCGGTGTGAACCTGCCTGAGCAGTACGGTGGCGGCGGCGCCGGGATCTACGAGCTCGCCCTGGTGCAGGAAGAGATGGCCGCGCACGGCGCCGCGCTGCTCTTGGTGGTGGTGTCACCGGCGATCTGCGGCACGATCATCGCCAAGTACGGCACCGATGCGCAGAAGGACAAGTGGCTAACCCGGCTGGCTGACGGCTCGGCCAAGATGGCCTTCGGCATCACCGAGCCCGATGCCGGGTCCAACTCACACCAGATCACCACCACGGCGCGCCGCGACGGCGAAGACTGGATTCTCAACGGCCGCAAGGTGTTCATCTCCGGCGTCGACCAAGCGGATGCGGTGCTGATCGTGGCCCGCACCGAGGATGCCAAGACCGGAAAGCTCAAGCCGGCGCTGTTCATCGTGCCCACCGACACCCCGGGTTTCATCGCGCAGCCGATGGAGATGGACATCATCGAGCCCGACCACCAGTTCACGCTCTTCTTCGACGACATGCGGCTGCCCGCGGAGGCGTTGGTAGGCAAGGAGGATGCCGCGCTGGCACAGTTGTTCGCCGGACTCAACCCGGAGCGCATCCTGGGCGCAGCCATGGCGGTGGGCATGGGTCGCTACGCGATCGACCGGGCCGTCGAGTACGCCAACGAGCGTCAGGTCTGGAAGACCACCATCGGTGCGCACCAGGGTATTTCGCATCCGTTGGCGCAGGTGAAGATCGAGCTCGAGCTGGCCAAGCTGATGATGCAGAAGGCTGCGGTGCTCTACGACAGCGGCGATGAGTTCGGCGCGGCCGAGGCGGCCAACATGGCGAAATATGCTGCGGCCGAGGCGAGTATCAAGGCGTTGGACCAGGCGATTCAGACCCATGGCGGCGCCGGCCTGACCAAGGAGTATGGTCTCGCGTCGATGCTGGCGGCGGCCCGGATCGCGCGCGTGGCCCCGGTGAGCCGGGAAATGGTGCTGAATTTCGTTGCCCAGCACAGCCTCGGGCTGCCAAAGTCGTACTGAGGTGAGCATGAGTACTACCGAAGCGCTGGTCCAATACCAGGTCGAACAAGGTATCGCGACGATCACCCTCGACTCGCCGCACAACCGCAACGCAATTTCCTCCCGCATGCTGGCTGAGCTGCAGCAGGGCTTCCACGACGCGACCGAAGACACCGCAGTGCGTGCGATCGTGTTGACGCACACCGGCAATACGTTCTGCGCGGGGGCCGATCTCAGCGAGGCGGCCAATTCCGATCCCGAGACCGCGGCCAACGAACGCACCCGCGCGGTGATCGGCCTGCTGCGCGGCATCCTCGAGCTCCCCAAGCCGGTGATCGCGCAGATCGACGGCAACGTCCGCGCGGGCGGGATGGGCATAGTCGGAGCCTGTGACATCGTCGTCGCCGGCCCCAGCAGTACGTTTGCGCTCACCGAGGCACGGGTCGGGGTGGCGCCGTTCATGATTTCGCTGACCGTGTTGCCGCGGCTGACCTCGCGCGCGGCGAGTCGCTACTACCTGACCGGCGAGAAGTTCGACGCGGCAACCGCGGTGGAGCTCGGTTTCGTGACGATTGCCGCCGACGATCCGGCCGCCGAGGTGGCGCGACTGTGCGGTGAACTGCGTAAGGGCTCGCCGCAGGGTCTGCGAGAATCAAAGCGATTGGTCAATGCGGCGATGCTCGAAGAGTTCGACCGGTCCGCAACCGAACTTGCCGATCGCTCGGCCCGCTTCTTCGGCACCGAAGAGGCGCGCGAAGGCATCATCGCCTTCCTCCAGCGCCGCCCGCCGAGCTGGGCCCAGTAGAAAGGTGAGTGACGTGACCGCGTCGGTTCGCGAACCCAAGCAGGATCGCAGTCGCGTCACTCGCCAGCGTCTGCTCGAGGCGACCATCGATTGTCTGGCCGAGATCGGCTGGAGCGCAACGACGGTGGCGGTGGTCGCCGAACGCGCCGGTGTTTCACGTGGAGCGGCGCAGCATCACTTCCCCACCCGCGAGGATCTGATCACGGCGGCACTGGAGTTCATGTTCGACAGCCGGATCCTGTATGCGCTCGACGAGACGCGGTCCCTGGGCGACAACCTTTCCGGACCGGCCCGGACCGAGGCGGTGGTGGCGGGGTTGGTCGATTCCTACACCAGCACGTTTTTCAAGGCGGCGCTGCAGGTGTGGACCGCGGCCGCCGCCGATCCGACATTGCGGGAGCGAATCGTTCCGCTGGAGGCGAAGTTTGGTCGGGTCGCGCACCGAGTGACGGCCAAGGCGCTGGGCGTGGAGAAATCGGACAGAGCTGCCAATCAGTTGGTGCAGGCCACGCTCGACCTGGCCCGCGGACTGGGTCTGGCCGACGTGTTGACCGATGACTCGGCGCGGCGGAACCAAATCGTGAAACAGTGGGCGGCGACCCTGCACGAGGCACTTTACGCATCAAAGGAGTGACGATGAGCAGCGTGCCGATGGATCTCGGATCGTGGATCGCTCGCCGCGCGGCGGCGAGCCCGCACCGCCCGGCGATCGCGTTCGATGGCGAAACGGCGACCTACGGCGAAGTGCTCGACCGCGTCGACAGACTAGCCGCGGCATTAGCAACCGGCGGGGTGAAACCCGGGGACCGGGTGGGCTATCTCGGTCTCAACCATCCCGACTTCCTGGTGACGCTGTTTGCCGCGGCGCGGGCCGGCGCGATCTTCGTGCCCCTCAACTTTCGGCTCACCGGTGAGGAACTGAGCTACATCCTCACCGATGCCGGCGTGCACACGCTGATCGCGGATGCCGACCATACGGCGGTGATCGACCAGATCCGCGGCGACGTCGGCCTCGCGCGCACCTTCGCGCTGACGCCGACACCCGGTTGGGAGACGCTCGACGACGTGATCGCGGCACAGGCGCCCATCGACCAACCGCAGCACCCGCAAGCGGATGACGTCGCAGTCATCATGTACACCTCAGGCACCACGGGCCGGCCCAAGGGCGCCATGCTCACCCACGGAAACCTGTTCTGGAACAACGTCAATGCGCTGTTGTCCTTCGACATCAGCCAGAGCGACGTCTCGCTCGTGTGCGCGCCGCTCTTCCACATCGGTGGCCTGAACGTGACCACGCTGCTGACCCTGCAAAAGGGCGGACAGATCGTCTTGATGCGGGCCTTCGACCCGGCTAAGGCACTGGAGCTGATTGCCACCCATCGGGTCACCACCATGTTCGGTGTCCCGGCGATGTTCCTGTTCATGAGCCAGGTACCGACCTTCGCCGACACCAACCTGGCCAGCGTGCGCTACTTCATCTGTGGCGGCGCTCCGGTCCCGGAGGCGTTGATCACGCTGTACGGCGAGCGTGGCATTCCATTCGCGCAGGGCTACGGCCTTACCGAGACGGCGCCGCTGGCGCTGGTGGTGCGCACCGACGAGGCGGCCGAGCGGATTGGTGCCGCCGGCCACCACGTGCTGCCGCTGTCGGACGTGCGCCTCGTCGACGCGGACAACAATCCGGTCGGCCCCGGCGGTCGCGGCGAGATCTGTGTGCGCGGACCGCAGGTGATGAAGGGCTACTGGAACAACCCGGATGCGACCGCCGCGGCCATCGACCCCGAGGGCTGGTTCCACACCGGCGACGTCGGCCGCATGGACGACGACGGCTTCGTCTACGTGGTCGACCGGGTCAAGGACATGATCATCACCGGCGGTGAGAATGTCTACCCGGCCGAGGTGGAAAGTGCCTTGTATCAGCATCCGGCCATCGCGGAGGTCGCCGTGTTCGGGCTGCCGCACGAGAAGTGGGGCGAAGCCGTCACTGCGGTGGCCGCGCTGAAGCCGAATACCAGCCTCACCCTCGACGAGCTGCGGGAATTCGCTCGTGAGCGGCTGGCCGGCTACAAGATTCCACTGCGCCTCGAGATCGTCGACGCTCTCCCGCGCAATCCGGCCGGCAAGATCCTGAAGTATCAGCTGCGCGAAGAGTTCGGCGGTTAAGTTCGCGTCTTATGTGGCCGGTTCGCGTCCCGGGCGTGGGGAGCCAACGGTGTAGCCGGGTAGCGAATGCGCGGCCGCCAACGGGGCATACTCACCGCATGGCCCGCGGCGAACACCCGCAACGCACACCGTTTTATGGTGCGCTGATGATGGTCGCGGCATGGATCAGCTCCGGCCTGGCCACGGCGTACGACGCCCCGGCGGCCGTTCGCTACACCATCTACGGCATCTCGGTGCCGGTCGTGGCGATCGGCTTCTTGATGACCTTCCGTGACCTTTCTTGATCCGTTCACAGGAAGTTGACAGGCTGGGCACAGGTCCACGACGCTTCCGGCGTCGATACTCGTCGCCGTGACTGTGACGACCATAGAACCGCCGATCACCGACCCGAGCGGTCAAGAACCAGTTGACCAGCCTCGGTTCTGCGGGCTTTCCCAGCGGGCGTGGGAGCGCATCGGCCTGATCGTGCTGCTGGCGGGCACTGCGTTCGCCTACCTGTGGAACATCACTATCAACGGGATGGGCAACACCTTCTACGCCGGCGCCGCGTGGGCCGGCTCGAAGAACTGGGAGGCGTTGCTCTTCGGTTCGGTGGACACCGGAAACTTCATCACTGTCGACAAGCCGCCGGTGTCGCAATGGGTGATGGGCTTGTCCGGCCAGATCTTCGGCTTCAGCAGCGCGAGCATGCTCGTTCCGCAAGCGCTCATGGCCGTCGCTGCCGTCGCCCTCCTCTACGGCGCGGTCAGCCGGGTCAGCAGTCGAGGTGCTGGCCTGCTCGCCGGGACGGTGTTGGCTGTCATGCCGGTGGCCGCGCTGATGTTCCGGTTCAACAACCCCGACGCGGTCATGGTGCTGCTCATGATGGCCGGCGCCTACTGCACGATTCGCGCGTTACAGAAGGCCAGTCCGGCCTGGTTCGCGCTGGCCGGCGTGGCCCTGGGATTCGCTTTTTTGGCGAAGATGCTCGAAGGCTTGATGGTGTTGCCGGCGCTCGGCATCGCCTACCTGATCGTTGCTCCCACGACGTTGCGCAAGCGGATTCTGCACTCGGCGGGCGCATTGGCCGCGTTGGTCGTTTCGTCAGGCTGGTATGTCCTGCTGACCATTTTGTGGCCGGCATCGTCGCGCCCATACATGGCCGGTTCGACGGACAACAGCTTCATGAACCTGGTGCTGGGTTACAACGGGTTCGCGCGCATCCTCGGCCGTAACCACGGCATGCCCGGCGGCGGCCACGGAATGCCGGAGAACTTCCACCTGCCCAAGGGTTTCGAGCTTCCGCATCACGCCGGACACGGCGGATTCGGTGCGGGCGCCACGGGCGTGAGCCGTCTGTTCAACGGCGAGATTGGCTTCGAGATCAGCTGGCTGCTACCGGCGGCACTGCTGTCGTTCGTGTTGGTGCTCATCGCCCGCGGTCGTAGTCCACGCACTGACCTGGTTCGCGGTGCCGCGATCGTTTTCGGACTGTGGCTGCTGGTCGACGGCGCGGTCTTCAGCTACATGAACGGCATGTTCCATGCCTACTACTCGTTGGCCGTTGCCCCGGCGATCGCCGGTCTGGTTGGCCTCGGTGTGCACGAGATGTGGTCGGCGCGCGATCGTGCGCTGGGCCGCTACGGCAGCGCCGCGCTCGTGCTGGCCGCGGGTGTCTGGGGATTCGTGCTGCTGCAGCGAAATTCGGGCTGGTTCCCATGGTTGCGCTGGGTCATTCTCGTGGTCACGATTCTGGCCGCGGTGGCTCTTGCGGTGTCGAGCATGCGCCGATTCTCGGTCGGGTTCATGGCGCTTGGTCTGGTGGCCGGGCTGGCCGGTTCGACTGCGTACGCGGTGGCCACGCTCGGACAACCGCACACGGGTGGCAGCCCGTCGGTGGGTCCGGCGGATTCGGACGCCGGTATGCGGGCGTTCGCGGCCTTCTTCGGCGAGGGCTCGCACAATCCCGCCCTCGACGCGATGCTTGGTGCGACGCACACCAAGTGGTCGGCCGCCATCGACCGGTCATCGTCGGCTGCGGCGCTCGAGCTGTCCAGCGACACCGCCGTCATGGCCATCGGCGGGTTCATGAACGACCCGGTGCCGACGCTGGCGCAGTTCCAGGACTACGTCCGCAACCACGAGGTCACCTACTACATCGTGCAGGCGCGACCCAACCTCCCGGGCATGCCGCAGCCTGGCAAGCCCGCGAAGGGCGACGCGCGCGGCGGCGAAAACTTCAGCGCGATGCTGGACCGGTTCGGCGGGCATCAGGACATCGCGGACTGGGTGGCCGCGCACTTCACGCCGACCACGGTGGGCAGCGCGACCGTGTACGACCTGACGAAGTACCACTGACTGACACCCGTCACCCCCAACCCCCTGTGCGTGAATTTTCACCGCCCGCGGTGAAAATTCACGCACAGGGCACGGGGCCCCAACGGCCCATCAGGCGGTCCGGCGCGTCAGGGGTGCCACCACCCTGGCGGTAAACGCCTTTTCGATCAGCGCGGCGACGTCGACGTGCCGCAGCGCCACGATGTCGGGTCGCGTGAGGACGGAGTTGACGTAGTCGGCGATCTTTTCCGCGGCGAAAACGCTGACGTTGCCGAACTTGTCGAGCACCCACGAGGGCAGGTCGGTCGGCAACAGATTCGCCGTGACGTCGGCCGGTAGCAATGGTTCGACCTCGATAAACAACCCGCATGGCGCTTCCGGCAGGAGCTTGAGCCGGACTGGCAGGTGCACCAGCAGCGTGAAGCGGGTCATTGCGCCCGCGATACCGAGCTGGACGCGCAGCCGCACGGTCGCGGACATCTCGATGTCCCAAGTCGGATCCTCGGCGGGCGCGGTGGCGATGGATTCGATGACAGCGACCGCGCTCACCGTGCCAAGACCGACGGGCCCGATCGCCAGCGGCCCGACTTGGATGCGGTCGCCGATCACCTGAGCCAGGGCGCTGCCGATGCGCTCCGGTGCCGCCGCCGCGATCAAGACCCGCGACACGAACTCGGAATGCGTAATCGCCTGCGCCGGCGGCGGTGTCACGACGTGCGGCATCGCAACCTGCGGCATCGCAACCCGGCCTGCGCTCATCTGCACTACCTCCGCGCTGCGATTACCCACGGGCACAACGGACAAACCCGTCGGTCACCGCCACGCGAGCCGGCGATGCAACCAGCTGACGACGATTGTCACGCCGACAATTGCCCAGGCCGCCAGCGCAACACACAGGAACACCAACGACACCGTGGACAAAAACGGCAGATCGAGCTCGCGTGCGCTGTTTCGCGTTGTCACCGAATACATTCCGAGCGGAAAGACCGCCGACCACCAGGCGGTGTCGATGCGGGTGGTCCAGTGGTGATCGCGCATATACAGAATTTCCCCGACAATCAGGACGGGAATCCAGGCCGTGGCCACGACCAATGTCACCACCGTGACCGCCTTGATGACGTCTGTGAGTGTCGCTGCCGCGCTGGCTGATTCGAGCGCGAAGACGAACTTGTCACCAGCGAGGGTGGCAATGGCCAGCCCGCCCATGAGAATCCACGCGTCCGGGGTGAAAAGCGCGGGAATGGAACCCTCTCGCCAGACCCGCCATAGGATCAGCGACACCACCACGATGTAGGCCAGAAGCGCCAACAGCCAAGCCGCGCCCGCTATCGCGAGCACGAAGGTGACCGAAGTGTCCGAATACAGGTCGCTCGCAGTGATACACAGCCCCGCAGTGGCCACGGTGGCGAGCAGCCAAGCGCCGCGGGCGCGATGGCGCAGGTAGGTGTGTGAGTGCCGGTGCACCGCACGAATGAGCATGACCGCCAGCACGATCCAGGCAAGACCGGCGACGACGAGCACCGCGGCCACCCATGCCGATTCGTGCGGCCAGCGCGCACCGAGAACCGCACACGCGGCGACGAACGTCAGCGCCCGCAGGTCGTTGGCCGGCATTCGCCGGCTGCCACTGAAGGGCGCCCGTCCGCGTGAGACGCGCAGCAGACCCGCAACCACGAGCCCAGCGAAGGCCGCGACCGCAATCGCGGTCAACACCTGATCGAGGGTCCGCCAATCCTGGTCGCGGGCAGCAATTGCCACGATCCCAGACGCCATCACCACCGCAAACGAGTCGGGCGGAAGGTCTGGGATGGGCAACCGAAGCGAGCGCATCGTGGTTGACGATAGCCACGGATGCGCTCGCGCTCGGTGAAATCAGCTACCGTGCCCTGCGGTTTGCTTGCGTGACATGCGGTCCCGCAGCCGGTTCAGCAGCGTCCCGCCACGTGTCTGCGTCCCGCCGCGTGCATCCGTCCCGCCGCGTGTGTCCGTCCCGCCTTGCGTCGCGGCAGTATCGCGCGCGGACGCCGGTTCGTCGGCGCGGTGGGTAGCCGTCGGCGGGGCCACCCGTTCACCGCCCGCCGCAGGTGCGGCAGCCGCGGCTGTGCTGGGGCCCGCTACCGGTGCCTCGCCCGGATGCGCGTGGCGCACTGGCTCGGCAACTGCGGACTCGTGCCGCGCCACCGGTCCACGACGGGCAACGGCCGGCTCCACGGTCTGGGCGTAGGCAAGGTCGCGCACGCTGCGCACCGACATCCGACCAAGGACGAACGCCGACAAGAAGATGATCGCCGCACCCAAACCGGTGAAGTAGCTGATGATCAGCAGCGCGGTCTTCCACGCGCCGGTGGCCACCGGATCACCGATGGAGCCAAGTCCACCGATCGGCCCCGCGAAGGTGTATCCGATCACGAACCACGCCCCCGAAGCGGCTGCAAGCCAGCCCGCGAAGTGTGCGACCGCGCGGTTGGCGGTTTGCAACAGAATCAGGCCGGCAAAGAACGTCACCGCACCGGGCAGAACTTCGAGCCAGCCGCGCGCCGACGTCCAAGTCCATGCGACATCGGGCGTATATGCCCAATGCACCAGTGGTCCGATGAACGGAATGAGCGCACCCCAAATACCAAGCAGAACGAGCAAGAACCCACTTACCGCGCCGCGGCTACGAGGAATGCGCACCATACCGCCGCGCGGGCGTCCTTGCCGATGGACATCAACCATGACGATCCTCCAACGGTGTCCCTCCCCGGGGCTTTTGCCATCCGGGGTATGAGATCGGAGTACCCACAACGCGTATGAGGTAACGGCATGGGTTTATTGGATTGCTCGCTGCGATGCTCAGTAAGGTCTCCGCTCGGATCCGATTGCTCGCTGCGACCTGCGCTCCGCTCCTCGCTCCGCTGCGATGCTCACGAAGGTCTCCGCTCGGCCCGATTAGGAAGCTTCACTAGCGGGTAGGTGCTCGGTGTGAGCGAGCCCGTAGCCAAACAGTTGATCGCCGATCACTTGGTTTCCGGTGAGCCGGAACCCGGCAATGAAATCGCTATCCGCGTCGATCAGACGCTGACGCAGGACGCCACCGGGACGCTGGTGATGCAGGAACTCGAGGCCATCGGCCTCGACCGCGTCAAGACCGAGGTGAGCGTCCAGTACGTCGACCACAACTTGCTGCAGGCTGACGAGAAAAACGCCGAAGACCACGCCTTCCTGCGGTCCGCGTGCCGTCGGTACGGGCTGTGGTTCTCCAAGCCCGGTAACGGCGTTTCGCACCCGACTCACATGAAACACTTCGGCAAACCGGGCAAGACGCTGATCGGCTCCGACTCGCACACGTGCGCCGGCGGTTCGCTGGGCATGCTGGCGATCGGTGTCGGCGGCCTTGAAGTGGCCATGGCCATCGCCGGTGAACCGCTCTATCTGCGGATGCCAGAGATCTGGGGCATCAACCTGGTCGGCGAGTTGCCGCCGTGGGTATCGGCCAAGGACGTCATCCTGGAAATGCTGCGCAGGCACGGCGTCAAGGGCGGACTCAACCGGATCATCGAATACCACGGTCCCGGTCTGGCCGGACTGACCGCGATGGACCGCCACGTCATCGCCAACATGGGCGCCGAGTTGGGTGCCACGGCAACGGTTTTCCCGGCCGACGATGCGGTGCGCGAGTTCCTGCAACAGCAGGACCGAGCCGACGACTTCCGTGAGCTTGTGGCCGACGACGACGCCGAGTACGACATCACCGACGAGATCGACCTATCCGAACTCGTACCGCTGATCGCGAAACCGTCCTCACCTGGGAACGTGGTTCCGGTGAGCGAGGTGGAAGGCACGCCGGTCAGTCAAGTGGTCATCGGCTCATCGGCCAACCCCGGTCTACGGGACTTCGCGATCGCGGCCGCGATGGTGAAGGGCCGGCAAACAGTCGATTCGGTGAGCTTCGACATCAACCCGAGTTGCCGGGAGATCTTCGCGGACCTCACCAAGATGGGCGCCACCTTCGACCTGATCTCGGCGGGCGCGCGCATCCACCAGTCGGGGTGCATGGGCTGTATCGGGATGGGACAGGCGCCCGCGTCGGACACGAATTCACTGCGGACGATGCCGCGTAACTTCCCCGGCCGCAGCGGCACCAGGGAAGACTCGGTGTGGTTGTGCTCGCCCGAAACCGCTACTGCCGCAGCGCTTACCGGCACGATCATCGATCCCCGCCACCTCGGGGAGAAGCTGAGCATGGACTACCCGAGCCTGCAACTGCCCAGCCAGCCCACAATCGACACCGACATGCTCACCGCACCGTTGCCGCAGGAAGAGGCCGAGAAGGAAGAACTGGTCAAGGGCCCCAACATCTCCGCGTTGCCGGACTTCGAACCGCTGCCCGACCGCATAGAGGCGCCGGTGCTGCTCAAGCTCGGCGACAACATCTCCACCGACGAGATCTCACCTGCGGGGGCGCGGGCGCTGCCGTTCCGCTCGAACATCCCCAAGCTCGCCGAGTTCACCTTCACTCAGGTCAACGAGGACTACCCGCAGCGTGCGAAGGACCTGAAGGACGCCGGCGGCCACATCGTGGTGGCGGGCGACAACTATGGCCAGGGATCCTCGCGCGAGCATGCGGCCATCACGCCGCGCTACCTCGGGCTAAACGCCGTGATCGCCAAGTCGTTCGCCCGAATTCACTGGCAGAACCTCGCGAACTTCGGCATCCTCGCGCTCGAATTCACCAACGACGAGGACTATGACGACATCGACGAAGGTGACACCCTGGTCCTCGAAGGATTGCGCGAGTCACTCCCCGGCGGTCCGGATCTGCAGGTGCACAATTCGGACAAGGACCACTCCTATGCTGTACGGCATCGGCTATCTGATCGACAGGTCGAGGCCGTGCTCGCGGGCGGCCGGATTCCGGTGCTCGCCCGCAAGCAGGATGAGGACGGTGACGACTAGCGCGGGGAGGTTTCGGTGCTACCGACCGGCAAATGTGCGCTGGTCACCGGCGCATCCAGCGGTATCGGCGCCGAGGTAGCCGCCCAACTCGCTAGTCGTGGCGCTTACGTGCTGGTGCACGGTCGCGATCCGGACCGCACCCGCGAGGTTGCCGACCGGATCGGTGGCGCGGCCGTCGCCGCGGACCTCGCGGATCCGGGCGGCCGTCAGCAGCTCGTCGAGCAAGTGCGTGAGGTGTGCGGCGCCGTCGACATCCTGGTCAACAATGCCGGGGTCGGCTGGGCAGGCCCGCTCACCGATATGCCGGTCGAGCGCATCCGGCATATCGTCGAAGTGAACCTGTTGGCGCCCATGGAGCTGACCCGGATGTTGCTACCCGACATGATTCGGCGGGTTCAGACCCACATTTGCTTCGTCACTTCGGTGGCGGGGCGTACCGGCGTGGCCGGGGAAGCCGCGTACGCAGCGACCAAGGCCGGCGTGGACGCGTTCGCGGAAAGCCTGCGCGCCGAGGCGGCCGGGACCGGATTGCGAGTCGGCGTGGTGGTGCCGGGCGTCGTGGACACCGCCTTCTTCGCTGCGCGCGGGCGACCGTATGACCGCGAGCGACCGCGTCCGATTCCGGCCGACGCCGTCGCCCGCGCGGTCGTCCGGCAGATCGAAACCGGGCGCGCCGAGGCCTGGGCGCCGCGCTGGCTACGGGTCGCCCCAACTGTCCGGGCACTGGCGCCGAGCGCCTACCGGCGGCTCACCGACCGCTTCGGGCAGTCGATTCGGCTCGGCGACGCGGAGGCCCGTAAGGTGCCGCCGTGATCATCGTCATCGGGCTGAGCGTGCTCGCCGCGTTCCTGTTCGCGGCGGCGGCGTACTTGCAGCAGCGCGCGGCTCGTGCGGTGGTCGCCGTAGACCCGTCGGCGGCGTGGGTGCCGGGGATCGGTGGTTTGGTGCGGCGGCTGCTGCGCAGCACAACCTGGCTGCGCGGTTGGCTGACCAACCTGTGCGGCTTCCTGACGCAGGCGGGCGCGCTGCATCTGGGGTCGGTGGCCGTGGTGCAGCCGCTGATGTCGACGCAGCTGTTGTTTTCGCTCCCGTTTGCTGCGGCGGAACAACGCCGACGGCCGAGCCGGCGGGACTGGCTCGCCGCGCTGGCCGTCTCCGGCGGTCTCGCGCTGCTGCTCACCACGCAGGGCGCCGCGCCATTCGCAGGCGATCCCCGGCGCGATCGCATCATCCTGTCGGTCGCCTCGGCCGCGGTGCTGGTCGTCATCCTGGCGCTGATCAGCACTCGTTTCGCCATCCAGACCGCCGCACACCTGGTGGCGATCGCCGCGGGCTTGTGCTTTGCGATGAGTGCCGTCTTCATGAAGCTGACCATGACCGACCTGGTGGACCGCGGGATCGGCGCCACCGCCACCGACTGGCCGGGGTATTTGTTGGCTGCCTCCACGTTGACCGGTTTGTTGCTCGAACAGGCCGCATTCGCCGGTGGGCCACTGCCGTGGGCAATCGCGGCGATGAGCGTGACCAACCCGGTCGCGAGCTACATCATCGGAATGCTGGCGTTCGACGTGAAAATTCCCACGGATCCGGGATCTCTTGCGGGCATGGTCGGGGCACTGACGTTGATAGCGGTAGGTGTTGCGGGACTGTCACATTCGATGCTCGCCCTGTCCTTCTACGCCAGCGGTGATCACAAAATTGACACAACTTCACCCGCGATAAATGCGCCGAGAGCGCCTATCATCTAGTTCAACCGCCGTCGCCTAATGCAGATCCCTGGTAGCTAATGCTTATTGAGAACCAACCGCGAGTAATCGAAATCCCACATCTCCCGGCGGCCGCAAAGCACAGCCTGCGGCTACTTCTGGAAACGGTTCTGGTTCCGACGGCCTTGCTCTACGCGTGCCTGCACACCGTTGGGGCTTTTTGGGGATTTGTCGCGATTATCGGTTGGTGCGTAGCAACTTTGGCGGTCCGCTGGGTCACCGAGCGCCGCCTGCCCGGCACCTTGGTCTTGGCATTCGGAATTGTTGTCGCACGGTCTTGCACGGCAATGGCTTTATCGAGTGTTTACATTTATTTGCTGCAGCCGGTGGTCGGTTCGGCAGTAATGGCCGCGCTGTTCCTCGGTAGTGCCGCCGTGGGCCGGCCCATCACGCTCAAGCTCGCCCAGGACTTTGTGACGTTGCCCGCCACCTTGATTCATGATCGAAAAGTCCGGCGTTTGTTCGCGCAAATCTGCGTGCTCTGGGGTTGCTCGCGCCTGCTCGACGCCGGCATGAGCCTCGGCGTGCTGCACTGGGGCGTCGACGCCGGTCTGTTGTCGCGCGGTGTGCTCAGCGGCCTGCTGACCGGTCTGACGATCTGCGTCTGCGCCTACTTCGGCTGGACCCGGCTGCACCGCAATCACGGCGTCGTGTTCCGCCGCGCGACGATCTGACCACGCGAGCCGCCAGCAACCCGCCGCGTCAGGCCGAGCCTGATCACACCGGCTGTGTTATGACGGAATGGTGGGTGCCAACACTGCGCTAGCCCAACCAAACCACGTCCAGCCGACGTCTGCGGCGACGCAACCAAAGCTGGTGCTGTGGCGGGACGTGCTCGTTGCGCTCGTGGTGTTCGGGTTCTACGCCGTGGTCCAGACGCTGGGTGGCGCGGTCCGCCGCGCCCAGGCCGATCAGCACGCGGCCGACCTCATCGGCATCGAACGCACGCTGCACATCGACATCGAGCGCAGCCTCAACGATTGGCTGGCCGGTCGGGGCTGGCTCGCCACGGCCGCCAATTACGAGTACGCGTTCACCTACATCGCCAGCGCGCTGATCCTGCTCGTGTACCTGTACACCCGCCGACCCGACGCGTATCCACGAGCGCGCGACTCGCTGCTGCTGCTCAACGTGCTCGGCATCGCCTGCTTCGCCCTGTATCCGGTGACCCCGCCGCGAATGCTGGAAAACTTGGGTTACGTCGACACGGTCAGCAACGGGCACACCTGGGGGTCGTGGGGCTCGCCGATGGTGGCCCACGCCAATCAGCTCGCCGCGATGCCGTCGCTGCATGTGGCCTGGGCACTGTGGGTCAGTGTGGTGCTGGCCCGGATTGCCGGCGGTCTGCTGTTTCAATTCATCAGTGCGATTCACGTGCTGCTCACCTGCTACGTCATCATCGCGACCGGCAACCACTTCGTCCTCGACGCCGTCGGTGCGGTTGTCTTTGTCGCGGTGAGCGTGTGGATCGTCGATCGCTGGTACGACTGGCGGGCGTCGTCGGCGTCGGCCATCTCGCCGGCCGACGCCTTCTTTCTCTACGTCGAGGACACCGGCGCACCGCAGCACGTCGGCGGCATGGTCGTGCTACGCCACCACGATCCGAACTCCGGGCCGACGCTGGCCGCGGTCCGCGAACTGGTTCGCAACGAGCTCAGCGCGCTGCCGCGGTTTCGGCAGCGGGTGGAGTTTCGTTCCCGCTGGCGCCGACCGCGTTGGGTCGGTATCGACGAGATCGACTGGGATTGGCACGTCATCGAACGCGATGTCGGTCCGCAGGCCGGCAACCCGGGGTTGAGCGCGGTCGTGGCCGAGCTGGCCGCGCAGCCGATGCCGCGCGACCGGCCGCTGTGGCGGATTGTGTTGGTGCACGGAATTGCGCCGGGACAGTCGGGCTTTCTGTTCCTCGTGCACCATGCGGTCGCCGACGGCATCGGCACGGTGCTGCAGTCGATGCGACTGCTGCGGCCGCGCATCACGCTGGGCGCGCCGTCGGAACCCGGGCCACCTCACGGTCGGCTGGCCATGGCAGCGCGAGCGCTGAAATTGGACACCGCAGCGCGAGCGCTGAAATTGGACACCGCGACCCGGGCCCTGAAAATCGCCGCGGCGGTCGCCGTGGGCATCGGCCAACTCGCCACCGACGGCAGTCCAGCACGGCGGCTGCCGGCAAGTTCCCGACTGCGAGACTTTGCCGTGTCCCCGCTGGAACTGGCGCGGTTGCGGGCTGTCGCTCGCGCTCATCAGGTCGGCGTCACCGACGTGTTGATCTGCCTGGCGGTCACCGCGGCTGTGTCCGTGCAGCCGCGCCTGCCCGAGTTGGTCGGCGGGACCATCCGCATCGCGATTCCGCGCATGGTGCGCGCGGCGACGAGCGAAGCGGAGGGAAACTTCACCGCGGCGGTGATGATCGATGTCGAGCTTCGTGATGAGCGAATCGAGGATCGGCTGCGGCGGATCCACTCCTCCGCCAGGCAACTGCAGTCCCCGACCCGCGCTCTCGCGGCGAGGTTCGTGATGGCGCAAGGCCAACGAATTCTGCCCGAGCCCGCCAAGCGGTGGTTCGCGCAAACCGTCTACGGCGCGAGCACCTTCCATGCGATCGTGTCCAACATGCCCGGCCCGAACCAGCAGTTGACGCTGGTCGAGGAGCCGATGGACCAGGTGTATCCGATCCTGCCGCTGGCCCCTGGCGCACCCTTGGTGGCAGGTGCATTGAGCTGGAACGGTGTCCTCGGTGTCGGTGTGGCGGCCGACCCGGTGTTGCTCGATGCGGCGAAGGTCGCGTCCGAAATCGAATGCGCGCTCACCGAGTTGGAGGCCACCACCGGTGATTGGTCAGGGAGCTCCCCATTCGAGCGCGAGGAACAGGCGGGCGCGGAATCGCGCTGAGTCGAGGTCGGCGCCGAACAGTTCGCGTAGTTGGTTAATGCGGTAGCGCACGGTCTGCGGATGAATGTGCAGGTCGTTGGCGATGGCTTGGCGGTCGCCCATGTGCCGCAACCAGGCCGCCAGGGTCTCGATCAAGCGCTCGCGCGCGCCCTCGGTCAGATGCTCGAGCGGGGCGAGCACCTGTTCGCGCAGCAGGCCGAGCAGGCGCTCGTCGCGGTTGGCGATGATGGTGTCGAGGTGGTCGCCGGTGAACACCGGATTCTCGGGAATGATGCCGCGCTGATGCAGGTGCATGGCCAGCGCAGCAAGTCCCATGCTCGCCGGCAACAAACGCAGCGGTACGGTGTTGCCGACCACGGCGCCAACCCCGGCCAGTCGTCGCCGTAACCGTTCGCGCTGGCCCGGAGCCCCGGCGTCGGGAACAATCATCCCGTAGCACTCGGGCCGGCGAATCGGCAGACAGGACATGTCCAGCAGGTCCAGGGCGCGGCAGGCGTCCGGATCGTCCACCTCGACGATGACGACGGCCGCCGCCTTCGGGAGCCGCCAGCCCGCGCTCTCGGCCGCAGCCCGGATCTGCACGTCATCCGCCCGGTCCGACAGCAGCAACTGGGCAAGTTGTTCGCGCTGGTGTTCGCGCGCCGCGCTGGCAGTGGCCTGCTCATGGACGTAGCCGCGTGCAGTGTTGGCCGAGAACTGGTCGACGAACATGAAGACCGCCTCGGCCAGCGACGCCAGGATGTGCGGCGCAAGCTCGAGTTCGAGCGCCGTTGCCGAAACGTGATGCCATGCGGCCCGCGCGCCAACCTGATAGGCAGCCAACAACTCCGAGAGTTCCCGGCCCTCCTGGAACTGTCGACGGCCGATCTCCTCGAGTACCACCTCGGCCTGGGAATCGCTGTCGGCGGACTCCGGCGCCGCGGCGACGCCATAGTGCGCGATATCGACCAAACGCCGGATGAAGACTGTTGCCGCATAACGAATCTCCGGGTGATCGCCGTCTAGAAATTCGGCAAAATCTGGGTAATCGATCGCCAAATGTTGGCGGACTTCAGCCAGGATGAGCGGCATCCGCTGTTCGAGCGCCCAGCCAAGATCATCGAGAGTCCGAAGATTCGGATCACGCGCGACTGTCACATCGGTGGTAATACCCACGAACCTAGCACTCCAAGCGATGAATTTGTCTGTCGCTGATAATTTTACGGCCCGGAAATCACTCCGTACCGAGCAGATTTATCCTCCAGGGTCGGGTGACCATCGGGTATGGCGATCGTGCGGGTCCCAGCCCATCACTCGTGTCCGCCGCAGCCCGCAGTGGCGGCGGCGGGTGGACAGTTCCGCGACCGCGAAAGCGGTGAGAATTTCCCCGTTGCGCTCCGGATGCTGCCGTCGGCGCGGCGGCGAGATCTACAGGCGGTGTACGCGGTGGCCCGGTTGATCGACGAAACCGGTGACACCGCACTCGGTGGACTGACGCCGACGCAACGCAGCGACTCCTTGATTGCCTTGCGCGAAGATCTCGCTCGGGTATGGACCGGTTCGCCGACGCATCCGGTACTGGCCGCGCTGGTGCCGACCGTCCGAGATCGAGGGTTGCAGCCCGAACCTTTCGAGCAGCTCATCGAGGCGAACCTGCGCGACCAGCGCATCACTCGTTACCAAACCTTCCCCGAATTACTCGACTACTGCCGGTTGTCCGCGAATCCTGTTGGACGCCTTGTCCTGGACATCTTCGGGCAGTCGACTCCCGACGCGGTACAACTTTCGGATCGGGTCTGCACCGCGTTGCAGTTGCTCGAGCATTGGCAGGACGTGAGCGAGGACTGGCACAGCGGCCGGATCTATCTGCCGAGTGAGGATCTCGACCGATACGGGGTGAATGAGGCTGCCCTGGGCGAGCATTCAGCGAATCCTGCGCTGCGTGAGTTGATGCAATTCGAAATAGCTCGAGCATCGGAGCTCTTGGACTCTGGCGCCGCGATCACCAGGCAGCTGACCGGGTGGGCCCGATTGGCCGTCGAGGGTTATGTGTGCGGCGGCCGAGCGACGGTTCGCGCGTTGCAGCGTACCGGCGGCGATGTGTTGGCTTGCGAAGCGCGACCGCGGAAAACGGATCTTTTACGGGCATGGGTGCAGCTGCGTCTGCGCGAGACGCGAGGTGGGCGATGAGCATCATCGACAGTTCCGAAATCGGTCCCGCCTATGTGGAGTGCGAGCGAATCACCCGCGAGCAAGCCAAGAACTTCTTCTACGGAATCAGACTGTTGCCGCCGCCCAAGCGCGGAGCGCTGAGCGCGGTCTACGCCTTGGCCCGCCGGATCGACGACATCGGCGACGGCGACCTGCCGGCCGCGCGCAAGGTGGCCGAGCTCGAGCGAACCCGCAAGGCATTGCAGCAGTTGGTCGACAACTCCGACCCGGTCCTCGCCGCGGTCGGCGACGCCGCCCGGCGCTTCCCCATTCCGCTGTCGGCGTTCGACGAACTCATCGACGGCGTCAGCATGGACGTGACCGGGGCCACCTATGAAGACTTTCCGCAGCTGGTGCGGTACTGCCGGTGCGTTGCCGGTTCGATCGGCCGGCTGTGCCTGGCGATCTTCTCCGGCACGTCCGACCCGACTGCGGCTACCTACGCCGACCAGCTCGGCATCGCCCTGCAGCAGACGAACATCCTGCGTGACGTCCGCGAGGACCTGAGCAACGGCCGGATCTATCTGCCCCGCGCCGAGCTGGCGCAGTATGGCGTCGATTTGATGCTCGACCCCGACGGCAATCTGGCCGACCCGAACGCCCGGCTGGCGGCGCTGCTGCGCCACGCAACCGCGCGTGCGGAGGACTGGTACTGCCTCGGCCTGCGGCTGCTCCCACTCTTGGACCGACGCAGTGCCGCGTGCTGTGCGGCGATGGCCGGCATCTATCGCCATCTGAACCGGCGGATCGGGTCAAACCCGGTTCTCGTGTACGACCGGCGGCTGTCGCTGTCGGCGTGGGAGAAGAGCCGGGTAGCCGCGCGGGCGCTGGCGGGAGGCTCCGCATGAGCGGTCACCGACAGCGTGTCGCAGTGGTCGGTGGCGGACTGGCCGGCATCACCGCTGCGCTGCACGCCGCCGACGCGGGGTTCACGGTGGAACTCTTCGAATCCACCCCCAGGCTCGGCGGACTCACCCATTCGTTCAAACGCGGCGAGCGCTGGGTCGACAACGGCCAGCACGTGTTTCTGCGCTGCTGCACCAGGTATCGGGCGCTGTTGAACCGCCTCGACGTCGCGCACCTGGTGCGACTGCAACCTCGGTTGGACATCACCGTGCGCGACGGCGACCGGGTGGGCCGGCTCAACCGATCGGTGCTGCCGGCGCCACTGCACCTGGCGACGGCCCTGGCCCGGTATCCGTGGCTGTCGATGCAGCAAACGGCGCTGTTGGCGCGCGCGGCACTGCTGCTGCGCAACGTGGATGCCGACGATCCGCGCAACGATGCCCAGACCTTCGGCGCCTGGCTGCGGCGGCACGGGCAGCGGCCAGGCACGATCGACGCGGTCTGGGACCTGATCGGTATCGCCACGTTGAACTGCCGCGCCGAAGACGCTTCACTGGCCGCCGCTGCCACGGTGTTCCAGCTCGGTTTGCTCAGTGACCGCACAGCAGCGGATATCGGGTGGTCCACCGTCCCGCTGCAGCGACTGCACGGTGATGCCGCGACCGCCGCACTGGAGTCCGCCGGCGTGACCATTCAGCTCCGGAACAAGGTTCGCAGCCTTGCTCGCGAAGGCGAGGGGTGGCTGCTCGGCAATGGTGGTGCAAGTGGGGCACAGCGCTACGACGCGGTAGTGCTTGCCGTGCCGCCCGACGCCGCCGAGCAGCTTCTCCCGTCGGGCGCGGTATCGCTGTCGTCCGGCTGGGCGGCGGGGCTCGGTTGCGCGCCGATCGTGAACGTGCATGCCGTTTTTGACCGGCCGGTACTCGACGAACCCTTTGTCGCGACCGTTGGCAGTCCGGCGCAATGGATTTTCGACCGCACCGAAATTGCCGGTGAAAAGCGCGGCCAATACCTGGCTGTTTCGGTTTCGGCCGCCGGGGAATTCGTGGGCATGACCAATGCGCAACTGCGGCAATTGTTTCTGCCGGAATTGTCCAGAATTTTGCCGCGGGCGCGTTCGGCCACGGTGCTCGATTTCTTCGTCACGCGCGAGCGCTGTGCCACGTTTCGGCCGGTCCCCGGGACGGCCGCCCTGCGCCCGCAGGCGCGAACGGCGTTGCCAGGGCTCTACCTTGCGGGCGCATGGACGGCAACCGGATGGCCCGCGACGATGGAAAGCGCTGTGCGAAGCGGAGAATCGGCCGCGGCGGCGCTTGTTGAGGAGTGGGGCGGCACCTCGATGGGGCGCCGACGGATTCGAGAGGTGGCACTATCGTGACCGCAACCTTGTCCAGCATCGAAATGGGTACCGGAGCGGTACTCGACACCTTGCATGACGCGGTGGGCAGGCTTGATCCCCAGCTACGGCGGATCGTCGGCTATCACTTTGGCTGGTGCGACGAGAACGGTCAGCGAACGGAGGCCAATGGCGGCAAGGGCATTCGTGCTCGGATGACGCTGCTGGCCGCGGCCGCGGCAGGTGGCGATCCGGTGGCTGCCGCGCCGGGTGCAGCGGCCATCGAACTGGTGCACAACTTCTCGCTCGTGCATGACGATCTCATGGATCGCGACACGATGCGCAGACACCGCCGAACGGTGTGGTCGCTGTGGGGCGACACGGCAGCGATCCTGGCCGGCGACGCGATGCTGTCACTCGCCCACGAAATACTTGCCGAACACCCTGTTGGTCACGCGGACTCGGCTCAACTGTTGCTCGCGCGCACCACCCGTGAGCTGATTCGCGGCCAGATACTCGACGTCGCGTTCGAATCCCGCTCCGACGTCACGGCCGCCGAGTGCTTGGACATGGCCGCAGCGAAGACCGCGGCGCTGCTGTCGGCCGCTGCCGCCATGGGCGGGGTGTATGCCGCCGCATCACCGGAAGTTGTTGCTGCACTGTCGAACTTCGGCCGCCACGTCGGTGTCGCCTTCCAGATCATCGATGACCTGCTCGGCATCTGGGGAGACCCGCACGTCACCGGCAAGCCGGTGTACTCCGACCTGCGCTCCCGCAAGAAGACGCTGCCGATCACCTGGGTGATCGAGCATGGCGGCGAGCACGGGCAACGGGTGCAGCGCTGGCTGACCGACGGGCACGATCCGACCGAGCCGGACCTGCGGGCCACAGCCGAATTGGTCGAGGCCGGCGGCGGCCGCGACTGGGCGCGCCGAGCGGCCCGCCGGGAGGCCGAACGCGCCGCGCAGGCGCTCGATGCCATCCCCGAACTCCGCTTGCGCGCAAGCGAACTCATCGTCCTTGCAGATCGACTTGTAGACCGGGAGGCATAGTGAGCCAGCCACAACTCGCCGACAGCGACGGTGACACTGGTCGCGCCGCAGCAGCACGCGACGGTGACACTGATCGCGCCGCAGCAGCACGCGATCGTGCTGTCGAGTTCTTGCGGGGGCTGCAGGACCCGGAGGGCTGGTGGAAGGGTGAGCTGGCCACCAACGTCACCATGGACGCCGAAGACCTGCTACTGCGTGAGTTTCTCGGCATCGGCTCCCCGCAGGTGCTGGAGGAAGCATCGCGCTGGATCAGGTCGCAGCAGCGCGCCGACGGCACCTGGGCGACCTTCGAGGGCGGTCCGGCCGATCTGTCGACCACTGTCGAAGCATGGGTCGCACTCCGTTTGGCCGGCGATGACCCGGCCGAGCCGCACATGGTCTCGGCCGCGCAATTCGTGCGCCGCGCGGGCGGCGTGGAGAACAGCCGAGTGTTCACGCGAATCTGGTTGTCGTTGTTTGGGCTGTGGTCCTGGGACGAGGTGCCGAGCCTGCCCCCGGAGCTTATCTATCTGCCAAAGTGGTTCCCGCTCAACATCTACGACTGGGGTTGCTGGGCGCGCCAGACCGTGGTCCCGCTGACGATCGTCTCCACCATCCGCCCGGTGCATCCGGTGTCGTTCGGCATCCGCGAACTGCACGCCGGCTCCGGTGGCGCACGCAAAGGCGGCTTCCTGCCGGACATTTCGATATCCGGAATCTTCCGGCAGATCGACCGTGGGCTGCACCTGTATTCGCGAGTGCCGGTACATCCAATGCGCGGAATTGCGTTGCGACAGTGTGCGGAATGGATCGTCGCCCGCCAGGAAGCCGACGGCGGCTGGGGTGGCATTCAGCCGCCCTGGGTCTATTCGCTCATTGCCCTCAAGCTCATGGGATATCCGCTCGACCATCCGGTGATGCGCGCCGGCATCGATGGCTTGGACGGCTTCACGATTCGTGAGTCGACGCCGCAGGGCACCGTCCGCCGGCTGGAAGCATGCCAATCTCCGGTGTGGGACACGGCCCTGGCGCTCTACGGATTGCTCGAGGCCGACCTCGATACCGACGATCCCATGATCGTGCGATCCACCGACTGGCTGCTTACCCAACAGATCGACGCGCCTGGCGACTGGTGCGTGCGGCGGCCGGACGTACCATCGGGCGGCTGGGCATTCGAATTCGCCAACATCAATTATCCAGATACCGACGACACCGCGATCGTGGTGCTTGCGTTGCAGCGGTTGGGATTCCGTCCCGACTGCAAGGAGGCCGTGGACCGCGCCGTCGAGTGGGTTATCGGCATGCAGTCCCGCGACGGCGGGTGGGGTGCGTTCGATGCGGATAACACTCGCGCGCTGGCCACCAAGCTGCCGTTCTGCGACTTCGGCGCGGTGATCGATCCACCGTCGGCTGACGTCACCGCACACGTGGTGGAAATGCTGGCGGCGGTGGGCCTGGCCAAGGATGTCAGTTGTCGACGCGGCGTGGACTGGCTACTGCGACATCAGGAGCCCGACGGTTCGTGGTTCGGGCGCTGGGGCGCCAATCACGTGTACGGCACGGGCGCGGTGCTGCCGGCACTGACCGCCAGTGGAATGGCCCCGGATGCCGAGCCCATTCGGCGGGCCGTGCGCTGGCTGGTCGAGCACCAGAACTCCGACGGTGGTTGGGGCGAAGATCTGCGCTCCTACCGGGATCCGCGGTGGATCGGGGTAGGCGCGTCGACGGCGTCGCAAACCTCCTGGGCGCTGCTGGCCTTGCTGGCCGCTCGCGAAGATGGACCCGCCGTGCAGAACGGCATTCGCTGGCTCATCGAGCAGCAACGCGACGACGGCGGTTGGGACGAAGATCTGTTTACCGGCACGGGATTTCCCGGCGATTTCTACATCAATTATCACCTGTATCGGCAGGTTTTTCCGATCTGGGCCTTCAACCGCTACCTGGAGAGGATGCAATCATGACCGGGGTTGTGTGTACTCCGCTGCGTAGCGAATGGGCAGCGCTGCACGGTCACATCACCGCGCCCCTGCTACGGACCGGCCGCGGACCGAGTAGTTGGCGCAATTCCTTTGCCAGTCCGGTGCTGGTTGCCGGAGTCGCTGGCGCCCTGGACAATTCGCTGCATCCGGGCGATCTGGTGGTGGCCACCGAGACCCGGGCGGCGGCGATAGGCAGCCCAGTTCGGTTGGCTCCCTTGCTGTACGGTGCGGCAAAGCGACGCGGCCTGCCGGTGCGACGCGGCCCGATCGTTTCCGACTACCGGGTGGCCCACGGTGCGCGTCGCGACGCACTCGCGGTCACCGGTGCGATCGCCGTGGACACCGAGTCGGCGTTTCTTGCGGCCCATGCGCCGCACGGCAAGACGGCGGTCTTGCGGACGATCGTCGACACTCCCACGGCGCCCTTGTTGCGGCCGGCGACCATGGCGAACGGCATCCACGCGCTGCGCACGCTGCGCGCGGCCGCGCCCATCATCGATGACTGGGCCCGGGCCACCGGGGATCGGGAAATCATTCTGGCCGCGCCCCGTTCCTTCTGCGCGGGTGTGGAACGGGCCATCGACATCGTGGAGCACGCGTTGAGCAAGCACGGCGCCCCCGTGTACGTGCGGCGCCAGATCGTGCACAACTCGCACGTGGTCAACGGCTTACAGCGGCGGGGCGCCGTCTTTGTCGGCGAGGTCGACGAGGTGCCCGAGGGCAGCGTGCTGGTGCTGGCCGCCCACGGCGTCGATCCGCAGGTCCGCGTCGACGCGGCCGAGCGGTCGCTGCGGGTCATCGATGCCACCTGCCCGCTGGTCGCCAAGGTGCACACCGAGGTTCGGCGGTTCGCCGACCAGGGCAACACGGTGCTGGTCATCGGTCACGCCGAACACGAGGAGGTGGTCGGCACCCGAGGGGAAGCGCCCGGCCAGGTAATAGTTATCGCCAACGTCGAAGAGGCCGAGCAGGTTTCGGTGCCGGACCCGCGGCACGTCGCCTACGTCACCCAGACCACCCTGGCCGTCGACGAGGCCGAGCAGATCGCCGCGGTCCTGCGCAAGAGATTCCCCCTGATCATCGCGCCGCGCACCGACGACATCTGTTATGCCACCACCAATCGTCAACACGCGGTGCGCGAGGTGGCGCGCGACTGTGACCTGATGCTGGTGCTCGGTTCGGAAAACTCGTCCAATTCGCGGAGATTGGCCGAGGTCGCCGAGGACTGCGGCGTGGAATCGCACCTGGTCGACGACTGCGGGTCGGTTGACTTGGCGTGGCTGCATGGCAAGAGCCGCATTGGAATTACCGCCGGCGCATCCGCGCCGCCGGCGTTGGTGGAAGAGCTTATCGCCGCGCTCTCCGGGCTGGGGCAAGTCCATGTCCGCGAGCAACGCGTGGCCGAAGAACGCATTCGTTTCATGATGCCCCGGGAGGTGAGTTGAGTGGCAATGCCACTTCATCAGTCAATTCGTCTTGGCACCTACCTTGCCAAGCAAAAGCTGTTGCGACGCGAGAAGTTTCCCATTCTCGTCGAGCTGGAACCGCTGTTCGCCTGCAACCTGAAATGCGCCGGGTGCGGAAAGATTCAGCATCCGCACACGCTGCTCAAGCAGCGGATGCCGGTGGAGCAGGCGGTCGGCGCGATCGAGGAATGCGGTGCGCCCATGGTGTCCATCGCCGGGGGCGAACCGTTGATGCACCCGCAGATCGATGAGATCGTCCGCCAGTTGCTGGACCGCGGCAAGATCGTGTTCTTGTGCACCAATGCGGTGTTGCTGCCCAAGCACATTCACAAGTTCACTCCGCACCGGAACTTCTCCTGGATGGTGCACCTCGACGGTCTGCGCGAGCGGCACGACGCGTCGGTGTGCAAGGACGGCGTGTTCGATCAAGCGGTTGCCGCGATCAAACAGGCCCAGGCCGCCGGGTTCCGGGTGATGACCAACACCACCTTCTTCGATATGGACAGCCCGCAGGACGTTATCGACATCCTCGACTACCTCAACGACGATCTGGGTGTCGACAACATGCAGATCTCGCCCGGATATGCCTATGAGAAAGCCCCGGACCAGGAGCACTGGCTCGGCGTGGATCAGACGCGGGAGTTGTTCCGCAAGGCGTTCGCGGACGGCCGGCGCAAGAAGTGGCGGCTCAACCACTCACCGTTGTTCCTCGACTTCCTCGAAGGCAAGGTCGACTTCAAGTGCACGGCGTGGGCTATCCCGTCGTACTCACTCAAGGGCTGGCAGCGGCCCTGCTACCTGCTCGACGACGGATACGCCAAGACGTACAAGGAACTGATCGAGGACACGGACTGGAACGCCTTCGGTCGTGGAAATGACCCACGCTGCGCAAACTGCATGGCGCACTGCGGATATGAGCCCACGGCAGTGGTGGCGACGCTCGGATCGCTACGGGAGACCATCAGGGCAGCGGTCGGGTCCTAGGACTTCATCACCAACCGCGAGATCGCGTCGGTGGCCTCCTTGATCTTGGCTTCGGCCTCGGGGCCACCGGCAACCGCCGCATCGACGACGCAGTGGCTGATGTGGTCTTCGAGCAACCCCATCGCAACGGCCTGCAGAGCCTTGGTCATCGCTGAGACCTGCGTCAGGATGTCGATGCAGTACTTCTCTTCCTCGACCATTCGCTGCAAGCCGCGCGCCTGACCCTCGATACGCCGGAGCCGCTTGAGGTAGTCGTCCTTTGCGCTGATATAGCCGTGGCTGTGGGTCATTGCCGCTCCTGACCAGTGAGATCCTCCGTCAAGCATACCCGCACCCGGTACCCGTGACGGCCCTGTCTTCCCGCGTTTGGGACCACTCTTCGGTTAGAGTACGGCTCGAGATGGCCGGAAATTGGTGGGGTAGACGGGCTATGGTGGCGCTGGTCTGCGCCGGTTTGCTCGCTGGATGCGCGCGCTCCGCGGCGTCCGAAGGTGCCTCCCCGCGCCCGGCTGCGGCACCTGCGCCCGCACCGCTGCTGCTGCCCGGCGGAGGCACGCAGGTATTTCCGAAATTTCGGGTCGTCGCCTACTACGGCACCGCCGGCGGACCTGGGATGGGTGTGCTCGGCTCCCAGCCGCCCGATCAGATTGCCGATCGCCTCAGCCAGGCGGCCGCCGCGTTCGCGACGCCCGGGCGTCCGGTGCAGCCGGCGATGGAGTTGATAGCCACCATCGCCGATCGGGCACCCGGCCCGGATGGTTCATACTCGCACAGCATTAACCCAGCTGTGGCCTGGGACTACTTGAAGGCCGCCCGGGCGCACCGGCAGTTGCTCATTCTCGATCTGCAGCCCGGCTATCGGGACTTTCTCGCACAGGCTCGGGAATGGGAACCGCTGTTGGCGCAGCCCGACGTGAGTCTCGCGCTGGATCCGGAGTGGCGAATGTCGGCGGGCGGTGTCCCCGGGATGCAGATCGGTCAGGTGTCTGCGGCCGAGGTGAACACCGTCAGCGCCTGGTTGTCCGGATTGGTACGCACGCACCACTTGCCGCAGAAACTGTTTGTGCTGCATGAATTTACGCCTGACATGATCACGGACATTGCCGCGGTGGCGGCCCATGCCGAGCTGGCGGACGTTCAGCAGCTCGATGGATTCGGCAGCTCGGCGGTCAAGATCGCCAAGTACCGGGATCTAGGGCGTCCGCAGCAATTCCACCTCGGATTCAAGCTTTTCTACACCGATGACATCGGGCTGTTGCCGCCGCCGGCGGTTTTGGGGCTGGCGCCTCCGCCCGATTACGTCAGCTATCAGTGATCCTGTCGCATTGACGTGGGCATTCGGGGTACTCGCCCGTTATGTCCACTGAGCGCTTTCCAGAACCCGGTTCGTCACCCGATCTCGAGCCCGGCGGTGGGGTTGCGCCCGGCGCGACGCCGCCCGAGAGTCCGCAGACGGCGGGGCTGTCCGCGTCCGAGCCGCGGACTCGGCACAACTTCCCGCCCACCGGCGGCTTCGCTCTCGTGCTGTCGGTGCTGCTGGCCGTGATCTTCGTCGCGGTGATTATCGCGCTGATAGTGACGCTGGCTTGAGTTAACGTCGCTGGAGTGATCCCTTCGTTCGTCGACTGGTCCTGGTGTGCCGAGCGCGCCGATGAACTTGTCCTCGCGGATGTCCGCTGGTACTTCGACAAGCCGGGACTTTCCGCATACGAATCGGGACACATTCCCGGCGCGGTGTTCATCGATCTCGACCGAGATCTCGCTGGAGCGGCGGGAGGTGTAGCAGGACGGCATCCACTACCGGAGCCCGACGTGTTTGCGGATGCAATGGGTCGCGCGGGAATCGATGGTCGAAAGCCCTTGGTCGCCTATGACGATGCTGGTGGCGTCATCGCAGCGCGATTGGTCTGGATGCTACGGGTCCTCGGCCACGACGCTGCGTTGCTCGACGGCGGATTGCAGTCGTACCCAGGCGCTTTGGAAACGGCGGCGCCGATGGTTGAGCCCGTCGCATTTTCGGCGTGTCCATGGCCGCCGGATGTCGTTGCCTCGATCGACGACGTCGCCGCCTTCGGTGGCGTTTTGCTCGACGCGCGGCCACGCGATCGGTTTCACGGCCTGGGTGCTGATGTCGATCCCCGCCGCGGTCATATCCCCGGAGCTGTCAGCGTGCCGTGCCGGGAGAACCTCGACCCGTCCGGGCGGCTGCGGCCTCGCGACGAGTTGCGCGCAATATTCGAGGCTGCGGGCGTCGACGGCGAGCGCGCAGTCATCTCTTATTGCGGGTCCGGGGTCACTGCCTGCCATAACCTGCTTGCTCTGGAGCATGCGGGGCTCGGGTCAGGGAAGTTGTTTCCCGGTTCATGGAGCGGCTGGAGCGCCGACCCGCGGCGGCCGATCGAATAGCTGGCCTCGAATGAGGCGGTGTATCGTTGGTGTATGACACGCACCAATATCGACATCGACGACTCGGCGTGTGAAACGATCATGCACCGCTACCACCTCGCCACTAAGCGTGAAGCGGTCAACTTCGCGCTGCGAACCGTCGCTGCCGAAGCCCTCGATGTCGACCAGGCCCGTCGCCTGCGCGGGTCAGGGTGGGACGCGGACCTCGACGAGCTACGGACCAGTCGCGTCGGATGATTCTGGTAGACACCTCTGCCTGGGTGGAATTTCTGCGGGATACCGGAAGCCCGGTATGTCTTCGCGTCGATGAACTTCTCACCGCCGAAATCGCGACGTGCCATCCGGTTCGCATGGAGTTGCTGGCAGGTGCACGCAACGACCGACACCTTCAAGACCTGCGCGGACTGTTGGCGCGTGCCGCGTTACTCGCTACGCTGCCCACCGACTATGAAGATGCCGCAGCGCTCTATCGCGCGTGTCGCCGAAAGGGCGAAACGGTCCGCAAGTTGATCGATTGCCTCATCGCTGCGCACGCGATCCGGTCGGACGTGCCGATCCTGCATGCAGACGCGGATTTCGACGTCCTCGCCCGGCATACCGAGCTCGTGATCGACAAGGCATCGAGCGGCGAATAATGACGGCCAGTTTCGGCCTCGCCGAAGTCGGTAAGGGCTCGGCATCGGTGAATCGAGGTCTATGTGCTCAGGCTCCAGTTACGGCCGAAAAGGCGCGCAGATTGTCTCGGATGACCGCGACTGGAGCGCCACCGCAATCGCTCACAGTGAACAGGCTCACGGAACAATCGGGCACAACCGGGGGTTGAGTAGGTGACGCTCAACTTCGAAAGGTTGAACCTGTGACCGAATCACTGCACTTACCAGTGCTTTTTCTGACCGACCCGGTGGTTCTGCCGGGAATGGTGGTGCCGATCGAACTCGACGAATCCGCGCAGGCCGCCATCGACGCCGCCAAAGCCGGCAGCGACAGCAAGGTGCTGATCGCGCCACGGCTCGAGCAGGGCTACGCCTCTTACGGCGTGATCGCCGAGATCGAGCAGGTCGGACGTATGCGCGGCGGCACACCCGCGGCAGTGCTGAAGGCCATCCAGCGCGCCAAGATCGGCCACGGCGTGACCGGCCCGGGCGCCGCGCTATGGGTCGAGACCGAACCTGTGGAAACCCTCGCTGCCGATGGACGGACCACCGAGCTTGCGGCCGAATACAAGAAGCTTGTGGTTGCCGTGCTGCAGCGTCGCGAGGCCTGGCAGATCATCGACGCAATGAACCGGCTCACCGACCCGTCCGCAATTGCGGACACGGCCGGCTATGCGCCGTACCTGACCGACGACCAGAAGCGCACACTGCTGCAAACTCCCGACGTCGCCGAACGGTTAACCCTGCTCATCGACTGGACCAAGGCCTACATCGCCGAGGCCGAGGTCACCGAGAAGATCAGCGAAGACGTGCGCGAAGGTCTGGAGAAGACCCAGCGCGAGTTCTACCTGCGCCAGCAACTCAACGCCATCCGCAAGGAGTTGGGTGAGGGTGAGCCCGAGGGAGCCGAGGACTATCGCGGCCGCGTCGAGGCCGCTGACCTGCCCGACGCTGTCCGGGAGGCAGCGCTACGCGAGGTCGGGCGGCTCGAGCGGGCCAGCGATCAAAGCCCGGAATCTGGGTGGATCCGGACCTGGCTCGACACGGTCCTGGAATTGCCCTGGACCGCGAAGACCACCGACAACACCGACGTCAAGGCTGCCCGCGCGGTTCTGGATGCCGACCACCACGGCCTCGATGAGGTCAAGGACCGGATGGTCGAGTACCTAGCCGTTCGTGCGCGGCGCGCCCAACGCGGTCTGGAAGTCGTGGGCGGTCGCGGTTCGGGTGCCGTCATGGTGCTGGTTGGCCCGCCCGGTGTCGGCAAGACGTCGCTGGGTGAAAGCGTCGCGCGGGCGTTGGGCCGCAAGTTCGTTCGCGTCGCCCTCGGTGGCGTGCGCGACGAGGCCGAGATCCGGGGCCACCGCCGTACCTACGTCGGTGCGATGCCGGGCCGGGTTGTGCGAGCCATCAAGGAAGCCGGATCGATGAATCCGGTTGTCTTGCTGGACGAAATCGACAAGGTCGGTTCCGATTACCGCGGCGACCCCGCGGCTGCGTTGCTCGAGGTGCTGGATCCCGCGCAGAACCACACGTTCCGCGATCACTATCTGGACCTGGACCTCGACTTGTCGGACGTGCTGTTCATCGCGACTGCCAATGTGATGGATACGATTCCCGGCCCGCTGCTGGACCGGATGGAGCTCATCACCGTGGACGGCTACACCGAGGATGACAAGGTTGCCATCGCCCGCGACTTCCTGCTGCCGCGGCAGCTCGAACGCGCGGCGCTGACGGTGGACGAGGTCAGCTTGACCGATGAGGCGCTGCGCGAGATGGCGGCCAACTACACGCGCGAGGCCGGCGTCCGCCAGCTCGAACGGTTGATCGCCAAGGCGTTGCGCAAGGCGGCAACGCAATTGGCGGGAGCGGAGCCTGCGGAGCGACCAGACGAGACAGCGATCGTCATCGGGGTCGGCGAGTTGAAGGAGTATCTCGGACGACCGCGGTTCACCCCCGAGTCGGCGGAGCGGACCGCCGTTCCCGGTGTCGCAACGGGTCTGGCCGTCACCGGACTCGGTGGCGACGTGCTCTTCATCGAGGCGAATGCCACCGACGGCGAGCGTGGACTGAAGCTCACCGGGCAACTAGGCGACGTGATGAAGGAGTCGGCGCAGATCGCATTGACCTACGTCCGCTCGCACCTGGCGCAGATTGGTGCCGAAGCCGGCTCGCTGGATCGCGAGATCCACGTGCACGTGCCTGCCGGAGCGGTGCCCAAGGACGGACCATCCGCGGGCGTCACCATGGTGACGGCGCTGGTGTCGTTGGCCTTGGGCCGTAACGTTCGCTCGGATGTGGGCATGACCGGTGAGGTGACGCTGAACGGTCGGGTCTTGCCGATCGGTGGGGTCAAGCAGAAATTGCTTGCGGCCCAGCGTGCGGGCCTGAAGACGGTCTTCATCCCGGCCCGCAACGAACCAGATCTCGACGACGTTCCCGCCGACGTGCTGGACGCTCTGGACGTGCGTCCGGTCAGCGATGTGCGCGAGATTCTCGCCTACGCAATCGAGTCTGCTGACGAAGGAGCAGTTGCCGCGGCGTAATTCCAGTTGAGCGCGTTGTTGTTCAGGACGCGACGGGCGTACCCGCCTGAACAACAACGCGTTCGGTCGGCTCCTCGATAACATCCGGGTCGCGTCGGCGCCCCTCCCACCACCGACAGACCAGAATCGCGATGAGCGTGTAGACCCAGCCCATGGCGATGTCGATGAAGTAGTGCTCGCCGCCGTAAATGAGCGTGAACGCCATAGCCAGCGGATAAAGCACCAATGCCATCCGCGCCCAGCGGTAGCGGACGTAGGGCCACACCGAAATCAGCACAAGCAGCGAAAATGCGGCATGCAGCGACGGCATGGCGGCGACCGGGTTGCTGTGCGCAGAGAGCCACACCGTGCTGGTGTCGAGCGGCACGACGCCGAACCCGAAGCCGGCGACCCGACGCACCGGTTCGATAATCACGGCTCCGGCCGACGCGTACCACGGCGGCGCTGCCGGGAGCAGCACGTAGGTCACCAGACCGAGGTAGGAGAGCACCAACACTCGCCGCATGTACTTGGCCCACACCGCGCGGGACCGCACGTAGAACACCGCGCCCAAGACCCACGGCACCACGAAGTGCGTCGAGTAGACGATTCCGGTGAACACCGTCCACCACGGCGGTTGCCCGCTGGACGGCAGCAGATGCTGCTGCAACCACACCGTCGGTATGGTCCCGTCGAACAGCCACCGTTCCACCGCGGCCGGTGCCTCCACCTGGACCGGCATACCGAGTTCGGCGGCGATTCCGCGCGTGAGGTCGTAGACCACCAGTGCGGCGATGAGCGGCGCCCAGTCGGCGATGACGCGCAGGTGTGCCCGCCACGGCCGATCGATCCGAAAAGCAATGATGCCCGCAACCAGCCAGGCCGCCTGATAGATCCGATCGGACGGCACTCCCCACGTCACGATCGTCACGACCAGCGCCGCAACGTAAGCCACCATGACGAGGTAGCGGACCAAGCGCCGCGTTCGCGACGAGTCTTGGGCGGCTACCTCGCCAGACGTCATCAGGGCAAAATACCCCGAACGTCGGCGTTTTCATCGGCAGGCGAGCCATTGGTCATCGCCGCGACGGCGAATCCTGGTCCGATCGATGCGGAGGCGACCAGGGAGGTGCGGTCGTCGGACCAGCCCCATTTCGTCCCGATGACGCCCGGCAGGTGCGCCGTGCCCCAGTTCTCGGCCGTCCCGTCGGCGGCAACGGGGCTCGCGGTGGCCATCCATCCAAGAATGGGCGAGGCGGGGTCGCTGCGCTCCTTGTCCAGCAGGAAGTTTGCGATGTCTGCGGCGCTGGTCAACGACGTGCCCCAGAATGATCCCCGGCTCGTGTTCGGTAGCTGATATTCAGCCGCGGTGGCGTCGATGGCGTTGGGATACTTATTGTCCAGCGCGCTCGCGGCATCGTTGTCGGACAATTGAATTGCGCGCTGGCTCAATGCGCGATCCGACGCTGAGCCGTCGCCGTGGCGCAGGACGTAGTCGACCAGATACAGCTTGATGATCGACAGCGCGGGGCGCGGTTGATTCGAATTGGCCGTGCCGGAGTCGGTTCCGGGAACCAATGAGACAAAAGCGAAGGACGTCCGCGAATTCATCGCAACCGGATGGACCGGCAGTGGTGCGGCGGACGCGACCGCGTTCACCGTCAGTCCGGTCGCCATCACCAGCAAACTCGCCGCCGGAACCAAAAGAATTCGCATCAATTTTCTCCGCACTCACTCGAGACAAGTGAGAGCAAGTATGTGCGGCGATGATCAAGAATTGCTCTCGTGACGCTGGCGGTTAGCTGTGAATCGCTGGCAATACCGCCGACATCATGCGATGACTGCGCAGCAGGGCACGCGCCCGCTCCTCGGTAGGGCGGCCGAGTTCATGCAAGACCTCATCGGCGTCGGTGCTGGTCACTGTCCACCCATGGTCGGCGAACCACTCCGGCGGGTCGCTTCGTCCCTCATTGGAATATCGCAAGCTGCTGACGTCGAGCTGTATCCCGAACCTGTCCAACGTCCGGGCGCGCTCCGCGCTGAATTGCCTTGCTGCGGTTTCGGCGTCGGCGGTCGCGTAGTTTGCGGCAAATCTACTGTTGCAGGCACTGAGCGCAACGACATTGTCGAAGAGCCGGTCCTGGTCCGCTGCGGGCAGGTAACCCAACAATCCTTCCGCGAGCCAGCTGGTCGGTCGGTGTGGATCGAAACCGCGGGCTACTAGGGCGGTCGGCCAGTCGTGGCGCAGATCGATCCCCACATGTCGACAGTCGGCCTTGGCGACAACGGAATTCGCACTGAGAGTGGCGGCCTTGAACTCCAGCATCTGCGGCTGGTCGATTTCAAATATCGTGGTGCCGACGGGCCAGTCCATGCGGTACGCGCGCGTATCGAGCCCGGAGGCAAGAATGACGATCTGCCCGATATCGGCGGCCATGGAGTCCTGAAAGTAGCTGTCGAAATAGCAGGTTCGCGCGACCATGAAGCCTCCGCCAGCCCACTGCCGCGCGGTTTCGCCGGGCATCTCGGCGATCATGGTGTCGGCCTGGTCGAGGAGCCGGGCCCACCGCTTGTCGGCCGCCCGTACCAGCATTTCCGCGTACGGATCGTGGAACAACGCATCGGGTCGACGGCTGGCGAGGGCGCGCATGGTGGCGACCGCGGTCGCGGTGGCGCCGACGCTCGTGGTGACGTCCCAGGTGTCGTTCTCGGTCCGGCCGTTGCTGTCCATGGCTCAAGCTAACTCCGGCGAGTCAAATGGCCAGTACTTGCGGTCGAATCGCTTAGGCTTTGGTGAGCTTTGTTAAGTGGCTGACGTGCGGGGACGATATCCATGGAACTACGGCGTTGGGCAAGTCGGACAACCGCTGCGGCAAGCACCTGCGGCGCCCTCATTGCTCTTGTGGTGGGCGGCGGTGCCGCGGGCGCGGACATCGCGGGTGCATCTCGAAGCATCGCGACTCCGGACGGGCAAGTGACGGTGAACCTTTCGGGGATAACGGTGACGAAAGTCCCCCCGCTCACCGGAGACCCGGTCGGCACGGAAGGCTTTGTCACGGCCGCCGCTCAGGGCACTGTCACCGGCGGGCACGCAATCACGGGTGGCCACCTCGAGACCGGCTTTCAGGTCGCGTGTGCCCTCGACGTGAGCGACGGGGTGAACCTAGGGCTCGGCAGTTCCTTCGGCCCCTCGATCGGTTACGGCTGGGACGGCGGCCAATCGATCTGGAACGGCGGCCCGAACTTCTCCATCGGCGGCTCGGTGGGACCGACCATCGGCATCACCCTGAAACCAGGCACCATCGTCGAAGTCGTGCTGGGCAAGAAGGATGTAAGCGGCACCGTTGCGTCGGCGAGCTACGACCAGGCGCATCTGCACGCCGACGGGTGCGCGGGGCAAGTGATGGTGCGTCCGTACGCGGTTTACACCGCTTCCACCGCGACCGCGGATCACACGGTCGCGACGTATGCCGACCCGCAACCGCTGTAGCTCGCGTGGTTCCCAGCTTATTGCCAGCTTGCCCGCAGGCTGGTCGCAGCGCGAGGCCCGATCGTTAGTGCCATGACGAGCTTGCTGGACACCGCTGCGGATCGCTTCCGCCCCATCGATGCCGCCGCCACCGGGATCTCGCTGCGCACAGCGACCGTCGAGGTGGTGATCCCCGTGTACAACGAGGAAGACGACCTCGAGCGTTGTGTGCGACGCCTGCACGGGTACCTGTCAGCGACGGTCCCGTACCGGTGGCGAATCACCGTCGCGGACAACGCCAGCACCGACTCGACTCTTGATGTGGCACAGCGCCTTACGCGTGAATTCGACAACGTCGCGGTTCGTCACCTCGACCTGAAGGGCCGCGGCCGCGCGCTCAAGACGGTGTGGCTGGAGTCCGACGCCGACGTGGTCGCATACATGGATGTGGACCTGTCCACCGACCTGGCCGCGTTCATGCCGCTGATCGCGCCGCTGTTTTCCGGGCACTCCGACGTGGCGATCGGTTCCCGTCTGGCCCGCTCGTCCCGGGTGGTGCGGGGCGCGAAGCGCGAGTTCATCTCCCGCAGCTACAACCGGATTCTGCGCACCTCGCTGCACGCTCGCTTCTCCGATGCGCAGTGTGGTTTCAAGGCGCTGCGCACCGACGTCGCCCGCCGGATTCTGCCGCTGGTCGAGGACACCGGCTGGTTCTTCGACACCGAATTGTTGGTGCTGGCCGAACGCGCCGGCCTGCGCATTCATGAGGTGCCGGTGGACTGGGTCGATGACCCGAACAGCAGCGTCGACATCATCGACACCGCGATCAAGGACCTGCAGGGCTGCTGGCGAGTCGGCCGGGCGCTGGCCACCGGTGCGCTGCCGATGGCTGAGCTGCGGGCCAGCCTCGGTCGCGAACCGGAGGTCGCTGGCGTGCCGACCGGGATGGTCGGTCAGCTTGTCCGGTTCGGCGCGATCGGCATCATCTGCACGCTCGCCTACGCGGTGCTCTACCTCGCGTTGCATGCCCCGCTCGGCGCTCAGGGTGCCAACGTCGCCGCGCTCGTCATCACCGCGGTGTTCAATGTGGCCGCCAACCGGACCTTTACCTTCGGTGTCCGCGGCCGCGACGGCATGGCCAAGCAGAACGCGCAAGGCCTCGCGGTTGTCGGGCTCGGTATCGCGTTGACCAGCGGGTCGCTCTGGCTGCTGCACCAGCTGCTGCCCACCGCGTCCAATCATCTCGAGTTAGCGGTGCTGATCGTGGCGAACCTCGTGGTCACTGTGAGCCGCTTCGTCGCCTTCCGCTGGGTCTTCACGCACGCCCCGACACGATGAGGACCGCCCTCCGACTGATCAAGGAATACTTCGCCGCCGCTCCCGCGTCGCTGGTATACCTGTTCACCATTCTGGTGACCTGGTGGACGCTGCGCGGGGCCGACGAAAAGATCAGTCATCGGGTGATCGTGGACGCGTCGACCAACCTGCACAACATGCGCAAAGAACCGTTGCAGGTGCTGGTCGCGTCGGCGTTTTGGATGGACCAGGGCAGTAACCCGATCCCGGTGATCATCGAGTTCCTCGTCATCATGGTCGCCGCCGAGCGCTGGCTCGGGACGCTGCGCTGGATCGCTACGTTCGCGCTCGGACACATCGGCGCCACCTTGATCACGGTGACGGGCATCGCCTATGCCGTGTCGCATCACTACATCGACGCGCGCTCGCTCATCCACACGTCCGATGTCGGCTACAGCTACGGCTTCATGGCGCTGACCGCGATGCTCACCTACCGATTCCGGGGACTCTTCCGATTCGCTTGGGCGGCAGGGCTGATCGTGATCCTCGCGATCGCCGCATGGCGCGGCCAGACGTTCACCGACTACGGCCACCTCACTGCGGCTGCTCTTGGATTCGTGGCCTACCCGGCCGCGCACCTGGTAGCGAAGGGCTGGCGCCGCACCAGGTTCAGTCGCCGGCGTTCCGCCGCCGCTCGGCCTCGCGCTGACGCGCCTCCTCCTGCCGCTGCGCCTCGCGACGCTGCGCCGCAGCCCGCTCCCGGAGAGCCTGCAGAAATGCCTCGTCGTCCTCAGGATTCTGCGCCACCTGACGACCTGGACGGTCGTACTCCGAGAACCGGGTATTTGACGCAAGCCGAGACGGGCCAATCGGACGACCAGCAAACAACCACAGCAGCGACCCGAGCAGCGGCATCAGGATAATCACCAGCACCCAGCCGATCTTCGGCAGATTTCGGATCGCCGCGTCCGGGGCCATCAGTGCGTCCACGAGGCAGTACACCCATAAGACGACCGTGACCAGCATGAGTAGCGCGTACGGCACGGCGACCCCCCGTCTCAACTGAGTATTTGCGTCACATTACCGCAGCATTACTCCCGTCGAGGGCGGGAAAGGTCTGCTCGATAATCGCGAGCAGCGTGTCGTTGAGCAGCTGTTCGGCCTGTTCGCGGGTCAGGCTGCCGCGTCGAATCCATTCCCGCCCAGCGGCTTTCACCATGCCACCGTAGGCGCGGACCGCTGCGAGCGCCGCCGGTCGTGGGGCGGGAGTGCCGAGTAGGTCGAGGACGTGCTCGGCGGCAGCTGTGTCTGCGTCATCGAGAATCGCCTGCACCTCAGGGTCGTCGCCCACGCCTTCGGCACCCATCACCGCCACCCAGGTTTTGCCGTGCCGCTCGATCACGTCGAGCAGCCATCGGACGCTGTGGGCTGCCCGCTCGCGTACGGAACCGTCGGGGATCGTCAGCGACCGGGGCGGGATCGTGGTCATTTGCCGAACCACGGCCAGGTACAGGTCGCGCTTGGTGCCGAAATAGTGGTTGATCAGCCCGCGAGCCACCCCCGCCTCGCGGGCGAGGTCTGTGGTGGACACCGCTGCGTAAGGCCGTTCGCCGAACATGCGGATGGCGCAGCTCAGGATCTGTTCCCGGCGTTTGTCGGGTTCGAGCCGGCGGCGCGGAGAAGGCGGGCGGGTCACGTCGATGGATCCTTTACAGCGTGCGGGCGATGAGTTCCTTCATGATCTCGTTCGAGCCCGCCAGGATGCGCAGCACCCGCGCGCCGGTGTACAGCTGCGCTATCGGATATTCGGTCATGTATCCGTATCCGCCGAACAACTGCAGGCACCGGTCCACCACCACGCCGAGTTGATCGGTGAGCCAGTACTTGCTCATTGCCGCCGCGGCGACATCGAGTTCGCCGGCGAGGTGACGCTGGATGCAGTCGTCGAGGAAGGTCCGGCTGACCCGGGCGATGGTGGCGCACTCGGCCAGCTCGAACTTGGTGTTCTGCAACGCGAACAGCGGTTTGCCGAAAGCCTCACGGCCCTTGGTGTATTCGACGGTCAGCTCGACGGCGCGTTCCATCATGGCCACCGCCATCACGGCGGTCACGAGCCGCTCTTGGGCGAGCAGCTGCATCATTTGGTAGAAGCCCTGGCCTTCGGCCTCGCCGAGGAGGTTCGTGGCGGGCACTCGCAACCCATCGAAGAACAACTCAGCGGTGTCCTGGCCCTTGCCGCCGATCTTGGACAGGATCCGCCCGCGCCGGAAGCCAGGTGTGTCGTCACCCACCTCGGCGACGATCAGCGAGACGCCGGCGGCGCCCTTGGTCGGATCGGTCTTGACCGCGAGAATGATTGCGTCGCAGAGCCACCCGTTGCTGATGAAGATCTTCGAGCCGGTGATGACGTACTCGTCGCCCTCCCGGACCGCGCGCGTCTTGATGTTCTGCAGGTCCGAGCCGGTGCCCGGTTCGGTCATGCCGATGGACAGAACGTACTCGCCGCTCGCGGCCTTCGGCAGGATCCGCCGCTTCAGTTCTTCGGAGCCGAAGTGATGAATGTAGGGCGCGATGATCGCACTGTGCACTGGGGTGCCCATCGCGCCGTCGCCCGCGTAGCACTGCTCCTCGATGATCGCCGCCTCGTGCGCGAAGGTGCCGCCACCGCCGCCGTACTCCTCGGGTATAGCGGCGCAGAGCAGGCCGAGCTCGCCAGCGCGTCGGTAGAGCTCGCGGTCAGGGTGGCCCTGTGCAACGTACTTTTCCTCGTTCGGCACAACCTCTTTGGTGAAGAAGTTGCGCGCCAATTCGCGGACGGCTTCGGTTTCGTCGTCACTCCACGGCGCTCGGGATCGTCGCGACATGGTTCCTCCCTCGATGCACGGACTGCCTGTGCATGAGCGTGACACCTTATTGGCAGGATGTCAATAAGGTGTCACGAGAGGGATCGGACCTACGCCGCAACCGGATGAAGCTTCCGACGCGCCGCCGGGACCTTCCATGCGTCGAGCACCGCACGCAGCGCCGGCTGCTCTGCTGCCAGCTCTGCCCACAGGGCTCGCGGGTCAGCCCAGTCCTCGGCGACGCGATCGAGCTTCGCTTCGTAGTGGACATTCCAGCGATGCTGCAACGCGAGCAGGACCCCGCTGAGCCCGCCGAAGAGGCGGTCGACGTCCGGAAGGTCGGCGAACAGCATGGGATCGGCGGGGTTCGCGGCCGCCCGCGTCAGCACGGTTTCGATGATGTCGTTGCGAGCGTGCACGTCTTGCCAAGTCATTTCTCTTTCCCCTCTCGCGGGACCGGCTTCGGGTCGGCCGGTGATTGACTTCGACGCTACGGAGCGCGGCCAGGCATTTCGCCGTGCCGCGGACGGGACTTCCGGCTCCTACCGTGGGTGGATACTGCAACCTCTCGCAGGACGATGTGGGACGCGAGACCACGACCTAGGGTGGTGTGGTGAGCATCGGTGAGCGCTATGCGTCGGCGACCGACAGCGCCGCCGAAGTCGGGGCGCGACTGGTCGCCCGCAAGCGCCTGCACTTTGTGCGCGTCGCGGATTATGTTCAGCGACGGCTGAGCAACCTGCCACACAACTATCCACCGATCATCCCGCTGGTTTCCGACATCTCACTGCTGACGGTGACGGTCGTCGCGCTCGTGCAACGGGACGCGTTCATTCCCCCGCGCTGGCCGCTGCTGGCGGGGTTCATCGCAATAGCCCCGATCCTGTGGGTATTCGCTTTCGACTACAAGCCGTCCGAGCGCACGGCTCCGCTCGTCCTCGCGGCGGGCGCCATCGTGAGCACCGGTCTGCTGCTGCTCGAGCCGAGACCTGCCGATGCCGCGCCGTTCATCATGATGATCGTCGTCGGTGAGGTGGCCGCGACCGCGACCCTGCGGATAGGCATCTGCGTCGCGGCGGCCACGGCGGTCGTGCTGGCGGTACCCACGGCGATGGGCCGGCTCGACAACGCTCCCGTCTACCTGATGCTCATCCCGCTCGGTTGGTGCGTCGGATTCATGCTGCAGACGCAGATGCGCCTGTTGGAGCGGGAACGCGAGAGCCAGCAGCAGCGCGCCGAACAGGCGGCCAGCGACGAGCGGCGCCGGATCGCCCGCGAGGTGCATGACGTTGTCGCACATTCATTGAGCGTGACGTTGCTGCACCTGACCGGTGCGCGCCGGGCGCTGCAGGAAGACAACGACGTCAATGAAGCGGTCGAGGCGCTCATAGACGCCGAACGGCTTGGCCGCCAAGCAATGTCGGACATCCGCCGCACGGTCGGACTGCTCGACGACAGCCGGGGCAAGACCACCCCGGAGCCGGGTCTGGGCGACCTCGATGATCTGGTGGCCGGCTTCATCCGTGCGGGACTGCGCCTCGACTTCACGATGCACGGTGATGCCGATCGAGTATCAGCCAGCATCGGTTTGGCGCTGTATCGCATTGCCCAGGAGAGCCTGGCCAACATCGCCAAGCACGCACCGGGCGCAAAAGCGGAACTTGAAGTGACGGTGCGCGATACAAAGGTAACCGTGACAGCCACCAATACGACGGCAAAGGACCAGCTCGTGGGCCAGGGTGGCTCCGGCCTTATCGGTATGCGGCAGCGCGCCGAACTGCTCGGCGGGAACTTCAGCGCCGGGCCCAGTCCGGAGGGATGGTCCGTGCGAGCGGAGATTCCGCTTGCCGCACAGGCTGACTCGGCCGGGTGTTGGTTCCAGATATGACTGTGCTTCCAGTTACGGTCCTTCCCTCCGCTCCTCGCTTCGTTCCTCGACCTTCCCGCCCCGCCGCCCGCTGCTCCGCTGCGGTACTCGCTGCGATGCTCAGAAAGGACCTCCACTCTTGACCGTAATCAGAGTGCTGTTGGTCGATGATCAGGAACTGGTGCGCTCCGGGCTGCGCCGGATCCTGCGTCGCAAGGACGGCTTCGACATCGTCGCCGAGTGTGCCGACGGCTCGGAAGTCCTCGCCGCGGTGACTAGTTCCCGGCCCGACGTCATTGTCATGGACCTGCGAATGAAGCGTGTGGACGGCATCGAGGCCACCCGCCGTGTCCGGGCCGCCGGTGCGCACCCGCCGGTGCTGGTGCTCACTACCTTCGATGACGACGAGTTGCTCTCCGGCGCGTTGCGTGCGGGCGCGGCGGGTTTCATCCTGAAGGACTCGCCGGCCGAGGAACTTATTCGCGCCGTCCGTACGGTCGCCGGTGGCGACGCCTGCCTCGACCCGGCCGTGACCGCCCGCGTGCTCACGGCATACCGGGACGCCCCCGCGTCGGTTCCCGCCGCGGCCGTCGACGAACTCACCGCCCGTGAACGCGACGTCCTCGCGTTGATCGGGCGCGGATTGAGCAATTCCGAGATCGCGGCGGAGCTGTTCATCTCGGAGGTCACCGTGAAAAGCCACGTCGGGCATATCTTCGGCAAGCTCGGACTGCGGGATCGGGCGGCGGCCATTGTGTACGCATTCGATCACGCGATCGTCGCGCCGAGACTGCGCGACAGCTAGCGGCCGCCATCTACACTGCGCTGCACGGGCGGTCGCCGACCGCCGGCAAGTGGAGGGAAGACGAACTCATGGCCGAGCAGCCCGCTGAACTGACCGCGTCGATCACGATCGATGCCACGCCCGCGCAGGTGTGGAGCGTGCTATCCGACGTCACCCGGATGCCGGAGTTCAGCCCGGAGCTGCAGAAGGTGATCCGCCTTGGCGCGGCCAAAGACGGCATCCGGCAAGGGACGCGCTTTATCGGGCTCAACCGCCGGCAATGGCTGTGGTGGCCGACGACGTCGAAGGTGGTGCGTTTCGAACCCGAGCGTGAGATCGCCTGGAAGACCCAAGAAAGCGGCGCCACCTGGAGTTACCGGCTGGCACCGACTTCCGGCGGCACCGAGGTGACGTCGCGCCGGGAATTGCCTGCCTACACCATCGGCTCCAAGCTGATGACGCCGTTGATGGGCGGTGCCGCCAACCACGACACCGAACTTGGCGAAGGCATGCGGGTAACCCTCGAACGGATAAGGACGGTCATCGAGGGCCCGGCCGGTAAGTAGGCTGTCCTGCCGTGAGCACAACTTTTTCTGCGATGGTCGCCCGCGAGAACGACGGGGCCGTGACGCTGACGCCGGAAACCGTGGACGAGTCCTTTCTGCCCGATGGCACGGTCACCATCCGGGTGACCCACTCGAGCGTCAATTACAAGGACGCGTTGGCGGTGACGCCGAAGGGCGGCGTCGTCCGCGAGTATCCGATCGTGCCGGGTATCGACTTGGCCGGTGAAGTTGTGTCCTCGGACAACCACGACTTCGAGCCGGGCGACACCGTCCTCGCGCACGGCTACGACATCGGCACCGGTCGCCACGGTGGGTACGCCGAATTCGCTCGCGTGCCCGCCAAATACGTTGTCCCACTGTCGCATATGACCCCGCATGACGCCGCCGCGATCGGCACTGCCGGATTCACGGCCGCAATGAGTGTCGAGGCGCTGCTGGACCGGGGCATCAGTCCCGACGACGGCCCGGTCCTGGTAACCGGTGCCAGCGGCGGCGTCGGCAGCACGAGCGTCGACCTGTTAGCCGCCGCCGGATTCGAGGTGGTCGCCTCCACCGGAAAACCGGAGGCGGAGGAGCTTTTGCTGGCCCTCGGCGCCTCCCGGGTGATCGGTCGAGTTCCCGAGGACCCCGAGGCCAAAATTCGTCCGCTGGGCAAGGCCGAATGGGCGGCCGCAGTCGACTGCGTCGGCGGCAAGACCCTCGCGTACGTGCTGAGCACTTTGAAATACGGCGGTGCGGTGGCCGCGAGCGGACTGACCGGTGGCGCGGGGCTCAATACGACCGTGATGCCGTTCATCCTGCGTGGCGCGGGACTACTCGGTATCGATTCCGTTCAGCTGGACATCGAGACGCGCCGCGAGCTGTGGGACCGGCTGAATACGGAGTTGCGCCCCCGCCACCTCGACAAGCTCACCCATGATGTCGACATCAAAGATGTGACCTCGGTGATCGACCAAGTGCGGCAGGGGCGCTACACCGGACGCGCTGTCGTGCGCGTCAGCGGGGGGTTCTAGTTACGGCGTCGGCGTAACCGGTGTGGTCGACGCGCCGGACGGCGGCGTAGCCGGCCCGTTCTGGTTCGTCCCGTTCTGACCAGGCCCGTTCTGGTTCGTCCCGTTCTGGCCGGGTCCGTTCTGGTTTTGACCCGGTCCGCGGTGATGACGCATCGAACCCGGTCCATTGCCCGGGCCGAAGCCGCCGCCCGGACCCCACTCCTGGCCGCCGCGGTGGTGCATCTGGCCGTGATGCCCGTGGTGGTGTCCGTGATGACCGCCGCCACCGCCGTACACCGCATAGCCGACGCCGAAACCGGCACCGAAGAGCACAACCACGGCCGCGATGGCGGCAACGATCCGGCCGGCGCGGGTGCCCGTGACCGGTGCGACGAACCTGTCCCGGAACGAGCGTTTAGGCGGCGGGGCGGCCGCCGGCGTTTGACCGACGATTTCGGTGGGCCGTTCGTCGGGATTGTGCGGTCCCTCAGTCATGTCTGAATCCTTCTATTAGTCGGGTATCTGACTACCAACCCAAAGTAAGCAGCCCGTCTGAGCATCGGGTGCGGCGCTGCTGCGAAGTCACTGTGAACTCCCCGCGCGTGTGTGACGGGTCATAGCGGGCGCACATGTCACGCCCACGGTCAACCAATTCTGCGCCTGCACGGTGGAGTTCGTCGCCCCGGTGAGCGGGGCCGACCCGCGGGTCTCGCGGACGGAGGCCAACACAACAGGAGAAGATCGAATGGGCTCGAAACTGAAGAAGTCTGTTGCCGCTGCCGGGCTGACCTTGGCATTGTTCGGGGTGGGGGCCGGTGTCGCGAGCGCCGATCCGGCTCCCGGACAGCACAATCCAGCGCCTGCGCAGAACCAGCACCCCGATCAGCGACAGGGGCCGCAACGTCAAAATCCCGCTCCTGCGCCGCAGCAGCAGAGCCCGCATGGATTCTGGTTCTTCAACCAGTGGGTACCGCTGCCGTAGCGAACCCTTACCGACGAGACAGGCCGTGCGTGATTTTCCACCGCCCGCGGTGGAAAATCACGCACGGGGGGTGGGGGTCGTGGGCACCGACCGCTGTTCGGGGCCGGAGTACTCGGCAAGCGGGCGGATCAATGCATTCGCCCCCAACTGCTCGATGATGTGCGCGGTCCACCCGGTGACTCTGCTGGACACGAAGATCGGCGTGAACTCCTCGATGTCGAACCCCATCAGGTAATAGGCAGGGCCGGCAGGGAAATCGAGGTTGGGCTTGAGCCCGGTCTCGGCCTCCATCGCGGTCTCCAGGGCGGAATAGATCTCGAGCCACTTGTCGCCGTCCGTCGCCGCCGCCACGGCGTCGAGCGCGGATTTCATTGTGGGAACGCGGGAATCGCCGTGCTTGTACACCCGGTGCCCAAAACCCATCACCTTGTCGTGGGCGTCCAGCTTGCCGCGCAGCCACTCGTCGACGTTTGCGGCGTCGCCGATGTCCAGCATGTCGCGCATCACCGCCTCGTTGGCGCCGCCGTGCAGCGGACCCTTCAGCGCGCCGATGGCGGCGGTGACCGCGCTGTAAATGTCCGACATGGTGGAGGCGACGACACGTGCCGCGAAGGTCGAAGCGTTGAAGCTGTGCTCCGCGTAGAGAATGAGTGACACCTGAAATGCCTTGGTGAGCTTAGGATCCGCGGCACCGAAGCACATGGTGAGGAAGTTCTCGGCGAACCCCAACTGGTCACTAGGCGGGATCAGGTCTTGTCCCCGACGGCGCCGCAGATCCGCGGCTATCACGGTCGGTATGACGGCGGTGATGCGTAACGCCTTGGCAAGGTTGGCATCTCGCGAGTTGTCGTTCTCGTTCGGATCTGTCGCGCCGAGGTAGCTGACCGCTGTGCGTAAAACGTCCATGGGATCGCAGTTCTCGGGAAGGCTCGTCACCATCGAGAGCAGGGCATCATCTGCCCGACGTAAACCGCGCTCGCGGTCGGTGAACGCCGAAAGCTCGCTCGCGGAAGGCAGTTCGCCATACCACAGTAAGTAGGCAACCTCCTCGAAGCTGCAGGACTCGGCCAGCTCGCCGACCGGATATCCGCGATAGATGAGCGAGTTGGTATCGGAGACAACGTCGGAGATGGCGGTGGTGTCGACGAAGACGCCGTCGAGGCCCTTCTTTATATCGGTCATTGCCGGTCCTGTTCCAGTGCAAAGTTGTAGATGCCGGAATCGAATTCGTTGTAGTTGGCGTATCCGAGCAGCTCGTAGAGCTCGGTTCGGTGCTGCATGCGGTCCAGGAGGGCCGATTGGGTGCCGGTGTCAGCGATTTCGCGCAATCCCTGTTCGACGGCGAACATGGCCAGCCGCAGCGTCGTGACCGGATAGATGACCACGTTGTAGCCGAGGTTCTGCAGTTGCACGGCGGACAGCAGTTTGGACTTGCCGAACTCGGTCATGTTGGCCAACAACGGGATCGACACGGCGGCGCGGAAGCGCTCGAACTCGGATTCATCAACCAGCGCCTCGGTGAAAATCAGGTCCGCCCCGGCGTCGACGTAGGCTTTCGCCCGGTCGATGGCGGCGTCGAGCCCCTCGATGGCGCGGGCGTCGGTGCGTGCGCAGATGACGAAGTCGGGATCGCGGCGAGCCGAGACCGCGGCGCGCACGCGCTTGACCATCTCCTCCGTGTCGACGACCGCCTTGCCGTCGAGGTGACCGCAACGCTTCGGATTGACCTGGTCCTCGAGGTGCATTCCGGCCAGTCCCGCGTCTTCGAGCATCGTGACCGTCCGCGCAGCGCTCATCGGCTCACCGAATCCCGTGTCGGCATCGAGCAGCGTGGGTAGGTCAGTGACCCGGGCGATCTGGCCGCCACGTTCGGTGACCTCGGACAAGGTGGTCAGGCCGATGTCAGGCAGGCCGAGGTCGGCCGACAATGCCGCTCCGGAAACGTAGACCCCGTCGAAGCCCATGCGTTGCACCAGCATTGCCACCAGCGGCGAGAACGCTCCGGGGAGCCGCTGGATTGTGCCCGAGGAGAGTCCAGCACGAAACGCCGTGCGCTTGTCATGGGCCGGTGTCGGTGCGGCGATCACGCGCGACATCTAGAACAACCCCTTTCCGACGGTCGGGGCGCCGGCGAGGAACTCCTCGGACACCGTGAACGTCAATTGGTCCAGCTGGCCGGGGCCAAGATCGGCGGTCGCGGCTGCTGCGTCGAGAAAGCGCTGTTGCTCGGCGTCCTCGATCACCCCCTCGGCGAGGGTGTGGAACTTGGCGATGTAGTCCTCGCGCGCAAACGGTTTGGCACCTAACGGGTGCGCGTCGGCGACCGCTAGTTCGTCGACGATCACGTCCCCGTTTTGCATGGTGATCTCGGCACGGGCGCCGAACGCCTTTTCGGCCGGATCCGTCGAGTGATAGCGCCGGGTCCACTCGGGATCTTCGGCCGTGGAGATCTTGCGCCACAGCTCGACGGTGTCCGGGCGCGCCGCGCGCTCCGGCGCGTAGGAGCGCTCGTGGTGCCAGTCGCCGTCCTGCAATGCGACCGCGAAGATGTACATCACCGAGTGATCGAGCGTCTCCCGGCTGGCGTGCGGGTCGAACTTCTGCGGATCGCCCGAGCCGGTGCCGATCACATAGTGGGTGTGATGGCTGGTGTGCAGCACGATGGATTCGATCTGATCCAAGTCCGGTATGCGCGAGCGCATCCGACGGGCCAGATCGATGGGCGCCTGACTCTGATACTCCGCGGAATGAGCCTTCGTGTAGCTGTCCAGAATCGCGCGCTTGGGCTCGCCCGGTCCGGGCAGCGGGATGACGTATTCGGCATCGGGTCCGCTGAGCAGCCAGGCGATGACCCCGTCCTCGCCCTCCCAGATCGGTGCGGGCGAGGTCTCTCCCCGCATGGCCCGGTCGACCGCTTCCACAGCCATCTTTCCCGCGAAGGCCGGCGCGTAGGCCTTCCAGCTCGAGATCAGGCCCTTGCGCGATTGGCGGGTCGCTGTCGTGGTGTGCAGCGCTTGCCCGACGGCCTGATAGATGGTTTCGGTGTCGAGCTTCAGCAGCGTGCCGATCCCGGCCGCGGCGGAGGGGCCGAGGTGGGCGACATGGTCGATCTTGTGCTCGTGCAGACACATCCCCGTCGCCAGATCGATCTGGATCTCGTAGGCGGTGGCCAGCCCGCGGATCAGGTCCGCGCCTGAACGCTCGGCATGTTGGGCCACCGCCAGGACCGGCGGAATGTTGTCTCCCGGATGCGAGTACTCCGCGGCCAGAAACGTGTCGTGAAAGTCCAGTTCGCGCACGGCCACGCCGTTGGCCCAGGCTGCCCACTCGGGCGAGAACCGCTCCGCCCGCGACAGGCCGAACACCGTCGACCCTGGCGAGAACGGGTGCCGCATGGCCTGCGCGCGGGCACTGGTGACCGGTCGCCGGACCAACGCAGCGGCTGCCACGGCCGCGTCGTCGATGATCCGGTTGACCACCATCTCCGCGGTGTCGTCGGGCACCGCCACGGGATCTGCCGCGACTTCGGCGATCTTTGCCGCCAGGTGCTCGGACTGTGGAAAGTCCTCGGCGGAGCGATGCGTTCGCACGGTGTGGGCCTGCATGCTCCGGGGATTACCGATGCGCGCGGATTCGCAAACGTATCGTTGACTGATGGCGCCGCGACCCGGTTTCGATGTGCGGGCGTTGCGCGCGCAGTTGCGCGGCGAGGTCGATGATTCGCCCCGGCGGCGAGCCGAATACTCCTCGGACGCCTCGAATTATCGAGTGCCCCCGGCCGCTGTCGTCTTCCCCCGAAGCGACGACGACGTGGTTGCGGCCGTCCAGTTCGCCGCCGAAAACGGCATCCCGGTGACTCCGCGCGGTGGCGGAACGTCAGTCGCCGGCAACGCTATTGGTCCGGGATTGGTGCTCGACTTCAGCCGTCACCGCAACGCGATCATCGACCTCGACCCGCAGGCGCGCACGGCCGTTGTCCAGCCGGGGGTGGTGCTCAGCGACCTGCAGCAGGCCGCGAGCGCGTACGGCCTGCGCTTCGGGCCAGATCCCTCGACTCAGAACCGCTGCACCCTCGGCGGCATGATCGGCAACAATGCTTGCGGTCCGCGGGCGCTGGCGTGGGGGCGTACCGCGGACAACGTGCGTGAGGTGGTGATTCTCGACGGTCGCGGTACGCGCCGCACGCTCGCGGACGATCTCGATGTTGTCGCCGGGCTGCCGCAGTTCGTTGCGGCAAACCTCGCGCTGATTCGCACCCATCTCGGTACGTTCGATCGTCAAGCATCGGGATATGCACTGGAGCGCTTGCTGCCCGAACGTGGTGAGCGGGTGGCCCGCGCATTCGTCGGCACCGAGGGAACCTGTGGAGTGCTGCTCTCGGCCGCAGTGGAATTGGTGCCCATCCCCGAAGTCACCGCCGTAGTTGCCCTGGGTTATCCGGAAATGGCGACCGCCGCCGAAGACGCCCAGGAACTGCTCTCGGAACGACCCTCGGCGCTCGAAGGCCTCGACGCTCGACTGGTGGAAGTGCTTCGCGCGCACCGTAAGCCGGTTCCAGACTTGCCGCGAGGCACCGGCTGGCTGTTCATCGAGGTTGCCGGAGATTCCGGGGCCGCCGCCCGTGCCGCCGCGGAACGACTGTGCCGCAAGGCGCAAGCACTGGATCACCGGATCGTCGACGATCGGCGCGAGGCCGCCGCGCTGTGGAAGATCCGGGCCGACGGCGCCGGACTCGCAGGCCGCACCTTGGACGGCGAACCGGCGTGGCCCGGTTGGGAAGATGCTGCGGTACCCCCGGCGCGGCTCGCGGACTACCTCCGCGGTTTCGACGAGTTGATGCGCGACTACGGGCTCCACGGTCCGATGTACGGTCACTTCGGCGACGGCTGTGTGCACGTGCGGCTGGACTTGCCGATCAAGCAGGCGCCGCACCGATTTCGGGCATTTTTGCTCGACGCGGCCCGATTGGTCGCCGAACACGGTGGCTCGCTCAGCGGGGAACACGGTGACGGCCGCGCGCGCTCCGAGCTGTTGCCTATCATCTACTCACCGCAGGTGCTGGCCGCGTTCGCCAACTTCAAGGCGCTTTTCGACCCGGACAACGTGCTCAATCCCGGAGTGCTCGTCGATCCGCTGCCCATCGACCGAGACCTACGCCTGCCACAGGCACCCCGGCTCACCGTGCGTGGGATGGCGCTGCCGCATGATCGAGGCGACCTCAGCATGGCCGCCCATCGCTGCGTTGGCGTCGGAAAGTGTCGCGCCACAGGTGGATTCATGTGCCCGTCGTATCAGGCCACCCGTGATGATAAGGACAGCACCCGCGGCCGGGCCCGAGTGCTGCAGGAAATGGCCAACGGCCAACTGGTGACAGATGGTTTCGACGACCCCGCCGTCGCGCAGTCACTCGACCTGTGCCTGTCCTGCAAGGCCTGCGCGTCGGACTGCCCGGCCGGGGTGGACATGGCCACCTACAAATCCGAGGTGCTCTACCGCCGCTACCGGCGGCGGCTGCGTCCGATGAATCACTATGTGCTCGGCCAGCTTCCGCGCTGGCTGCGGCTGGGATCGAAAACGCCTCGGCTGGTCAACGCGCTGTCGCGTCGACCGTTGCTGCGACGGTGGGGCTTGGCCGCTGCCGGCATCGACTCTCGGCGGAAAGTTCCAGCGCTCGCTCGTGAGTCGTTCCGGGCCTGGTGGCATCATCGGCCCGCGGCGGCCGCCGAACCCTCGGTGCTACTGTGGATCGACAGCTTCACCAACGCGTTTTCCCCCGAAATAGCTGTTGCCGCCGTCGAATTGCTCGAATCTGCCGGATACGGCGTGCGGATCGTCGCCGATCCGGTGTGCTGCGGGCTCACGTGGATCACCACCGGCCAGCTGGACGGCGCCCGAAAGCGACTGAGCAAGACCGTCGAAGCGTTGGCGGAGCACGCGCTTGCCGGGGGATTGATAGTCGGGTTGGAGTCCTCGTGCACCGCCGTGTTGCGTTCGGATCTCGTCGAGCTGTTGCCTGAAGATCCACGAGCCGTGGCGGTCTCGGCCGCGGTACGTACGCTCGCGGAAGTTTTGGCCGACGCCCCACGGTGGCGACCGCCGCGCCTGGATGGTCGGCGGTTGGTGGTGCAGCCGCATTGTCATCAGCACGCCGTGCTCGGCTTCGATGCGGACCGCCGGCTACTGGCGCAGACCGGCGCAAACGTCACCTACATCGAAGGATGTTGCGGACTCGCCGGAAATTTCGGCATGGAACGCGGCCACTATGAAGTGTCGGTGGCGGTTGCCGAGAACGGCATCCTCGCCGCCTTGCGTGATGCGCCGGACGCCGTGCTGGTCGCTGATGGGTTCTCCTGTCGCACTCAGGCCGACCAGCTTGCTGGTCGGCCTGGAGTGCACTTGGCGCAGTTGTTGCGCGAAGCTACGCGCGAAACGTGACTGCCGCGATTAGCTCCCGAAGGGCAGCGTGCCCGGAGCGATGGCGTATCCGCTGCTACCAGCGGGCAGCAAGCCGAGGAAGAAGTTCAAGATCGCGGTGATCATGCAGTTGCCTTTCATAACCGGGGCCCCGACCCGTTCTAACAATTTCAAGGTACAAGCTACCGAGCGGATGGCCCGGTTGGCGATTTCGATTGCAGTACGAATCGGGCGAGCAGAATGAATGCATGAGCAATCTGGAGGCAAAGACCGCCGTCCTTACGTGTCAGGAATCCGGTGCCGACGACGCTTCGGTGGAGGTGTTGACCGCCCGCGATGTGCCGCTCGGCGGGATCCGGGCGATGAACGTTCGACGGACACTTCCGCAGCGCGCCCGGTCGCTGATTGGCGCGTGGTGCTTTGCCGATCATTACGGCCCGGATGATGTCGCCGAGACCGGCGGTATGCGCGTCCCGCCGCACCCGCACACCGGATTGCAGACCGTGAGCTGGCTTTTCTCCGGAGAGATCGAGCATCGGGACAGCCTCGGCACGCACGAGATGGTCCGGCCGGGCGAGCTGAACCTGATGACCGCTGGACACGGGATCGCGCACAGCGAGGTCTCGACCGAGGCAACAAAGATCTTGCACGGCATGCAATTGTGGGTGGCACTGCCCGAGGGCGCGCGCGATACGGCGCCGGCGTTCGAGCACTATGCGCCGTCGGTAAAGAACATTGCGGGCGGGCGTGTCAGTGTGTTCTTGGGCACACTTGCCGGTGAAACCTCACCGGTTCGGACATTCAGCCCTTTGTTGGGCGCCGAGATCAGCCTCGACCCGAACGCCACCATGGACCTCGAGGTGGATGCCGAATTCGAGCACGGCGCCATCGTCGACGCCGGGCCGGTGGAGGTCTGCGGGACGCGCATCGAGCGCGCGGAACTTGGGTTCCTCGGTCCCGGCCGGACCACACTGCGGTTGCGCAACCTCAGCGATGACCGTGCCCGGCTCGTCCTGCTCGGCGGTGCGCCGTTCGGCGAGAAGATCGTGATGTGGTGGAACTTCGTCGGTCGCAACACCGACGAGATCGCCGCGTCACGACGGCAGTGGCAGGCCGAGATCGGTGACGGCGCGACCGACGAACGGCAGTTCGGCGCTGTTCCCGGCTACGAGGGCGGTCCGATTCCGGCCCCGGTGCTGCCGAACCTCCCGTTGAAGCCGCGCGGGTGAGCGTCGCGCAAGCGTGCGAGCGCAGCCTCGAAACCGCCGTTCCGGTCAATCTGGCGCTAACCCTTGCGCCGCTGCGTCGCGGACGGGCCGACCCATGTCACCAGGTTGCCCGCGACGGCGCCATCTGGCGCACGTCACGGATGCCCTCGGGTGCGGTGACGTATCGGCTGTCGCAGGCAGGCCGTACGCGCGTCAATGCCCATACCTGGGGTGTCGGCGCGGCGGAGTTTCTCGACCAGCTACCGGCAATGCTGTGCCTCGACGAGGACATCACCGATTTCACGCCGACGCACCCGAAAATCGCTGACGCACATCGCCGTTTCCCCGATCTGCGCATGCTGCGAACCGGCCGGGTGCTAGAGGCGCTGGTGCCCGCGATTCTGGAGCAGAAGGTGCACGGCATCGCGGCGCGAGCGTCGTGGCGAGAATTGGTGCGCCGCTTCGGAGATCCGGCACCAGGGCCAGCCCCCGCGGGGATGCGGGTGCCACCCACCGCGGAACAGTGGCGGCGCGTTCCGTCGTGGGTGTTCCACCGCGCCAACGTGGATCCACGCCGCGCCAAGACGATCGTGGCTGCCGCCGCGGTGGCGGATCGGCTAGAGGAGGTGGCCGTCGGAACCGATGCCGAGCGGCTACTCCGGACGATTCCCGGGGTGGGCGTGTGGACCGCCGCGGAGGTGGCGCAACGGGCATTGGGCAGCTCGGATGCGTTGTCAGTCGGGGATTTTCACCTGGCCGCGATGATGGGCTGGACGCTCGTCGGGAGTCCGTTCGACGACGCGGCGATGGTGGAGTATCTGGAACCGCTCCGGCCGCATCGGTACCGGGCGGTGCGATTGTTGGAGGTCAGCGGGCACGCGGTCAAGCCGCGCTTCGGCCCCCGCACCGCCGTCACCGACCACCGCGGGCATTAAACGGAAATCTTGCTATACACACGTGCATACACACCTTCTGACCGTCGTTTGCGTCCGAGGTTGTACACATCATGTACACACCTCGCGGCGGGTGTGTGGGGCTGCGCTTGTACACACTGATGTACACACCTCGCGGCGGGTGTGTGGGTCCTGCCGCTGTATGCAGCTGTGGGCAGGGTCGACGGGTGTGGATTCGCGTCAAGAAACTATTCAGAAACCGCCAATGACCGGCGCGGACTCTTAACGCATCGGATCAACCGATCCGGGCCAAACCTCAAGGAGTCCCACGCCATGACCGCTCACCGCTTCGCCACCGTCGTCCGCGCCTCCGTCCTTTCCGCCGCGATCGGCGCCTCGATCTTTGCCGCAGCTGGTATGGCCAACGCCGACCCGACGTACAACACCGACCAGAATGTCAGCGCCGACCAGACGGACCAGGCGTTCGTTGCGGACCTGCAGGAACACGGCATTCAGATCACCGACACCCAAGCGACCGCGCACAACATCAATCTGATGTGCCAGGAGCTCGGTCAGGGCACGTCCGCCGTCAGCATCGTGGAACAGTTCAACGAGGCCAACCCGGGCCTCACCACCGACCAGGCGGCGTACTTCGTTGTCGCGGCGGTGCACACGTACTGCCCGGAGAATGCCTCGGCATTGCAGAGCTGACGCCGTAATCCGCCCCGTGCGTGAAATTCCACCGCCCGCGGTGGAATTTCACGCACGGGCGATGCCTATTCGACCACCAACCGTGCGATCGCGCGCACCGGCAACGTGAGCCAGTCCGGTCGGTGCCGCGCCTCGTAGACGGCCTCGTAGATCGCCTTGTCCAACTCGTAGGCCCGCAGCAAGGCGGACTGGTCCCGCGGATCGCTTCCGGTGACCGACGTGTAGCCGTCGCAGAACGCGGACGCGTTTCGGTGCGCCCACTCGGCGGCACGGAACGCCCGCTGCGACGTGTTCGTCTTCGCTGACTCGCCAAGCAGGTGGTGGCCGGCGTAGTCGAACGAGCGCAGCATGCCAGCGACATCGCGCAGCGGGCTGTCCGGCGTGCGCCGCTGCGCGACCGTCTTCAACGGCTCGCCCTCGAAGTCGATGAGCAGCCACCGCCACGGCGTGCGGAGCACCTGACCGAGGTGGAGGTCGCCGTGGATCCGTTGGACCACCGTGGGACCGGAATCGGCGGCAGCCTCGAACACGCGCAGTACGGCGTCGCGCTGCTCGGCAACGCCGTCGATCATTTTCGCGGCGGCGTCGAGGCGCTCCCGCATGCCGGGCAGCGGCCCGTCCCCGGCTGGGCGCACGCTGGTGCCGAAGTAGTCCGCTAACTCGGCGTGCACGTGCGCGACGGCGACCCCGAGACGCTCAGCCTCACCGGCGAAGTCGCTGCCGAGCTCATCGGCGTGCAAATCGGCCTCGGCAAACAGGTCACGCACGCTGATCAGCGCCATGTTCCAGCCGTCGGCGGAATTGGCGATGTACTCCTGCGCCATCGCCAACGTCGTCGGTTCGCCGGACACATCGGCTTCCACCCAGCCGAGCAACGGTGCGACGTTTTCACTGCCCACCTCGCTGAGTGCGCGGTGAATCTCCACGTCGGGATTGATCCCCGGATCGGGCTTGCGAAACATCTTGAGCAGCAGGGATTCATCGAAAACGACAGAGGTGTTCGACTGTTCGCCGCCGAGCGGCCGGCCCGGTCCCGGCTTGATCGCGTCGCCTTCGAGTGTCCGGAAGCGAAGCGGGCCAATGGTTTCGGAGCTGGCCAGCGCCCTTGCATACCTCGCACAGACATGCGGGTCGTGCAAACCGTCGTAGGCAAACGCGCGCTCGGCAACCGCTGGCAGTGCCCAGGGCAGCAGCGATTCGGCCGGCTGCGCGCGGTAGCCCAGCGGGATCTGATATTGCTGGTCGGCGCCGACGTCGAACGACACGGTCACCAACAGATGCTCGGCAACTAGTCGCTCGGACTCGAGCACCGGTACCCGCAGCGGAATATCGACCCCGGTGATAGCGCGTTCCCGGGCCGAGAACCAGCGCTGTTCGGGAAGCCACTCGCGCAGCTGGTCGCTGAGTTCGGAGGAGGTCGGCAACACGAGCGTCATCGGTGCACCGCCGCCTCTGCCTCGCTGCTGATTGGAAGCCCGCGCGCCGTGCCCTCATCGGCGGGATCCGGCTGCAACGCAAACCAGTAAAAGCCGTGGCCGGGCAGCGTCACCATGTACCCCTCGGTGGTGATCTTCGGAAACGGTATGGAACCGGTGAGTTCCACCGGGATCCGCCCGGCAAACACGGAAAGGTCGATGATCACTGCCTGCGGGAAGCGGGAAAGGTTGTTCACGCACAGAATCACGTCGCTGGCGCGGCGCTCGGCCGGTGACGGCGCCAGCTCGCGCAGGTACGTCAGCACCGCCGGGTTGCTGTTTCCCAATTCGGTGAAGGTGCCGAGCCCGAACGCCGGGTGCTGCTTGCGCACCTGGATCATCCGCCGCGTCCAGTGCAGCAGCGTGTTGGTCACGTTGAGCTGAGCCTCGACGTTGACGGCCTGGTAGCCGTAGGTCGGGTCCATGATGACCGGCAGATACATCCGGCCCGGGTCGCTGCGGGAGAACCCTGCGTTGCGGTCCGGGGTCCACTGCATCGGGGTGCGCACGGAGTCGCGGTCGCCCAGCCAGATGTTGTCGCCCATGCCGATCTCGTCGCCGTAGTACAGCATCGGTGATCCCGGGAGGCTCAGTAGCAGCGCCGTGAACAACTCCAGTTGGGTGCGGTCGTCGTCGAGCAGCGGCGCCAACCGTCGGCGGATGCCGATGTTCGCCTTCATCCGCGGATCCTTGGCGTACTCGGTGTACATGTAGTCGCGCTCTTCGTCGGTGACCATTTCCAGGGTCAGTTCATCGTGATTGCGCAGGAAGATCGCCCATTGCGCGGTGCTGGGGATCGGTGGCGTCTGGGCCAGAATTTCCGAGATCGGGAACCGGTTCTGGCGCCGGACCGCCATGAAAATCCTTGGCATCAACGGGAAGTGGAACGCCATGTGGCACTCGTCGCCGCGATCTGACTCGCCGAAATACTCCACCACGTCCGCGGGCCACTGGTTGGCCTCGGCGAGCAGGACACGCCCGGGATACTCGTCGTCGACCACCTTGCGGCACCGTTTGAGGAAGGCGTGGGTCTCAGCCAGGTTTTCGCAATTGGTGCCTTCGCGTTCGAACAAATACGGCACCGCGTCCAGCCGAAATCCGTCGATGCCCAGGTCGAGCCAGAAGCGCAGCACGTCGATCATCGCGTCCTGCACTTCCGGATTGTCGTAGTTCAAATCCGGCTGATGGGAAAAGAAGCGATGCCAATAGTATTGGCCACGAACGGGATCCCAGGTCCAGTTGGAATTCTCGGTGTCCACGAAGATGATTCGCGCGTCGCTGTAGCCCGTGTCGTCGTCGGACCAGACGTAGTAGTCGCCGTAGGGACCGTCGGGATCCGAGCGGGATTCCTGAAACCACAGGTGGGTGTCCGACGTGTGGTTCATGACCAGGTCGGTAATGATCCGGATGCCGCGCCGGTGTGCCTCGTCGAGGAGCACGACGAAGTCGTCGACGGTGCCGAATTCCGGTAGCACCGTGCGGAAGTCGCGGATGTCGTAGCCGCCGTCGCGCAGTGGCGAGTCGTAGAACGGCGGCAGCCACAGGCAGTCAACGCCGAGCCAGGCCAGGTAGTCCAGCTTTTCGGTGAGGCCGCGCAAGTCCCCGACGCCATCGTTGTTCGAGTCGTTGAAGGCGCGCACCAGTACCTCGTAGAAGACCGCCTTCTTGAACCACTGATCATCGACGCGCAGTGGTTTTGCGTGGGCAAAGTCGCCCGATTGGGACTCGACGAGGTGTCCGTCAGGCAGGTGTGCGGGTGGAAAATCCGGACGTGCAGCGGGTTTCGGTGCGGACAGGGGTGCTGGTGGACGGCGCTGCTCGCGCTCGTGACCAGTCGGCATGGGCAACCTCGGGGTCGGGTTCGAGGAGTCGTGGATTGGCCCTTCCGACACTATCCCGTTCTGGCTCGTTCGCCCACAGCCTCGAGGTCACCCGCCAGTTGTCGTCCGACTGCAGTCGATCGACTGCAGTGCGTTGACAATGTGCGGGTGACCTCGAGGGGCAGGTGAGGTCAGTGCACGGCGATGGCCGGCATCTCACCCTCGGGCGCGGTTTCTGCCGGCCGCTTCCGCGGCAGGAAGAAGGCCGGAATGATCGTCAGGGCGATCAGCACGACCGCCACGATGAACGTGTGGCCGAACGCGCTGCCCGCCTGCGCGAATCCGGTGTCGAGCGCGCCGGGCGGGAGCTTTCCGGCAATGCTCGGATCGTTGCGCGACGCGATGGCCGGACCAGCGAAGTCGTGGCTCTTGATCAGGTTGGTCAGAATCACCGACATCGTGGCGGTACCGATGGAGCCGCCGGTCTGGTTGATGATGTTCATCAGCGTCGATCCGCGCGCCACCTCCTGATGAGTCAGCGTCTGCAGCGCTGCGGTCATGATCGGCATCATCGTGGCGCCCATGCCGAGGCCCATGACGAAGAGCGCGCCGAGCAGCACCGCGTAGGACGTATCCGCGCCGACCTGGGTGAACACCGCCATGCCGATGCCGATGAGCGTGATGCCGAACAGCACGATCTTTCCAGGGCCGATCTTGTCGACCAGCTTGCCGGCGACCGGCATGGTCAGCATGGCGCCGAGACCCTGCGGGGCGACCATCAGTCCGGCGTGCAGTGTGCTCTGTCCGCGCACCTGCAGGAAGTAGCTGGGTATCAGCAGCCCGGCACCGAAGAACGCAATCGCGAACAGCGTCATGGTGATGACCGCGACCGTGAGGTTGCGGTTGCGGAACAGGTGCAGGTCGATGAGCGGATGGACGGTGCGCAGCGCGTGGAAGACGAACGACACCATGAGCACCAGGCCGATCGCGGCCGGAACCAAGACCCGGGCCGAGGCGATCGTGCCCATTTCCGGAATCGAGGAGACGCCGAACAGGAACAGCGCCAAGCCGGGCGACAGCAGCAGCATGCCCAGGAAGTCGAACGATTCCGACGGCGACGGGTCATCGCTGGGCAGGAGCGTGATCGCGGCGATAAGCGCGACGATGCCGATCGGAACGTTGATGAGGAAGATCCAGTGCCAACTCGCGGACTCGATCAACCAGCCGCCGAGGATCGGGCCGCTGATCGGGCCGAGCAGCATGGGCACCCCGAGGACGGCCATGACGCGGCCGACTCGCTGCGGACCTGCAGCGTGGGTCATGATCGTCATGCCCAGCGGCATGAGCATGCCGCCGCCGAGGCCCTGGATGACGCGGAAGCCGATCAATGACTCGATGTCCCAGGCCGTACTGCACAGCACCGACCCGAGCACGAACAACACCAGCGCCAGAATGTAGAGCCGCTTGGTGCCGAACCGGTCTGCCGCCCACCCGGTCAGCGGGATCACTGTTGCCAGCGCGAGGGTGTAGCCGGTCATCGCCCAGGCGGCGATCGCGTATGTGGTGTGGAATTCCGATTGGAAGGTCGGGATCGCGACACTGACGACCGTCATGTCGAGAATCGACATGATCGCGCCCAGCACGACGACGCCGGCGATCTTGAACACCGCGGCGTCGAGCTTGTCGTCCGGCCCGACCGAACCGTCGGACGTCAGCTCGCCCTCTTCGCGGGTATGTGGAGGAGTAGTCACCGCTTAAGCGTGGCAGGTTATGGCGCGACACGCCAACGGAATTTTGCCCCGAACGCCAGGTTCGGGCCGCGGAGCGCTTCGCGGAGCACCGGCGGCGGCCGGCGGGGGATGATCCGGACTTTTCGGCCGATTAGGGCTAGCTTTTATAGCAGAAGCATTCAATAATATCCATATCGACACACGTCGATGATCCAATCGTGATTAACGCTTCGGGAATCGGGGTAGACCGAAGAAATGGATCGCGCGGTTAAGCACCAGCCACCCAAGTGGGGCTTTGTGCTGTTGGGCGGCGACTGGGTCGAGTGGCTCATCGTGGGTTTGCTGACGATGGTGGCCACGCTGGGCGTCGGATTGCTCACCGCATCCGTAGTCGGCGCACTTTTCGCGGGCGTCCTGATTTTTCTCGTGTCAGCGACGGTGGTTGCTGTCCTGTGATTGGCGCGTGATTGCGCGCGCCTCAGCAGCTCAGCGGCGAAACAGCTTGTTGCCCAGCCACACCAGCGGGTCGTAGCGGCGGTCGACCACCCGTTCCTTCATGGGGATCAACGCGTTGTCGGTGATCTTGATGTTCTCCGGGCACACCTCGGTGCAGCACTTGGTGATATTGCAGAAGCCCAGTCCGTGTTCTTCCTGAGCGGCGTCGCGCCGATCGGCCACGTCCAGCGGATGCATCTCCAACTCAGCGATGCGCATGAGGTAGCGCGGCCCGGCGAAGGCCTGCTTGTTGTCTTCGTGGTCACGCACCACGTGGCAGGTGTTCTGGCACAGGAAGCATTCGATGCACTTGCGGAACTCTTGGGAGCGGTTCACGTCCTCCTGCTGCATCCGGTACTCACCGGGCTTCAGGTCCGGCGGCGGTGTGAAGGACTGGATCTCGCGGGCCTTGGTGTAGTTGAAGCTGACGTCGGTGACGAGGTCCCGGATCACCGGGAATGTGCGCAGCGGCGTCACGGTAATGACCTCGTCCTCCGCGAACGTCGACATGCGGGTCATGCACATCAGCCGAGGACGACCATTTACCTCCGCCGAGCAGGATCCACACTTGCCGGCCTTGCAATTCCACCGCACAGCCAGGTCGGGCGCTTGCGTCGCCTGCAGGCGGTGGATGATGTCGAGCACTACCTCGCCGTCCATTGCCTCGACGGTGTAGTCCTGCAGTCCGCCACCGTCGATGTCGCCGCGCCAGACGCGAAACTTGGCGTCGTAACCCATGGTCTACGCCTTCCTGCCGGGATGGTCCGCGAGTTCTCGGTCGGTGTAGTACTTTTCCAGCTCGCCGATCTCGAAGGTCTCCAGCAGATCCGGCCGCATGGGGACCTGCTCCTCTTCGGTGACCCGCACGGTCGGCACCAACTCGTCATCGCCGCCGTCGACCGAGCACACCAGCAGCTTGTGCCGCCATTCGGCTTCCATGGACGGGTAGTCGTCGCGGGTGTGGCCGCCGCGGCTTTCGGTGCGCATCAGCGCGGCCATCGCCACGCATTCGCTGACCAGCAGCATGTTGCGCAGGTCGAGCGCGAGGTGCCAGCCGGGGTTGAACTGGCGGTGACCCTCGACGGTGACGTGCTTCATCCGCTCGCGCAACTCGGCGAGCTTTTCCAGGGCCTGCTCCATCTCGTCGTGCTTGCGGATGATGCCGACCAGCTCGTTCATCGTGTCCTGCAGGTCCATGTGCAGGGTGTACGGGTTCTCGGCCGCGCCGTCGGACGGCGGGTTGAACGGCGCCAACGCTTTTCGTGCCGCAGCGTCGATCGCCGACTGCTCGACCCGCGGCCGGTTCTGCAGGTCCGCGACGTACTCAGCGGCGCCGAGCCCGGCGCGGCGCCCGAACACCAACAGGTCCGAGAGTGAATTGCCGCCGAGGCGGTTGGAGCCGTGCATGCCGCCCGAGCACTCGCCGGCGGCGAACAGGCCCGGCACCTTCGCCGCGCCGGTGTCCGGGTCCACCTCGATGCCGCCCATCACGTAGTGACAGGTGGGGCCGACCTCCATCGGCTCCTTGGTGATGTCGACGTCCGCGAGCTCCTTGAACTGGTGTTGCATCGACGGCAGGCGTCGGAGAATCTCGTCGGCAGGCATCCGGGAGGCGATGTCGAGGTACACCCCGCCGTGCGGTGAGCCGCGCCCCTCCTTGACCTCGGAGTTGATCGCCCGGGCCACCTCGTCACGCGGTAGCAGGTCGGGCGTGCGTCGGGCCGAGTCGTTGTCCTTGAGCCATTGGTCGGCTTCCTCTTCCGACTCCGCGTACTGGCCTTTGAAGACCGGCGGGATGTAGTCGAACATGAACCGCTTGCCCTCGGAGTTCTTCAGCACGCCGCCGTCGCCGCGGACGCCCTCGGTGACGAGGATGCCCTTCACGCTCGGCGGCCAGACCATGCCGGTCGGGTGGAACTGGACGAACTCCATATTGATCAGCGTCGCGCCGGCCCGCAGCGCCAGCGCATGTCCGTCGCCGGTGTACTCCCACGAATTGGAGGTCACCTTGAAGGACTTGCCGATGCCGCCGGTCGCCAGCACGATCGCCGGCGCCTCGAACAACACGAAGCGTCCGGTCTCGCGGTAGTAGCCGAACGCGCCGGCGATGCGGTCACCGTCTTTGATCAGTTCGGTGATGGTGCACTCGGCGAACACCCGGATGCGGGACTCGTAGTCGCCGGTCGCGGCAAAGTCTTCCTGCTGCAGCGAGACGATCTTCTGCTGCATTGTGCGGATGAGTTCCAGCCCGGTGCGGTCACCGACGTGCGCGAGTCGCGGGTAGGTATGGCCACCGAAGTTGCGCTGGCTAATCCGGCCGTCCTTAGTGCGGTCGAACAAGGCGCCGTAGGTCTCGAGCTCCCACACCCGGTCGGGCGCTTCCTTGGCATGCAGCTCGGCCATGCGCCAGTTGTTGAGGAACTTGCCGCCGCGCATCGTGTCGCCGAAGTGCGTCTGCCAGTTGTCCTTCGAGTTCACGTTGCCCATCGACGCGGCGCAACCGCCCTCGGCCATCACCGTATGGGCCTTGCCGAACAGCGATTTGCACACGACCGCCACCGAGAAGCCGCGCTCGCGGGCCTCGATGACGGCGCGCAGCCCCGCGCCGCCCGCACCGACGACCACGACGTCGAAGGAATGCCGTTCTACTTCCGTCATTGACTACCTAGCTCCCAACGTAGGAGGTTGCTTCACGTGCGCTTCGGGTTTTAACCGACGATGCGCGGGTCGGCGATGGTTCCGCTGGCCACCAGCATCACGTAGAAATCCGCGATCATCAGGGTGGCCAAGGTGGTCCACGCCAACTGCATGTGCCGGGTGTTCAGCTTGGAGATCTGCGTCCACGCCCAGTAGCGGATCGGATGCTTGGAGAAGTGCTTCAGGCGCCCGCCGGTGATGTGCCGGCAGGAATGGCAGGAGATGGTGTACGCCCACAGCAGAATCACGTTGATCCACAGGATGATGTTGCCCAGCCCGAACCCGAAACCGCCGCCCGGCGACTGCATCGCCACCACCGCGTCGTAGGTGTTGATCCCAGAAATGATCACCGCGATATAGAAGAAGTAGCGGTGCACGTTCTGGATGATCAACGGCAACCGCGTCTCGCCGCTGTAGGTCCGGTGTGGCTCGGCCACCGCGCACGCGGGCGGGGACAGCCACACCGACCGGTAGTAGGCCTTGCGGTAGTAGTAGCAGGTCAGCCGGAACAGCAGCAGGAACGGCAGCGAGATGACCGCCAACGGAATCCACATCGGCAGATCCGGGAACGGCGTGCCGAGGTGGGTCGAACCCTCGACACACGAGGTGCTCAGGCACGGCGAATAGAACGGCGACAGGTAGTGATAGTCGGAGACGTAATACGCCGATCGGATGAATACCCGTGTCGTCGCGTAGACAACAAAAATCGCCAGTCCAACAGTGGTGGCCAGTGGTGGCACCCACCACCTGTCGGTTCGCAGGGTGCGGACGGCGAGCTTGGCTCGAGTGGGCGCGAAGACGCCTGTTCCGCTTGGCTTTACGGTGGCCGGGGCGCTCACTTCGTCCGCTCGCGCGAGTGGAAGCCGAGGCCCTCGTCTTGGGCGCCCATCCACGCGGATTCATCGGACCGGCTGTCCGGCACGTAGATCACGTCGCGGGCCTGGCGCGGCACCTGCGGGGGTGGGGACTCGGCCAACTCGCTGGCGTCGATGTCGAGGCGTTCGACGTCGTTCTCCAAGCGGCGAATCGCACTCGCATCGCCATACGCGGCCCGCAAGTTATTCACGGACTGGCGAAGCGCTGCGATGGTCTGGCGTAGTTCGTTGATTTCGGTGGTTGACATCAAATACCTCCGACCAGAACTTCTCTGTGATCATCGCCACACTACGTGAAGTTCGCGAAGCCGCACAGGTTCTTCGCCTGTCGAAACGTCGGAAGGGTGGTGTGGTGCGTGTCACACCTGTGTCTTGCGGGACACCCGCACCCGATCGGCACCGTTCGCGCCCGACCCCGGTCGCTCGCGGCGCCTCGAGTCTTCGGGGGACACCCGGTCGGACGTGTCAGCTTGCGGCGGCGAGTTCGTAAGACGAGGCCAGCTCGTTGCTGACCCGGCTCACCAGGGCCGCGATGGAGCGGGCGACCTCGGCAGCCCGCTCCAGAATCAGGCTGTGACCGGCGCCGTCCAGGCAAACCAGCTCGGCCCCTGAGACCCGCTGCGCGATTGCCACCGAGTGCTGAAACGGGGTCATGAAGTCTGCCGAGCCGCCGATGACCAGGGTCGGAATGCACGACAGCGACGCCAGCGTGGCCGACTCGTCGAACGAGCGGAACGAGGCCAGGAAGCTCGACATCGTGACCACCGACGTCTCGTTGAGCATGGCGGTGGCGAACGCGACCATCGCCGGGCTGACGCGACGGTTGCCGAACCCGGCGTTGCGAACGATCGGTGCGCAGATCGTGCGGCCCATCCGCTTGGACGCGTGCAGGACGCCGGGCGCCCACCGGACTGCGGCGTTCAGCACGGCCACCGTGGGCCGGCGCAGGAACTTGCCGAACCCAGCCTCGGTGATCCCGCTGGCCGCGGTGGCGAGCAGGCCGATACCGACGATGCGTGAGCCGATCTGCTCCGGGTGCTGGCGGGCATAGACCATCGCCGTCATGGCGCCCATCGAGTGTCCGACCAGGACCACCGGTCCGGTCGGCACCACTGTCCGGAGCACGACGTCGAGGTCGTGGCCGAGCTGATCGATGGTGTAGCTGTGGACCGGTCCGCTGCCCGAGTTGCCGTGACCGCGGTGGTCATAGAACACCATGCGGGTATCCGTGCCAAACGTTGTGCCCAGGTGCTCGCGCAGATAATCGAACGACTCGGAGCGCAAGCAGTGGCCGTGCACGAAAACTATCGTCAACGGCGCCGACGGGCTGCCGTATTCGGTGACGGCGAGCGGCACGCCGTCGTCGGCGGCGACTGTGCTGCGGCGAGGAGCGGGCGCGGGGAACGCGGTGTGGCAACCGGTTTCAATTGCCCGAAGTGCCGTCATGTCCGCCCCCTTCGCTGCTCGATCCTCTGCCTGCATGTCGTTGGGAGAGTAAGGACCGTTACGTCAAACTTCGGTCACGACACCGGCTCGACACGATTGCGGGTCGAAAATTCGCCCATCTACGCAGATCCGTAGACAGTGGTAGAGACGGCTACCAATGGCTAGCAATTACGACCGAACTGCTGCGCGCAGCTTCACCCGCGCCCCGATACGCAACACCGCATTCCCGTAGATGACTCCGGAAAGCCAGATGAGCAGCGGAATCGCGCCGATCACCAGCACCACCGACAGGACCATCTCCCACACCGGGACGCCGCCCATGGCCAGCCGCATCGGCATGAGGGTGGGGGCGAACACCGGAATCACCGACAGCACCTCGCACAGCGTGCTTCCGGGATCGGACGGCAGTATCGAAATGCCCAGAACGTAGCCACCTATGACCGGCAGCAGCACCGGCATCACCACCCCGGCAGCGTCTTCCTGACGCGAGACCAGTGCACCCGCCGCAGCGCACACGAAGGCATACAGGAAGTAGCCGAGCAGGTACCACGCAATGAGCCAGACGACGATTCCGGCCGCAGCGGAGGCGGAGATGCTCAGCACGCCGAGGCCGGTTGCCAGGCCGATCCCCACCGCGCCATAGATGGCCATCTGGATCAGGCCCACAACCCCAATGCCCAGCACCTTGCCGGTCATCAACTGCCAGGGCCGAAGCGACGCGAGCAGCACTTCCACGACGCGGCTCGACTTTTCCTCGATCACGCCTTGGGCGACCCGCTGGCCCTGAATGAACAGCGAGAGGTAGATCAAGACCCCGGCGATGCTGCCCAGCACGATGCGGGCCGTGTCGTAATGCTTCGGCGGCGAAAGCGCTTCGACCGACACGCGGGCCGCCTGCACCGCCTCGTTGACCGTGGCGGGATTTCCGCCGAGCGCGGTGATCTGCTGGTCGAGCGCCCGACTGCGGGCGAGCAGATTGAGCACGGTGTGCAATTTGTCGTTGAGGCTGGTCTTGACGACGACGTGTAGCTGCCCGTTTTGCGTAAGTAGCAGCGCGTCGAGCGAGCCGTCGCGAACCTTGGCGCGACCAGTGGTTGCGTCGTCGACCGGCTGGGTTTGGATCGGCTGGCCCAACGCCGCGGCGCTGGATTGCAGCGGTGCGGCCAACGACGATTCTCCGGCGGTCAGCCCGACGGTGGCGTGGTTGTCGTTGTGGCCGGCGACGAACTTGAACACCACTACCGCGACGACGATGGCCAGCGCAACGACCGCCGTCAGAATGCGAAAGCCTTTGGAGCGCAGCGTCGTCGTGATTTCCCGCGTCGCGACGAGCCCAACGGTCTCAACGGTGCGATTCATGCCGCATCTTCTCCCTTCTCGCTTACCACGTCACGAAACAGATCGGCCAGCGTCGGCAGTTGGCGGGTGAACTGGCGCACGGGGCCGGTAGCCAGTGCGGCGTGCAACACGGCCTGGTCATCGGCGCCGGCGTCCAATTGCAGCAGTGTCGGGCGCGCCGACCCGTCAGGTTCATCGATGACGGTCACGCCCGGTAGGGCCCGGGCCCAGCCATTACGCGCCTGAGGTGCGTCCACGAGTAACTGCCGGTTACCGCGCTCACGTAGTTCGCCGACCCCGCCGCACGCGACGATCCGCCCCTCCGACACGATCCCGACCCGGTCGCACAGGCTCTGCACCAAGTCCAACTGGTGGCTCGAAAACACCACCGGAACCCCCTCGGCAGCCTTGCTGCGCAGCACGTCGCTCATCACGTCGACCGCGACCGGGTCCAGTCCGGAGAACGGCTCGTCGAGGACGAGGACGTCAGGGTCGTGAATCAGTGCCGCCGCCAGTTGTACCCGCTGCTGGTTGCCGAGGCTGAGCTTCTGTAGTTCGTCGTCGCGACGGCCGGCCACCCCGAGCCGCTCGGTCCATCGCGCCACCGCGTCGCGCGCTTGGGTAGCCGAAAGCCCGTGAATGCGAGCGAAGTACGTGAGCTGCTCGCCCACCTTCATACGGGGGTAGAGGCCGCGCTCTTCCGGCATGTAGCCGATGCGCCTACGGACCTGCAGGCCGATGGGTCTGCCGTTGAACCGCACATCGCCGGCGTCCGCGGCGAGCACACCGAGTGCGATGCGCATGGTCGTCGTCTTGCCGGCGCCGTTGCTGCCGACGAATCCGAACAGTTCACCGGGCCGGATGTCGAACGTCATTCCTCGCAACGCGATGACGTCGCCGAATCGCTTGTGTAGTCCGTCGATTTCGAGGGTCGCCTTATTTGTGCCCATCGCCTCTTTCTACTGCACCCGAGCGCGGCGACCGGTTATTCAGCTCTCTACCGAACTCTACGAAAGAGGCAAGATTGCGATAGAGAGTCCAATCAAGCCGTTAGCTCCTTGGCTGGCGAGGTCTGCAACCAGCGCACGAGCTGGTCGTAGACGGCCTCATTGTTGAGCAGCGTGAAGTGATTGGCGCCCGGCAGATGCATGCCGTCTTCATCTCGGAAGCCGATGCGTCGGGAGCGGCTGCGACCGGATGCGCTCGGCACCATGACGAGGCCGTCGCCGATGAGTCGACCCAGCGGGTTCCGTGGGCTGCGTGCGATACAGGCAGTGACGAAGAAGTGCAGCGCCCCGTCGAGCAGCGGCACCTCCTGAGTGGCCACCCGACGCAGCGAGTCGATGTCCAGATCTGTCCAGTCGGCGTCGACAAGCGAACCCTGGCGCAGGTCGCGAATGCCCGCGCTGCGCCGGCGTAGCAATCGGCCGAAGGGGCGCGTCTCGGGTAGCCGCACCAGCGCGGCGCTGCCGTAGTGCACGATTCGCTCGAGCGGCGCGCCGGTATGCGGCGAACCGAGCGAAACGACGTGGGTGACCTTGCGTACCCACGGTTGCCGTTCACCGCTCGCCCGATAGCAAGCGCTGCGCACCACCAGCCCGCCCATGGAATGTCCAACCAGCGCAAGGCTTTCCACGTCGACCGGCCATTCGCGAACGAGCTTGGTCAGCAGGTCGGCGAGCTCGGCGCCATTGTGCGAAATATGGCGGCCGCTGTTGTACCGGATCTGTACGCACGTCGCTCCGATGTCGCCCGGCAGCCGTTCGGCGTAGCTGGGCCGCCCGCCGATGCGCCAGGCGTGTTCGGTTTCCATGAGGCCGTGCAGGAAGATGACGATCCGGCCCGTCGCGTTCGGATACGTGGCGGCCAGCGCGGTCTTTTCGATGGCGACCGCAGCGCCGTTGTGTCGCACGGTCATTGGGCTGGCGAGCATCGAACCTTCGGCGTCGAGCGCATCGCCGCGCAGGCCCTGCAGCACGCCCAGCAGCGCCGCGCCGCGAACCGTCTCCGACGGCGCGACCTCGAGCGGCACGTCGACCGTTCGGCCGGCTGCCTCACCCATTGTGCGAGCGGTGACGCCGACGGCCCGGTAGATGCCGGTGGAAATGATGTCGTGCGTGGTCTGCACCGGTTTGGTGGCTTTGCCGAGACCGGCGAATCGGAGCCCGGTGAATACCCGGCCGGACACCGCGTGGTGGACCTTCGCTATTCCGTCTACAGACCCGGCGAGCTCCTCCAAGGCTAGCTTGGCCATGGCCCGCGTCTCGGACCTGCGCAAGTTCTGTTCCCGCATGTCGGTGAGTGTACGAGTGTGCACTCAGCCTGTCGAGACATGTGTCGGCCTAACAATTTTGTTTGGTATCCCGTAATCTAAGTAAACGGGAGGCGGAAGATGGCTGTGAGTACCGCAGTTCGACCGGCGATAAACCGGGTTCGGACGGGTTCTGTACTGCTTGGGCCGGCCTTCGTCGCCGCCGTCGCCTATGTTGACCCCGGAAACGTGGCATCGAACGTCAGCGCGGGCGCTCAGTTCGGCTACCTGCTGGTCTGGGTGATCGTGGTCGCCAATGTCATGGCGGGCCTAGTTCAGTACCTATCCGCCAAGCTTGGGCTGGTCACCGGGATGACGCTCCCAGAGGCGGTCCGGACCCGAACCGGGCGCGGCACCCGCCTCGCGTACTGGGGTCAGGCCGAACTCGTCGCCATGGCCACCGACCTTGCCGAAGTGGTGGGCGGCGCGATCGCGTTGTATCTGCTGTTCGACCTGCCCATGCTGATCGGCGGGCTCATCACCGGCGCCGTCTCGATGGCGTTACTGCTCGTGCAGGACCGTCGCGGCCAACGCCAGTTCGAGCGGGCGATCACCGGACTGCTCGGCGTGATCGCTGTCGGCTTCCTGGCCAGCGTGTTCGTTGATCCGCCGTCCGTACCCCACACCATCGGCGGGTTGATCCCGCGGTTTCACGGCGCCGAAAGCGTGCTGCTCGCGGCGGCCATGCTGGGCGCAACCGTGATGCCGCATGCCGTGTACCTGCATTCCGGGCTCGCCCGGGACCGGCACGGACACCCCGAAGCTGGCGCGCCGCGGCGACGCCTGCTGCGGGCCACCCGGCTCGACGTCATGCTGGCGATGCTGCTGGCCGGAGCGGTCAACCTGGCGATGCTGCTGCTAGCGGCCAACACACTGCGCGGGCAAGGGATCACCTCGATCGAGGGCGCGCACGCTGCGGTGGGCGCCAGCCTGGGTTCGGTGGTCGCGCTGTTGTTCGCCCTGGGCCTGTTGGCCTCCGGATTCGCCTCCACATCGGTGGGCGCGTATGCGGGCGCGATGATCATGCAGGGTCTGCTGGGTCAGCGCATTCCGCTGCTGCTGCGACGGTTGATCACGCTGGTTCCGGCCATCGCGATTCTGGGGCTGGGCGTCGACCCGACGCGGGCACTTGTGGTCTCCCAAGTCGTGCTTTCGTTCGGGATTCCATTCGCGCTGGTGCCACTGGTTCGGTTGACCAGCGACCGGATCTTCATGGGCGCCGACGTCAACCACCGCGTCACCAGCGCGCTGGCGTGGCTGGTCGCCGGGCTGATCATCCTGCTGAACGGGGCGCTGATCTACCTGACCGTGGCGGGCTAGCCGGCGGGGGACGCAGCAGCCTCAGTCAGCCTGCGAGCGCAGATACCGACCGAAGTGCGGGACCGTGAACCCGATGGTCCCGCGCTCGGCCGAATAGATGAGCCCCTTCTTGATGAGCCCGTCGCGGGCGGGGGACAGCGACGCCGGTTTGCGGCCGAGTTCGGCGGCCACCGCGCTGGTTGCCACAGGCCCGTCGTCGCCGGACAGATCGGCCATTGCCCGCATGTATTCGCGCTCGGCCGGGGTGGCCCGCTCGTACCGTGAACCGAAGAACCCGACGGCGAGTTCCTCTTCGGCCGTGGGCGCGGCGACGTAGACGTCTTCGCACGTGATCGGGCTCTGCGCGGCGAGGTCCCAGGTCGCCTTGCCGTAGGCCTGCACGAAGTAGGGGTAGCCGTCGGCCTTGGCGTACAGCGCATCCAGGGCGTCGTCCGTGAACTTCACGTCTTCCCGCTCGGCCGGTGCGATGAGCGCGAGATCGGCAGCCTCACGATCCAGTCGGTCGATGCGGTGATAGCTGAACAGGCGCTCCGAGTAACTCTTCGACGCGGACAGCACGGCCGGTAGGTGCGGCAGACCGGCACCGACGACGATCAGCGGCGCGGCGTCCTGGCTCAGCTCGTGGCAGGCACCGCAGATGGCCGACACGTCGGCGGGTCCGAGGTCCTGCATCTCGTCTATGAAGATCGCCATCCCGACGCCTACGTCGCGCGCCAGCGACGATGCCTCGAGCAACAGTTCGACCAGGTCGATCTCGATGTCGCCCGAGTCGGCCCGCCCGGCCACCGCGGGCACGTCGATGCCCGGTTGCCAGCGCTCCCGCATACCCTTGTCCGCGGTCGCGCGCAGTGCGAAGGCCTTGAGAATTCCGAGGAAGTCGTCGACCCGTTCCGGATTGCGGTGCGCCGAGGCGATGGCCCGCACCGCCATGTGCAGCGCCGAAGCCAGCGGCCGGCGCAGCTCCTGGTCCGGGCGGGCCTCGATCTTTCCGGTACCCCATCCGCGCGAAATCGCCGCGGAACGAAGCTGATTCAGCAGAACGGTTTTGCCGACACCACGCAGACCGGTCAGCATGACGCTGCGCTCGGGACGACTGCGCGCGATGCGCTCGAGCACCACGTCGAACGCATTCAACTGCCTGTCACGTCCGGCAAGTTCCGGCGGACGCTGACCGGCGCCCGGGGCGTACGGATTGCGCACTGGATCCATGGGAGTCGAAGGTAGCTGGGCCAATTGGAAAATCTCGGGTCATCTAGGGCGTGTCCTAGATGCCGCTAGCAATTGTTATCTTGGGCCGGCATCGAACCGCCGCTACTGTGCGAACGAAAGTTCGCGTGATAGACGGGATTCCGTCGGCCGCGCGAAGTTTCGTCGGCGCAGTTGCGCGGAATCTCTACGGGCATGTCGCGAACCTCATCGGGCTTGAGCTTGTCCGCGGCCGGGCCTGTTTGCCCGGCCGTTATCACTCCGCGATCTTTCAGTGATCAAGACGAGTTCCGCAGCGGCGCCGACACGTGTTAGATGGAATTAGGCGTAGCGGCGGTGTCATTCGGGGATGCGAAATGATGGATCCGGTCGTAGTGCGTTCGCCGAAGAGTCATGCGCTGGTTCGTCCGCAAGGCGAACCGGAGCGTCGCGACTCCGCCGGCGATCGAGTTCCGTTGCGTCAATTGCTCGCCATCGCGACGCTGACGCCCGCGCAGGCGGCACTGCTGATCAGCGACCTGCTCGATCGGCTAACGGATGCCCAGCAGCGCGGACGCTTTCCGGTCCGGCTGCGGGACCGCGCCGTGATGGTTTCGTCTACCGGTGAATTGACGGTCGACAATATCGGTGGCGAGACCCCGTGGCTCAATGTCGACGACGCGGCCAGAATTGTGCGGTTGATTGCCGACAACGCCCGACTAGCGGTCGGATCACACGACGCTCAGGCTGCCGCACACCTCGACAAACTCGACGAATCCCTTGTCGAACCAACGGATCTGCCGGATCTCTCCCGCAGGGTGCGGCAGTCGATCGGTCCAATCCTGGACGCGAGCGATCACGACCGGGTTCGTGGCACCCGCACGGAAATCGGCGAACTTGTCGCCGTGATCACCGGCGACAGCCCAGCCACTACCGAACTCGACGAGCCACAGTTGCCCATCGAGGTGCACGCGAGCGCGGACTCTCTCACGCCCGCGGATTGGCCGCTGCCGCGCACGAACCCGTGGCATCGCAGGCGGCGGCTGGCATCGATGCGGCGGCGGATCCTCGTCGTGGCCGTGATTGTGGTGCTGATCGGGGCAGCCGTTGCGGCACCGCGAGTATTCGCGCAGCTCAAGCGGGGCTGGCAGGCGGTTATCGCGCCGACGGAACCCATCTCGAACCAGCTGAGTCCGGTGTCGCCGCCGCCGGAACCACCCACTCAGGGACCGAGCGCGCCGAGTCCGGCACCGGCTAGCGCTGGGCCTATCAATGCGGTGTCAGCCACCTTGGCCGACGGCCCCTGCGCTCCCGGCCAACCGTGCACGATTCGCGTGGACGTCAAGATTGATCCGGCGCCCAAGCAACGCCCGGTGAGTTGGGAATTGCGCGCTTACGACCAGTGCTCGAAGGCGGTCATGACGGTGGGTCGGTTAACCGTGCCGGTGCCGGCGGGAGCCCCGCAGATATACGGCGTCACCAGGGTGGCGATGCCGCCGGGTAAGGCGTTCGCGGTCGTGGCCGTGACCGGGAACCCGGCCGCAGCCGCATCCGCGCCATTGTTAGTCCCCGGACCCAATGTGGCTTGCTGAGACACGGTGACCCACCAATGACGTTGACACACAAAAGAGAATTCGATCCCTGGATCGTCGTCGCCGCGATAGTCCTGGTCATTCTCGGTGTGCTGAACATGGTCGCGCTGGGCATGTTCAGCTACGCCACGCGGCAGGCCTGCTTCGCCGGTCTGGGCATCGTGGTGATGCTCGCGCTGTCCCGCTTGCGTATCAGTGACATCCGCAGGTTCGGCTGGGTGCTTCTCGGGGTGTCGACTGTGTTGCTGCTCGCTGTCCCGGTCATCGGCGTGGCGGCCAAGGGCGCCCAGCGCTGGCTGGACTTGGGGGCGTTCACCATTCAGCCCTCTGACCTGGCCGAGCTCGCGCTCATTCTGGCGCTGGCCAACGTGCTGGCCGGCGGCTACACGTTGAGCAGGCTCGCGATCGCGTTGTCCATAGCGGCCGTGCCGGTCATTCTCGTTCTGCTGCAACCGAATTTGTCCACCGCCATTCTGCTGGCGGCCGTTGCGGCACTCATGTTGATCCTGGCGCGGGTGCCGCTGCTTCCGCTGGCACCCTTGTTCGCCGCTGCGATCGCCGCGCTACCGCTGGCCGTCCTGGTATTGCGGCCCTATCAGCTCGACAGGCTGCACGTCTTCCTGTCCAATAAGTCCGACCAGAGCGGATCGGGATGGGCTGCGCTGCAGGCGAATATAGCCATCGGTAGCGGTGGGCTGTGGGGGATGGCCGGTGATCCGACGTATCGGCTGCGGGGGAGCTACGTCCCCGAGCCCGAGCATGATCTGGCCTTCGCCAGCCTGATCTATGGCTGGGGTCTCTTTGCCGGGCTCGCCGTTGTCGCCGCCATCTTGATTATCGTCTGGCGGTGTGTCGTCGCGGCCCGCATGGCGCGAACTCGCGGGACGGCGCTGATTGCCGCGGGTGTGGGAGCGCTGTTCGGTCTGGAAGCAACGGTGTCGATCGGCGTCAACCTGTCGCTGATTCCGCATACCGGCCAGCCGATCCCGTTGTTCAGTTACGGCGGGACGACCGCGGTGATGCACCTGGTCGCGCTTGGTCTGGTCCTAGCCGTGCGGCGGGACGGAGTCGAGTTACCGCTGTGGGCGCCGCCGCGGAAGCGACGCCGGTTGCCGCGCGGAGTATCGGTGGGCGCGCTGGCCGTCACGGCATCGCTGCTCGCCATGTCCGTATTCGCCTGGCAGCTTCAGGATTCGCGTGGGGCGAAGCTGCGCGCCATGGGCTTGGAGCAGATGACCCGATGTATCCGGCTTCCCGCCGAGCGTGGGCAGATCCTCGACGACCAGGGGGTGCCGCTGGCGGTCAATGTGCCCGAGTATTCGGTCTCCGCGGTTGCGGGGATGTTCGACGCCGCCGACTCGGCAACCGACGCGAAATTGGCTGGGCTCCTGCGAATTCCGACTGATGAGCTGAGCAAGCGGCTGCACGACAGCGGTGGCGAGATCAATGCCATCCTGGGTCGGGTCGATGCTGATCAGGCGCGCGGCATCATCGACGCGCATTTACCCGGCGTGCTCGTCGTGCCCACCGGTCGGCGGTTTTACCCGCAAGGGTCGGCGCTCGGCCCGGTGCTCGGCTACGTCGGCGTCGCGGACCGCGGCGACATGCAGCGGTGGCCCAACCTGGCGCTTGGATCGCGGGTCGGCAAGGCCGGTCTCGAGCGCCAGTACGACGCTTTGCTGCGCGGTATCGACGGCAAGCAGTGCGTCTACGTCGATCCGGCGGGGCACCCGCGGGGCGCCGCCGAACGGGTCGATCCGATTCGCGGATACGACTTGCGCCTGCATCTCGACCTCGGACTGCAGCAGTTGGCCGACCAAGTAGTCGCCGATGTCGTGCACTCGAGCGGCGGCGACATGGGCGGCGCGGTGGTGATGGACGTGCGGACCGGTGCCGTGCTCGCACTGGCCAGCGTGCCCGGCTTCGACAACAACGTTTACGGCCCGCCCCCGGACCTCGTTGCGCTCGCGGCGCAAAGCAACACGCCGGGAGCCATGCTGAACCACGACACGCAGACGGCGTCGCCGCCGGGATCGACGTTCAAGCTGGTGATGGCCGCCGCGAACGCCGAGTACGGGGTGCTCTCACCTGACGCGGTGGTGCCGACCGGCGCGGCATTCACCTACGGCGGGCAGACGTACCGAAATTGGGAAGCGATGGGCCCGCACAATCTCATGCAGGCCATCCAGTGGTCCGACAACGTCTACTTCTACAAGTTGGCGTTGATGCTCGGTCCGGAGCGCATTGCCGCGGTGGCACATCAACTTGGCGTGGGCGAGCCGTCGGGCATCGACTTGCCGGGCGAGATCTCGGGCTTCCTGGGCACGCCGGAGAATATCGCCGACATTGGCGCCACCTGGTATCCGGGCTCGACGGTGATCATGGGCATCGGCCAGGGCGCAGTGGCGACCACGCCAATTCAGGTGGCGCGCTGGACTTCTGGGGTCGCCACGGGCGCTATGGTGACGCCGCAACTCGCCGCGTCGTACGGCAACGCCACGGATACGATCGATATCCCGACCGCACCGCCGCAGCCGCTGCCCTTCGCCGACAAGCTCGGCCCCGTCAGGGAGGGCATGCGATTGTCTGCCTCGGCAGGAACCGGTGGACAGCTGGCAACGTTGCGCGTGCCCGCCGGATCCAAGACCGGAACTGCCGAAGATCCTTCGGCCCCAGGTCAACACCTGGACGCATGGTTCACCGCGGTAGCTCCGTACGGAGCGCCGGACATCGTGGTCACCGCCTATGTTCGCGGCGGCGGCGGTTCCACGTCGGCGGGACCCATCATCGTCAAGCTGATGGAGCGTTACTTCGCCCGGCCACCGGCCCCGCCGAGCCGCTGAATCAGTTGCTGTAGGCCGCCACGACCTCTGGGTGGGACAGGCATGCGGTGGCACCTTCGGCGACGCACGTGAGTGGCCGGTCGGCCGTCTTGACCGGAAGGCCGAACGCGTCCTCGAGGAGTTGACTCACGCCGCGCAGCATCGAGCCGCCGCCAACGACGAGCAGACCCTCGGCCATGACATCGCCAATTGCTTGCGCTGGAAGGTCTTCCAGGCACGCGGTGAGTGTCTGCACGATCGCCGTGGTGGTCGGCCGCAAGGCATCCACAATTTCATCGGTATCCAGCGTTACCAGTCGAGCCCGACCGGTCACCGCGTCACGGCCTTCGACCACCAGCGAGTGGCCCTCCGTGGTTCCCGGCGAACCGACCTTCGCCCGTTCGGCCGTGAGTTCGCCGACGACAATCTTGTGCTCGGTGCGCAGGTATTGATACAGCGCGTCGGTCAACTCGTCGCCGGCCAGGCGGCAGCTGCGGTGCGACAGTATTCCGCCGAAGCACAGCGCCGTGACTTCCGAAGTGCCGCCGCCGATGTCGACAATCAAGTGGGCACGCGACTCCATCGGATTGATGCCGCAGCCGAGGGCCCCGGCGACCGGTTCCGGTATCAGCCCCACTTTGCGCAGTCCGGCCTCGTGCCCGACCTCGATCAGCGCGCGCCGTTCCAGCGGGGTGGCGCCGGCCGGCACCGCAATGACGCCCTTGGGTCGCAGGCCGTACCAGCGCCGTGGCGCAACGCGTTTCACCACTGCGGAGACAAAGGCCTGGGCGGACTCCAGGTCTACGATCACGCCGTCGCGCATTGGGCGCACGGCGCTGATTCCGATCGGCGTTCGACCCACGATGTCACGCGCGGCCTTGCCGATGGCTACCGCCTTGGTGGGGTCCTTATCTCGCACCAACATGACCGACGGCTCGTTGAGGACGATGCCGTCGTCAACGGTGCCGACCACTGTATTGGCGGTGCCGAGATCAATGCCCACGCCTTTTGCGCGAATGCCTTTTGCGCGGTTACCTCTTGAACGAATGCCGCTCACATCGACCCCTTTGAACCGAGTGCAGCAGGGATATCTCGATGGTACGCAACGGCCCTGCCCAGTGGAAGGTCTTGGCAAGTATCAAGATCTATAAGAAATGGGCTAGAGCCCAAAAGAATTCATAACTGTGCCGGTTGTGCCGGTTTGGGCGCGGGTGCGGGCGGATCCAGACGCAGGTGCCGCCACCAACAGACGATGTAGATGAGCATTGCTATGACCAGTGAGGCAATGACCCAGAGCACGATGACGATGTCGATCCAGCTGCCAAAGGGCGGCGACCCAGGCAATGCGTTGCGCAGCGGCACGACCGCGAAAAGCATGGCCGCGTACCAAGTCGTCATGGGGGGCTGGAACTTTCGCTTTCCTCGCAGGGTCTGAATGGCCACCACCATCCCCAGTGTGGCGATAACTAACAGCACGGCAACCACGACAGCCGAGAGCGCGATGGTCGCCTCGGAACGGTGCAGGGTCAACGATTCCATCGCCAGCGCGTGGTGCTGTCCGGTCTTCTTCACGTCCACGCTCCAGCCGGGAATGTTGCCGACTATCTGGGTCTGTTCCAATTTGATCGGTTGCGGTGCGCCGCCGATGAGCAACCCGGCGGAGATGGTGCCGGTGTGGTAGCTGTCGAAGGGCCATTGCTCGAGGTTGCCGCTGAGCGTGAGCGGCACGGTCACAGTGCCCGGCGTGATGCCGCGACTGAAGGTGCGCCGGATTGGCGTGGTGCCCGAGGTGACAATTGCCGTGACGTCTTGCTGCAGCGTGCCGTCTGCCGGATTCAGCAGTGCGGCGGCGGGAAACAGCGTCAGATTGGTATTGAGCACCTGGTAGTTCGGTTCGATCCCCTGGACCTCGATCCGCACCCGCGTCTGCGATGTGGTGACGTCGTCTGTTGCCGTGATTTCCGAACTGACGTTGAACGCGTACAGTGCGACCGTCGAGAGATACACACAGATTGCCGCGACAACGAGGCCGACGATCCCGAGCGTTTTCATGCGCCGTGCGAATACATGTGAGTCCCCGATTCCCAAGTATTTTCAGCCTAAATACACAGTAAAGGGCCGGATTCACTCGGCTGTCAATGAATTGCGCACTCGACGCATCGATTTGAGTGCCCGTTCGCGGTCGTCGCCCATGCCGACAAGCAGATCGAGGGTGAGCGGTCCGACGATCTGAGTCAGACCGTGGTCGGAATGCCCAAAGAAGCCAGCCATTTCCAGCAGCGCGGACCCGTGCATGACGCTCCAGAACCGCCCGGCAACGATGTATTCGTTGTCGGGCCGAATGCGGCCCTCGGCCATCATCCGACGTACCACGTCGAGCAGCACCTCAAACGAGGGCTCGCGGGGATGTTCGCTGCTCGGACTGCCGGTGGTCGTTATATCGGCGCGCTGTGACTCGAAGATCTGCGGCGAGGCGAGCCCGAACATCAACCGGTATCGGTTCGGGTTGGCCAGGGCGTAACGGCGGTAGGCGTAACCGGTGGCGAGTAGGTCGGCAACCGGATCGCCGGTGTGCGCGACCTCGGCCAGGCAGTCGGTGAATCTGGCGAAAGCCTCCGCGGCGATCGCGGCGAGCAGGCCCGTCATCCCGCCGAAGTGCGTGTACACGGCCATGGTGGAAAGTCCGGTTGCCGCCGCGACCTTGCGGGCCTGCAGCGCCTCCGGCCCGTCCTCCTCGAGCAGTCGTAGGCCGGCCTCGACTAGTCGCTCCCGGGCCGTCGGGTTTGTCGCCATGTCCTTTTCACTGTCGTCTTGTCATTGCCATCCACACATAACCATGTTATACCTAGCATATAACCGTGTTATGCATGGAGGTCCTGATGCTCAATCCCTATCTGCAAGGCGGTTTCGCGCCGATCCACGAGGAATTCACGCTCACCGATCTCGAGGTCACCGGCGCCATTCCCGACTATCTCGACGGACGCTACCTCCGCAACGGACCCAACCCGGTGGGTGAAATCGATCCCGACCTGTACCACTGGTTCCTCGGCGACGGCATGGTCCATGGCGTTCGCATTCGCGACGGTAAGGCCGAGTGGTACCGCAACCGGTGGGTGCGCAGTCCAGGGGTCTGCGCGGCGCTCGGTGAACCGCCGAGGCCGGACCGGGCCAATGCCGGGCCATTGTCGTTCGCGGCGAACACGAACGTCATCGGCCATGCTGGCAGGACATTTGCCATCATCGAGGGCGGGGCCACGCCGTACGAACTCACCGACGAACTCGACACCGTCGGCAGCTGTGACTTCGACGGAACACTGCACGGTGGCTACACGGCGCATCCGAAGCGCGATCCGGAAACCGGCGAGCTGCATGCGGTTTCGTACGCCTTCAATCGCGGTAAGTCGGTGCAGTACTCCGTAATCGGCACCGACGGCCGGGCCCGGCGGACAGTGGACGTCGATGTCACCGGCAGTCCGATGATGCACGACTTTTCCCTCACCGAAAAGCATGTTGTCTTCTACGACCTCCCGGTCACCTTCGACGCTCGCCAGGCCGTTCCGATGAACGTGCCACGGGCGATGCGCACGCCGGCGCGGTTGGTGATGTCCGCGTTGCTCGGACGCGTCCGCATACCGGACCCGATCGCCGCACGACTGCCGCGCGATCCCAGCGACCGGCGCATGCCCTACCGCTGGAACCCCCACTACCCGGCGCGTGTCGGCGTAATGCCAAGGGACGGTGGGAATGACGACGTGCGCTGGTTCGACGTCGAGCCGTGCTACGTCTTCCATCCGATGAACGCCTACGACGAGGGCGACACAATCGTGCTCGACGTCGTCCGGCACCCGAAGATGTTCGACACCGAATTACGCGGCCCCGACGAGGGAACGCCCACACTGGACCGCTGGACGATCGACCTGGCAGACGGCAAGGTGCGCGAGTCGCGGATCGATGATCGCGGACAAGAGTTTCCGCGCGTGGACGAGCGGCTGGTGGGTAAGCGGCACCGCTTCGGGTATGCACCGGCGGTCGGCCCGCAGGCGGGGGCCACCGATGTCCTGCTCAAGCACGACCTGGTCGCCGGAACCACCCGAACCCGTGGTTTGGGTAAGGGAAAGCAGCTGGGGGAGTTCGTGTTTCATCCGGCGTCCGCGGACGCCGCCGAAGACGAGGGCGTGCTGATGGGTTACGTCTACGACGCCACCACCGATCGCAGCGACCTGACCATTCTCGACGCCGCTACCCTGGAAACTGTTGCCACTATTGGCATCCCGCACCGGATCCCGGCCGGCTTTCACGGCAACTGGGTGCCGACCGGGCAGTAGCCCTCAAAGCCCTCAGTTCACAGTGGCGTGCATCAGGTAGACGTTGTAGTCGGACCAGGTGCTCATCGTGAAATAGAGGTCCCGGCCGTGTGACCACGGGTGGATGAAGCCGCCGTACAGCTCCGGGTACTGCATCGCACTGACCATCGGCGCTTCGCCGGACCAGGCGCCCTGCGGCGAATTCGCCTCACGCAGCACGATTGCGGCCTTGGCAGTGTCGAGGTAGCTCATCTGCCACATGTTGCGGTCGCTGTCGTAACGCACCGAGAGCTCACCGGCAGGGCCGTGCACGATGGTGCTGGCCTCGGTGTACCCGCCCACTGGTGTCCAGGCGCCGTTTTCCCAGTATTGGTAGGCAGACTTGTTGAGCACCTGGTCCTTTGGCACTCGGGCGACCCCGACGTCGCCGAGTCGAGTGTTGGGCGTGCCGAACATGTAGACGTAATCACCGTGGGGCACCATCGCTGCCACCTGGAACTTGGTGACGCCGAAGATGTTGTCCCACTGTGCATACGGATCCTTGACCCAGGTCTGGCCGTGGTCGTCGGAGTAGGCGATGCCGCCGTGGTTGGTATAGAAGGTGCCGGGGATGCTGTTCCAGGTGCGAATCGACATGTAGCTCATGTACTGCCGATTGCCGATCGCGAAACCCGAAGTCGGAATGGTCGTTATTTCGATGTTGTCCAGCTTGCGGCTGCCGAGCAGCTCGGCGGCATGGCAGCGACTGTCTTGCACCATTCGGTCGAAAGTCATGCCGTCGGAAAGGTTTTTGTCGGTGCTGAAGGCGAGAACGTTGCTGCGCCAGTCCTCCCCGAATCCACCGGGCGGGTGGAAGCCCTTGCCGACGGTGTCGCCGAAGGCGACGGCTACCTCGCCCGGCGCGCTTTGCCACATGATGCCCAGGTCGGTTCCGTTGACCTGCCAACGTTTGTCGGTGCGATTGATCGAGTGGGCGCCGGTTTCCTTGGCCACCTCGGTGGCCGGACTGACGTGCGGTGTCGCCGGGGCGGCCGCCACGGGCGCCGGATCACGCGGCGGTTGCGCCTGGGCCGGTGGCGGCGGCAGCTTCGGCGGGTCCGGGTTGGGCACCGGAATGCCGAACCAAAACGGCTTGGGGCTGAGGATAAATTTCGGCAGATCGCTCGACAGCCCGCCCGATTGGGCCGGCTCGTCGGTCAGATCAGGGCACGGATCGTCGCACGGGTTGGCGGGCAGCGTCGGGTTCGCGATCCGCGTCGGGTTCGGCGTGGCCGGGACTGGATAAGGCACGACGGTGACCGCGGGATAGGGAACTATGACCTCTTGTGTTGTGCCGATCAGCGGCGCATGCGTCGGAGAAGGTTCGGTGCTGCACGGGGCCGCCCCGACCGGCGTTGGTGCGTTCGCATCCGCCCGTGCGTGCGGTTCGGCGGCATACGCAGCCACACCCGCCCCGAAAACGAGCGCAGAAATCGCAGCCGCCAGTCGTTTCGACACCGGTCCTCCAGTTGCGGCGCGCCCAGCATGCGAGTTTGGACGCGGGTGCGCCGGCTATTCGGGCCAAATAATCGGACCTAAAGAGAAGTCCCCTGCTTTTGCTGGGAGGAACATAACATCGCCCTACCGGCTCGGGGCTCCCAACACCCGAAGCTGGATCGAAGTCAGCCGTGGGAGGTAACCGTGTCCGGTCGCGTCTTCATCGACAAGCAGACCCCCGTCGTGTTCAAGGCGCTCAGCTCGATGGCACAGGAGGTACGTGCCGCCGCCGAGTCGGTGGGTTTGCCGCGGAAGACGATGGAGTTGGTCAACGTCCGAGTTTCCCAACTCAACCGCTGTCTGTTCTGCCTGAACCTGCACAGCCGTCTCCTCCTCGAGGCTGGCGACACTTCGCAGCGGTTGGCGGTGCTGCCGGTCTGGGAGGAGTCGGACCTGTTCGACGACAAGGAGCGCGCTGCCTTGGCCCTTGCTGAGGCAGTGACCCGGGTGACCGACACGCACCTGAGCGACGCCGAGTACGCGGCGGCTGCCCGACACCTGAGCCCCGACGAAATATCGGTCCTCGCGTGGGCCGCTATCGCCATCAATGCTTTCAATCGGGTCTCGATAATCAGCAAGCATCCGGTCAAAAGTGGGTGGCCGAGCACCCCGGAATAGCTCCGAAACGACGCCCATAGCATCCCCCGATCGGCGACTCGCCACGGGGCTGGGTAGACAACGGGGTGTGCTGTGCGTAACCTTTCCGTGACCTTGCAATGAAATTGTCGTACCGACGCTGTTGCGGCAGCGCAAGGCAACCGCTTAATCGGCGCACCAGACGGATGCGCTGAGCCGGGGACCCAACCCACCTGGGGTGAATCACCTCGCGCCCGTTTTTAGGGTGCGAGGAGTAGGGCTGTGCTTCCGAGCCCGAACCCGACAGCTAACTCGGTCAGCGGACAGACGGAGGAAGAAGGAAAGGTCAATCTGTGGGAAAGCACAGACTGCAACGCGAGTCGAATTTGCGACCAGTGGTCCGAGGCGCGCTCATCGCTGGCGCGGTTACGGCCGGAACCGTAGCCCTGCCTAGTGCACCAGCTTTGGCAGCCACCATCAACATCCCGGGGCTCGGCGACGTGAACGTTCCCGATCTGCCCGCCCCGCCGCCGCCTGCAGGGATCTCGCTCCCACAGCTTCCGTCCCTTCCCAAGCTTCCAGATCTGCAATTGCCCCCGCCGCCCAGCGGACTACCCGGTATCCCTGCGGTTCCAAACTTCCAATCCAACGTCGTCGGCGAGCGCGCGCTGCAGGCCGCCGAGTCGAAGGTCGGCGCCCAGTACGTCTGGGGCGGTAGCGGTCCGTACGTCTTCGACTGCTCTGGCCTGGTGCAATGGGCCTACCGGCAGGCCGGTGTGCAGTTGCCGCGGACCTCGTTCGCGCAGGCCCAGGTCGGCCAGGCGGTGTCGAAGGCCGACCTCGAGCCGGGCGACATCGTGATCTTCGATGGCGGCGGGCACGCCGCGCTCTACGCAGGCAACGGTCAGATCGTGCACGCCTCGACCTCGGGGCAACCGGTGAAGTACGCGCCGCTGAACTCGATGGCCTTCTACGCCGCCCGTCGCGTTACGTAGTCCGCTTTGCGGTTACTCCCGGGGTCGTGACCGAACGTACCGACACCGCCCGAGTCGATGCCTGGACTTGGGCGGTTCGGCTTTTCAAGACCCGGGCTCTCGCCGCGAAGGCGTGCCGGGCCGGACACGTCCGCGTCAACGGTGCGCCAGCAAAGCCAGCGCAACTGGTCCATCGCGGTGATCAAATACGGCTTCGTATCGATGGACGCGAGCGCATCGTCACCGTCGAAGAGCCGATTTTCAAGCGCGTCGGAGCGGCGGTCGCCGTGCAGTGCTACACCGATCACAGCCCGCCGCCGCCCTCGCGTGAAGTTGCCGCCTCGATGCCGATTCGTGACCGAGGCGCCGGCCGGCCGACAAAACGTGACCGTCGCGAGATCGAGCGACTGATGGGCCGCACGCAGTAGCCGTCCTACTCCAGTAGGAGCTGCAACCTCCGCCCGCAGGGTGATGCACACGCTCGCCCGCCGCGGCTACCGTGGCCGTAACCAGGCACGTCGAACCGGGGTGAAGACGCGATGCGCAGTCAGCTTCGATGGGGCGCCCAGCATGGACTGGTGCGCGGTTATCTGCGGGTCCGGGCGCGTAGGGGAGACCCGTTCGCTCAGTTCATGATGGGGACGCTCCCGCCATCGCAACTGCCCGATCTGGCGGCGGACTTTCGGGCCCGGGGCCCGCTCGTGCGGACCCCGCGCGCCTGGGTGTCGGTGGACTATGAGGTATGTCGGTCGGTCCTGCGGGACAACCGGTTCGGAACCATGGCACCAGAGGCGCTCAACCTGCCGTGGCCTGCCAGCGCCCTGCTGCGTGCCGCTGATCTACAGTTGCCGAGCCCGGCCGAACCACCGTCGATGCTCATGGTCGATCCGCCTGAGCATACGAGGCTGCGGCGCTCGGTGTCGCGCGCCTTCACCCCGCGCGCGATAGCCAGGCTCTCCGAGCGCGTGCGCCAGGTGACCAACGAACTGCTCGACGAGTTGGCCGCCCGACCGGCCGCGGACCTCATCGCGGATTTCGCTGCGCGGCTGCCCGTGGCAATCATCGCCGAGATGCTCGGTGTCCCGGCGGATGTGCGGCCCAAGTTGCTCGGCTGGGGCAACGCCGGTGCAGCACTGCTGGACGCGGGGATCTCCTGGCCGGCCTACCGGGCCGCAATCGCGGGCCTGCGCGAAGCCGAGCGGTCCATCACCGAGCACATTGCCGACCTTCGCCGCGCGCCCGGCGACGATATCTTGAGCGATCTGGTTACGTCCGGCGACCTCACCGATTATGAACTTGTCGCCACCGCAATGCTTTTGGCCGGGGCTGGCTTCGAAACCACGGTCAACCTCATCGGTAATGGAGCGGTGCTGCTGTGTCGGCACCGTGCTCAGCTGGACCGGCTCCGTGACGATCCGCAATTGTGGCCCAACGCTATTGAGGAGATGCTGCGATTCGACAGCCCGGTGCAGCGGACTGCGCGTACCACTTGTGAGCCAGTCGAATTGGCGGGTCACGCGTTGCCCCCGCGGCGCACGGTTGTGCTGTGGCTGGGTCAGGCGAACCGGGACCCGCGGGTGTTCGACAATCCCGACGAATTCGATGTCGGCCGGAAAAACGCCAAGGACCACTTGGCATTCGGCAGCGGGGTGCATGCCTGCCTGGGCGCGAGCCTGGCCCGGATGGAGGGCACCTTCGCCCTGCAGGGTCTGTTCGAACGGTTTCCCGGGCTACGCCTGGACGGCGAACCGACGCCTCGCAGCCTGATCACTTTGCATGGCTACCAGCGGGTTCCAGTGCAGCTCGGTCGTCTTGCTCTTCACGAATGACGCGGTTGACGATGCGTTCCAGCGCGGCGTCGACGCGTTGGGAGTCCTCCATGCTGGCCGGGTGGGCGGGTAGCCAATCCGACAGCCGATCGAGGAGCCAGTCTCGCCAGGCGTTCGAAATAGCTTGTGCCTGATCGATTCCCGCATCGGTCAACGACAGTCGACCGCCCGCGCGGCGGAGGTAGCCGGCCGCGGCCAAGCCGTCGAAGAAGGACGTCAGGACGCCTGGCGGGATACCGATGCGACGTTCGATATCGGACTGCGCAACGGCGCTACCGTAGACAGCGCCGAGCACGTGCACCTGCATGAGACCCCACGCGCCCGCGGCATCGAGCGCGCTTCCGGACCGCGCGAGAATCTGCTCGCCGGCTTGGCCCGCCTCGTTGCGCAAGATCCGGCCGATCACGGTCTCGACCTGGGTGTCGGAGTCCGATCCCTCGGGCATGGCGAACCCACCGCCCGGCGCCCGGGCCGTTTCGGCTGCTGTGCCACGCAACTTCACTTGCGGCAGGAACAGCGCCAACACAAAGCCCACGATCGCTACGGGGATGGCGAACAGGAACATGTGATGCAACGCCTCGGCGTATGCGGTGACGATCGGTGCCCGTGCCGCATCCGGCAGCGCTTGCACGCCTTGCGGTGTCGCGACCGAACTCGGTGGCACTCGCGCGCTCAATAATGCGGCGGGCAGTTTGTCATCGAGTTGGTTGGCGTAGATGGTGCCCATGACGCTCGCGCCGAACGAGCTACCGAGGGTACGGAAGAATGTGACGCCGGATGTGGCCGAACCGAGGTCTCGGAAGTCGGCGGTGTTCTGCACGATCAGCGTAAGGATCTGCATAATCAGCCCGATTCCCGCGCCGAGCACGAACATGTAGAGCGATTCCAGCCAAATCGAGGTGAACTGATCCATCCGCGACAGCAGATAGAGCCCTAAGGCCATCAAAGCCGAACCGACGATGGGGAATTCGCGGTAGCGGCCGGTCTTGCCCACGACGTTGCCGCTGGCCACGGCGGTCAGCAGCAGGCCGAGCACCATGGGCAGCGTGCGCACTCCGGACACCGTCGCAGACGCGCCGCCGACGTACTGCAGGAATGTCGGCAGGAAGGTGATGGAGCCGAGCATCGCGAAACCGACGATGAAGCTCAGCACGGAGGCCATGGCAAAAACTGGGTTGCGGAACAGTCGCATCGGCAGGATGGGCTCCTCCGCGCGAAGCTCGACGAGCACGAAAATCGCCAGCGCCACAACCGAACCCACGAACAGACCGACAATTGTCGTAGAGCCCCAGGGGTATTCGGTGCCGCCCCACGCGGTCGCCAGGGTCAGGCCTGTGGCGCCGAGGCCCACGAACAGGACACCGAGGTAGTCGATCCGCGGCCGCGAAGTACCACGCAGGCCGGGGATGGTGCTGGCCGCCATCACGACGACCACGATCGCAATGGGCACGTTCACGTAGAACGCCCAGCGCCACGAGAGGTGGTCGGTGAACAGCCCGCCCAACAGCGGTCCGATCACGGTGGTCACACCGAAGACCGCTCCGAGCGCGCCCTGGTATCGGCCGCGTTCGCGCAGTGGGATCGCTTCGCCGATCAGCGCGGTCGCGGTGACGGTGAGTGCGCCGCCGCCGATTCCCTGCACCGCGCGGGCCGCGATGAGGGTGTGCATGTCGGTGGCTAGCCCGCAGAAGAAGGACCCGACGATGAAGACGATCACCGCAACCTGGAAGACCCGCTTGCGGCCGAACAGGTCGCCGAACTTGCCGGCGAGCACGGTCGCGACCGTCTCGGCCAGCATGTAGGCGGTGACCACCCAGCTCATGTGCCCGGCACCGCCGAGGTCGCCGACGATGGTCGGCAGCGCGGTGGAGACGATGGTCTGATCCAGCGCGGCCAGCAGCATGCCGAGCATCACCGTGCTGAACACCAGGTTCATTTGGGTGCGTGACGGCGCGACGTCTTGATCCGCCCGGACAACCGGGGGCGCAACCTCAACCTGGCTCACCAGCGACCTCCTGCAGTGGGAGTCGGTCCTGCCCGTGCGTGATTTTTCACCGCCCGCGGTGAAAAATCACGCACAGGCCGCTCTTGCGGTGTCGCGAGCTTACCGATTCGGCGGTCGGAAATTGGCTGTGCCGTCGATATCCTTTTGTGGGGGATAACCTGAATTGTTGGTAGCCGTAGGAAACGGGGGTCATGGTGCGCGCAGTCCTGACCCTGATCCGGCAGTGGTGGACCGAACCGATAGATCCGGCCTGGTTTCGCAACTACCTGGAGACCCGGTCACTCGGCATAATCGTCCGAATCCTCATCGGGGTGTGCACAGGCCTGATCGTCGCCGTCGCCGTCGCTGCGCAATTCTCGCCCGCCGGACCGCATGGCATTCTGGCCCGATCGGTGTCGACCGCCGTCTCGGCGGCCGGCCTGCTGTGGATGCTGCGGTGGTTCTGCGGGCCATGGCCATCGGCCTGGTTGTCGCGCGCATTTGTCGTTTTCGCGGATGCCGCCATTGTTGCAGCGTGCCTCGTGGATACGAACTCGATCAGCGCGATGGCCGGACTCAGCCTGCTCGCGATTCCGGGAACGTACGTCATTTTGTTCCACAGCCCGCGAATGCTGGTCGCGCATCTGGTCTGGTCGTTTGCTGCCGTCGGGGTGATCGCCTATCGGATGGCTTTCATCGATTCCGATCTGGCTCTTGCGGCGGCAAAGACCCTGGTTTTCGTGGTTGCTGTGGGTGTGGTGCCGGTGCTGGTGTCGTTCGGGTTCTGGATGATCAGGGCCGACGCTGCGGAGTCGATGTTGGATCCGATGACCAAGCTGGCCAATCGGCGCGGCATCGAGACCGGGATCGTGCGCATCGTCAGCGCTCGCTCGGATGACCGGTTCGTGCAAAACCTGGCGCTGGTATCGATCGATCTGGACAAGTTCAAGCAAATCAATGACCTGTACGGGCACGCGGTCGGGGATGACGTGCTGATTCGCACCGGAGCCCGGATCAGCGAGGTGGTTCGCGCCAACACGGTGGTGGGTCGGCTTGGTGGCGAAGAGTTTGTGGTTATTGCCGAGATTCAGCCGGCTGATGTGCCGGCCTTCGCACAGCGCATCAGCGCGGCGATCTGTCGGGCCGACGACGTGCCGCCGGTGACCGCCAGTCTTGGTGTCGCGATGATCCAACTCGTCGGTTATCTGGGCGGGCCCGATACCCGTGAGGTCGCCGACCGGATTCTGGCCCGTGCCGACGCGGCGATGTATCGCGCCAAGCGAGCCGGCGGCAATCGCATCGAAATCGAGGGATCCGTGGAGACATTCGTCTCCGGAAATTCTCGTCGCCGCGTTGACCCGTTGGGCCGCGACATCCGGTCTACTGCGTGAGTTGCTTGGTTCTCAACTGCCGTCCGCCGGAACCGCGGGAAGCCCTTCGCTGGAGCGCAGCTTTTCCGCCAGCGCCGTCAAGAGGTTTTGCGATTCTTCGGATAGATCGAAGGCACGCACGCTGAGTTGGCGCAGCCAATAACCCTCGAGTTGGGTGAGCAGCGTCAGGTCCCGTTCGATCCGGTTCGCATAGATGTCATCGAAGAAGTAGTCGGGCTTGACCTTGAAGAATCGCGCCAGCGCGTGGACCGTCTCCTTCGACGGGTTGGTCCGCTGGCCCGAGCGCAGCTGGGACAAATAGGGCTTGGAGATTGGGTGGCCGGCCGCCGTGAGCGCGGCAGCGACCTCCGCGTTGGTATGTGGTCTGCGTCCCGGTGGATGAACGGTCTCGAACAATTGGTTCAACCGTGCCGTGAAATCTGTCATCGCGGATTGACCACATCCCTTTCCGAACGCGCGTTGACCGGATGGCTGCGCCTGACAACGTGGGCATCCCGCGTGCCGCCAAGGTGCCGTCCGATCCGGTTTGCGCAGAATTGCACCCACGCATAGCTGAGCGTTTGCTGATTTTATGGACCGAATCCGGTCACGAGCAATCCTCATCCCGGGTGATTAGCAGGGTGAATTAGCGTTGCGCGCTACCGGGCGGATGCGCAAGTGGCGGTGTAGCTCCGGCGCGTTGTCAATGATCACAAACCCTTGGGCCCTGCGGCTGCATTTTGAGTCAATAAATTCGCTAACTGATTGCTAACACTTCAGTTAGCGGGTGCGATGGGAGTAGTGTGCGGCACCTCTCGGGGTTGCTAGTTGTGGACCAAGGGGGGTGAATGAACAGCGAGTATTCGACGGCTCCGGTAAACCGGGCCGGCGCAATAATGCGGCGCCCCCGGCTGTTCCGTCAGCTTGGATCACCCGCGCGGTTGACGTTGGTGCGCGGGCCTCGGCAATCAGGAAAGACCGCGCTGATCACGTCGTGGCTCGAAAAAACCGGGGACCGGGCAATATGGTTGCCGCGGCCCCCGGTCAACACCACGGCCGAGGAGTACTGGCGGGCCGCGCTCGCACAGATCGACCGCGATCACCAGGCCAGCACCGGTCAGTCACCGTTTTCCGCGGTTGTCGATGCGCTCGGCGCGTTGGACGTTCCCGTGGTGTTGGTTGCCGAACACCTCGACGCCGTCGATGCGGTGGCCGCCGATCAGGTCATCGAACTTCTGCAACAGTGCCCGCTTGTTTTTGTCGTGGTCGAAAAGCGAGTGCCCGTTTTCACGCGGTCGCAGCTATTACAGGTCGATTACTCGGAGGTCGATGCCGAGGATCTGCGATTCACGCGTGCAGAAACCGAGGAGCTGCACCGAATGTTTGGCGTCGGCATTTCCCCCGCAGCGTGTGGGCGGTTATGCCGATTCGTTCTGGGTGAGGTTGCTCCGACGATGCTGGCAGTGCAGACGGCAAAGCGAATCGGATTTCCGGTGATCGATGAACTCGGCATCGTGCGACCGGAGTATTCGAGCCAGCTGGTCCGCCTGGCGGAAGAAACGCTGGCAGGTGAAGACATGGCCGAGTGGCGAGATTTTGTGCTGACCACCGCGCCGGCGCTCACGGTCGACGCTGATACCGCTCGAATGCTCGGCATCCCCGATCCGGAACCCGCCCTGGTCGCACTTGAGGCGCTGGGCGTGCTCGAGCGACGTCGTCGCGACGATGCTTTGCGGTACCCGGCCGGATTGCGATTTGGATTGCTTGCGCTCGCGCGGCGGGACGCGAACGGCTCGGGCACCGAGTTGCTCAATGAGCTGGCTCGACGCCGTCTCGCCGCGGGTGATCCGTCTTCGGCGATGCGCTATGCCGCGGATGCCGGAAACTGGCAGCTCGTAGGCGAAATTATCGAGTCGAACGTGGTTCGCGTCATCGAAGATGATTTGGACGAGGCGCACCGTGTGCTGCAATCGTTTCCGGCTGCCCAGCGCGGCCGGTTTCCATTGGTACAGGTCACGCGCACTCTGCTAACTGGTCTCGGGGAAGTCTCTGCTCCGCCTGTCGAATTCCCGGAATCCACCGATGAGTTGATCCACATCGGCCGCGGACCAGAGGCGATGAAACTTGCTACCCGCGGGGTGGCGTACTCGATCGCGCTGCGACGGCGCGGCCAGTATCAGGAGGCCGCGGCGACAGCACGACGCCTCGAGGTAATCCTCGACGCCATGGAGGCGGCCGACGGCATCGGCGCCGAACGACGGATCGCGCTGTTCCGCCAGCAACTGGCCAGTACGCTGCTGCTGGCCGGTGACGTCGATGACGCGGCGTTGCTCTTTCAGCAGGCATTTCAAAATGGTGCGAGTCACCTGCGACGGGTCACGGCTGGGTCGGTCGCGCTCGCGCGGGCACTTCAAGGTGACATGATTCGGTCCCGTCATTGGCTGGAGTCGGCCAGTCAAGCGCCGCGTCCCAGCGGTATCTGGGGGATGCTTTTCGACTGCCGGAGCAGTGCGCACAGGTGATCGCGCAGCTCGAGCGTTTCGACGTTCATGCGGCCGGTTCCTTGCTCGAGGCGTTGGGCGAGCCCGCCCATCATCAAGAGCGGTGGGCCATCGTCGCCTATGTGCGCGGCCTGTGGTCGCTGCTGCGAGGCGACGTGCACGAGGCGTTGAGCTGGGAGGCGCGACTGGTTGCTGAGCATGCGCATTTCAATTCGCCGGACTCGTTGGGCTATTCGCTGATTACGGCGGTACAGGTGGACCTCGAATTGGCGGCAGGATCGGCCAACGCTGCACTTGCGCGGGTCGCGACTGTGAACGCTGCGAGTGACCCGATCTTGCTGGTGGCGCGGGCGCGGGCTGAACTGCTGACCGGTAATCCGCAGGCGGCGTTGACATTGGTCAGCGCGATCGCCTGGTCGCCGAGCGTGTATCCGCGGGTACGGATCGATGCCTTGCTCATCGTCGCTGCCGCTCAGCTGGCTTTCGGTCAGGACACTGAGGCGGTCACATCGTGGCGCGTCGCGTGCGCGCTGGCGGCTTCTTCTGGATGCTATTTGCCATTCGTGTTTATCGACGCGGACCAACGGCAACGTCTTGGTGCCCTTTCTGGCGAAGCGCCGTCGGCAGTCCCGGCCGGGCTCGCGGTCTTTTCGCAGAGCTCCCTGCCGGTCGTCCGTCTGACAGCGCGCGAGGCGGAAATTCTGCGGCTGCTCGATGAGGGAATGAGCACCAAGGAAATATCCACGCTGTTGTATATTTCGGTGAATACCGTGAAATCGCAGCTGCGAAATCTCTATCGAAAACTCGGCGTGCAAAGTCGAGAAGATGCGGTGGCGGAGGCAAAGAGACTGCAATTGCTTTCGGAGTAAGCGGCGGCGGCAAAGATGCAGAATTGATCGCGGACGTTCCTCGATGCAAATCGGGACACGTGCGTGGCCGTGTGCGCAGCCACCGGGATGCCGGCAGTCGGGCCTGTACAACTGGATGTCCAGTCTCCCAAGCGCATTCGATCGGAAAACTAACCGGTGCGGCTTCTTTCGGCGCGGGAAATCGTCGGCACCCAGGGCGAGAAAGACGGAGTACTTTCAGGTATTTTCATTGCTTTCACGCAGCGGCGCGAGGGTGAAAATCTGGGTGAATTCATTGCTCGACAGCAATTTCGATTGCTCGGCTACTGTATGTTCTGCAATGCGTATGTAGCGGAAGTTTAAATTACGGGGTGGCATTGGTTGAATGTGGGCATCGAGTCGGCTGCGATGTGGTTGTTGTCGCCAATTTTCAAGCAGATGTCGACCGGTTCGGCGAAGCTTTCATACGCAGGGTCTTCACCGCTCGTGAATTGGAGTCCTGCCGCGGCGCTTCGCGGTACCCGCGCCTCGCGGCACGATTCGCCGCTAAGGAGGCGGTTGCAAAGGTGCTCCGGCCCCACGCAACCGAAGCGCTGTCCTGGACGGACATCGAAGTACTTCGCGCGCCGTGGGGCGGCGTCGAGGTCGAGTTGTATCGCACTGCGGCCGATCTCGCACGTCGGCAGCGGCTAAGCACATTCGACGTATCTATTTCGCACGAAGAAACCATTGCGTTCGCGGTCGTGTCCGCGCACGCATCCAACGGCGTCGGTGGAGGCGACTGAGATGTCTTTGACTGAGGAAATGATCCGCAAGGTGCTCGAGCGGAACGGTCGATTGCTCACGCCAGCGACTGAGCTCGCTGCCGATGCGGATCTGTACCGAGCCGGATTGTCCTCGCAAGCCTCCGTTTCCGTGATGCTCGCTCTCGAGGAGTCCTTCGACATCGAGTTCCCCGACCAATTGCTCCGAAAGAGCACGTTTGCCAGCATCGACGCGATTCGTGCGGCACTTACCGAGTTGGGTGTCGAATGAGCGAGACCCTGACGACCGCGCCGACACTCGAACAGCAGGCACGTGAAATAGCCGATGAGATTGCCGCACAGTTCGCAGACGATGTCGATCGGCAGGCGCGCTTTCCGGTCGAGGCGATCGATGCCCTGAGATCTGCCGGGCTGCTGGCGATGGCGTTGCCAGTTGGCGACGGCGGGGCGAGCGCAAGCATGTCGGAGCTGTGCGATGTCGCGAGGATGCTCGGACAGCGTTGTGCGGCTACGGCAATGATCTTTGCGATGCACCAGTCCCAGATTGTGTCGCTGGTCCGGCATGGCGGTGAACCGGTGCGGGGCTTCCTGCAAGAGATCGGCACAAAGGGGCTGTTGATTGCGTCAGCTACCACCGAAATCGGCATCGGCGGAGACATCCGCACCAGCAGTTGCGCGGTGGAACCAGCGGGTGACCGCGTCTTTCTCGCCAAGACCGCGCCAGTCATCTCATACGGTGAGCACTCGGACGCCATTCTCGTCACTGCAAGACGGTCGCCAGACAGCGCCCCTACCGATCAGGTGCTCGTCGTGTGCCGGCGCACGGACACAGTCCTCACTCAACTGAGCGAGTGGAACACCCTTGGCTTGCGGGGAACCTGCAGCCCCGGATTCAAGCTGACGGCGGATGTCCCGGCCGAGATGGTCATCGGTGACCCCTACGCCAACATCTCAGCACAAACGATGTTGCCCGCCTCGCACTGTCTGTGGAGCGCTGTGTGGCTCGGTATCGCCGAGGGTGCGCTGGAGAAGGCGCAGCGCTTTGCCCGGCGGGCGGCTCGCAAAGATCCGGGCACAGTAACGCCGGCGGCGCTTCGCCTTGCCGAGGCGTTTGCATTGCATCAGCAGTTCGCCGATCTGGTGACCAGATCTGCGCGGCGGTACGAAGAGCGGGCGTTTGCCGGCAGCGCCAGCGACGGTGACATCGGATATTCGCTGGCCATGAACAACCTGAAGGTGACCGCGTCGCAGTTGGTCGTAGACGTTGTCGCCAAAGCGCTCCTGATCTGTGGAATCTCGGGCTATCGCGAGGATTCCGAATTCAGCCTCGGAAGGTCGCTTCGCGATGCTTACGGGGCGTCATTGATGGTGAACAACGATCGGATCATGGCCAACTCGGCGCAGCTGTCCGTTGTCGCAGGCGGCCTATCGTGACGACGGAAGTTGTTGGCGCCGCGTACGAGTCGTTTCGAACGGAACTCGTGGACGCCGGTCTCCTCCTACCGACCGCGGTGCCGGGTCTCTATGGGCGGTCCGAGGCCTTCGAGGACATCGTCGAGGCAGTGGATGCGCTCATCTCACGGGTAGCGCCGCCAACCGCGACGAAAGTGCGGTTTCCACCCGTCTACCCGCGAGCGTCCTTCGAACGCACCGACTACATCGTGTCGTTTCCCAACTTGACCGGCACGGTGCACAGCTTCGATGGCACCGATAGCGAGCACCGGGCTTTGCTGGCAGCGAGATCCGCTGGCCAGCAATGGGATCAGTGGCTGCATCCCGGAGAGACCTGCCTGGTGTCGGCGGCCTGTCATCCGGTGTACGAAACGCTTCCCCGGGATTTGAGCCAAGCCGGCGTCCTGTTCGATGTTCACGGATATTGCTTCCGGCATGAGCCGTCGCCGGACCCCTTGCGAATGCAGGCCTTTCGTATGCGGGAGTTCGTCCGCGTTGGCACGGCCGTTCAGGCCACCGCGCATCGCGAGGAGTGGATCGATACCGCGCGAAACGTGTTGTGCACTCTCGATCTCGAGCCGAAGGTGGTCGGCGCGAACGATCCGTTCTTTGGTCGTGCGGGTCGAATGCTGGCTGTCAATCAGCGTGATGCCGGACTGAAAACTGAACTCGTGGTCGACCTGTACGACGGGTTGAACGAGGGCACCGCGCTGGCATCCTGCAATTATCACGAAGACCACTTCGGTGTCGGGTTTGGTATTCGCACTCCGCAGGGAACCGATGCGCACTCATCGTGCGTCGGCTTCGGCCTGGAACGTATTGCGCTGGCATTGATTCGGAGCCGTGGGTTGAACACCTCACGCTGGATTGACGATGTGCGACGACTGGTGCCGGCGTGACCGTACGACTGATCAATGTTGACCCGGACGACTATCGGGCTCATCCAATTCATGGCGACGGCCGCATCTGGCCGGAAACCAACTGCTACGTCGATCTGTGGGTCGAGGTACTGCATTCACTCGGGATGGATCCGTTGCCGGTGTTGGCCCCGGCCTTGGCTGCAGACTTCGATGGCCGGCAGTGGAAGTTCCTTAAGGTGCAGCCGGAGGACTTGTTCGATCTCTACGGCATCGAGGTCGGCGAGATGAACGTGTGGAAGCCGGTCCTCGAGCACATTTCGGACAATTGCGAGGCAGGCATCCTGTCCACCGTGGAGGTTGACGGATATTGGCTTCCGGATACCAGCGGCACCAGCTATCGACGTGAACACACGAAGACGACTGTCGTTCCGAACTACGTAGATACCGGGCGGCGGGTGCTCGAGTATTTTCACAATGGCGGTTACTACCGGTTGGTCGATGCCGATTTCGATGGGTTGTTCGGCGCGTTCTCGCGAGCCATGCCACCGTACGTCGAGCAGGTATTCCTGGGCCGCGGCAAGCCCGGGGCCAACTACGACGTGGGAATAGCGCTGGCACACAAGTATTTGGAGCGCCGGCCCAAAGAGAACCCCGTCGCGGAGATGGGTGCCTTTGTCATCGATCAAATCCCGTGGTTGGCCAGCGAGGGCATCGACGTCTTTCACGACTGGTCGTTCGGAACCCTGCGACAGTGCGGGGCGACAGCTGAGATTGCCGCGGACTTCATGCGTTATCTGGACGCGAGGGGCGTCAGCGACGCGGACCATGCGGCACGGGCATTCGACAGCGTGGCGGGTGCGCTCAAGGCAATCCAATTCCAAGTCGCTCGCGCGGCAAACGGGCGCGGTGCGTCGTCACTCCCCGACGCGTTCGATCATGCTGCGCAGGCGTGGAGCGCCGCGTTCTTTCACACCACGTGCGCATTGTCGCTAATCTGAGCAGCAATGGACTTGATCACCGACGCCCAGTGGTACTGCTGCGCAACCGCACCAGATTCGGTCACGAAGCCAGGCGACCTGCCGGCGCGTGATGACGACGCATGGTTTGCCGCCACTGTGCCCGGTACCGTCGCCCAAAGCGTCGGCACCGACGTAGACGTCGACGCGTTCGACTGGTGGTTCGTCACCGACGTGCGGCGAATTGGGATCGGCCCGTGGCACTTGCAATGCGACGGACTGGCGACGGTCGCGGAGATTTGGCTCGATGACACGCTTCTCGCGAGCTCGGAGTCGATGTTTATCCCGCTCAATCTCGAAATAGACCATCTGCGAGCCGAATTCCGGATCAGCATCCGATTTCGATCGATGGGCGAGCTGGTCGCTACGCGACACCCACGGGGGCGCTGGCGCAGTGGTTTGCTGCCAAACCAAGCATGGCGCTGGTTCCGGACGACTCTCATCGGCCGGGCCGCGTTTCTTTCCCGGCTGCCGGCCCCGGCCGGACCGTGGCGGCCAATGCACCTGCTGGATTCTGGCTCACCAGTTGTCGTCAGCCGCAACGTCAAAGCTGAACTCCGCGGCAATACGGGAACAGTGCGAATCGAAGTTGCGTGGCGGGGCCTTGATCCAGCGCTGGATCGAGTGAAATATGTTGTTGCTGGAATCGAGACGGACGCAGTGTTGACGGTCGCGAGCAGCGGCGAAGTCATTGCGAAGGCCACAGTGCACGTCGAGAATCCGCGGCTGTGGTGGCCGCATACCCACGGCAATCCAGATGTGTATGGGATCGAGGCTCAGATCGGTGCGCAGAAAGTCGACCTGGGGCTGTGCGGATTTCGCGAACTTTCGATAGATCGCCGTGACGGTCGATTCGCGTTGTCCGTGAACGGAGTCGAGATCTTCTGCCGTGGGGCGTGCTGGGTACCTGTCGACCCAGTCGGATTCGGCGACACCGAGGAGCTTCGACGGACTCTCGAGCTGGTCCGTGACGGCGGCATGAACATGGTTCGGGTCACTGGAACCATGGTGTACGAGTCGCCGGCCTTCTGGCAGGCCTGTGCCGAATTGGGAATCATGGTGTGGCAGGACGCAATGCTGGCAACGTTAGACCCGCCGGAGGACCCGAGCTTTCTGGCTGCTGTGGAATCCGAAATGCGCGCGCTGTTGATGGGCATTAGCGGAAACCCGGCATTGGCGGTCTTGAGCGGAGGCAGCGAAACCGAGCAGCAGCCAGCATATTTGGGTCTCGGGCCATTCCGGATCTCGGCGATACATGAAACGATTCCGGCGGCCGCCGCTGATCTCGCGCCCGACGTGCCCTACGTCAGTTCGTCACCCGCATCGCAGAATGAATCCGGCTTCTTGCCAACGTACCTGCGCAGCGAAGTTTCGCACTACTTCGGCGTCGGTGCTTATGAGCGGCCGCTGACGGACGTTCGCACCGCCGGTGTGCGGTTTGCTACCGAATGCCTAGCCTTCGCAACGCCGCCGAGCGTTGACATGGTCGATCGAGTCTTCGGTGGGTCGTATGTTGCTGGCCACCATCCGGTTTGGAAGGCGGCGGCGCCGCGAGACCGCGGCGCATCCTGGGACTTCGAGGACACCCGCGACTTCTACGTGCGCACCGTGTTTGGCGTCGATCCGGCCGAGGTGCGTCGGAGTGATCCCGATCGGTATCTCGACCTTGGCCGTGCTGCGATCATCGAAGCCATGGTGTCCTGCTACAAGTATTGGCGGCGAACCGATTCCGGGTGCGACGGGGCGCTCGTGTTGGCCCTACGGGACTTCGAGCCGGGGGCAGGGTGGGGGCTGCTGGACAGCGAGGGTCGTCCGAAGGCGCCGTGGTATCCGCTTTCACGCGTGCTTCAGCCAGTGGCAGTGACGGTTTCAGATGATGGGTTGAACGGGATTCGTGTCGACATGTTCAACGACACTGGCTCTGACGTCGAGGCGGAGTTGATTGTCGAGTTGTACGCGGTCGGCACGGATGTGCCGACAATCGTCCGCCGCGAGGTTTCTCTGCCGCCGCGATCAGCCACAACCACCACGCTCGATGCGCTGCTGGGGCGGTTCGTCGATGTCGGGCATGCGTACAGGTTCGGTCCGCGTGGGTATGAAGCGGTCCGGGTGGCTTTGGTACGGGATGGTGTGCCTGTTGCCGAAGATGTTCAGCTCGTGAGTCTCTACCAGCCGCATCGGGAGGACATCGGCCTTACCGCGACTGTTCGCCAGTCAGCAAGCGGCGCGTGGCAGATGCAGGTTCTTGCTCACCGAACTGCTCGTTATGTCGCGATCGATGTGGAGGGCTACGAGCCTTCCGATGATTGGTTTCATTTGCCTGCTGGCGCGGTGAAGACCGTCGCGCTACGGCAGAGAGGTGATTGCAAAAATGTCCCGTCCGGAACCGTGCGGGCGCAGAATTCCTTCGCGGTGCCAGTTGGTCGTGCGTAGTCTGGGTAATCAGTTTCGCCCGGCCACTTGTGACGAGCCAGGCCTCCTCACAAGTTGGAGACCACTTCACGCATCTTTATCCGAAATTGCTTCTCGGAAAAGGCTTCTGCGTGGCGACGTATTTCGGTGTCATTGAACTCGGCCGGCCGAAAGCCACGCATCGCTGCCGCGAATCGGTCGACAACCGCTTCATCCTCGCCGGGTTCGATCAGTATTCCTGACACATCGGGGATGACGGTGTCGAGCGATCCACCTGCGCCGAGCGCGATCACCGGGGTGCCGCAGGCCATTGCCTCGACCGGCACAATCCCGAAGTCTTCCACCCCCGGCATGATTAGCGCACGCGCCTTTTGCTGCAGCCCAACCAGCTCAGCGTCGGAGACTCTGCCCAAGAATGTGGTTTCCGGACCGGCGATCGCCTTGCACTGCGCCGCAGATCGGCCATCACCTGCAACGACGAGCCGCACACCCGCTCGCCGAGCAGCCCGCACGGCAAGATCAGCACGCTTATAGGGAACGAGCCTGCCGGCGAGGAGAAAGAAATCTTCCTTGGCCGCCGGCCCAATGGGCACAAACCGGTCCGTGTTTACTGGCGGATGAACGACAACGGAGCTTCTGCCCCACCACTTTTCGATCCGTCGAGCGACCTCGCGGGAATTGGCCACGATCGCCGTCACCTTCCCAGCGGCGAGGCTCTCGGTGCGAACCGTCTGACGAGCGAGCGCAGACAACGCTGCACGACCTACGCGACTCGAGGTCTCGCCGCGGCGCATTGCTGGATCCCATGCCCATCGTGCAGGGGAGTGCACATAAGCGATCGTCGGAACCATCGCAGCGCTCGCGGCCGCGAGGGCGAGGGCGTGATGGCTGATGATCACTGCATCGGCGTCTCCGAAATCCAGCGCCCGTAAGTTTCTTGGCACCAGGGGCAACAGTGGCGCGTGGGATTGTCGGCCGGTCGCTCTGTGCAAGCGATCCAACGCCGTCACCCGCATGCGGCCTTCGAGCGCCGGAGGAATGGCGGTGGGGTCGGCGAACGGGACATAAACGGTGGCTTCCGGCCACTCCATGGCCAACTGTTGAACCACGTTTTCCGCGCCGCCGCGTTCGGTCCATCGCTCGTGAACGATTGCCACTCTCGACAATGTCAGTTCCTCCTCAATGCCGGGAGTCGTTATCGCACGACGAATGGAGCACACGAACGTCGCAAATAGCACTCATGGGTTGTCGCGTTAGTTTGTCTACCGCGCCGTTCCAGATGCTCCGCGGTTCGATCACATGATACCGTCGAATATCTTTGCAGGTGGACGCAGGAAGATTTCGAGAATTCGCCTTCAAGGCGAGGGTGAAAGCATAGGCGAAATTTGCGACAGTCCTCCGTCCAGCATGTGGTCAACAACCATTTTGGGTGAGCGCCCGCAGCCATCCGCCAGTCTGATAGGCCCACGCGAAGAGTAATTCAGAAATACCGCGAGTCTGGGGGTACGTCGCCAGCTGTATTTGTCCAGTAAAGCAGCGACCGACGATGTATCGCGCACGATACAAGTGGTCTGTCGAAGTCACCAAGATGATGCTGCGCCAGCCGCGTTCCGCGGCGACAGTACGTATTTCTTGCGCTTCCCCACGAGTGGTCCAAGGAACAGGCAGAAAGCAGGTAATTGAGACACGCGCCGGTGTATCGCAGATTCGTGTCATCACCGGGTCTCGGGGGCCTGCAGAGTTAGAGATCAATACCTGGGGAGCAAGACCTTCTTCGGCGAGTTGGATGCCATAGCGAAATCTCTCGTAAGTCGCGCCGCCGAGTACGACGACCGCGTCTGCAGGCTGTAGCGGCTTGCTCGTGTTCGGGTCGACGTAAACATTGCGGATCAGCGCACCTGTTGCCGCTACGAGGAACGCTATCGTAATGCATGCCCAAAGCTTAATCCCCCTGCTAGCCAGCAGAGTTCGGGCAGGACGCTTACGTATCACCTTGACGGATCCGTTCCCAGCGGCAGGGCCACGAAGGCGCCGTCGGGTCCGATGATGGTCGCGGCGGTAGCGTCGGAGGTGACCGGCGTGTGTCTCGGAATCGGCATCAGCACACTATCGCCGGATTTGTCGTGACGCCGGGTCGCCTTGCCAGTCGAGCGAACAGGGCTGTGTGTCCTTTGTCTCGATTGTGTCGATGAGTATTAATAGCGAGCATGGCACGCAATGGCGTCCTACGCTCAAGTGCGGTCACTCAAAGATGTGCCTCCGGCATGGACTGGCGCGCGGAAGTAGAAACTTCTGCACTTTCTTGCTTACACCAGCTGAGCACTTCGCTTCGAACAGCGGCGCGTACCGCCGGATGATATGCGGTGTGATCGCCAGCATCGGTGCGAATTACCCGTAGTGGCGCGTCGAGACGTTGCAGGCTTTCTGGTCCACGCTGTGTTCGGAACCAATCTGCGTCGAAAGGGGCAAGGATTACCGAGACCCGGATGCCCTTTTGCAGCAACGGGCGAAGTAGAACTTCCGGCACTTGGGTAACGCCAAATCTTCCTAACCACAACCAGCTCCGGTACGGCATGTACTTGGATAAGAACGATTTGAAGCGTCCGCGGAAAGACCGCTGGAATGCAGGATCGGTGCGAAGCAGCCCGAAGTCTGCCGGTAACATTTGATCGTTGTCGGCGCAATCGTGCTTGTTTCGCCACGACCAGAGAATCACATTGATCAGCACGACTGCCGACGCTTTCGCTGTTCTGCCCAACTGCGCCGAAAACCACGAACCGGAGCACACCCCCGCAGCAAGCAAATTCGATGGTGGCGCCGCGGCGGCAGCCGCGTCGAACGCGTCTTCAATCGCCTCGGCGGAGTAGATGGCTGTCGATTCGTCCAGTTTCACCTTCGCGGTCTCGCCCACCCCGCGCCTGTCGAAGCGGACGGCACAGGCACCGGCGGCGGCAGCAAGGCGAGACAGGGTCACCCATTCTCGATTGGGGCCATGGTGGGTGTCGTTGGCAGTGCCAAAGAAGAGGGCTGTGCGAGTCGTCCGGTCGATGGTGTCGTCGGCAGGCTGCGACCGGATCGCAAACAGGCGGTTGGGTCCCAGGAATTCGATGCGCTCGATGACAGTTATTCCTCGGCCCTCTTCGAACACCGCCTGTTCGACGTACCGCGGGTCAATCGGCATTGTGTCGGTCGGTGTCACGCGGTCGAGCCAGCTGGCGAGTGTCTGAATCGCTTCGCCGGGAATCCGCACGACGTACCCACACGGCTGGACAAACTCAACCATTCCGTCGACCTCGAGATGCTCTGCTGCCGTGGCCTCACAGAAGTGCGCCAGGTGTGGGTCGCGGCGACCACGACGGGGGGCGACCAGCCAGCGTGTGGCAATGGGCGCGTCGGTCGGCGACAAACGAAGCTCGGCTAATTTCTTTGCGGCTGTGTCCGCATAGCTTGTGCCGATCAGTGCAACTGTGTCGGGATCTTCGACTACTTCCTCGATCGCGGTGTCGGTGGTTCGCGCGCCGTTCGCAGAATCGTTGTGATGGGCGTTTACCGTCATGGAATACAAGGCGCGTTGTTCTCGTACGAACGCCCGGCCGTTGCTGATCGGGTCCCAGAGGATGACTGGACCCAACGGGATGGCGATCTGCCCTGCGATCAGAGCTCCAGCTCGTAGTGCGATCACTGCGGGCCGATGCGGTGAGAGATCCTGCAAGTAGGCGAGGGCCTCGTTGACGCTGTCCAGCCAACGCTCAGCGATATCCTCGCGCACCGAGTCGAGAGCGGAGTCGCCGGTGCCGTAGTAATCGAACCTCAACGCGGCAAACCCGCGTGCGGCGAGTGTCTCGGCGAGCATTCGGAGACCGCGCACACTGTCGAATTGCTCCTTGGCCAGCGGTGAGCATATTAGGACCGTGCCCCGCACCAGCCTTGACGCTGGGTGATGGAGAACACCAAATACTGGTCGGCCCGGTGGTCCGAAGTAGGTCGGCCGTTCGCAGGTGGCTTCGAGAATAGAACCTCCAGGTGTCTCTGGAATATTGCTGGGAAGTGGCGTATCAATCATGTGGGCCACCCACCGATTGACGAGCGGCGTTGGCAAGCATGTTGTGGAGCCGCCGCTTGTGGGTGAAGGCAACAAGCGTCCGGGGCGCATCACCGTTTGTTAGCGCGCCCGAGGTATGTCTGCGGTCGAAGCCGTAGTCGCTGCGGATCGATTCCGCGGACCGCACACCGAGTGCGATAACTGACAGTTTTACGGCCGAGCCGATCCGGGCGTCGCTACCTGGGGACAGACCGTCGATGAGGACGTAATCGTATATAGAAGTGGCCCGGGCGATAATCGATTCCATTCTGCTGAAGGCCAGCAGATCTGGCAGGTCGGCGCGCTGGATGCCAGCGCCGATCACCTGCACACCCTGAGGCTTCCCTGGATCCGCGGTGGCTACCGCAGCCGCCTGGCCGTCGTTACCGGTGTACGTAAGAGGTGCGTTCGTTCGTCGGCGATGGCTGCCGCCACCGTTGCTGAGCGGGATGAGGGCGATGTCTTGGCCCCCGCGAATGTATTCGGACATGCCCGGCCGGTCGGTGAGACCGGCCTCCTCAGTGAGACCTGCACCGGAGGTACGTGCATCCAGTACCAGCACCGATGCACCGGTGGCCGCGATGCTTTTTGCCAGTTCACGAGTTATCGGCCAGGTATTGACGTCGAGGCTCATCACCGCCACGGCCCGGCGAGAGCCGGCGCGTGCGTCGGAGACGGCGGCGCGGAGCGCACGTGGATCGTCTGCCGGTACCACCGCGACGCCGACTGCTTTTGCGAGCTGGGACTCGCTACGCACGCGGGAGTCGAATCGAATGAGCGCATAGGCCGCCGCGGCTCCGAGCACAAATCCAGCCGCCAGTCCGGCGAGGACGAATTTCGTGCTGCTGGACGCCGAGGAGACGGGCGGGGTCGCGTTGCTCACGGGAAGCAGACGCGACCACACCGGCACACCGGGCGCCGGTGTTTCCAGTGTGTTGACGAGTTTTTGCAATTGACGGGTGGTCTCGGCCGCCAGGTCACTCGCCAAGCGAGGGTTGGATGCCGTGGCGGTAACATTCAACAGCAGTGTGCCGGGCGGAAACGTCACCGAGAGGTCTTTCGCGATTTCCGCCGGTGTCATGTTCAAATCCAGCGCCTGGGCGACGCTCGTGGCGACTTCTGGGGTCGTCGCCAGCGCGGCGTACGAGGCGATGCGGCTGTGGGCGGCCTGGATTGCGTCGTTGGCATCGCCACCGGAAGTGCCGCTGTTGTTCACCACCACATACAGTTGTGCTGTCGAAGAGTATGTGACCGGCCGCGATGAACCGTAGGCCCAGCCACAGATAGCGCCGAGAACCGCCATCGCCGCGACGACCCACCAGACCCGCCGCAATATGCCGGCTATGTCAGACATGTGCATTCTCTAACACCACTCTTTCTGTGGTCGACGGTGTTTGCGGGCGAGCCGCACGGGCGCGATGCGCGCGAAAAGACCGGTATTGGGCAACGGCGAGCGCGACGATGGCGGCAACCACCATCTGCTGCAGCGTCTTGCCGACCGTTTCGCTGATTCCGAGCACACCACGCTCGAACAGTGGCGGCAGTTCGACGAAGGCAAGCCCGAGTAGGTAGATGTGACGCGACCGCAGGCAGCGAGCCACCAGGAAAATCATGGCCAACACCACGAACGACTCAGCGAAAACGCCTGCGTAACCGGCGACGAGATAGCCCTCGTTGAAGTGACCTTCCGCCAGCGACACCGTTACCTGGCTCATGTCGACGGAGCTACCGCGAACGTTCGTAGCCCATTCCACGCCCGAGGGATATTTAGTGACCCCTAGTTGCGAGGGGATCAGATCGATCACGGCACGATGCGCAAGCTCGGCGGGGCTGATCCACGGTCTGCCATTCATGTAGTAGACGTCGGTGGCGGCCTCGAAGAGGTCGAAGCGGCGAAAGATGCTGAGGAAGGGGCGAACCCCCGGCGGATATTCCAGGTCGGCGGAGGCTGCTTGCATGGCTGCTTGAGCGGTCAGGGTGCCAACCTTGAAAGACTGTAGCCAGCTGAACATTGCGCCGACCGCAACCCCGCCGACGACGATGCCGGCAGCCCGGGCACGGGATATGCCGCTTGCGCCGATACGAATGATGACCGCCAGCACCGTGCCCAGGAACGGTGTTTTGGATTGCTCAACGATGCCCCACACGAGCTCGATGAGCATCAACCCGCCGATGACCGAAAAAAGCACAAAATTCGAACTGTGCCGATAGTAAAGGATCAGCCCCAATGCGCCGAAAGTGCCGAGGGTGGTGAAGATTTCCAGATAGGGATTGGTGCTAGTGACGTCGCCGGCCTTACCAATATCACCGGTCGCGAACATCGCTATCTGTGCCAGCACGCCGCCGACGAGCAGCACTGCGAACGCTCGTATGGTGTTGGATGACTGTTCTGGTAGTTGTGACGGAGGCGCCGGCAGGAGGCGCTGCCACAGAACGAAAACTGCGACGAGTGCGACATATATCCACATCGAGGTAGCGATGGGTGCGAGCACGTGAGCGACACCGTAGTCGTAACCGATGGAGGCCAACCGCGGGTCGGCAATCGAGTCCCCAAAGCTGGGTTGCGGCGTCACCTTGAGGAGCAAGATCGGCCGGCCGATGAAGGAGATACTCCAGCACACCGTCTGCACCACCAGCAGAATCCGGGGAATGCCCCGCGCGGTCAGGCTCAGTCCGAGCAACACCGCCAACGGAATGGCGGTGTGAACAACTTGGAGGTAACCGGGCGACATCAGACGACGCTCGCCAGAATCTGCTCGGCACGGTGCCGATATGTATGCCCGCCGGTGGTGATGGCGCGATGGCCACGTTCGGCGACCGCGCGGGCAGTTGCCGGATCCGCGGCGCACCGGTCCAGGATGTCCTTCAGTTCGTCCGGTGTGTCGAAAAGGAAGGCTTCTTTTTCGTCAGTCAGCAACTCGGCGTGTTCGATGGTGCGAGGGCCCACAAAGAGCCCTCCAGCGGCCGGAACTTCAAATGTCCGGCAGGTGTGCGTGTCTCGGTTATCCGAATTGAGCAAGACCAGATTGGCGAGTATTGGTGCGATTGCCACCGACAGCGCTTCGCCATACTGTGCGCCCGCAGTGTGAGCGCCGCTGGTTTTGAGCGCGGCATGCCTACGCCAACCGGGCCCGGCAACGTAGAAGGCATCGCCATACCGGTGGGCGAGTTCGGTCACCAACTCCACACGGTCGGGTCGCAAGACTCCGACAAAGCCTGCGGTGAATGTGTGCGCGGTGCGCCGTGCGACGGGGTGGTGCCAGGCGGGATCGAACGCGCTGAGCACAAAGACGGCGTGTCGGGCGCCGCGTGCGCGGAGCTCGGATACGTTGTGAGCCTTGGTCGTAACGATTGCATCCCAGCATTGCTCGGCTGCCAAGTACTCCGGTGTTGTGTTGTACGGATTGGACACGTCATCGGCGCTGTAGTGAATCTTCAGGGCCGACGGAAGTTCGAACAGGCGCGCCTGATCGAGAAAGATCGACTTGTAGCAGAAGAGAAGGTCCGGGCGCATTGTGGCAGCTGCCGTCGAAAGTCGTTGGTGGACGGCCTCGATGGTTCGAGCATGTCGCTTGCCGGTCGCTTTGGCATACATCCACGGCGGCGTGCCGCGCTTGGGCAGCGTAACCGCGGTGGTGTCGATGACGACGACGTCGTGACCGGCCAGCCGGAAACCATCGGCGAGCGAACGCGCGTTGCTGCCGTACCAGTCGTCGCCGACGAACAGGATCTTCATGCGGCGACCGTTTCCTGAGATGCCTCGGCCCGGGTCTGCAGATATCGCACTCGCCCGAGATAAAACAGTGCAACCGTGCTCTCGGCGGTGACGATCGCGACCACGAGAGTCATCGCGCTGTGGTTCTGTAAGGCGATTGCAAACGCCGTGAAGGTGATGGTTGCGCCGATGCCGGCACCGTAGATGGCTCCGCGGGTGTCCTGGTAGACCGGAAGGATGGCGGTAGAGATGAATGACGCGGCCGCCATGCCGGGCAGTACCCACACTTCGACGCGCATGATGACGATTGCGCCATCGAAGTCCTGTCCGAAGAGGACGGGTACCACCCATGGCGCCAGCATCCACATCACCGCGGCGGCGGCTGCTCCGATGCTGGCCACAATGCCTACCATCCGAAACGCCCCTCGCAGGTCGTCGAACCGCGCCATCCGTGGCAGCATGCTCCAACCGATGCCATCGAGAAGGGATCCTGCGGCCTGCACGGGTCGATCACTGGCGCTAAACAGGCCCATGGAGGTGGGCGAGAGCGCTGGTGAGAACACCGTGGCAGCCGCCTGCTCGTAGGTGTTTTCCAACATGCGCGCTGTCAGAATCGGTGCACCCAACCGCAACAGCCGCCATTGTCGATGCGGGCGGTGGGGCCTGCCGTAGTCGCGAATCGTGATCAACCATGACCAGAGGACCGGGATGAGCGATGACCCGAGCAGGCAGAACATTGCTGTGTAGGGGCTGCGGACGAGTGGCAACAACGCGAACAGCGCGACGAGGTAAGCCAGCCGGCCGGCCGACTGGATGCCTACGAGCGTGCCAAACCGGTTCTGGCCCACCAAGACCCAATCATCGCCGGCCGAACTGACGCCCCCGGCGAGCAGTCCGAGCGTCAACAGGGGTACATGTGCGGGCAGGACAGAGTGGGTGAACGCGGTGAGCCCGGTAGCCAGAAACAAGGCGGCGAGCGCGGTCAGTATCGCCGCTCGCACCGCCGCATAGTTGCCACGCAACTGCGGCAGCCCCGGTTTGTCGACTCGCGCGGCCAAGTAGGGCGTGATGCCCATGTCGGTCACGAGAGATCCGACGAAGTAGGCCGACATCGACACAGCCAGCAGACCCATTCCGTGGGGCCCGAGTATGCGGGCGGTGAACGGCAGAGTCACCAGCGCCACGGCGTATTGGCCGTACTTGCCGAAGGATACGAATCCGACGTCACGAATGACCGCAAGCCGGGAGGTTGCACTTGTCCTCACGGAACCATCGACCTGATTTCGGGAGTAGCTGATCGCAGTACGGCCAGCGCCGATTCTGCACTTGCCGCGAGGCTGAAGGCTTTGGCTCGGTCCATAGCGCGCGCGGCGATAGCGAGACGAAGCTCATGGTCGGCGACCAGATCATCGATCGCCCTCGCGAGTTCACCGGGTCGGTTGGGCGCGACGAGCACACCGTCGACGCCATTAGTCACGATTTCGGTCGGCCCACCGAGATCGGTGGCGATGACCGCGCAGCCAACCGCCATCGCCTCCACCACGACCTGACCGAACGGTTCGGTGAGCCGCGTGTATTGAATGACGATGTCGGCGTCCGCCATAGCTGTCAGTGGCCGCGGCTGGTGCCCTACGAATGTCACTCGATTGCTCAGACCTAACTCTTCTGTGAGCGCGCGAAGCCGCGCGCCGTATTGCTCTTCGCCAAAATGAGATCCGCCAATGAAGGTCACTTCAGCCGCAGTGCGAGTCTGCGCCAGCGCCTCGAGGACGAGGTCCTGCCCCTTCCATTCGGTGAGGCGACCGACCATTGCGATGCGCACAAGATCCGCAGGTCGCTGGGGCTTCGGATCCGGCACCGTAGTGAGGTCGACGCCCGGATAGGCCACTGTGACCGGCTTCCACAGTGTCCAGAGTGTGCGGCGGGTCCCTTGGCTGTTGGCTATGAACGCGTGCGCCACGACCAGCCCGAGAAATCGAATGAGCGGTGCCAGCCACCCGAAGTACTCGCGGCTGATGCGGTCGTGCACTTGCCAAACCAACGGAATACGGGCGCGGCGGCTAGCGATCGTGCCCATCAGCAGCGCCTTCGTCGACTCGGCGATTACGACCGACGACTTCGTCTCGCGGAGTACTCCCCCGACAGTCCAACCCGCCGCCAGCATGGCGAATGCCCCACGAACAATCGGCATCACGGAGCCGTCTCTAGTCACCGAGCGGCTGTCGAAGCACACCGGTGACACAGTGACCTCGACGCCACCTTCCTGCAGGAGGTCGGTGAGGGGCCCTGGTGCTGTCAGTACCGCCGCCGTGCGGTAACCCTGCTGCGCCAGCGCACACGCGAGCCGGGTAAAGGCCAGCTCGGCTCCCGAGGGAGCGCCGGTATGGCTCAGAAAGGTGATTGCGCCGCCGCGTATAGATTTCACCCGCGCACCTCGTGATACAGCGCGGCGTGTCGATCCGCGCACGCCGACCAGGAAAAGTTCTCCGCGTGTGCCCGGCAACGTGCAACATCTGGTCGATCACCTTGCAGCGCACCGACGAGCCTTTCGGCGAGCATCGCGGGATTTTCCGGAGGTACGACGAGGTCATGTGCGAGGTCGTGTACCGAGTCGGGTAGACCACCGACATCGGTCACGACTGGCGCGCGACCTGCCGCCAGTGATTCGAGCGCGATCAGTCCGAACCCTTCCAGACTGCGTGTCGGCACAACGGTCACCGTTGCCGCGCGGTAGGCCTCGGTAAGTTCGGCGTCGCTAGCTTGCCCACACAGTTTTACCGAGTGTTCGATTCCCAACCCAGCTACGTGCGCGGAAAGTTCGCCAGCAATCGAACCAGTCCCAATGATGTCCAGTTGGGCGTCCGGCACGTCGGCTAGCACCGCCGGCCAAGCATCCAGGAGCACATCCAAGCCCATACGGCGTTCGAGGCGCCGGACACACAGCACTCGCGGCGGCCCATCGGGTATCGCTGAAGGTTCGAAACGAGTCAGGTCGACACCGGGTGGAATGACGGAAACGGCCTCAGGGTGCACGCGATAGCGTTCGACCAGCAGTGCTTTGAAGGCCCTCGACAGCACGACGAACCGCTCCGATCGGCGATACCTGGCTTGTTCGACAAAACGCTGCACGGCGACCGTTGGTTTGTTCTTTCCGGCCGCGGCACTTTCCAACGACCATGGGCCATGAAAGTGGGTCACGACGCTTGCCCCTCGTGGGGCGCCGCGACCATACAGGGCATAGTGCCGGTCGACGATTGCGGTATCGGCTGGCGGTGCCGATCGTGAGGAACGGACCCGGCTGATCGTTCCTCTGTCGAAACTTCCCCATGACTGCCCACCTGGGTCGGCGACACCGAAAGCTGCGGCAGTGGCGCTGATGTCGGGGCGACGCTGCAACGCGGCAAAAAGATCGCTGAAGTATCGGGTCGATCCACCTCTGTCGGTGCCGAACCAGGCGGAACCAACCATATGCACACGAATTGGGTCGACCGACGACGCGGTGAGAGCAATGCGTTCCGGTTTTGCCGCGTGAGATGCTTTGGCTTGCAGGCGAGTCGGCTGATGCCGCATCGATGTAGTCATTGCATTACTCCGTCAGTCGCGGCGCGGGTTCGTATCGTCGCGATTGCATCGAGAATTGCCTCGATGCTGGCGAAGGTCGACTTGCGCAGCAGCGAATCGGGAAAGTGCAGGTCTAGAGCCTCCTCAATCGCCATCATCACGTTCACGCTTGCGTGCGAGGACAACCCCAGGTCGTAAAGGTCAGCGGTGCGGTCGATCGTTGCTGCGGGAGCGCTCAACTGGGCACAGCTGTCCAGGCATGCTTCGACGGCGTGCAGGTCGACTATCTGCGGTGTTGTCATGAGAATCCACCTCGGGGGTGTTGCTCCCGAGCACAGTGCTGCTGCTTGTCCATATGCCGTCCTTCCTCGAAGTCTTCGAAGGTCAGTTGGATGGCGACAACTACTGCGATCGCAATATCGGGCTGATGCGATAACGAGAGGCTGGTTGCTGCAATTCGTCGTTGACGAGCCAGCTTCGCCGAGTGTCCGTGAAACCGCAGATCTACCGCTCCGAAAGGATGGCGAACAACTTCGATGGAAGTCCACGGAAGCATGTCGCCTGCTGGTCGTAGCACTTTTACCGCGGCCTCTTTGGCGGCCCATCGTGCAGCGAATCGCTGAGCTTGGTGTGTGCTTCCGGCACAGTCTGCTCTCTCGTTGTCGGTAAAGATCCGACCCAGATAGCGGTCACCGAACCGTTCGATGCTGGCTGCAACTTCTGAAACGGAAATTACATCGCATCCCACCTTGACCGTCTGGTTCATCCTGCGAACACCCACCTTGGACGCGACCAGATTTGCCAGTGCTCGATGACCCGAGTACCGATTTGCTCGTAAGTGTGCCGCCCGGCGTCCGTGGCGAGTCCGAGCAGCACCGTCGGGCCGTGTTGTTGCGCCGCGAGATGCACGGTCGCGCCCATGAGACGTGCGGCCAGTCCCCGCCGCATCCGCGCCGGGTCAGTAGCCATTGCCCATCCGGTGATCACCGATCCGTTCCTGCATGTCACAAACGTGCTGACAAGCTGGCCCTCATCGAAAAGTCCAGTAAAGAGCGCATTTTCGTCGTTCATAACCGTGGCGGAGTAGATCGTCGCCGCCAGTTCCTCAGGCACCGCGAACGCAGCCGCGGCAATCTCCCGTGCTCTGGGTAGATCGGCCGGAACCAATTGACGGACAGCGCGGTCCGGCGCGCCGTTGTTACTCAGCATCATCAACGGCAAGGTGCGTAGACAAACCCAATTCGCATCTGCCAGAGTCTGCGCGCCGCCCAGGCCTGCGCCGGCGAGCATCACCAACGTTGGATCTTTCGAAGCGAGAACAGTGTCAATGACTAGGGTCGTGAGTTCGGCAGCCGGCTGGTCGTGGACCAGCGCGAGGTTATAGTCGGGCAGCAGACTTCCCGCCGACGCAATCCAGTATGCGTCTTGCACATGGTGCAACCGCTGCGCCCAAACTCCCGCGCTGACGCCGAACGCGGTTCTGTAGGAACGTATCTCGGCCTCGGAATCCGCATGGCTGAGGGTTGTCACGACGCGTCCTTTGTTGTGGCAGTTCGGTTGCTGTGTGGACACTCGTCCATGAAGGTCGGTGGCGCGAGGTTCACATCACATCGAAAATCGGGATAGCGCGCCGCCGCCGTCACCTGGCGCGGCCCTCGCCGGCTTGTCACATCGGTGACGCCCGGCCCCGCCCGCCGTTGTGCATGCGCCGATCACGTCTAAGTCTCGACATTGTCATTTGAAATCTGGCCCTCGTATCTGTCGGTCGGAAGCCTTTGGCACGACGCTCACGTAGCTGGCAGCCGATTCCCGACGCGGCGACCGTCAAAACGCTAGCAAACATCTCACCCTCGTCGTTACGCTTCTGTCAACCCGGCAGGGCCAGGTTTTTCAGAAACGCGCGAATCGCCTCAAAAGTACTGGTGCCGTTCGTGTTTAGCGACGCTCGGGATGGGCGCCGATTCACCCTAGAATTAACCCTGTGATTCACGTCACATCGAGTAACAAGTCGCGAGTATTCGGCTCGCAAATGTGCAGCTAAGAAGCGGTTCGGCGGATTAGCCGCAGTTCGCAAGCCTGAAGTCGGCGAGGTTGACACTGGCCGGACCTGAAGTATGTTTTCGCTACGGGTGACTACGAGCCGCGAATCGGGGGGTCGGAACTGCCGGCGCTCCGCGTCAGCAGGAATGGGCCCGGCTTGTGCGTTTGTGTGCGGACAAGAGATTGGCCAGATCTCATCGAAAGACACGGGCGCCACGCGCTGTCGTATCGCCAACGACAGAAGAAGGGACGCGGACAGTCAGCAATGCACGAATTTGCGACCCGCCTGAACAGGCTATTCGATATGGCTCAACCCGTCGGACGAAAACCGATCACCAACTCCGAAGTGGTCAAAGCGCTCGCTGCGAGTGGCCACCACATATCGAACCCGTATCTATCGCAACTTCGGTCGGGCCAGCGAACCAACCCCTCGGAAGCGACGATCACCGCGCTGGCCCGATTTTTCAAGGTAAGGCCCGACTACTTCTTCGACGATGAGTATGCCGACACCACAGAACACGACTTGCGCCTGGTGAACCAATTAAAGAACCGCGCGTTGCGTCAACTCGCTGTCCTCGCCTTTGATCTGTCCGAAGAATCTAGACACATGCTGGGAGCGTTGGCTGAGAAGCTTCGACAAACAGAAGGACTCATTCCGGATCGATTCGCAACGCCGAGATCTGCGACCCGGCACCAGGGCGCTTTTCGCGACCCGCGATCGCGCGACGCCGTGCGGTGAACATGGCAGCGAGAAATCGTTACGCCAGCGCTGACCGCTCAGCCAAGAACGGTTCCGCGGATAATTACCTCGACACACCAGGCGTTCTGGACGCGACCGCGTTGCATGCTTGCCGATGGCACCCTTTGTCACGATCACTCCTCATTTCACCCCCATCCATTTCAATCCCGGCGCATCCTCGGGTTAGCGTCTGGTTACGACGCCCATCGGCTCTCGCTGTGCCGCGCCAATATGGCGGCGCTCTGTCGATGTGGCGTTGTCATACTGCAGGTCAATGGGTCAATAACGACTCTCGTCGCCGATTAGACACGGGCAGGCATTCTAGGGCTGTGTCGTCGAGGGATACGGAGACAGAATGAGTGCGGGGCGACGCCGCGATAAAAGGATTGGCCGTCGAGCTTTTGTCACTGGGACAGCAGCGGCCGCGGTGGGCACCGCCACGGTTGTGACCGAAATGCTCAGCCATTGGCCCGCGGACGAAACAGAAGTCGAGTTGGTTTCCAGCGCGTCGGACAATGCGTTGCCGCTGGATTACGTGAACGTCAGAGCCTCGCCATTCCACGCCGTAGGCGATGGGCAAGCTGATGACACCGCAGCCATTGCAAACGCATACGCGTCAGCGGAGAGCAATCGTCGGCCACTTTATTTCCCAGCCGGTGTATACAAGGTTACCTCGTTACCATCGATCGCGAGCTACATGACCGTCCTTGGCGGCGGCGAGGACCTGAGCACTATCCTTTACCAGGGCACCGGAACTCTGCTGACCTTGTCGAACGCCCAGCGTGTGGCCTTCAAGAAGATCGGCTTCTGGCTAACTGGGGCCAGCGGGACGATCGTCTCGCTGGACCAGTGCTTCCGCTGTTCGTTCGACTCAGTGGTTTTCAGAGGGCAACACGTAGACACCTCGGCATACTTGAACCAGACCGGCGTCATCCTGACCGGGAATACCGGCGGTACGACGTTCATAAACTGTGACTTCACCAATCTGGGTATCGGCCTGCAAACATCGTGCATTCAAAACTACATCACAAACTCCAAGTTCAATAGCAACAATGTGAGCATTCTTGGAACTAGTAACAATTTTAATGCCGGATTGGCGATCCAGAACACCGATTTCGTATCTACCGCAAGGGTGACTGATAAGCACATCTACATCGACGGCAAGGCCAACAACTGGTGGCTGACGAACGTCTGGTTTGAGGGCGCCCGTTCCGCGATTGTGGTCGGTGAAGCCAGTGTGGGCGGACCATCCCAGTTCGGCATGGTGAACTGCCAAGTGGCGGCCACCAAATTCGGACTAGACCTCCAATACTGCCGGCAACCGTACCTGGCCAATGTCATCTTCTATCCCGATAGTGGTGGTTCGTCACCAACCTTCTTGCGGATCAATCCACAGACAGTCCCGCAAGGCTCAGCGATTAACCTCATCAACACCGCGGAATACGACTTTCCACTGTCAACATTTCCGTCGGGCTGGAATGTCATCGGTCGCGCAATAACGGTCAACGCAAACGGGCCGATTGTCTTGTCGCCGAACGGTCATGCCTGGCAACTAAAGGTCAGTAACACGGGCGCGCTGACAGCTGCCGACCTCGGTGTGATCTGAGCTGTGAGAAGTTTCGTTGCGCCGCAAAGCTTAAGCATCCATCTCAGTAGTTGAAGGTCGAACACAATGCATCGGTTGAGCGAGTCAACAGCCACAATCCCACGCCGACGCTTGAGTTCACTTCAGGTCGGCCGCGGCTTGGCGGCGCTTGCGGTTGTAGCGTTCCATGTAAATGACACAATGGCGAAGAGTAAGTATTTTGGACACGGTCCAGCAGGGATTTTTCGTGCGGGAGACTCCGGAGTTAACTACTTCTTCGTACTGAGCGGATTCGTAATTCTGATCGCGCATTGGTCCGACTTTCAAAAGGGTGACGCGGTATCGTTGTTCGCTTGGAAGCGATTTAGACGAATTTATCCTCTGCTTTGGTTCGTTCTGGTCTGCTTATGTGCACTATTTATTGTTGTCCCATCCCTAAGGTCAGACGCACAAGTTGGATTCGGTGCCGTGGTCTCGGCATTTCTCACACTGCCCGCGAAGCATGAGGTGTTTCTCTTCGTGGAGTGGACGCTGCGGCATGAGTTGCTGTTCTACATCGCATTCGCAATCGCCTTGTGGAGACTCCGTGTCGGCGTGTTGATTGCAATTATTTGGACGACGCTTTCGGTGGTACAAATGGTGACCGACTGGCCGTATCCAGCGAGTTTCTTCCTCACGCCGTTTCACTTCCTGTTTGCGTTTGGCATGATCGCTGCAATAGCTTACATAAGAAATATTCACGTCGCTCCTGTGTCAATTCTTATCACAGGAGCTGTTGGTTTCGCGGCTTGCTGGCTTCTCGTGGTATTCGCTGATATCCCTAGCGGTTCGGCGTCAATAATCATCGGGAGAGGCGTAGGTGCCGTTCTCATCGTTTATGGTAGTGCTGTCCTAGAATCGCGGGGTGCGCTGAAGTTCCCGCGTAGCCTCCTAGTCCTCGGTGATGCCTCCTATGCTTTATACTTGGTGCATTTCCCGGTTGTTTCTGTGCTAACGAAGATTGCGTTTTATGTTCATCAACGAATCGCTTATCCGCCGGTGTTGGCCGTTCCGATCATGATTACGATTGCGACCGTGGTCGGTGTTGGTGCTCATTTCTCAATCGAGAAACCGATGTTGAGTCGACTAAATGGTAGACCTTGGCGAGCGTCGCGACGGGTTGCCTCCAAGCGACAATGTGAGCTAGCGCATACCTCTTGCAGCAGCACCAATCCAGAGCACCGCGGATGATGGAGCAATCAAGTCGCGAGCGAGAGGAAGCGGTGCGCCAGGAGTCTCTCGAAGGCGATTGCGACGAGCGGGAGCAGAGCCGCACATCCCGCGCAGCGGTAGGAATAGGCGCAGTTGGAGTGGGCGCAGTGCTCGCCGGAGTGTTCCTAACCAGCAGCGGGCAAAGTCCGGATACCGCAGATCGATCACTGCCGCTAGGATGCGTGAACGCCAAATCCGATCCCTTCAAAGCGGTCGGTGACAGTAACGCCGACGACACCAACGCTCTCGCAAAGGCCTACGCTGCGGCAGCAGGCACTGGGCGCCCGCTTTACTTACCGCCTGGCGTTTACCGGGTCACTAGGCTTCCGAAGTTTGCGAGCCACGCAACGGTGTCGGGGGCGGGCGCAGATCTCACCACTGTCTTATATGAGGGCGATGAGACACTGTTGGCATTAGCCAATGTCGATGGAGTGTCAATTCAGAACTTGGGCTTATGGGTGACAGGTACTACCGGTACCGCTATCGAATTAGTGGACGCGACGCGCTGTGCGTTTGATTCGGTACGGGTGCGCGGCCAGCACGACGCGGACACGCCATTTCGGAGCCAGACCGGTATTGTGCTCGCCGGCCGCACGATCGGTACCTCGTTCATTAATTGCGATATTGACAACTGTGGTATCGGAGCGCGGATATCCAGCCCGTTCAATTCGTTCACTGAGTCGAAGTTTTCCACAAATTACACCAGCATTTGGTGTCAGGATGGCTCGATCGGAGCGGGCCTGGCGATCTCGAACTCGGAGTTCGTCTCGAAGGCGCCCGCAACCGACTGCCACCTTCGCATCGAGGGCGACGCCGGTAGGTGGTCATTGACGAACGTCTGGTTCGAGGGTGCCCAGTCGGCGATTGTGGTAGGGCAATCTGGCGGCAATGGACCCTTACAATTCGGAATGACTAACTGCTTCGTTTCCGGCACCGGTGCCGGGCTTGACATCCAGTCTTGCCGGCACCCTTATCTGGCCAATGTGATTTTTGCTCTCGACCTAAACGGTTTGGCTGATTCGATGCTACGGATCGATCCGGCGAACGCTCCTGCCGGAATCGCCATCAACCTGGTCAACAGCGTGGTGAGAGAGTTTCCAGTGAAGACATTTCCTGCAGGTTGGACGATATACGGGAACGGCGGCGTTATTGAGGCCGGTGGGCCGACTATCCAGGGTGCGGATGGCCGTACGTGGCGAATTACTGTCTCCGACCGGGGAGAAGTTGGAGTCACCCCTGCCGGGTGACGGCATGGCTTTGTCTAAGACGCTTACCGGCGTACGCGGAGATCGTTCTGGGCGAACCTGGTCATCGATCTCAGTAGTTGCGAACGCCAAGTAGCAACTCCGCATTGCTCCGGCGGATCCTCCCGTTGTTCACCATGATCGGTGCAGAGAGGGCGTCGCGGATGATGCGGCTCATGCTGTCGGGGGAGTCGAGCCGATAACCCGAGATCCCGCAGATGGTGGCAGCTCCGATGACGATCTCAATGAGGGCCTGCGATTGGCTGAGCTTAACGGTGTCCATCCGGACCGACTCCCGTCGAGTTGGCGGTCGCACGTCGACCAACGGGCCAAAATCGTGGATCGATGACTGCACACTGTCGCGCATGGCCTGCAACGTGACCACCAGATCGGCAAGAGCCAATGCGGAGTCGGGCGTTTCACCGATCTGCTTGCGGGCTTGGCGAGAAACCACCTTCTGGGCCCGGAGAAAGGCGCTTTCGGCGATGCCGAGCCAAGCCGAGCCGCGCAGGATGTTGGCGACTGGAACGTACGTACAGGCCTGCACAGCTGCAGTGTCGGGCAGGATCTGATCAGTCGAGCCGGACGCGCTGATATGGAAGGCGTTGCTGCAGGTTCCGCGAAGTCCAAAGGTGTCCCATGGGCCGATCTCCCGAAGCTCGAGGGCCGGCGGAAAACACAGCACGGCAACTTGGTCACCTGGAACGCTTTCGGGCGTTCGGCGGGCTGCGACCACGAGGCAGTCGGCGTAGCGGCCGAATGAGACGGTGGCAGCCTCCTTCTCCAATCGGAACTGCTCACCATTGGTCTCAACCGCGCATATGCTCCAGCCCCCACCGCCGACGCCGACCTCGCTTCCGGCATTGGCCAGCAGAAGGCGATCGCGGGCGATCCTGCTTACGAAATCCCGCATCCACTCCGTTTCACCGTGGCGCACGAGCGACGCCACTTCGATACTGTGCATCGCCAGCACCATCGCGGTCGACGCGCACGAATGGGCAAGCACGCGGACTGCATGCGAGATGTCGGTCAAAGAGGCGCCAAGGCCACCAAGGTCTTTGGGCACCAGTGCGCCAAGTAGTCCGGCCTCTCGAATGGCCGTGACGGCTTCGATCGGAAATCTGGCGTCGCGGTCCACTCCATCGGCCGCAGGCCCGGCGATGTCGCGACTGATCTCCTCGGCGATTGAACTGACCGATTGCACCCGAACCTCCATTTGCTGCCCGACGATGAAGATACTGCGGTGCACCCTTGGTGCGGCAAATCGTGTACGCGATGGTGCGAAACCCGCTAGCTGGTATTTCTAGACCGCTTGCCGCAATCCGGCGGTCTGCGCGGAACCGTTGTGCTTGGCAAATGTTTGCTGTCAGCAAATGTTTAGCATTTGCTAGCTAACTCGCGTTTCGAAGTCCGTGGAGTGGGTAGGCGATCGGTGATGGCTTTGAAATACGGTGCGTTGCTTGCCTTTCTATAGTCACTACGAGGCACGCATCACCCGAAAGTTCACCCTGTGATCCAGATCACACTATTGCCGCCGCTATACCAGTAACGGATGGCAAATATGCAGTTAAACGCACTATTCGAGCCTATTTTGTCCGACATTGAGTCGTGCCTGAGGTGCTTGGCCATGGTTAGACGCACAGGTAGGTTTCGGCAGGTAGGGCGAGGCGAGTGGGTCGGGGGGCCCTGGAAATCAGCAACGGCAGTCGCGCTGCATCTGAAGGTTGTGGCCGGCGCTGCCGAGGAATGACAGTCCCCCTTCGAGCCGAGGACCGCAGAATGACCACATCGGTGGAGTCGCGCCGCAGGCGTCCGACCCGTCGCCAGCGTCGAGCCGCCGCCCGAGCGGGAGCTGGCACGGACGCGCGTGGCGTACAGCCAAGTCTTGTCGAAATCATTCCTGCGCCGGTGGATCCGGCGCCGGGCCCAGTGGAGACTCTTGCGGCTGAGCTGATCCCGGTCGAGCCAGTCACGACAGTGCCCGGTGTGGTCGCCGGTTCCAGCGCTCGAATCGCGCGTTGGATGTCGGTCGCGGTGATGCCTGCATTGGAGGGCATTGCCGCCGCGGGGTGCGTGCTTGTGCTGTGTCGGGGTTTGTCGGCGGCACTAGTTGTCGGGGTGGCGGTCGCCATTGGCGTGCGGCTCGGCGAACGGGGTCGGCGTCGGTTGACGCTGTCAGCGCTCGATGACGTACCGGTCGTCGGGGTGGTGGCCACAGTGGCGACGGTCTGCGGGTATGCCGTAGCAAGGTTCGGTGCGCCGGTGACTGTGGCGCTGACCGCCGCGGCAGCGGTGTTCGTGTCGATGCTCGTGACGCGGTCGCTCTTCTACGCAGTCCTTCGCAGGATGCGTCGCTCGCCGCGTTTCCGGTCACGGACGCTTGTGGTCGGTGGTGGCGAGGTCGCCGCCGCGCTGAGCAAGGCGATCCTCGAGAATCCTGAGTTCGGCCTGGAACCCGTCGTCATGATCGACGACCGCCCGGTCAGCGGCGCAGCCTCGGGCCCCGTGCCGGTCGGACCTGTACAGCCCCTGCGCGAGATCATCGACCGCGACAACATCGACGTCGTGATCGTGGCTTTCTCCAACACCGCCGACCGTGCGGTGGTCTCGGCGCTACGCGAATGCGATCGCACCCGCTGCGAGATCTACATTGTGCCAAGATTTTTCGAGTACCTATCCATGACCGGCAACATGGACCGCATCCGTGCTGTGCCGCTGATGCTGGTGCGCCGCGACGTGCACCGCTCGCTGCAATGGCGGGTCAAACTGGCCGCGAGTCGGCTGTCCGCCCTTACCGCGCTTGCTCTGCTGGCCCCTTTGCTCGGCCTGATCGCGCTGGCCGTTTGGATCGATGATCGTTCTGCGCCGGTACTGTTCCGGCAGACTCGCGTTGGCATGCACGGCCACGAATTCACCATCTTCAAATTTCGGACCATGCGACCTGCGAACGAGCATGAATCGCAAACGAACTGGAACATCAGCGCCGACTCCCGCGTCAGCCGGCTGGGCAAAATTCTGCGTAAGAGTTCGCTCGACGAGCTTCCTCAACTGTGGAACATTGCCCGCGGCGACATCACTCTGGTAGGTCCCCGCCCCGAGCGTCCACACTTTGTCGATCATTTCGAATCAACCATCCCCGGCTACAGCCACCGGCACCGAATTCCCGCTGGGCTCACCGGTTGGGCCGCCATCCACGGCTTGCGCGGGGACACGTCGATTCAAGATCGTGCGCTCCATGACAATTTTTACATTGAAAACTGGAGCCTGTGGCTCGACTTCAAAATCATCATCCGCACCGTGGGCGCGCTTATCACCCGGCCGGGGAGCTGACCTAGGTAACACCGTGCGCCGGCGGAATGCGCCAAAGTGTGTGCCGCCATTCCGGGCTTTCCGCTGACGAGCGGCGCTGCCCCCGGCCGGTTCCGTATGCAGTTGCCGTCAATTACACCGCGCCGGCAGCATCCACCGAGCGTCGTGGTGTGATGCGGACGCGGGTAGGAAGGCTACCGATTCGTCTTCTTGCGCCGGTGTTTTATCCAAACTGCCTTACGTGAAATGACGCTATGTCAAACTACGTGGTGGCGCGCCGCCTCAGGTGTTGCTGAATCGCTTCGCTAGCTCGGACCGCACAAGGGATGGGACCGTCGGCGCATAGCGACGCAGGTACGTTTCAATCCAACTGCGATCCGAGCTGAGGAAGGGGAAATCGCTGCTTACCATCTGTCGGATGGCGATGAGCGGTCGAGGAGACTGCAGTGGCCGAAAGTCGGAATTCCAGAGTCCAGGTTCGCTACAGGTTGGGTAGAACTGCCCGATCATCATTCCCTCGCGGACGAAGTCCGGCTTGAGAGTTCGCTGGATCGTGTCGATAACCTCGTAGTCCGTTACATCAGGAAAGGCGAGAATGATCGCTTTCAAGATTGCATCTCTGCCGTCCGTGGGCTCGAGTTCCTCGAAGGTTGCCAACAAATCGCGAACCTCTAATTTGACGTCCAAAACGTCAGGGTTTTCCCCATGCAACGTCGAGTACCACAGGAAACCTCTTTCGATCGATGACTGCACGAACGGGCACACCGGCCCAGATCTACCTAGATTTGCATTCGGTTGGGCCAGGAAGTTTTCGACCCAATCGCGGATTTCGGCCAGGCAGGGATCGGCAGGTTGGGCTGAGGCGGCCTTATCGAACAGCGGTGACAGTTGTCCGATCAGGGTCCGCACGGTATATCCTTCGCATTCGATGTCAGATTCTGCGCAATTCTACAAGATAGCGGTGTTGGTTGTTGAACAATTGTGACCTTCCGTGCTTAGCGGTCATGTATGAGCCGGATTCCATCTCGATCCTTGACCTTGCGGTAAAGGCGCGTAATCAATGCCGACTGGCGTGGATCGTGGACGGAACTGCCGGTGAGACCGTTGGCGCGAAACGGGCACTGCAGCGCTTCGGCGAAGTTGTGGACGCAGCAAAAGATCCGATTGACATTGTTGCTGACAAACTGGTCGCGCTAGGTGTGAAAGGTGTGACAACGTTTGCAGACGCCCAGATTGTCCGCGCGGCGGAGATCGCACGGCGCCTCGGCATCCCCGGTAACTCACCTGAAGTCGCAGTTCGACTGGTCGACAAGGTAGCTCAGCGTGATGCGCTGCGTTCGAGTGGTGTGCCGGTCCCAGCGTATTGCGGGATCGGAGCTACTGATTCGGTCGACGAAATGCGGTCCAAACTCGCGAAAGTCCCATTTCCAGCAGTAGTCAAACCGGCAGTGGGGAACGGTGGCCGCGACACTGTCTATTCGCGGATCGCCGATCAAGCATTGTCGTACATAAATGACCAAAGAGACTCCGGGAATAATCGACGCTGGATTGTCGAACAATTGATTGGCGAATACCCTGCGGCGCAACCTGGAGGCTTCGGCGATTACGTGTCAGTCGAGTTGGTGGTCGGACGGGGAAACGTGTACCCTGTCACCGTTACTGGCCGAATGCCCTTGGTCGATCCATTTCGAGAGACCGGCGCATTCATTCCTGCCGCCGTTTCACGAGACAAGCAGGATTCGATTATTGAAATGGCTGTGGCGGCCGCCAAAGCAATCGGGGTCGAGACCGGGTGTCTCCACACTGAAATTAAGCTCACGAGCGAAGGCCCCCGAATCATCGAAGTCAACGGGCGCGTGCCCGGTGGCGGGATTGCGAGCCTCGTGCACGAGCAATCAGGCGTTGATTTGATTGACTGTGCGATAAAAGTCGCTCTCGGGAAGGAGCCGGTGCTTGGGGCAGCACCGGCTAGTGCAGGTATTAGTTATCACTTTGCCCTGCAACCGCCGATCGACAAGCGGGTCAGCTTGGTTCCTGATTACGCCGAACGGCTATATGGAATTGACGGCGTCGAGCGGCTCGACGTGCGAGCCCTGGAAGAACTTGTCTCGAGAGCTGACGGGTCGTATCGCTATCTCCTGATGATGAAGGGTAGGGCTAGAGATCACCGCGCGCTGCTAGACGCATACGATCTGATGCACCGCGTCCTCGCCTGTGACGGTCCCTGTTAGCAGCTGATGGCATCATCCCAACTCTTGCACTCGGAAGGGCTGTAAGCCTCCGCTGCGACGACACGCCGTGTTGCGAGCGAAATCGAAACTGTCCGTTTGAATTCCGGTGGCCTCGAACGGTTGACTGACCTCCCGCATCCGAGGCGGCTACCCTTCCCGAAATGCTTTATGTTCCGCAAGAGCGTTGAGTGGAAGTCGCGGTGTCGGGGGTGGCATTGGTCGAGTCCAAGCATCAAATTCGCTGCGGGGTGGTTATCGTTGGCGACTTTGAAGTAGATGTCGACCAATTCGGTGATGCGTTCATACACAGGGTCCTCGTGGGCGAGGAGCTGGAGCGCTGCCGTGCGCCAACATCTACCTCGTCCCGGCGCTAGGTTCGCGGTCAAGGAGGCGATCGCAAAAGGTCGGTCGGCATGCTGGCGAGTGCGGTGCAGTGTCGGACGAAGATCGCATTCCTTTTGAGTAGAAGTTGGTATCAATTCGAGCTGAGCCGTACGGCGGTCCTGCTTGCTGACGGCAGAAGCCGAAACGCTTCCAACGTTCCTTTTGCTGTTCACGCACGCATTAGCCGCTAATCGACTCAGGAGCGTCATGCAGAGATCAAGTCGGGGAACCCATTCAAGCGTTCTGGCGAGACGAACTTTGTTCCGCGGGTCGGTTGCTGCCGGCCTCGGCGGGCTCGCCGCGTCGGCATTTATGCAATCCGATCAAGTTGAGCCCGGTGGTCGCACTGAGGAAACATCGTCGGTTGCGCCTAATCTTCGCGAGGCGGCATATGCGGGGCCGTCGTATTTGCTAAACGTGCGCGATTATGGCGCGGCCGGTGACGGGGTTACCGATGACTCATCTGCATTCGCGCAAGTAGTCGCCGCCGCGTACGCAGCCCGAACGACAATGCCATTATCACTGGATCGAGACCAGGTCGGGTCGATCAACATTATTGTCCCGCCGGGAAACTATCTGGTGAAGTCGCCAACGGCGCTGATCAGCAGCACCATGTCGAGCAAGGTGCAGGGAGTCACCTTCACCGGATACGGCAACAGTATCTCGAATATCATCTTTCAACCGGCGACGGCCGGCGTGATGGCGCAGAACGACTTCTGGCTGAAGGTGAACTTCCAGTATCTGGGTTTCTACGCCGCCACCGCCGGGTGCACCTTCCTTCTGTCATCGACAACGCATTCCGCGCAGCGCTACATGTTTCAAAACTGTTACTTTCAAGGATTCAAATATGCATTGGACCTGCAAGGTACAGACAACAACAGCGAGTTCTTTTTCGAGAACTGTCACGCGCAGTGCATCGAAGCCGACGGCGCCTTCTTTCACGTGGGCGCGACGAACACCTCTGATCAATTCCTGAACTATTGGTTCTACGGTTGCACTCACTGGCTCAGCTCGGCCCCGTTCATCGACGTGGCCCAAGGCGGGCACTTCCATATCTTCGGCTTGGACGTCTCCGCGTGGGCCCACGACCTGACGTCGCCGCAATTTCTGTTCAACCTGCGCGGCTCCAACCATGCGTCGGGTGTGTGCAGTTTTCAAGCGGAAGGAGTCCGCGTTGAGGGCCAGAATTCCAACGCCGGTCTTCTCTACTCCGAATGGAACTACGGCAGTGTGTCATTCACGAACGCCGACTTCTCCTCGCAAGCGCCGTACTACACCTACAACAATCTGATCAGCATTTCCTACCTGAACTCGGCTGGACCTTCCTATACCTTCTCGAATTGCGTTCTTGCGGGTGGAGTTCTGGTCGCGTTCGCGATAAATGACTATGAATTCCAGCACGAAATTTTGTTCGACAGTTGTACCTGGCTTCAGAAACCGAGCCCTTCCGACGTGGTGCTGTACAACACGTCGCAGGCGGGAGGCAACATCCGGCAACTTCCGCCGGTGGAATTTCGCCGGTGTCGGGGAACGGTGAACACGAACGCCATCGACGCGGGAGGAGCGGCAGTATGGGATGCCCGCATCGGATACAACGGCGACCTCATCCAGACGCTCACCTACCGAGAGGTCAGTATCCGCGATCCTTATGGTGTTCCCGCTGGCTCATCAACTGTTTGCATTATTCTGCCCGTCGGCGCGCTAATCACGTCCATCGAGACAATGTCACCGGCGGGCGCCGTCACATCCACCGCAGTGGGATGGGAGTGGATTATCGCCACCACGGAATCCACGCCGACGACTGTCGGATCCGTCGCCGTACCGGGGCCAGCTAACGCTGGATGGCGAGTCGAGACGACACTCGCGACTCCCTTCCTATGCGACACCAAACTCCGAGCAACACTGAAGATTACCGCCACAAATGTTGATCAAAACAATGGTGCTGCGCTCTTGCTAATCAAGGGGTTCTGGTGACATTCTCTCCGCCGGTTCATCTCGACCCCCAGGCCGGTAGACGGCTGCGCTGAGACGACCCAATTGGATTCCAATTCGATATCCGAATCGGCACAGCGTCAATAATTCGCGTTAACTTCTGGCAATCTAAGGATCTCTCGCACCACCGATAACCAGAAGGATTTCGATGTCCTCACGGAGCGTTCGAACTGTCGCATTCTGCGCGGTAGTCATGATGTCCCTGACAATGACGGCGTTACTAACCAGGACTGCTTCCGCTCACGCAGGAGCGCTGCATTTCGCCAGCCAATCACTCCTTGCGCAGCCGGTCGGAGTAGCTACGGTCGAGACGCAGTTCCCCGGAGCGAACCTTGCCCAAGACATGGCGGCGATTGCGCAAACTGGGGGCAATGTTGTCAGAATTCCAGTCAAGTGGAACTTGGTTCAGGCGTGGCAAAAGAGCTATTTCGACTGGAGCGTGGTAGACACTGCAGTTCAGGCTGCGGTAAACAATCGACTACTGATCATCCTCAATCTCAACGGCCCTGCCCCGGGTTGGGCGTTGAAGCCGGGCGCCGACCCAAATGCGAACGGTAATGCACCTGCGAACCCCAGTGACTTCGGCGATTTCGCGCAAGCTGTAGCGTTGCGATACGCGAAGTACACGAGCATGTATGAGATCTGGAACGAGCCGAACCTGTCTCACTATCTCATTCCGCCAACACCGAGCGCATACTTGCCTCTGTTGCAGGCCGCGTATACATCGATCCGTAGTGTTGGAATTTGGAATGAGCCGATCATTACCGGAGGAACGTCCAGCTCGCGCGCGGAGACGCGGGATATCGACTTCATCACGGGCTTGTACGATCTTGGCGGCCAGCAATATTTCGATGGAATCGGCGTACATCCCTACACGTTCCCGTATCCGCTGACAGGCGACCCTCGATACGGCGATGGTGGCGGAGCGGCGGTGCTCCAGTTGGCGCGAAATCTCATGGTCGCAAGGGGCGACGGCGCGAAGAAGCTGTGGATTACCGAGTACGGACAACCCACCGGCAACACCGACGTCTCGGTGACCGAAGAGCAACAAGCTCAGATTCTGGTGGACGCAATCAATACCTGCAACGGCGTGCCGTGGATCGGCGCCGTTCTTATATTCAACAGTCGCGACCTCGCCGTAGATTCGTCGGTGCCCGACGATAACTTCGGGCTCTATCACAACGACTACTCGCCTAAGCAAGCAGTCGCAGCTATTCGCGCGAAGCTGGCTTCTTTTGGCTGACGCGAACACATGATCGATATTCTCTGAGGGCGAATCCACAGAACTACGTTTCGGCTACCTATCCTGAAACGACCGCGGTATTCTATTTTGGCGGATAGCAGTCCGACAGAGGTATTCGCCGGCGCCGCCTCGTAATGGGGCATGTCAAGAAATCGTGATCTGTTGGACTGGCGAACGGCGAGTTGAATCGGGGGGAGGGCTAGTGCGGCCAGACGAATCCGGTTCCGAAACCGACCGATCCGGGAACCATACGCGCCGTACCGGGCTCCGTGGCCCTCGCGTTATCCGTTTCAAAAGTAGCGTCGATGCGCAGTTGCAAAGTTTGAACAAGTTGGACAACTGGCATGCCCTGCTGGGATGGTCAGCAGATGTCGCGATCATTGCGGTTGCCGTCGTCGCGGTGCACTATTTGGGCTGGTGGAGCTATCCGCTCGCCGTCATTGTCATTGGCACCCGACAGCGCGCGCTGCTGAATCTTCGACATTGGAGCGCGCACCGCATTGCCGCAAAGAATTCGACGCTCAACCTTGTCATCGGTACCGTGCTGTCGGCTTATCCGATTCTCGGTCGTCACTACGGATTCAAGCGCTCACATGTTGCCACGCACCATCCGAGATTGGGGGACGCGGATCTAGATCCGGACCTGCGAAGATTTATAGCCGACGGCGTCTACGATGGCGGCGATCGTAAGCAACTCACTAGGCGTCTGCTGATCCGACCGCTGTTGTGCCTCCCGATATGGGCGGAGCGCGTTCGAGGCTGGGGCCAGAAATACCGCAACCGAAAGGGCTCGGGCGAGGCCGTCACGTTGCCGGCTCCCGTCAACAGAAATTTATACTGGGAGCGGCGTATGCGGTTGGACCGCATGGCATTCTTGTGCTTCTGGTCAATCGTTGCCGGCACTCTCGTGCTCACTGGAAATTTCGAACAGTTTGTGTTGTTCTGGCTCGTCCCGTACGCGACTGCATTTCCGGTCATCGGATGGTTTATTGAACTCTCCGAGCACACCCCGATGATGATGACGACTAAGTCCGAGCTTCATATGACGCGAAATAAGCATTCGCGCGGCATCGAAAAGTTTCTCACCGGAATTCACGCCGATCAGTATCACCTCGATCATCACCTCGATCCGCGCACCCCGTACTGGAACCTGCCAAAAGCCCATATCATTCGCCGACAGGATCCCAGCTACGCTGAAGTGGACGATACCTTTGGGGGCCTATTTACACGCGGGCCAAATGGTCAACCTGCCGCAATATCGCAAGTGATCGACGGGCTTGTCGAACTAGCCCCGGTACTTCCTGCACCTTCGCCTGGCGTTGCCGCAGGATAATTCGCGGCTCGCGAGCTAGCGTCCCCGGTGTCGACCGGACCCTGGCCGGATGCGGTAGATGACGGCGATCGACATGGACAGTGAGCTTATTGCCAGGCCGACTGCAACGCCGACAGCCTCCCTGGAAAGGAATGCGATCGCCGAGCAGAGGGTGATCGATGTGATGCAGTACGCGAGTCGCGCGCCCAGCAGTTCACTGCTCTTTCCTTGAGACTTGAGGAAACTGGCGACGACGAGAAGCCACGCGGCTCCCACGTATTCGATAGCGATAATCGGCATCACATTGCGCGCCGCATCCCACGAGTCGCCGAGGACCAAGCTGCCGATCGATGGTGGCGCCAGCCAAAGAGCCAATCCAAAAACCAGCAGCGTGACCGACGCCAGTACGCCGATATTGCACAGTTTGCGCCACACCTGTTCTGGAGACAGTCCCGCGCGGACCGATTCCGGAACGATGACAAGTGGCAGCGCGCTCATCAGAATCGCGAATGGCGCAAGCACCGTAGAGGATCCGCGGAGCGCGGCGGCCGCTGACATGCCAATCGCTGCGGTCGCGATCGAAACCACGATGATCACGTTGACTTGTTCCAGGCCCGCTTCGATCCCGTACCGTAACCGGTGCAGGTACTCCTCTTTCCACCATGCGAACAGGCCGTTGACCCGGGGCTTCGTATGGAACGCGAATGCGAGACCGATAGCGCAGACTGCAGCCAACAATGCCCACACAAGGACAGCGGTAGCCGGCCCAAACAAATGCTTCGACTGCCAGGTGACCAGGAGCATCACGAAGCTGCCAACCGTCCAAACGGTGTCCCAGGTGAGCGCGAGGTGCGGCCGCGCAGCGGTAATCACCGAATAGCGCAGCGCGTCAGTGGCGAGGATGAACGGGATCGCCACGGCGAAGGCGTATCCAATCGTTGCCTCGCCGAGAAGGATGCCGGTCGCCACCGCGCCCCCTGAAACGATCAGGCCGAACAGCAGCGCGGAACTGAGCGCGCGGCTAGCCGCGGAGCGGATCTCATCGTCGGTGTCGCCCGCCATGAGCATTAGCGGAGTTCCGAGCGAACCCCGCGCACAGCCCATCGCCGCCGCTGAAATCGCGAAAAGCAAACTCGCGGCGCCGAACTCGTTGACCGTCGCGACGCGCGCAACGGCAAGAACGATCAAGCCGTTACTTGCGCTCGACATGACCTGGTCGAGGGTGCTTGTCAGCGCTGTACTGCGAGAGGTCCGGGTGGTGGTCACGCGCACCGCCCCACGATGTCGAGATAGGTCTCTTCCAGACGGGCCGAGATTCCATTCATCGTCATCGTCTCGCGGACGACGCGCTGGCCGGATAACCCTGCGTTGCCTGCGTCGACCGGATTGTCCAGCAAGTCGGCAACCGCGTTGATGAGGCTGTCGGTGTCGTGCCCGACGACCCGTCCGCTCCCAGTCTGGCGGATCACCGGCGCAAGTCCGCAGCTTTCCGTGACAACGACGGGACGTGCAACCGACATCGCTTCAAGCACGGACATGCCCGACGGCTCATCAACCGATGGAAGGACATAGATGGTTGCGCGGGCCAGGCGCTCTACCGCGCGTTCGGGAGATATTGGGCCCTCCCACCGGATGCGCCCCCCGAATGCAGATTCATTGATGAGTGCTGTTACCTCCGCCCCTGAACCTTCATCGGGTCCGACCAACGCAAACCGCGCGTCGAACCCGCGCCGCAGCAGCTCAATAGCCATTTCGACGAACACTTCGGGGCGTTTTCGGGGATGCAGCCGTGCAAGGAACAGAACCTCCGGGGGTCCATGAGGGATCTGCGGAGGCGAAGGATAGGCGGGAACACCGTTGGGCAGCAGAGTCACACGCAGCGGGCCGCCAACAACGTTGCGCAGGTCCTCGGCTTCATGTTCTGTCAGGGCGAAAACAGCGCTCGCTGCGGCCAACGTCGGTTTGGTCCACCACCGGTCGAGCGGTCGTGCGAGGAGTTTGTCGGTGGCGTCGATCATCCCGTGTGGTTGGAGCACCACGGGTACACCACGGCGCTGCGCTAGTCGTGCCGCCGGCAGCGTCACCAAGTCTCGAGCAATGTGAACATGAAGCAGGTCGTAGTCAGTCGCCGCTCGATTCAGCCAGCGAATCATGCCCTGGCCATATCGACCCGCGAACCCGGTGCCGGGGATGAGTGTTTTGTGGCGGAACAGACGCACCGGGACTGCGTCTATTGCCTGCGGCAGCGGTTGGTAGCCGGATGCCGCTGCAGCAACGGTGATCTCGTGACCACGGTCGCGTAGCGCATTTGCCTGGTTGAACGCGACCCGTAGCGGCCCGCCATAGGCGCAGTCAGGCGAGGCGAGCGTGACAACGTGTAGGACCCGCATCAGCGGCCACCAACAACGGCTCGTGGTGCCACCATGAGCGTGTCTGAGGGCACGTCGTCAGTTATTAGCGCCGTCGCGCCGATAACCGATCGGTCCCCGACCTTCACGCCACGCAAGAGCGTGGCGCGGGTGGCGATCCAGACGCCATCGCCGATAGTTATTGGCGCGTTGTCGAATTCGAATGTCGGCGAGTGGCGGTCGTGGCTTCCCGTGCACAGCAGGACCGACTGCGAGATGCATACGTTGTCGCCCACAGTGACTGGTTCGAGATTGAGGATCCAGGTGTCCTCACCGATCCAGCTATCTTGTCCGACAACCAGTTTCCACGGCCAGTGAATCCTGACTCGATGTCGAATAAGTGTGCCGCGGCCGATCGATGCGCCGAATGCTTCAAGGATCCACAAGCGAAGCCGCAACGGGCACCACCATCGCGTAACGACAGCACCGGACACGACGAGCCACAGGATCTGCACGACGACGCCGCGCCCCTTGTCGTATCCGCGGCCGGTGAATCCGGCCAGGGACCGGTTGACATGAGTCATTGGCGAACCACACTGCCCAGCGAGACAACAGCATTCATCGGTGACACAGCTGCGCCCGATCGCCGAACAGAGGGGTGTCGATCCATGGTCGTCCCGCGTGTGCCAGGGCCTCGACGTCGGCGTCGACCATGATCGCGGACAGCTCCCTGGCATGCACCCTGGGCTTCCAGCCGAGGTTCGCTTCGGCCTTGCTGGCATCGCCGATCAGAGCGTCGACCTCTGTGGGTCGCAGGTACCGGTCATCGAAGCGCACGTAGCGTTCCCAATCAAGCCCCACCCGCTCGAAGGCGCTGGCAAGAAAGTCTCGCACCGAGTACTCGGTGCCTGTTGCGAGCACATAGTCGTCCGGTTGGTCGACTTGCAGCATGCGCCACATTCCTTCGACGTATTCCGGGGCGTATCCCCAGTCTCGGATCGCGTCGATGTTGCCTAGGTATAGGTGGGATTGCAGACCGGCGTTGATGCGCGCGACGGCGCGAGTAATTTTGCGGGTAACGAACGTTTCGCCCCGGCGGGGAGACTCATGATTGAACAAGATGCCGTTGACGGCAAAGATGTCGTAGGCCTCGCGGTAGTTCCGGGTTGCCCAGTAGGAATAGACCTTCGCCACCCCATACGGGGAGCGGGGATAGAACGGGGTGCTTTCGTTTTGCGGGGGCGGATTGGACCCGAACATTTCCGAACTCGACGCTTGATAGAAGCGGCATCGAAGTCCCGACAGCCGGATTGCTTCGAGCAGTCGGATCGATCCCAGCCCGGTCGTATCCCCGGTGTATTCGGGTTCATCGAAACTTACGCGCACGTGTGATTGCGCCGCGAGGTTATAAACCTCGTCCGGTTCGATGGAAGTCAGCAGTGTAGTGAGGCGACCGCTGTCTGTCAGATCTCCGTAGTGCAAGAACAGATGGGCGTTGGATTCATGTGGGTCGGCGTAGAGGTGGTCAATACGCGCCGTGTTGAACGACGAGGCGCGCCGGACGATGCCGTGAACCTCGTAACCCTTGTCGAGCAGAAGCTCGGCCAGATAGGAACCGTCCTGCCCAGTGATTCCCGTGATCAATGCGCGTTTGGTCACTGATGGAAGGTTCCTTTCGATGCTTGGGCGGCCGAATTGCGTTGGAAGGTGAGCCGCGTCAGTAAGGTCTCAAAGCGGTCGATGGCATGGTTCGCAGACAGGACCGTGGCGCTGTACTGTCGCCCGGCACGAGCGAGCGTGTCGCGGAGCGCTCCATTGGCGGCCAGTCGTGTGAGGGTGTCGAGTAACGCGCGTGGATCGTCGGGCGGTACGACCATCCCGGCGCCGGTTGCAGCAAGTTCATAGGCAGTCGTGCTGCATGCCTCAGTTGCGGCGACGACGGGGTTTCCGGTGGTGAAGTAGGAAGTCAGCTTGCTCGGCATCGACATGGCGCCCACCCCGGGCCTGTCATTGACAAGCAGAATGTCGGCTGCCGCCATGGCGGAGCGGAAGTCATCGGTTGGGAGCGGACGGATGAACTGCAGCGTCGGTATACCGGCGCCAAGTTGCTCCAGGTGCGAGCGTTGATTGCCGTCCCCCAGCAGAACGAAACGAACGTTGGCATGGCTTGCTGCCGCCAACTGGGCGGTAGCAACAACGTTTTCCAAACCTTGCTTTACGCCCATATTGCCGGCATGAAGGACGATCAATTCGTCGTTCCGCCATCCGAAACGGGATCGGGTGGCGTTGCGGTCGGAGAGTTCCGTCGGCCGCAGGTGCGTCCAGTTCCGGATCACCTCCACTGCGTCGGCGCGGACTCCCAAATTGTTGACAATGTGGCTCTTGAACGAATCATGGATTGCGACGACTGCGTCGGAGTTTCGAAGGATTTGCCCCTCCAGCGCACCTGTTAGGCGAGCCGGGCGCCCGGACAGAAAGCCGGTTTCGACCACGCCGAGGCTGTACAGATCTTGGACCCAGGTCACCACAGGGGCATGCCGACGGCGGTATTTGGTGCGGCCCACACAAAGCCCGGTAGGCAACAAGCCCGGCACCGGGCACACCAGAACGTCGTGGCTGGGCCACCGTGTGACGGCGACGCGGCCGCCGAAGCTAGCCTCCATGCGGATGCGTCCGCGTCCGGTCGGTGGGGTCGGGATATGGTGGCGCAATCGCGATACAGGTACCGAGTCGATGAATTCTCGACGGTGGACTTCCCGGTCCTCATAACCGGGCGCGAGCCGCCATTGGGGGTAATGGGGAAGGCCGGTCAACACGCGAACCTGATGGCCACGATCGCTCAATCCGGTAGCTAGCCCTGCGGTGTATGGCGCATTCCCGGTGATTTCCGGGGCGTAATTCAGCGCCACGATCAGAACCCGAAGCCGCCTTCTTGGATTTCCGTGGGCTGTATGCGCCTGCGACCCTAGCTCGCTGCTCGCCAACTCTGCTTCACGCGTTCGTGTCATCGAGATTTTTGCCCCGGCCGAATCTAGATCCATGGGGGCAGCAACCTTTCAGCGTCTGATCCTGAACCACAAAATGGCTCTATTTGTGCAGCCGGTCGACTGTAATAAACACATGTGTTTCCTCCGAGCATATCAAGTAAATACCCACCCAATCGTCGAAAGATACGATGTGACGGTGTGATTTTGGGGGTGAATCGTGGACCGGGGAAGCCAAAGCGAGCGATTGCTACGGATGATGAAAAATTTAATCACTAAGGTACGAAGAGTATCGTTCGAAAGTCTGCGGGGAATTACAGCAATCTATTGGCAACATCGGCATCGCCTTATTGCGACGAATGGTATGGGAACGGTGTTCGAACTAGCGCGAAGTTTCGTCGTGTGGTGCCATTGGAACGTCGACCGTGAGTTCCGTTGTGATGCTCGATTTGCGGGCAAACCACGACTGCGGCCCAGTGTCCATGTCGCCGATGCGGCGAGCCGGGCTACCGCCGTAGAGCCCAGGTAATAGCTCGGTCTTCGACCGAGTCAGCATCGAATTGGCGCCGAGAATTGACATCGGCGGCAGGCACGCTCCCTTGAGCATGACACAATTCGTCATGACTGCCGACCGCGCGCCGATCATCACCACACCGGCGGTCTGCACATTGCGGTCCAAGGCGATTTCGTGGGTCAAGATCGTGGTGTGGTGGCCGGCGATAACGGCGAATTCCTGCACGTGTAGCTTGCCCGAGCAGTCGAAGTAGTGTCGGCTGGTAACGGATGAACCGCGGTCGAGGATCGCGCACCCGGCGTTCGGATCTGCGACCCGGTAGCCGGGGTGCGCGGAAAAGGTGTTCCATGACCCGATCGTCACTTCTTCTCCGATGTCGAAAAGCCGCATCCCGCGGAGAACGTTTCCTGGACTTATCGCGGCCCGTTCGCCGACTACGACATGTTCGACACCGAGCGCAAGAGTCGGTCCGATACGCGCAGAAGCCGCAATGTCATGTCCGAACAAGCGCAAGAGCCGGTTCTTCACACTGCTGGCCGGCAGTAACCACGCGATCAGGTGAAACAGTTCTCTCACGGTGAGTCTTCTTTCTTCAGCCGGTCCGGTGTTGGTGATTTGTGATGGTCAGTTCGCCCAAATTGCCTCGACGCTGGCAGGCGCGAGACCTGGCCGCGCCTCGTAAAGTTCCCAGCAGGCCACCGGCCCCGACCAGGCGGCAATACTCGGATCGGAAATGACCTGGCGCTGCCCGTCCGGCAGCATGATGGTCGCGGTAGCGCCCTCGCGGCTGATGTCGAAGACCTCCGGAGTGCCGAAGGCCGCAGCCTTGTATGTGCCCGATTTAAGGACGCGTTGGCCGGTGCCCGCTTCCCATACCCCGATAGACCAGGTACCCGGACCAGCAACGAAATGGACTCCGGCGTTGGGGCTGTTCGTGTCATGTCCGTCGACTCCCAGCTTCAGTGGCGACTGCCAGATCACGAAAGCCACACTGCCGGAATATGGTGCGAATGTGACTGTGCCGCCGAGCCTCTCGACGGGATGGGCAAGCGTCGCTTCCAGGTAGCTGGCAGAGTCTTTGACCAGCGGGTTCCCGTGGGAGAGTTTTCCGTCTTTGATTGAGAGCGGCGCCGAGTTATCCCCCTTCTCGACGGTGCTCAGCGTGTTCTGCCCCAGTTTCGCTGGTACGGGACCCGGTGCCACGTCGGCGAAGTTGACGTCGACGGCATGGGGTCCCGAAGGCTCAGAGACTGCGCCGACCAGCGACGAGTCGGCAATGGTCAGGTTCTGCTGCCGGTGTGCTATCACCACGATTCCGGCAACGATGACGATCGCGCCCGCGAGGAGCAGGCCAATCGTCCACCGCGTTGGTTTCCCGATCACGATGCCCAGGCTTTCGTGAATGCTGCCGGAGCTTCGCCCGGGTGCAACTCGTACAGTTCCCAGCAAGCGGCGTCGCCGATCCACTGACCGACGCGCGGGTCGGATGCGGTGCGAACTTCACCGTCGGGCAATCGGACGGTCAGGGTATCGCCGGACCGGTCGACCTCGAAGGTGCGAGGAGCGGCGAAGTCGCCGGGCGCTCGATAGTCGCCATAGAGCAGGCCGATCTCCCCGCCGCGGGTGGCGTCGAAAAGGCTGAGCTTCCACGATGTCGCTCCGGCGACGAAGTGAATGGCGCCCTTTGGCGGCGCGTTGTGACCGCGGCGGGCCTGCGCGAGCGAGTACTGCCACACCACCAAGGCGATGCTGCCGGATGGTCGCTGAAAAACCGCGGTCGCGCCGATGCGGGTTACCGGCGCCGCGAGCATCGTTTCCAGATAGCTCGCTGCGTTGTCGCCGATCGGCGCACCGTGAACCAGTCGCCCGGAAGCAATCGACGCTGGTTTCGCGCTGTGCCCGGCTTCGATCGTGGCCACCGGAACCCCACCGATGGAACCCGGCACATCGCCGTCAGGCAAGTGCGCGAAGTCGAAAGAGACTTCCGAGGGTGCCGACGTGGCCTGCGATGCCGCGGCAGGCTGCACGATCGATCCATTATCGGCGACGGTGCCAGGCGGCTGCCCACCGGGCACGGTCGGTTCAGGCTGTGGGGGCAAAGACGAGCAATTGTTTGGCGCGGGCTTTCCTGCAAGCCGGTCCAGCAGCCACGATCCGGCCAGTGCGGCACCAGAAACCGTACTGGTTTGCTCGTTTTGCATCACCAACTGGAGCGTGTCGCCGAGCTTGCATGCTTCCTGCGCACCCTTGCGGACCCACGCAGGTTGGACTGTCGCCCCATCGGAAAGATCTGCGAGCACGAGCATGGGACCGCTGCCGCGGCTTCGTGGACCGGCCAGGTCCGCGAGTGCCGACTTAAGGCGTTCTTGGTCTTGTGTAGTCGCGGGCGCGCTGTCGTCGCGCTTAAGCTGAGCGGCTCGTTGCGAGCGCTCATCGACGAGTGGTCCGTGACAGGACAGCCACATGTCTGGATTCGCCATCAGCGGCCCGTGTAAAAATGCTGCCGGGTTGAGGTCTGGGTGGGTGACGGCAACGCCCGCCAAAGTCATTGGTAATAACGCCTGTTGGACCTGATTGAGCCAGCCGGCCGCTGCCAGGTTGGCTAGACCTGACACGTCGATTGTGGGCGACATCGATGCCGAACCGAGGAAATCGAGGCCCTTGCCGTAGTCGCTGGCGAGTTCGTTCGCTGACCATGCTGCCTGTCCGCCTTCCGATACGCCGAAGGCCACCCACCGCGTCGAGGCAGTCGAGACCACGTGGCGCGCGGCACGGACAGCATCAATCATGTTGAAGCCCTCCGTGATTGGCTCGAGATACGGATGCTTCCCGGTCGGGCCAAGTCCTTCGTAATCGGTGAGCGCGACGACGAATCCGAGCTTGATCAATGATGCGACGACGAGGTCGTATCCGAGCAGGTCCGGATAGAGCGACGGACCACAGTTGTTGGAAACCCCGGTCGTGCCGTGTCCGTACGCAATGATCGGCCATCCTCCAGGTGGCGGAGGGCCAGCGGGCACGAACACCGCGCCGGTGACGACCCGACTGTCGCCGTCGATGCCCGACGCCGAACGGTAGGCGATCCGGTGCTCCGTGGCGCCGGATTTGCGCAACGGGTCGGACAAATCCGTCGCTGGTTCGTCCTTGACCACTTCACCGCGCTGGTCGGCGACGGATTGGGAAATTGCCGGCACCGTCGCGCGGTGCGGGGGAGCCTCACTCGCTTCGGTGGAGGCTGCGCACCCCGCGCACGCGAGCGACACGACAGTCGCCGCAGCAAGGTAGTTCCACCTCACATCAAGCACCCTTCTTCCCACCGTTGCTCACCCCTGCGATTCGGCCACGTACTGCAGATCTTGGACGTACGGTCGCGCGACCACCGGGTACGGCGAAGTGAATGCCAGCACCGGGTGTCCAGCACGACTGACCACCGCATCAACACGAATGTCAGCGGTGAGCGGCTGCGGCAACGCGACGAGGCAGAGTCCGACGCCCGCGGGGACGGAACAGGTTTGCGTGCGGTCCCCGGCACGCACCGTCACCTCCGCGGGTGCGCGCAAAAATGTCAGGGCCTCGGCGGTGTCACGTGGCGGGCTACTCCCGGCTCGCAAGGTCATCGGGCTGACGGTCGGATAGGTCGGTTCGGTCGCGACCAGTTGGGTGCGATGGGTGAGAACGACCCGATCGTGGATGGACTGCGGTGCCAGACCGGTTTTGAACAGCCCTGCATAGTAGTTGCAGATCTGTAGAAAGCTGTCACCGTGTTTGACTGACGGGGCGAAGGCGGTGCCCTCGCTGTAGTCGTTCCACGTGACCATCAGCGCCCAGTCGGCCTTGGAGTCGATGGCGATCAACCACGTGTTGCGAAGGTTCTGGGTGTTCTCGGCCTCGTCGTATACGGCTTGGTTAGGGCGTTCGTCCTGCACCGAAATCGGCTGCATCCAGATCTTTCCGAGCTGTTGAACCTTTCGGACACGTTCCGAGGGCGCCCCGATAACCGGATTGAATGCCGGGTTTCGCCCGCCCCATTCCGACATGCCGTAGGAAATGGCTGCGAAGCTGTCGATGTAGGGGAGCGGGTTGAGAAACAGCGGAACCAGCGCCACCGGGGTGTGGAACGTCTCGCGCATGATGTCGAGAAACGTTTTCCACCACGTCGCGTCGTGACGTTCCGCCATCACCGGCGAGACCACAAGCCGGCCGTCATCGAGACGAAATGCGGCCGGCTGGCCGGCGAGATACGCAATCTCGGCGGCTAACTGTGTCGGAGTGAGCTGGGCCATCTCTCCACTCATGTCGGGTTGCAACATGATCTTGAATGTGGGCGATACGGCTGCTGCCGCGTCGAGGAGCAGTTGCGGCACCGCCGAGACCCACTGCGGGTCGGTATGCGGCGTCAAGATGTCAATACCGAAGCCATCGATCCCGTAACGCGCCGCGGTAGCGACCTCGTCGCGCAAATCGGCTGCGCGCCAGTTTCCGGAACGTGGCTCGCGCGGAATCGGCCGGTCGCGAAGCAATCCGCCATATGCGGCATGCTTTCCGTTCTCCCCGAAAGGATTTAGGTATTGGGTGGCGTAGTAGTCCGATGCTGGCGGGGCATTATCCAGTGAGACCGGGTACGGCGGAAAGTAGTGCGCGAACACCAGTCGAGGTTTCGCAGGTACCGAGCGACCAGCTGGCATGGACTGGCCGAACGTGGTGGCAACGCTGATGGCGATCAGCACCACCAGAAATCTGCGAAGCATAACCATGTCGCGCAACTGTCCGATTCTGCTATCGAGACAAATACATTGACGATCCGACAGCACCATTTGAGGATGGATTGGGTCCGGTACGCCTGCGACGACCCATCGGTTGGCTGCCGTGCGTTGACTCCCACCGCCGAAGGAGCCAGATCAGCGTCGCCCCGGACACGATGCCGATAGCTACTCCTACTCCGATATCGATCAGCGGTTGTGGCGACGACGGAGCAGACGGAGCGTGCGCACGCTCGACGACGGAAACCACCATGTTCGACCGGTCGGTCTGCGGCGCCGTTTCGAGTTTGCTCACGTACTGGCTGAAGTTGGTCGCGTATGAGTCGGCGATCGCGGCTGCTTGCGTCGCGGAGCGGTCGCTTACCGACACCTGTACGACGACCGTCTTGGGCAGTTGCTTTGCCGACACCTCTTTGACCAAGTCGTCTGGCGACATCTTCAGCGACAGGTCATCGATCACCTTGGCAGCGAGGTCGGTGGTGGTTACGAGTTGGACGTACGTGGCGGCGCGTTGCTGAGAGAACAAGTCCCCCTGGTACGCGCCTGTCGAGTCGCTGCTCGATGGGGAACCCAAGAACAACAACGTTGAGGCCGTATATGTGTTGGGTGCGACGAGCCAGAAGACGAGCCCGCCGAGGGCGCCGAGGATCGCTGTGGCAATCAGGATCCAGGCAGGTTTCGTTTGTGCGGCCAGTTTCATCGGCTGGTGCTCCTGTCGGGCTCTGTAGAGCGGGATTCGGTACTCGCGCGGTTTCCGTTTGTTGTCGACGTGACCGGTTGTCGCGCGCTAAGGCCGGTGCTTGCGGCAGCTAGGGAGACTCCGAACAGCAGACCCACTGCGGCGCCAATGATGAGGTTGAATGCCACATGCGGTTCGGCGAGAGTTCGCGGTGTCGTGGCTGGGCTGATGACAACGGGCTCAACAGTTGGAATCAGCGACCCACGCGGGGTCTCGATTGCGCGTATCTCGCTGGCCAACTCGGCACTGACGCCGTCCGCAAGTTCTCGAGCGCGCGATGGTGATCGGTTCTGCACGTTGATGTCCAGCAGTACCGTGTCGGGGATCAGATGCACAGAGGTGTTCGCGGCGAGATCGCGCGGGTCCATCGGTATCTTCGTGTTGCCGATCACTCTGGCGGCCACCGCCTCGCTCGAGGCCAACCGCGCATAGCTGCGCGCGCGCTGTTGGGCGAACTCGTCGGCATGGTAAGGGCTCGTTTCAGCGGTATCCGCCGTCGTGACGTTGTTCCACCCTGGAGTGCGCAAAAAGACGCGTGCGGTCGATTCGAACATCGGTGTTTGCATGAGTGAGAAGCCAATGCCGGCCACGAGTCCCGCCATGAGGCAGACCAACACCAAGCGCCACTTGCGCCGCAGCACGTACGCGAATGTCTCAATGTCCATTGGACACCTGCTCCTCGACCTGTTTCAGAAAGCCGGTGTCGCGAAGGTCGCGCACTATCCGCTCGGCGATAAACCGGGCCCCGTAAAGACTGGGATGAATCGGGGAAGCTTCGTTGGTCAAAGTGCTTATATCGATGCCGCGATACCAGCCCTCGGCGACAGGATCGATGAGTGTGACGCCCTCAGCGGCGGCAAGGCGCGTGTATCCGTCCCTGATCTGTGGGTAAGTGAAATAGGGTATCGACGACAGATACGAAGGCACGATTGCCGCTAGTTTCGCAGTGGGCCACAAGGACTTGACCTTCGCTATGTACGCCGCGATTGCCGGCAGCACCCGATCCGCTGGATAACCCAGATCGTTACGTCCGGCGTCGATAATTACGGCGTCTACGGAAAAGATCTCTTTGTCTTCGTCGAGACGGTCGATCGCACGGTTGGAATCAGTGCGGAAGGCGCGCCCATCGCTAATGAATCCGGTGGCGCCTTGCGCATCGACATCGCAGTTCCAGCCGATCGTCCGACAAACGATGTAGGAGTAGCCGTCGTGCGTTCCCAGTCCTGCTCCGGCGGTGAAACTGTCTCCGACGAACAAGACCGACGGGGCGGTAGAAATCTCCAAAGGCGCTGGTTGTGGTGCAGACTTGGCGGCATTCTGAATTGGCGGAACAGACATTCGTTCATGCAGGAAGAATCCGCCGACCACTGCGCAAACCACGAGCACAGCCAAGGCGATCATCCCGCGCGAGCTGCGCCGGGGGCCGGATTGCTCTGTAAAGGCGTATCTATGCGACACTGGCGACCCCCCTTTTCCAGCGCGTGACAAAGAGCGCACAAGCCACAATCACCGTCAAATACGACATCGCCTGGAGCAGCGAGCCGCGCAGCAGAATGATCAAATAAAAGGGAAGAATGCACGCGAGGACAGAGGGCGCCCGAGTTCGATCAAGCGTCAATTCGATTCGTTTGTCTTGTACACGAGTGACGATACCCAGCGCAAACATTCCCAGCACTAATGCCAGCCAGCGACCATTGATATACAGTTCGGTCCATAGCGGGGCTGACAAATTCTGAAACGTATATCCGCGACTATCGGCAAGGAGAATCCCGGTGTCGTTGGGCTTGTCGGGCCATACGCGTCGCGGCACCCAGAAAAACAGTACGCCCAACGCTTGCTTACCGTCGGTGGGCCCGTTGCGCTCAACATAGAGCACGGTGTTGTTTATTTGGTCGAATGCGTCGTAGTCCGCGGAGGTCAGCGTTTCCATGGGACCTCCGCTCTTGAACTGCGCGTCGCTCGTATACCGAAATGCGTCGGCGAGCGGAAACACCACAATCAATGCGGCGATCGCCAGCACCGCGACGACCCGAAATCGTTGGCGGGTGGCGAAGAGTCCGAGCACGGCTGCTACCGCTAGCGCTGTTGTGCCGAAGAGGTAACGCGCGCTTGAGATCGGGTTGAGCATGATCGCAAGGGTGATGGCGCAAGCGATCAGCACGCCCAATATGAGCCAGTCGTGTTTGGAACGGTCGTGCCAGATTTTCGCCAAGGCGACAAAGGCTACGAGCACCGCCATTGTGGAAAGCGCCGTCACGATTCCATAGGTGGACATTTCCGGCCAAACGGCAGTCGTTGCCTGGAGTCGGGCTTGGCGGTTGGACACCATCGCCTTGAGCCCTACCTTCGCGGCGAAATAGGTGTCGAAGGCTATGGCCAGCGAAGCAAGTACGAGAGTCCGTCGACGATCGAGGCCGCGCACAACCCGCCGCCTCGGTCGGTTCCACCAGCGGGCAGTTCCGGCAATCATGCCGAGCGCAAAGGCCGCAAGCCCGACGAGGACGATCACCATCGCGGGTCCGTTGAGCCAGGGGTCGATGTTCGGCGTCGTGTCGGGGTATTGCTGCATCCGCAGCTGCACGAGCGGTGCGACCCCGAGGAAGACGTAGACGAAGACCCAGAACGACATTTCGATCAGCCGGCGTCGTCCTTCCCCGACAATCCACGCATAACGGCAACCGGCAATGGCTATGACAACGAGAGCGCCAATCCACGTGTGATCTTGTGGTGCCGGAGTGAAGCGGATGAATATCGCGGGCAGTATCGCGACGAGAATTACCCCTACCCACACGGCGATCAGTGGGCCGGTTAAGGCGTTGCGGTCCGTCGACGTGCCGGTCGGGACACCCCGGCTGGCCGCTATCGCCGTGCCGATCATTTGTAGCCGCTATCGTCGGGGAACTCTGACCGGGTGCTCGACACGGTTTCTGCCGCGGATGCATAGGCGTCGATGGCTGATCGTCGCTTCTGCCCGAAGGGCCTAGAGCGCGCGATTGGCATCAGGAGTTCACTCCATTTTCGTGGTCGAACAGCCGTCGAATCCATCTAAGGGCGTCGCGTGCCCTCCAGATTTGGCTGTCGCGAAGGACGCTTCGTCGCGAGCGTAGCAAACGTTTGGCGTCGCTGGCTAACTCTGGTTTACCGTATACGCAGAGTATGGGGTGAATGTTGTAATTTGGTGAGAACGTAAGCGCTGCTGTGCGATTCAGGCATGCTTACGTAACGAGAATCACCCTAGAGTTCACCCTAGGAATCCACTCGTCGTTGTGCTAATGCGCATTCCACCGCTGATAGCAATCACTTAGCTAAACAAGGCAGGGGCATACGTTGCTCGATGGCAAGCCAACGGAGGCGGCAAGTTGAGGCGAGCAGTGGACATATATTGCGCTCACCCGCGCCCATGTGCACCACTCATTCGCGCCTGCAATAAACTGCTTGCCCAAACCCAGTTGTATTACTGTGCAGTTGATCTTGCCGTCAGCGCCCGCTTCGACCATCGCGACGGCAGCGAATCGGGGTGAACTTGATCGATGCCGCGCACCAACTCTCGGGGCGCCGACAGCGCCGACAGCCTCGACGCTGAAGCGGAGCCAATCTCGCGCTGGAGCCGGGCGTGGCGCTTACTCCACGCTCATGCCGAAATCTGCCGCCCGGACACCGTTTTCTACGCCGGTCTTGTCGCCCTTGCGGGCGCGGGAGTCGCCGAGTCCACCGCTGCCAATTGGCGACTCGTCATAGCGTGGATAGTCCCGACCTTCGCCTGGGTAGCGTCAATGTACGGCGGCGACTTTTTCGACCGCGAACTCGATGCGCAGGCGAAGCCATCCCGACCGATCCCCAGCGGCCGCATTGCCAGTCGTACCGCCTTCGCATGTGCGGCGGGATTGGTCAGCACCGGATTCGTTCTCACCGCGGTAGTCAACTACCGGGCTTTGGTGGTGGCATTGATTGCCGCCGTATCGGGCATCGCATATGCCAAGGTGCTCAAAGCCAGAGGGCTGGCTGGCAACGTGGCGCACAGCGTGCCGACAGTCGCAGCCTTCATCTTCGGCGCAATGGCGGTGCATCCGACGCCGACCCACCCGATCGCCATCGTCACCATCGCGGTGATGCTCGGAATTCACGATTGCGGGTCAAACCTGCTTGGCGCGCTCGGTGACCGCGATGGCGACCGAGCTAGTGACTGCGCTACGTACCCCGCCGTGCACGGCGACGCTGCGACCGTGCGGGTCCTTGCCGCGATCTTCGCGTTGTGGGCAGTTCTGGCGCTGCTGGTGCCGTTTGTTCTGCCAACCGAATTCCATGCCGCCTACTATGGCGCCGGAGTGGCCGTAGCGCTGGCGCTTGTCGCCACCAGCCTGTTGATCGTGGTGCGCAGTGCACGACCGATCTCGAAGCGTTCTTGCCGGCGAGCTCACGAGGTGCTTGTCGTCGAGCGACTCGTCCTGCCGTCGGCACTACTCGTCGCCTCCGGTCATTACGTGATCTTCGCCGCCGTGGCTGTGCCATCGCTTGTCGCCACGGTCCTCGCGACGGTTCTCATGCGCGAACGACGCAGTTGGTGACGAGCGGCGCGGATTGCTGGTCCACCCGTAATTTCACCCCTTTGCGTGCGTCTTTTGGGCCGCCGCACTCAATAGAGTGAACGCGACGATCACCGAATGCCCTTTCGGGTGATGGTTATAGGCGAGGCATCTCCGGTTCACCCCCCGACGAACCGGAGGTGCCCCGCTTTTTTGTCGGCAGTTTTTTGTCGGCAGTGTGCGAGGACCCTTGGTCGGTAGCTGACCGCTCCGCAACCACGCCAGTCGCGAGTTGGTGAAATCGAGGGTGAATTTGCGCAAATCGGACAAAACCTGTCGCGTGGACCGTTTTTGACCTGTTTAGTTGACCAGGGGTCGGGTCAAAAAGGCGTCGCGCGTTTAGTGCGATGCGCACCAAGGGGGCTCAATTGACCATGCAGCAGCGCGCAGCGCTTCCGCGTGCCCGACTGTTCGACATCTTGGACTCAGAGCGACTCGTCGTTGTGCGTGGCGCACGAGGGTCCGGGAAGTCTGCCCTGATCACCTCGTGGATCGAGCACGGAGGTGCGAAAGGTCGCGTGGTCTGCCGGATGCGGCCGCCGGCGCCGAACACGACCGCCGACGAGTACTGGTCCGCGTTAATCGACAAATTGCGCCGCAGCGGAGTAATCCTGTCGGCAACTGACACGACAGGTGACGGCAGCGCGTTCGCCACCCTGATCCGGACACTTGCCCAGATCGACGTGGACGTATTGCTCGTCGCTGAGCACCCTACGCGGCTCGACGCTGTTGAGATCGCCGGGCAATTTGCGCAACTGGCCACCGACTGCCCGCGGGTTCATGCGGTGATAGAGACCTGGCACGTGCTGTATGGGTATGTCCAGCTGCTCACCGAAGGTATTGCGGAAATCGGCCCGCACGACCTGCGATTCACGTGTGACGAGGTCGCTGAGCTGTTCGCCAACTATGGGTTCCAGCTAACCCCCGAGGTCGTCCGTTCGCTGCGGCACACCCTGGGCGGCGAAGCCTTCGCGACCGACCTTGCGCTGCTTATGTCGAAACGACTGGGCTATGCAGCAGTGGACGAATTCGGCGATGCGGCACCCGAACTCGTTGCCGTACTTATCGACACTGTCGAGCAATTGCTGTCTCGCTCCAGCGTGACGGCCTGGCGCGCGGCGATCCTGGCGACCGCCCCCGCGCGCAAACTCACGAATGAAACGGCGGCAGTACTGGGAGTCACCGACGCCGAGGAACTTTTCGAAACCCTGGAGCGTCAGGGACTGCTGCAGCGGACGTCTAGTGATCTGGCGTGGGAATACCCGGCGGCGCTGCGGTTCGGGCTGCTCGAGCTCGAGCGGCGCAACGACCCCTCGCTTGGCAAGCAAGCCTTGATCCGCCTTGCGGAGCACAGCCTGGCCGCCGACGATCCCACCGCGGCTCTGCATTACGCCGTCGATGCCCGCGCCTGGAAGCGTGCTGGCCGGATACTTTTCGCTCACTATGCGCGCATTGTCGATGAGGATCTCGGCGGGCTCTTTCGGGCCGTCTGCATGTTCCCGCGCTCGGAACTGGCTCGATTCCCCTTGGTGCGTGCGGCCAGGTTCGCACTGACGACGTGTAATGAATCCGCGATCCACTCGGTCGAGTTGCCAGAGTCTTTCGAGGATCTGGCGGCTCTGGGCGCAAGCCAGGACGTAGCCGAAACGGTGACGATGGCGATAACCGAAGCTGTCGCATTGCGTCGCAGCGCCAAGTTCGCGGAGGCCGTCGCATTGAGTCGGCGTATCGAGCCCATCCTCTACGGCGCCCGGGACGCCGGCAACGAGGATGTGGCGCGCCGCGCGCCGCTGATCTACCTGCAAACGGCGGTGACCTACCAATTGACCGGCGAATTGGCCGACGCGACGTCGGACTTCCAAGTGGCATTCCGGGACGGACACCAATTCGTCCGGCGCCAGGCGGCCGGTGGGATTGCTCTGAACTGGGCGCTGTGTGGCGACGCCCGCCGGGTGCGCAAGTGGCTCGACGTAGAGAACGCGCAACCGTTCCAGGACGGCGAGTTCGGCGATTTCATGCGCGTTGCCGGGCGGTGTGCTGCGGTGTTATATCACCTCGATCAGTTCGACTTTGTGACCGCTGATGCCCTCCTGCAGGGGCTCGGCGGACCGGCTTTCCATGACGAGCTGTGGGCGTTCATCGCCTATGCGCGCTGCCAGGCATCGCTGGTGACCGGTCGCGTGGACGAGCCGCTGAGCTGGGTGACCCGCACGATAGCGGAGCACCGCGCGCACTTCGCCCAGTCGCCCTTTGCCGACGACCTGCTCACCGCAGTGCAGGCTGAGCTGGAACTTGCGGCCGGGCAAGCTAATTCGGCGGACGTGCGGATCAACGCAACGACGTCGAAGCACCCAGTGGTCGTGGCGGCGCGCGCCCGCACCCAGTTGCTTACCGGGCGGCCCGAGGATGCGATCGCCACGGTGACCGAAATAGATTGGCCAGCTTCCGGTTACGTGCGAGCGCATATCGATGGCCTGCTGATCAAGGCGGCAGCTCATCTCGATCTGGGAGACAAGCCGCACGCGGTGGCCAGCTGGCGGCAGGCATGTTTCCTTGCGGAGCACTCGGATTGCCAATTGCCCTTCGCCTTCATGGCGCTGGATCGCCGGACCCTCTTAGCGGAGGCCGCGGACATGCCAGGCCCGGCGGTGCCCGCCGGATCCGATATCTTTCCGGCGGCAGCACCTTTCGTTCGACTGTCGGTGCGGGAACGGGAAGTTTTGCGGCTGTTGGCCGAAGGAGCTGCTGCGCACCAGATCGCCAGAAAGCTCTTTGTCTCGGAGAACACGATCAAGACGCAGCGGCGCAGTATTTACAAAAAGCTCAACGCAGCGAACCGGAGCCAAGCCGTCTCGACCGCTCAGGAACTGCGCCTACTGGCATAGGACGAGCTACCCGAGCTATGAGACCTGCATGTCCGCATGGTCGAGTAGGTGCAACCGCGCCGCCTGTGCGAGCGCTTGTTCTCGGGTATTGACGCCGAGTTTTCGGTACAGGCTTCGCAACTGAGTCTTGACGGTGTTGGGCGAGACGAACTGGTTCTTCGCTATCGCGGTGAGGGTCAAACCTTGCGAAATAAACTGCAGCAGTTCACTTTCGCGCGGCGTCAGCCGCACCACCGCGAGGCTTCCCGCAGGAAATACCGGCGGCTGCAGCGCGGCAAGCGCGGGCGCGGAAACCCCGGTCAATTCGCTGAGCCGATCTCGGTGGGCACTGCCGAGCAGAGCGAACGGCAGATAGCAGCCGCATCGCTCCGCGATCCGGCAGGCCGTGCGCCAACATTGGGTCGCCGCATCGTCGTCGCCACCGCTGACGTGAGCGGCGGCTTCGATAAGCATCGCGTCGATGCGTACTCGCGCACATGTCTCTTCGCTGTGCGTGGCTCCCGACGCTGCGGCGAGCGCTGCGTCGGGACGTCCGGTGAGTAGCTCGGTTCGGGCGCGAGCTACGAGAAGTGCTGGGCCACTGCGGGCTTGGACATTGTCGAGGACTGCCACGGCGGCGTTGGCATCTCCGGCGGCGAGGTGCAGGTCTACACGCACCGCAGTGATCAGGCGATGCCCCAGGGACTCCGGGACGTAGTAGTGGCGGTGCTGCTGAATCATGGTGTCGAGCCAGTCCAGACCCTCGGTGGGCTCGCCGCACAGCAGGGACCACAGCGCTCTGACGTAGGCCATGAGCGCCCACCGCTCTTCCCGAAATTCCGGCTCACCGAGGTTGTCGAGAACCTGCCTCGCCGCGTCGAGGTCGAATCGTTCGAGGTGACACAACGCTTGCGCGCAGTCGCCCGGCAGCCGCATCGAGGTGCCCCACCGCCCGGGCGGATGAGCCTGGTCGGCCCCGGCGCGCAACCATTGAACGGTGCGCGGCATATCGCCTTGTAACGCCCAGTTGAGCGCCAACACACCCGCGGACTTGCGACGTACAGCGCTGCTCCCGGACCGGAACGCATAGAGCAATTGCGTTGCCGCGCTGCTGTAGCGTCCGGCAAGTTGGAAAGTCGTGGCCAGCGTCAGCCGCAACATCGAGCGCTGCGCGTCGAGATGCGGCTTGTTCATCTCGAACACGTCATCCAAGATCCGGTGGATTCGCTCGGCTAGTTCTACCGCCTCCCCGTAGTAGCCCAACCGCCGCAGCCCCAGCGCTCTGATCGTCGCCCGGGTCGCGATCGACATGGCTTCCTCGCTCGTGGCGATGGCCGCCAAATCGGCGTCGGTGGTGGGCAAATCGGCGACAACCAAAGGCATTTCGCCGAGACCGATCAGACTCGAGCGCGCCGCCTGAACCACCGGAAACGATTCACGGTGCTCGTCCGGAAAAGCCTGCAAGACCCGTACCGCACCCGCGAGGTCCTCGTCGATGATGCGCGCGAAGTGTTTCTCGAAAATTTCTCCGACGACCGTCCAGTTCTCCGCATCGCAGGCATACAGCGTCGCCTCGGTCGCGTTGTCTTCCGCGAGCGCGCTTGCGGCGAGGGCGTCGAGCGTCTCCGCGACATCGTCGTCGAGTTCGCGACGCGCGATCTGCAGCAGGCCCATACGCAGGGCCGCTGGGTACTCCACCAGGCTGTCGCGAGATCGGCGTTGCAGCAGGCCTAGCTGTTCCAGCGCCGGCGGAACGGTGTCAGGATTGATGGTGCGCAGGGGCGCCCATTCGAGGACCACTTTCCGCCACGGGGAAACGTCGTTCCGATCCAGGACCGCCTCGGCCGTCGCTGACAATCGGGCAAGGTATTCAGGAACCGGCCCGCCGCGCAGATCGACCACCGGGTAGCCGAGCTGTTTGGCCAGGCGAGCCGCGAGCACCGTCGGCGCGACCTCGCCATTAATCAACCGGTGCAACCGTTCAGCTGCTTCGGAACCGAGTTCGATACCGACCGTGCGGTGCACGGCGATAATTTCTTCCACGGTGAAACACAGTTGCTCCGGACCGATTTCGACGTGACCGTCGACGGCCGCCAACTCGACTGCGTCGAAGATTGCCGCGCGGGTTTCCACGATCACCGACAACTCGGAACAACGCCTCAGCAACTCGAGCAGGCGCGCACCGACCGCCGGGGCGTCCACACAGTTGCCGAGTTGGTCGAGCACCATAACGAGATCACCGTCGATTGCCGACGCGGCTTCGTCCACACTGAACGACGCATCCTGCGGTGATCCAGTGCCGCGGAGCCCGCGCAACACGGTGTTCAGATATTCCGCGGCGCTGCAGCCGAAGACGGGCTCCGGGATCCGCACCACCCGCGTGCGTGGCTCGAGGCGCGCGATCCACGCATCGATCACGGTGGACTTGCCCGACCCCTCCGGTCCACGCACTACGGCCAAACGGACACCGTCGTTGAACTCGTCGAGGAACCTGCTCCTGAACACGGCACTCTGGTCGATGCCGAGGGGCATACGTCGTGTTAGTAGAGGCTGATGCCGGAAGTTGCGTCCGTTTTCCGCCGGGGTGTGCAGTGAGCTATGACTGTCGCCTGTCAAGGCACTCACCCCAAACGATCGCCGGTGCAAACCGCGCTTTCGCATTACGGCAAGCATTCGACGCGACACCAACGCAAACCTTCATGCAATACCTGTCTGTCCCCGGAGGGGACGCGTAAACATTTTTAACCGAATTCACCCGCTAAGTAATCCTTCTGCGAGTGGTTGAAAATATTGCACTCCACAACTGTCCGAATTGTGTTGAGCAATCGGCCTGTCGCCGCGCATTGGACGCCCGCCGCCGTTATGTGCAGGCTGAAGCACATGAACGCGCCTCTTCCGCTCGCGGGCGTCACCGTCGTGACGCTGGAACAAGCAGTCGCAGCTCCGATGGCGACTCGACACCTGGCCGACCTGGGAGCCCGCGTCATCAAAATCGAACGGATCGGCGAGGGCGATTTCGCGCGCAATTATGACCACGCCGTGCATGGCCTGGCCACCCATTTCGTCTGGCTCAACCGGGGCAAGGAATCAGTGGCGCTCGACCTGAAGTCGGCCAGTGGGCTGCAGGTGGCGCATCGGTTGATTTCTCACGCTGACGTTTTCGTGCAGAACTCCGCACCTGGAGCTGCCGAGCGACTTGGCCTGGACCCGGAGCAGTTGCACGAGAAGAATCCGCGGCTCGTGATCGCCAGCATCTCCGGTTACGGCACCGCGGGCCCGCTGCGTGACCGGAAGGCCTACGACATGCTCATCCAGGCCGAGTCCGGACTCATCTCGGTCACCGGCACTCCCGAGACGGCAACCAAGACCGGCGTGCCCAGCTCCGACATCGCGGCCGGGTTGTACACCAGTCAGTCGGTCCTCGCGGCACTGTTCCGTCGGGAACGCACCGGCCGCGGCGCAATTATCGATATTTCGATGTTCGACGCCACCGTCGAATGGCTCGGCCATCCGATGTACATGCAGCTGTACGGCGGTCGGCAGATCCCACGGATGGGACTGGGCCACGCCTCGATCACTCCGTACGACGCATTCCCGACCAGTGACGGCGAGATTCTGATCGGTGTGCAAAACGATCGCGGTTGGCGGACGTTGGTCACCGACGTGCTCGACCGGCCAGATCTCGCCGACAATCCGCAGTACGCCACGAACCCGCTTCGCGTCGCGAACCGCGCAGCGTGTGACGCGGCCGTGGCCGCGGAAACCCGGCGATTCACCACCGCGGAACTCGACGCGCGACTGGCCGCCGCTGGAGTGCCGGCCGCCAAGATCAACGACATGGCCGGACTGGTCAACCACTCGCAGCTGGCCGAACGTGACCGCTGGCGCGAAATCGATACGCCAATCGGTCCGGTGCAGGCGCTGTTGCCGCCCATGACTTTTCGCGACATCGAGCTGCCGATGGGTGCAATTCCCGCGCTGGGCGCGCACTCTGAGGCGGTGCTGGCCGAACTTGGTTACGGTGCAGATGAAATCGATCAGCTGGTGGCCGATGGAATCATCGGCCACCAGAGATAGGTCGATCAACTAATTGCAGAGCGACCGGACCGCTCGGGCGGTAGCGGCCACGTGGAGTGCGTCCAGTCCTTGCTCGCCGCCTTGCGTGGCGACCGCGTCGGTGAGCAGTAGCGGACAGCTTGGTTCCGCCAAAGACACGGCCACCGCGCGTAGTTGCGTGACCATCGCGCCGTTGGCCGTGTCGATTTGTTTCCGAGGCCCGGACAGATCCGGGCGGTGCACGGGCGGTGAGGCCAACCGCGTGCTCCACATCGTGAACAGTGCCCGCTGAACCAACTTGTTGGCCTCGATCTGGTCGCGGAAAACCGCATCGGCGCGAATCGGATCGACGCCCTCGCGCAGGGCCTGTATCCGAACGGACTCCAGTACTTGTTGCTCGCGTGCGGGATCATCGATCGGCCCGGCCGGATACTTGGCAGCCGCGACGGCGTCCGCGGTCTCGAGGCGTTGCACGACCGCGGTCACCAGCGGCGTCAACGGGTTGGCCGGTGCCGCATGGGCGAGGCCGTTCGCCCAGAACGTCAAGCCGGTGGTGAATATCAGCGTCACGAGTAGGCCTGGCATGGATCGATTATTCGCCTGGCGCTGGTGGTAGCCGTCCCGGGCCGCCAAGTGGTATATCGGATATGTCGTAGTTTTCAGGAGCGCGTAAGTGCCGCTGGTTGCGCTGGCCATCCTGGTGTGCACCGCACTGAGTGGCCTGGTAATACTCGGTGCCTGGTTAACCCGCAGCGAGGTTCGCCGTGCTCGCGGACGGCGCGGACGGCACCGCAGATTGCCCCCGACTTTGGTGTTCAGCCACGTCGGCTTCGCTCTTGCCGGCGCCGCCACCTGGGTCGCGTTCACCATCCTGGGCCGCGACCAGGTCGGGTGGGCCAGCCTGGGACTTCTCGTCGTGACCGCGATGCTCGGCGCGACAATGTTCATTAGGTGGATACCGAGCTACCGGCGTCCGATACACCTCGGCGTTGGCCCTGGGTCCGCGCATCGGGCACCCGACCACTCGAACCTGCCGATAGCCGTCGTCGTTACGCATGGCATTTTCGCGGTGACTACCGCGGCATTGGTCATCTGGACAGTGTTCGTCGCCATCTAGAGCGGTCCGTGATTGTCAGACCCTACAGAAATCCTTGAAAAGTCAGTGCGGTCAGACAACCCGATGTTCCGATCGCAAGCGGACTATAGAGAAGCAGACTCCACCCCGCGCGGAAGGCCCGCAACCTTGCGATTAGACATGCCCCGAATTGACACTGTTCCGGAAGTCGCGCGCAAGATGCTTGCCGGCCGTGATGCCTTCATCGGGGAACTTTTCGCAGTGATCCGTGCCGAGATCAAGGCGTTGAACTTCGACGACGCGACTATCAAACTGCTGCAAGCCAGCGTCGCCGAGAACGTCACCGCGGCCGTGACGTTTTTGGAGCGCAATATTCCGGTGGAGGAGTTGGAGGCGCCCAGACCGGCGATCATCCATGCGCGGGCGCTCGCGCAGCATGACATTCCGCTTTCCGCGCTGGTGCGGGCCTACCGAATCGGGCACACCCGCTTCCTCGACGCGACAATGCGATACGCCGTCGAGTTAGCCCAACCGGATAGCGCTAACACGCTGATCGAACTGGTCAATCGGTGTGGTGCCTTCATCGACAAGGTTGTCGAGCAAGTCGGGCGAGCCTACGAGCAAGAACGCGACCGCTGGATGAGTAGCCGCGGCGGATTCCGGCAGAAGTGGGTCGGGCAGATTCTCGACGGCTCGATTACTGACGTCCGCGATGCCGAGAACGCGTTGCGGTACCGGTTCGACGCTATTCATGTGGCGGTCGAGGTGTGGCCGGATGCCGATGTGCCGACCCGCGAGGCCATGAACCTTTTCGATGAGGCAGCGCTGGTCATCGCCCACTATCTGCGGGCGATCGGTGCGCCCCTGCTGGTGCCGAGCGGCGAACGCCAAGCTCGAATCTGGTTTCGGTTGCCCGTCGCCACACCGATCGACGCCGCGGGTGTGGCGGGCGCATTGACCCACAAATCGGTGCGTGCGCGGTTGGCGATCGGTCAGCCCGAGCGGGGCATCGAGGGATTCCGGCGCACCCTGACCCAGGCGACCCGCGTGCAACAGATCGCCGTGCAGGCCGGCGGGGGGTTTCCGCGGGCCACCACCTACCACGAGATCGCACCCTTGGCCCTGATGGCCCACGACATCGACGCATTGGGACGGTTTGTCGGGCGCACGCTGGGTGTCCTGGCCAACGATGACAACCGCAACGAGTGGCTCCGGGAAACGTTGCGGGTGTTCCTGTCCAACAACCGCAGCTTCTCCGCGACGGCACAACAAATGCATCTGCACCGCAACACGATTCAATACCGAATTCAACAGGCGATCGAGTGCTGCGGCGTCGACTTGGACGACGGAGCGGCCGTGCTGGAGCTGCAAATCGCGCTTTTCGCCGCGCGCTGGTTGCGTAGTTCGGTGCTGCGCAACGCGGAAGACGTTGAATCGCGCGCCATGGGCGACCTGCGCGCCAGTTCCGGCTAATTATTAGCTGCGTTGTGCGCGGCGCATGAAGTTGGCCGAAATTTTCAGGTTTTGGTTACGTTGTCTGGCTCACATCTCGCTCGTATCGTCATTGGTGTCAACGAAAAGTCTTATTACACAGACTATTTCGAATAGCTACGACGTTTCGTGGCAGTCACCGCTCGATTCCACAGCGAAGGGACGAAACAATGCAAGACTTCCTCTCTATTGGCGGATTGTTCGTCTTCATGTTGTCGCCGATCCTCATCCCCGGCATCTACCACGCCTTTTTGGCTCTCGGCGACCGGTCGCGTAAGCGCCGCGAAGCCGCGGTCGAGGCTGCTGCTGCTGCTCCTACCCGGACCGCGGCGCCCGTACGCCGGCCAGCGGTGGCCGTTGCGAATCAGGCGGCCTGATGCACTTGGCCACAGGCCAAACACTGAGGCGGTCCAGCGACGTTGCTGGACCGCCTCAGCGTTTTTATTCAAGTTCAGCCTTTTTATTCAAGTTCGGCGAGACTGGCTTCCAAATGCTCCAGCAACCGTTGCAGACCCGGAACGGCCTTGCGGCAGCCGACGATGCCGATGTCGAGATTGCCCGCGTAACTGATCGCGGTGATGTTGAGCGCGTTGTAGTCCAGCGGAATCGACAGTGGGTAGTTTGCCAGCATCTGGGCGCCGTGCATGTACAACGGTTCCTTGGGGCCCGGCACATTCGAAATCACCACGTTGACCACCGAGGGCGCGATCGATCCGAGTCCCGGCAGGGCACCGAGCATGGTTTGCGCGGACTGCAGTGTCGCGCCCATCAATTGGACCTGGGCCTTCGACTGTTTGGCCATGGTCGATTTGGCCTTGTTCATCGACGTGATGATCGTATGCATCCGGTCGCTTGGATAAGGCAAGTGCGTGCCCAGATTGCACAGGGCATACCCAATGGCGTTGCCTCCGTCGGAGTCCCCTGCGCGTACTGATACCGGAACCGCCGCGATCAGTGGCTTGCTGGGTAACGCGTTCTGGGAAAGCAGGTATCGGCGCAAAGCGCCTGAACACATAGCCAGCAGAACATCATTGATGGTGGCGCGCGTTCCTATCTTCTTAGCTGCCGCACGCAGCCGCTCGAGCGGCCACGATTGTCCGGCAAAGCGCCGACTGCCGGTGATGGGCACATTGAACATGCTGTGTGGGGCGGGTAGCGGCAACCGCGCATCAGCCCGACCGACATTGCCGGCCAGAATCCGGCCGAAACTCATCGTCGAAGGCACGACGGCTCGGACGTAGTTCGTCAATCCCTCCGCCACATGAACGGGGCTATTCGGGGTCGGCTTTGGTTTCACCCGCACCCGGTTGGCCCACAGCGGCGCGGTGTCGCCATTAGGCGAAGCGGACAGCGATGCCGCAACCATCCGCATGGCCGACACGCCATCCGCCAGCGAATGATGCATCTTGGCGTACACCGCAAACCGGTTGTCCTCGACGCCGTCGATCACGTGGTACTCCCACAGCGGGCGGTGCCGATCGAGCAGCACGCTGTGCGCGCGCGAAACGTATTCCAGCAGTTCCCGAATACGTCCCGGGCGCGCGAGCCCGGCCAACCGGACGTGGTGTTCCAGATCGACGTCGTTGTCGTCGGTCCACCAAAGCTGTCCCAACGAACTCACCGGATCCGCCGGCCGTTTCCGGAAGGTCGGGCTGAGGTTGGTGTACGTCAACAGCTTTGCGTGCAGGTCGCGGACAAAATGTTCATCCGCGCCGTCGGGCAGTTCGAACAGTTGTAGCGCCCCGACGTGCGTCGGATGCTCCCGCGACTCCGAGACCAGAAAAATCGAGTCGGCCGGGGAAATGACGCTCATCTGTCAAAGCTTCCAATTCAACACAAAGCTGCCTGACTCGTCGTCGACCATGTCCATGGCGATCCGCCGGGCCCGCACTGCCGCTCGGTCGGCCTTCACGTTGATATCGCGACGCGGCTCACCGCGATCCCCGAGCCGGCTTTGAATCGCCTCCAGTACAACCGAATCCCGCAGTGCCCAGTCGTGAAACATGGTGCGCAGGAAGTCGGCGACACGCTCGTCATCCTTGGCGTAGGTACGTGCCATCTGGAGGAAAACGTGCGTGCTGTCGGGGGTTTCGGGCGTGAATCCCTGAATTCGCAACAGCTCGTGGGCACTTCCGTCATCGAGGTCGATCGAGTAGTGCTGAACGTGCAGAGCTGGGGTGACGAAGCGGCCCTCCTCGCGACGGGTGGCGAGCGTGTCTTCCGGCAGGCCGGTGACGTCGGCTTCCCAGGGGGCCAGTCGGCTCGGCGGCATGGAGCGGGAGTAGGAAACGGACCGCTCGGATACTTCCACCTCGTCGAGCGCGGGCAGCACGTCGATATCGGGCGGCACGACCTCCGGGTGCATGACGAACACGTCCGTCAGGTCGAGGTAGTGCTCTTGCAACAGCAGGTAATTCGCCCCGACTTTCAGGACCTCGTCGGTACTGGCCCAGCCGGTTCCGTCGCCGTACCACGGCACTCGTGGCGGTGGGCGCAACGCTGCCGCCCCCGGCTCACCTAGCCAGATCCAGACGAAAGGCGCCTTCTCGAAGATGGGATAGGTGCGCACCCGCGCACCGGGCGGAAGATTCTCCTGCGACGGCACGTGTGCGAGGCAGCCGTCCGGCTCGTAGCTGAAGCCGTGATAGCCGCACACCACCCGATCGCCGTCGCGGCGACCGGCCGAGAGCGGGAACGCGCGATGAATGCAGCGGTCCTCCATCGCCACGACCTCGCCAGTGCTGCGGCGGTACAGCAGCACCGGGACGTCCAGCAGGCGACGGGCGAGGAAGTCCTCGCCGACCTCGCCGCTGGTTGCCGCCACATACCAGCAGTTGAACGGATAGTTCGGCCTCATAGGTCGAGCACCAGCCTTTCCGAGCGGGAGCGCGAAACGCAGATCATCATGACGTCGTTGCGGGCCTTCTCCGCGTCGTTCAGCACCGAATCTCGGTGATCGGGTTCGCCCTCGAGAACGTCGCATTCACATGTTCCACAGATGCCCTCCATGCATGAGCCGAGCACATCGACGCCCGCCTCCTCGCACGCCTCGAACACGGACTTGTCCGCCGGTACGGTCACCGTGACACCGGAACGTTGGCACTCCACCTCGAAGGTCTCGAGCGCCCCGGGCGACGGCTCAGCGAGGGCTTTGGCCGAGAAACGCTCCACGTGCAGGCTGTCGTCGGGCCAGATCTTGCAGGCGTCCTCGACGGCCTCCATCAAGCCTTCCGGGCCGCAGCAGTACACCAGCGTTCTATCAGCGGGCTCGGACAGCACAGATTCGAGTTCGGTTCTGAACGGGGTATCGGACTCATCGGCGGCGGAGATGGTGACCCGGTCGCCGTAGCGCTCCAACTCGTCGAGGAAGGCCATGGTCGAGCGCTTCCGGCCGCCGTAGAGGAGACGCCAATCGGCACCCGCTGCCTGCGCGGCGGCGATCATCGGCAGGATCGGCGTGATACCGATTCCACCGGCGATGAACACGTACTTCGGTGAGCCGACGAGCGGAAAGTGGTTGCGTGGGCCGCGAACTCGAACGTTCGCACCTTCTTGCAGCTTCTCGTGCACAAACTTCGAGCCGCCGCGACTTTCGGGATCGAGAAGTACACCGATGCGCCACTCACCACTGTTGGCGGTGTCGCCGCACAGCGAGTACTGCCGGACGAGTTTGGGCTCCAACAGCAGGTCGATGTGCGAACCCGCCGCCCACTCCGGCAGATCCGCGCCGGTGGGATCCGCGAGTGTCAAAGCGACGACACCGTCGGAGGCGACTTCGCGGCGGCGAACCACGACGTCGACTTCGACCTCGCGGTAAGCGGGCCGCGCGCGCCCCGACTCTTCAGTCGTGGTCACTTGGCCCTCCGTACGGGAATCGACTTGTCCTGGTTGCGGAACTCCACCCTGGTCGGCTCGACGTCGAGCCGGTTGATGTCAGTAGTCGTCATTAGTGCTCCTTTGCGGCCTACGGCATGCTGGGCGGTTGCGGGCGGGAGCGCATAGTCACCGGCGCGGCAGATGGTCAGTCGGCGGCACAGCGCAAATGCGGCACCAATCAGCATCCGCTGTCGGTGCGGGCGGGTCGATAGGACAACGGACAAGGTGATCGCCGTTCCGTTGGGTGGGCGAACAAGGGCACTTCGATACTCACCCCGACGGGCCGCCGCGCGGGGTCGTTTGGCTGAAATCGGTGCTATTCGACGACGGTGATGTCGGCCTTATTGGGGTAGAAGGCGACGTGGCCGGCGATTTCCGCCACTGCCGGATACGGCTCACGGTAGGTCCACACCGCATCCTCGACTGTGTGGTCACCTGTGGTCACGCTGTAATAGCTCGCCTCGCCTTTGAAGGGGCAATACGTGCTGGTAGATGTGCTGCGCAGCCGATCCTGCGCCACGTCGGTCAGCGGAATGTATTGGACCACTGGGTAAGTAGATTCGCGCAGGCTGAGCGCGCGACGCGTGTCGGCGACCAGTGCGCCGTCGACGCGCACCTGCACCCGTCCAGGGGTGGGTTCGATAGTGATGGGATGTTCGGCGGTCGGTTGAAGTACGGGTCGATTTGTCATACGAAGTTCAACGCTTTGGTGGGGCGGGGATTCCGATCGACGGTGACGCAATGTTGGCAAATTATTAGAGTCACATACATCGTCAACATGAGGAGGCGGCAGTGTCAGTGACACAGATAGACCTCGATGACACGGCGTTGGCGGAAGTGATGCGGATTGCGGGGGTGCACACGACGAAGGAAGCCGTGAACCTCGCCATGCGCGATTATGTCGAGAGATTCCGGCGCGTCGAGGCGCTCGCCCGGTCGCGCGGGGATGCCACGGATTGGGACTATGAGGGCTGGCTCACGGCGCGCGCCGACGAGAAGACGGCCGGGTCTTGATTCACTTTCTGGTCGATTCTTCGGCGGTTTGGCGCCTGCAGCGACAACCCGATCTCACCCAGAGCTGGGACTCAACGCTTGTGAGCGGGGCAATCGGATCCTGTGAGCCACAACGCGCTGAATTCCGCCGATCGGCGCGGAATGTGGACGAATTCGATCAAATGAACCGGACTTTTCGAGATCTCTACCCGGACGTGCCGGTGCCGAAATCGGTGTGGCGGTGGATAGATTCGGCTCAGCATAGGCTCGCGGCCCTGGGTGCAGCGCGCGCTCTGTCCGTGGTCGATCTGTTGATTTGCAGAACCGCGGCGGCTCAAGATCTGGTGGTGCTCCACGATCACGCGAATTACGAACTAGCAGAACGACTCCTACCCGACGTCAGAGCGTGGCGTGTTGTAGGGCAACGTCGTTCGCAAGCCTAGCGCGCTCAATTACTTTGACAGCCGGGACCGTAGTGCGGCCGCCCGTAACGTCAAATGGTTGCGTTCAGCGACGTTCTGGGCCTGTGCAGCCGCGTCGACGTACAGTCGCACGGCCGTGGCGAGATCGCCGGCCTGCTCATGCAGGTAGGCAGCGGACGCGGTGTACCGGGGCAGCGCCGGGTCGAGTTCGGCGAGCGCGGCTAGTCCCGCGTGCGGTCCGTCGGCTTCGCCGACCGCGACTGCGCGATTGAGCCGCACAATCGGGCTGTCGGTGAGGCGGACCAACTCGTCGTACCACTCGACAATCTGCACCCAATCCGTTTCGTCGGCCGTCTGTGCGTCAGCGTGCAGAGCGGCGATGGCTGCCTGGGCCTGGTATTCACCGAGTCTGTCGCGCGCCAGAGCTGCTTGCAGGATGGCTACGCCCTCGGCAATCTGGTCGCGCCGCCACAGTGTGCGGTCCTGCTCGGACAACGGCACCAGGCTGCCATCGGCACGCGTTCGGGCCGCGCGTCGCGCGTCGTGCAGCAAGAAGAGTGCCAGCAAGCCGGCCACCTCCGGGTCGTTGGTGGTCGCGGTCAACTGCCGGGCCAGCCGAATTGCTTCGGCCGCGAGGTCTACGTCGCCGCTGTATCCCTCGTTGAAGACCAGATACAACACCCGAAGGACGGTGTGCAGATCTCCGGGACGATCCAGTCGCACGTTGCTTACTGTGCGCTTGGCGCGGCTGATCCGCTGCGCCATCGTCGCTTCCGGCACAAGGTAGGCCTGCGCAATCTGACGAGTCGTCAGGCCACCGACCGCTCGCAGTGTTAACGCGACCGCCGATGCGGGAGTGAGGCTGGGATGCGCGCACAGGAAGTAGAGCTGCAGTGTTTCGTCCGCTTCGGCGCTGGGACCGGGAACGGGCTCCTCGGAAACTTGAACCTCGCGGCGCCGGCGTGCTGACTCGGAGCGGGTGAGATCCAGGAAGCGGCGCCACGCGGTGGTGATCAGCCAACCCTTCGGGTCATTCGGAGGCTGGCTGGGCCAGGTTTCGACGGCCCGGATAAGGGCCTCCTGGACGGCGTCTTCGGCAGTGGCGAAGTCGGCTCCGCGGTGGACGAGAGCCGCCAAGACACTCGGGATCAAATCCCGCAGCTGGCTCTCGTCCACCGTGCTGGCAGTCATTATTCGGTGACGGTCGGGGGAGCGGCCATGATCGGCCGAAGCTCCAGCCACTCGTGGATCGGCTGGCCGCCAGAGCCTGGTGCAGCTGACAACTCGGCCGCCAGCTCAAGAGCACGGTCATAGGAATCGACGTCGATCACCATCCAGCCCGCGATCAAATCTTTGGTTTCCGCGAACGGGCCGTCGGTCACCGGGGGCTTGCCCGCTCCGTCGGAGCGGACCCAGGTTCCCTCGGGCGCCAATCCCTGAGCATCGACGAACTCACCGCTGGCTTCGAGGCGGGCAGCGAAGTCGTGCATGAACTGGATGTGCGCATTGATCTCCGCGGGCGTCCACTGGTCCATCGGTACGTTGTTGCAGGGTTCCGGTGCGCCGCGGTAGTGCTTGAGGAGCAGGTACTTGGCCATGTCATTCTCCCTTCGAAATTGCGACCCTAGTTGGTCGCTCAGACAGGGGACGGAGCAGTTGCGGCGTTCTCGACATGGGTGGGGGAAGTTTTTTTTGAAACGCCGACCCGACCCCCCTCCGTGCGTGAATTTTCACCGCGGACGGTGAAAATTCACGCACGGAGGGGGTCGGGAGTTCTTTCTCGGGCAGCGTGCGCGGCGTGCGCTACACTGAATGTGCATGTAACGCACGGCTCAGATTGGTGAACCTTGACCGCCGCATACGAATCGTTCGTCGACGTCGCGCACCGTATCCAGCGCAGCGCCGCGGCCCTCGGTGAAGCCATTGACGCCGTGCAGGTCTACACGGAACCAGCCGTGGCGCGAGCCGTACAGGCCGAATACAACCTCTACGACCGCATCGACGCCGAATTCGGCTTGCTCAGCAGCGCCGAGACGGGACGACGGCTCGGCTCGAGGTCTACGGCCCCGCGCAACCTCGCCGCGGCCAGTCGCCGCCAAGGGGCGCTAGTCGCTATCGCACGGGGCAATCACATCCTGTTTCCAGGCTTTCAATTCGACCGTGACGGCCGTCCACTTCCAGTGATCCGTCAGTTGCGCGACCTCGCGTCTGAGGCGGGCTGGTCGGAAGCGGGGATCGTGCAATGGCTTTGCGCGCCAACCACTTATCTGAATGGTCGCCGCCCTGTCGACCTGCTGGCCACCGATCCCGAGCGGGTCCTCGAGACGGCCCGTCGCTCGTGGACGGTGCAGTGGTAACACCGTCCCCACCGGCGCCCTTCGATCCGCGATCCGCAACCATCGAACCCGGCGTCCGGCTATACCGTGTCCACACCGCGGTCGAAAGGCGCACTGCCACAACATTCAACCCAGGATTCGGCGGCGCAACACGGTTTGCGTTCTTCGGGGAGCCGATCGTTCCGGTCATGTACGCCGCTGCAACCCAAAAGGCGGCAGTGGCGGAAACGCTTCTGCACGATATCCCAGTCAACGGCGGCATTTTGCCGTACGACAGATACGCCAACTCGGTTATGAGCCGGTTGGAGATCACTCGGCCGCTGAAAGTCGCCGTCCTGCACGGACTAGGACTGCGTCGGCTCAAGGTAACCGCGACCGAGATCACCGCCAGCGATGCCGATACCTACGACAGGACAGTTGAATGGGCACAAGCGGCTCACGATGTCGGATTCGACGGTCTGGTGTGGATGTCGCGGCTGTGCAATGATGCGAAGGCCTACGTATTCTTCGGTGACCGTTGCGCCGACGCGTTCATTCAAGACCGATCGTTTGGCCGCCTGTTTGCCACCGGTGTCGACCAGATGTGGCTCATTGATCTATGCGCCCCGCTGCACGTCGACGTCCTTCTCGCACGGTAGGCGAATCCGTATGGCGGCCGTCAGACACGTCGCGATGCGTTGTTACCGGATCTCCCACGGGACACCAGGTGCCAAATCCGGCTGGAAAGTGACCCCTGGTGTCCCGCGCGCCGTCAGTACTCTGAACTCAGATCAAGGGGTCTAATGTGACTGAATTAGCAAGCGCTACTGAAGTATTCCAGCGGGTGGTGCGCGCGGTAGCCGAGCGCCGGCAGGCAGAGATCCTCGATGAGTGCTACGCCGAGGATGTGGTGGTCGAGCACCCGTTCATGGTTCCGGAGCCGACCAGATCGATAGGGCGCGAGCAACTGCGGCAGCGAGTGGCAAGTCTGCGGGATCTTCCGATCGTGATGCAGGTCGATGAGACCGTCGTTCATCAAACAACTGATCCGGAAGTGATCGTCGGTGAATTCACCTCGCATATAACGTCGAAACTAACCGGACGTCAGCTCACGACCGCCAACATCATGGTGCTGCGGGTTCGCGATGGGATGGTCGTGTGGTCGCGGGACTATCACAAACACGCGGTGCTCGCGGAGTTCGTCAAGGCACAATTTCAACCGTGACTGACCTTGTGAGAGTGGCATACTCGGCGCTCGCAGACCGCTACATCTCGGGGTTTGGATCGCTCGACCACGTCCATCAAGACGATTTGGGTCTCTTGGAGAAGTATCTCGTCGGTGTATCGGGTCCTGTCGTCGACGCTGGTTGTGGACCGGGACACTTGACGGCACATCTTGTTTCGCGCGGTGTCGATGCTCGCGGAATCGATTTGGTGCCCGAATTTATAGGTCACGCACGAAACGCACACCCGTGCGTGCCGTTCCAAGCCGAATCCTTCATGCCGCTGCCAGCAGACGATGACGACCTTGCCGGGATCATCGCGTGGTACTCGCTGATCCACCTCCAGGCAGCACAGGTCTGCGAAGCGCTGACGGAGTTCCACCGTGCGCTGGCTCCGGAAGGCGTTCTCGTTCTTGGCTTCTTCGACGGCGACGATGTCGAGCCGTTCGACCACAAGGTGACCGTTGCCTACCGATGGCCCCTCAATGTAATGGCAGAACTGGTCAATGACCACGGCTTCACTGTTGCGGAAACGCTGACGCGCACCGACCCCGGCCACCGTCCGCACGCCGCACTGGTAGCCCGCAAAGTTTCAACGGGTCACAACACAGATTGAAAGTGTTCGACCGTCGGGAAGGGATCGTAGAAGTGGTGCAGCAGCGCCTTCCAACGCTGGTAGTCCGCCGATTGCCGAAACCCGATGGTGTGGTCTTCGAGGCGCTCCCACGTGACTAGTAGTAGATAGACGTTCGGCGATTCCAGCGACCGGGACAATGTGAGGCCTCGAAACCCAGGCATAGCAGCGATGATTGCCCGAGCTTCGGCGAAAGCTGACTCGAAGGCCGCCTCCTGGCCCGGAATGACAGGCAGCAGCGCATGTTCGGTGATCACACAAGGCATTGTCCGGTCTAGCGAACCTGCTCCGCACGAGCCGCGCGGTCGAGAAGCCGGGGAATGGTCAGTTTGTGGATGGTCACCACCATCGCCCAGACAACCCGGGAAACTGGGTTGCGGTGCTGGACCAGGGTGCTCCACACCAGGCGACGCCGCTCGCGATCCACCTCGATGATGTTGCGGGCGTGCATGAGCCACGAACTCGCGCTCAGCACAATCAGTTTCGGTTCGATGGACTCAATACGCCAGCCCAACACGTGATGCTTATTGCGTAGTGGACCGAGTCGCAGCCACAGGACAAACCGCCATCCGGTAAGGAGAAACACCCGAACGGCAGCTGGCGATCCCTCCCACACTTCCCGCGCCCACTTCTCGGCCGAGTCAGGTGTAAATTCGGCGAACGGCAGCTCGAACGCGACCGTGTAGTCGACGGTATTCAGGCCGCTGACCTCGCGATGCGATTGCGGTGTCTGGACTTTCCGAGCTCGTGACTGCATATCGAGCCCACCTTCCAGTCGGCGACGTGCCTTCGGGCCGTTTCAGTGGCCTTCTCGTTGTGGTGGCTGGAAGCCGCCGATCTCCTGTTCGAGGAGTTCGGCGAGCCGCAATGTGGTGCGGTCCTCGAACATCGGGCCGATGAGCTGTACGCCGACCGGGAGACCCTCCTCCGAGCGCCCCGCGGGAATGGCGGTCGCCGGCAGCCCGGGCATGGTCGCCAACCCAGCCCACACGAGTTGGGCGCCGAACGGATAGGAGGTGCCGTCGATGTCGATCTGCCGTGCGCCGAGGTCGAGGTTGCGCTCGTGCGGGAACGCCGGAGTTGGAGTGATCGGGCAAATGACGGCGTCGAAGTCGGCAAACAGGTTTCGCCACCTCTCACGATGAAGTTCGCGACGAATGTTGGCCTGGATCCAATCGCGATGGCTCCATACCGCGCCGCGGAGCTGGGCAGCGTCAAAACTGCGATCATCGGGGCTCAGCCCGCCGGCGTGGGCTTTGATGGCCTCATATCGTTCGGCTGGATGGGTCGCCGCCAGCGTTGCCATCAGCATTTCGGTGTAAAGAATTGCGGCCTCGGTCAAGTCCGGCAGCAGCGGAGTTTCCCGCTCGACCGTCGCTCCCGCGGTCGTCAAGGCCTCGGCAACGCGTTGCACGCCCGCCTTGACAGCGGATCCGGTGGGAATCAGGGGATGCTCGTCGAGGACCAGAACCCGAAAATCGGCGAGTCGATCGTGACGAGCCGGCGGCATATCCAACTTGTATGCGACGCCAAGAGTCAGCGGGTCGGGTCCGGCCATCACGTCGAGCAGCAGCGCCAAGTCTGCGGCAGTGCGTGCTAGCGGACCCACGACAGCCAGGTCGAGGTCCGTCGGCAACGCAGGCGCGGGTGGCGGGACATGGCCGCGCCCAGGCACGAGGCCGAAAGAAGGCTTGTGCGCGTACACCCCACAGAAATGGGCCGGGGTGCGCAGCGAACCGCCTATGTCCGAGCCGATCGACAGCGTTCCGAACCCGGCCGCGAGCGCGGCCGCCGATCCGCCGGATGACCCGCCCGGCGTGCGATTCAGATCCCAGGGATTATTTGTCGTGCCGTAAACCTCGTTGAACGACTGCAGATCTGCCAGCATCAACGGCACATTCGTCTTACCGAGCACTACCGCACCCGCGGCCCTGAGCCGCGCCACCGCCAACGCGTCGGCATCCGCTATGTAGTTCCGGAAGGCTGGCATGCCCCAAGTGGTCGGCAGACCGGCGACGTTGTAGGACTCCTTGACTGTCACTGGGATGCCGAGCAGCGGCAGGTCCTCGCCGCGAGCCCGCGCTTTGTCGGCCTCTCGGGCGGCCGCCCTTGCGCGCTCGAAACCGGGCACGCATATTGCGTTAATTGCTTTGTCGTCCCGTTCGATTCGGTCGATCGCTTCGTCGACGAGTTCTACGGAACTCACCTCGCCCGACCGCATTGCCGCCGTCAACTCGCCCGCCGATGCGTAGCTCCACGTCACGGTCCGACCGTACCAATCACCGGGGATACGTTCGGGCGAGCCATTCGTCAAAGGTGCCGCCCAGAATCGTGGCGTCTTTGGGCGCGGTGAGTGCGCCATTGCGGATCGCCTTGGCGGTTTTGCCAGGCAGCCACACGGGGATCACTATCAACTTCTGCCCGCGCGCCGCGGCCGTGCGGCGGACCAGATCCCTCATCAGGTGCACCTCGGGTCCGGCGATGTCCAGGCGCACATGCGGATTCGATTCATCGGTGGTGGCAAGGTCGGCGAGACGGTCGGCGACGACAGCGACGTCGATCGGCTGGCACGGCTGCTTCGGGCAAGGGAGCAGACCACCCTTAGCGGTCCAGTCGATGAGTTGTCCGGCGAAGCCGTGGAACTGCGTGGCCCGCAGGATGGTGGTCGGGACCGATCCGGCCAAGGTCGCCTTTTCCTGGGCGTTCTTGCCGTCATAGTGCGCGAACGGGCCGCCGCCTAGGCCGTCGATCCCGACTATCGAGAGCGTGACGATGCGCCTTACCCCGGCCGCAGCGCCCGCGGACTGCAGATTCGACGCGACCGAGCCGAAGAAGTGCACGTAGTCGCTGGCTTTGCGGGCGACGATCGACGTCGCGTCGACGACGGTGTCAATCCCAGAAAGCTTGTCGGCCAGTCCATCACCAGTTACTAGGTCGACGCCCGCGGCGCGGGCCAAGACCACCACGTCATGGCCGCGCGTGCGAAGCCGGTCCACCACCAGGCTTCCCGTCATTCCGGTGCCGCCAGCAACTGCAATCTTCATCGACGCTCTCCCCGATCGGTTTCGATACTTGTGACCCTATGCGACGGCCAACGTTATAAGCACCATCCATGACTGGATGTGGTTACAATAGGGAACGTGTCTACAGTCCCCACCACTCGTACCGAGCGTCGCAAGGCTGCCACCCGGCGAGCGATCATCGATGCCGCAGAGCAGATCGTGATAGAGCGCGGCGCCGACGCGCTGACGCTGGAAGCGGTGTCCGAGCGCGCGGATGTGGCCTTGCAGACGATTTACAACCGGGTAGGCACGCGGTCGGCCCTGCTCGTCGCCGTGGCCGAACGCGCCCAGGAAGACAACCGCGAGTACATGGACGCCGCGTACGCGACACCTGGTTCGCCGGTGGAGCGCGTAATGAACGCGGCCCGGGCGTATTTGCGTTTCGCCGTCGAGCGGCCTCATCAGTTCCGGATTCTGGCGGATCCACCGAACGAACCGGAGGCTTTGCAGCGCATCGCCGAGTTGACCATCGAGCAGAACGCGAAGCTCGAAGCTGCGTTGCGAGACGCAGCGGCCGAGGGATTGATTCCGGCGACCGTCGACCCAGCCCTGACCGCGAAGGCGTTGTGGGCGGCGGCCAACGGTATCCTCGCGCTCGGATGGCGCGCGGACGAACTGCGAGCGGACCCCGAGGAGATCGCCGCGCTTTTCGGCGCGCTGCTGAATCTGTCCCCCGTCGCGAACGCTATACCGCCGATTGCCTAACGAGACGCCGAAAATTGGGACCCGCTGCAACGCCCGGTGCGGATCGAATCCGCTACCATAAGAAAGGATCTCGGGCATGACTGTTTCGACCCCAGTGATACCTGCTCAGTTGCCGGTGCGGCCGGATCACGTGACTCCGTTCGAGACGGGTTGGCCGGTCCGACTCGCCGACACCAATCGTGATCGACGCCTGCGCCTCGATGCGACTGCGCGGTACCTGCAGGACATGGCGTTCGAGAATCTGGCGATTGCACCCGAGGCGGACACCCATCGTGCCTGGGTGGTGCGGCGGACAGTGTTTGACGTGATCGCACCGATCGAGTTCGGCGAGTCGGTGCAGATGAAGCGATGGTGTTCGGCGTTGTCGAGTCGTTGGACGAATATGCGCATACAGGTGCGCGGCAGCGCGGGTGGCGTCATCGAGACCGAGTCGTTCATCATCCACTTCTCCGAGGAGACTGGACTGCCCGCGCGGATGACCGACACGTTCATGGAGCCGTTGCTGAAGATGACCAACGAGCATCGGTTGCGCTGGAAGGCGGCGCTGCCGGCGACGCATTCTGCAGCCGATAGGGTGCGCGAGTTTCCGATACGTGTCGCGGATGTGGATTGGCTTGGGCACGTAAACAATACGGTGCATCTGCAAGCGTTAGAGGAGGTGCTCGCCGACCACGAGGACCTCGTCCATGGTTCCTACCGGGCGATCATCGAGTACGCCAAGCCGCTGATGCTCGGGGAGCCGGTCGAGCTGCACGAGGTCCGCACCGGCGACCAACTCGACGTGTGGATGGTGGTCGACGGCCAGACCCGCGCGAGCGGGCGGGTCACGCCGTTGGGAGCGTGAGGTCCAAGGCCCGCCGGCCGCTGCCAGGTCGCCGGAAATCCGCTCGACGCAACCTTCCCTATGCGTCAGCATGTGTGGCGGTTTGTACTCCGCTTCCCATCCAGGTGACCGAGAAGGACGTGATCCCCTTGCAGCCACTCAGCGATGCCGACATCCGCTCGTCATTCATCAACGCATCGAAGGGCGACGTGAAGCGAATGACTCTCCCGCCAGACTTGGCCGCGACAAAATGGGATGACTTGGACTTCCTTGGTTGGACCGATCCGAAGGTGCCCAACCGCAGCTATATCGTTGCCCCTGAAGCGGAATCGCTGGTCGGCATAATGCTCCGGTCCACGGTCGGTGGGCGTCGCACACAGATGTGCGGCATCTGTCTGACCACTCACACGGGTGGGGGTGTTTCGCTGTTCAGCGCGCGAAAGGCCGGAGTTGCAGGCCGCGACGGTAACACCGTGGGCATGTACATGTGCACTGACCTGATGTGCTCGCTATACGCCCGCGGCAAGAAGATTCCGACCTTGGGGAATAGATACCGCGAGGAGCTCCAAGTAGACGACAAGGTCGGCCGTCTCGTCGAAAATCTCGCCGCGTTCATTGCCAACATTCGCGGCTAGGACTGTCGAGCCAAACGATGTCAGAAGTTGTTGGGGCACAACAGGATGCTAATCGGTCGCCGGGGAGCACCGCGTTGAACGGATCCATCTCCGGGATCGAGAGGGATGTAATCGGGGAAATGGGCCGAACGACAGCGCCGATTCGGTGGTCTCGATTGCTATTCAGGCACGCTGGTCACGTTTGTCAATGTGCTGCCGTCGTAGTTCTTTAGAGCCGCCTTCAACCAAGGCAGATTGATCGGACCACGAAGTTGCCGTCCGGTGAGAAGGTCGTGTTCGGTGTAGACGGGGGTGTTCTCGTAGTCGATGGATGCGACCGTGGTGCCGCTGACGGCTGCCTGGAGGTGTTTTCCGCTCTGGGGCAGGTGCCATTCCTCGCGAACCCTGTTCAACGGACCGGCGACTGGGGTCGATAAGACCGTGCCGTCTTCGCTGAGCCAGAACAGGCGGTCCTCCACAAAGGTGAGGGTGTTCGGCGCCGTCGCGGCGGGGTGACCCGCCATGTCTATGGGTGTCTCAGTTCGTGCGCCGGTGCTGGTGTCGAGTCGAACGAGTGTGAGTTCAAATTTGCCTGTCTCATCGCGAAGAGCAGCGGCGGAGCCGTAGATGTTGTAGATCGCAGATCCATCTGCCGAACAGACCGAGGTTCGTGAGATCGGTCTGAATTCGGTGGGGTAGTCCCATTCACCTCGGGCTGGTGGCTCACCGGAGGTGGTCAGCTCGTACAGCCGATGTCGGGCGTTGGGTCGGCCAGAAACAATGTCATCGAAGTCCGCGACCACGCCATATGCGCTGGTATCGCAGTGGCCGGCCGTCACCATCATTCCGGGAACAGCCCCTTCTTTCGCCGCTGTATCGGCACGTGTCATCACATAGTTGTTGCGGTACGGCACGGTTGGGCCGTCCGGTCGGGCTGTGTTGAACCAGAACAGGGCCCCGCCGGATCGTGGATTCGGTGCCGCACCCTCGATCATGTTCTCGTCGATAGGAAAACGACTACTTCCGGTCTCGGTGAGGGTGACGACAGATTCAGCGGTTGCTGTTGTCAGTCCATGCCGCCAGCTGACAGTCGTAGCAGACGTGATGGCGCCGCCGCTTATGCGTCCCAGTTCGTTGCCACGGTTATCGAAAGCCACCACCGCAATGCGAGCATTTCGCGGTACCGGCAGGCCTGCTGGACCGATCGTCACGACGCCGATGGTGCCTGCGGGGAGCCGCTGCAGCTCCGCGGCGTGGTCCGAGCAGGACGTTCCAAGGAATATTACCGTTGTTAGCGCCAGGACCGCGGCTGTGTCCGTCGCCCGCGAGAAATGAAGAATTCTTCCTCCTCCGGTGGAGATCAAGATTTGTGCCGCGTACGGCGGAGACCAATTCGCACATGGCCCAGAATGCATCTTCGTCAGTAATGCGTGACCCGGGTGGAATCTCGAAATATCCTTTGGCCAAAACACCCCAGCCGCCATCCTTGTCTAGTTAACGTCCACCGAACGCGCCGACCGTGGAATCCCGTCCTTCCCCGGTTATCCACCGTGGCACCGGCGCTAGTCATCGATTATTGCGATGAGTGTCGTCCGTGCTCTGTGAGTTACAGCCGCTGCCTTCACCCGAGCAGCCAACGGCAAGCCCAATTCTGTTAATCGGCGATAAGGCGAGCAGGACTCTTTGTCGTCGGCGAACGATATGTCCCAAATCACACATGCATACGCTGACCAGCGACTTCATGAATCGAATCGGGAGGTAAGAAGCAAGTGCGTGCTGTGAAACTGACTGGACCCGGGACCCTCGGATTGGAACAGACCGACAAGCCGGAGCCCGGGCCCGGACAGGTCCGTGTCCGCGTCGCCGGCGCCGGACTGTGCCACTCCGACCTCCACGTCCTCCACCTGGGCGACGCCTGGCCGGCGTTCGGTGGCACCGTCGGACACGAGGGGGGCGGCTGGGTCGACGCGATCGCCGACGACGTCACCGACCTCGCGGTAGGCGACGCGGTGGTCGTCAATCTGATCTGGAGCTGCGGATCCTGCCGCGCCTGCATCGAAGGACGGGACAACGCCTGTACCGCCGCCAGCACTCGTACCGGCCTGCCCCTCACTCCCGGCCTGGGACCCGACGGCTCCATGGCCGAGTACATCCTGGTTCCGGCCCGGCACGCGGTGTCGATCGGCTCTCTCGACCCCGCATCCGCCGCCCCGTTGACCGATGCCGGGGTCACCCCGATGCACGCCATCAATACCGTGCGTGACCGACTGACGCCTGGCGCGACCGTCGTAGTCATCGGCCTCGGCGGACTGGGCCACATCGCCGTCCAGATCCTGGCCGCGATCAGCGCATCGCGGATCATTGCCCTTGATACCGACCCCGCCAAACGTTCCTCCGCCGCTGAGCACGGCGCCGACCTCGTCCTCGACAGCAACGACGCGGCGATCGAAACCATCCTGACCGAGACCAACGGCACTGGCGCCGACGTGGTGCTCGATCTCGTCGGCGTCCAACCCACCGTCGACATCGCCCGCCGGGTCGTCGCCGCCGAAGGCGCCATCCGCTTCGTCGGCCTCGGCGGCGGCACACTCAACTTCAACGTGGGCGTCGACAGCGAGACCCTGCCCTGGGGTGTCAACGTCCAACGCTCCTACGGCGGCACTCGCCAAGACCTCACCGACGTCATCGCCCTCGCCCAGCGGGGCCGGATCTCCATCAACACCGTCACGTATCCCCTCGACGAGTATCAACAGGCCTTCGACGACCTCGAGGCCGGACGGGTTACAGGCCGAGCAATCCTCGTCCCCTAGATGACCGTGGGCAAGCCGATGCGACGCGGTGGTGATCGGCTTAGCCGGGCTGTTCTTGCGTCACGTCCGAGCTCACCCCGCGGGCTATTGCGGATTCGAGATGTCGGTGTCCACCTGGTGCCGAGTCCGGACTGGATCGACGAGCTCCGGATAACCGAATCCGACCATCGTTCTTCTGGATACGAACACGAGAGAACACATGCCACTTCATCACGAAGCCCAAGCGCTCCTCGCCGCCCTCACCGCCGGTGGTGTCCCACCCTTCGAATGCATGACCGTCCCCCAGGCGCGCGCGACGGCGAACGCTTTCATGGATATGCAGGGCACCACCGAGGACGTGGCGTCAGTGACCGACATGGCGGTTCCCGGGCCGGCCGGTGACATCCCGGTCCGGGTCTATCGCCCCGCCGGGTCCGGCGATGCGCCACTACCCGCCGTCGTCTATTACCACGGCGGCGGCTGGGTCATCGGGTCACTGGACATCGTGGACAACCCGGTGCGGCGCCTGTCCAACGCACTGAATGCGGTCGTCGTCTCGGTCGACTACCGGCTGGCGCCCGAGCACCCGTTTCCGCTGCCTTCGACGACGCCTACGCTGCGATCGCTTGGGTGGCGGGCAACTCCGTCGCCCTGAACGTCGACCCGGCCTCAATAGCGGTCTCTGGTGACAGCGCGGGCGGCAACCTCGCAGCCGCGGTGGCCCTGGCCGCGCGGGCCGAGGGGGAGCCCGATCTCGCCGCGCAGTTGCTCTTCTATCCGTGTTTGGCGTTTGATTTCGACACCGAATCGTACCGTCAGAACGCGGAGGGATATCTCCTCCAGCGGGCCAGTATGCAGTGGTTCTACGCGCACTTCTTCGGCAACCAGGGCGGACCGCCCACGGACTGGCGCGCCTGCCCGGCTTCTACCAGGGACCTCTCCGGTTCGGTGCCGGCGTTCATTGCCGTCGCCGAGTTCGATCCACTACGCAACGACGGCGAGCGATACGCCGCTCGCCTCAACGACAGCGGTGGGCGGGTGTCGCTAATTCAGTACGACGGTCTCATCCACGGGTTCTTCTGGTTACTCGGCGCAATTCCAAGCGGGGCAGCGCTACTCGACGACGCCGCCGCCTTCTTCCGGTCGACGATGCAAACGAGCTGAGCAGGTCCGCCGTCACCGTTGATGCGCCAGCCTCCCGTTCGGCTTCTTACCACCGTTGTCCGGGAGGCGGGCGTTTCGAGGTCGCCGGCGGTCCTTGTGGCGCCGCCATCGCCGCACCGATCACTATCCCCGCGCCATGTCCACGAACCGACTCAGATGCAGTTGGTGGGCAACGGTAATCGTGGCAGTAGGGCCATTTCTATGCTTGCCGAGGATCAAGTCTGCTTCGCCGCCTCGTGGGTCGTCGCGCTCGAATGCGTCGGGGCGGTGCAAAAGGATAACCATGTCGGCATCTTGTTCCAGGCTATTGTGGACTGAAATACCTTGTGCGACGAAGTTATTGGTCCCGGGAACCGTTCCATCGAACACATCTTGCTCGCCGATGCTGGCAATTTCGACGATCTGGTCCCAGAAAACGTCGTTGGTCGCGAGCATTTCGATGTCGGCGTCGTCGAGCACTGCGGCAACACGGGCCAAGCGCGACCGACTGGGCGAGTGCTTCCACATAGTAGAGCCGCAGAAGCGCGAGCCCATCGCGTCAGCAAACTGACGATGTGTCATTTCCTTGGCGGCCAACAGGTTCCGCACATCGTTCCAGACTTCCCGCGGCACCGTGTCCACGTTCGTGTTGTGCGCGAGCGGTGCCAGCTCGGTGAGCACCGATTCGGCGATGACGCCACGGGCGCCGTGCGCGCCGATGTCTCGGAGGAAGGTGGTCTGGTTCTCGGAACCGTCGACGACTAGATGCCAGCAGTCTCGATAACCAGCCTTGAGCACTCGCTTGATCCGACTGTGCACACCAAGTCGCAGGAGTAGCTGCGCCACATCATCGATGAGCCGGCGGCTGGTGGATGCGTAGTAGATCCTTGCCTGTCGACCTTTCGCATCCCAGCGCACGGAACCGTCGGTTGCCCACAGGTGCCGAAGAAATAGCGCGACCTGGTCGTTTGGCAGCCAAAACACCTGCTGCGGAACGAACTTTTCGTAACTGCGGAGCCCGAAGAGTCCAAGAGAGTCGAGCCACGCGGCGATCGGATTACGTTTCCCGTGGGTCAGCCGCTCAGGCGCCCGCAGACGCAGGGTGGTCACTCGCGCTGCTGGATAGTCATCCCGGACCGCCGTTACGCCGAAGTGGGTGGCTGCCTCCGTGACTGCCGCGAGGTTAGCCTCGTCGATGCTGGCGTAGCGAATCGGCTGTCGCTTGACGCACGACCCGTCGCCGATCATATGGGCCAGCAGAATGATCTCCGCGTCTGGAAGACGTTTGGTATCTACTGGTTCGGGCACGTGCCGCGGGATTGCGAGCCGGTCCCCGACGACTAGCTTTTCGAGGGCAATCCAGCCGTCGATGGTCATGAATGGGTGGTTACCGGTCGCCTCCACCTGCCGGCCGGACGCCAAACGAAGTCGAAACACCTCTTTGCGGCCGCTGGGAAAGACCTTCACCATCGGACGGGCGACCATGCGCATTCGCTCGTCGAGAGACCAGACCAGGGGTTGTTCGCCGGACTCGAGCAACTCGCCCAGCGTGACTTCGGCACCGTTGTCGGCGCGAAGGATGCGGGTCGATGCGGTAAGGCAGCCCGACTCACGCAGGTCAGACACCATCGGCTTCTTGTCTGTCCGCTGCTCGGGTCCACGGTTGAGCTGGCTTATCGCCACCACCGGTACTTCGAGTTCTTTTGCGAGCAGCTTCAGGGATCGGGAAAACTCCGAAACTTCTTGCTGCCTGGATTCGACCTTCTTGCCGGAGGTCATCAGCTGCAAATAATCGACCACGACGAGTCGCAAATCGTGGCGCTGCTTCAGCCGGCGCGCTTTCGCGCGAATTTCCATCATCGTGAGATTGGGGGAGTCGTCGACAAACAGTGGCGCTTCGCTGATTTCGCTCATTCGGCGCGCGAGTCGTGTCCAGTCGTCATCGGTCATGCGTCCGGCGCGCATGTCGCCGAGCTTGATCTTCGCTTCGGCCGAGAGCAGGCGCATGACAATTTCCGTACGGCTCATTTCGAGCGAGAAAATCACGCTGGCCAAGCCGTGCTTGATGGAGCAGGAGCGCATGAAGTCCATTCCCAGTGTGGATTTGCCTACGCCCGGCCGCGCCGCCACGATGATCATCTGCCCCGGATGCAGCCCGTTGGTCACCTCGTCCAACTCGGCGAAACCCGTCGGCACCCCTAGCGAAATGCCGCCACGGCTGGCGATGGAGTCGATCTCGTCCATCGTCGGCTGCAGCAACTCTTCGAGCTGAATGAAGTCCTCGGCCGTGCGGCGCTCGGTGACCTCATAGACCTCGGCCTGCGCACGATCGACCACCTCGGCGACGTCCTGCCCATCCGCGCCCGCGTAGCCGTACTGCACGATGCGGGTGCCGGCCTCAACGAGGCGGCGCAGGATCGCCTTCTCCGCCACGATCTCGGCGTAGTAGCCAGCGTTGGCCGCGGTTGGCACGGTCTGGGTGAGAGTGACCAGATAGGCGGGTCCACCAATACGGCGCAACTCGCCCTTGCGGTCCAATTCCGCTGCGACGGTCACCGGGTCAGCGGGCTCGCCGCGGCCGTACAGGTCGAGGATGGCGTCGTAGATGCTCTGGTGCGCCGGGCGGTAGAAGTCGCCGGGGCGCAACCGCTCGAGGACGTCGGCGATGGCGTCTTTGCTGAGCAGCATGCCGCCGAGGACGGACTGCTCGGCGGCCATGTCCTGGGGTGGCTGACGACCGAAATCTTCACCGGGTGGCTCGTTGGACGACCGATCCTCGGTGTGCCCACGATCGTCGACAACTGCCACTAAACCTCGCCCACCTTCCACATCGGCACCGCCGTGCAGCGCCCCGAATCACTGCACAACTTCTACCCGCCAGCACCGACAAATTTCTTGCTGGCAACCACCGCCACCCGTCGCGGTGCACTCGCGGGCATGACGCTAAGTCCCATGCGGTCACGCATCAAATCGGCCTGTGGACGGTTCTGGGGATGAAATGTGGAAAGTGTTGGAGCAGCGTGTGCACCTGGTGTGGATAACCTTGGGATAACTCAAGATCACACTTCTGAAGATGCAGGTAGACCGCGTTTTGACAAAGTACATTGCTGGGGATTGATGCCGGTACGGCGTGTCGCCCAGGTTGATTCTTCGGGCGTGTTGCGTAAACAGGCGGTGGCGGCAATATGACTTGCATCACCTTCCTGCGGTTTGTTTATATGACGAATTACCTGATGCTGACCGCTGGCCTTTCGGGTGCCGGTTGTCCGGCGCTAAGTCGAGCAAATATCTGGCATGTCCAGGCGCAGAACGCAGAAAACGGCCCCGGTGAGCGTGCGCATCACCGGGGCCGTTCCGCATTTGTCCGCTAGCTGGTAGCGGTCACCTCGAGCTCGAACTTCGCAGTCACGTCGGGGTGCAACTCCACCGCCACCGGGTGCTTGCCCGTGGCCTTGATGTGTGCCTTCGGCAGCACGATGCTGCGCTTGTCCACGACGGGACCGCCCGCGGACTTGATCGCGTCGGCCACATCGGCGGCCGTGACCGAACCGAAGAGCTTGCCGGAGCCGCTGGCCGTCTTTGCCGTCAGGGTCACCGACGCCAGGCCCTCGATGGCCTGCTTGAGCTCGCGGGCGTGGTCGAGGTCGCGAACACGACGCGCCTCGCGCGAGCGCCGGATGCCGGCCACCTGCTTCTCGGCGCCACGGGTGGCGACGATGGCCAGCCCGCGCGGCAGCAGGTAGTTGCGGCCGTATCCGTCCTTCACCTCGACGGTGTCACCGGAAATACCGAGGTTGTCTACATCAGCAGTCAGAATCAGCTTCATCGTGATCTGCCCTCCTTAGCGCGCCGTCGAGGCGTACGGCAGCAGCGCCACCTCGCGCGAGTTCTTGACGGCGATCGCAATGTCACGCTGATGCTGGACACAGTTGCCGGTCACCCGACGGGCCCGGATCTTGCCGCGGTCGCTGACGAACTTGCGCAGCAGCGCCGTGTCCTTGTAATCGATCTGAGCGGTCTCGCCCTTTGCCTTGCAGAACGGGCAAGCCTTCTTCTTGAGCACCTTTTCGCGCGCCGGTGCTTTAGCCATGGGTCTTCTCCAAAATTATTCGATGTGAGTGTCAGAACGGGGGTTCGTCGTCCACCCGGCCGCCGCCGCCGAACGAGCCGGACGCCTGCGGGGCCGAACCCCACGGGTCATCGCCGCCGCTGTTCTGGCTGCCGCGTCCGCCGCCGGACGAGCCGAATCCACCACCGCCGCCGCCACCGCGGCTGGCCTTGTTGATCTTTGCCGTCGCATAGCGCAAGGAGGGGCCGATCTCATCGACCTCGAGCTCCACCACTGTTCGCTTTTCGCCCTCGCGAGTCTCATACGAGCGCTGCTTCAAGCGTCCGCTGACAATCACTCGCGAGCCGCGGGTGAGGCTCTCGGCCACGTTCTCCGCGGCTTCACGCCAGATGTTGCAGCGCATGAACAGCGCCTCGCCGTCTTTCCATTCATTGGAATTGCGGTCGAACACGCGCGGGGTCGAGGCAACGGTGAAGTTGGCAACGGCCGCGCCCGCGGGCGTGAAACGAAGCTCGGGATCAGCCGTCAAATTTCCGATGACGGTGATGATGGTGTCGCCAGCCATGTGGTCCTCCTGCAGTGTGCGAATCGCTTGCGCTAGAGCCTAGGCGTAGGGGCCGACAGGCTGTGCGCGTACGACCCTCACTTGCCGTGCCGCAGCACCTTGGTGCGCAGGACCGACTCGTTCAGCGAAAGCTGGCGGTCGAGTTCCTTGACGGTGGCCGGCTCGGCGTTGAGATCGATAACTGCGTAGATCCCCTCGGCATGCTTGGCGATTTCGTAGGCAAGGCGGCGCTTACCCCAAATGTCGACCTTGTCGACCTTGCCGCCGTCCTGGCGAACCACGTTGAGGAACGTATCCAGGGACGGGGCAACGGTGCGCTCGTCCAGGCTCGGATCGAGAATGATCATCAATTCGTAATGACGCACGGGACCTCATCACCTCCTATGGACTGTGAACGGCTACGGACTTTCCGTAGCAGGAGGGTCGTCGCGTCAGCAACCTGCCCAGGCTACAGGAACGGTGCCTGAGCTGGTTAATCGAGCAAACGGCGGCAGCGTCCGGCGCGGAACCAGCGGCGTCGGGACTTAGGCTGGATCCATGAGCGCCCGACCCGCGACCAGCCGGACGATGCTTGCGCTCATCGTCGTCCTCTGCGGTGTCACGCTCTTTCTCGGCTACCTCAACAAGGCACGTTGCACCGGCCCACCGTTCGAACCGAACGGCCGGAGTCTGATCTTCGACGAAATCAAGGATTCGCAGGTCTGCTACTCCGACATTCAGTTCCTGTGGCTCGGCCGCGACATAAACAATCACGTCTTTCCCTATGTCGACGGCGGGATCACCCGCGATGGTGCGCTCACCGGTGGCAGTGTCGAATACCCGGTGCTGACCGGAACGTTGATGTGGATCGGTGCGATTCCCGCGCACAATGATGCCGAGTTCTTGCTGTACTCGGCGCTTTTGCTGGCCCCTTTCGCGCTGTTGACCGCCTGGATGCTCGGCTGGATGGCTGGTCGTGCGGCGTTTCTGTGGTCGATCGGACCGCCGCTGGTCATGTACGCCTTCCACAACTGGGAACTGCCGGTCGTTTTCACGGCAGTCGCGGCAGTCTTTGTGATGACGCGGTTTTCAGCGCTGACGTTGCGGAAGCGCGGTGTGTTGGCGGCGGTATTGCTGGGAATCGGCTTCTGCCTCAAGCTGTATCCAGGTGTGTTCGTGCTGCCGCTGCTGCTGTACGTGTTGACCGGCGGGCCTGGCGGAGCTGAGTTACCGAGAAACCACAAGGGACGCTACGACGTTCGTGGTGCAGGTTTCATTGCTATCGCCGCGGCAGCGACCGTCGCCGCCATCAACCTGCCGTTCGCCATTCTCGGGTACAACGGCTGGCGGGCGTCGTTCGCCTTCCAGCAGCAGCGCGAGGCGGACATCACCACCAATTCCATTTGGTACTGGGGCTTACGGTCATTGTTCGGGACCGATCCTGGTGCAGACCAATCGTTTCAGCATGCCGTCAGCGTTATTTCGCCCACGCTCGTGCTGGCGTCCTTCGCGCTCGCGGTTTGGCTCGGATGGCGTCGCTACCAGGTGACCGGAACGTATCCATGGATCGCCGTGAGCGCCGCCATGCTGTGCGGATTCCTTTTGTTTCACAAGGTTCATTCGCCGCAGTACACGCTGTGGCTGTTGCCGTTCTTTGTATTGCTCGCAGTGCCGTGGGGCGCGGTGTTCGCCTATCTGGCCGCCGACATTGCGGTCGGTGTCGGTGTCTTTCTCTATTTCAATGCTCTGACCACCAACGAAATGGTCGGCGTCACAGAGCATCTGGTGCAGTTCGGGGTTTGGGGACGAGCCTTGCTGCTCGCCCTGTTCTTCGTGTTGTTCCTGCGCGCGCCGCTGCGATTTGCCGACAGTCGCGGCGAGCGGTTGCCTGCGGAACCGGACCGCGATCTGGTGGGCGCCGCGCAGCAGTAGCGAAAGACAGCTAAAGGTCTTCGATGTGGACGATTCCGTCCTGGATGGCACGGGCAACGAGCGCCGCCTTGGTGGAGGCCTGCCGCCCGACCCGGGCGTACTTCATCCGGATCCGGGCCAAGTGCGTATTCACCGTGCCGACCGAAATGTGTAGAGCCTCACCGGTCGCGCCCTTGGACTCGGTGCGAAACCATTCGCGCAGGACCTCGATCTCGCGGTCGCTGAGCTTGGGTCGGGAAGACCGCGGGTTCGCAACCATGGCACGCTCCATCGACGGGCTCACGTAGGGCGTATCGGTCAGCGCGGCGCGGACGGCCGCGACCATGTGCTCGCGGCCCTCAACTTTGGCGAGGTAGGTAAGCGCGCCGGCATCAAGACAGTCGAGGATCACGTGCGGGTCGGTGCTCGACGAATAAACGACCACCCGGTAGCCCGCGCTAGCAATGGTCGCGACATGTTCGGCTGGCGCGGTCGCGCGTTCGGCGAAAGTCAGATCGAGAATCACCACGTCGATTTCTGAACCGGCCGCGGCCGGATACTTTTCGAGGAAATCGGCTGGCCGGGTAAATGTCGCCGACACAGCAATCGGCGGATCGACGTCTCGAAACCAGGAAATCAGCCCGTCGTGAACGACTTCGTGATCATCGACCAACGCAACCGAGACCGGTCCGGAACCATCGGTCGAGTCCGACATAATTCGTGCACCTCCCCCCGCGCGATCACGCTGCCGGAGGTCTATTTTCGCGAACTATCAAAGGCGACGGTGTCCGTCACGCGATCGACAAGGAGTCCGCTTTTGTTCGAATTGTCGGTTTAATGGTTAGGGGTCGAGCGCAACTGTGCGAACGAAAGTTCATCTCACAGACGGGATCCCGTCTGATCGGGCGAGTTGTGTTCGTCCAGTTGCGGTGCCTGGCAACTCCGCGGAGTGATTCCGTCAGGATCCGCGGGTGCCGCCCCGTAGAATCATTCTGGCCCGTCTGCTACTGACCAGGAGAGTCGACGATAACCACCCGCTCGGTCGAGCAGCAGGCCCCGCCGCACGAGCGGGGTCACCGCTTTGTCCTGGCCTACATGGGTCTGCTCGCGTGCGTCGCGGGATTCGTCAACGCGGTGTTCATCGTGGTGCTGATTTTTCCGGTCAGTCACCTGAGTGGATCGATCGCGAATCTCAGCATTAACGCGATCACCCGCAATCTGTGGGAGTTCGCGGTAATCGCCCTGATCCTGCTGGGATTTCTGTGCGGGGCCGCGGGGGCGGGTTCGGTGCTCGGGCACGCCGAACGCACCAACGGCGTCAGACGCGGACTTGTGCTCGTTCTCGAAGCGGCGCTGCTCATCGCGGCGATATTCGCGCCGAACCTCGGCCTGCAGGCCTTTCTGGCCGCCACCGCCTGTGGGATGCAGAACGGCGTGACGTCGAACTATCGCGGCATGGCTGTCCGCACCACTCACTTGACCGGAACCGTGACCGACCTCGGAGTGATGTTGGGTCGCAGCCGACACCATGGCCTCGACTGGCGCCAAGTGGCGATGCACGTGCAGACCGTTGCGTTGTTCATCGTCGGCGGGTTGCTCGGTGCGATTGGTGGGACGACGTTGGGGCATTGGGCGTTATTGATTCCAGCGGCGGTATGCACGGCCGCTGGAATCAGCGCCATCGTGTCCGAACGTTGGCGGGGGAGCGCCGGTTGAGAGGGCGGTGCTTTCACTGGAGCCGGTGACGGGAATCGAACCCGCGCTGTCTGCTTGGGAAGCAGAAGTTCTGCCATTGAACTACACCGGCACATGGGGGTGAACCCCGCGATCGTCACTTTAGCAGCGAACTCGTCACCGACGCCTGGACCCCGGGGGCTAGTCTCGTCGGCGTGCTGCTCTCCGATCGAGACATCCGCGCCGAAATCGATGCTGGCCGGCTGGGACTGGAACCGTTCCGCCCCGACCTCATCCAGCCGTCGAGCATCGACGTGCGACTCGACAGCCTGTTTCGAGTGTTCAACAACACCCGCTACACCCACATCGATCCGGCGCAGCAACAGGACGAGCTGACCAGCCTCGTCGAGCCCGCCGAGGGCGAACCGTTCGTGCTGCACCCCGGTGAATTCGTGCTCGGCTCGACGTTGGAAATGTGCTCGCTTCCGCACGACCTGGCCGGTCGGTTGGAGGGCAAATCCAGCCTCGGCCGCCTCGGTCTGCTCACGCACTCGACGGCGGGCTTTATCGACCCGGGCTTCAGCGGACACATCACGCTGGAGTTGTCGAACGTGGCCAATCTGCCGATCACGCTGTGGCCGGGAATGAAGATCGGCCAGCTATGCCTGATCCGTCTTTCCAGCCCGGCCGAACACCCGTATGGCAGTGCCGCCGTCGGCTCCAAATACCAGGGCCAACGCGGTCCGACACCATCGAAGGCCTACCTCAACTTCGTCGACCGCGCCTAACACGACTGAAACGCGGCCAGCGCATACCCCGCGGACTGGTACAGAAAGTTGTACGCCCAGCGGCCAAGGGACAGCTTCGGCCGCACCGGAACCATGAGCACCGAGATGTCGGTGCATTTGCCGATTATGTAGCGGGCCCGCGACACGTGCGGCGTGAAGGTTATGACGATGACCCGTCGCCAGTGCTCCGTCCGGGCCAACCGTGCGATCTCGCGGCCCTCGCCGCGCGTCGTGGCCGGCTTAGGAGCGAAGCAGCGCACCCGAAAGCTGTACCCGCCATGGCAGATTCGATTGACCAACGGGCTGTGCCGATAGGGGTTCGAAAACACTACCTGCGGCGCATATCCGGCTCGGGCAAGCTGCAGCCCCAGCTCCTCTCGGCCATCGTGCGCTCCGCCGAGGACAACGATCGCGTCGGACGGTGCCGGTTTGTCCACCATGGGGTTCACGTAGACGGGCCACAACGCGACAACAGCGCCGATCACCACCGCGATGACTACGCCGAGCACCACGACGGTTCGGCGAAAGCGCATGGCGACATGCTAACCACGCCACGGACCCCAGAAATCGATCCCGAGTTCAGCCGCCATCAACCCAACCGGGTCGCCGATGACAGATCGGTATCGGTCGGTTATCGATGGACGAAATTGCCTCGACCCAACCACGCTGCGACCGGCAGGATGTCCCCATCGAGTACTTGGTAGCCGGTAGCTAGCGAGGTTGCTGAAATTAAAACTATCTTCATCCGGGATATATGCACGACCGGTTTGCCGGGACTATGCTTCGAACGGACGAACGCGGTAGGAGCCGATTCTCTACTAGCATTCCTACTACCCGGTACGGCTACACTGTCGGGCGAACGACGGTCCGTGGCGGGGGTTCGCGTCGGGTATAGGCGTGATCGGAACTAAGGCGATTTATGACATCTGTTCTTGGAGTCTCGGTCGGAGCGAGCGCCATCCGTATGGCCCGCTCCGAGTCGGTGGGCTCTGAGGACGCTTCCGGCGGCGGCTTCGTCCCGCCTATCGACGACCAGATCGTGGCCGTTACAGACCAGCGACCTGAGGACATGACGGCCGAAGCGGTCGGGGTCGTGCTCGAATCCGGCGCTCAGACGGCCGCCACCGGCATCGCGTACCGCACGCAAAGCCAGGCTTCCGCGATCGCCTCAGCCATGTCCCGGCAGGGCATTCGTAACTACCGGATGGTCCCGGAAGTCGTTGCTGCAGCGGCTTATTTGCAGGTCAACAAGGACATCGCCGGTTGTGCGACGGTCGGGATCTATGACCTTGGCAGCTCGGGTCTGACCGTCAGTGTCGTCGACATCGACGGTCATGAGGTCCTGTATTCCCAGCACACCGCTGAAGTGAGCGGCAAATACTTCGACTCGCTCGTGCGCGAACAGCAGATCGCCTCCGGGCGGATCGCACCGCCGCATACGCACGCCGATTTCGTTGCCCTCGACGTGCAGTGTCGTGAGGCAAAGGAGCAACTGTCCACGACCACGGCAGTGGCGTTGCCGTCCGTCGGTGGCCTGGTACTCATCACGCGCGAGAACTTCGACGAGCTGGTCGCCCAGACGGTGACAGCCTCTATCGAGTTCACGCGCGACGTTTTCCAGAAGTCCGAGCGACCGATCGATGCGGTTGCTGTGATCGGCGGCGGCGCGCGCATCCCGCTCGTGCAGTCGATGCTGCGAGATAACTTCGAAGTTCCTGTCATCATTCCGGAAGACCCCGAATCCGTCGCCGCGCGCGGGGCCTCTTTACTCGCCGAACCGGTGGCGGATCACCTGCCGAGTTCCGCTGCCGTACCGATGTGGCTGGGGCGGTCGCGCAACCATCGGCGCGAGATCAGCGGCGCCGGGCTGGCCGTGAGTTCGTTGGCCGTGGTCGCCGCAATCGGTTTGGCGCTGGGTTACGGCGGTCAGATGTTGGAGCGCGGTACCGACTCGGGCGGAGACAGCCCCACGACGACCCTTCCCACCGTTCCGCCCCGCACGGCAACGCTCGACCCGTCGATTGCCGTTGCGCCGGGACCGGAACTGCCCGCTCAGGTGATCACGAGCGTGCTGCAGGTTCCGCAGCAACAATTGCAACAACAACAACAACCGCGCTCCGTCGATGCGACGCAACCCGGTAGCGCTGCTCCCACCCAAACCGCGCAGACCGTGCAGATTCCGGGTTTGCCGCCGTTCACGGTCCCGACGCTGCCGCCGGCACCGACGATCGACCTGCAATTGCCGCCGGCTCCGACCTTGCCGCCGGCGCCTACGCTGCCCCCGCCGCCGACTCTGCCGAAGGACCTGCCGAAGCTCCCAGGTCTGCCCCGCTTCCCTGCCTAACGCGCCGCGTGCCGGCCGCGGGCCGCGGGTGCTTTCGCGGCCACAACTTTGGCGCCGAACGGCCGGGCTAGCATCACGGCGATCGCGGTGGTGAGCGGCACTGACAACGTCAAGGCGATGCCGCCGACAGCGGAGCGAACGATCTCGATAGCGACCGCATCACCGGTCAGCACGTCGTGCAAGGAGCGTCCGGCGACGCTGAAGAGCAGCAGCAGCGGCAACGCGCCCCCGGCGTAGGCGAGGACGAGGGTGTAGACAGTCGACGCGATGTGGTCCCGACCGACCCGCATCGTTGCGCCGAACACTTCCCGGCGCGTCGCCGCGGGATTGGATGCGGCGAGTTCGAATGCCGCCGACGCCTGCGTGATGGTGACGTCGTTGAGCACGCCGAGCGAACCGATGATGAACCCCGCGAGCAGCAGTCCGCTGATGCTGACATGCTGCAGATAGGTCTGCACATTGGTGTTCTGTTCTTCGGAAAGCCCTGTCAGGTGGGTCATTTCGATGGCGAGCCAGGACAGCGCCGCGCTGAGGACCATCGCGGCAAGCGTGCCGAGCAGTGCCGAACTGGTGCGCAGATTGACGCCATGCGCGAGGTAGAGCACGGCGTAGAGAATCAGCGCCCCGGCGACCATCGCCACCGGTATCGCCGGTTTGCCGTCGAGCAAGGCCGGCAGCAGGAAGACCACGACAACGACGAACGCGAAGATCAGACCGAGCACCGCGCGCAGGCCTCGCCATCGGGCCACCACCGCGATGACCACGACGAACACAATCGCGATCACCGTCAGCGGCAGGCCGCGCGCGTAGTCGTTGAAGGAGTACAGCGTCGTGCCGCTCGGATCCGTTTGCCTGACCAACCGGATGTGGTCGCCCTTCTTTAGTTCCGGTTGCCCCGGCCCAGGGGCGATCTCCAGCAGCGTCGAGGTGCCCTTGTCCGGGCCGGATTCGATGGCGACGATGCTGCGCTCGCACTGGTAGGAGTTGTTCGGCGGCAACTGCGGATTCTTCGTCAGCACCTGACCCGCGGACGGGCTACCGCACGGTCCGGTGTCGTGCGCGGTGACAGTTCCGGCTTCGGACTGCACGGCGCCGCCGCCGGTCGTCTGCATCGGCAGCGGAATGTCGACGTGCTGCTTGCTCGGCCACAGAATCGCCAGCGCGATTAGCGTCAGGATTCCGATAGCAACGAGGATGCCGACGACCACCCGCGCGGCGTGCCGGCCGATCGCCAACGGGCCGTCGCTGTGACCGTGGCCATGCCCATGACCCACGAATTTGCCGTTTTGCGTAGGATTTTCGAGACGCGAGTCAGCTGGCACCACAACAGCGTAGTTACTGGCCCGCCAGGCGGGGCGACTAACGGCGGCCCAGCTGGTGCCCCAGGGAATCCGCCAGATCGGGGCGGCGGTAGGTGTGCCCGAGCGCGATGAGTTTCGCAGGAATGACCCGCTGGTTGGCCAGCGCGAGCTCGTCGGCACCGTCGGCGCCGAGGAGGATTCGCGGACCGAAGCTGGGCACCGGCAGCAGCGTCGGACGATGCAGCGTCCGCCCGAGCGTCCGCGTGTAGTCGGTATTCCGCAACGGCTGCGGCGCGACGCCGTTGACGGGACCGGACAGGTCGGTGTCGTAGATCGCGCGGTGATAGATGTCGACGAGGTCGTCGAGGTCGATCCAGGACATCCATTGCCGGCCGTCACCGAGGCGTCCACCCAGACCCGCGGTGAACAGCGGTCGCACCAGGCCCAGCATGCCGCCGCGGGCGGATTGGACGATGCCCGTACGGACCTGCACGCAGCGGATGCCGGCGTCGGCGGCCGGTTGGGTCGCGGCTTCCCAGTCTGCGACGAGGTCGGCGAGCAGGCCGTCACCGGGGTTGCTGTTTTCGGTCAGTGTCTCCGCGCCGCGATCCGGTCCGTAGAAGCCGATCGCCGAGGCCGACACGAACGCCGCGGGCTTGGTCGCGGTGCGAGCGGCGACCTGCGCCAACGCCCGGGTCGGCGCTACCCGACTGTCCCGGATCGCGGCCTTATGGGCGTCGGTGAAACGCCCGGCGATGGATGCGCCAGCCAGGTGTATGACCACATCGATACCGGAAAGCAGATCGGGCGCAGGATTTTCCGGATCCCATCGACGTTCGTGCTCGGTACGGGGTGCGCGCCGAACGAGCTTGATGACGCGGTGACCGCCGGTGCTGAGAAAGGCCGCGAGCGCGGTGCCGACGAGACCTGACGACCCAGTGATCGCCACAGTTTTGGGCGTCAGTCCCGCATGTGCGGCGCTGCGATGCGCGGCGAGATCGTCGGCAAGTTGGCGGTGGCGAAAGTCGAAGGTCGATGTGAGCGCGGAGGCGGGGACGATGGTGTCCACGTGATCGGTGATTCGGCACTGATTGGCGCCCGCTTCCTCGAAGCGGTGCGTGTGCCGCCAGCGCAGCAGCGGACTCACGTCAACGAACTGGTGCGGCGGCGCGTAACCGCTCGGATCGTGAGTGGCGACCCAACGGGCGCCCAGCGGCAGCCCGATGACGGCCCGGCCGTCGCGCAGCGACTCAGCCTCGCGGATCACCTTCAGTGGCTGCCACGGCGGCATCAGGCGCACAATCGCCCCCGGACGGGCGTGCCAGGCGAAGACTTCGGCGCACGGAAAGTCCAGGACGCTGCTCGCGATGATGCTCATCCTTCGATCCTGTCGGTTGTGCGCCGAAACGCACGGGTGGATTGAAGGGATTTCGCGAAAGAGAGATTTTGGGATGGGTGGCGGAGAGCAGGGGGGATGTCCCCGCCACCCGGCACAGGCGGCCCAGGGGGGATGGGCGGCCCGGCATGGCACCCGAAGTGCCGTTGTTTAGCCTACCGTCATCAATCTCACCGCGCCAGTCGGTATAAATATCAATCAGATCTGCGTCGATCAGTCGGGAACTGTCACCGAAACAGACCGGCAGCCCATTACTGGCTGTAGCTGGCGAGGAAGTTGCCCAGCCGTTCGATGGCCACCGAAAGATCACGCGCCCAGGGCAACGTGACAATCCGAATGTGGTCCGTATTGGGCCAGTTGAAGCCGGTGCCTTGGACCACCAGGATTTTTTCCTGCAACAGCAGATCCTGAACGAGCTTCTCGTCGTCGACGATCTCGTGCACCTCGGGATCGAGCCGCGGAAATGCATACAGCGCGCCCTTGGGCTTGACGCACGAGACGCCGGGAATCGAGTTGAGCCGCTCCCACGCAACATCGCGCTGCTCGAGCAGGCGGCCGCCGGGTAGAATCAGGTCTTCGATGCTCTGGTGGCCGCCGAGCGCGACCTGAATCGCGTGCTGTGCCGGCACGTTCGGGCACAACCGGGTGGACGCGAGCAGATCGATGCCCTCGAGGAACCCCGAAGCGTGCTCCTTTGGGCCGGTGATGGCTAGCCAACCGGACCGGTAGCCCGCCACCCGGTACGCCTTCGACAAGCCGTTGAACGTGAGACAGAGCAGGTCGGGCGCGACGGTAGCCATCGAAATGTGCTTGGCGTCGTCGTAGAGGATCTTGTCGTAGATTTCGTCGGCGAGCAGCAGCAACCGGTGCTTGCGGGCGAGATTGGCCAGCTGGGTGAGCACTTCCATCGAGTACACGGCGCCAGTCGGATTGTTCGGGTTGATGACCAGCAACGCCTTGGTCTTGTCGGTGATCTTGGACTCGATGTCGGCGATGTCGGGCTGCCAGCCGTTGCTTTCATCGCACAGGTAATGCACCGGCGTTCCGCCCGCCAGGCTGGTCATCGCCGTCCACAACGGGTAATCGGGTGCGGGAATGAGCACCTCGTCGCCGTTGTCGAGCAGCGCCTGCATGGTGATGGTGATCAGCTCGGAGACGCCGTTGCCCAGGTAGATGTCGTCGACGTCGAGTTCCGGGAAGCCCGGAACCAACTCGTAGCGCGTCACGATCGCGCGCCGGGCCGACAGGATGCCCTTGGACTCCGAGTAGCCCTGCGCGTACGGCAGCGCGGCGATGATGTCGCGGACGATCACATCGGGCGCCTCGAAACCGAAGGGCGCCGGGTTGCCGATGTTGAGTTTCAGGATCCGGTGGCCTTCAGCTTCCAACCGTGCGGCGTGTGCGTGTACCGGGCCCCGGATTTCGTAGAGGACGTTTTGCAGCTTGGTCGACTGCTCGAGGGTCCGCGGCGTGTGGTGTGGATGGCTGGTTGGGCTCACCCCAATATCGTGCCAGGTTGTGTCGAGCGATTTTTCGGCTGGATAGTGCTGCGGTGTGCACTCAGTGTCCACTAATGCCTTGATAGGCGCGGGATAAGGCCTGTGCGCAGCCAAAAATGGACATGGAGCGCACCGGGTTCGGATAGCACAGTGGCCCCGCCGTGCGGCGGGGCCACTGTGTCGCGTTTAGCTCCGGCGGCCCGGCGCCTTGGCGCCGGCTTTGAACCCGAGCCCACCCGGCTTCGCCGCCGGTGGGGCTGCGGCTTCACCGTTACCGCTTGCGGCCGGCTCCTTCGACGGTTCTGACGGTTCCGGCGCCTTCTCCGCAGCGGTCTCCGACGACCCGTTCGACTGCTCGGCCGGTTTGGGCGCCGCGGACGGTCGTGCGCCGGGCTTCTTGAAGCCCGACTTCACCGCCAAGCCCTTTGGAGCCACGGACGGCATCGACGCCTCGGCGCCGGCCTTGGGTTCGGTGGGTGCCTCGGCCTCGGGTGCGTCGACGCCCTTCGGTGCCGCGGAGTCTGCGGACTGGGCCGGGGCGGCTGCCTTGCCGGGGGCTTTTGCGCCGGGGGCCTTCGCTCCGGGTGCCTTGGCGCCGGGGGCTTTGGCCATGCCCTTCATGGCGAGGCCCTTGACCGGCGGCTTCGGCGTGGAAGCCTCGGCAGTCTCGGCGGGCTTGGCGGCCTCAGCGGCTTCCGGCTTGGCGTCAGCTGCCTTGCCGGGGGCTTTCGCGCCGGGTGCCTTGGCGCCGGGGGCTTTGGCCATGCCCTTCATCGCGAGGCCCTTGACGGGCGCCTTCGGGGCAGCGTCTTCGGCAGGCGCGGCGGCCTCGGCCGGCTTACCGGGGGCCTTAGCGCCGGGTGCCTTCGCTCCAGGTGCCTTCGCGCCAGGTGCCTTCGCGCCAGGTGCCTTTGCCAGACCCTTCATGGCCAGCCCCTTCGCAGGGGCGGCCTTCGCGGCGGGAGCGGTCTCGGCGGGGGATTCGGCAGGCTCCTCGATGGTTTCGACTCGCCCGGCCTCTTCCTGCTCGGCCGTAACCTCGGTGGCCACCTCCGCCTGCTTGGTGGTCTTCGGCTTCTGGATGACCTTGATGTTCTCGGTCAGCTCGTCCGGCTCGAGCCGGCGAATCGAACCGAGCATCAACTGCGCGACGTCAATTACCTCGACGCCCTCACCCTCGCCGGATTCCTGACGCGCGGTGACACCGTCGGTCAGCATCACCCGGCAGAACGGGCAGCCGGTCGCAATCTTTTGCGGTCCGGAGCCGTTTGACCCCAGCGTCGACAGCGCCTCGTCCACGCGGTCGATGTTGATGCGCTTGCCCAACTGCTCTTCCATCCACATCCGCGCACCACCCGCGCCACAGCACATGGACCGTTCGCCGTGGCGCGGCATCTCGCGCAGGGTGGAGCCGCTGGCGGCCATCAACTCGCGCGGCGCGTCGTAGACCTTGTTGTGACGGCCGAGGTAGCACGGGTCGTGGTAGGTGACCTCATCGCTGACGGGCGCGACCGGCACCAGCTTCTTGGCCCGCACCAGCCGGTTGAGAAGTTGGGTGTGGTGGATGACCTCATACTTCCCGCCGACCTGGGGATATTCATTACCCAGCGCGTTGAAGCAGTGTGCGCAGGTCACCACGATCTTGCGCTTTTCCTCCGGCACGCCGTCGAACACCGCGTTGAACGTCTCGATGTTCTGCATGGCGAGCTGCTGGAACAGGAACTCGTTACCGGCACGCCGGGCAGAATCGCCGGTGCAGGTCTCTTCGGCACCGAGCACCATGAACTTCACGCCTGCGGTGGCCAGCAGTTCCGCGACCGCCTTGGTGGTCTTCTTCGCACGGTCCTCGTACGCGCCCGCGCAGCCGACCCAGAAGAGGTACTCATAGTCTTCGAACGTGTCCGCATCCTGCCCGTACACCGGGATGTGGAAGTCCATCTCGGAGATCCAGTTCAGCCGGTCCTTGGCATTCTGGCCCCACGGGTTGCCCTTGTTCTCCAGGTTCTTGAACAGGCCGGCCAGCTCGCTGGGGAACTCGGACTCGATCAGCACTTGGTATCGGCGCATGTCGATGATGTGGTCGACGTGCTCGATGTCCACCGGGCACTGCTCGACGCACGCGCCGCAGGTGGTGCAGCTCCACAGCACCTCCGGGTCGATGATGCCGTGGGCATCTTCGGGCCCGACCAACGGACGCTCGGCTTCGGCTCGCGCGGCGTCGGACAACTTGGCCAGATCCGCCTCGGACAGCCCGATCTCGTCGCCGCCCATGTCCTTCTTGCCGCCTGCGAGCAGGTACGGCGCCTTGGCGTAGCCGTGGTCACGCAACGACATGATCAGCAGCTTCGGCGACAACGGCTTGCCGGTGTTCCACGCCGGGCACTGCGACTGGCAGCGGCCACACTCAGTGCAGGTGGTGAAGTCCAGCCAGCCCTTCCAGGAAAAGTCCTCGATCTTGCCGGCGCCGAACGCGTCGACATCGGGGTCGGCGTCCTCCATGTTGAGGACCTTGCCGCCGGACATCATCGGCTTGGCGGCACCGAGCGCAACGCCGCCGTCGGCCTCGCGCTTGAAGTAGATGTTCGGGAAGGCGGAGAAGCGGTGCCAGGCGACACCCCAGGTCATGTTGCGGCCGACGACGAACAGCCACACCATGCCGGACATCAGCTTGACGAACGCGAAGATCGAAATGAGGGCAACGCTGTCGGGCAGCACCTTGGAAATCGGGCCCGTGACGAAGTCGGTCCACGGAGTGAACTCGCCATGCAGGCGCAGCGCGCCGGCCTTGACCAGGACCATTCCCAGGCCCTCGAGCAGGACGACCCACTCGACGAAGTATCCGGCGCTAAAGACGGAGCCGCTGAACCGCGAGAGCCGATCGGGGATCCGCGGGTGGTTGAGCTGGCGGATGATCATCAGCGTGACGATGCCGATCACGGTGCCGACGCCCAGCAGCTCATCACCGAGATGGAACCACCAGGTGCCACCGATCAGTGGCCAGCCCCAGGTCGGATCGAAGGTCTGGCCGTAGGCCTCGAACCAGAAACTCATGCCGGCGAGGAAGCCGATCATCACCAGCCAGTGCGCCCAGCCGACGGTGCGGAACTTCACCATCCTGGTGTGCGCGAGGAACTCGACGAACATGTGCTTGAACCGCGGCCAGAATGGGTGCCAGCGATCGGGCGCGGGCTGCCCCAGCATCACCGACCGGAAGATTCCCCAGGCGCCGGACACGAAGGAGGCCCAGCACAACACGCTCAGGAGTGCACCAATCGTGCCCAACGTGATCGTCAGGGCATTCATGTCGCAGCCTTTCGTTCAGGGCAGCTAGGCGCCGCTGCCATCAGCGCGTAAGCCTAGCGCCTCGCAAGTTACTCGCCAGTAACATGGTACCGATTTATCGAACGAGAACATTGTGCTCGTTCGACTATTCACGGTATTCGCCCGCTTTTCACTATGTGTGAGGAAGGGCAGACTTACCGGCCTGAAACTGCGTGCTGACCGCTACGACGTGCGAACCTGCAAACCTGGATTTTCCGCCAGGATTGCGCTGACCGGGGTCGCAAACAGCTGCGGGACGTCCCCGGTCACAGCGCCGATGGCGTTGGGGATCTCGCAGATCGGATAGTCGGTGACTGTCGACGCGCTGGTGACCCCGAGCGCCTGGGTGCCGGTGATCACCGTGCCGCCACTATCGCCCGGCAGGGCACACAGGTTGGCGGAGAAGCCGTTCGACAGGACGCGCTTGCCCACATCGACGGTCTGATTGATGGTGGCGATGGTGCCGCAGCTGAACCCGGTGCGTGCGCCCGACTTGCAGACCGGCGCGCCGACGACCGGCTGTGCGACGCCGGTGATGAACACCGGCGGGGCGGCCGGAACGCTCACGGCGTTGTTCTGGAACTGTCGAGCAAACGAACCGTTGATAGCGACGATCGAGTAGTCGTGCCCGTCGAGTCGAGACTTCTGGAAGGTGCCCACCTGCGGGCCGAGGACGTCGGCCGGGCCGAGTTCGAACACCGGTGCCGCGTTCGGGGTACCGCTGGCACCCTGGTTGGGGTTGCAGTGCCCGGCAGTGATGTTGACGGTCTGGCCGCCGAGCGTCCCGTTGAAACCGAACGAGCAGCGCAGCGAGATGTCGCCGGCCATCGAGGCGAACGCATCCCCGCCGGCCTCCGAACCGTTGACGAGCGCCGCCGGATGCCGGGCCTGCTGCGGCGTGGCCGTCGTTGCGGGCGAGGCGCTGACCACATGACTCGGCTCGATGAAGTTCGGCAGCTTCAAGTCGACCGAGTGCGCAGCACTGGCCAGCCGGACGGTCAGCGCGTTGCCGACCGTGTCGATGCCGACGCCCTGTACAGCCTGGGCAACCGACGCCGGCTGGCCGTGCAACCACGTGGTGAACGTGTTGAGCTGCGACTCGAGGGTCGATTCGCTCTTGGCAGCATGCTGCACTGTGAAGCCTGCCGCGGTTGCCGCCGCTGCCGCCTGCTGCCGCTGCGGTCCGTCGGCGAGCGCAACGACCGCCTGACCGGCCTCGTTGAGCCACGAACCCGCAAAGGCCTGTGGGTAACGGGTGCGGGCGGTGTCGGCGAAATCGCCGAGCTGCTGGGCGAGCGCCGCCCGATGCAGGTATTGGTCCGGCGACAGATGCAGATCGCGGTTGAGGGCGGTAACGAGGGCCTTCGGAAGCTGCGGGGTCGCCGGTGCGGTCTGTGCTTGTGCACTGCCGCACACAGCAGCAGACATCAGCAAGGCAATCGAGCCGGCAACCGCGGCAGCAGAACGACGCATGCGCATGACTATATTTGTCGGCCGCTTCGAAACCTATTTATCGATACTGAATTGCCGTCTGTTCACGGCATATCGGACGCGCGCACCCGAATTCCGGCGCCGAGACCGCGGGCATTGGCGTCGGCAAGGATGTCCCGCACCGCAATTCCCAGGCTGGACGTGCCGCCGTCCTGGGCGAGGGCGATGTTTGCCTGCCCGCAATCCGGCGCCTCGGCGCTGTTGGATCCGCTGGTGATGCCCAATGCCAGCGTTCCGGTGACGATGGCGCCGCCGCTGTCGCCGGCGAGGGTGCAGGCGGTGTCGGCGAATCCACGGACTGTTCGAATCAGGCCGTCATCGCCGAACACGCTCGCCTCCACTTGATCAGCCGAAACGATGCCGCAAGTGAACTCGGACGATTGGCCGGACTTGCACACGGGCGCGCCGGTCACGGGGACGGCTGTTCCGGTGACGGTGAGCGTTGTGCCGCTCGCGCCGCGCACAGACGGCCGGTCGAGGCCAGCGGCGACGCCGGCACCGTTGAAGCGGATCACCGAATAGTCCAGATGCGAGCTGTCGCCGGTGACCGAGCGGACGAACGATCCGATGTTGACGCTGGTCGTGACATTGTCGCGATTCGGGAGGTAGACCGGGGCGCCGCCGTGTGGCGCATTCGGATTGCAGTGTCCCGCAGTGATATTCAGCGGCTGACCGGCATTGTCGATGCTGTTGAATCCGAGCGAGCAGACAGTGATCTGGCCGAGCGGCGTGCCCGGCAGCGGGGTCCTCGCTGTCACAAACGTGTCGCCGCCCATCGGTCGGTGCTCGATCGGACCACCGCCGCCCGGCAGCATCACCACCTGCAGGTTCGCCAGTAGCGTCGGCAGGTTCAGCATCCGCCCGATCGGGCTGTCGACGATGTCGATGACGACGTTGTTATTCAAGATGTCGATCGAGGTCGCCTGCACCTGCGAGGCGAGTTGACGGGGAAGGGCAGCCAGCCATCGGTTGAGCTCGGCGAGGGAATTTTCGAGGTTATCCGCCGAGATCGGCGCCAGTTTGGTGTGGAATCCGTCCCGCGCGGCGAGCGCAGCGGCGTTCGTGGATGTCACCGCGATCACCGGGGTCCCGGAGTTGTCGAGAAACGCGCCCGCGAAATCGGCGGGCCGGTTTGCCCGGAAGGTGCGCGCATACTGCCCCAACAGCTGCGCTTTCGCGGCGCGGTCGAGGTATTGCTCGGGCGTCAGGTGCAGGTCGCGGGCGACGGCCTGTTGCAGTTCGATGGGCAACTGGCTCGCAGAAAGTTGGGTGGGCTGCGGGCTTGCCTCAGCCGGAGCGGAATTAAAGAGCAGCCAGGCCACTCCCAGCACCGCCACGAACAATGCGGCTGCGCAGCGGCGTGCCGGAGTTTCGGCCATGTAACCCCTTTCCGGACAATCCGGTGAAAACCTTAACCGCTACTCGGCGATTACCGGCCCGAGTTGGGGATGCCAAAACTGGGGATCGGTCCGAAGAACCCATCGGAGCTGTTTGCGCTCGTTGTCGGCATGGTCGGCACGACCCAGGGATGCGGCTGGAAGGGCGAACCGGTGCTGGTCGGCGAGGCGCTCGACGATTCCGGGGGAGTCGTGGTCGCGGGTGCTGGGGTCGTCGCGGGTGCTGGGGTCGTGGTGGGTGCAGGCGGCGGCGTCGTCGGCGCGGTGGAAGGCGTCGTCGCGGCGGCGGGGCTCGTCGGCAGTGCGGAACTCGGCGGTGGGGGAACGACGGTCACTGGCTGGTCGATGTCGTACACCTGGCGGCTCGCCGGTTGCGGCTGCACCGCGGGCGGTGCCGGCGGTACGGGCTGTTGCGGGTGCGAACTCGGCGCGCCGCTAGTGCTTTCGGCAGCGGTCATCGTGGGTTGCTGGTGGTCGCGCTGTACCAGTGCGGTGGCAACCCCGGCTCCCAACGCGATTGCCGCGACCAATGCCGCAGCCTGGGCCAGCCGTACCTTGGTCTTGCCCGGCGCCTTACGCGGTCGGGGTGCGACGGCCGGTTTGGCGCCGACCGGGGCGAGCGGCTCCAGCGGTGCCGGCAGCGCGGAGTAGGCCAGGGCGTCGACCACCGGGCCGGTGGGCTTGGCTTCGACCTTTTCGGTCACGGCAAGCGGCGCCGCCGCGGTCGGGTCGCCGGTTTCGGTGGCCGCGACCTGCAGGGCGACGAGAGCAGCACCGTGCGCGGCGTTGTCGTCGGCGGCCGCTAGCGCGCGGGCTTCAGAAATCAGCGCGATTGAGGACAGTCCGAGGTAGTCGAGGGAATCGCGCAGCGCGCGGCGCGTCTTTGCCGGCCAATCCGATGGGTAGGTCGCATAGAACTCGGTCCTGCCGCGAACGTGGTCGGCCGCGAGTTCCACCATGCAATACAGCGCCGTGGCGAAAAGGTCTTCGCCGCGGTAGGCCTCGCCGCGGACGTCGATGCCCTCGGCAGTGCCGACGGAGTCGAGAAAGTCGGTGATCGCGTCGGGGTCGGATTCGGCGACGAGTGCGGGCGATCCCTCGCTGGGCATGCGCAGGGCTGTCGGTCGAACGATGTACGTCGGCTCCGCCGAATCATCGTCGTCGCTGGTCACGGCGACAATGCATTCCGAATCGTCGATATACAGGCCAACCCCTGTGGCCATCGTCGCACCCCTTCCCGACCTTCACCGGCGCGCTGTCGACCCGTATATCGCTCGCAAGAACGATTTCGATACGCCTAGGGACTTGATCCGTATCCCATCGCCCGCAGCATCGAGAGCAATTCGGACCGGGAGCCGGCCCCCAGCCGACGCCGGATTCGGGCGACGTGGTGCTCCACGGTCTTCGCAGAAATGTACAACCGCTCACCGATCTCGCGGTATGTGAAACCGAGCACAACCAATTCGGCGACCTCGGCCTCGCGGGCGGACAGCGCATCGGAACTCGGTGGCGTCTTGGCGGGCTCCGGAGTTCTACGCAACTGGCTTTGCCGCAGCGAGCGGGCAACCTGAAGCAACCCGGTGGCGGTGGCGGTGTCGGTGGCGCGCAGCGCGGCCTCGCCGGCAAGCCGGGCTCCGTCCCAGGCCAGCCCGAGCCTGGCGAGCAACCGTGCGGAGCGTTCGACGCGCTCGGGATCGATCTGGTCGCTGAGCACTTGCAGCCATGTTCGCCCGGCGTTGGCAAGTGCGGCCGCGTACTCGTTGCCGTCGGATTGCTCGGCGGCCCGACGCAACGATCCGGCGTGTTTGACCAGCAACTGTGGTGCCTCGGCGACGATCGCAGCCTGCACTCCATACCAATGGAAGGTGTTGGCCCACGCGGGGGGATCGCCGAGCGCAGCGAGCAGGTTCTCGGCCTCCGTGATCAGATGCTCGACCCGCTCCGATTCACCGACCCGGATCCCGCCCAGCCACAATTCGCCGAGCGGCAGCAACGTAAAGAGGTCGATCGACACTTCGTCGATGAGCAGGTGGGCTGCTTGCCAATGCTGGGTCAGCGCGCCGTAGTCGCCGCTGCGTCGCGCGAGTCCGATAGCCATGGCGCGTGCGAACAGTTCGTCGTGGCGGCTGAGCGCGTCGACGCCGACCTCACGGAGTACGGCGGCCGCCGATTCGTCGTCACCCGCGAGCATTGCCACCCACCCAGCCAGCAACCGGTGGAAAGCCCAGGTGCGGCTGCCCGGCGCGTCGGTCTCGGTCGCGCGCTGCAGCGCCGCCTGCGCGCGGGACAGGTCGCCGTTGTGCACGCTGAGCAGTGCGGCGATGGCGGCTGTTGAATGCGGCGTCAACCGCCTGGCAACAGCGCCGGATTGCATTGCGAGAGCGCGGAATACGGAGCTGAGGGCAGGCCGGGCGTTGGTGGTGATGGTGTGGCGCATGGCCTCGGCAAGGCACCGATCCGCCGCCATGGCATCGGTCGGCGGACCCACGGTAGGTGCCTTCAGCATGGTCTCCGCGCCCCTCGGGTCGCCCGCGCCGTAGAGCACGGTGGCGGCGAGGGCGGCGTCTGCCGACGAGTCGGATCCGAGCCAGCGGTAGAGGTCGGCACTGCGGCGCAGCACGCCGCGGGATGCCCAGATCGTCGCGCCGACGCGAACGGCGGTCCGGCGATCCTCTGGATCGGTGTCGGCCGCGGCGAGGAGTTGTTCGACGATCGCCATGGCGGTGTCGTCGTCGCCGGTGCGGGCCGCGGTCTCGCAGCGACGGGCCGCAACCGTGGCGGGATCGGCTCCAGCCAGGATGGCCGCCGCGTATGCCGATGCTGCGATCGCTGGATCGAGCGCAGAATCCGCGAGTCGAACCAGCGCGGTTGCGAGCGCGTCGTCACGCACGCCGAGTTCGGCCAGCCTGATCGCCTGCGCCGGGCGCAACGAGTCGGTGCGCAGCCTGGCGGTGAGGAACGCGTGCAGGACGGCGAGAAACCGTCGTTCACCGAGCCGGTCTCGGATCAGCGGGACCGACCGGACGGCGTCGACGCGTGCTTGACGGGCCTGTTCGACTAGCTCGACGGCGCCGGTTGCGGGGACATCGAGAACCTCGGCTATTTCCTCCGCGTCCAGGCCCGATCCAGCCGTGACCATGGCGAACACGCCGAGCAAGTCGTCGCCGGCCTGCTCGATTGTGTCGCGAAGAGTCTCGTCGGTCGTGGACGCGGAGCGGGTGAGCAACGTGCGGTCAGTTCGATCCGGGCAGCAGGTTGTTGACGGTGCCCGCGGCGCCACTCGTTGCCTTGCCGACGCCGTTGCCGAGGCCGCTGACTGCCCCGCCGACTCCGTTGCCGATGCCGTTGGCCGCTCCGCCGACGCCGTTGCCGAGGTCGTTGACAGCCCCAGATCCCGGTAGCTGGCTGCCATTGCTGGGGCTACCTCCACCGCTGGACGGCAACGGCGCGGGGGACTGGTAGGTGCTGGGCCCGCCGGTGCCGCCGCCACTCTGCGCGGGCGCGCCGCCACCTGCCGCGGGAGCACTGTTGTCCTGCGCGGGCGCGCTGCCGCCGCCGTTTCCGGCGACGGGCGCGGCCGACTGACCGCCCGAGTTGCTCTGGGGGGAGCCACCGCCCGAAGTTCCGGGAGCGGTGGCCTGGTTCGCTGTCGCGCCGCCCGGCGAGTTGGGCGCGGCCGGAGCGTTCGTCCCGGCGCCCGGCGCGGCCGAAACCGGAACGCCGTTCACCATGGTCGTGCCCGGTGCCACGCTGGACGGCGTCGAATTACTGGCCGGCGTGTTGTCGCTCATCATGCCGGTGCCCATGGCCAGGCCACCTGCCGCGACCAGCATGATCGCCGCCGCGATGCTTCCGATGACCGCAAGTCGTTTCCACTTCGGCGGACCTGCTTCAACTGCAACGGGCGTCGGCAAAGCGGCCGGCGCGGCTGCAGCGGCGCGCGGGGGACGGCTGGCTAGAGCTGCTGCGGCGGCTGGCGCGACGACAGGCTTGGCGATCGCGGGCTTTGTCGAGGCGGCCATGGCCGCGGCGCCCAACGCCGAGGTCAACGCGGGCGTGGCCCCGGCGACGACCGGCAATCGCAAGCGAGCTGACAGCAATTCGGCGACCAGCGGGATGTTCGCCCCACCGCCGGTAATAACCACCTGACCAATGTCCGCCACGTCAAGGCCGGCTTGTCGAACCGCCTCCTGCACCAGGTCGATCGAGGTCAGCAGGGCCGGACGGATCAGGTCCTCGACCTCGCTGCGAACCAAGCGGATTTCTCGCGCCTGACCAGCCAGTTCCACCAGCACCGTGGTGTCGGTGTCGACCGAAAGTGCCTCCTTGGCGGCAACGCAACGGCGACGAACCTCAGCCAAGGCTCGCTCGACCTCGGGGTCGAACGGATTCACACCCGCGGCACCCGCGACCGACAGCACATGCTGGGTGATCGAGTGGTCGAAGTCTGATCCGGCGATGTCTTCGGAACGGATCGGCTTCCCCAATACCTCCGGCTCACCGCCGGTCCGCACGACGCTGACATCCAGCGACGACGCGCCAAGGTCGTACACCACCACGGCACCGTCATCGAGCGGGCCGCGGGCGGCGTTGAGCCAATGCGCTGCGGCGACGGCCTCCGGGACAGTCTTCGCCTTGCCCAGTTCGGTTCGGTCGAGGGCACCACGCAGGGCGTCGATGGTGTGCTTCGGCCAGGTCGTGGGGTAGGCGATGACGGTCGGCGGTTCGGCGACATCGCGAGTGGCCTCGTGCGCCAGGCACGCCAACGCGGTAGCCGTGAGGTCTTCCCCAGTGTAGGTGGAGCCGTCGTCGGCCAAAATCCCTACCGGGTCGCCGACGCGGGCGACAAATCCTTCCACGACGACATCGTCCGGCTGTGCGGCATCGTGCTGCTCGAGCAGCCGAGGAGAAGCGCCGTCACGCAGGGCCAAAGCGCTGCGACGGGTGACTACGCGGTGTTCGGAGCCGTCGGGCGCAACGTCGCCGTCGAAATCGATTACGGCAACCGAATTGCTCGAACCGACCACCATTCCGAGCCCAGCTGCCATGCGATTTCTCTCCGTTCGGGTAATGCGTGGATACGACATTATGTTCGTTTGCTGGGCATTTGTCGTTACCGCAGCGGCGCAGGTCACGGCGTTGTGTGGGGATCGCACTGGGTGACGACCGATACCTCCCATTTGTTAGGGGACAAATCCCCTAACAGCCCCGCACCCCCTAATGTCTGCGCTTGCTCGAGTAGGGGGCTTGTCCCCGTTGGCGGGGGCCTCGGCGATCCATAGCGTTGCTGTCATCGATCGGTGTTGGACATCTACGGTCCTACACCTCCGCTACGACAAGGAGTGCTTTCATGACCCCCAACGCGATCCTCGAGTTCATCCTGAACCTGCTGCGTGACCACGAGGCCGCCGCTGCGTACTGCGAAAACCCGGGGCAGGCCCTGACCGACGCCGGCCTCAGCGACGTCTCTCCAGCCGATATCTCGGCGGTCGCGCCGATGGTCGCCGAGTCGGCAATGGTCAGCGGTGGTGACCAGCTCTCCTCGATCATCAACGCTGGCGGTGGTCTGGGTGCCGGCGGTGGTTTGGGCGCTGGCGGTGGTTCGGACGTGAGCGGCGGGGACGTCAGTGGTGGCGCCAACCTCGGAGGCGGATTGAACCTCGGCGGTGGCATCCCGGTCGGCCTCGGCTTGGCGGGCGGCGGTGCGGCCGCGCTCGGTACGGCCATCGCCGGTGGCGGCAACGCTGGTGCGGTCGACCTCAGCGGTGACTTCGTGAATGTGCTGAGCACAGCGCTCGCGAACGGCGGACCGGTCGGCTTCGACCTCGGTTCAGCCTTCGGTCAGGCCCTGCAGAACTCGGTCGACGTGAGTGGGGGCGGAAACACGGACCTCGGCGCGCTGCTCGGCAGCCAGATCGGTGCCAGCGCGGACACCACCGCGGCGTTGTCCAGCGCCCTTAATTCGGCGCTCAATGCGGGCGGCGCGGTGAACACCGGCGCGGACCTCGCAGCCAACGGTGGTACTGACCTCTCGACCGCCCTGGGCAACGCCTTCAGCGTCGGCGGCGACTTGGGCGCGAACCTGGGTACGGCACTCGGGGCGGCGATTCAGTCCGCCGGTGACGCCGGGCTGAACGCGAACTTGCAGGGCGGCGTGGATGCATCGCACCTCGGCGCCAGCCTTGCCAGCAACCTCGGCGGCGCACTCGGCCTCGGCGGCGATGCGCAGGCGAACCTGCAGTCGGCGCTGACCAATGCGATCGACGTGGGCGCGCACGGTGCCGGGACACTCGGCTCGGGTCTCGACGCCGGTTTGCAGAGCGGGCTGGGTGCGGGTCTGCAGAGCGGGCTGGAAGGTGTTGCCAACACCGGGCTGGGCGCGGGCCTGCAGTCGGGTCTGGAGGGTGCGGCGAACACCGGGCTGGGCGCGGGCCTGCAGTCGGGTCTGGAGGGTGCCGCGAACACCGGGCTGGGCGCCGGACTGCAGTCGGGGCTGGGTGCCGGGCTAGAGGGTGCGGCCGACACCGGTCTTCAGACAGCGGCCAACACCGGACTGGGTGCCGGGCTGGAAGGTGCGGCCAACACCGGACTGGGTGCCGGGCTGGAAGGCGCGGCCAACACGGGCCTACAGGCAGCGGCCAATTCCGGCCTTGGCGCCGGCTTGCACTCCGGATTGACTGGCGCGACCGGGCTCGGCGCCGGCTTGCAGACCGGGCTCAGTGGCGTCGCCAACGTGGCCGGCTCCGCCAACCCAGGCGCGTCGATCTCCGGTGACGTGCAGCACACCACCACCGCGGGTGCGGACCTCGGTCATGGTGCTCTCGACCTCAGCGGTGCAGCCGATGCGGGCGCGAACGCGCTCGGCCAGTTCTCCGGTGAGACCGCCGCGCTGGGGCACTCCAGCGGCGATGTCTCCGCGCTGGGGCAGTCCAGCGGCGATGTCTCCGCGCTGGGACACTCCGGCGGCGACGTGTCCGCCCTGGGTCAGTCGGGTGCGGACGCCTCGGGCCAGGCCGCGGCCGCCGGTACGACCTCTGTCGGGCACTTCACCGGCACGGGCCAGGTCGGTGCCGAGGGCTCGGCATCGGGCGGCCAGGCCGGCGTGAGCGGCACCAACTCGATGGCCGGCACCGGGAGCGTCGACACCCACTCCGTCACGGGTGACCTCACCGGCGCGAGCCACACCGACTGGTCGGCGCTCAACGCCACGGAGCCGTTCGGTGCCGAAAGCCACACGGGCATCACCGGAACCAGCAGCGACAGCCTGTTCGGCACCGACTCGCACTCGGCGGCGACCACCGACACCGCGGTGACGGACCACAGTGCCGCGACGCACGTCACCGGTATCGAGGACATGCACCTGTAAGCAGTAAGAGATATCCGGCGCCGAGTCGACCCGTGATGGGCGGCTCGGCGCCGGTTTTCACTGCGCGAGGTGAGGGCGCGTGAGCATCGCAGCGGCGTGGCCGCGAGGAGCGGAGCGAGCACCGAGCCGAGCACTTAAAGACATAGCGAGGTGAGGGCGCGTGAGCATCGCAGCGGCGTGGCCGCGAGGAGCGGAGCGAGCACCGAGCCGAGCACTTAACGACATAGCGCAAAATGGCAGCGGCGCCCGACCGCACCAAAGGAGCAGACCGACGTGGCAGCAACACCAGCACCTGCATCGGCAGTGATGTCGCTGCTCAACGAGACGGCGATCCTGGCCCGCGGCGCCGAGCGCGCTGACATCCTGTCGAAGCTGCAAACTGCGGCCGATCGGGTCAGCGATCCGCGCCGCCGCATCGTCGTGGTCGGCCACATCAAGCAGGGCAAGAGTCAGTTCGTCAATTCTCTGCTCAACCTGGAGGTGTGCTCAGTCGGCGACGACGAAACGACTGCGGTGCCAACGTTGGTAGGTAACGCGCCACAGCCACAGGCGCAGCTGGTGCTCGCCGACGCGGATGGCAGTACCCGGCGAGTACCCGTGCCGATTGATCAGATCACCTCCGTGACCCCGACTTCGCCGCTTGCCCAAGGTCGCGAGGTAGTGCGCTTGGAGATCGGCGTGCCGAGCCCGCTGCTTGCGGACGGCCTGGTCATCGTCGATACACCCGGCGTCGGTGGACACGGAAACCCGCATGCGGCAAGTGTTCTCGGGCTGTTGCCAGCGTCGGACGCGGTTCTCGTGCTTTCCGACGCGGGCACTGAGTTGAACGCCAACGAGATGGACTTTCTGCGCCAGGTGCGTGGATTGTGCCCATCCGTCGCCCTGCTGATCAGCAAGACCGACCTGTATCCGCACTGGCGGCAAGTGGTCGAGGCAAATCGCGGCCATCTGCAGCGCGCCGGGCTGGACATTCCGATGATCGCCGTCTCGTCGCTGTTGCGTTCGCACGCTTTGCGTTTGCAGGACGAACAGCTCAACGTGGAGTCTGGTTTCGCCGAGATCTACCAATTTCTGCGCGACGCCGTGGTCGCTCGACGGGACAGTGACATCGTGGAAAGCGTTGCCTACGATGTTCGCTCGGCAACAGAGCATTTGGCGTTGACGCTCGGGAGCGAGCTTGCGGCGCTGCGTGATCCGAGCAAGGGCGCGGCCGCCGTCAGCGAGCTGCAGAAGGCCAAGCTCGCGGCGGAGGAACTGCACAAGCGAACATCGCAGTGGCAGTTGACGCTTGGTGACGGTATTGCGGACCTGGCGGCCGATATCGACCATGACCTACGCGACCGGCTGCGTCGAGTGGTGCGCGAGGCTGAGGAGTGGGTGGATCGCGTTGACCCGGGCCAACATTGGGAGCAACTAGGCGAGTGGCTGCGCGACCAAACTGGCACCGCGGTGGGCGACAACTTTGTGATGGCCCACGAACGGGCGTTGTGGCTGGCGCGCCAGGTGGCCGAGCATTTCGCCGAGTCGGGCCGCGTGGAGATGCCCAACCTCGCGCTCGACGGTCTCGAGGACCTGTTGGCGCCGGTGGATGAGCTCGCCGATCTCGACGCGGGCAAAGCCGGGATCACGCAAAAGGTGCTGGTCGGCATGCGCGGGTCCTACGGCGGTGTGCTGATGTTCGGCATGATCACCACCGTCGCCGGGTTGGCGTTGATCAACCCGATCTCGATTGGTGCCGGAGTCCTGTTGGGCACCAAGGCCTATCGCGATGACAAGGGTCAGCGGGTGGTGCAACGCCGGCACGAGGCCAAGGTGGCGATCCGCCGCTACGTCGAGGACGTCAGCTTTCAGGCGAACAAGGAGTCCAAGGATCGGCTGCGGATGATCCAACGCACGCTGCGCGACCACTTCACCGCGGTCGCCGATCAGGCCCTGCGCTCGATCAACGAGTCACTGCGCGCCGCCAGCGAGGCTGCCAACGTCGAGTCCTCCCAGCGAACAGCGCGCGCTGCCGAACTGGAGCAGCGCCTGCGCAAGGTCGCCGAGCTGCGAGAAAGGGCCGAGCAGTTGGCGCTGCCGGCGGTGTCCCGATGAGCAATGGTGCGGCGCAGGCTCGTTCGCTGGTTGACGCGGCCCGGCGGACTTATGCGCACGATCCGGCTGTGCGCGCGCAGCTCGATGATTGCGCGCGCCGACTCGAGCAGCCGCTGCGGGTCGCGCTCGCTGGATCGTTGAAGGCTGGAAAGTCGACGCTGCTGAATGCGCTTGTCGGTCAAGACATCGCGCCAACGGATGCGACGGAGTGCACCCGAGTGGTCACGTGGTATCGCAACGGTTCGACGCCGAGTGTGACTGCGTGGCATGGGGATCGTCACTTCAACGTGCCGGTGCAACGCATCGACGGTGGGTTGACGTTCGACATGGGCGCGCTGACGGCAGCCGAGGTGGACCGGCTCGACGTCGAGTGGCCGGCCCGTACTTTGATCGACACGACGGTGATCGACACCCCTGGCACCTCGTCGTTGTCACGCGACGTCTCCGAGCGCACCTTGCGGTTTCTGACGCCGGACAACGCGGCCTCCGCCGCCGATGCCGTCGTCTACCTCCTGCGCAACCTGAGCGCGGCCGATACCCAGTTCCTCGGCCAGATCGGCTCGCACGTGGGCGCCGAGTCGGGTCCGCTGGGTGTGGTCGGCGTCGTGTCCCGCGCCGACGAGATCGGTGCGGGTCGGATCGATGCGATGCTGTCCGCCAAGGAGATTGCCCAACGCTTCGCGGGTGAGCTGGAGCGCACCGGTTTGTGCCAGGCCGTGGTTCCCGTGGCTGGGCTGCTGGCCTTTGCGGCTCGAACACTGCGCGAGGTCGAGTTTTCGGCGTTCGTCCAGCTAGCCCAGGTGCCTATGGAGGACCTGCAACTCGCGCTGCTGTCTGCCGATCGGTTCGCGCGTCCGGACGTTCGCTTACCCGTGGATCCCGCTCTTCGTGCCGAATTGGTGCGCCGGTTCGGTCTTTTCGGCATCAGGTTGGCTGTGACCCTGGTTCGACTGGGTGCGCGCGACTCGACCACGCTGGCCAACGAGTTGGTCGAACGCAGCGGGCTGCGCGAGCTACGGGAACTGATCGACGTGCAATTCGGCCAGCGCGCAGAGCAATTGAAGACGCATTCGGCTTTGGTGGCGCTGGAGCGGGCGTTGTCCGGGCGACCCGAGCGGGCGGCGTCGGACATTCTCGCCCAAGCGTCTCGATTGTTGAACGACGTACATGGCTTCGCGGAGCTGCGTTTGCTCGGTCGGCTGCGCACCACGGATCTGCTGCTGCCCGAGGACGCAGCCGCCGAATTGCACAGGCTCATCGGCGGTTTCGGCGTCGCGCCGCATGTCCGGCTGGGTCTCTCCCCGGGCGTCGACCGCTCCGAAGTCTCGCGGGCGGCGGTGTCGGCGGTGCGCACCTGGCGAACCCGGGCGAACCATCCACTGCTGGACCGGTTCACCTCCCGTGCGTGCGAGACCGCGGCGCGGAGCGCGGAGGGGATTCTGGAGTCGGTGCACGCGCGGTAGTCCCCGGCGATGTTTCACGTAGGCTTTCTCGACGCGAATTGTCGATTCTGCGTCGAAAACACCTAAGTGGTCTGGGGGGACCCGCGTGAAACTGCCTGTAGGGCCGATCCGGCGTGCAAAGCTACTTCCAATTCTCAGCGAGCGCGCGATCGCGCGCGAGTATCGGCCGGTCTTGCCAGGCATCTATGTCCGCGCCGACCAGACGATCGACTTCGCCATGCGGAGCAAGGCGCTCGGGGTCGCTTACCCGGAGGGCGTCCTGGCTGGGTGGTCGGCGGCCGCGCTGCACGGGTACAGGTACCTTCCCGAGAACCCGCTCCCCGAGATCATTCTGCCGAGGCCGGCGCAGCGGCGTTCGGGCGTGTGGATCCGCTACGGCGAGTTGCGCGCCGACGAGGTCATGGACGTCTACGGCTACGACGTCACCACCCACACCCGGACGGCCTACGACCTGGCTCGCAGGCTGGACTTCGATGAGGCGATAGCCCTAGTTGACGGACTTTGCCACCTGGCGCTGTGCGACCCGAAGCGAATCCTCGATTCCATAACTCCTCGTGCGCGCGGGATCCGGAGACTCCCAGAGATCGTCGAACTTGCCGACGCCGGAGCCCAGTCGCCCTGGGAAACCCGCACCCGCCTGCTCTTGATGCGCGCAGGGTTTCCCCGGCCGATCACCCAGCACATGTTCAACGGCGACAACGGGCAGATCCTGGCGATCGTGGACATGGCCTGGCCGGAGTATCGAGTGGCACTCGAATACCAGGGCGACCACCACCGCGAGCGGGTGCAGTATTCGAAGGACGTCCTGCGTCAGAACCTGCTGGAACGCCTTGGTTGGGACGTCATCACCGCGACAAAGGAGCTGGTCACCCGGTATCCGGACCGTCTGGTCGAGCGGGTGGCCATGGCGTTGAAGCGCGGCGGATGGGCTGGATCGAGATAGGTGTTTTCGACGCAGATCGGGCCGATCCACGTCGAACACACCTAAGTGGATCAAAAATTCTCCCCAACCCGGGAACAAACCCCCAGACCCCCTCGTTGGACCCTACGACAACGTTGAGCGCAGCAGGCTCAACTCTGCAATTGACCCGAAAGCGGTCAGTGTGCAAGATTGAGTGCATCACGCTCATATGAGACCCAAATTGAGGGAGGAAACAATGGCTCGTGCGGTCGGTATCGACCTCGGGACCACCAACTCGGTCGTATGCGTGCTCGAAGGTGGCGAACCTGTGGTGGTCGCCAACTCGGAGGGCTCGCGGACGACGCCGTCGATCGTCGCGTTCGCCAAGAACGGAGAGGTGCTGGTCGGTCAGCCCGCCAAGAACCAGGCGGTCACCAACGTCGACCGTACGATCCGCTCGGTCAAGCGCCACATCGGCAGCGACTGGTCGGTGGACATCGACGGTAAGAAGTACACCGCGCAGGAAATCAGCGCCCGCGTGCTGCAGAAGCTGAAGCGCGACGCGGAGGCGTACCTCGGTGAGGACATCACCGACGCCGTCATCACCGTGCCCGCGTACTTCGAGGACAGCCAGCGTCAGGCCACCAAGGAAGCCGGCCAGATCGCCGGCCTCAACGTGCTGCGCATCGTCAACGAGCCCACCGCGGCCGCGTTGGCGTACGGCCTGGACAAGGGCGAGAAGGAACAGACCATTCTGGTCTTCGACCTCGGTGGCGGCACCTTCGACGTTTCGCTGCTCGAGATCGGCGACGGCGTCGTCGAGGTTCGCGCGACCAGTGGTGACAACCACCTCGGTGGTGACGACTGGGATCAGCGGATCGTCGACTGGCTGGTCGACAAGTTCAAGGCCAGCTCCGGCATCGACCTGACCAAGGACAAGATGGCCATGCAGCGGCTGCGTGAGGCTGCGGAGAAGGCCAAGATCGAACTCAGCTCCAGCCAGAGCACCTCGATCAACCTGCCCTACATCACCGTCGACGCGGACAAGAACCCGCTGTTCCTCGATGAGCAGCTGACTCGCGCCGAATTCCAGCGCATCACCTCCGACCTGCTGGACCGCACCCGTGCGCCGTTCCAGTCGGTGATCCGTGACGCCGGCATTTCGGTCAACGACATCGACCACGTCGTGCTCGTCGGTGGCTCCACCCGTATGCCGGCCGTGACCGACCTGGTTCGCGAGCTGACCGGTGGCAAGGAGCCCAACAAGGGTGTCAACCCGGACGAGGTCGTCGCCGTGGGCGCCGCGCTGCAGGCCGGTGTGCTCAAGGGCGAGGTCAAGGACGTGCTGTTGCTCGACGTCACCCCGCTGTCGCTGGGTATCGAGACCAAGGGCGGCGTCATGACCAAGCTCATCGAGCGCAACACCACCATCCCGACCAAGCGCTCGGAGACCTTCACCACGGCCGATGACAACCAGCCGTCGGTGCAGATCCAGGTGTACCAGGGCGAGCGCGAGATCGCCTCGCACAACAAGCTGCTCGGTTCGTTCGAGCTGACCGGCATCCCGCCGGCGCCGCGTGGCGTGCCGCAGATCGAGGTCACCTTCGACATCGACGCCAACGGCATCGTGCACGTGACCGCGAAGGACAAGGGCACCGGCAAGGAAAACACGATCAAGATCCAGGAAGGCTCCGGCCTGTCCCAGGAGGAGATCGAGCGGATGATCAAGGACGCCGAGGCGCACGCGGAGGAAGACCGCAAGCGTCGCGAGGAGGCGGATACCCGCAACCAGGCCGAGACGCTCGTGTACACCACCGAGAAGTTCATCAAGGACAACGAGGACAAGGTCCCGGCGGACGTCAAGTCCAAGGTGGAGTCCGCGGTCAACGACGCCAAGGAGGCGCTGAAGGGCAGCGACATCTCCGCGATCAAGACCGCGGTGGAGAAGCTGGCCACCGAGTCGCAGGCGCTCGGCGAGGCGATCTACAAGGCGCAGGCCGAGGAAGCCGCCGCCAGCGGGGACGGTGCGGGCACGGGTGCGCATGCCGCCGACGCCGATGACACGGTGGTGGACGCCGAAGTTGTCGACGAGCCCTCGGACAAGAAGTAATCGCCATGCAGGATCCAAACGAACCGATCACTTTCGTTGACAAACGCAAGATCGACCCGGAGACGGGCGAGGTTCGTGAGGCCTATTCGGGTCAAGCAGGCCACGACGCCGAGCCGGTCGAGCCCCTAGCGGGCACCGGTTCGGCGCCCCAGCCGGGCCCCGTCGACGAACCCGCTGTGGCGGAGGCAGCGGCGGTGGTCTCGGCCGAGGCCAATGAACTGGCCGAGCGAACCGCCGACCTGCAACGCCTCACCGCCGAGTACGCCAACTACCGCCGGCGAGCGGACCGCGAACGTGCGGCCGAGCGCGAGCGGTCCAAGGCGGCGGTCGTGATGGAGTTGCTGCCGGTGATCGATGACCTCGACCGGGCCCGCGCGCACGGCGACCTCGAGTCCGGCCCGCTGCGGTCGGTGGCCGACAAGCTCAGCGCCGCGTTGAACAAGCTCGGCCTGAGCGAATTCGGCACGGAGGGTGAGGCTTTCGACCCGACACTGCACGAGGCCGTGCAGCACGAGGGCGAGGGCCACGACCCAGTCATCGGCACGGTTTTCCGCAAGGGCTACCGAATCGGCGACCGCGTGCTGCGACATGCGATGGTCGCGGTGACCGATGGTGTGTCAGATTTGGTGGAATCAGAGCCAGACGGTGATTCACAACAGTAAGAGTGCGAGAGGAGGAGACGCCGAGTGAGCCAGCGGGAGTGGATCGAGAAGGACTTCTACAAGGAGCTGGGTGTCTCCTCCAACGCATCTGCAGACGAGATCAAGAAGGCCTACCGCAAACTCGCGGCGAGCCTGCACCCGGACAAGAACCCCGGTGACACCAAGGCAGAGGAGCGGTTCAAGGCGGTCAGCGAGGCCAACGCAGTGCTGTCCGATCCGGCCAAGCGCAAGGAGTACGACGAGACCCGTCGGCTCTTCGCCGGTGGCGGCGGTGGCGGCTTCGGTCGTGGCGGAGGATTCACGCCCGGCGGTGGCGGCGGCTTCAGCGCCGACTTCAACATCGGCGACATCTTCGGCGGTGGTGGTGGCGGCGACGGCGGTCTGGGCGACATCCTTGGCGGCCTGTTCAACCGTGGTGGCGGCGGGCGGCCGCAGGCGGCGCAGCGTCCGCGGCGCGGCAGCGACGTCGAAACCGAAACCACGCTGGGCTTCCGTGAGGCCGTGCAGGGTGTGACCCTGCCGTTGCGGATGACCAGTCCGGCCGCGTGCACGACGTGTCATGGCAGCGGGGCGAAGCCGGGCACCAGCCCGCGAGTGTGTCCGCGTTGCAACGGAACCGGCATCATCAGCCGCAACCAGGGCGCGTTCGGCTTCAGCGAGCCGTGCGACGACTGCCGCGGAACGGGTTCGATCATCGACGACCCGTGCACCGACTGTCACGGCACAGGTATTCAGAACCGCACCCGGACCATCACCGTGCGGGTGCCACCTGGCGTGAGCGACGGCCAGCGCATTCGATTGCCCGGCCAGGGCGAGGCGGGACTGCGCGGCGCGCCGTCGGGCGACCTCTATGTGACCGTGCACGTCACCAACGACAAGGTGTTCGGCCGCCAGGGCGACGACCTGACCGTGGTGCTGCCGGTGAGCTACGCCGAATTGGTCTTGGGCGCAACGGTTTCGGTGCCGACGCTCGAAGGTCGCGTCGGGGTCAAGATTCCGCCGGGCACGGCAGACGGCCGCATCTTGCGCGTCAAGGGCCGTGGCGTGCCGAAGCGCAGCGGCGGCGCCGGCGACCTGCTGGTCACCGTCAAGGTGGCCGTTCCGCAGAAGCTGGATGACAATGCCACCCAGGCGCTCAAGCAATATGTCGAGGCAGAACGTGCTAGCGGGTTCGACCCGCGGGCAGGATGGGCAGGTGCGTAATGACCACCGGCCGTGGGCAATCAGGTAAGCCCCGCAAGAGCGGCCAGCCGGATGCCGTGCGCGAGATGTTCGTCATCTCGGTGGCGGCCGAACTGGCGGGAATGCACGCGCAGACGCTCCGGACGTATGACCGGCTCGGGCTGGTCACTCCGGAGCGCACATCCGGTGGCGGGCGGCGCTACTCGGCCCGCGACGTCGAACTGCTCCGCGAGGTGCAGCGGCTGTCTCAGGACGAGGGCGTCAACCTCGCCGGCATCAAGCGGATTATCGACCTGGAGAACCAGGTCGAGGCGCTGCAGCAGCGGGTTGCCGAACTGACCGCCGAACTGCAGCAGGTTCATTCCAGTTATCGACGGGATCTGGTTCCGGTGCCGCGCAATACCGCGCTGGTGGTGTGGCAGCCGAAGAACCGGCGGTCGTAGATCCGCGGCTCCGGGGTATATGCACTCGCCCGCCTATGAGCGACAATTCGGGTGGTAGTAAACCGGCCTGGTATATACGACCGGCGCATTGGATATACTCCTTCTTGTGAAGCACTTGGTAGATATCGATGAAGCGGTGCTCCAGCGCGCGAAGCAGGAGTTGGGGCTACCGACTATCAAGGCGACTGTCAATGCTGCCTTGCGTCTCGTAGCTCGGCGTTCGGAAAGGCATGACGATCTCAACAGCGCGCTCGATACCCTCGCAGAGATTGAGTTCGAGGATCGGTCCGCTGCGTGGCGGTGATCTACCTTGCTGACACAAGTGTTCTGACCAGGATCGCTGTGCCCGTGGTGCGCGACGTTGTCCGTGCCCACCTCGCTGTGGGGGCCATCGCCTGTTGCGCAATGACACAACTCGAACTGGGATTTTCCGCGCGAAACGAATCTGAATGGGACGCGATTCAGCGCGCCACTGATGTTTTCGGCACAGAAAGCGTTCTGCCTGAGGACTTCCGACGGGCGGGGCAGGTCCAAAGAATGCTCGCGGCGGCTGCGTTGCGCGGGCGGAAGGTGCCGGACTTGCTCGTGGCCGCCGTCGCAGAACGCGCCGGGCGAGTGGTGTTGCACTATGACCGCGACTTCGAACACATCGCCGGCGTGACCGGCCAAGCGCAGCAATGGGTTGTTCCGCCTGGATCGGTCGATTGATCTGAGCGAGCGACCGCTTAGAAATGGTCGCGCCACAACCGCTGGGTCGACCATTTCTGCACACTCGGATGCCTCGGCCGGTCCACGATTAGGATGCTGCCGGTGCGCATCCTCTTCGTCTGTACCGGAAACATCTGCCGGTCGCCCACTGCAGAGCGACTCGCGGACGCGCACGCAATCTCCGGTCTACACACGGAAAGCGCCGGCATTCATGCGGTTGTCGGGCACCCGATCGAGACCACCGCGGCTGCGGTCCTGGAATCGATGGGCGCTGACTCGAAGAACTTTTCAGCGAGGCGCTTCGTCCCCGCGATGGCCAAAGACGCCGACCTTATCTTGACGATGACCCTCGAGCAGCGCGCATCGGTATTGAGCCAAGCACCCATGGCATTACGCAAGACCTTCACGCTGACGGAGGCGGCGTCGTTAGTCGAGTCGGGCGCACGAACGGTTCCGGAGCTTTCCGCTGCACGCCCGCGGATTCGAGTGCCGGCCGCAGATATCCTCGATCCGATCGGCGGCGATGCCGAAGTTTTCAAGGCAACGGCGAACGCAATTGCGGGCTCACTGTCGACGTTGCTTTCCGGACTCGCGATCTAGTCGCAACGCCCGAGCGAATCAGCGGCGCGTTCTGCTGCACCGATACCTTTCGGACGGTATCGTCCGTTCACGTTCGACGGCGCGGGGACGCAAGAAGGGCTCGAAATGCATGGACACCCAGCGCCGAAGACTCGGCACCACCGTTCCCGCTATCGGAAATTCCGCCGCGCGGTGAAGAAGCGCCGCGGTCGAATCGTGTGGATAGCTGTGCTGGTGCTTGTCGTTGGTTTCGGTGTCTGGTTCGCCTACAGTGCGATCGTCATCAAGCGAAACTTGCAAGAGGTCGCTGCGCACCTGGAGAGGCTCGAGACCGGCTTGAAGAGTGGTGACATTGGCACCGCGGGCTATGCCGAACAATCCGCACGCAAGGCTGCTGCCGACGCGGTGAACGCCAGTCGTTCCATTCCGTGGTTACTGGTAGGGAAGGTGCCGGTCCTCGGAACCCCGGTGCACGCGGTATCCGAAATTGCTTCCGTTGCACAACGAATGACCGAGGACGTCATTCCCCCGGCGTTGACAGCGCTGCAACCGCACACAAAGGTCCTCACCGGACGAAGCATCGACCTCGGTCCGGTGGTCGCCGCAGCGCCGTCGCTCGATGCATCCCTGGGCCAGGCCGAAGCGGCAGCATTCGCGGCGCAGCAAATTGGCTCCGGCGGCTATCTAACCCCGGTGACCGATGCGCGCGATCGGTTGCAGCGCGTCACTGCGCAGATCGTCGACGGTCTGCGCTCGGCGTACACAGCAGCGAATCTCGCGCCGGCAATGCTGGGACAAAATGGGCCGCGCTCGTATCTCCTCGCGTTCCAGACCAACGCGGAGGTGCGCGGAACTGGAGGTCTTGTCGGTGGCGTGGGGATCGTGCGGGTGAGCAATGGTTCGATAACCGTCGACCACATAGCCAGCAATGTGGTGTTGCGCAATGACTTAGAGCCGATGGATTTGGGCGCCGACTTCACCAACTCGTACGGCAGATACGACTCGACCCGAAATTGGGAAAACTCCAATATCAGCCCGAACTTCCCGTATGCCGGTGAAATCTGGCGCAACCTGTGGCGTCAGCAAACCGGCGAAACTGTCGATGGCACCATTGCGGTGGACCCGGTGGCACTCAGCTATCTGCTGGACGCAACGGGCCCGATCACCATGGGCGATGGTGAGGTGATCGATTCGAAGAACGTGGTTGCGCTGACGGAATCGACCGCGTATGCGCGTTTCGGCGCAGACGTTATGGCGCGCAAAAAATACTTGGTGGACGTGGCATACAAGGTGGTGGAAAAGCTGACCGCATCCACCAATGGTGATGCCATTCTTTCAGCGCTCACGCATGCCGTGCGGGAGGGGCGAATCGCCCTGTGGAGCGCGCATCCGGATGAACAAGCGCGCATCGCGTCTACCAGTGTGGGCCATTCCGTGCCGAAAACGCCGGGTCCCTATGCGGCAGTAGTCGTGAACAACTCCGGAGCCAGCAAACTCGACTACTACATTCAAAAAAAGATCAGCTACCACGGCGGCGGTTGCGCCGGCGCCACCCGCCGCACCGAGGTGTCGGCCGACTTCACCAACATGGCGCCCGGTGGCAATCTGCCAGCATATGTGCTGGGTGAGGACACCAATGTCCCACCAGGGACCAACAAAATGATGGTGTCGTTGTACGCCACGGCTGGCGCTACCTTGCTCAGCGCGACCGCCGATGGGCGACCGTTGCCGGTGCAGAGTGGAACCGAACTCGGGCACCCGATATACACGGTATTGATCGATGTGCCGCCACAACGTTCGGTCGACGTGCAATACACGCTGAGCGAACCGACTGTCGACGGTACGCCGGAGGCGCCAGTACAGCCGTATGTCGCTCCAGCGAGTGTGACCGTCGATTTGCCGGCATGTCGCGGCAGCGGGCAGTAATCGATTCAGATGCGGTCAGCGAAGACAACAACATTGTCTGCGCTGGCGCCTAGGTCGGAATTGAACTCACCCGAACAGGTAATGAGCGCCAAACGGGCCTGCGGTGGATGCGTCGCCAATACTTGGCGCAGCGCGCCTGGATCGCGTTTCGATATCGACGCCACCACGGCCGACACCTGAAACGCAATGCGTCGTTGGCCGTTCCGGTCTTCTACCTGGATTCGATCGCCGGGCTTCAAGGTCGGCAGGTTGTTGAAAACTCCGAATGCGCCACCAACCTGCGTGTGGCCGACGATGATCGCCATTCCGGGTGCGCCGATTGCCGGACCGTCGGACCACCACGCCGTTTGCGCCATGTCCGGCGGAACCCCGAAACTGGGCACATCCTGCCCGCCGAGAAACGGTGCCGGAGCCATTTGCGTGGGCAAGGAAAGAATGTTCGCGTTGACGCCTATTGTCGGAATGTAGAGTTGCCCGGGAGTCAGCGGATCATCTACCCCGGCGGGAATGTCGACGGCGGTGGTGCTCAATGGGCGGGAAAGAGATGCCGGATTTCCCGCCGGAATCGGAATCCGCGAGTCGCGGGCTTCGGTAGCGCAACCGACGGCAGAAAGCAGCAGCGCGAGGATCAGAAACGCTCTGATCCGACGGTCAGTCACGTTTGCGAACAACAGCAATTGCGGTACCTGCCGCGGAAATGGCCAGCAGTCCGGCGAGGGCAATTGGTAAATCTGTGGAATCGGCGCGTTCGGGGCCGGTGCCACCGGTCGCCGATTGCACCGGGTACTCGCCCGGACTGAGCTGAGCAGGAATAGCTGGGGCTGGCGGCGATATCGGGCCTACGGTGTTAGGCGCCGGGACCGGCGGATAGGGATCGGCTGAGGCTGTTCCTGTCAGAGAAGCCATCGCGCTTGCTGATATGGCCGCAACCATTGCTGTGTGGCGGCATACGGTGGCTATATTTCCCACCGACAACCTCCCTTCGTCTGTGCAGCGCCCACAAATGGCCCCGCGAACCTGTTGGTGATCGTATTCAGATCACAGTCGACACAGCACGCTGGCGATGTTTTCGCGAAATTGTTCCTGTGAAAAGCCCTCGGCATGTTGGCGAATCAGTGCCGGGTCGAACCGGCCGGAGTCAAATGCCCGGATTGCGGCGGCAAACCGATCAACTATTTCGTTGTCTGTTCCGGGTGCGATCAGTTGTCCGCTGATGCCGGGAGCCACTGTGTCCAGTGCGCCACCGTCTGCCAGCGCGATAACCGGCGTACCGCAGGCCATGGCCTCGACCGGCACGATGCCGAAATCCTCGACCCCGGGCATCAGCAGCGCATTCGCCCTACGGTAGAGGTCGCGGAGTTCCGCATCGGACACCCGCCCGAGGAACGTAACGTTCGGCCCCGCAATAGCTTTGCAGTACCTACCGAACCGCCCGTTGCCCGCGACGATCAGTCGAACGCCGGCTTCATTTGCCGCGCGGATTGCCAGATCTGGTCGCTTGTAAGGGACGAGGCGCCCAGCGAGCAGGAAGAAATCTTCGCGCGGCGTGCTCGCGTCGGGTCGGTAGAAGTGCGTGTCCACTGGCGGGTGGACCACCAATGCTTCACGTTCCCAGTGATTTTGAATCCGCAGTGTCAGCGGTCACGTAATTCCCCAACTTGATGGGGGTTTCCGTCACGTAATTCCCCACCCGGCCGTCACGTAATTCCCCACCCTGGGGCGTGTCGGCCGGGGTTGGGCTGTTGCCGCAGGTTCGCTCCGAACCGGGCCTTCCGCCAGGTGGCCCGGGAAGGGGCCCGAGGTGGCAAGGAGAACGTGGACGATGATCGATTTGATCGAGTTGTTCCGGCATTGGCATGCGGGCCGGTCGCAGGTACAGATTTCCGATGGTCTGGGGATCGACCGGAAAACGATCCGCAAGTACGTCGCGC
>NZ_VLIY01000050.1 GCF_007489285.1 Skermania sp. ID1734
TTTCATCGATTGTGATGCGATGCGGTTTCAGGGTCGGTCGGTGACGCCGCAGTTGGAGACACCGGGGTGGGAGGTGCGGGCGGTGAATCCGGGCGAGGAGTTGGGTACGGCGGCGTCGGATAATTTCAAGCTCGGGTTGTTGGCGTTGCGGTTGTTCGTCGGTGATCAAGGCGCCCGTCATCCCGATCATCTGCCGGCCACCGTTCCCGCCGCTGTGCGGGACCTCATCGTTCGGGCGCTCTCCCCGGATCCGGCTGCCCGGCCCAAAGCCACCGACTGGGAACCGGCATTGCTCGAGGTAGCTGCAACAGCTTCCACGATGCCGCCAACAGCGCCACTCGCCCATGCGGGCAGTCCGTACGGCTCGACAGGAGCGAGGCTGCATACGGCGACCCATATCGACAGCGTGCCGGCTGTACATTCGGCTGCGTTGTCGGTAAGCAGCAGCCGAAGACTCCCTGCAGCGGCGTGGACGGCAATAATCGCACTTCCGCTACTCGTGGTGGGCATTCTTGCCGTTGTGCTTGTAAGGGCGGGGCACAGCTCGCAGAGCTCCGTTGCCGGGGGTGATGTCGCAGCGACTCAGGCAGGAATCACCACGGACAATTATGTTCCAACATCATTGTCTCCGTTGCCGATTCCGATTCTGCCACCGCCGGTGCAGACATATGTCCCGACGACAACGACAACGACAACGACGGAATACGTTCCTTCACCGACGTACGCGCCTCCGCCGCCTCCACTTACCACGGTGGAAACGCCAACGAACGAAGACATCACGGCGCAGACGATCCGTTCGGCGAGGGTCCGTACAGTGAACGGTGTAACTCCAGAGAAATAAGGAGGCTACCGTGACTGCTGTGACTGAGGATTCTTTGGTCGAATCACCTTCGTCCGTGTTGTCGCCGTTGAGCAACGACGAACTGATCGCCCAGCTTGTGGCGCGTGCTCGGGCCGACGGGTTGAAGTTGACCGGCCAGGACGGGCTGCTGGGGCAGTTGACCAAGCGGGTGGTCGAGTCGGCGCTGGAGGGCGAGCTGGACGATCACCTCGGTTACGACCGCCACGAGCGCGGCGGCAGCGCGGACGGGAACACCCGGAA
>NZ_VLIY01000051.1 GCF_007489285.1 Skermania sp. ID1734
GCCAGGTGCGTCACCGCCCGCTGACGACGTAGCCGCGCAACTGCGGGAGGCACACAAGCGGATCAAGCTGCTTGAGCAGGAGGCCGAGGTGATGCGCCGCGCGGTCGGCTACCTGTCCCGGGACGCGAACCCAAAATGATGTACCCGCTGGTCCTCGACCTTGCCGATGACGGAGTGCCCGTCACGGTGACCTGCCGGGTCCTCGGGTTTTCCACCCAGGCGTTCTACAAGTGGCGCAAAGCGCCCGTGTCACAGCGGGATTGGGATGATGCGCACCTGATCAACGCCGCCCGCGACATCCACGCCGACGACCCCGCCTTCGGATACCGGTTCATCGCCGACGAGTTGCCCGAGCGCGGGATCACCGCCGGTGAGAACCGTGTCGCGAGGTTGTGTTCACAAGAGCGGATCTGGTCGATCTTCGCCAAGAAGCGTGGACTGAACCGTCGATCCGGTCCGCCAGTGCATGACGACCTCGTGCAGCGCCAGTTCAGCGCTCAGGCCGCCAACCAGGTGTGGCTGGCCGACATCACCGAGCACCGCACCGACGAAGGCAAKCTGTATCTGTGCGCCATCAAGGACGTGCATTCCAACCGGATCGTGGGCTACTCGATGGACTCGCGGATGAAGTCCTCACTGGCGGTGGCTGCCCTGAACAATGCGATCGCACTTCGATCACCCGTGGCGACGATCGTCCACTCGGACAGGGGCAGCCAGTTCAGGTCTCGGAAGTTCGTCCATGCACTGTCGCACAACGGTTTACACGGATCGATGGGACGTGTCGGTGCGTGCGGCGACAACGCCGCCATGGAATCGTTTTTCGCCCTTCTGCAACGCAACGTGCTCGACCGGCAGCGCTGGTCAACTCGAGCCGAACTTCGCCTGGCGATCGTGTCCTGGATCGAGCGGACCTACCACCGACGCCGTAGGCAACGCGCGCTGGGCAGGCTCACCCCGATAGAGTTCGAACTGCTCCACACAGCAGTCGCAACCGCGGCCTGAAATTCACACCCCGCGAGCCAACTGAACTCGGGGCAGTCCC
>NZ_VLIY01000052.1 GCF_007489285.1 Skermania sp. ID1734
ACCCCACCGAGCGGCTCAACCGAGAGATCCGCCGCCGCACCGACGTCGTGGGCATCTTCCCCAACCGAGATGCCATCGTCCGCCTCATCGGCGCCGTCCTTGCCGAGCAGACCGACGAATGGGCCGAAGGACGCCGATACCTCGGACTCGAAGTCCTGGGCCGCTGCCGACTCACCCTGACCACCGACACCGACACCAGCTCGCAGACGGAGGTGACCACTGATGCACTGATGCAACTACCCGCCTGATCACCAACGAAGGATCACAATTCAGTTACACCACTTCTAGGGGCTTGACCCAACAGTCTCTACGTCCACACCTGACCCACGACTTGGTCAACCCGGCCAGTCCGCGTCGGTCAGCGTCGCGTCCGGGCGCAGGCCGCGCCAGCTCGCGTGACGGAAACGGGTGGCGAATTCGCGGAAGTGCACCTTGCCGAGGAGGACTGGGTGTACCCACCGGACATGGCTGCTCGCCGCCCAGCGCGGGGTAGGGGTGGCGAACGGGTGGGTCGGGCGTTCAATCACGGTGAGTTGTCGCAGTAGGTCCTCGCGCTCTGCGCGGGTGAATCCGGTCGCGACATGGCCGACGTAGTGCAGCCCGCCGGTGGGGTGCACCGCGGCGAGCAACAGCGACTCCATCGTGTCGGGTGTCCCGATCCAGCCCGCTACGACCACCGTCGCGCTGACCCGCAATGGTTGCTTGATCCAGTCGCGTGAGCGCTCACCGGGCCGGTTGTCAACGGTTCGCGAAAACTGACCCCTGGTGGGTTTCTGAAAAGTGACCCTCTGGAGGGTGTGTGTTGGGAACTTGGGCCGTAGCCCGGGCTCTAGATTTGGTCGGCGAACCGGTGCCGGATGGCTGCCAGTTGTCGGCGTACTTCGTGCAGTTCGGCGCGGCAGCGCCGTTCCTTGCGGGCATCGCCGTGACCGCCTTGAATGTGTTCGATCTGCCGTGTGAGCGTGTCTGAGGCCCGTTGGAGTTCGGCGAGGAAGTACTGCGCCTGTAGAACGTCGGCGTCAACTGTTGCCACCG
>NZ_VLIY01000053.1 GCF_007489285.1 Skermania sp. ID1734
TCTTGGCCTACGACACCGAAATAAGATCCGTCGTCTGCACGACAAATGCGATCGAAAGCATAAACGCACGAATTCGAAGAGCGGTGCGTGCCCGTGGCCATTTCCCCAACGAGCAGGCCGCGCTCAAATGCATCTACCTGGCCGTAATGAGCCTCGATCCCGCCGGCACCGGCCGCAAGCGCTGGACCAACCGCTGGTTGAAGGCTCTCAACGCCTTCGACGTCACCTTCGACGGCCGCGTATCCGCTGGACGAAAATAACAGAGAGACAACGATTTACACCAATTGCTGGACAGTCCCTTCGGCGAAGTTCGGTGATTGCATTCACAGGAGCGGTGAGGGCACCGGTGTGGTGGTGACGCCGGCACCCTGTGACAGCAGTTACGCGACTGATCATGTGACGGGCGTGTTGTGGGAAGAACCGAACGAATGCCCGCGTGACTGGGTCTCGACGAAGAACTCCTCCAAGCAGCCGGAGGAGGTGATCTTGTGCCTGGGTCCGGAGTAGTGTCGGGTATCGAATCGTTGAAAGTGCAAGGGGGTCAACATGTCTGAGACGGTCTCTCGTCTGACCATCGCCCAGTTGGGTGGGTTGTCTCGGTTGGCTGCTGGTGGGCAGGGGGTGGTGTTTTCGGCGCCGGCGGTGCGGATGCAGTATGCGTCGTCGTTGGTGTTCAAGGAGTATCGCGCGGATGTGCGGGCGGGGTTGGATGTGTCGGTGTTGGAGGCGATGCCGGCGTATTTGGAGTCGTTGCCGTTTTCGGCGGGGATGGAGTTGTTGTCGCGGTCGGCGTGGCCGTGTCGGTTGGTGGAAAGCGATGGTGTGGTTGTCGGTTTCGTGATGCCGGCGATTCCGCCGGAGTTTTTTGTGCAGATGCG
>NZ_VLIY01000054.1 GCF_007489285.1 Skermania sp. ID1734
GGCATCACGCCCTCGATCGGTTCGGTCGGCGACGCCTACGACAACGGGTTGATGGAATCGATCATCGGCCTCTACAAGACCGAATGCATCCAGACCACGGTGTTCCACGCCGGGCCCTACAAGACGCTCAACGACATCGAATACGCCACATCTGGTTGGGTTGATTGGTACAACCACAGACGTCTGCATAGTTCACTCGGAATGCTCACCCCAACCGAGTACGAACAGGCTTTCAACACCGCTCGCGACCGGCAGTCGCAACCCGTCTAGGAGCGGCACGAAAGTCGTGACGCTTCAAATTCTTCGGCGACACATCCCCCACCGCCACCGAATGCCGATGAAACACCGCCAACCCCCGCGCCACCTCCACCAACAACTCACACCGCTGCCGATCCGACACCCCAATCCCACGCTGAGACAAAAACACCGGACCATTCAACAAATGCTGAAACTCCCCCACCTGCCGACTCGACCCCGACGCCAACCGCATCTGCACAAAAAACTCCGGCGGAATCGCCGGCATCACGAAACCGACAACCACACCATCGCTTTCCACCAACCGACACGGCCACGCCGACCGCGACAACAACTCCATCCCCGCCGAAAACGGCAACGACTCCAAATACGCCGGCATCGCCTCCAACACCGACACATCCAACCCCGCCCGCACATCCGCGCGATACTCCTTGAACACCAACGACGACGCATACTGCATCCGCACCGCCGGCGCCGAAAACACCACCCCCTGCCCACCAGCAGCCAACCGAGACAACCCACCCAACTG
>NZ_VLIY01000055.1 GCF_007489285.1 Skermania sp. ID1734
AGGGCGGTTTCGCCGTGCATGATGGCGGTGAACGCGTCGGCGAGGCGGTATTGGCGGGCGCGGCGGTCATACCGGCACACGGTGTCGGCGACCTCGCACACCCGCTGCCAGGCGGCTTCGGCTTCGTCGGGTTCCAGATCCACCTGCAACCGGGCCATGTCACCGAGGGCGCGTTTGCTGATCTTGCGGAACATCTTCGTGTCGGCGCGCAGTTCGGCGTATTCGTCGGGGGCGGTGCGCATCAAGATGGCGTCGATCTCGCTGCCCAACGGCCCCGGCGACAGGGTGCGGGCGGCGGCGAGTACTTCGGCCTCGACCGCGGCGACGGTGTCGAGGCTGAATCCGCACATCCGCCCGGCCGCGGCCGCGACCCTAGCCTGATCCAACTCGCCGGCCGCGAACGCTGCCCGCAACCGGGGGTAGCGCAACCGCAGATCCATCCCGAGCGCGGCGGTGTTCTCGGCGATGGTGCGTGAACAGCCCAACCGCAGCCCGATCTCGGCCAGCGCGTTGTTGCCGCAATCGTGGAAATCGCCGTTGCCCAGTTGCACGTCGCGTTCGATCCAGGCCTCCCACAACCCCGCACAGGCGCTCACCTTCCGGTAGGCGGCCCGATTCTCGATGACCGCGTCGGCGGCCAACTCGGCCAACACCACCCGATCCGCCTCGGTGGCCGCCGTCGAAGAACTCCCCCTACCCCACATACCAAGATCATACCCGAACAAACGTTCGAGTGC
>NZ_VLIY01000056.1 GCF_007489285.1 Skermania sp. ID1734
ATCCCGAGCGCGGCGGTGTTCTCGGCGATGGTGCGTGAACAGCCCAACCGCAGCCCGATCTCGGCCAGCGCGTTGTTGCCGCAATCGTGGAAATCGCCGTTGCCCAGTTGCACGTCGCGTTCGATCCAGGCCTCCCACAACCCCGCACAGGCGCTCACCTTCCGGTAGGCGGCCCGATTCTCGATGACCGCGTCGGCGGCCAACTCGGCCAACACCACCCGATCCGCCTCGGTGGCCGCCGTCGAAGAACTCCCCCTACCCCACATACCAAGATCATACCCGAACAAACGTTCGAGTGCAAGGTGAAATCCCCACCTAGAATGTGATGTCTCAGGACATGGGTGACAGTTCTGTATTAGGACATCGGTGACAGTTGATGTCTCAGGACATCGGTGACGTTTGGGTCTTGGGGACCAGTCCGGAAGGTCGCCCGTTGCCGACGTATTTGACTCCCGGTGCTGCTCGGGTGTGCTCGATGAGGATTTCGCCGTGCAGGTCGGCGACGATGATCTGGTCACCGTCGGTGATGATGTAGACCTGCTCGAACCCGTGCCCGCCGGCGACCTTGTAGGCGACGCCGTCGAGCCAGAAGGTGCCGGTAGAGGTCAGCGTCTTGATC
>NZ_VLIY01000006.1 GCF_007489285.1 Skermania sp. ID1734
TCGCCGCGGCCGCCCGCAACCAGCCCACCCAAGGACCCCCACCCGCCGGCGCCAGCCCGATCGAGACGATGGCCCACCGGCTGCGCACACCCGAAGGCAAAGCCCTCTACAACCAGCGCAGCCACATCGCCGAAACCCCGTTCGGCCACGCCAAACACAACCTCGGATTCAAACGCTTCACATCCCGCCGAACAACCAGAGCCACAGCCGAATTCAGCTTCCACGCGCTCGTGCACAACCTGTTCAAAGCCATCACCACCGGCGCACTGACCCCAGCGACTGCATAACCCGCCAGCCCCACCGGGCACGACGACGAACACACACCCGCACCATCGACACCAGCCCATCACACCCCGCCCCGAATTGCGCAACAGCCCGGAATCCGCTTGGCACCCGCGAAGAATGGACATCGAGTGCGGCCCTGCCGGGTACTGTCGACCGCGATGGATCGCTTCAACGGCCAAGACGTCCCGGAAACGCTCGCTGATGCGCTCGACCCGGCGACGTTGGCGTTCGTTGTCTACGACATGCAACAGGGCGTGCTCAGCCAGATCGGCGACGCCGATAGGGTGCTGACGAATGTGCGCCGACTGCTTGCGGTGGCGCGCGAGCGGCGAGTGCGCACTGTCTTCATGCGGCACTACTTCATGCCGACCGAACTGGCTGGCGTGTTTCAACTCCGCCAGGCCAAGATTTGGCAGCACAAGGACCGTGCCGCCGACACGCATCCGCTCATTGCGCACGGTTCCCCGGGATTCGAGCTCGTGGCAGGGCTCGAGTCTGGCCCCGGCGAGGCCGTCTTCGACAAGATCACCATGTCGGCGTTCGAAGGCACTCCGCTCGACATCGTGCTGCGCGATTGCGGTGTGCGTGCCTATCTGATCGCCGGGGTGGCGATCGAGGTGGGTATCGAGCCGACCGTGCGCCACTCGGCCGATCTCGGCTACATCCCGATCGTGGTCCGCGACGCGTGCGGTGCCGGAGACATCGCCGCCAGCCAGCGGTCGATTGAGAGCCTGCGCTTCGCCGGCGACGCGATCATCGCGGACACCGACGAGGTGTGTGCGTTGCTGTCCGGCAGGAGCTGAGTTACGACTGCGCCAGCAGTTCGTAGGCGATGGCGAGCGAAATCTTCTTCTGCTGTTCGAGGTCCGGTTCGGCGCCGTTGTCGAGCTGCCGATCGGCGACCGGGCCGAACACCACCGCCATCATGGCGGTTCGGACGCGGATTTTGGTGTAAAGGTCGGCGTCCGGCGGGGTGAGCAGGTCGAGGACATCGAGGATCCAGGTCTTGGGAATGGCCTGGTTGTCCCGGCTCGCCAGCGCGTGAATGACCGGGCGGTTCTCCTGAACCAGGCGCACGATCCGGCTGGTGTCGCCGTAGAAGAGATCGGCAAGCCGGTTGAGCATCTCTCGCTGGAATTCAGGCGAAAAGTCTTGTGACCGGCCCCAATTCACGAGTTCATCCACGGACCGGGTCATCTCCGCCAGCAGGCTGAGCAAGATCGCGTCCTTGGATTTGAAGTGGTAGTACAGCGCCGCTTTCGTTACCTCGAGGCGTTCAGCGATTTCGCGCAGGGATGTGCCTTCGTAGCCGCGCTCGGTGAAAAGTTCGAGCGCGACGTGCAGGATCCGGTCCCGCATGGCGGGCTCGTTCGTGGGCATCGTTGCACCACTCCTTTTAATTGCCGTCCCGGTACTGGTTGCCGTCCCGTTATTGAATTGACAACGCCCCGTCGCGGATTACTATACGGCAGGTAAGTGGCTTACCGGTCGGCAAGTAATCGAGGTAATCATGCCAGCGCGAACCACACTCGGGCCGGTCGGCGAGGCGATTCCGCGTCGTAGTCCGCGCGAAATCATCACGGTGATGAGCGGTCTCATGATCACGATGCTGCTCGCCATGCTCGACAACACGATCGTCGGTCCGGCGCTGCCCACCATCGTCGGCGATCTCGGCGGCCTGCGTCACCTCGCCTGGGTGCTGACGGCCTACACGCTGACCACCGCCATCTCGACGCCGGTGTGGGGCAAGCTCGGCGACCTGCTCGGCCGCAAGGCCACCTTCATGTCTTCGATCGTGCTGTTCCTGATCGGTTCGGCGCTGACCGGCATGTCGCAGAACATGCTGGAGCTCATCATGTTCCGGGCGTTGCAGGGCCTCGGTGCGGGTGGGTTGATCGTCGGCGTCATGGCCATCGTCGGCGAGTTGATTCCGCCCGCCGAACGCGGCAAGTACCAGGGCCTGTTCATGGCGGTGATGCCGCTGGCGATGCTCGGCGGCCCGTTGATCGGCGGTTGGATCACCGACAACGTCTCCTGGCGCTGGGCGTTCTACGTGAATCTGCCGCTCGGCATCGTCGCGCTGCTGACCGTGTGGTTCACCCTGCACGCGCCGCGGCGGACCACCGGCAAGGTCGGCATCGACTGGTGGGGTGCCGGCACGCTGGCCGTCTGGGCGAGCGCGCTGGTGTTGCTCGGTAGTTGGGCGGGATCGCAATACGATTGGGGTTCTTGGCAAATAATCGTGCTGGGGATCGTTGCGGTGATCGGCTTCGTGGCGTTCGTGATGATCGAACTCCGTGTCGCCGAGCCGATTCTGCCGCTGCACGTCTTCGCCAGCCGGAACTTTTCGCTGGCCGGGATACTGTCGTTCCTCATTGGCCTCGCGCTGATGGGGTCCGCGGCCTACCTGCCGCAATTCCAGCAACTGGTCCAGGGCGCATCCGCGACCAACAGCGGGTTGTTGCTGTTGCCGATGATGTTCCCGATGATGCTGACGAGCATGGTCATCGGCTTGCTCACGAGTCGCACCGGCAAGGTTCGCATCTATCCGGTGATCGGCGGGGCGGTGTTGATAGTCGGGATGCTGCTGATGGCCCACGTCCATCCCGACACCACGAAGTTGACCCTGAGCCTGTACATGGTGGTCATCGGCATGGGTGTGGGCTGCCTCATGCAGCCGACGATGCTGATCGCGCAAAACAGTGTGAGCCTGCGCGACATGGGTGCGGGCATGGGCGCCAACACATTCCTGCGGACCATGGGCATGTCGCTGGGCACCGCGGTCCTCGGCACGGTGTACGTGACCAGACTGACCAACAGCCTGAGCGAACACGCCGGTCGCGCCGGCGCACAGCTCATTGCCGGTGGCGCCCAACTGCCACCGTCGGTCGTGCACACCTTGCCGCGACCGCTGCAGGATGCGCTGCATATGGCAGTCACCAGCGGTATCTCCGGAGTGTTCTGGGCGGCGACGGGAGCGGCGGTGATCGGGTTCCTCGTCACCTGGTTCGTCAAGGACGTCGAGCTCGCCGGGTTCGCCGAGGATGCTCCACCGAACGCGCCAGAGGCGGATGCCGAGCCGAACCTGTTGTCGCGCAACTAGCGAACGGTCCGGCGCGAACAAGGTGGCGTGAACCTAGCCCTCGGGTTGGTTTCGGGTGGACATCGTGGCGGCGAAGCTTGTTGCTACAGCAGCATTCCCGCTTCGTTAGGAGAACCACCATGACCGACGTCCGAATCTACTTCGGCACAGCCATTTTCGCCGCGTTGACCATTCTCGGCGCGATCGGTGCGGCAAGCATTGCTCGAGCGGAACCGGTAGATCCGAACAACGGGCCCGGCAAGGGGTGCCCGATAGTGCAGGACGACGCGAACGGCAACACAACTGTTGTGGGATACGCCCATCCGGGTGACCGGCAGGGAGTGTTGGTCTGCGGCAAGGACGGCGAATGGTCCTTCGGTAAGGCCGTCACACCTGGTGGTGGCGTGATTCAACGGGCGAATCCACCGAGTGCTGCCGTGCAGTGATCTGCCGATAAGCGGGTCGGCCCTTCACATTTTGTCCGGCCCGCTCGAGAGCGAGCGGGCTTAAGGTTCAGGCGCCCAAGGGAATCCACGGTGGCACAGCCACCGCGCGGAGGTCGGGCGAGTTGGCCAAGGCAACTAACGCCGCCGGTATCCGCACCAGCGGAAGGACAAAATCTGCGCAGCCGGAGGCGGCGGCGTGGGCGGGCATGCTGGTGGCTCGTGCTGTCGCCGGGTCTTGCACCACAACGCACCCGCCGAGTCGCTTCACCTCGCGACAGCCCGCGGTGCCATCGCACAGCATTCCGGTGAGCACCACCGCGATTGTGGGTACCACCTGTGCGGCGCTGGTCAGCAGGTGGTCTCCCGGGAGGTGGTCGTGATCCGGGCTTGGCGAAAGCGCCAGCCGATGCAGCCGGTCGATGTGCGCCATCGTCTGACCGGGTATCACCACAATGCCGGGGCCGTCGACGACCATCCCGTTCTCCGCAAGTCGGACCGCGAGCCGTGTTCTGCGCATCAGGATGTCGGTGAAACCGTCGCACCGATTGCGGCGGCGATGCTGCACGATCAGCACCGGTATTGGGAACGTGTCGGGCAGTCCGGCCACGACCGTCGAAATCGCCTCCAGACCGCCGAGCGAGGCGACGACCCCGATTAATCCTAAGCTCGCCGCCACACTATGCCGGGTGGCAGACACAACTCCAGGGTAGGCCGCGGGCCGAGCCGCCGGCATGGTCATACCGCCGGGAAGTGATATCGCCGCAGAGGTTTGCCGCCAAACACACGGGTATCCGATTGGCGTGATTGGTAATTCGCCCCGGCAAAGCCGCGATAACCCGTGCGGCGCTCCCGTCGACATCGACCGGGGGCCCATACTGATCACCTCCGCCTCGGCTTCACTCGATGACGAGCGACACCTGCGGGTACGGAAATACACGATCCTGATGGCTCTGCGCTTGCCGGCGCTGGCGGTTGCCGCCGCGGTGTACAGCGCGGCCGGTATCGCCTGGTTGGCGGCCGCGATTTTGGCGGCTTCGCTACCGCTTTCCTGGATTGCCGTCCTCATCGCGAACGACCGACCGCCGCTGGCGCGGACGCGGACCACGATGCCGGATCTCGAAGCAGCAATGTCGGGATTGCCGAACGCGAACCGCGAGTCGAACGGTGCATCGGACTTGCGTTCGCTGACCATGCGCGCCGGGGCGTCGCCGGCACTGCATACCGCGCCGGTCATCCCCGCTACCTGGCCGGGACTGCGGCTGAAACGTTAGCGCGGGCCTTCGCCGGTGCGGGGATAATCGAACTGCCACGATGCCAGTGGCGCTCGATGAAGGGGGCTCGGCGATGCCCGCTGGATCAGCCCAACCCAGCGGTACCGAGTTGCCGGCGAGGCCGATCGATACCACCATCCGCAGATTCGGCAGCTTCCGCTTCTTCCGGGAAGGCCAGCGCTGGGAATGGTCGGCTGAGGTCGCCAACATGCACGGTTACGAGGACGGAAAAGTCGTGCCGACCACCGAATTGGTGCTCGAACACAAGCATCCCGACGACAGGTCGCAGGTCGGGCGGCTCATTCGGCGTGTTCTGGACGAGGGTGTGCCGTTCTGCAGCAGGCACCGCATCACCGATGCCATGGGCCGGATCCACAACGTCATCGTGGTTGCCGACCGCATGCTTGCCGATGACGGCACGGTCACCGGAACCCAGGGTTTCTACGTCGATGTCACCGAGGCGATGCGGGTCGAAGTCGACGCGGCCGTGCTCGAGGTCGGCGAGCACCGTGCACCGATCGAGCAGGCCAAAGGCATGTTGATGCTGATCTACGGCATCACCGAACAGCACGCGTTCGACATTCTGGTGTGGCGCTCGCAGGAGACGAACATCAAACTGCGGGTTCTGGCGGAACAGCTGGTCAGTCGGGCTCGCGAGCTGCGCTGCGACGACGTCTTACGACGCGATTTCGATCACCTCCTACTCACCGCACACGAGCTGTAGCGCTCACCGCGCCAGCCGACGCTCACAGCAAACGTCCAGCTCCCTTCCAGCGTCGTGGGACTTCAGCTGTGCAGACTCGGTGCCCATGACGATCACCATCGACACGGCCGAAGGCTCCCGGCATGCAATACCAGCCGCGGAGCCGACGCAAAACGCATCCAGCCGGACCCTGTGGGAACGGGTAGGGCTCGTTGTACTGCTGATCGGCACGGCGGTCGCCTACCTGTGGAACATCACCGTCAACGGGATGGGCAACCAGTTCTATGCCGCTGCGGCGCAGGCCGGTTCCAAGAACTGGGAAGCGCTGTTGTTCGGGTCGCTGGATACGGGCAACTTCATCACCGTCGACAAGCCGCCGGTATCGCAGTGGGTCATGGGGCTGTCCGGGCAGATCTTCGGATTCTCCAGTGCCTCGATGCTGATCCCACAGGCGCTGATGGCGGTCGCATCGGTCGCGCTGGTCTACGGTGCGGTGGCACGGGTCAGTTCCCGCGGCGCGGGACTGCTCGCCGGCGCGGTGCTCGCTGTGACCCCGGTCGCGGCGCTGATGTTCCGCTTCAACAACCCAGACGCGGTCATGGTTCTGCTCATGACGGCAGGTGCCTACTGCACCGTGCGCGCGCTATCGAAGGCCAGCGCGCGCTGGCTTGCATTGGCTGGAGTGGCGCTCGGCTTCGCGTTCCTGGCCAAGATGCTCGAGGGGCTGATGGTGCTGCCCGCCCTCGGTCTGGCCTACCTGATCGTGGCGCCGACCGGGCTGGGCAAGCGCATCGCGCACTTGCTCGGTGCCGCGGCCGCACTCGTGCTGTCGTCGGGGTGGTACGTCGCAGTGACCTTGTTGTGGCCGGCCGGTTCCCGTCCGTACCTGGCCGGCTCCACCGACAACAACTTCATGAATCTCGTCATCGGCTACAACGGTCTCGCCCGGGTCCTCGGACGCAACCACGGCGGCGGTTTCCCGTCGGGCGGCGACGCGGCCCAGCACCGTGCTGGGGCGCCGGACATGACGCAGTGGGCCGACATGGCACACCGCGGCAGTCACGGGGGCTTCGGCGGGATGGGTTCGGGCGCCGGCATTACCCGGCTGTTCACCGGTGAGGTCGGATTCGAGATTTCCTGGTTGCTGCCGGCGGCATTGTTGTCGCTGGTGATCGTGCTCGTCAGCCGTGGCCGTCGGCCGCGCACCGATCTGGTGCGCGGTGCCGCAATCGTTTTCGGCGGCTGGCTGGTGGTCGACGGGCTGGTCCTGAGCTTCATGAACGGCATGATGCACGCGTACTACACGCTGGCCATCGCTCCCGCCATCGCTGGCTGCATCGGCCTTGCCGTGCATGAGCTGTGGCGCACCCGGGAACGGACGTGGTCCCGCGTCGGTGCGGCGGGGCTCGTCGCGGCGGCTGGCGTGTGGGGATTCGTGCTGTTGAACCGTAACGGCGATTGGCTGCCGTGGCTGCGCTGGACGATTCTCGCCGTCACCGTCGTCGCGGCCGCCGCGGTGCTGTCGACGAGCGTGGTGCGCGGCCGCCGGTTCGGGTCCGTGGCAATGATCGTGGGCCTCTGTGCCGCGCTGGCCGGTACGACCGCGTACACGCTGGCCACCCTCGGCCAGGCGCACAGCGGCGGAGGCCCCACGGTCGGTCCGGCGCAATCCGATGATCACGGCGGTGGCTGGGGCGACGACCAGCAGGCCAATCCGCAGCTGACCGCCATGCTCGAGAAGGCCGGCACCAAGTGGTCGGCGGCGATCAATCGCTCCTCGTCGGCCGCCGGCCTGGAATTGTCGAGCAATACCGCGGTCATGGCCATCGGCGGATTCGGCGGCAGCGACCCGACGCCGACGTTGCCCGAGTTCATCAATGACGTTGCCAGCCATCAGGTTCGCTACTACATCGCGCAAACCAACGGAGGCCCGGGCCAGCATGGATTCGGCGGCAACAACGGTCCGAATGCGGCGATCTCGAAGTGGGTCAGCGCGCACTTCACGCCAGTCAAGGTGGGCTCGGCAACGGTCTATGACCTGTCCGGCTACCGCGGCTGAGCCGTGAGCAGCCGTCAGCTCTCTTGGAATTCGCCTACCGCCCGGTGGGTGGTGCGGTACGCCGTGCTGGTGCTCTACGTCGTCGCGCTGGTGGTCACCATCGCGACGAAGGGCATCCCGACGGACCGCACCTATCAGGCCGCATGGCTGGTCGGGGGAATCGTCGCCTACCGGATAGACCGCCCGTGGCGTGCCCATCTGGCGGTGATCCTCGACTGGGCGCCACTCATCGCGGCGCTCGTCGCATACGACCTCAGTCGCGGGATTGCTGCCGGACTGGGCATGCCGGTGCGGGTGACCGAGCCCGTCAATGCCGATCGATGGCTGTTCGGCGGCACCATCCCGACGGTGTGGCTGCAGCAGCATCTACTGCCCGCGGACGGGCACCCGCCGTGGTGGACGATGCTTACCGGAATCGTCTACACCACTCACCTCGTCGTGCCATGGGTGTTGGGTGCGGTCCTGTACGTGCGCTCGCGTCCAGCGTGGGCGCGCTACATTCGCCGCGTACTTGTCTTGTCCTACTTGGGTTTGGCCACCTACATCCTGTTTCCCGAGGCACCGCCCTGGTATGCGTCGTCGGCCGGTGTGATCGGCGAACCGGTACGGCGCGTCGCAGGCTTCGGATTCGGCTTCGTTCCCCTCGATACCAGCACCGTCTGGCTACAGGCACACGGCAATTCGGTGGCCGCGATGCCGTCATTGCACTTCGCGTTCACGCTGCTGGTTGCCGGCGCCATCTGGCCGTGCGTCCACAGACGTTGGTTGCGTGCAATTTTGACGCTGTATCCGCTGGCCATGGCGTTCACGCTGGTATACGGCGGCGAGCACTACGTCGTCGACATCCTGTTCGGGGTGCTGTACGTGGTAATCACAAATCTCGTGTGCCGGTGGTGGGAGCGGCGGCGCACACCGCCACCTGTTGTCAGTCCCGATGCGGCAGAGGAGCATCCGGTAGCGGTCTAGTGACGGGGCACCAGCCAGATATCACCCGCGCCGGGGGTTACCGCGTCGACCAGTTGCCATGCCCGCTCGGCTGGAATGTCGACCACCTCGTAGCGGCCTTTGCCGGCGGGGGTGGCGGCGATCACGGTCGCCAGTCCCGCGCGGCGCTGAAAATAGGTCTGCCGCACGGTCCAACCGATGATTCCGGATGATTGCAGGGTGTGCCGCTTGCGGTCCAATGATCCGGTTTGAGTGATGAGCCACCCGGGCAGCACCGCATGCCCGAGCCCGCGGGCGCGATCCCAGGCGACTGCGATTGCCGTCAGCGTCGCGGCGGCCAGTGCCCACCAGGCGTAGCTCGGCATTTGCACATACCGTGACGCGATCGCCAGTCCCGCCGCGGCCATGGCTACCGGAGAAAGCGCGCGAACGTACCGTCGCCGGGTGGCTGCGGGGCCGTGATGTACCAAGCGAACATCATCTTGCGTGCGGGTGCCGGTTACGGTGCCCGAGACCCGAATTGCTTCGGCACGCGGGGCCGACGGCAACAGCAGGGACGAGCCGTGTTCGTGCACCCGAACTCCCGTCATGATGGCGTCGAGGCGTGCACCACCGGCCAGCCGCAATAGCAGCGGTTGAGCGAGTGTGGTGCCGCGCAACCGGCTCGAGTCCAGCGACGTCTGCCTCGTGGTGAGCAAACCATGGCTGACATGCAGCACCGTGCCGTCGTCGATGACGGTCAGTCGGCCATAACTGAGCACATATCGCACGCACGCCAGTGCGCTCGCGAAGACGAGGAGTGCCACCAGCAGGCAGGCCAGCATCGCGACCAGGCCGAAACTCCTTGCGGCCCCGAATACCCCGGTAAGGAAGGCAGAATCGGCGATTCGCTGGCCGAGCCCATTCTGGAAAATCACGCCAGCGATCGTGCCGACGGCGACCACCCCGGTCAGCGAGAACGGTGCATAGCGCACCCAGGCCAGCGAAAAGTGCGCGATCTCGGTACCACGGCGGTCGGCTGGTGCTCTCGTGGATTCCTGCGGCACAGCGTCTTTGGTCAGTAGGGCGGCGCGCACTTTCGGCACCAGCTTGGCGTCGAGGGCATTCAGCTCGAACGGGTGCTCGTGATGGGCGTGGCTGCCGGTGCCGATGTGCACGACGGCCAGTCCGAGTACTCGGTGCAGAAAGCTGGCCTTAGCCTCTACCGAGCGGATTCGGCTGCGCGGCACCGAAAGCCGCTGCTTGCGGAAGACTCCGGTGCGCAGCTCGATGTGTACGGGGCCAAACCGGTAGCTCGTGGTGAACCACCGCAAGATTGCATGGGAGACAACGATGAGCAGGCCCAACAGCGTCCAGCGGTAGTCGTCGTGCTGACTGCCGATGATCAGGGAGACGACCAATGCCGGCGCCACCCGCACGACCTCGGTGACGGGGTGCACCAACAGCATTCGCTTGTCCAACCGTTGCCACGGCAATTCCTGCTCATGCGCAAAAGCCTCGTCGGTTGCAGGTGGCGGAATCAGGTTCCTCACGTGGCGTCTCCGCGGTGCTGATCGGCGATCTCGGTGAGACGCGCGGCAGTCTGGTCGCGAGTGCGTTGTCCAGCGCGGTGATTCGCACTGCACCCGCCGATGAGGCGGTGGTCACGATGACCGTGGCCAGGCCGAGGAGGCGCTCGACGGGTCCGCGTTCGGTGTCGATCGTCTGCGCTCTCGAGATCGGCGCGATGCGGCGTTCCTGGTCGAACCAGCCTGTGCGGGTGTACACGGCCGTGTCGCTGACCTCCCAGCGGTGCACGGCATAGCGCCAAAACGGTACGGCACCAATATGTGCGGCCGCCAGCACCGCCGTCACCAGGAAAACACTCACGTGCGGCCAGGTCAGCCAATGCCGGTCGACAATCCCCCAGACGAGCTGCGCCACCATCGGCGCTACCCAGATCAGCGCGGCGTTGATCGCCCAGAGTTGCTTCGCCTTCGGGCTCGGTCGCCAGCTCGGCTCGGCCATCGACAGGTTCGACATGAGCTCATGCTGCCCGACCGCCCGAAGTTTGGCAGCGAGAGCGCGGTGGTCAGCCGTCCGTCGCGCCGGTCGCCGCGGGCATGCTCGCCGAGGGCTCGTCGACGATCTGCCCGGCGATGCTGCGGCTTTCCGCGAGCTTGCGGGTGGCCACGTCGGCTATCTCGAGTGCCTTGTCGGTATAGACGCGGAAGCCCAGATGCGGTCGGTAGCCGTGAATTTCGCGAGTGTCCAGCTTTCGGATGAAGTTCAGGATCTGCTTGCTGAACAGCTGGCCGGGCACGAGCACCGGGAAGCCGGGTGGGTACGGCGTCACGAAGGTTGCCGAGACGACATGTCGACCGGCGTCGATCTTGTCCTCGACCTCATCGGGTGTCAGGTATTCACACAGGTCGTCGCTGTAGGAGAGGTAGAACGCGCGGCGCACGTCGCCGTCCGGGGTCGGCGGGCCACCGTTGCTGCCGGTTTCCAGGAAGCTCGGGTGAAATCCACTGAAGTTCGGCAGCGGGGCGGCTGCGGTGGTGAGCCGCTCGACCGCGCGGTCGTGGTGCGCCTTCTCGGTCTGGCTCATGTCGGATAATTCGTTGTCGAGGTGCCGGACGAACTTGACCAGTACCTCCACCAGGTAGGCGACCGAGCTGCGCGTCGTGCCGATATTGGTCATGAACAGCACGGTGTTACGCGAGGTCTTGTTGATCTGCACGCCGTAGCGGTCCATCAGGTGCGCGCGTTTGAACGTGTCGCCGTCGATGCCGGTCGGGCCGATATAGAGGGTGATCCGGGACGGGTCGAGCACGAACTCGTCCTGCTCCCAGACCTTGGTCATGCTGCGCAGTCCGGTCCGCAGTGGCTGCGCGACGCCGGACGGTCGGAATTCCTCGGGAATGAGTTCGGCGGTGGACAGGCAGTGCATGTATCTGCTCAGCAGCGGGTGGTTGTCGATCGCATCGCGCAGTTGCATTGCGTTCTCGAGTTGCTTCTGCACCAGTTCGGTGCCCTCGAGCGCGGCCTGCCTGCGCCCGAGATCCAGCGACGCCAGAATCTGATAGTTGGGGGAGGTGGAGGTGTGCGCCATGTAGGCCTCGTGGAAGGTCTCCTCCACCTTTTGCTCGAAGTCCTGGTCGTGGACGTGAATCATCGAGCCCTGCCGCAGCGAGGTCATCGTCTTGTGCGTGGATTGGGTGGCGTAGACCCGTACCCGCGCCCGCGCCGGGTCCGGCAGCAACCGCGTCGACAGCAGGGTCTCATCGTCGTCGGGCAGCTTGCCGCCGTGGCTTTCCAAGTAATCGGCATAGCGCTTGCGATAGTCGGGATCGCGCAGTCGCTCCCGAACCGACTCTGCCGCATGCATTCCCGTGCGGGTGCGATAGATCGGGTGGAAGCGGGCGAACGCGAACCAGGCCTCGTCCCACAGGAATACCAGGTCCGGCTTGATGGCCAGGCATTCCTCCATGACGCGCTCGACGTCGTAGACCTGACCGTCGAAGGTGCAGTTGGTCAGTGACAGCATGCGGACCCGGTCAAGTTTCCCAGCACGCTTGAGCGCCAACAGTTTCGACTTGATCTCGCGCAGCGGCACCGCGCCGTACATGGAGTACTTGTTGAGCGGGTAGGCCTCCAGGTAGCAGACATTGGCCCCGGCCAGCACCATGCCGTAGTGGTGTGACTGATGGCAGTTGCGGTCGACGAGCACAATGTCGCCGGGCGCGACAAGTGCCTGCACCACAATCTTGTTGGCCGTCGAGGTGCCGTTGGTGACGAAGAAGGTGTGTCGGGCACCGTAGGTCTTGGCGGCCAATTCCTGGGCTTCGCGCAGCGGGCCCGTCGGCTCCAGCAGCGAATCGAGACCGCCGCAGGTCGCCGACGTCTCGGCGAGGAAGACCTCCAAGCCGTAGAACCCGACCATGTCTTTGATCCAGTGCGAGTTGACTATCGACTTGCCCTGGGAGATAGGCAGCGCGTGGAAGACACCGGTGGGCCGGCGGCTGTATTCACGCAGCGCGCTGAAGAACGGTGTCCGATAGCGGTCGGCGACGCCGTGCAGCAGGCTCAGGTGCAGTTCGAGCGAGCCCTCGCGGGCGTGAAAGACGCGGCGGAAGTGCTCGCCGACCTGGCCGGCAACATCTTCCACCTCGATCTCGGTCATCAGGTACAGGTCGAGTTCGGGCCGAACGGTCGCCAGGGACATCGCGAGAATGTCCGCGCGTTCCTCCGGGGTGTGGTCGGCGAGTTCCTCGGACACCGTCGAGTCGACGAACTCCGCGAGCGCGGACAAGTCGCGGCCAGACTTGTGCGCGAACCGGCGCCGGATCACACACGCCTGGATGTTGACGTTCAACCGCGCTGCGATCACTGCCTCATCGCCGCTGCCGACCACGACGAGTTCGTAGATGAAGTCGTCGTCGGGCCGCCGCCAACTGCGTACCTCGTTGCGCAGCGCGCGTTCCTGGGATTCGGTCATGGTCTCGACGACGAGGACCTCGAAATACGGCCGCTGCGTGCTGTCGGCCACCGATTCTTCGGCTCGATCGACGTCGGTGCCGAGGAGATCGTGTTCGTCGGACAGGGCCGCACCGCCGTCGCCGCGCCGGTAGGACTCGGTGACCAGGGACCGGTTGATCCGGGCAACGGTCCGCGCGAACCGGTCGTAGTTGCCGCCGGTGAGCAGGCGCTGCGTCTTGGCGAATAGCTGATTGCCCGGAAAAGCCCAGTAGTGCTCGTAGGGTGCCAGCGCAGCAACCAGACGTCCCGCGTTGTCGACCAGGTTGTCGATTTCGGCACTGTGCGCGGCGGCTCTGGCCAACCGGTCGGCCGCCTCCTCGAGGCGGCACCAGGTATCTGCGCGGAATTGCCAGACCGTGTTGTACGCGCGAGCGTGGACGTCACCCATCGGCGATCACCCCATCCGTCTGATCAGTTGGCCGGAGTATGGATCTGTCTCGATAACCGCGCAATACCTAACGTGTCCATCACCATAGGTTCGGTGGCGGGCTGGCTCCATATCGCGCTGCGACAGAAGATCAGTACAACGTTGGTGGTATTCGACAGACGATGCGACGCGCTTCGGCCTATTGCGTATTCACTCGAGCTGTGGTCTGTTACGTGCACGCTCACGAGCCACCGTCGATAGAAGGACGCACGATGTATCTCACCCAGTCGCTGCACCGGGCTCTGCAGCAGAACCCAGGGCGCATCGCCACGATCAACGGTGCCCGCCGGTACACGGTCGCGGAATCTGTCGAACGGATCTCCCGTCTGGCCGCCGCGTTGCGCGCGCTCGGCGTCCGGGCCGGTGACCGGGTAGCTTGTCTCGGGCTCAACTCTGATCGCTACCACGAATATCTGTTTGCGGTGCCGTGGATCGGAGCCGTGCTCAATCCGGTCAACATTCGCTGGAGTCCCGCCGAAATCGTGTACTCGCTTGCCGATTCGGATTCGCGGGTGCTACTGGTCGATGACACGTTTGCGAACGCAATTCCCGCGCTGCGCGCCGGTTTCGACAGACTCGAGACCGTGATATTCACCGGCGACGGGGAGGCGCCTGCGGGCGCGTTGCGCTACGAGGACCTGATCGCGGGTCACGAGCCAGTTGCCGATACGCGCACCGGCAGAGACAGTCTGCTTGGAATCTTCTACACCGGTGGTACCACGGGGAATCCCAAGGGTGTGATGCTCAGCCACAACAACCTGATCACCTCCGGTTTGGGTTCGTTGGCCACCGGACACGTTGCCTCCCAAGGCGGCCGGATGTTGCACGCCGCTCCGATGTTCCACCTCGCTGACATCGCAATGTGGACGATCGGCAATCTCGTCGGCTCGACGCACGTCTTCATCCCGATGTTCACGCCGGCCGCAACGTTGGCAGCCATTGCTGAGCACCAGATCACCGACGCGTTGTTGGTGCCGACGATGATTCAGATGCTGGTCGACGACCCGGCGGCCGCCGAGGTCGATCTCAGCAGTGTGAAACACTTTCTCTACGGCGCCTCACCGATCTCCGAGTCGCTGCTCGAGCGCGCCCGCAAGGTGTTCCCTGCCGCGAAGTTCACGCAGGCATACGGCATGACGGAGTTGTCACCGGTCACCACCCTGCTGTCGCCGACCGACCATGACGATCCGACATTGCGGCGTTCGGCCGGTCGCGCAGTGCCGCATGCTGAAGTGCGCATCGTCGACGCCGACGACAACGAACTGCCCCGTGGCAGTGTCGGGGAGGTCGTCGCGTTCGGCGATCACGTCATGCTCGGGTACTGGAACAAACCGGAGGCCACGGCCGAAGCCGTCCACGACGGCTGGATGCACACCGGCGACGGCGGATACATGGACGACCGCGGCTACGTGTTCATCGTCGACCGACTTAAGGACATGATCATCACCGGCGGTGAGAACGTGTACTCCGCGGAGGTGGAGAACGCGCTGGCCAAGCACCCGGCGGTGGCGGCATGCGCGGTGATCGGCGTTCCCGACGCCCAGTGGGGTGAGCGGGTCCATGCAGTCGTGGTGCTCAAAGAGGGCCAGCAAGCCAGCGAGGACGAATTACGGGAGCACTGCCGAGCCCTGATTGCCAACTACAAGGTGCCACGAAGCGCCGAATTCGTTGCAGCACTGCCGATGTCGGGCGCAGGCAAGATTCTCAAGCGTGAGCTGCGCAAGCCGTACTGGGAAGGGGCGGGTAGCGGAGTGTCGTGAGGACGCCCATCTCAGTCCTTCGGCCGCCGGTCGATCACCCGCTTGGCCTTGCCGACCGAGCGTTCCAGCCCGCCCTGTTCGACCACGTCCACAATGACGGTGACACCGATGCGGTCTTTGATCAGTTTGCCCAGCCGCACCGATGCTTCCGCGTTGACGGAAGCGCTACTGTCCGGGCGTGATTCAACCCGCACGGTGAGCTGGTCCATGCGCCCGGGCCGTTCCAGGATGCACTGGAACTGTGGGGCGAGCGCGGGAATGGTGAGGATGAGTTCCTCGATCTGGGTGGGGAAGAGGTTGACGCCGCGCAGGATGATCATGTCGTCGCAGCGTCCGGTGATCTTCTGCATGCGCCGCATCGAGCGTGCCGTACCCGGCAGCAGCCGAGTCAGGTCGCGGGTGCGGTAGCGGACAATCGGCATCGCTTCCTTGGTGAGCGAGGTGAACACCAACTCGCCCTCCTCGCCGTCGGGTAGCACCTCGCCGGTCTCGGGGTCGATGATCTCCGGATAGAAGTGGTCTTCCCAAATATGCAGGCCGTCTTTCGTATCCACGCATTCCATGGCAACGCCGGGACCGATCACCTCGGACAGCCCGTAAATGTCGACGGCGTCGATGCCGAGTTGCGCCTCGAGTTCGGTGCGCATTTTCTCGGTCCACGGTTCGGCGCCGAACACGCCAACCCGCAGCGACGTGCTGGCCGGATCGATGCCCTTGGCGATCATCGCGTCGACGATGGTCAGCATGTACGAAGGCGTGACCATGATGACGTCGGGGGCAAAGTCGGCTATGAGCTGGATCTGGCGTTCGGTCATTCCGCCGGACATGGGGATGACCGTGCAGCCCAGGCGTTCTGCGCCGTAGTGCGCGCCGAGACCTCCGGTGAACAACCCGTATCCGTAGGCGACGTGCACCTTGTCGGACGGCCTGACCCCGCCGGCACGCAGGCTGCGCGCGACCAGGTCCGCCCACGTGTTCAGGTCGTTGGCGGTATAGCCGACCACGGTCGGCAGTCCCGTTGTCCCGGACGAAGCGTGGATGCGGGAGATCGAAGTCTGCGGTACCGCGAACATACCGAACGGGTAATTCGCGCGGAGGTCGGCCTTGGTGGTGAAGGGAAATTTCGCCAGGTCGGTCAGGTCTTTCAGGTCGCTCGGATGCACCCCGGCTCCGTCAAAAGCCCTGCGGTAGTGCGGCACATTGTCGTACGCATGCTGCAACGACCAGCGCAACCGATCAAGCTGCAGGGCGGAAATCCGGTCGCGGGAGGCAAATTCGATGTCGTCGGATCCCGATGCGTGCTGTGGCGTCACAACGCTGGTCATTGTTGCTCCAAGGTTCAGGCGTCGAAATCGACGGTCACGGTGTCGCTGACGGGATAGCTCTGGCAGGTGAGGACGATTCCCGCGGCCACCTCGTCGTCCTCAAGTGCGTAGTTGCGCCGCATATCTACTGCCCCGCACGTGATTTTGGCCCGGCAGGTGCCGCAGACGCCACCCTTGCAGGCGAAGGGCAGATCGCTGCGGATGCGTTCGGCAGCGTCGAGGACCGTCTCGTCCTGTGGCAGCGTTCCGGTGACGGAGCGCCCGTCCAGCACGATCGTGACCTCGCTCGTTGCTCCCGCAATGGCTGGCTCGCGATGTGTCTCGAGCGGCGGCGGCACAGCTTCGACAAAGAACAGTTCGTGATGGATGCGCTCACGCTCGACGCCCAGTTCGGCCAGCACCGCTTCGGCATCGGTGACCATTCCGTACGGGCCGCACAACCAGAAGTGATCGATCGCCGCGACGGGGACAAGTTCGGTGAGGATGGTGCGCAGCCGCTGCGCATCGAGGCGACCGCTGAACAACTCGACCTCGCGCGGCTCTCGGGACAGCACATGGATGACGTCGAACCGGGGCCCGAACTGGTCCTTGAGATCGGCGATCTCTTCGGCGAACATCACCGACCGGGTGCGCCGATTGCCGTAGAGCAGTGTCACTTTCGCCTCGGGATTGGTCAGCATGGTCGCCGCGATCGAGAGCATCGGGGTGATGCCCGAGCCCGCCGCGATGAGCACGTGGTTGCCGCCCGACGTGGGCTCGGCCACGAAATTTCCAGTGGGGGCCTGGACCTCGATCCGGTCGCCGACCTTGACCTCGTGCACCAGCCAGCGCGAGAACAGCCCGCCCGAGACTTCGCGCACGCCCACCCGCGGTGCCGATCCGACGGGGGCGCAAATCGAGTAGGAGCGGCGATGCTCGACACCGTCGATGGTGCGCCGCAGGGCGAGGGATTGGCCTGCGCGGAAGACGTATTCGTCGGCGAGGTGGTCGGGAACCTCGAACCGCACGGCCACCGCGTCGTCACAGAGTTGCTCCACCTCGGCGACGGCGAGGGTGTGGAACGGGCGGTTGCGCGGCTGTGCCGGTGGGCTGGTTGATGCTGTCGCCGTTGTCATGAGGTCAGATTTCCTTCACGTGATCGAAGGGCTCGAGGCATTTCAGGCAGCGATACTGTGCCTTGCACAGGGTGGCGCCGAACTCCGAGACGAGTTGGGTCGCGTCGGAACCGCAACGCGGGCAGTGGATTCGACGCGGGGCAGCGATGAGCGTCAGCGGAACCGGTCCGAGTCGGCGAACCGGCGCCGGGCCGGGCACGGAGTATCCGTACTCACGCAGTTTGCGGCGCCCGTTCGCGGTGATCCAGTCACTGCTCCACGCGGGGACGAGTTGGGTGTTGATCTGCACCTGGTAGCCGTGTTCCTGCAGCGACCGGGTGAGGTCATCGCGGATGGTGGCCATGGCGGGGCAGCCTGAATAGGTCGGGGTGATGGTCACTTCGACTGTGCCCGCACTGCTTTCGCGCACGTCGCGGAGCACGCCCAGATCGTCCAGGGTCAGCATCGGCATTTCGGGGTCGCGCACGGCGGCGGCGATGTCTTTGGCGCTCACCACAGTCCCTCCGGGTGTGCCCGTGCAACGCTTTGCATTTCGGCCAGCACATGGCCCAACGCCTCGGTGTGCAATCCGTCCCGGCCGGCCCGCCCGCCAACCGTGCCGATCTGTCGCCCGGCGGGTGCATCCAGTTCGGCGGCGTGCAGCACCTGGCGGAGCACGTGGTCGAACTCCTCGCGCACATCGCGTGGATCGACCGCGACGCCGACCTCCGCCAGCATGAGTTCGTCGGCGCTCGCGCCGAACAGTTCGGCGGTATAGGGCCAAACGAGTGCCAATGCCTCGGTCATTCGCCGCGTGGATTCCGGTGTGCCGCAACCGAGGGTGACCGCCCAGCGCGCGGCGTAGTCGCGGTGGTAGGTCAGTTCCTTGACGCCCTTGTCTGCCACCGCGGCCAGCACCGGGTGCCGCGACGTTCGCAATCGGTCGAAAATGGCCAGCCGCCAGGTGCTGAAGATCAGCAACCGCACGATCGTGGTGGCGAAGTCGCCGTTGTCGAGTTCGGCGAGCCGGACGTTGCGAAACTGATTGTCGGAGCGGAAGAAAGCCAACGCGTCCTCGGCTGGCACCGGAGAGGTTTCCGAGATGAACGGAACCACGGCCGGATCGGCGTCGGCGGCCCGGGCCAGCAGCAGCCGCGCCTGACCCAACAGGTCGAGTCCGATGTTTGCCAGCGCAACTTCTTCTTCGAGTTCCGGTGCGCGGGTGCACCATTGCGCCAAACGTTGCGCGGTGATGAGGGCGTCGTCGCCCAGCATCAGGCAGTAACGCGCGAGCGCGGCGCGGTCGACATCGGCTGGAACTGTGGTGTCCACGCCGGCCAACGGGTCGTCGAAGCTGGTGCCGAAGGCCCACTTGTCGTGGCTGTCCTCGTTGACGAGGCCACCGTAGGCGTTGTCATGGTCCAGGTGATTCATGCTCGCGCCTCACATGTGGGGAACGTTGTCGGGGATTTCGTAGAAGGTGGGGTGGCGATACACCTTGTCCCCGCTGGGCGCGAAAAACGGGTCCTTCTCCGAAGGGCTGGATGCCACGATGGCGCTCGACCGCACCACCCAGATGCTCACTCCCTCGTTTCGACGGGTGTAGAGATCGCGTGCGTGCCGCAGCGCCATCTGGTCATGGGCCGCGTGCAGCGACCCGACGTGTACGTGGTTGAGTCCGCGCTTGCCGCGCAGGAAGACCTCGTAGAGAGGCCAGTCGGCCTGGATGCTCATCGGTTTTGCTCCTCGTGATCGCGGTGCGCGAAGGCGGTGGCCGCTTCGCGTACCCAGGCCCCGCCCTCGTGTGCAGCCCGACGGTTGGCGATGCGCTCGACGTTGCAGGCGCCGTTGCCCTTGATGACCTGCTTGAATTCGTCCCAGTCGGGTTCGCCGAAGTCGTAATGACCGCGATCGGCGTTCCACCTCAGGTCCGGATCGGGGAAGGTGACACCGAGCGCTTCGGCCTGCGGCACGCTCATGTCGACAAACCGCTGCCGAAGCTCGTCATTGGTGTGCCGCTTGATGCGCCAGTGCATGGACTGTTCGGTGTTTGGTGAATCCGCATCGGGCGGACCGAACATCATCAGCGCCGGCCACCACCATCGATTCACCGACTCCTGCACCATGTCACGCTGAGCCTGAGTGCCGCGCATCATCGTGTACAGCAGCTCGTAGCCCTGGCGCTGATGGAAGGACTCCTCCTTGCAAATCCGGATCATCGCCCGGGCATAGGGGCCGAAGGAGCTACGGCACAGCGGAACCTGGTTGCAGATTGCCGCACCGTCCACGAGCCAGCCGATGGTGCCGACATCGGCATAGGTGAGGGTGGGGTAGTTGAAGATGGAGGAGTACTTCTGTGTGCCCTCGATGAGCATTTTGGTCAGATCGCCACGGTCGGTCCCCAGCGTTTCCGTTGCCGAGTACAGGTACATGCCGTGACCGGCCTCGTCCTGCACCTTGGCCATCAGGATGGCCTTGCGGCGCAGCGACGGCGCGCGGGTGAGCCAGTTTCCTTCAGGTTGCATGCCGATGATCTCGGAGTGTGCGTGCTGGGCAATCTGGCGAATCAGTGTCTTGCGGTAGCCCTCGGGCATCCAGTCGCGTGGTTCGATGCGCTGGTCTGCGGCAATGATCGCTTCGAAGTCCGCTGCCAACTCGCGTTGCTGCTCTGATGTGGTCATTCCTCCACCTTCATTACCGAATATTCGGTCGGTAATTAGTATGCGCCGAAACGGTGAGATATGGCAAGTGTTTAGGATCCGGAGAAAACCGGCTTCTCCTTGGCCAGGAACGCATCTACGGCGGCGCGGTGATCGTGGGTCTGGCCGAGGTGCTGCTGGGACGCTCGCTCGCGCTCCAGCGCCTCGGCCAAGCCGGTGTTCGAGGCGGCGATGAGCTTCTTCACTTCCCGATAGGCCTCCGTCGGACCGGCAGCGAGCTGCCTGGCCAGCGTGTGTGCGGTGTCAACGACCTCGGCATCGGCGACGACCTTGTGCACCAGCCCCCACTCCAACGCCTGCGCGGCGGTGATGCGCTCGCCCAACAGCATCAGTCCGGCCGCGCGACTGGGCCCCAACGCAGCCACCAGTGCGTGGCTGAGCCCCGAGTCGCTGCCCAGGCCGATCCCGGTGAAGGCGGTGGCAAAGGTGGTCTTCTCGCCGGCCACCCGGATGTCGCCCGCAAGGGCAATGCCGAACCCGGCACCGACACAGGCGCCGGGAATGGCGACGACGACGGGCACTTCGATGCCCGCGAGCGCGGCGATAAGCGGGTTGTAATGTTCGGCAACGGTGTTCATCGCTGTCGAGGGGTCGCGTCGCAATGCGTCGACGTGCTCGGCGAGATCTTGGCCGACACAAAAATTCTTGCCCTCGGCAGTGAGCAAAACGGCTCGCACGGCGTCGTCCTTGGCGACAGACTGCACCGCCTGCAAGAAGGCTTCTTTCAGTTCTCGGTTGAGCGCGTTGTGGGCGCCGGGCCGGGCCAGCGTGATGATGGCCAGGTTGTCGTTGATCTCGAGGCGTGCGGTCATAGTCGGGCTATCCTTCCCATTCATAGAAGCCTCGACCGGACTTACGGCCGAGTTCGCCACGAGCCACCTTGTCCCGCAGGAGCTGCGGTGGCGTAAAGCGCTCGCCGAGGGTGGCGGCCAGGTGGTCGGAGATGGCCAGCCGGACGTCAAGGCCCACTAGATCGGTCGAGCGCAGTGGCCCCATCGGGTGTCGGTATCCGAGCTCCATCGCCCGGTCGATCGATTCGGCGTCGGCAACGCCTTCCTCGAGCATGCGAATGGCCTCCAAACCGAGCATCACGCCGAGTCGGCTGGTGGCAAATCCTGGTGAATCATTCACCAGCACTTCGGTTTTACCCAGCGCCTTGACCCAGTCGCGGACCCTGGAGAGGGTCTGCGCCGAGGTGGCAGGCGCCGAAACGATCTCCACCAGGGTCGAAGCGGGCACCGGGTTGAAAAAGTGCATGCCGAGGAAGCGGCTCGGGTCGGACAATGCGGTACCGAGTTCGGTTATCGAAATCGAACTGGTATTGCTGGCCAGCACAGTCGCGGGGGAGAGGACCTTCTCCACCACGGCGAGAACTTCCTTTTTGAGGTCGGGCAGTTCGGGTACCGCCTCGATGACCAGAGTTGCCTCGCCCGGTAGGCGGTCCGGGGCGGTGACCAGGGTGATCCGTTCCAGAATCACTTCCGGCTCTTGGCCGTTGAGCTTGTCGCGTTCATGCGCGCGGGCGAGGCCGTCGGCCACGCGTTGCCGGGCGGCGTCACGATCACCGCTTTCGGCGATGGTCACCTGGCAGCCAAGTGTGGCGAAGGATTGTGCGATGCCGGCTCCCATCCGGCCGCCGCCGATCACGCCGATGGATGCGGGAAGGTTGGTCATTTCTTCTCCAGGAAAGCTGTCATGCGGTCGTGTTTGTCTTGCGTCTCGAACAGCACCGCCTGGGCGAGGTCGTCGGCGAAGGCGTGCGAACCGGGCGCGTTCAGGATCGTTTTCGTCAGTCGCAACGCCAGCGGTGCGGACCGGTTGATGCGATCGATGAGCTTGTGGGCAGCCGCTAGATGTCCGCCCGGTTCGGTGACTTGCATGACCAGGCCGGTTTGTAACGCCGTCTGCGCATCGAGAGTTCGGCCGCCGAGCAAGACCTGCTTGGCCACCGACATGCCGACGAATTCCGGCAAGCGGTAGCTCGCTCCGGCAGCAGCCATAATGCCGAGGCCGGGTTCGGGGTTTCCGAAAACCACCGTGCTGGTGGCAATCCGAATGTCACAGGCGTAGGCGAGTTCGGCGCCGCCGCCGAGGGCGTACCCGCTCACGGCGGCCACCGTGGGCAGGGGCAGTCGCGCGACGCGGTCAAAGAGGTTGCGATTGATCCCGGCTAAGGCGTCATCACGGTGTCGGTCCCGCAGTGCTGCGATGTCCGCACCCCCGGCGAAGTGATCGCCTGCTCCAGTGAGCAAGACCGGCTTGGGGTTGTCCTCCACCCGCCCGCAGACGGCATGCAGTTCGCCGATCATGTCCGTGTCGATGGCGTTTCGACGCTCTGGGCGGTTCAGTGTGACCACATAGCGGTCGGGAAGCTCCTCAACGTCGACCACGGGCGTCTGCATGCCTTCTATTATTAACCGAATCTTCGGTCGGTAATCAAGACTTTGAACGCCAATGCTTCATGTTTTCTCTGCACGCCTGCGAAGATGGCGGGTATGACGACGGCGCGACCTACTCGCAGGACCGGGCTACCCGGACGCCCCGGGTATGACCTGGACTCGCTTTTGGCTGTTGCGGTGAAGGTGTTCAACGAGAAGGGCTACGACGGCACCAGCATGGAGGTGCTTGCAAGCCGACTCGGTATCACCAAGTCGTCGATCTACCACCATGTGTCGGGCAAATCCGAACTGCTCGAGTTGGCGTTGTCGCGGGCGCTGAATGCGCTGTTCGCGGTCACTACCGAGGAAGGCGCCACCACCGGGCGCTACGTTGACCGGCTCGAATACCTGGTGCGTCGCAGCGTCGAAGTGCTGGTGGCCGAGTTGCCCTACGTGACTCTGCTGTTGCGGGTGCGAGGCAACACAAAGGTGGAACGCCAGGCGCTTGCCCGCCGCCGCGAGTTCGACGCGGTTGTCTCCGATCTGGTCGTAGCGGCCGTCGACGAGGGCGACCTGCGGGCTGATATCGACCCGGCGCTGATCAGCCGACTGGTGTTCGGCACGGTCAACTCGCTCATCGAGTGGTACCGGCCACGGTCGAGCGGTTCGGTCGACGACATCGCCGATGCCGTCGTGGCGATCACGTTCGAGGGCCTGCGCCGGAGCTGAACCTCCCTTGACAACCTGGCGGGTCCTGCGGGATGGTAATTACCGACCGAATGGACGGTAGGATGGAGAGATCGTGAGCAGACTTCTGCAAAGCTATGCGGGCGGGCATTGGTTCACCGCTACCGACGCGGGCACAGCATTGCTGAATGCGGTGGACAGCAGCGAGGTCGCCCGGATCTCCTCGACCGGGCTCGACATCGCGGGCATGGTCGACTACGCGCGGACGGTGGGCGGTCCGGCGCTGGCCACACTGACGTTTCATGAGCGTGCCGCGGCGTTGAAGGCGCTCGGCCTTGCTCTGATGAGCGGTAAGGACGAGTTCTACGAGTTGTCCGTCAAAACCGGCGCCACCAAGCGTGACTCGGCCATCGACATCGACGGCGGCATCGGCACGGTGCTCAGCTACGCCAGCAAGGCCAAGCGGGAACTACCCAACGACACAATCATTCTGGACGGCGACGTCGAGCGCCTGGGCAAGCAGGGCACGTTCCTCGGTCAGCACATCTACACCTCGCGCCGTGGTGTTGCCGTGCAGATCAACGCGTTCAACTTCCCGGTCTGGGGCTTCTTGGAGAAGCTCGCACCCGCTTTCCTCGCCGGCGTACCGTCCATCGTCAAGCCGGCGAGTCAAACCGCCTATCTGACCGAGTTGGTGTTTCGCAGGATCATCGAATCCGGCCTGTTGCCAGAAGGTTCCGTACAGCTGCTGGCCGGTAGCGCCCAGGATCTGCTCGATCACCTCGGCGGCCAGGACTCCGTGGCGTTCACCGGCTCGGCGGCCACCGCGGCGCTGTTGCGGGCTCATCCGAGTGTGCTCAATGAGGGTGTGCACTTCACGGCCGAGGCCGATTCCCTGAATGCCTCGATTCTGGGCGCCGACGCCGCACCTGGTACGCCCGAATTCGACCTGTACGTCAAGCAATTGGTCACCGAGATGACCGCCAAGGCCGGGCAGAAGTGCACTGCCATCCGACGCGCGCTCGTGCCGGTGGACCGGGTGGACGACGTGATTTCCGCTGTGAGCGAGCGGCTGTCTCGAGTCGTCGTCGGTAACCCCGAGATGGAGGGCGTGACCATGGGTGCGCTCGCCAGCACCGATCAGCGTGACGAGGTGCTCGAGTCGGTGCGCAAGCTGTGCAAATCCGCGGATATCGTCTACGGCAGCCTGGACATCTCGTCCGAGGCCGGGGCCTTCATGTCCCCGGTTCTGCTGCGCGCCAAAGATTCCCGCGCTCCGGAAGTGCACGAGGTGGAAGCTTTCGGTCCGGTCAGCACCGTCATCGGCTACTCGGGCACCGCCGAGGCGATCGAATTGGCGGCACTGGGCAAGGGCAGCCTGGTGGCGTCGGTGGTGACCAAGGACTCCGCGCTCGCCCGAGACATCGTGCTCGGCATCGCGCCCTACCACGGCCGAATCCTCGTACTCAACAGTGACGACGCAAAGGAATCCACCGGGCACGGTTCACCCCTGCCGGTGTTGGTGCACGGCGGCCCGGGCCGCGCCGGCGGGGGCGAAGAACTGGGCGGCATCCGCGGGGTGTTGCACCACATGCAGCGCACCGCCGTGCAGGCCACGCCGGAAATACTTACGGCAGTGGGCAATCGGTGGTACCCGGGTACTGCGCGCACGGTCACCGACGTGCATCCGTTCCGCAAGAACCTGGCCGAACTGCGCATCGGTGACACCATCGTCGGGGGCCCCCGAAAGGTCACCCGCGCCGACATCCAACACTTCGCGGAATTCACTGGCGACACCTTCTATGCACACACCGATCCGGAGGCGGCGGCGGCCAACCCGCTGTTCGGCGGCATTGTCGCCCACGGCTACCTGGTGGTGTCGCTGGCGGCCGGACTCTTCGTGGATCCGGCGCCGGGCCCGGTCTTGGCCAACTTCGGCGTCGACAATCTGCGGTTCCTCACCCCCGTCAAGGCCGACGACTCGCTCACCGTGACGTTGACGGCCAAGTCGATCACCCCACGCACCTCCGCGAATTACGGTGAAGTCCGTTGGGACGCGGTGGTAACCAATCAGAACGACGAGGTCGCGGCCAGCTACGACGTGCTCACCCTCGTTGCCAAACCGGAAAGCGAGTAGATGATGGGCCATCGAGTTGTGGTTTGCTACGGAGAGCCGACGGACCCGGCCGCGTTCGACGAGTACTACCAACAGACACACATTCCCATCGCCAAACAAATTCCGGGGCTCAGTGAGATCGTTTGGGGCAAGTGCAGTTCGCTCGACGGCTCACAACCGCCGTACTACGCAGTGGCGCACATGCGTTTTCCAACAGCCGAGGCGCTGCAAACCGCGCTGGCATCCGAGGAAATGCGTCGCGCCGGCAAGGATGTGGCCAACTTTGCCACCGGTGGCGTCACGATGTTCACCCAGGACGAGCGGTGATTGCCCCGGAGATGCTCGCCAGTGACGTTGCGTCGCGGGAGTTGGGCATCGAACTACTCGACCTGTCGCCGGGCCGCGCGCGCGTATCCATGCGGGTCACCGCGTCCATGGTCAACGGTCACGCGATCACCCACGGCGGCTTCGTTTTCGCTTTGGCCGACACTGCATTTGCGTTGGCGTGCAACAGCTATGACGAGCCAGCTGTTGCCGCCCGGGCAGATATCCGATTCCTGCGGCCGACGCACGAGGGCGACGTACTGATCGCGGATGCCGTAGAGCGGGCCCGGTTCGGGCGCAACGGGATCTACGACGTTGCGGTCAGCCGCGACGGCGAGGTGGTCGCGGAGTTCCGCGGTGACAGTCGCACCATCGCACCGCGGCAATAAGCCGGCTTGGCCGGCTGGAATTCTCAACCGGCAAAGCCTTGGCGCGAAAGACCTCCGGAAGCCGCTCGCACCCACACCCCGGCATAACCACGGACGGGGATATGAAACCTTCGGCGGCGGTGTCGCGATTGCGTAGATGCCTGGGTGGGTACTCGGTGGCGATGCTGACGATATTGGGAATCTTGCTGCTCATCTGGGTCGCCTGCGCCGTCGCCGGGTTTGTAATCAAAGGCCTGGTGTGGCTGGCGATCATCGGGATCGTATTGTTCGTCGCGACCGCCGCATGGGGCATGGTGCAACGAACTGCTCACCGCTGACGGCGGGCTCAGCTGAAATGCAGCGTCAGTCGAGGAGTCGTGCGCGCAGTCGCACGAGATCGTCCTCGTCGACACCGATCGCGGCAAGGTAATTGTCGAATCCGCCATATGCGTCATCGACTACGCGCCAGGCCGCCTGGATGAAATCCTCGTGCACGCCCAGGACCTTGTCCGAAACCTGGGTCAGATCGCCATTTCGCGCAATGACGATCTCGCGCAGTGGTCCGATCGCGTCGTTGCTGCGCAGGTAGTCGTCGAGGACGTCGGCCTCGCTGACCCCTGCGGCGCGCAGGAGCGCAGCCAAAATCCAGCCGGCGCGATCCTTGCCGGCCGCGCAGTGAACAAGGACGCCGCCGTCTGTGTCGGCGACGAGCCGGATCGCGTACGCCAACGCCTGCTGTCCGCCCTCGAGGACGGGAAACCGCGTGTAGGCGTGTTCGAGCGCGGCCTCGGCCACCTCCGGAGTGAGTTTGCGGGGTTGTTCGTGCGGCGCGGCCTCCTGATGGTCGCGGTCATGCACAGGGGTGGAGTGCAGCGTCACCCCGTCCGGCAACGCATCGGGGCGGTTGTAGGCGATTTCGTCGCTGCTGCGCAGGTCGACTACGTCGGTGACAGCGAGTTCGAGCAGTCTGCGCTGCCCGTCCGCGTCGAGGCCGGACAGTTCCGATGACCGAAACAAAATCCCCGGCTTGACCGTGCGCCCGTCGTCGGTGCGCAGGCCACCGAGATCACGGAAATTCCAGGCGCCGGAGAGGCTGAACTGATCGACCATCACAAGTTAACGACGGTAATGGAGTTACGACTCCGATGGCTCACCGCTTGCCACATCTAGTAACTTTCCTGCCTTTTCGAACCTCCTGCCGACGGTGCTCACTCCATAGCGTTAAAGGCAGGAACAAACACACGACTCCGGCGGAGAGAGCATTATGGTTGCCACACAGTCCCGATTGGACCTGCACTCAGCGAAACTGGCGCAGCGGCGACCCAAAGATGCGACCTCTGCCCGCCGGGGACAGCGAGTCGAGTGCCTGCACGGCGGTTGGGGTGGCGCGGTCTACCGGCATGGCGGCACCGTTCGCCGCAAGACCGGACCGTGGACTCCCGCGGTACACGAACTGCTGCGTCACCTCGAATCGGTCGGATTCGACGGCGCGCCCCGGGTTCTCGGCCTCGACAGTGACGGCCGCGAGGTGCTGACGTTCATCGACGGGGAGACATGTGCGAGCGCGAACGGCTGGCCGGAATGGTGCCGCAGTGACGCGAACGTCGTGCGTGCAGCGCGTTTGATTCGGCGATTCCATGACGCCGTAGAAAGCTTCCGTCCCAGCACCGAACTGACCTGGCGCGGCGGCCGCCGTGGGTTGCGGCCCGGGGAGATCATCGGCCACAACGACGTCAGCCTGGCCAACCTTGTTGCAGATTCCGCCGGGCGGTTCCATTCGATCATCGACTGGGACAACGCCGGACCGACCACGCGTCGCAAGGATCTCGCTTACGCGGCGTGGCACGTCGTCGGCATGCATGCGCCGGAGCACGCGCGGTACCGCGGATGGACACACCAGCCGGACATTGCCCGCCGCCTGCGACTGTTCCTCGACGCCTATGGGTTGACCCATCGGGCCGGATTCGCCGACGAGATCTGCGATCGGATCGAGGAGGCCGCCGAGCAGATGATCGCCGCGTCGCCCGACGATGCGGCATCGGTAGCCCCGTTCGCGGAGTTGCTGCGCTCCGACATCGAGTTCATTCGGTCCAACCGAGAAGCCATCGAACTCGCGCTCTGAAGCCCCGACCGCGAGTTCGCGTCAGCTGAACTTTTCTTTGATCTTGTCGATGATGTGATGCCCGGCGTGGTCCTCGTGCTTTACGGCCTTGTCGACGTCGGCCTCCGCCGCTCGCAGTTCGTGAGAATGCTTGGCGGCGCGGATCTCCCGAAGCGCGTCGTGCTCATGGATCCGCATGATGCTCGAGTAGGTGTCCGAGACTATCTTGTCGATGGGGTGACGGTCGGTGATCTGCACTTGAGCGATCACCCCCGGCCGGCCAGGATGCAGTCGCTTGGTGATCTCCGTGAGCGAGCTCCAATGGGCCGGACTGTGCACGTCATCAGCACTGGCATTGGCACCGTCGGCGCTCGTCGTATCGGCGGACGCGGCGATTACCGGGCCGAGTGGTCCGTCCAGGGTTTTCAGCACGTCCTTGAGCGCGGTGTCACCGAACTCGTCGAGAGGCACTGATTTGCCGGCATCGTCGCGGAACGCGAACTGGCCGTCGCTGACGTGTTCGATCACCGCAACTCCGAGCACGTCGATCGCGCCAGTGCTGCCCAGGTCGCTGAGCAAACGGTATGCCTCAGGAGCTTTGCACGGCTGAGGGACCTGCCACGTCAGCAAAATGACGTTGTTCTCGGTTGCCATGCCAGCGATGCTACGTCGATACCGCACCGCGGCCAGGAGATTCGAGATTCTTGTTGGTGGCACCAAAGGTTGCTGTCCGTAGTTGGGTGTGGCATCCAAATGCACAGGCAGGCGCGCGATCTGCTGGGGCGAGAAGGCGCCCGTCCACGTCGCTACCTTGAAGAAGTGAGCGTCGAACAATCGGGTGTCGTAACCGTACGAACCGCGCGATCGGAGGATGGTGCGGCGATCGGCCAACTCATCACGGACGTCTACGTCGGCGGAGGGTTCATTCCAGCGAACCAGCCCTACGCCGCGACGCTGGCCGATACCGCCGCGCGCGCAGCGGCCGCCGAGATCTTGGTTGCCGAACTCGATGGCGCAATCGTGGGCACTGTGACCATTGCGCGGCCCGGTTCGGCCTACGCGCCACTGGCACGTCCGGATGAGCTCGAGTTCCGCATGCTGGCGGTTGACACATCGGTGCGCGGTGGTGGCATCGGCACCATGCTGGTGCGGCGTGTGCTGGAGGTCGCCCGTTCCGAAAGCTATGCGGCAGTGGTCATCTCCACCATGGAAACCATGGTCGATGCCCAGCGCCTGTATCGAAAGCTCGGCTTCGCCCGGGTGCCGGAACGGGACTGGGATGTCGTTCCGGGTGTTCGGCTGCCCGTGCTAGCGATCGCTGTAAATGCTTGAACTCCGCCCGTGCTGGGAAACCCTCGCGCACACCTGTCAGCCAGCGGCGGAAGGGACCTTATGGGCTTCGAGCAGTACCACGAGCCGGCTTCGGAGTTGCCTGCGCGGACGCGCACCTTCGCGCGGATGTGCGCAAACCTCACCGAGGAAGCCGAGGCGATCAGTTGGTATTCGCAACGCATGGCGGTCGAGCCGGATGAGACCTCGCGCGCGATCATGGCCAACGCGTTGACCGAGGAGTTCAAGCATTTCAGCATGGATCTGGAGTTCCTGCTGCGCGCGACGCCCAAGTGGCGACAAATAGCCCGTGGGATTCTCTTCCGTGACGGCGACATCGTCGCGAATGGGGAGAACGCCGAGGAAGCCGCCGACGATTCGGACGGCTCGGGCCAACAGGCGCCACCGCCGTCGCTCGATATCGGTGGCCTGAAAGGTCAGCGGCAATAGCGCCGATCGGATTCGAGCTTCGCGAATTTCAGTGGTGCTGGACCTCCCCGCTGTCGGACTCTGCTGCGATCACTTCCGGTTTGACGGCCGCCAGACCGGAGACGACAAAACCGAACAACGCAACCACGCCCACGGCATGCGCCCAGGCGGCATCGGCAACGTTGAGCAGGCCGACCCCAAGGAGCAGGCACGCGATCGCTACGCGGGTCGACAGCGAGAACCAACTGCCGGATGGCGTCTCCGGCCGGGCGGGCGGCTGCTGCACGGACGACCGGTCCGGGTGCTGTGGTGTCACGTCGAATCGGCCGCGCAGGTCCAGCCGAAACAGCAGTGCCAGAGACGGGAGAAGCAGGACGGCACCGGCCAACACCGATATCGTCACCGCGATCAGTGTGCTGTCGGGAGCGGCGGCATCCTCGACGGTGAGTCCGGGCAACAGAACCGGGTATTGGGCCACGGCCCAGCCGACGATGATGGCCGCGGCTGCGACCGCGGCGGTGTAGCGGGCCGGCGCGAACCGATGAACCCAGACCAGCACCAGACTGGCAAGCCCACACACGCAGGAGACGATCAAAGCGACCAGCCCGCCGCCGCGCAGCAGGCCGTCCAGCAGACTGGGGGCGTCGGCGTGCAGAATCGGCAGTCCGGCCACCGCTGCAATCCCGGCAACTACTCCGGAAGCCAGTGCGCGCCAACGGAAGCGGTGCACCAGATCCGATTCCTCGATGCGCTGTGCGTCCGCGCCGAGGTAGACCGCGGCGAGAAACGCCGACAGCACCACGGCGAGGATGCCGACCAACACGGAGGTCGGGTTGAGCCAACTCGTGAAAAGGTCACCGGCTGCGTTGCCGACGGGTACTCGACCGGAGGCAATGCCGCCCACCGCAGTGCCCATCGCGAATGGGGTCAAGGCACACGACGCCGAAAACACTGCGTCGATCGCGCGGCGCTCTCTGTCGTTGGCCGCGCCGGCGTCCAGTGCGTAGGTCGCGCCGCGGCAGATGATGCCAACCGCGGCAATGAACAATGGGATGGTCAAGGTGGACGCGATCGACCCGAACGCCACCGGGTACGTCGTCCACAAGACGGTAAGCACGAACACCAGCCAGACGTGGTTCGCTTCCCAGACGGGGGCGATGGCATGGTGGGCGTGCTCCTGGAGCGCGGCGGCCTTGGGGCCCTTGCCCGCGGTCAGTTGCCATAGCCCGGCACCGAAGTCGGCGCCCGACAACACCGTGTAGGCGATCAGTCCGATCAGCACGAAAACCATCGGCACGTCGTAGAGCGCCATTACGCACCGCCCTGACTCGGTACGACGACCGCTGCCCGGTGTCTGCCGGTGACCGGGGGAGCGGACTCGTCGCCATCGTCGATTGGATTCGATGCGAGCCGACGCAGAATCCAGGCGGTCGCTACGGCAACACCGGCATAGACCACCACGAGCACGCCGAAGGCGACCGGGATGCCGCCGGCTCCCGTCACAGCGTCAGCGGTGCGCATCACGCCGTAGACCACCCAGGGTTGGCGGCCGACCTCGGTGGTGACCCAGCCAGCGATCAACGCCACGCACGATGCCGGCCCGGCAAGAACCACCGCTCGAAAGAACCAGGGTGAGTTGGGCAGACGCCGACGCCGCGCCCAGACGATCAAATAGATCACCCCCAGCAGAGCGAGTGCGGAGCCGATGCCAACCATCGACTGAAACGCGATGCGCACGACGTTCACCGGCGGTGCATCGATGGTGGGTATCTTGTCGAGACCGGCGACGGTGGCGTTGAATTTGTGAAACGCTAGAAAAGACAGCATTTTTGGGATTCCGATGCCGTAGCGCACCTCGCCGTCGGTGTAGAAGCCGAGCACGTGAATGGGTGCGCCGCTGGTCGTGTGGCCCAACCCCTCCAACGCAGCCAACTTGATCGGCTGCGAATCCGCCACATCTCTTGCGGCCCAGTCCCCGATCAGAACCTGCACCGGCGAAGCAAGCGCTGCCACCGTGAACGGGATGGCAAAAGCGGTGCGGTGGTAGCGATCCCAGCGCCCACGCAACCGCGACACGGCATAGGCCGACGCCAGGATGAACCCCGTCACGATGAAGCCGGCCAGATACATGTGCACCAACTCGTGCCACAGAAAGCTATTGGCAAACAACGCCCGCCACGGCTGCACGTCCTCGACGCTGCCGTTCCGCATCGTGAACCCGGAGGGGTGATTCATCCACGCATTGACCGAGATGACGGTGAACGATCCGGTGAATCCCGCGATTGCCACCGGAATGCCGGAAAGAAAATGCGCCCGCGGGCTGAAGTTGTCCCAGCCGTATATGTAGATGCCGATGAAGATGGCCTCGGCGAAGAACGAGAATCCCTCGATCGCGAAACCGAGGCCGAACACGCCTCCGAACGTGCCGGTGAAGTTGGGCCACAACAAGCCCATCTGGAACGACAAAATCGTTCCGGTGACGGCACCAATGGCAAACAGCGCTGCCATTATGCGCGTCCAGCGCCTGGCGAGGGTGCGGTAGAGACGATCACCTGTGCGCAGATATCGCCATTCGGTGAACAGGATCATTGCGGGAAATGCGATCCCGAAGCACACCAGCGGGATGTGCACCGCGAACGCCAGTGCCTGCATTTGGCGCGCTTGCAGCAGATACTCCTGCAGCCCCGGAGGCAAGTCCGTCCGGAACCCACCGAACGCCATATGGATGTTCGAGCCTCCCATGTCAACACCTTCTCGGATGGCAGGTACCGTGTCGCGGACCGAATTTTCGCCGTTTTGAACTCGTTTAACTGACCTTTCGCCCAGACGTTGCCGGTCGCGGCGTTATTTGCGGGTCGGCAGCAACAGGCTGCACCGCGGAAAATTGCAGGTCAAGAACGAAACTCCGATTAGGTGATCGGCAGCGCCTTTCAAAGCAGAGTTGCGGCGCGGCCGAGCCCTGGTTTCGGGAGAATCCGGCAGGGCGAGAACTGTAGAGTGCGCTCATGCCACACGTACGACGCCTCGACCACGTCGGTATCACTGTCGCGGACCTCGACAGGGCCACAGCATTTTTCGTCGGATTAGGTCTCGAAATCGAGGGCCGAATGGCGATCGAGGGTGAGTTCGTAGACACCGTCATCGGGATACCCGACTCGCGCAGCGAGATCGTCATGCTTCGCCCGCCCGACGGAGGCGCTGCTGTGGAGCTGTCGAGCTTCATCCGCCCAGATCATCAGCCAGGCTCACCCGCTGCGATGTCCACCGAGCTCGGACTGCGCAACGTGGCGTTCGAGGTGGACGATCTCCAAGCGATTGTCGACCGGTTGGCAGCGGACGGCTACGGGCTCGTTGGCGGCGTGGGGGAGTACGAGAATGTTTGGCGCATGGCCTACGTGCGGGGACCGGAGGGAATCATTGTGTCCCTGGCCGAGCGGATCGGTTGACTAGGGAAGACGCGATAGCAGCGAGTGCTGCGAAGCCCAGAGCGGCGTGGCTACGCTGAAAACGTGGGTCTATGGGTGGTGCCGCTTGTCTTTGCCGAAGGAGCCGACGCCCGCACCATTGGGTCGGTGATCGGGCTCGGTGACCATAGCGGGTACTTCGTCATCGCCTATGTCGTGTCTCGGATTGTGTATCTGCTCGTCGTCATCGGGCTTCTGGTCGCGCTGTACCGATTCCTTCACCGGTAATCATCCGGAGATCGTTCAGCGTTGTGCGGCCAGGCGAGCTGAACTATCTCGGCGGGCACCTCGTGTCTTCCTCAGCACCAAGCACGCCTAGCAGGTGATGGCACCGGAACGCGTGTGCCGGAAAGGGATCCGCTGATGGCTGGACTTGTGCCGTTTTACAAGAACGTGCAATCCCACTACGACCTGTCCGATGATTTCTTCGCGCTGTTTCTGGATCGGACGCGCACCTACAGCTGCGCCTATTTCGCACGCGAAGACATGACCCTAGAGGAGGCCGAACTCGCCAAAATCGATCTAGCCCTGGGAAAGTGTGACCTGAAACCCGGCATGACGCTGCTCGATGTCGGTTGCGGCTGGGGGTCGACCCTCCTGCGCGCGGTCGAGAACTACGACGTGAACGTGATCGGGTTGACGCTGAGCCACAACCAGCAGGGCTACGCCAGTGACTTGCTCGATGAACGCACCAACACGGCCCGCAGCGCCGAGGTGCGCTTGGCAGGCTGGGAAGAGTTCAATGAACCGGTGGACCGCATCGTGTCCATCGGTGCCTTCGAACATTTCCGTCGTGAACGCTACGCGGCCTTCTTCGACACCTGCCGCAACATCCTGCCCGCCGACGGGCGCATGCTGCTGCACTCGATCGTCGGATTCAGTCGCCACGAGTTGCGGGCGCGGGGCCTGCCGATCAACCGATCGTTCCTCGAGTTCGGCAGGTTCATTCTCGACGAAATCTTCCCCGGTGGGCAACTCCCCGAACCGAAATGGGTCATCGACTACGCCACTGACGCCGGCTTCCGCGTTGAGCGAATCCAATCCCTGCAGCCGCACTACGCTCGTACCCTGGACTGCTGGTCGAAGGCCTTGCAGTCCAACCACACTCGCGCCGCCAAGATCACCTCAGAGCAGACTTACCAGACATATCTGAAGTACCTAACCGGTTGCGCAGAGCTGTTTCGGAAGGGTTACGTCGATGTCATGCAGTTCAGCATCGCCAAACCGGAGGGGCCGGCCGCTCTCCGCCGTCCGCTTCGGCCCTGACGCGGGGTTGCCGACGGACATACGGAAGGGTTCACCAACAAGATCACCCTTGTCGATCTACGGACACCGGTGTTAGGTGAATTCGGGAGAACCGGTGTCGCTCATGGCCCCCCGACGTGCGAAATCGGACTCTCCCGTGCGGCACGGTGAGCTCGCGGCGGAGGAGAGGGTTCCACGCGGGACGCCGTCACCCGAGCTCACCGTGTTCGCCGCCGCCTCATTGGACATCGAGGCCGTGAAGACTATGACGCTGCGTGGCAAGCACTTTGAGTTCGTGGCGGGTGCCTGATGGCGTTGTACGACAACACGGGGGACGGCTACGCCCGCGCCCGCCGCCCCGATCCACGGATCGGACAGCTCATCGCTCAGGCACTCGACGGTATGGGGTCGGTTGCCAATATCGGTGCGGGAACGGGATCGTATGAGCCGCCCGGCACAGTCGTGGCGGTCGAGCCGAGCCGAGTGATGATTGATCAGCGACCACCGGGTACGGCACCGGCGGTGCGGGCGGTCGCGGAAAACCTTCCTCTTGCAACACGATCGGTTGACGCTGCGCTGGCCGTGCTGACGATCCATCATTGGACAGATCTCGAACGGGGGCTCGCGGAACTGCGCCGTATCGCCCGGCGTCGAATCGTGATCCTCACGTGGGATCACACGGTCACCCGCGAGTTCTGGCTCCTGCGTGACTACCTTCCGGCCGCGGCCGACACGGATGCGCGACTGGCGGTGGCGATAGATCGGCTCGAAGGGTTGCTTCCTGGCGCCACCGTGAGCGCGGTGCCGGTGCCGCACGACTGCGTGGATGGGTTCGGCGCAGCCTATTGGCGCCGGCCCGAGGCGTATCTCGATCCCAATGTGCGGGCCGGAATGTCGATGCTCGCGCTCACCTCGAAACAGGATGTTGCTGCCGGGCTGGACCGGCTTAGGGAAGACCTGAACTCAGGCCGTTGGGCAAAGACGTACGCCGACTTGTTGGCCCTGCCCAGTATCGACATTGGATACCGGCTGGTCACCCTTGAGGCGCGTTCACCCGGTCGCGCCGACGATGACGATGGCTAGGGCCGCTGACGCTCCGATTGCGGCGACGATAGCGGCGGCGACGTAGTACCCGCGAGTCTTCGTAGTGGCGGACAGTAGAGCAAGGCTCGCCGCAAGTACTTCGAGACCGACGAAGATGCGTACCAGCGTGCTCATCGCCGGTCCATGCCATAGGCCCGGGTCACGACGGCGATGCGGACGCTGTAGTCGCGGTACCACGTGTCGCGGCCGCGGTCCTGGGCGATGCGATGCTCGCTGACGAGTTTCCAGTTCTGTGCGTCGGCTTCGGTTGCCCAGTAGGACACGGTGATTCCGAGTCCGTCCGACCGCGCCGATTCATGGCCGAGATAACCAGGCTGGCGCGCTGCCAACTGGCTCATCCGCTGCGCCGTCCTGTCGTAACCGTCGTCAGTGTCGGTGCGGGTCGATGTGAAGATCACCGCGACATAGGGCGGTTCGACGGTGTGCAAAACGGTAATGGCTTGCTCCCTCTGAAACGCTGTCGACGTATTGTCACTCCGGGGGAAGTCCCACACGACGGATTCGGCCGATCCTGCGCCTCGCCGCCATGGCTGGCGGTTCGTGCCTCAATTAGGGAGGGCTCTTGGCACAGACAGCGCCCGTCACGATAGCCGTGAATGTCGTCGACATGTTGCGGTCGGGACGCTACGCGCAGGTCCGCGGGATGCTGACACCGGAGTTGCAGACCTTGTTGCCAGTTGACGCGCTGGAGTCCGGGTGGTCGAGTGCGGTCGAGAGCCTCGGACCGGTCAACAGCATCGGCGATCCAATCACTGATTCCGCGGGCGCGCCCGGGGTGCGCACTGTTCGAATCCCCGTGACGTGCGAGCGCGGCGCGTTGACTGTTGTCGTGTCGGTCAACGCTGACGGAGCCCTGGTAGGTCTAGTCTTGACCCCACCTAGCGCGGCCGGCCCAGCGCAGGAATGGCAACCGCCGGACTACGCCGATCCCGAGGCGTTCGACGAAAACGAGGTGCTCGTCGGATCTGGTGCTCTTGCGGTTCCCGGAACCCTGACCGTGCCTCGCGGTAACGGTCAGCATCCGGGCGTCATTTTGCTCGCTGGGTCGGGACCCCAGGACCGCGACGAGACCATCGGGCCGAACAAACCGTTCAAAGACCTGGCATGGGGCTTAGCGACCGCCGGTGTAGTGGTGTTGCGTTTCGACAAAGTCACTTACGCCCATCGCGACAAGTTGACCGAACGCGAACATTTCACTATCACCGACGAATACGTTCACCATGCGGTCGCCGGGTGTTCACTTACTTCGCGCGCATCTGCGGGTAGCCGGGCAGCGGGTCTTCGTTCTCGGGCACAGCCTCGGTGGCACGGTCGCCCCGCGCGTGGCCGAGGCCGAGAAATCCATTGCCGGGCTGCTGATCATGGCCGGCGGAACCTACCCGCTGCACCGCAGCGCTGTGCGTCAAGTCCGATATCTGGCCTCGCTCAACTCCGCCAATGCCGGCTCTGCGCAGGCCACCATCGAGAAGCTGACCAAACAGGCCGACACGGTTGACAGTGCTGATCTGTCGCCCGAGACCCCGGAGACGGACTTGCCGTTCGGTGTTCCCGCCGCGTATTGGCTCGACCTGCGCAGTTACGACGCGCCGACGGTGGCAGCGACTCTGGACAAACCCGTGCTCGTCATCCAAGGCGGCCGCGACTATCAGGCGACTGTCGCCGACGACCTCGCTGGGTGGCGAAAAACTCTTTCCCACAAGCAAAATGTCGAAATTCGTGTCTATGACGACGACAATCATGTGTTCTTCGCCGGCACCGGAGCTTCAACGCCGGCGGAATATCAACGGCCCGGTCAGCATGTCGATGCTGCGGTCGTAGCCGACATCGCCGCGTTCGTCCTTTCGTCGTGATGACGCGGGTGGTGCGTTCAAAGTTGCAAACCCGGCGCGGTAGCTATGGATTGCGTGCGATCGATGAGTGTGTACGCGAATTCGCTTCCCGTCTGGTCGGTTCGGTGCGGTTACAACAGGCCCGAAGTGCGTAATCGGCGCGCGAATTGACTGCTGACGTCCTTGTCAGGTCAGCGACCATCAGGGACAGTTGAGCGGTGTTCGAACGTTTCACCAACGCCGCTCGTCGAACTGTGGTGCTGGCTCAGGAGGAGGCCAGGGTGCTCCAAGACGACGCAATCGGTTCCGAGCATTTCTTACTTGCACTGCTGCATGACGACACCGATTGCGCAGAAGTGCTGGAATCGTTCGGTTTGCGACTCGAACCGCTTCGGCGCGAGGTCGAGACATCTCACCCGCGCGGCGACCACCGCGTGCAAGCCGGACACATTCCGTTCACGCCGCAAGCCAAGGCGATCCTCGAAGCCAGTCTGCGCGAGTCGTTGCACCTCGGTCATGACTACATCGGCAACGGGCACCTGCTGCTCGGGTTGATCCGCCAGGTCGACGAACTTCCCGAACCCGTCGGCGGCGCTGCTAGCCTTCTGCGCGAACACGACGTGGCGATGTCCAAGCTACGGCAGGCAATAACCGCTCGGCTGCCGGCACACGATCCTCGAATCCCTTCGCCGGGCATCGGCCACGTCATCCGTCTGGCCCTCGATGACGAGGAATACGAGCAATGCCGCTCCGCCGCCATTGCAGCAGGTAAGCCCCTGCTCGACTGGGCCCGAGAACGACTGCTCGCCACTCCGCGGTCAGGCGACACCGGCCAGAACGTGACCGAAGATCGCTAGGGTTGCGATGTGCCGAGAGGGGAGCGAGCATCAACCGCGACATTCGCGATTGTCGTCGCGACCGTCGTTGTCTCCAGCGCTGCGTCCGCGTGTAGTTCCGGTGAGGCCCAATCCGACTCTGCCGCACCTCTCATCGCGGAGACACAGTTCGCGCCGCCGCCGGCGCCAATACCGGCTTCGCGGCTGCCAACCGCTGACGAGCTGACCGTTTTGTTCAACGCTGCTCGCAATTACCGAGTACGGGTGGAGGACCGAGCCGAACTATTCGAGGGGCCGAGTTCGAAAAACATTGCGTTGGCCCAGCAGTTCATCAGCATCTCACCCGCGCGCTTCACATCGGTCGAGGCGCTGGGTAGGGATGCGATCGCGGCGACCGGTTATGTGCAGTACGGCAACGGCGTCACCATGGGCCCGGCGGGTCCTTTGCGTTTCGTCGCCGAGGATGGACGTTGGAAAATCGCGCGAGAATGGGCCTGTCGACTAACACAGACCTGCTAGCCGCTCTCCGAACGCGGTTGACGGCGTCGTTGAACTCGAGATCGAAAGTTGTTGTCAGTACCAACGTGCATCAGCGTGACATCCAGTTCCTTTGGGCGTCGAGTAATCCCGGAACTAGTGCGGGTCGATCTCCGGTTGAATGTGCCAGACTTACCCGATGCCTGCGGAATCTTCTGCGCCGCCTGGATATCATTCCGTCACCCCGCGGATGGTGGTGAGCGACGCGGCTGGTGCGGTCGAATTCTTGCGGAGCGCCTTCAGGGCGACCGGTGATGCCGAAACGAACCGGCCTGCCGAAATTCGCATCGGCGACTCGCTGGTGATGGTGTCGCAGGCAGGCGAGCGGGAGGTCTTCCCAGCGTTTTTGTATATCTACGTGGATGACGTGGAGGCAGTGTACCGTCGGGCGCTGGCGGCCGGCGCGGTGAAAGTCGAAGCGCCGTGGGATACGCCGTACGGCGACCGCCGGGCGATGGTGCGCGACGTATTCGGAAACGTCTACCAAATCGCTACCCGAAACGCGCCGACCTGACGATAACCGGCGCGTACCTTGCCACGGCTGTGCCGATCACTCCTGGTTACCGGCGAGGATCAGAAGGCTGCCTCGGTGAGTTCCATGACGTCGCCGTCGAGGTTGGCCAGAACCTCGCGGGTGGCGCTCAGTTGCGGCAGCACGTTGCGCGCGAAGAATCCGGCGACGGCGAGTTTGCCTTCGTAGAACGACTTTTCGGGATGTGTCGGCTGTGCATCGAGCGCGCGTATAGCGATTTCGGCGTGCCGGATCAGTAGCCAGCCGATCATCAAGTCCCCCACCGCAAGCAGGAAGCGAACGGAGCCGAGGCCGACCCGGTAGAGCTCGCGCGGCTGGTTGGCGGCGCCCATCAGGTACCCGGTCAGTGTGCCGGCCATGGTTTGCACGTCATCGAGCGCGGTGGCGAGCAGTTCCCGTTCTTTCTTGAGTCTGCCGTTGCCGATGTCGCCGTCGGTGGTCTTGCGGATTTCACCGGCGAGGTGGGCAAGCGCCACCCCACGGTCGCGGGCGATTTTGCGGAAGAAGAAGTCCTGGGCCTGAATGGCCGTGGTGCCTTCGTAGAGCGAGTCGATTTTGGCGTCGCGGATGTACTGCTCGATCGGATAGTCCTGTAGGAAACCGGAGCCGCCGAGGGTCTGCAGTGACTCGCTGAGCAGTTGATACGCGCGCTCGGACCCGGCGCCCTTGACGACTGGCAGCAACAGGTCGTTGACCCGGCTGGCCAACTCGGCATCTGCGCCGGAAACATGTTGCGCTGCTTCGGTGTTCTGGTGTGCGGCGGTGTAGAGGTAGATCGCGCGCAGACCTTCGGTGTAGGCCTTTTGCAGCATGAGCGAGCGCCGCACGTCGGGGTGGCCGATGATCGGGATGCGGGGTGCGTCCTTGTCGGTCATCTTCGTCAGATCAGCGCCTTGGACTCGTTGCTTGGCGTAGTCGAGGGCGTTCAGGTAGCCGGTCGACAGGGTGGCGATTGCCTTGGTGCCCACCATCATCCGGGCTTCTTCGATGACCTTGAACATCTGCGCGATGCCATTGTGTGCGTCCCCGACCAGCCAGCCCTTGGCCGGTATGCCGTGCCCGCCGAAGGTGACTTCACAGGTGGCGGAGGCCTTCAGCCCCATCTTGTGTTCGACGTTGGTGACGAAGACCCCGTTTCGCTCGCCGGGTGCGCCGGTATGAGTATCGAAGAGGAACTTCGGCACCAGGAACAGGCTCAGCCCTTTGGTGCCGGGACCGGCGCCCTCCGGCCGGGCGAGCACCTGGTGAATGATGTTGTCGAACAAGTCATCCGAATCGGCGGACGTGATGAACCGCTTGACACCCTCGATGTGCCAGGATCCGTCCGGTTGTGCGATGGCCTTGGTGCGTCCCGCCCCGACATCCGAACCCGCGTCGGGTTCGGTGAGCACCATGGTGGCACCCCAGTTGCGGTCGACAGCCATTCTCGCCCAACGCTTCTGTTCTTCGTTTCCGATGCTGTGCACGATGTGCGCCATAGTGGGCCCGGTCAGATACATATATGCCGCGGGCTGGGCGCCGAGGATGAACTCGCTGATTGCCCACTTGACCATGGCCGGTGCCGGCACCCCACCAACGGCCTCGTCGAGCCCGACGCGGAACCAGCCGGCGTCGCGCCATGCCGCAAAGGATCGCTTGAACGGCTCCGGCAACCGCACCTCGTGAGTGGCCGGGTCGAAGGTCGGGGGATTGCGGTCGGCCGCCGAGAACGATTCGGCCAGTGGTCCTTCGGCAAGGCGGGCGGCTTCGGCCAGCATGGTTCGCACGGTCTCGGCATCGAGGTCACCGAACGATCCGGAGTTCAGAATCTCATCGAGGCCGAACACCTCGAAAAGGTTGAACTCCAGATCCCGCACATTGCTTTTGTAGTGACCCACCGACACGTCCCTTCGCGAACCGATGCGCCGGCCCCGCGGCGGCGCGTGAGCCATACCTTCGCGCATGCTCGTGTCGTTACGCAACCGTAAGTTATCAGCGACTAAGCAGACTGGGTGACATAAAGGTGGTCCGACTGAGGAAAAGGTTGTCGCTCATTAACCAGGTTCCCGCAAGCCCACCGCTGCGGCATCGGTGCCGAGAATCTGGTCGCAGACCTCGATCAGGCTCGTCCGCAGATCCGGGCGTGCAGCGAGGCGCGGGTTTCGGACGGCGTCGATGACGACGCTGGTCAACGCCTGGACCTGCGCGCGGCCCAGATCCAGTGACAGCTCAGGCCGGACGGCGACCAGCATCCGCGCCCACCGTTTGATGCCTTCGCGGTGCGCTTGCTGGTAGCGAGCGGCCTGCTCGGCGGGGAGATGTCCGGCCTCACTGAGCGAGGTGCCGACCACGTCCGGCTCATCGGCGGCGAAGTTCACGAAGTAGCGCGTCAGCTGGCGCAATGCGTCGCTCGCGGTGTCGGATTCGGTGAGTGCCCGCGAGATGTACAGCTTGATCCACTGATCGTTGCGCTCAATGATCTCGTTGAGCATGTCCGCTTTGCTCGCGAAGTGGTGGTACAAGGCCGGCCCGGACACGCCTACCGCCGCGCCGATGTCTTCGATGCCCACCGCCGCGTATCCATAGCTGTTGAACAACCGCGCCGCGGCGCTCACCATGCGCTCCGGGCGCAGAACCGAGTCCATGACCATGCCAGCGTCTGCGGTTCGGCGCCGAGAACTGACCCCATCAGGTTCACCCGACATTGCCGCGTCGACGACCGAGGCGATTATCCCGTCGAGCAATTCCACAAAGGTCCGCTGCGCCAACTGAACTCGATGGTACGAGGGGCTGACCGCCACCGAAAGCACACACCAGGCCAGCAACTCGACATCCGCCGCGTCGAGGTCTGGTCGTTGCGCTGCAATTGATTCCCGCAAGAGGCGGCACAACCGCACCACCCGAGTGAGCACCGAGACCCGATCTGCGGGGGAGAGGTTTCGCACTTCCAATTGCCACAGCCGGGGCAGACCCCGCAGCTCTAGGCACGTGACGGTCAATTCGTGCAGCACCGAGTCCCCCGCGCTGCGTGCGGCCGACAGCCGTGACAGGGCGGTGTCCAAACCCGTCAGCAGACATTGGCCGAGCAGGTCTTGTTTGTTGCGAAAATGCCGGTACAACGCTGTCGAGGAGATGCCGACCTCGGTGGCGATGCCCGCCATCGAGGCGGCGTGATAGCCATGTTCGGCGAATGCCGCAGTCGCGACGCGAACGATTGTCTCCCGACGATCCCGCGGTCGTCGCCGCGTCGTGGTGACATCTGCGCTGGCGTGCACGCGTCCAGTCTCGCGCACCTGCTTGGGCTGGTGTCGGCGGGTCAGTCGCAGCCGTCGCTGTGGAAACCACCGTTGGCAATGCAGATCGGTTGGGATCGTCGAGCTCGACGTCCTGGGCGGATGCCACCAGCGATAAGCACGGTCGCGATCTCGCCCTCCGGACCTCAGCCCAGGCCGGTGGTGAGTGCCTGGATGCCGAGGCTGGTGGCCGAAACGACGATCCACAGGGAGGCGCCGAAGAGCAGCGGGGTCCAGCCGGTGCGACGCAGCGCACGCAGGTCGGTGGAAAGGCCGATCGCGGCCAGTGCCCAGGTGATCAGGAACAGCGATGCGGTGGAAAGCACGTTGTGCACGCCGAGCGGTAACGGTGCCACGGAGTTGAGAGTTGCCATGGCAACAAAGCCGACGAGGAACCAGGGAACCAGGCGAAGGATGCCGGGCCGAGTTTGGGTCGTGCCGCCTTCGGCCCGCTGGCGGCGGGCTGCGAGCGCCGCCACGACCAGCACCACTGGGATGATCATCAAGGCGCGGGTCAGCTTAACGACCACTGCGGTCTGGGTGGCGTCGGTGCCGTAGGCGGCGGCCGCGGCGACCACGGAGGATGTGTCATTCACCGCCGTGCCGGCGAAAACGCCGAAGGCGTGCTGCCCCATGCCAATCATGTGCCCGAGGACGGGGAAAACGAGTACGGCGGCAATGTTGAAGAAGAAGATGGTGGACAGGGCATAGGCGATGGTGGCGGGTTTTGGCTTGAGCACCGGCGTGACCGCGGCGATCGCCGACGCGCCGCAGATTGCGGTGCCGACTCCGATCAGGGTCCGCAGGTCGCCGTCGACACCGATCCGCCGGCCGAGCAGCTTGACCGCGAGAAAGCACGCAATGAGTGTCCCCGCCATCACCGGCAGCGCCGATTGACCCACCTCCCACGCCTTGGCCAGTGACAATTGCGTGCCGAGCAACACCACGGCCACCTGCAGCGCGAGGCCTCCGGTGAGACTGAAGCCGACTGTAAGCGCGGGGCGCCGGTGGGCCGGACGAGCTACCGCGGCCACGATGACGCCCAGCAGCACGCCAGCCACCGGCGCACCGAGAACGGGAACGAGACGCCCGACAACCGTGGCCACGGCCGCGACCGCGAGCGCGAGGAGGGCTCCGGGAAGGGCGCGGCGCAACCGGATGCTGCGTTGGCGTGATGCGGCTGGGCGGGTGGCGATTGTGCTTGCAGTCGTGCTCATATGGCAACGATCCCGCGCAACGATGCTCGACGGTACCCAAAGAACCGCTATCTATCCATAGAATTGTTCTATGCCTGAATCGCCGTCGGTCGACTCGCTTCGTCTCTTGATCGCGGTCGCGGACATGGGCTCGATCTCAGCGGCCGCCCGTGAGCTCGATCTATCGCAACCAAGTGCAAGTTCGCGGCTTCGGAACTTGGAGCGGCAGTTGCGACTTGATCTGCTCGACCGGCGGACCCGCGGCGCGGACTTGACCTCCGCGGGTGCGGCCGTCACCGAGTGGGCCCGCGGCGTGGTGGGCGCGATGGATGCCCTGCAGACGGGTGCGGAGGCCCTGCGAGCCGGGCATACCGTGCGCATCTCGTGTAGCCAGACCATCGCCGAATACCTCATGCCCGCCTGGCTGGCACGGCTGCGTGATCACACCACCGAGCCGGTGCATCTCAGTGTGGGCAACTCGGCCGCCGTCATCGCCGCCGTGCGCAGCCATGCAGCCGATCTCGGTTTCGTGGAGGGCACCACTGTGCCCGGCGACCTGGTCAGCCGCACGCTGCGAACCGATCGGCTGACGCTTGTGGTGGCGCCCGGGCACCGACTGACTCGGCGACGCCGACCGGTAACTGCCGACGAACTGGCGCAATTGGACCTCGTGACGCGGGAACCGGGAGCGGGAACGCGCGACGCTTTGGAGGCGGCACTCGCGGCAATCGGCTTGCGGCCCAACCGCGAAGCGGTGTCGCTGGGTACCAACGCTGCGGTCAAAGTGATGGTCGCGGCCGGAGAGCACGCCGCGGTGTTGTCCGAACTGGCGGTCGCAGCGGAACTCCGTGACGGTCGGTTGGTGGAGGTCCCGGTCTCAGGAATCGACCTGCGCCGACGCCTGCGCGCGGTTCGACGACGGGACGCCGCTCCTCGCGAGGTGATCTCCTCGCTGCTCGCTGTTGCCAGCGGTCGCGCGGCCGGGTCACCGCGCGCACTGCCTGCACAACGCACTAGGTAAGCGATGCAGGAGCAGTCTCAAAGTTCATCGGACGTGTCATAACGCCACTTCGCCGGACGCCTTTTGGACGCCGGCGCTGGTTGGCCGGTTCGTGCCGCGAACTCTGCGATATCGATGCGGCACGCGACCAGTTCGGCAACCGCTGCGTAGCCCCGAATAACGGAACGCGCCTTGACGATTCGGGTCGAATCGCCAAGGCGCGTTGCCGCAGCGCCAAAGGGCTACTTCGGCGGGGCAGGGGCGGGCTTGAAGGGGGCGTTGATCGTGTCTTGGTATTGGATTAGTGCGGCGATGGCGACGGGGCCGCCGACGACGAGCGCGCCGCCGATTGCGCCGATTGGTGCCAGTGCGGTTGCGCCGACCAGGCAGCCGGCGAGGGGTCCGGCGCCGAACATTGTTGCCAGCGGCGCGGTCGCCACGGCACCGGTGACGCCGCCGAGCAAGCAGCCGATGACGCCCCCGCCGACTGCACCCGCGACCGTACCGCCCGCGGCGCCAGCGGTAATGGTTTGCGCCATCCGGGTGAAGGCGGCCTGCTCTCGGTCATACGGCGTCTTCCACGGCGCACTGTCCTGGAACGGCAGTGCGACCGGGTGGTAGGCGGCGCGGGCCGGGTCCAGCGACGGCGTCAGGCGCGCCGTGTTGCCGGAGATGACCGCGTCGATGGGCAGCGCGACGTCGCCGATATTGAATTGGAGCGGGATGCCGGCCAGGACATCGCCTTTGGCGGAACGGATTTGGAACTGGCCGTGATCGACGACCAGCTGGCCATGATCGATGCTGATCACGTCCGTGGCGCCGTCCTGGTGGGCGGTGTAGTTCACCACCGACGCGACGTCGGGATTTGCTGGGGTGGAAGCATTTTCGGCTTGGGCGGTGCCGGCGGTGGCTGCGACAGTGGCCGCGGCGATTGCTGTCGCCGCGACGAAAGTGGTGATTTTCATTGTGTGCTCGCTTCGAGTGGGTTTCGGACGGGGAGTAGGGAAGGTTCGCGGGAGTTGCGACGACGACATGGTGATTTCACGGTGCGACAGACGTTTGCGGAGAGCTCATTTCCTTTCGGTAGCTGTGCCGGTCAGCTGAGGACCGTTCGTCGTTGGATGGTTGTGCGCGCGGTCGGCTCGGGCGGTTTCCTTGAGGAGGAGGGGTATGCCGATGTTGAGGGAGTGAATTCCGACGGTCGTGGCCAGCTTGAGCACTTCGAGGATTTCTCGATCGCTGATGCCGAGGGCGAGTGCAGCGCGGATGTGCCGGCGCAGTCCGGGCGCGTACAGATGAGTACAGGCGGCATCGACGGCGATGCAGAGCAGCTGGACTACCTCTGGGGAGAGCACGCCGCTCTCGTAGGGCTCCATCGTCGCCGTCAGGTATTGCTCGGTCCATTCGGGGTCGAGCTCTTCCAGGCCGTCCCAGAGCGGGTTCCAGGTTCCTGTCGCTTTCATCCGGTTCACGACGCCGCCGGCACTGTCCGGGTTCATTGCTGGCACCCACCGGTGTGTAGGGCTGCGTCGGTGGCGGCGCGGACCTGATCGACCGTCACACCGGGCGCGGTCTCGACCAAGTGAAGTCCCCGGTCGGTGACGTCGATGACGGCCAGGTTGGTGATGATGCGGTGCACCACGGCCTGCCCGGTCAGCGGCAGCGTGCAGTCCTGCACGATTTTGGGTTTGCCGCTCTTATCGGTGTGCTCCATGAGCACAATGACCCTGCGGGCACCGTGGACCAGGTCCATCGCCCCGCCCATGCCCTTGACCATCGCGCCGGGCACCATCCAGTTCGCCAGGTCGCCGGCTGCCGAAACCTGCATCCCGCCCAGGACGGCGGTGTCGATGTGGCCGCCGCGAATCATGGCGAAGGAGAGCGCGGAGTCGAAAAACGAAGCCCCCGGGTTGACGGTGACGGTTTCCTTGCCGGCGTTGATCAGGTCGGCGTCGACCTCGTCCGACGTCGGGTAGCGACCGGTACCCAATATCCCGTTCTCCGAATGCAACCTGATGTGCACGCCGGGGGGAAGGTGGTTGGGGATTAGCGTCGGTAACCCGATTCCGAGGTTGACGTACTGGCCGGGGGTAAGTTCTTCGGCGGCGCGGGCGGCCATCTGCGCGCGCGTCCACCCGAGCGTCGCGGTGTCGACTGCGGTGGTCATGACCATGCCTCTTTCGCCGCGGTGAGGGTGAGCTTTTCGATGTGCTTGTGCTGCACTCCGGTGGGCACGAGCCGGTCGACGAAGATCCCAGGTAGGTGGACATCGGCGGGGTTTATCTGGCCTGGCTCGAGCAGTTCTTCGACCTCGGCGATGCAGACCTTCCCGGCCATGGCAGCCAGGGGGTTGAAGTTCATCGCGGACTTGTTGAACACCAGGTTGCCCTCGGTGTCGCCGCGCAGTGCATGCACGAGAGCAAAGTCGGCCGTGATCGATTCTTCGAGCACATACCGTTTACCGGCGAATTCGCGAACTTCCTTGGCCGGGGAGGCCAGCGCGACCGAGCCGTCGGCGGCGTAGCGCCAGGGCAGTCCGCCTTCGGAGACCAGGGTGCCGACCCCGGCGGGGGTGAAGAACGCGGGGATGCCCGCACCTCCGGCGTGCAGCTTTTGTGCCAGCGTGCCCTGCGGGGTCAGTTCGACCTCGAGTTCACCGGACAGGTACTGCCGAGCGAACTCGGCGTTCTCCCCGACGTAGGAGGCGACGACGCGACGGATCTGCTTGCTGCGCAGCAGGATCCCCAAGCCGTGATCGTCGATGCCGCAGTTGTTGGAGAACACCTCGAGGTCGGTGGCGTCCCCGGCGGCGATGGCAGCGATCAACTGGTCGGGGATACCGCAAACCCCGAACCCGCCGACCGCGAGGGACGCCCCCGATGCGATGTCGGCGACGGCCTCGGCGGCGGTTGCATAGATGGTGGGCATTGGTTGTCTCCTCAGCGGCGTCCGGCGTGCTGGGCCGCGGTGTTGTCGATGAGGTCCTGCAGCAGTTCCTGGGCCATGGGCCAGGGGCCGTAGCCGGAGGCGGGGTTGAGGTGTCCGACGTTGCCCAGGTCGACCAGGCGGCTGCCCCATACTTCGGCCATGCCGGCGATCCGGCGATAGCTGCCGAGTGGGTCGTTTCGGCTGGCCGCGACGATGCTGGGGAACGGCAGCCTCCCGCGCGGAATGGGGTTCCATCCGGCGTTGTCGAGTTGTTCGGGGGTGGGATAGCCCGGGGGCATCGGCATTTCTAGGTCGGCTGGTGTGGCCAGCAGTGCGCCGGCGATCGGCCGGGTGGAGTGCTGGGCCCAGTGCACGGTGATCATGACGCCGGCGCTGTGGGCGACGAGCACGACAGGCCCGTCGATGTCGCGGAGCACGTCGTCGAGGGCGGCGACGCGGGCCGCTCGGCTGAGTTTGTCGTGTTCAAGTGGCGCCACGGTGCGTGCGTTGTCGAGCTGGTCGGCTAGCAGTGTCTGCCAGTGGTCGGCGACGTGGTCGCGCAGTCCGGGCACGATCACCACGGTCGGGGTCGAGTCGATGCTCACAAGAACTCTCCTTGTGTGGTCAGCCGGTGGTTGAGGGCGTGTAGGCGGCGTAGACCTGCCGGGTGCAGGCGTTTGCCGGCGAGCAGTGCTGCGATGGCTGCCAGGTACATCAGTGGGGATAGTTGCAGCGCTTCACGGAGTCCGAGGTGGTCGGCGAGAATGCCGATCACAAACGGGCCGAGAGCCAGGCCGAGCAGATTGTTGGCGACGGTGAGGGTGCCCATCGCCGAGGCTCGGATGGAGGTGTGGGTGAGGTTGGCGACCATGGCTGCGGTGGGTCCGGAGGAGCCCGCCGCACAGCAGGCGCCGATGCCGATCAGCACCAGTTGCCCGGCGCCGGCGTCGAGGTGGAAACCGACCCCGAGGCAGATCAGGGAGATGAGGCAGAACCCGACCGCGGCGCTCCATTTGCGGGTGATGTCACTGCGGCCGATGCGGTCGGTGATGATGCCGCAGACCACCATGCCGCTACCGACGAGGAGCACGACAGCGGAGGCGACCACGCCTGCTTTGTCGGGGGCGAAGTGGTAGTAGCGGTTGAAGAAGCTCGGCATCCACGCCAGAAGTACTGCGGCCGTGAACATTTGCAGACCGCCGCCGACGTAGGCGCACAGTACGGCCGGGTTGGTGAACAGGCTCGATACCGGGGCACGGAACCGTGGCAGCGCGGGGTTGCCGGTTTCCGGTTCGTCGACGGCGTGACGGGCAAGTTTTGTTTCGGTGATCAGGGCGCGGAAGAAGGCGACCAGGATCAGTCCGAGCACGGCCATGGCGGCGAACGACCAGCGCCAGCCCAGATGTACAGCGATGACACCGCCGAGTGCGACGCCGACGACCGAGCCGAAGGAGCCGCCGGCCATGAACGCGCCGCTGAGCGTGGCGTGGACGCGGGGGGCGAAAACGCTGAGCACCAACGCGATTCCGACACTGCCGTAGGCGGCTTCACCGACTCCGACGAGGAAGCGGGCGCCGAGCATCTGCTCGTAGTTGCTCGCGATAGCGCACAGCAATGTCGCCACCGACCACAGCACGGCCATCAGCGTCAGGCTTTTGACCCGGCCCCACCGGTCGGCCAGCAGCGACAGCGGCAGCGTGAGCAGTCCGACCATGAGCGCGACGATGCTAGTCAGCGACGCCAGCCGCGAATCTGACAGAGCCCATTCGGATTTGAGGAAGGGAAACACGGCGCTGAGCACCTGCCGGGACATGTAGTCCGACAGCAGCAGCGCGAAGGTGAGGGCGAAAACCAGCCACGGGAAGATCCGCGACCGGGTCCGCGGCGCGGTGGAGGTCACGGCGTAGGGCGGGGTCTCCGCGGCCGGGGCGTGCAGGCCCATGAATACTCCTGGTACGAGGGGGTGATGACGATCAGGGTTGTGGTTGCGGGCGCGAGAGTGCGCGTCTCGCGCCCGCTGTCGGTGAATGCTGTTGGCGCTCAGGCGTGCTGGGTGAACCCAACCTGGCCGGGCCTGCGGTTGGGGGCGTAGCCGAGTTTGGCCAACGTCTCGTCGACGCTCGAATACTGTTCGCCGATGCGGTAGATGTCGCGTGCTTCCTTGCCGTCGGCGACGTCGCGGTCGAGTTCCTCGGCGATGCGCACCAACTGCTTGACCTGATCGACCGACTTGATCTTTTCGCCCTTACGGCCCCACAGGGTGTCTTCGTTGCCGCAACGGGTGTGCAATCCGAATGCGATCGCCATCGCGTTGACCGGAAGGACGCTGCGCATCAACGTTTCCAGGGTCAGGCAGGCACCGTCGGGTACGCGTTGGATGAAGTTCATGATGTTGTAGGGGTTGGGGCCATCGAACCCGCCGCCGATACCGACCCAGGTCAGATTCAACGGACCCATGTACTTTCCGCGCCGGATCAGCCGCTCGACCGTCTCGAGCTGCGGGATACTGGACAGCTGGAAGTGGGGCTGAATACCGTTGGCCGTCAGCCGTCGCAGGTGCTCCTCTACCCAGGCCGGGCCCGCTGGCACCGTCATCTCCCGATACGTCTCATACAGCTCCGGGCGCGACATCGACGTGCCGGCAATGTCGTCGTCGGTCATCAGCTCGATGATGTTCATCTGGCTGGTGTTGATCGCAATGGTCACCTGATCCGGCTTGGGATCCAGCTCGGCCAGCATGTGCCGGGTGTCATCGGAAAGCCACTTCGCATCCGCGCCTTCACCTTCGGGCGCGAACGAGATAGAGCCACCGACTTGCAGGATCATGTCCGGCACGGCCTCGCGCAGCCCGGTGAGCAGTTCGTTGAACTTCGACAGCCGCTTGGAACCCTTGCCGTCGAGTTCGCGGACGTGGATATGCAGCACGGTCGCGCCGGCCTCGTAGCAGTCCACCGCCTGCTGCACATGCTGCTCGATGGTCAGGGGCAGATCCTCGCGGAAGTCGTCGAGCTCCCACTCCGGCCCGTACGGGGCCGCCGTGATCACCAGCTTGTCCTGGTTCTCCGGGAATAGTGCGTCGTCGTGGAAATGCATTTCGGGTTGCTCCAATCGATTGATTTACGAGATACGTTGTGGCAGAGAGCGGTTTGATTTCAGAACGGACGATCGCCGACGATTCCGGCGCGTTCCATCTTGCGGATGCCGGGCCAATAGTCTTGTACCGCATAGTGTTGGGTGCAGCGGTTGTCCCAGATGGCGAAGCTGTTGTTCGTCCAGCGCCAGCGCACCTGGTATTCCGGGATGGCCGCCCGGCTGAGCAGGTAGTTGAGCAGGTTGGCCGCGCCGGGCGCGTAATCGATTCCGTGGCGGACGTTTTCGGGAGTGTGGTAATTCACGAAGTGGGTGGTGAAGGAGTTGACGAACAGGATCTTTTCGCCCGTCTCCGGATGCGTTCGCACCACGGGATGTTCGGCGTCGGGGAAGCGGTCCTTGAGCTGGTGCCGCTCCTCGATAGGTAGGCGCGCGCCGAAGGTGGCCTCGATGCTGTGCCGCGCCCGCAGCCCGGCGATCTTTTCCTTGAGGTCCTCGGGCAGGTCCGCGTAGACGGCGGCCATGTTCACCCAGATGGTGTCGCCACCGACCGTCGGGCCCTCCACGCACCGCAATACCGAACCCATCGGCGGGTTCTCCCTCCACGTCGCGTCGCAGTGGTAGGCGTTCTCGAAGTGCTCGGCCGGGCTGTCGAGATCCTTGTAGATCCGAACCAACCCGGGGTAGTGGGGATCGCTGCCGAGCCTCGGGTGGTCCTCGAGTGTGCCGAAGCGTTCGGCCAGCGCCACATGCTCGGCGCGGGTGATGTCCTGGTTGCGGAAAAACAGCACCTTGTGCTCGAGCAGCATGGCCCGCAGCCTCGCGAAAAGCAGGTCGTCGCGGGAAACCTCGCCGAGGTCTACGTCGAAGACCTCCGCGCCGATGGTGCAGGTGAGCCTGTCGTGCGCGAACGGCTCTAATTCCGTCGCGGCGCGCCGAGCCAGCACACTCTTGGTCATGGTCATTTCCTTTCCGGTGATCGAAGGAGGGCTCAGAGCCGGAAAACCGAGGACCCGACACTGCGACCGGATTCCAGGTCGTGGTGTGCCTGGACGGCATCGGCCAGGTCGTAGCGCTGATTGATTTCGATGGAGATGCGTCCAGCAGCCACATGTCCGAACAGCTCGTCGGCGAGTTCGGCCCGCTCGGCCGGATCGGCGATGTAGTCGGCAAGCGCCGGCCGCGTGACGTACACAGATCCCTGAACGGCCAATTGCATGGCGTCGATGGGTGGGATAGGACCCGACGCGGTGCCGAAGCACACCAGCAACCCGCGGCGGGTCACGCATTTCAGCGAGGTGTGATAGGTCGTGGCGCCGATGCTGTCGTACACCACTGGCACACCTTTGCCGTCGGTCAGTTCCAGAACCCGCTGCGCGACATCTTCTTTGCGGTAGACGATGACCTCGTCGCAGCCGTGGGCGCGCGCCACCGCCGCCTTCTCCTCGGTCGAGACGGTGCCGATAACCCGGAGGCCCAGCAGCTTGGCCCACTGACTGAAGATCAACCCGACACCGCCGGCCGCGGCCTGCAACAGCACAGTGTCGCCGGAGTTTAGCGGCCAAATACGACGCAACAGGTAGGCAGTGGTCAGTCCCCGCATGGTCATGGCGGCGGCCGTGTCGAACGCAATGGCGTCAGGCAGTTTGATCAAATGTTGCGCTGGCATAAGCCTTTCGGTGCTGTAGGCGCCGAGCGGGCTACCGGTGTACGTAACGCGATCACCAGGCGCGAACTCCGCAACCCCGGCACCCACGGCCTCGATGACCCCGGCAGCCTCGACCCCCATCCCCGCGGGGAGCGGTGCCGGGTACAAGCCGGTGCGGAAATAGGTGTCGGCGAAGTTCAATCCCACCGCTTCATGCCGGATCCGAACCTCGCCGGTGCCGGGCTCGCCGACCTCGACGGACTCCCAACGCATGACCTCGGGAGCTCCGGTTTCATAGAAGCGAACAGCTTTCGCCACGGTGTTGTCTCCTTTTCGAGTCCCTCGATGTGATCCAGAGCGGATCGGGGAGCTGATGTGATGACAACAACACTAAGAAGAGCCCGAGTACGTTTCTTATCCCTGCGGGACAGAGTTCTATTCACTTCGAGACATGGAATGCGGCGTGTATCCGGCCGGCCGCGTCAACGCGCGTTTTGCAGGCGCCATTCTTTCGGGCTGGTGCCGAACTGTTTCTTGAACCAACGCGAGAAGTTGCTCGGCGATGAAAACGCCAGCATGTCAGAGACTTCGATCAACGAGTGCGCGCGGTTGGCCACCAGGTGGGCAGCTAATTCTGCTCGGGTGGAGTCCAGCAGAGAGGAGAACGTCAGCCCCTCGGCAGCGAGTTTGCGGTGCACCGTCCGTCGGTCGACACCGAGGCTCAGCGCCACCTGATCAACCGAACAGCGTCCGGTAGGCAGCAGCAACTCGATCAATTCGCGCACACGATGCTGCGTTGTCGAATCCGGTGCCGCCATCGATTCCAGAAACTGCTGGGCATACGAACGCAACAGTGGATCCGACATCGCATTCGGAGCATCGAGATCGCTTGTGGGGAAGGAGATTCCGTCAAATCCCCGATCAAACCGCGCAACGGCACCAAACAGCCGGCGGTATGTATCGCTGTGGTTCGGGGCGGCGTGCGAAAAGGAGACGGCAATGGGTCGCCAGTCCGGTCCCAGAAAGTCCTTCAGGAGCCGGTACAGAACTCCTACCGCTAAATCCACCGACTGGCGCAATTGGGCGGGCTGACCCACGTCGATCGAAAGCATCAGCGAGCAAATGCCATCTCGATCGATCATGCGGGCGTGCACCGCCTCGTTGTACATGCGGTGGTAGCGCATGAGGATCCGCAGCGCGCTACGTACGTCCGGCTCCTCACGTATCACCAGGCTCAACGGCCCCAGGTTGGACAGGCGCCGACGCTCGACGAGGGCCAGGCCGAAATCGTCCCGTTCTGTTGCCGCTGCCGAACGCTCGAGGACTTCGGCGATCGCTGCGGCCGGCACCCACCGGTCCTGCAAGTCGATGCTTGCCGGATCCAACCCGCAGTCACGGATCAATTGGGTCGGATCCAGCCCGAGTTTGCTCGCGACGTCGACGTAGTTGGCCAGTGAGGCATACCGCGCGAGCGGTTTCATGACGACACAGTATGTCTTGAATGGAAGAAAACGTGCCCTTAAGGGGATGTGACCCGTGACGGTTTTTCTCGACCATCACCGTTTCGGAGCGGATCAACATGCGGGTCAGGGTAGGAGGGGCTTGGGGGCGGCTGTCCGGCCGGCCTCGAGATCGTCGAGCGCCTTCTGGAAGTCAGCGAGCGGGTAGTGCACGCTCGCCACTGTCAGCTTCTCCAGACAAGCGAATTTTCGGTGTGCGCCCGATGCCCGCGGAGACTCCAGCGCTGCGCGAAGCTGCGGCGGAGTTATCCGTGCGATATCGGATCGTTTTGTCGCAGCGTTGATTCCGTTCTCTTTGTGGGTGAGGCTGGCAGCCCCACTGCAGGAGTTGCGGATTCCACCATGCACGGTGCGCGGTGCACCTCGAGTGTGGGATTGACCAACCTGACCGCAAGTGCGCGGGCTTGCTCGATTCGCGTGAAGCCTTGTCCATGGGGCACTTTCGTGGCCATCGTGGTGAGGGCTAGTCCCCGCCGCTTAGAGGATGATGACGACCTTGCCGTGCACGTGCCGACCGGCCTGTAGCTCGACCGCAGCGCGGATCTGCTCGACGGGAAAGGTTGCCGCGATCGGTACCCGAAGGCGACCCGATGCAACCAGCCCGGCGATTTCCTCGATGGCCCCGGGTGCTGCGTTGGCGCCGTTTGCCGGGGTGATTCCGTCGACCCGGGCGGCGATCGTGGTGATGCGTTCGTCCGGTACCCCGAGTTCGCGCGCAGCCTGCGCCGTGTCTGTCCCGTGCAGATCCATCGCCGCAGTGACGCCGGCGGGAGCCAGCGCACGCACTCGATCGACAAGACCGTCGCCGTAGGTGACCGGCTCGGCCCCGAGGGCTCGCAGGGCATCGGCCGAGGTTGCCGACCCCGTCCCGAGGACGCGCGCACCCGCGAGGCGCGCGAGCTGGACAGCGAACACACCTACCCCGCCGCCCGCGCCACCGATGAGCACGGTGTCGTTCGGGCCCGCGTTGACCACGGCCAGAGCTGCGGCCGCCGTGGAGCCGGCGATAGCAAGGGTGGCGGCAGTGCGGTCGTCGACACCGTCAGGGGTGCGGTGCGCTTCGCCGCCCACGGCGATGGGCCCTGCCTCGTCGATGACGACGTAATCGGCGACCGCGCGCGACAGCGCGCCGCCGAACACCCGGTCACCGACCGCGAATTTGCTCACGCCGTCCCCGACCTCGTCCACGATGCCGGCATAGTCGGTGCCGAATCCGCACGGCAGGGCTAAGCCGAATCGTGCGGCGGTCTCTGCGTCAGAGGTCATGAACCAGTCCATCGGGTTCAGGCCAGCCGCAGTAACGCGCACGCGGATCTGCCCCGGGCCGGCGTGCGGCACCGGTACCTCCCGGATGCGCAAGGCCTCAGGTCCGCCGAACGACTCGAACTGGACCGCCCGGCTCGCGATTGGGTTGATGCTCGGTTCTGTCATGTCTCACCTGTCTCGTGCCGCGGCTCATGAAGCACCGTAAACGAACTATGCTCCGGTTAAGTGACACAAATCTAACACAACTGGAGCGTGATCCGTTTTGTCCGGCGTAGAGATCCGAAGACCACGCGCGGACGCGACCCGCAATCGCCAGCAGCTACTGGACGCGGCGACCCGATTGTTCGCTTCTGGCCAGGCCGAACCGTCTATGCGCGCGATCGCCACCGAAGCCGGAGTCGGCATCGCCACTCTCTACCGGCACTTTCCCACCCGCGAGGCGCTGGTCGAGGCGGTCTACCGCGACCACGTGTCGCGGCTCACCGCTGGTGCCCGTGAACTAATCTGCCAACTCGACCCGCCGGCGGCGCTGCGGCGCTGGATGGACCTGTTCGGCGAGTGGATCGCGACCAAGAACGGGATGCTCGACACGCTGCTGGCGATGGTCGAATCGGGCGAGATCGCCCATGCCCGCACCCGCACCGAGTTGCTCGCGGCCATCGACGACATCCTCGAGGCTGGTCGGGCGAGCGCGCAAATCCGCGCCGACGTTCCCGCCGAAGACATCGCTGCCGCTCTCATCGGTATCTTCACCGTCGCTAGCCTGCCCGAGCACGAGGCGCTGGCGGCTCGCCTGTTGGACCTGCTGATGGACGGACTGCGGCCTTAGCCGCGCAGCCGAGAAACCGTGGCTGAGTGAGGGTCCCGGTGATCGACGCGCCAGTCCGAAGCCACTCCAACTCGCGTCTTTGTGACTGTTGCCGTGTTGGGCTTTTTTGCCGAGGATCTACGTGTCCAATAGGGCTGTCCGTCACGTCGTCGGTCGCTGATGTCGACGGGACGTTGAAACGATTCACGTCGCCACCGGTGTCAGCGGCCGTATGCCGGTATAGGCGGGGAATGTGTTGAGTAAGTGTTGACCTGACGAAATCGCGCTGGTCAGGGTGGTTCGGATTCGCGCGCCGGTGGTCGTCTGCTGTTCGCGCATGTCCGTCCCAAATGCTCTTGCGTCGGTGATGAGTCGGTGGGGCATTCGCTGGTTCCTTCGGAAGCCTTGATGGGTGTCCTCGCGTTCGCGTCTCGATTGTTGCGGCGTTCGCGAAGTCGTTGCGCGTCGTCCGTCGGGGGAATCGGTGACAGCTCCGGGGGTGTCGGGGCCGGTTGATAGTTTCGCGGCGTGGCTCGAGGGGACGTCATACGCGTGGAGGAGGCCAAGGTTCTTGGCTATCTGCTTGCCGTTGATCATCCGGTGGGCGGTGGTAAGGCGGCGAACTTTCTGGCTGCCGGGTACGTCAGGGAAGACTGGCAGCGGTTGCAGGCAGATTTGGTTCAGATCGGGCGAAACGGTGAGATTGCGGCGAGGGTGGAAACGCAATTCGGTGTCAAGGTCGTTATCGATGGAGCGGTGAATTCACCTAGCGGAGCATCGATCGCATTACGTACCGTATGGATCAGCGATAATTCGGACGCGGTGCTGCGCCTGGTGACGGCGTACCCGCGGTGAAGGAGGCAGGCGAGGTGACGCACCGAGAGCATGACGTTGTGGTCCTGACGCGCGACCTGCCGGGTGAAGGTTTGGTCGCTGGTGATGTCGGCGCGATCGTCGGTTGCTACGCATCCGGTGGGTATGAAGTCGAATTCGCAGCCGCCGACGGCAGCACATTCGCTGTGGTCACGTTGTCCGGTGATGATCTGCGTTCCAGGACGCGTCGCGAAATCCTGCATGTGCGCGAAGTGGCCTGAACTCAGCCACGTTTCCGCGATCCGCTTGGCGCGTTCGCGATCTCCTGTTCGGCAACGCACCGGAATAATCGTCGCGCTGTGACCATCAACCATCGCTTTGAGCGAACCGGACATGGTATCGCCGACAGATGCGGACGAATGAATCCCGATTTCAGTGGTTGAAGTTCGCGTACCCGCGGCGAAAGTGTTGAGTAAGTGTTGAGGGCGAAATCACGCCCCACGAGCGCGCCTTCTGAACCGGAAACCGCTGGTAGACCATGGTTTTGGTGCGCCATCAGGGACTCGAACCCCGAACCCGCTGTTAACAAAGGATTGCTGCGACAGGATGCAAGCCGGTGCTGAACGATGTTGCTGCACTTACACTCTAGTGGTTGGGTTATGCCGATATCTGCGCGTTGATGCACGCTGCTGCGGATAAATGTGCGTCATAAACGCGTCACGGAATCAAGGGGAAGTGATGGCAGTGGACGAGCATGACGTAAGGGTGTTCGGCAATGGCCGATCTTGGTCTGTGCGGATGCGGATCGGGCAGACGGCATGGGAGTCGATGGGCCGCTACCCGACGAAGGCGGAGGCGATCGCGGCACGTAAACGACTCCTGGCCGACTACGGTAACTAGGATCGGGAGTTGCGGGCCTTGACGGTCCCGTCGTTGTCCAGTCGCAGCGAAACCCGCACGCAACGTGGTGTCCAGCGTGCGGGTTTCGTCGTGTCTGGGGCGCTAGTCGGCCGGGTCGGCGATGCTCTGCACCCTACTTTTCTGCGACTACCGCCATCGCCGCGGTGACCATATCGCCTAACGTAGCCAGACCGAATTCCTCGAGGCTGGCGGCAACGTCTCGCAAGATGGCCGCACCCTCAGGGGCAGGGTGCTGGTCACCGTGTGCCCGCATGTCGGCCGCGGTCCACGCACGGAGTGGGCGAACAGTCCTGCCGGCGACCACGCGCAGACGGTCCAGGTCAAGGTTGTCGATTTCGGTCATTCGATTGCTCCAGCGCGTCGGGTGAAAGGGGTTTGGGTCACCGCGAACTGTAGCGTACGAAAGCCACGAGCACTGACTTAATTTATTGTGCGCGTGGCGATTTCGTAGTTACTACGGTCTCGTGTCAGGCTGCTTTGACGCCGACCGGGCGCGGCATGTGCAAGCGACGCCAACCGTGGGCCTTTTCGGGACCGTCCGATGCTTGGATTAGCGGTAGGCAGTCGGCGCATGGCGGGTGGACGGTGCCGAATCCGAGCGAGCATCCCCACGCATACTGCGCCGCGCAGCGATCGCAAACGCCGTGCCGCGATGCCGCGAGCTTCCGCCGATCCCACTCGCGGACTTGGTTGGGTGTTTCGGGCAAGGACCAGCGAGCGGCGGCGCGTACAGCAGCGTTTCCCGGTTTGTGGCCGCGATTTTCAGGTGTAGGCCACGCAGCCCGGGTATCCGCGTATGGCCGGGAACTCGTGCGGGCGCTCATTTCTCGGCCTCAGTGTCGGTGTTGGCGATCTCGAACGGCACCCTGCCGGTCAATAGAGCCTGCTTGGCGCGGTGGGCTTCGCGGCGTGCCTCGGCGGCGGCCTGTCCCTCTGCGGCGATCCGCGCCCAGGCCGGACCGATTCCGGCCGCGACTTGTTCGGCCAGCTCGGCCGCGGCGGCGTTGCGGCGCGCGTGGTGGTCTGCGACTGCCTGCTGACGTGCAGCGCGCAGGCTCGCCGCGTGGTTGGCGTCGTGCGCTTGGTCGCGCAGATCGTGGACCGTTGTCCCCTGCGCGGCGTCGGTGTCGAGGGCTTCGAGCTCCTGGCGCTGCTGCCTAGCGCGCTCCCCCAAGACGGTGCCGGCGGTGCGATTCTCGCGTAAGGCCTCGATTTCCGCGCGCACGGTCTGGCGGCGATGGTCCCGCTCGGCACGCGCCGCGGCGATCCGGTAAAGGCGAGCCTGCTCAGCGTCGACCGCGAAGCCGGATATCTGATGGTCGGTCATTCTTGCTTCTCCATGTTCTGTTGATCCAGTTGTTGTTGTTCGCCCGACCCTCGGCCGGGACAGTTACGGCCAGAGTTGCTGTCCGGCAGCATCTTCCGCGGCTACCGAGGCTTCGAGTCCCGCCACGAGCCGATCCAACATCGACTCGGCCGCTTGCTGGCTCGTGTTGGGCCGTTCGAGCGGTGCAACCACGGCCGTGGCCTTGTCCACAAAGATCGCTGCGACGGTGGCGAGGTTGCGGGCAGCGGACGGGTTTGTGAAGTCGAGGTGGTCGAGCGCGTCCGATGCGAGAGCGAGGAACCGGGTCTCGAGGTGTGCTCGCTTCTCGTCGTTTGTGAGCTTGCGGACCTCGGTCGCGGCAGCCGTCATTGAGCCATCAAAGGAGACACCGGCCGTCGCGGCGGCGCGGGACACCGTGCCCGGCGAAACCTCGAGTCGCCGGGCGATCGAGTTCCGGGAGTGCCCTTCGGCGGCGAGCCGCGCCACTTCCGGTGCGATGGCATCCGATTTTTTGATCGTTGTCCGGTTCACGCGACCGCCTCGATCTGCGCCTCGGGTTGGGTTCGCGAGTGGTTTTCTGCTCGGGACCGGTCCCGAGAAGTCCCGAGTACGATCGGGCCGCGTTTATGCACGTCAGAGGCGCTTTTTGTCGGCTGCTCGGTTGCCTCCGCGGTCCCGAGATGATCGCCGATTTTTTGGTTGTTTTCGCAGGTCATGATGCCTTTTTCAAGTCGGGACCAAATCGGGACCAGTCCCGACTGAGACGACATTCGAAGGACTTTCCGGCGTCCCGTTTTTCGATCGCGCCGTCATCAACCAGAGCATCAGCGACCGAGTCGAACAGCGACCGCAGATCGCCCTTGAGGGTTTGCCGCAACTCGGTGCGTGATACCCAACCATCGCTGCGATTCAGCTTCCGCATGATCGCGTCAGCGACGCGTCGCCGGTCGGCTTGATCGCGGCGCTCGGCGACAATTTCCTCACGCTCGGCGGCCTCATGACCGCGCGCCCGGTTGGCCTTGCGGCGCTTGTCGGCGAGCACCGACTGAAGGTGTTCGCGGACGCGACTTGACCGATCCAACAACACGCCAGCGAGACGCCAGTCCTCATCGGAGACGACGGTGCGGCCTTCGAGCAGCATCATCCCGACCGCGATTTTGAGGCGGGTCAGGTTCGCGTGCCCGTCGAGGGGATCGACGTCAGCGTCGCCGATGCGGATGCGGTGACGACACGCGCGAATCTCGGCAGCGGCGTCGTCTGGAATACGGAGCACGTAGAACGCATCAGCGGGGGCGAACTTGGGCAGCCGAACCGTCATTGGCGCGGGTGCGTCGGTGCAGTCCTCTGGTGCGGTGGGGTCGATCGTGGACGCCCAAAAAAGGCGCTGAGGCAAGCCGTCTTTCCCGCGGGATAGAAAGAAGCCGGCATTTTCCGGTTGCACGCCAACGGTCAAGCAGAGCCGGTAGCTGTGCGCTTCGACTGACGTCGTGGTCGATGCTTTCGCGTTGTCGAACCCGATGGATTGGCCCATATAGGCCTTCAGAAGTTCACCTACCAAGGTCGAGCCTTGCCGACCCGCAATCGCTTCCAAGGTGCCGACCTCAGGCACCACTAAATGCGCACGGGTGGTGCGAATGACCTCGCCCTCGGGTTCATCATCGGCGCTCGCCGACGATGCGTGCCGGGCCTTGAATGTCGCCGCGAGACCCTCACCGCTCCCTGGTTGCCGGGTCAGAATCTCGACCATTTTCCCGCGGTAGTCGCGAATCTCAAGGCAGTCGGCAGCGACAGCGGCGGCAGCATCCTTTCCCTGGCCCGAGCGGCCGACCAGGGCAGCGAAGAAATTCAAGCTGGCTTTGCTCCCCACGGTCGGCGGCAGCACGACGGTTGGCTCGACGGCCGCGATCACGCGGCACAGCGCGGCGGCGAGAACAGCATCAGGTGAGACGTAGCGTGCACGTGCAAAGCTGCGGATATGGCGGAGCACGTCCCGTGACTGCCAAAAATCGGCATCGGCGTCGGGTTCGTCGCTGCTTGGGTTGACTGTCGTGACGTGGTCGATGTGGCCGTCGCGAGCCACGGCGTCGGCCGCATCGTGGCAGCCGTCCGGCGCTTCCACCACGGTCACCGACTCGGCGATCCCTTTCAGGATCGGCTCGATTCGTGCGACGCGCGCGCGACCGGCGTTGTCCTTGTCCTGCCAGACGATGACGTGCTTGCCGGCTAGTGCGGCGTAGTTGGCGAGGTGCGCGGAGCTGGCGCCGCTACGCGCGGACACCGCGGGCACACCGATTGTGGCGAGTGCATCGGCGTCCTGCTCGCCTTCGACGAGGTGCACCGTTACCGCGTCGGTGATCCGATCCTGGCGGTACAGCAGCCCTCCGCGTGGGGACGCGGATTGCTCGAAAGACTTTTTGCTGTTGCGCTGCTGCGGCGCTTTGCGTTTCGCCCACGCCGCGTCCGGGTAGCGATAGGTGAGGTCGCGCCGGTTGTCGAACATGTCGGCCATCGTGAGGCCGATCGCGGCGAGTACGTCAGCAGTGTTTTCGCCTGCGTGGCAATGCATCACGACTTTGCCGCCGACGTCCAAGATTGACACCGACCGGTCGGCGCTGGAGTGGCCGGGAGCCTGCGCGCTGGCGCGGGTGGCGCTGTGTTCGATCACCGCCAGGCCATTGCAGCGGAACGCGTCAAGCAGACGCTCGAAGGCTGTCCGCCGTAGAATGTTCAAAGTTGGCCCTTCTTTCGAGGTGTTTGTGACTGGCCTCCGTTGTGAGCGGAGGCCGTCCGTTTCGTCAACCGAGTGGATCGTCTACGTCGCCGCCGCGCAGTGCCGCGAAATCCCCGCGCAGCACCTCCGCCAGGCTGACAAGATCGTTGAGCCGCATGGTGAGTACGCCATCGCAACTCACCGTCAACGTCACTGCACCGGTACGGTCGGCGAGTGCGACCAGAGTCCCGTCCGACGTGACCACCTGTCGCGGTGGCCCAACCAAGCCGACGTTGGCCCGCTGATCATCGAGGTCGCCGAACCGGCGCACGTTCCGACGCATCAGGATTCCCGCCATGCTCGCGTGAACGCTTGCCATGACGGAATTCCCTTGCGCCGTCTCATATTCGGAGGCCTCCAGCAGGTCGAAAACCGTGAGGTCATTCACCGGCTTCGAGTTGCCGGGGGAGATTTCGAACATGTCGCTTTGGCCGTCCGTCATGCGGCACCACCCGATGCCAATAGTGCATTGATCATGCCGCGGCCTCCTCGAAGTAGGCGAGGACAGCCGTTTTCCGGTAGCGGACCGCGCCGCCGAGCTTGAGAAACGGAATCCCGCGGCCGAGTGCCCGGTCGGATGCGAGCTTCCTGAGGGACTGGCGGGTGGCCGCAGCGGTTTCGGGTGGGGTCATGAGTTCTGGCCAGCTAGCCGCATCCGCGATGTCGAGTTCGATTGGTAATCGCGCCATTTCATGTCTCCTGTCGTTTTATGCGCTGACAGGTGCAACCTACGGCCAGAAAATGTGGCGAAATGCAGGCAGGACCAACAGGGGTATAGCCGAGTCTCGGTTGGCGAAATCCGCTGACCTGCATCGATTAACTAGAACAGTCGGTGTCCCTAGTGATGCGGATCACACTCGCGCCGTAGTCGGCATCACCCCAAAATGATGCGCGCATCCAATATCCTTTGACTCGAACCAAAAATAGGTATCGGAGGGTGTGGGATGGCGAGAGCGGCACTGGCGCAAGGGCAAATGGGCAAAATCGGCACCAAGCAGCGGCCGAACGGGTCATGGCGGGCATGGGCGCAGTACGGCGACGTCGATGGTGTCACTCGCCCGATCAGCGGCTACGGCGCGACGCAGGAAAAGGCGATCGCCGATCTGAAGGCGAAGGCGCAGCAGCGGAAGGCAATTGCCGGTGAGGACACCACGCTCACGCCGTCGAGCAAGCTCGCCGACTTACTCGACCTTTGGTTTGAGGAAATCGAGGCAGAGGGTGGTAGGCGTGCGCAGTCGATCGAACGGTATCGTCACGCCGCCAAGGTGATCCGCGCACCGCGCACCGGTATCGGCAGCGTGCGCATTCAAGCGTGCACCACCGGCAAAGTCGACAAATTTCTGAAATCGATCGGTCGGGACCGCCCTGCGCTGGCGCGACTGTGCAAAGTCGTCCTCCAGGGTGCATTCGGGATGGCTGTGCGGCACGGCATCGTCGCCGTCAATCCAGTCCGGGAGGTGTCTCGTATCCGGTCCTCGAGCAAGCCGATCGAAGTGCTCGACCGCGACCAGCGGATCGCGCTGCGTGCCCGTGTTCGCGCTTGGGAGGCAGGCGAGCGGATGCCCGAGGATGCTCGGCCGCGGCAACGTGGTGGGCAACCTCGGGCGCGCGGACTGGTGGACGTAATGGACTTGGCGCTCGCGACCGGGTGCCGGATCGGCGAGCTACTCGCCCTTCGGTGGGCGGACGTCAGCGACCTCGACGGCGAGTGCCCGACCATCACCGTCGCGGCGACGATGGTGGACGTCGCAGGGAAGCTGGTGCGCCAAACATCTACGAAAACCGACGCGGGTTGGCGGGTGTTGACGGTGCCGCCGTTCGGTGTCGAGGTACTCAAACGCTTGCGTGACGAGCAGACGCCGGACCCGACCGCGCCGGTGCTGCCGTCGCAAACGGGTGGGCACAAAAACCCCCACAATTTCAATCGCCAGTGGAGGGAGGCTCGCGGCACCGAGTTCGCATGGGTCACCGGGCACACATTCAGAAAGACAGTCCTGACAACGATCGACCGCGAAGTCGATTACGACGCGACACGCGCGCAGGCCGGTCACTCGATCGCAGGCGACGGTGTGACCCGCCGCCACTACGTCGCGCGGGCAACGGTCGCGCCGGACCTGCGGGACGTTCTGGAGCCACTCGGCGACCGCCCAGATGCTGTTACCGATCTGTTATCCGCGTCATAAACGCGTCAGCAGGCCATTTTGGGTCGAAACGCAAACATCCTCCCACTCGCATTAACGCTGGTGGGAGGATGTTTTCTTGGTGCGCCATCAGGGACTCGAACCCCGAACCCGCTGATTAAGAGTCAGCTGCTCTGCCAATTGAGCTAATGGCGCAGGCGCCGTATTCGGGCGCGGGAGAGACCATAACAGGCCCGGGCGTTCGAAGGGAAATCGCCGGCTCGCCAGCGCCACCGCACGGGACACCAGGTGCCATAAACCGGCTCGCGTTGACACCTGATGTCCCGCGCGCGGGTCCGCGAAACGTGCCCGGCGCACGGCCGCGTGCGTTGGAACCGGACAATTCGCCTGGCACAATGGTCGCCAACGCCGAATGGGGGATCGCTGTCGGCGAAGGCGCCAGTGCGGAGCGGAGTAAGGGATGAAATCTGGTGATGCGCGTGTCCGGCGCCTCGGCCGACTACGTGTCACCGTCGCTTGTACTGCGCTCCTTGCCATAGTCGCGCTGCTGTCGGGTTGCACGCTGCCTGCCGATAATCCGCGCCAACCGCCTATCGACAAGAACCCGCTCACCGAGCTGATCAAGCCGAAGGTCACGGCCGCGGTCAAGGACGGTGACGTTGGCATCTCGCCGAGCATGCCGCTGACAGTGGCGGTCACTGACGGCAAGCTCGCGCAAGTCACCTTGTTCCGCCCCGACAACACTGTGGTCAACGGAGTGCTAGCACCGGACGGTTTGTCCTGGCGCAACGCCGAGGTGCTCGGCTACAACAAGGCCTATCGGATCGAGGCCAAGGCATATGGCCTCGGCGGCGCGACCACGACGGTGGTCAATTTCAAAACCAGCTCGCCGGAGAACCTCACTCAGCCGTACCTGATCCCCGGCGATGGTGACGTCGTCGGCATCGCACAGCCGGTGGCCATCCAGTTCGACGAGGCGATCCCAGATCGTCGTGCCGCCGAGCAGGCAATTCAGATCATCACCGACCCGCCGGTAGACGGCGCGTTCTACTGGCTGAACAAGCGTGAGGTGCGCTGGCGGCCTGAGCATTTCTGGAGCCCGGGAACCAAGATCAAGGTAGACGTGAACGTCTACGGCAAGGATCTCGGCGGTGGCCTGTTCGGCACGGAGGATGTGCACGCCAACTTCAGCATCGGTGATGCTGTGGTGCTCACCGCCGACGACAACACCAAACAGGTGACGGTAGAGCGCAACGGCGAGGTGATCCGCACCATGCCAACCTCGATGGGCAAGAACGACACGCCGACTGACAATGGCATCTATATAGTGGGAGACCGCTTCCAGCAGATAGTCATGGACTCCTCGACCTATGGAGTGCCGGTGAATTCGCCACAGGGTTATCGCACGCCGGTCGACTGGGCGACGCGAATTTCCTACAGCGGCATCTTCTTTCACTCCGCGCCATGGTCGGTCGGCCAGCAGGGCTATTCGAACTCCAGCCATGGCTGCCTGAATCTCAGCCCCGGCAACGCAGAGTGGGTGTTCAACAACACCAAGCGTGGCGACGTGGCCATCGTCAAGAACACCGTGGGCGGCACGCTGTCTGGCACCGACGGACTGGGGGACTGGAACATTCCGTGGCAGGTGTGGAAGGCCGGCAACGCCGGGTCGGAGTAGCCCGAACAAACGAAAGTGGGCCGCCTCAGCTGAGACGGCCCACTTTCACTCCGGGTGAGTGACGGGACTCGAACCCGCGACAGCCAGGATCACAACCTGGTGCTCTACCAACTGAACTACACTCACCATCCGCCGATTTGAGCCTCGCGGCGCAGAACCAGCGCGATCGATACTAGCGTGCCGGGGCGCCCGCCCGCCAATCGGTTGATCACAACCCTTACTCGCTGGCTGGGATCTTGCCGTTCTCGGATACCTGTTTGGCGATGGCGGCGATCTCGGCGGTCGACGGCCCCGGGTCCGGCACAAACGCGGTACGCCGGTAGTACTGCAGCTCGCGAATCGATTCCTTGATGTCTGCCAGCGCCCGGTGGGCCAGGCCCTTTTCCGGCTGGCCGAAATAGATTCGCGGGTACCAGCGCCGGCACAGTTCCTTTATGGAGCTGACGTCGATCATCCGATAGTGCAGGTACGCGTCGAGTTCGGGCATGTCGCGAGCGATGAAGCTGCGGTCGGTGGCAATCGAGTTGCCCGCGAGCGGTACGGTCCCGGCCACCGGCACGTGCTCGCGGACGTAATCGAGCACGAGCTTCTCGGCTTCGGCGACGCTCACTGTCGACCGGCGCACCTCCTCGGTGAGACCTGACTTGTGGTGCATCTCCGCGACAACCTTCGGCATGTCCGCCAGCGCGGCTTCGTCGGCGTGAATCACGATGTCCACGCCGTCGCCGAGAACATTGAGTTGACCGTCGGTGACCAGCGCCGCGACCTCGATCAACTTGTCGGTCCCGAGGCGGAGGCCGGTCATCTCGCAATCGATCCACACAAGTTTGTCCTGCACAAGACACACACTAGGGCCTGTCGCCTGATTCTCATCCGGCGACCCGCGAGCCGTATCACCGCCCGCCGGCGTTGCCGTCGGCGCCGATACAACACCGGTATCGGCTTCTCCTCCGCCTTGCCGGACGACGATTCGATCTCGCGTCGCATCCGGCCAGATTCAGGCGACAGGCCCTGTCAGGACCTGAACTTTTGCTCCGACGGCGTTAAGGTCTGGCGGGGGATCGCTGCCGGTTCGTGATCTTCCTCGGCCAACCCAGTGACCGGCGCAGTACCGAGGAGTATGCGATGACCAGTCCGGAGGAGAAGCTGCTGGCGGCGCGCAAGGCGGCGGCTGAGGCCGCGGCCGCACTGGAAGCCGCCGAACGCGAGGCTGCCGCCGCCAAGAAGGCCGCTGAAGCTCCTTCAACCAACTCGGACGCCGCGCAGGAAATCGCGCAGGGCTACGCGGTCAGCGCGGCAGCGCTGGACCTGGGCACGGTGATAGTGGACGGACAGGTTGATCCGCAAGCCGCGGTTCGTATCCCATTGCGCACGGTCAACCGGCACGGGCTGGTTGCCGGCGCAACCGGAACCGGCAAGACCAAGACCCTGCAGGGCATCGCCGAACAACTCTCGGCCGCTGGCGTCCCGGTCGTGTTGGCCGACGTCAAGGGCGACTTGTCGGGGTTGTCGGCACCCGGCGCAGACGACGAGAAACTGCGTGCCCGTGCAAACGAGACCGGTGCGACCGATTGGACGCCAACGGGGTTCCCGACGCAGTTCGTCTCGCTGGGAACCGAGGGTATCGGCGTTCCGGTGCGTGCCACGATCACGTCGTTCGGCCCGATCTTGTTGAGCAAAGTCCTGGGGCTCAACGCAACCCAGGAGTCCACGCTCGGGCTGATCTTCCACTGGGCCGATACCCAGGGCTTGTCGCTGCTCGACCTCAAAGACCTGCGGGCCGTCATCCAGCACCTCACCAGCGACGAAGGCAAGGCGGATCTGAAGGGAATCGGCGGCGTGTCGGCGACGACGGCCGGAGTGATCCTGCGCGCGCTGGTGAATCTCGAAGGCGAGGGTGGTGACACCTTTTTCGGTGAACCCGAGTTCGAGACCGCCGACCTACTGCGCCTCGACGGCAGTGGCCGCGGCATCATCACGCTCTTCGAACTCGGCTCGCAGGCCGCGCGGCCGACGATGTTCTCCACCTTCCTCATGTGGGTGCTCGCCGACCTGTTCCAAACACTGCCGGAGGTGGGCGACGTCGACAAGCCGCGACTCGTCTTCATCTTCGACGAGGCGCATTTGCTGTTCGCCGACGCGTCGAAGGCGTTCCTCGAACAGGTCGAGCAGACGGTGAAGCTGATCCGTTCCAAGGGCGTCGGCGTGTTCTTCTGCACCCAGTTGCCGACGGACATTCCCAACCCGGTGCTGTCCCAACTCGGCGCCCGCGTGCAGCATGCGCTGCGCGCGTTCACGCCCGACGATCAGAAGGCGCTGAGCAAGACCGTTCGTACTTACCCGAAGACGAAGGTGTACGACCTCGAGGAGGCGTTGACCTCGCTCGGTATCGGCGAGGCGATCGTGACGGTCCTGTCGGAAACGGGCGCGCCGACGCCGGTGGCGTGGACACGGCTGCGTCCGCCGCGCTCGCTCATGGACACTATCGGCGAAGACGCCATCCGTGTCGCGGCGCGATCGAGCGACCTGCAGGCCAAGTACGGCCAGACCATCGACCGCGAGTCCGCCTACGAGCGGCTGTCCGCCAAAGTCGCGCAAGCTCCGGTCGAGCAGGAGCCGCAGCGCCGGACGCCCGTTGCGGAAGAGACCGCGGCCGAGCGGATCATGCGTAACCCGGCGGTCAAGAGCTTCCTGCGTTCGGCCGCGTCGGCGGCGGGCCGGGAAATCACCCGAAGCCTGTTCGGCACCCGCCGCCGCTGAGCTATTCGCCGAGCTTGCTGTAGAACTTGCCGACGATCGGCGCAACGATCGAGCGCGGGCTGTAGCCGCCCGCGAGCGACATGCCCTTGCCGATCAGGCCGGGCACCACGCGCATCTTGTTGCGCTCGAGCGCGTCGAGCGAGATGCGCGCCGTTTGTTCCGAAGACACCCACAGGAAGCCGGGCACCATCTTGTCGACGATCGACGCTTCGGCCGGGTCCGGCTCCTCGGTGCGCACAGGGCCGGGGGCGAGCAGCGTGACGTGCACGCCGGTGTCCGTGAGCTCGCCGCGCAGCGACTCACAGAACGTGTTGGCGAAGGCCTTGGTGGCTGCGTACGTGGCGTTATTGGGGATCGGCATGTTGCCCGCGGCCGATCCGCTGATCAGGATGCCGCCACCGCCGCGGGCCAGCATGCCCGGCAGCACGGCCAACGTCAGGTCGTGCACGGCGACCGCGTTGAGTTCCACCTGGGCGCGTTCATAGGCCGGGTCGAGGGTCGCGACCGGCCCGAATGTGGCGATTCCCGCGTTGTTGCACAGAATCGCGATGTCGCGCTCGGCGAGTTCCGCCGTGAACGGCGCCCGCTTGTCACGATCGGACAGGTCGACCGCGCGTACCTCGACCTCGACGCCGTGCTCGGCGCGCAGCTTGACCGCGAGCTCTTCCATGATGTCGCCGCGGCGGGCCGCGAGGATCAGCGAGTACCCGCGGGTGGCGAGCTCGACGGCCAGTGCGGTGCCGATGCCGGACGAAGCTCCGGTCACGACCGCGCGGTTTTCGGTGGTGGGTGCTGGAATGCTCACGCGCCGAGAGTATCGGCCGCCCCGCCATCGAGCCAGCCAGCGGCGCCGCTGCCGGCCCCGCCGCTCAGATCGCCGCGGCAAGGCGCGTCCCCTGGTTGATGGCCCGCTTGGCGTCGAGTTCGGTCGCCACGTCGGCACCGCCGATCACATGGGTCTTGACGCCCGCAGCGCGCAGGTCGTCCTCGAGGTCGCGCACCGATTCTTGGCCGGCGCAGACGATGATGTTGTCCACCTCGATCACCCGTGGGTGCTCGCGCTTTTCGCCGAAGCTGATGTGCAGGCCGCGGTCGTCGATGAGCTCGTAGTTGACCCCGCCGATCTGTTCGACGCCTTTGGCCTTGACCGCGGCTCGGTGGACCCACCCCGACGTCTTGCCCAGCCCCTTGCCGAATGCGGTCGACTTGCGTTGCAGCAGAACCACATCGCGCGCGGCAGGGGAGGGTCTGGGCGTGGTCAGTGCGCCTGGGGCGGCCTCTGGATCGGTGACACCCCATTCCTCTTTCCAGTCGTCGAGCTTGAGGCTCGGGGAACCGTCGACGGTGAGGTACTCGCTCACGTCGAATCCGATGCCGCCCGCGCCGATGACTGCCACTCGCTTGCCAACGGGCCGTTCGTCTTTGACCAGTTCGCTGTAGGAAAGCACCATCGGGTGGTCGATGCCGGGGATGTTCGGAATGCGCGGCCGTACCCCGGTGGCGAGAACGACCTCCTCGTAACCCGCCTCGATCAACTGCTGTGCCCCGACGCGGGTATTGAGGTAAAGGCGAACGTTTTTCAGCTCGAGCTGGCGCATGTAGTAGCGGATGGTTTCGGCGAATTCTTCCTTGCCCGGTATGCGGCGGGCGATGTCGAATTGGCCGCCGATCTTGTCGTCGGCCTCGAACAGGTCGACGTCGTGCCCCCGGTCGGCCAGGTTGACCGCAGCCGACAAACCGGCCGGGCCTGCGCCGACCACGGCAATCCGCTTGGTGTGCCGAGTCGGCAACAACTTGAGCGTCGTTTCATGACCCGCGCGCGGGTTCAGCAGGCAAGACACCGTCTTGTGCACGAAGGCGTGGTCGAGGCAGGCCTGATTACAGGCGATGCAGGTGTTGATTTCATCGGCCCGGTCGGCCTGTGCTTTGTTGGCCCACTCCGGGTCTGCGAGCAGCGGGCGGGCAAGCGAAACCAGGTCGCTGTCGCCACGCGTCAGGATTTCTTGGGCGGTTTCCGGCATGTTGATCCGGTTCGACGCACACACCGGAATGCTCACGTGCGCCTTGAGTTTCGCGGTGATGTCGACGAACGCCGCCCGTGGAACCGAGGTGACGATCGTGGGCACCCGGGCCTCGTGCCAGCCGATGTCGGTGTTGATGATGGTGACACCGGCTTCTTCGATTTCCTCTGCCAGTGCGGTGATTTCGTCCCAGGTCTGGCCTTCCTCGACGAAGTCGGCCATGGACAGCCGGAAGACGATGATGAAGTTGGGTCCGACCGCGGCGCGCATCCGGCGCACGATTTCGACGGGCAACCGGCGGCGGTTTTCCGCGGACCCGCCCCACTTGTCCGTGCGCTTGTTGGTGCGCGGTGCAAGGAACTGGTTGATGAAATAGCCTTCCCCGCCCATGATCTCGACACCGTCATAGCCGGCCAACTGGGCCAGCTTGGCACACCGCGCATAGTCGTCGATGGTCGACTCGATGCCCTTGTCGGAGAGTTCCTTCGGCTTGAACGGGTTGATCGGCGCCTTGATAGCCGACGCTGAGACACTCCACGGCACATACGCATAGCGGCCGGCATGCAGGATTTGCAGCGCGATCTTGCCGCCCTCGGCGTGCACGGCCTTGGTGATCAGGCGGTGCCGGTAGGCCTCGGACTTGCTCACCAGCTGCGCGCCGAACGGCAGTAGCCAGCCCTGCCGGTTGGGGGCGTAACCGCCCGTAATGATCAGGCCCACCCCGCCGCGAGCCCGCTCGGCGAAGTACGCGGCCAGTCGCTTGGTGTCCCATGCACGGTCCTCGAGGCCGGTGTGCATGGAGCCCATGACGATTCGGTTGCGAAGCGTGGTGAAACCGAGGTCGAGCGGGGTGAACAGATGGGGGTAGGCGCTCATGGGCGTCGTTGCCTTTCTGGCGTGCGTGTGTGTTCGAGTGCGTCGAGGACCTCTTGGCACCACTGGGTGAAGCCCTCCTCGACGCGTATTCCGCCGCGCAACACCAGATATTGGTGTAGGGCTGTTCCGGAGAGCTGATCCGGGGCGGGGAAGTCTTTCTTTTCCATGAGGCGGTACAGCTCGAGTCGCTCGGCGTGCCGGTCGCGGTGCCGGGCCACCTCCGCGCAGACGGCTGCGATGTCGCCGTGCGCGGCCGCGCGGATCTTCACGGCGAGTTCGTCACGCAGTTTGCCCGGTTCGGTGGGTTCGGCAATCCAGCGTGCCAACTCGGCCGAGCCCGCCGGGCTGACTCGATACACCTTCTTATCCGGTCGGCCGTCCTGGGTGACGGCGGTCCCGTCGATCCAGCCCAGCTCCTCCATGCGCCGCAGCACGCGGTAGATCTGCTGGTGGGTGGCGCTCCAGAAGAAGCCGATGGACTTGTCGAACCGGCGCGCAAGCTCGTAGCCGGAACCGAAGCGTTCCGTCAGCGAAACCAGCAGCGCGTGTTCGAGAGCCACGGGTGGAGCCTATATGCACCCAGTTGCCTATGCAACAGGTTGCGTAGGCCGGCGAAGTCGCCCGCTCTTTCGCGTCGGACTGCGGTCGATCGACTGCAGTCCGTGCACAAGTAGGGGGTGACCTCGGGGGATAGGCTCGGCAGCATGTCCACCCGAGCCGGGATCGGAGCGGCGACCTCGCGTCGGCAGGTTACGTCGTGGGCGCTATGGGATTGGGGATCGTCGGCTTTCAACGCCGTGATCCTCACCTTCGTCTTCTCGGTCTATCTCACCGATGCGGTCGGAAAGCATCTGCCGGGGCAGATTTCGGCGAGCACGTGGCTCGGCTGGTCGCTCGGCGTCGCCGGGTTCCTGGTCGCGGTGCTCGCCCCCATCAGCGGTCAGCGGTTCGATGCCACCGCTCAGCGCAAGCGATCCCTCGGCGCGCTCACCGCCGTCACCGTTGTGGCCATGGCCGCAATGAGTTTGGTCAAAGACAACTACCACTATTTGTGGTTCGGCCTGCTCCTGCTCGGTATCGCGTCGGTGATGTTCGAACTTGCGCAGGTGCCCTATTTTGCGATGCTGCGCCAAGTGTCGACGCCGGAGACCATCGGCCGCATCTCTGGATTCGGTTGGTCCATGGGCTATTTCGGCGGCATCGTGTTGCTGCTGGTGTCCTACTTCGGGTTCATCGCGGGCCACGGCAATAGGCGCGGAATTCTGCATATCACGACCGACGGCGGCACCAACATTCGATTGGTCGCCCTCGTCGCGGCAGTCTGGTTCGCCGTCTTTGCGATCCCCGTCTTGTTCGCCGTTCCGGAACTACCGCATGCAGCAGCGGAGCCGGAAGCCCGCACCGGCTTCTTTGGCTCCTACCGGGTGCTCTGGCGCGATCTCAAGGATCTTTGGCACGTCGACCGGCGAACCGTCGGATTTCTCATCGCCAGCGCGTTGTTTCGTGACGGGCTGGCCGGCGTATTCACCTTCGGCGCAGTGCTCGCGGTGCGGGTCTACGGCATCAGTGCCGCCGATGTGCTGTTGTTCGGCATCGCGGCCAATGTTGTTGCGGCGCTGGGGGCGGTGGTTGCCGGTCGGTTCGACGACGCGCTGGGTCCCAAACCCGTGATCGTCGTCTCGCTTGCAGCGATGATTCTGCTGGGCGTTGTGCTGCTTGTTGTCTCGGGCCCACTGATGTTTTGGATCTTCGGCTTGCTGCTGTGCCTGTTCGTCGGGCCCTCGCAGTCGGCATCGCGCAGCTTCATGGCGCGGCTCAGCCCGCCGGGCCGCGAGGGACAGATGTTCGGCCTGTACGCGACGACGGGTCGCGCGGTGTCGTTCCTGGCGCCCACCCTCTTCGGGTTCTTCACCTTTGTCTTCGACGCCGACCGGGCGGGGATCGTCGGCATCATGCTGGTGCTCGGAGTCGGTCTCGCGGCGTTGCTTGCGGTCCGGGCGCCCGAACTCAATCCGGCTTAGGCCGCCACCCAGCCATTCCCAGAATGATCAGCCGCATCTGGCGTTCCGTCCGGAGCGCGACGTCTTCTTCGGAACGCGGGTCGTCGGCGTCGAGAAACTCAGCCATCGCCTGTGTCATCGTCGTCACGATGAGGTCGGCCGCCATCTGCAAGTCCTCGGTGGGCCAGTCGCGCAGGTCCATGATGCGGGAAAGATCGATGGTGAGGTCGCGCACGATCAGGCCTATTTCGGTCCGAATCGCCCGCCGCACCTCCGGCGGACCGCCGTATCGCTCGCGATAGAGAAAGCGAAACAGCTCCGGATTGGCCCGCACGTGCCTGATCAAGATCTCCAGTGAGGCGTGCGCGTTGGCGGGCCCGGGGGAGCGGCGGGCCTCCCGCAACATCAACCGCAGTGCGCGCATTCCCTCGTCGACCAGCGCCAGCGCCAACTCCTCGAGCGACGAAAAGTGCCGATAGAAGGCGGTCGGAACAATACCGGCGCTGCGGGCGATCTCGCGCAGACTGACGCTGGCGAAACTGCTGTCCTTGGTCAACTCGAGAGTGCCGTCGAGCAGCGCGCGCCTGGTCCGTTCCTTCTTTTCCGCGCGAGTTTCCGGTGTCGTCACCGATATAGCGTACATTCGTGCACTCCCAGTGCACAGGTGTTCGTGTAAGTCAGATCACGCATTTATGCAGTTGACAGCGGTAGATCTGAACCGGTCTCATATAGTCAGTGTACGGATGTACACCGAAGTAGGACCCGACCAAGAGGGGACCCGATGACCGCGATACTTCCCGGGCGCGCGACCGGCCGCCGGCTACTCGCACTAGCCGAGACGATGACGACGCCGCACCCGCTGGACCGCTACCTCGAACTTGTCAACCCCATGCTGACCGTGCGCGACATCCGCGCCGAGGTCACCGACGTCAACCGCAGCACCGCAGACACCGTCACCTTGACGCTGCGCCCCACCCGCCGCTGGGCCGGCTTCGCCGCCGGTCAGTTCGTGCAACTGGGTGTGGTGATCAACGGTGTGCGGCACACCCGCTGCTACTCGCCGGCCTGCTCGCAGTACCGCGCGGACGGCAAAATCGAGCTCACCATCAAACGCCACCCTGAGGGCATCGTCTCGAATTACCTGCACGACCACGCCGCCGTGGGACTGGTGGTGAGCCTCTCGCAGGCCGACGGCGTCTTCCGTCTTCCGCAGCAGCGTCCCGAGCATGTCCTGCTGATCAGTGGCGGCAGCGGCATCACGCCGGTGCTGTCGATGCTGCGCACCCTCGTCGACGAGGGCCACCGCGGACCCATCACCTTCCTGCATTACGCATATGGCGAGGCGGACGTTTCCTACCGCGAGGAACTCCGCCGGATCGCCGATAGCCACGCCAACGTGAATCTCGTTCTCGCCTATACGGAACAGCACGACGGCGGGGACCTGCACGGATTCTTCGGAACCGAACACCTCAGCGCCGCCGCGCCCTGGTACGCGCAAGCGCAGACCTTCCTGTGCGGTCCGCCCGGCCTGATGCGCAGTGTTCGCGAGGTCTATCGCGAACTCGGCATCGAATCCAGCTTGCACACTGAGGAATTCGTTGCTCCGGAGATCGTCGTCGACGAGAATGCCACCGGCACTGTCACATTCGATGCCAGCGCGGTGTCGGCCGAGAACAGCGGTTCCAGCCTGCTCGAGCAGGCCGAAGCGGCAGGACTGACGCCCGAGTACGGCTGCCGGATGGGCATCTGCTTCTCCTGCACCTCGATCAAGAAGTCCGGCTGCACCCGCAACCTGCGGACCGGGGAACTCGACAGTGACCCCGACAAGGCCATTCAGATCTGCGTGAACGCCCCCGTCGGCGACGTCGTGCTGGACATCTGAGCGCCCACAACCTTTACCGAAGGAGAACTCCAATGCTGATGAAGCGAAAGACAACTGAGCCCGAACCGGTCGTGCTGACCGTCGAGCAGGTCGAAGAGCTCGGCCGTGAGCTCGACGCCCTGCGCGCCCGTATCGTCGCCGATCTCGGCGATTCCGACCGCGAATACATCTACAAGATCATCAAGGCGCAGCGGGGGCTCGAAGTCGCCGGCCGCGGCCTGATGTACCTCGGCTTCCTGCCGCCGTTCTGGTTGGCCGGCGTCGCGGCACTCGGCGTGTCGAAGATCCTGGACAACATGGAAATCGGCCACAACGTCATGCACGGCCAGTACGACTGGATGCGTGAGCCGGGGCTGAATTCCCAAGTGTTCGAGTGGGATACCGTGTGCCCCGCCGATCAGTGGAAGCACTCCCACAACTACATGCACCACACCTACACCAACATCCTCGACATGGACCGCGACATCGGTTACGGCATCCTGCGCATGGATGAGGCCCAGAAGTGGAACCCTTACTACCTCGGTAACCCGGTCTGGGCGTTCCTCCTGATGGTGTTTTTCGAGTGGGGCGTCATGCTGCACGATCTCGAGGCCGAGAACGTCATCGCGGGCAAGCGCAAATGGACCGACGTCAAGCCGCTGCTGAAAGGCTGGTGGCACAAGGCCGGTCGGCAGACGCTCAAGGACTACGTCGTCTTCCCGGCGCTGACCGGACCGCTGTTCGTTTCCACCCTGCTCGGCAATGCCACGGCCAACCTGATCCGCAACTTGTGGGCCTACTCGATCATCTTCTGCGGCCACTTCCCAACGGGTGTGCAGACTTTCACCAAGGAAGAGACCGAGAACGAAACCCGCGGTGAGTGGTACGTGCGGCAGATGCTCGGCTCGGCCAACATCGAAGGTGGACAGTTGTTCCACATCATGAGTGGCAACCTGTCACACCAGATCGAGCACCACCTGTTCCCGGACATCCCGGCGCACCGCTACCCGGAAATGGCGCCGGAGGTCCGAGCGTTGTGCGAAAAGTACAACCTGCCGTACAACACTGGGGGATTCTTCAAGCAAATCGGTTCCGTGTGGGGCAAGATTTTCAAGCTCGCATTGCCCAACGGACTTACCGGCTCGAATTCCGCGCCCGGTGTTATCGTTGCTCGTCGTCAGAGTGTCGCAGCCTGAGGGGTAGAAAGCGCATGGTTGGAAAGTTCGAAATCAACAAAGACGTGGTCCAGGAGATGACCGAGTCTGCCTCGCAGCACGTCGGCAACATCGCCACGATTCTCACCTCGGCGATTCGGGACGTCACCAAGGAGATCGGTGACTGGGTAACCGAGGGAATCGAGATGCGTGAGGCTGCTAAGTCTGCACACGCAGACGGTGAGGGCGCGGCGGAGTAACCGCCGAGCGCCTGCAAGACCAGCGTCAGAGGGTGTCAGTCCACTATGGACGGCACCCTCTGACTTTTTTTGTCAGCCCAGTGCCCACTTCACGGTGACATCGAAGTGCACCTTTTGGGTTCCGGGCTCGATCGGCATGTCCGGCGCGGCGTTCATGGTGCCGTTCTGTCGGGGCATCGGGGTCGGGCCGCCGCTGCTGGTCTCGCTGATGTCGATTACCTTGCCGAGCGGAAGACCGGAGAGGTCCGCATACTGTTTGGCGCGGTTCTTCGCATCCTCGAAAGCCCGCTTACGGGCGTCGGCCAGCAACTTCGAATTGTCATCGATCGCGAACGAAACCCCGCCCAGTCGGGCGTCGTTGCCACCCGCCTTGACGGCGGCATCGAGAACCTTCGACGCCTTGGTCAGGTCGCGCACGGTGATGTGGACTGAATTCGTGGCGCGATAGCCCGAGACGGTGCTGGTGCCGCCGGGCGCCGGGTTGTTGTACTCGGGCTGAATGGACAGCTCGCTGGTCTGCACATCCGAACGGGCCACTCCCGCATTGACCACCGCATCGATCATGGCTTTGGCCTTCTGATTGGCGGCTTCGACCGCGCCGGAGACGTCAGCCGCCGTAGTCGACACGCCCACATCGGCGTTGAGAATGTCCGGTGCGCCGGTGACCTCGCCCGAGCCGACAACCGTGACCTCATGCGTGCTTGCGCCGTTGTCGTCATCGCTGGAACATCCGGCCAGCAGCAGGCTGACGGTGGCGGCCGCGGCGGCGCCGATAGCGGTTGCGGTGAATCGGTATCGGCGTGGCATAGCAGTGGGCCCTCCCGTTCGATGCGGTGACTGTGAGCTATGACACTAGCCGGTGATGGCCTTCGCTCCGCGCCTCGGCGACCTGCCGGCCGCCTGCGATGCTCGCTCGGTCACACCGGCGGGACACTAGCCGGTGATGGCCTTCGCTCCGCGCCTCGGCGACCTGCCGGCCGCCTGCGATGCTCGCTCGGTCACACCGGCGGGACACTAGTGCGACTGCGATGAAGCGGGCGCATTGGGCGCCCACGTGCCCGATCAGCTAACCTCGCGGTTCGTGCCCGCGTACGTGTCCTCGCCCGAACTGACCTTCGGCATCTTGTTCGCGCTCGAGGAGCCCGACCGTATCGCCGACGTGGTCAAGTCGCTCATCGACCGCAAAGCGGTATCCATCTACAAGCTCGCTAACCTCAGCGACGGCAGTGGTCCGCCGGAGCGGTACGTGGTCAACTGGGCATCCGTGCCGCAAATCACCATCACAACCAAGGCTCCCGATGCCAGCGAACTGCACGCAACCGGAACAATGTTGGTGAACGCGTTCATGGACGAAGCCGGCGATGTGACGCTGTATTCGGTGGATGGCACCGTCCCGGAGTGAAGGAGCACGTGATGGAAGCTTTACCGAAGACGGTCGTCGTCGTACCGACCTACAACGAGCGCGAAAGTCTGCCCGTGCTCATCGACCAGCTCACTGGGCTGCAGCAGCCCAACCTGCACATTCTCGTCGTGGATGACAATTCTCCGGACGGCACCGGGGAGCTGGCCGACAAGCTCGCCGCCGATGCTCCGGGCACCATCGGGGTGCTGCACCGAACGGTGAAAGACGGTCTCGGCCGCGCCTACGTGGCCGGCATGACGCGTGCCGAGGAAGAGGGCGCCGACATTGTCGTGCAGATGGACGCGGACCTGTCGCATCCCGTTTCGGCTATCCCCACCATGATCGAGACGTTGCAAACCACCGACGCGGCCGTGGTGATCGGATCGCGCTACGTCCCGGGCGGCTCGACCGCATCGGACTGGCCGTGGTACCGCAAGGCCTTGTCGGTGTGGGCCAACTTCTACGTGAACCTGATCCTGCGACTCAAGGTCAAAGACGCCACTGCTGGATTCAAGGCGTGGCGGGCCGACACATTACGGGCGATCGACCTGCCGACAATCAAGAGCAATGGCTATTCGTTTCAAGTGGAAATGAATTACCGAACCGTTAAGCACGGTATGAAAATCGCCGAGGTTCCGATTCATTTCGAGGAACGGGTCGAGGGCGCGTCGAAAATGACCATGCGGGTCCAACTCGAATCGGCGCTCACGCCGTGGAAATTGCTGTTCGGCAGGCACTGATCGGCGGTACCGAGCAGTGCCTGCCGGGGAAATTAGGGCCTAACCGGCGACGCCGGCGAGGGCTTGCGCGGCGTTATCCGCATCGATGATCGCGTTGCTGTGAATCATCGTGCGGACAGTCCGGATGTCCTTCGGCCGGCCCATCGCGATCGCACCCACGAGTCGTCGATCACGCAGCGCGAGCGCGGTGAAGTTCCGGGTCGTGATGTCGCCGGCCACGAGGTAGTCGTCGTCGTGCCGGGTCCAGCCAGCGAACTGTAGGTTATTGCCGTACTGCGTCGACCAGCCCCATGGCGCGTCCGGAGTTTGAACAGACTGCCCCAGAATCGATTTCGCGGCGGCCTCGCCCTGCGCGCGGGCGTCGTTCCAGTGCTCGGAGCGCTGCCGGCCACCGAGGACCGGATTGGGTGAGTTCGCCACGTCACCAGCCGCGTAGACGCCGGAAACCGAAGTGTGATAACGCTCGTCGACGATGATTCCGTTGTCGACGTGCAGTCCGGCAGCCTCGGCGAGTGCGGTGTTGGGCGTCGAACCGACCGCAACGAGCGCGGCGTCGGCCCGCCACGTGCTGCCATCGGTAGCAATCGCCCGAACCTCGCCGCGAACCTCGACGAGAGCTGCGAGCTTGACCCCCGTAACGATCTCAACGCCGTTGTCGGAGTGCAGTTGCATGTACATCTGCGCGATCTCGGCCGGCACGATGCGGCTAAGGGGTACCGGTGCTGCCTCCAGAACTGTGACGTCCAGTCCCATCTGGCTCGCGGTGGCCGCCACTTCACACCCGATCAGTCCGGCGCCAATCACAAGCAGCGAACCACCGTGGTCGAGTGCCGCCCGTAGCGGTACCACGTCGTCGATGTTTCGCAGGGTGAACACCCGCGAGCCGGCGTTCGGGTAATTCAGTTGTCGAGCCTGGCCGCCGGTTGCCAGGAGCACCGCGTCGTAGTCGAGCTTCTCGCCCGACGACAGAGTCAGTCGGTGTCCGGCACCATCCAAGGCGGTAACGGTGGTGCCGGTGTGCAGCTCGATGTTGTTGTCGCCCCAGAAGTTTTCGGGCTGGAGCAGCGAACGCTCGCGGGTTGTGGTTCCCGCGAGCAGTTCCTTGGAGAGCACCGGGCGCCGGTAGGGCAGTGCGGATTCATGGCCGATGAGCACGACCCGTCCGGTGAAGCCTTCGGTGCGAAGGGTTTGAGCGGCGGTGGCACCGGCGACGCCGGTGCCAACCACTGCGATCGTGTCGGTCATGCCCGCGCGACCTCGACCATTTCGAAGTCGGCCTTGGCGGCGCCGCAGTCCGGGCAAGACCAGTCGTCGGGAATGTCGTCCCAGCGGGTGCCGGGCTCGATGCCGTCCTCGGGCCACCCTTCGGCTTCGTCGTACTCGAATCCGCAAACCAGGCAACGGTAGAGCTTGTAGTCGGTGTTCACGTCGTTACGCTCCAATCAGTTCGAAGTCGACCTTTTCCCGTACTCCGCAGTCCGGGCAGCACCAGTCGTCGGGAATGGCGTCCCAGGCGGTGCCAGCCGGAAAGCCCTCGCGCGGAGCACCTTTGGCCTCGTCGTAGATGTAGTCGCAGATGGGGCACTGGTATTGCCGTGCGTGATTTTTCACCGCCCGCGGTGAAAAATCACGCACGGAGGGTTGTTGGTCGCTCATCGCACGCCTCCGTGCTGGGCCAGGACCCGCTCGCGCTTGCGCGGCTGAATATTGGCGCGGCTGATGTCACCGTTGTAGTGGTCGAGCACCCGGTGGTCCATCACCTTGCGGAACAGCGGCGGGAAGTAGGTCAGCGAGATCATGCTCGCGTAGCCGCTGGGCAGATTGGGCGCGCCTTCCATGCTGCGCAGCGTCTGGTAGCGGCGCGTCGGGTTGGCATGGTGGTCGCTGTGCCGCTGCAGGTGGTACAGGAACAGGTTGGTCACGATGTGGTCGGAGTTCCAGCTGTGCGACGGGGTGCAGCGCTCGTAACGACCCTTCTCGTTCTTCTGCCGCAGCAATCCATAGTGCTCCAGGTAGTTAACCGACTCGAGCAGCGAGAAGCCGTAGACGGCCTGCAGGAGCAGGAACGGAATGGTCACCGGACCGAACACTGCGATCAGCACACCGAACAGCACTGCCGTCATCACCCAGGCGTTGAGGACGTCGTTGCTCAGCGTCCACGGGCTCTTGCCGAGGCGCTCCAAACGGGCCTTCTCCAAGTGCCACGAGGATTTGAGGCTGCCCCACACGCTGCGCGGCAGGAAGGTCCAGAACGACTCGCCGAAACGCGAGCTGGCGGGGTCTTCCGGGGTGGCGACGCGCACGTGGTGGCCGCGGTTGTGCTCGATGTAGAAGTGCCCGTAGGCAGTCTGGGCGAGGGTGATCTTCGACAGCCAGCGCTCCAGTTCGACCTTCTTGTGGCCGAGTTCGTGCGCGGTGTTGATACCGACACCACCCATGACCCCGACAGTGAACGCCAGGCCGATCTTCGAGATCAGTCCCAGCCCGTTGTCCAGGCCCAGCCAGGAGACGGAGTCCGCGGACCACAGGTAGCAGGCGAAGACCAGGCTCGCCAACTGGAACGGGATATAGATGTAGGTGCAGTAGCGGTAGTACTTGTCGTTCTCGAGCTGTTCCATCACCTCGTCGGGCGGGTTCTGGCCGTCGGGACCGAAGAAGATGTCCAGGATCGGCAGGATTACGTAGAGCAGGATCGGCCCCATCCACCACCATGTCGGTGCGACGGCAGTCCAGCCGAGCTCATTGAATGCCCAAACCAGGAATGTTCCGAGGAATACACACGACGGTGGGATGAGTCCCATCAGCCACAGGTAGCGCTTCCTGTCGCGCCACTGTTCGGCTGGGACCTCTGCTTTCTCGACTCGCTTCGTTGCGGCTTGTGTCGCCATTGACCTTATGCCTCCTCTGGAAGTACCGACCAACCGTGGAGAACCATGCTGGAGTTGCGCGCGCGGCGTTCCTTCAGAGTTCCGAGCGCGTGGTACACGCCGGGCACGAGCACCGGGGAGAGCATGAACAGCAGCAGCGGAACGAGCACCTGCACCATTTCCAACATGTCACCACCTCTTCGGTCGGTCAGGGATGTCGGCCACATCCGTTATTTACACCGTGCCTAGAACTGTATTTGACAAATACACACGAGTCAAGAGTGTAAATCTCGACTACATATTGGAAGTTGATGTAGGCTTGCGACATGTCAGAGTCGCCGAACTTTCAATCCGAGATGCGCCGGCTGCTGCGCGAGCGAGTCCTCGACGTGGCGCGCGAGCTGGTGGCCGCCGAGGGCTGGTCGGCGGTGAACATGTCCCGCGTCGCCAAGGACGTGGGCGTCAGCAGGCCGGTGCTGTACAAGGAGATCGGGAATCGCCAAGCCCTGGGCGAGGCACTGCTCGAGCGGGAAACCGACCTGTTCCTGGCCGGCGTCGCCAAGTGCCTGGCAGCCCAACCGGACGACGTTGTCGCCGGCCTGGCCGACGCCGTCGAATACACCTTGCGCGAAAGCGCGAACAACACCCTGATCAAGGCGATTCTGACCGGAGAGGGCGGCACCGACCCGGGCCTGCTGCCGTTGTTGGCGGTGGAGCCGGAGCCCGTGCTACACCGCGCGATCAGCGCGCTTTCGGCTGCCGTCCGTGCGCAGTACGACGTTGCGGACCTCGATGACGAGGACCTCGCGTCGGCAATGGAGGTGGTGGTCCGGTTGGCGCTGAGCCACATGATGCAGCCGCTGGGCCCAATCGACCATGCCGTCGAGCAAATCCGCAAGATCGGTGGGGCGTTGCTGGCGCGCTGAATGTGCGCCCCCGGCAGGACTCGAACCTGCGACCTAGAGATTAGAAGGCTCTTGCTCTATCCATCTGAGCTACGGAGGCTTGCCGGGCAGCGATAGTGCGCCACACAGGATCTATCGGGCACGGCATTCGAGAGTATAACCGCGGGGGATCAAGGTGCCCTGCGACACAGCTCTACCCTGGAAGCCATGGCATCACCCGAGCTGGTCGGCACCGCGCCCGGCCTGCGAGACCGCCCGGCTGCTTCGAGCGTTCTCTTCGTTTTATCCGCTGCAGTTGCGGCGCTCGTGGCGGCATTGGTCGTGGGTCTTTCCGCCGCGAACGCGCTGGTCTTGCTGGGTATCCCCGATCCCGGGCCACTGACGACGTACGGGCTTCCGGCAGTGCGCGCGATCGCCGAGGGCGCCGGGGTGATCAGCATCGGGTCGTTGTTGTTGGCGGCATTTCTGGTGCCACCACAACGCAGCGGAATCTTGGATGTCGACGGCTACCGCGCCGTTCGCATCGCCTCGAACGCAGCGTTGGCATGGGCGATCTGCGCGGCCTTGCTCGTGCCGCTGACCCTGTCGGACACCTCGGGACAATCCATCGCTGTCGCTGTGCGGGCGCCGAACTTCTGGAGTTCGATCGGGCAGGTCGAACTCGCGTCGGCCTGGCGGGCGACCGCGATCATGGCACTTGTCCTCGCGGTGGCTTGCCGAGTGATATTGCGGTGGGGCTGGACACCGCTGCTGTTGGGGCTGGCGCTTTTCACCCTGATGCCGTTGGCGATTACCGGGCACTCATCGGCGGGCGGTTCCCACGACGTCGCCACCAATAGCTTGATCCTGCATCTGGTGTCGGCGTCGCTGTGGGCGGGCGGACTGTTTGCGCTGTTGGTGCTGGCACGTCACGGCGGCGCCCACACCGATGTTGCCGCGCGGCGGTTTTCCGCACTAGCCGGCGTCGCGTATGTGGTGATCGCGGTCAGCGGCGTCCTCAACACCCTGGTCCGAATCCCGTTGAGCGACTTGTTCACCAGCACCTACGGTCGACTTGTGCTGGCCAAGGTGGCCGCGCTCATAGCGCTGGGATGCCTCGGCTTCATGCAGCGCAAGCGGTCGCTGCCGGCGCTCGCTGCCGACCCGACGTCACGGTCGGCTCTGCTGCGTTTCGCCGGTATCGAGGCAATCTTGTTCGCGGCGACCATCGGGCTCGCAGTCGGACTCGGACGTACCCCGCCACCCGCCGACGCCGAGACCAAACCGAGCCTCACCGAGGTGGCGCTCGGCTACAACCTCGACGGGCCGCCGACATTCGCGCGAATCTTGTTCGACTGGCGCTTCGACCTCATCTATGGCACGGCGGCCATCGTCATGGCGGTGCTCTATGTGGTCGGCGTCCGCCACCTGCGAGCCCGCGGCGACAAGTGGCCGGTCGGTCGCACCATCGCGTGGCTGGCGGGCTGCTTGACGATTCTGTTCGCGACCTCGTCCGGCATGGGTCGGTACGCGCCGGCGATGTTCAGCGTGCACATGGAAATGCACATGGCGCTGTCGATGCTTGCACCGGTGTTGCTGGTGCTGGGCGGACCGGTCACGCTGGCGCTGCGCGCCCTCAAGCCCGCCGGCAAGGACGCGCCGCCCGGCCTTCGCGAGTGGGTGCTCGCCGCCGTGCACAATCCCGTCTCACGATTTCTGACTCATCCCATCGTCGCGTCGGTGATCTTTGTCGGCAGCTTCTATGGCCTGTACTTCGGCGGCATCTTCAACGCGGTCGTGGATTCCCACGCGGCGCACCTGCTGATGAATCTGCACTTCCTCGTCAGCGGCTACCTCTTCTATTGGGTGGTGATCGGCGTAGATCCGTCGCCGCGCCGGGTGCCGCCCGTGGTAAAGGTGGCGATGGTCTTTGCCACGTTGCCCTTCCACGCTTTCTTTGGTGTCACCTTGATGAGTATGGATTCGGTCATGGGGGGATGGTTCTACCGCACCCTCGGACTGCCCTGGCACATCAACTTGCTTTCCGATCAGCACCTCGGCGGTGCAATCGCGTGGGCGACTGGTGAAGTACCGCTCGTGCTGGTCATGCTGGCGCTGTTGGTTCAGTGGTCCAGGTCGGATCGACGGACCGCTAAGCGAATCGACCGGGCCGCGGACCGCGACGATGACGCCGAGTTGGCGGCCTATAACCGGATGCTGGCCGAGCTCACCCGCCGGGAACGCGAATCGCAGCATGGCCCGCCGAGTCCTAGCAGCAGCCACTGACAGATTCGCCGCGCGCAGCGACGTTACGACCAAATCTGTCCACAGCCCGCTCGGCTATCCACAGATTCCAAATCTCCTCGTTCCGGACGGCTTTCCTCGGTGAAGCTGGTATCGGCGCAGCGCTCGGCGAGCGCCGAGCAAAATCCGAAGGGGGAGAAACTGATGTACGAGGCGCACGCCGCGATTGTCGGCAAGGTAATCAGCGACCCGATCAAGCGCACGGCTGCCAGCGGCGACGAGGTCATGTCGTTTCGAATGGCGAGCAACGCCCGACGACAGGACAGGAACACGGGTGAGTGGGTGGGCGGCGGCACCCTCTACGTGACGGTGAGCTGCTGGCGGCGACTCGTGTCCGGCGTCGGAGCGTCGATCATGCGTGGTGACCCGATCATTGCCTACGGCCAGCTGAGGTCGAGTCAGTACACCACCAAGGACGGTGTGGAACGCAACGATCTCGAATTACGGGCCACCGCCATCGGCCCGGACCTCGCCCGCTGCACGGTCAAGGTGGAGCGGCCCAGGCGGGTCAGCGTCGAACCGGTGGTGCTTGCGCCGACAGAGAGTGAGGGCGCGCCGGATGTTGCTGAAGCAACCGAAACCGATGTGCCGGTAGCAGTCTGAGCAGATCGCGGCGGCACGCCCTGCGCCAGTCCGGGCCGGGGCGTGCTCGCTCGTACCGGGCGGCTAGCGCGATTAACCGCGGATTACAGGACCGCAGAACCGCACCGATAGGCTAGGAACTATGGCGGAGTTCATTTACACGATGAAGAAGGTGCGCAAGGCGCACGGCGACAAAGTCATCCTCGATGACGTCACAATGAGCTTCTACCCAGGCGCCAAGATCGGTGTCGTCGGCCCGAACGGCGCGGGCAAGTCGAGCATTCTCAAGATCATGGCCGGCATCGACCAGCCCAGCAACGGCGAGGCGTTCCTCGATCCGGAGGCTACCGTCGGCATCCTGCTGCAGGAACCACCGCTGAACGAGGAAAAGACGGTGCGCGGCAACGTCGAGGAGGGTCTCGGCGAGATCAAAGTGAAGCTCGACCGCTTCAACGAGGTCGCCGAGTTGATGGCCACCGAGTACTCCGACGAGCTCATGGAGGAAATGGGCAAGCTGCAAGAACAGCTCGACCACGCCGACGCGTGGGATCTCGACTCGCAGCTCGAGCAGGCCATGGACGCGCTGCGCTGCCCGCCGCCCGACTCGCCGGTCAGCAATCTCTCGGGCGGTGAGCGCCGCCGCGTCGCGCTGTGCAAGCTGCTGCTGAGCAAGCCGGATCTGTTGCTGCTCGACGAGCCCACCAACCACCTCGACGCGGAGAGCGTGCTCTGGCTCGAGCAGCACTTGGCCAGCTACCCGGGTGCCGTCCTCGCTGTCACGCACGACCGCTACTTCCTCGACCATGTGGCGCAATGGATTTGCGAGGTCGACCGCGGCAAGCTGCACCCGTATCAGGGCAACTACTCCACCTATCTGGAGAAGAAGGCCGAGCGGCTCGAGGTCCAGGGCAAGAAGGACCAGAAGCTGCAGAAGCGCCTCAAGGAAGAGCTGGAATGGGTGCGCTCCGGCGCGAAGGCCCGCCAGACCAAGAACAAGGCGCGCCTGGCCCGCTACGAGGAGATGGCGGCCGAGGCCGAGAAGTACCGCAAGCTGGACTTCGAGGAAATTCAGATCCCGACACCGCCGCGGCTGGGCAACGTGGTTGTCGAGGTCAGCCACCTCGACAAGGGCTTCGACGGTCGCGTCCTCATCAAGGATTTGTCGTTCACGCTGCCGCGCAACGGCATCGTCGGCGTGATCGGTCCCAACGGCGTCGGTAAGACGACGCTGTTCAAGACGATCGTCGGTCTCGAAGAGCCCGACAGCGGCACCGTCAAGGTCGGCGAAACGGTCAAGCTCAGCTACGTCGACCAGAACCGTGCCAACATCGATCCGAACAAGACCGTGTGGCAGGTGGTTTCCGACGGCCTGGACTTCATCGAGGTCGGCCAGAACGAAATGCCGTCGCGTGCCTACGTCAGTGCGTTCGGGTTCAAAGGTCCGGACCAGCAGAAGCCGGCGGGTGTGCTCTCCGGCGGCGAGCGCAACAGGCTCAACCTGGCGCTGACGCTGAAAGAAGGCGGCAACCTGATCCTGCTCGATGAGCCGACCAACGACCTCGATGTGGAAACCCTCAGCTCGCTCGAAAACGCGCTGACCCAGTTCCCTGGCTGTGCGGTGGTCATTTCCCACGACCGGTGGTTCCTCGACCGCACGTGTACGCACATCCTCGCCTGGGAAGGCAACGTCGCTGAAGGCCAGTGGTTCTGGTTCGAGGGCAACTTCGAAGCGTACGAGGCCAACAAGGTCGAGCGTCTCGGGATCGATGCGGCCCGACCACATCGGGTGACGCACCGCAAGCTCACCCGGGACTAGTCGTGAGCCAAAACCCATCGGCAACTCGACAGGTGCCGGCCGAGTCGGCGGACGGCGCAGCCAAGACGTTCACGTGCGAAGTCGAGGTCCGCTGGGCCGACCTCGACATGCTCGGCCACGTCAACAACGTCAAGTACCTCGAGTACGCGATGGAAGCGCGCGTGAAGTTCTACAAATCGCTGTTCTTCGACGAGAAGCTCGGCGCCGGTGAAAATGACCGACGCCGAGCAGTGGTTCTTCGGACGACCGACATCGACTACATTCGCCCGATTCTGGCGGAATCCGGGCCGCTCGCGGTCGGCGTGGCCATCACCCATATCGGCAACTCGTCCTACGGCATCCGCCATACCCTGCGCGATGTCGGCGGCACGGTGTGCGCGGTGGTCAACGCCGTCATGGTTGGTTTCGATCTGGAAACCCAGCAGGCTCGTCAGTTGTTCGACATTGAGCGCCAGCGACTCTCGGAGTATCTGATCACGGTTGGCTAAACCGGGGTAGTCCTCTTTCGAGTGCCGGATTCCAACGGCACCGCGCCAGCTGCCCGACTAGTGTCGGAATTGCCTCGGCGCGTCGATGAGGAGAGCGGGTCACCATGGCGGCTTCGTCTGAACTGTCGGACACCGAATGGAAATCGCGGCTGTCTGAGAAGTTGCGCTCAGACCTCGACGAACTCGAACAGGCGTATTTCCGTCACATCGACACCGGCGACGCCGACTGCGGGGTTACGTCGAGCTCGCAGGCCGTTTTCGCTCGTCACGTCCAGTTGGCACTGAACCGGCCGGAAAACCAAGCCGTGACGCGCGTTTACCGGCCTGGTGACGACTCCGGAATTGGCGCGGCCGTACAGATCGTGACCGACGATATGCCGCTGTTGGTGCAATCGGTGACGTCGATGATCGCCCGCCACGGCGCGTCGCTGAGCGAGATAGTCCATCCGATTTTCGACGTCGTGCGCAGTGACGACGGGCAACTGGAGCGCGTCGAGCCCTATGACGTCGATCGGCCGCCGCCAGATGGGCGGATCCGTGAGTCGTGGATGCACGTCCAACTGCATCCGTCCACCGAGGAGAAAGTTCTCGACCGCATCGAGGAGAACGTCACGTCGGTGCTTGCCAACGTCCGGCGGGTGGTCGCGGACACGCCTGAGATGTGCAGAGTGCAGACCGAACTCGCGGACCGCCTCGAACAGGTCGCGGACTCCGGAGACGGACCGTATTCGGCGACAGAATTGGCCGATTGCGCCCGGCTGCTGCGGTGGCTGTCCGACGGCCATTATCGGCTCTTGGGCTATCGCCGCTACGACGCCGACGGCGCCGGCAAGGCCGAGGCGGCCGCCGAAAGCGGGCTGGGGCTCTTGCGTCCGGACCTGTCATCCAGCACCGACACCGACATCCCGGAGCCGATAGTCGGCCCCGACCGACCGCTGCTGACGCTCACCCAGGGCTCGGCTCCCTCGACCATCCACCGTGCGGTGTATCCGTACTTCGTCGCGACGGCCGCGCTCGACGAGTCCGGATCCATCGTTGGCGAGCACATGTTCGTCGGACTGTTCACCGGGACGGCACTGCATGAGAATGTGCTGGAAATTCCGGTCATCGAGCGGCGGGTGCGCAACGTCATCGAGCGCGCCGGCTACGACATGAACTCGTTCTCGGGCCAGGCGATGCTCGAGGTCATTCAGTCGTTCCCGCGCACGGAGCTGTTCTCTTCCGACGAAGACACGCTGTTCGCCACCACCAGCACGGTGCTGAATGTCGGCCTGCGCCGGCAGGTGCGGCTGTTCCTGCGTGAAGACATCTTCGGCCGGTATGTGTCCTGCCTCGTTTACCTGCCGCGCGATCGCTACACCACGCGCGTGCGCTTAGAGATGCAGGACATTCTGGTGCGCGAACTCGGCGGTGTGTCGATCGAGTACTCGGCCCGGGTGACCGAATCCGACCTCGCCAACGTCCATTTCACAGTTCGTCGGCCGACCGACGCCAAGAAGCCTGTCGATTGCTCGGAAAACAACCGGCTGCGAATCCAGGAGTTGCTGACGCAGGCCAGTCGCACGTGGGACGACTATCTGGGCGACGAGGTCGAGGAGACCTCGGAGGTGGACCGGGCACTGGCGCAGCGTTACGGCGAGGTGTTTCCCGAGGCCTACAAGCAGGACTTCGACGCATCTCGCGCGGTGGCCGACATCGTGCGGCTGGAACGCCTCGAAGAGGGCAAGATCGACATGCACCTCTACCGCAACGAGGATGCGGAGAAGGGGCATTGGCGATTCACCCTCTACATCGCCGGAGCCGGCATTTCACTGAGCCAGGTGCTTCCGGTATTGCAGAGCCTGGGTGTCGAAGTGCGCGATGAACGACCGTACTCGGTTCAACTGCGCTCGGGGCCACAACGCTGGATCTACGACTTCGGCCTCGTCGCCCCGTCGGAACTACTGCGCGGCGCCCTAGACCAGAACATGGACACGGCGCTGGTCGAAAAGACCCACTCGAACGACACTATCGAAGAACTCGATCTGCAGCGCCGCTTCACCGACGCATTCCGGGCGACGTGGTTCCGCGATGCTGAGGCCGACAACTTCAACGAACTCGTGTTGCGGGCCGGACTGCACTGGCGGGAAGTGGCCATGCTGCGCGCTTACGCAAAATACCTGCGGCAGGCCGGTTTTCCGTACAGCCAGTTCAACATCGCCCGGGTGCTGCTGAACCAGCCGGATACTGCCCGGTTACTGGTCGAGTTCTTCAAGGCAAATTTCGACCCGGACAACGCCTCCGAGGAGCGGGCCGACGACCTCGAACAGCAACTGCGCGAAGAGATCGATGCTGTGGTCAGCCTGGACGTGGACCGGATTCTGCGCGCCATGTTGGGATTGATGAAGGCGACGTTGCGGACCAACTACTTCGTCGGCAACGGCGACGACGCGGACCGTCCGCTGCTGTCGTTCAAGGTCGAGCCCCGAGAAATTTCCGAATTGCCCAAGCCCAGACCGCGTTTCGAGGTTTTCGTGTACGCCCCGCGGGTCGAGGGCGTGCATCTGCGGTTCGGTCCGGTCGCCCGCGGTGGCCTGCGCTGGTCCGATCGACAGGAAGACTTCCGCACCGAGATCCTGGGCCTGGTCAAGGCGCAGGCGGTAAAGAATGCGGTGATCGTGCCGGTCGGCGCGAAGGGCGGATTCGTCGTGAAGGATCCGCCGGCGTCGACCGACGATGCCGCCGCCGACCGGCAGGCGTTCCGGGACGAAGGAGTGGCCTGCTACCGGCTGTTCATTTCCGGATTGCTCGACGTGACCGACAACGTCGATCGCGCCTCGGGCAAGGTTTTGCCGCCGCCGCGGGTGGTTCGTAAAGACGGAGATGACACCTACCTGGTGGTGGCTGCCGACAAGGGCACCGCGACCTTCTCCGACATCGCCAACGACGTTGCGCGCCAATATGGTTTCTGGCTCGATGACGCTTTCGCCTCCGGCGGATCCGCCGGCTACGACCACAAGGCCATGGGCATCACCGCCAAGGGTGCGTGGGAGGCCGTCAAGCGGCACTTCCGCGAAATGGACCACGACACGCAGACCGAGGATTTCACCGTCGTCGGGATCGGCGATATGAGCGGCGACGTCTTCGGCAACGGGATGCTGCTGTCCGAACACATCCGGCTCGTCGCGGCCTTCGACCACCGGCACATCTTCCTCGATCCGAATCCGGATGCCGCACGGTCATTCGAGGAGCGCAAGCGCATGTTCGACTTGCCGCGCTCGTCCTGGGCGGACTACAACACCGACCTGATCAGCGAGGGAGGCGGTGTCTGGGAGCGAACCCGTAAGTCGATCCCCGTCAGCGAACAGGCGCGCGACGCATTGGGTCTGGACGAATCGGTCACGTCGTTGTCACCACCCGACATGGTCCGCGCCATTTTGCGGGCGCCGGTGGATCTGCTGTGGAACGGCGGTATCGGCACCTACATCAAGGCCAGTACCGAGTCCAACGCTGATGTGGGGGACAAGTCGAACGACGCAGTTCGAGTGAACGGCAACGATCTTCGCGTGAAGGTAATCGGCGAGGGCGGCAACCTCGGCGTAACGGCGTTGGGGCGCATCGAGTTCTGTCAGCACGGCGGCAAGATGAACACCGATGCGCTGGACAACTCGGCCGGCGTGGATTGTTCCGACCACGAGGTCAACATCAAAATCTTGCTCGACCGCTTGGTCAGCAGCGGCGACCTGCCCGCCGACGAGCGCAATCCGCTGCTCGCATCGATGACCGAGGAGGTCTCCGAACTTGTTCTGCAAGACAATATTTCGCAGAACTACCTGATGGGTCTGTCGCGCGCGGAGGCGCCGGCCATGCTGAGCGTGCATCGGCGGGTGATCGACGAACTCGAACAGCACCGCGGGCTCGACCGCGAACTGGAGGCCCTGCCGTCGGAACAGGAGATCGCCCGTCGGCGCCAAGACAATCGAGGCCTGACCTCGCCAGAACTGGCCACCCTCATGGCCCACGTCAAGCTCTCGCTGAAGGACGACCTGCTGGCCACCGATCTGCCCGACATGGAGGTGTTCGCGCGTCAACTGCCCAACTACTTCCCTCACCCGCTGCGGGAACGCTTCGGCAAGGCGATCAAAGCGCACCCGCTGCGCCGGCAGATTGTGTCGACGATGCTGGCGAACGAAGTCATCGATCTCGGCGGCATCACGTACACCTTCCGACTGGCCGAGGAGGCGGGCGCAAGCAGCACCGACGCCATCCGGGCGTTCGCGGCGGCCAGTGACATCTTCGACCTGCGCGGCCTCTGGCAGCGCATTCGCACTGCCGATGCGCCGGTGTCCGTGCTGGACCGGCTGGAGTTGGAGAGCAAGCGAATGCTCGACCGGGTGTCGCGCTGGTTATTGATGAACCGGCCCCAGCCGATAGCTGTTGGCGCCGAAATCAACCGGTACACCAGCCAAGTGAAGGAGTTGGCCGAGCGGGTTCCCGATTGGCTCGACGGGCATCAGCCCAGCGACGCATTGTCGGCGGTGGTCGACGCCGGTGCCCCGCGCGAATTGGCCGCGGAAGTGTTCGGCCTGCTCGACTTGTATCCATTGCTGGACATCATCGACATCGCCGAGATCACCGACCGCGATACCGACGAGGTCGGCACTCTGTATTTCGCCATCGATGCACACCTGCACATCGACTGGCTGCTGCATGCGGTGACCGGCCTCGCGCGCGGCGACCGCTGGCATGCGTTGGCTCGCTTGGCGTTACGCGATGACCTTTACAGCTCGCTGCGCTCGCTGACGCTCGACGTGCTGCGCGGAACCGACCCGGATGAGTCGGCCGAAGACAAGATCGCATACTGGGAGTCGACCAACCAATCGCGGTTGGTTCGTGCACGCGCCGCGCTCGCGGAGATCTTCGAGTCGGGTACTCATGATCTTGCGACGCTGTCGGTCGCGGCTCGGCAGGTGCGCAGCATGGTAAGTGGAGCCGGAGCTCAGGAGGCAGGCCGTTGAGCCAGACCGCAGAAACGGATACGCAACTACCCGCAACTCACGGTCCCGCAACGGTTCCCGGGCTCATTGGCTATCACAGCAAGGTGGAAGTCCGCTGGTCGGACATGGACGTCTTCCAGCACATCAACCACGCGCGCATGGTCACGCTGTTGGAAGAGGCCCGAATTCCGTGGCTGTTCTACGACGATCGGCCGACCGTCACGCTGCGCAGCGGGTGCGTTATCGCCGACCTGCACGTGCGCTATCGCGCGCAACTGACCCACACCGATACTCCACTCGACATTTTGATGTGGATCGAGAAGTTGCGTGCCGTCGACTTCACCATCGGCTACGAGGTGCGACCGGCCAGCGCTGCGGTCACGGACCCGCCGGCCGTGATTGCTTCCACCCAGATAGCCGTGTTCGACATCGAAGCCCAGCGGCTGCGCCGCCTCTCGGCCGCCGAGCGCGCGTATCTGAAGTCGTGGCAACGTGACTGAGCGCGCACTGACGATTCCCGCGCAGACGGACAGGGACAACCTCGCCGCGTTTGTCGCCGCCGTGCGCAGGCTGGACGACTCCCCGGTACTGCGGCTGCGGCAGCGGGGCGACGGGCTGGTCGGTGTCTGGGCGACAACAGGTTTCGACGTGCTGGCCGTTCGTTCCGTCAACGGTACGGTGCGTCCGTCGGACACGACTGTTGCTGCGGACGTCATCGTCGACGGGTTACGAACGCAGTCCGATGTGCCGATCGACTTGGGATACTCCATGGATTCGGCCTGGCGCGGCGCGCTACCACCGGACAAAGGGTTCACCCACATCGACGACGTGCCGGCGAAAGAGTTGATCGAATTGGCTCAGCGCGGTGTCGAACTCGCCAAGGAGCACGGGGGGGAACACGGGCCGCCGACCTCGCTGCTGGACCAGGACGTGCTCACGGTCGAGGGTGCGGGCGAGCGGGTAGGCGTAGCGATGCGCGTTGTCTTTGCCCTTGCCGCCATGGGTTTCGTTCCCGACGTCGGTTCCGACGCGGACGCCGCGCGGATCGATCCTGCGGAATTGGTTCGGGTGCGGGCTACTTCAGCGTGGCTCCGGCTCGACGCGCGGTTCGGGTCGGTGGCCAAACGGCGGGGTAGCGGACTGTCGCTGACGGTCGGTTAGCAGCTCAGACCAGCCACGCGGCGGAATCCGTCGGCAGTAGACCGTCGACAATCGGCGCGCTGGCGAGCAGGACGTTTCCGGCCGGCAATTCCACCGGCGTCGGACCGGCGTTGAGGACGCAGATCAGGCCGCGTGGGCGCTGGAACAGCACGGCACCGGAGGGGCCGGGCAGCCACACCACGCCCGCGCCGCCGAATTCCGTGCGCTCGGCGCGAAGTCGCAGAGCGGCGCGGTAGAACGAGACCATCGATGACGGGTCACTACGTTGGCGTTCGACGGTTCGATCGGCCCAGTCCGGCGGTATCGGTAGCCAGGAACGCGCTGCCGTGGTGAAACCGAACGGCGGCGTAGCCGCTTTCCAGGGCAACGGAACTCGGCAGCCGTCCCGGCCGCGCTCGGTGTGGCCGGAGCGTTCCCAAGCCGGATCCTGCAAGACGTCCTCGGGCAGGTCGTCGACGTTGGGCAGGCCGAGTTCCGAGCCGTTATAGATGAACACGGCGCCAGGCAGCGCCAGTTCGACCATGGCCATAGCGCGGGCACGCGCCTCTCCGACAGGCCCGCCGCCGTAACGGCTCACCTCGCGGCGCACATCGTGATTGGACAACGTCCACGTAGGAGTGGCGCCTACCTCGGCGACCGCGAGCAACGAATTCTCGATGGCATCGCGAACGGCCCGAGCATCGAACTTCGTTTCCGCGAGCCGAAAGTTGAAGGCCAGATGCAATTCGTCGGCGCGCAGGTAGCGCCCGAAACGGGCATTGTCATCGACCCACACCTCACCGATGGTCACCGCCTCCGGATATTCGTCGATGACCTTGCGGATCTTGCGGTGAATGTCGTGCACGCCCTCGTCGTTGAAGCGGATGTCGGCGTCGTTGTGGGCGAGGAGGCGGTTGTCCGTGATGGTCATGTCCGGTAGACCCTCCGGTTTAGCCAAGCCGTGGGCGACGTCGATGCGAAACCCGTCGACGCCGCGGTCCAGCCAGAACCGCAAGGTGGTGGCGAGATCCTCGAAGACCTCCGGATTTTCCCAATTCAGGTCCGGCTGTTCGGGCGCGAACAGGTGCAGGTACCACTGCCCCGGGGAACCGTCGGGCTCGGTGATGCGCGTCCATGCCGAGCCACCGAAGATGCTCGGCCAGTTGTTCGGCGGCTCACTGCCGTGGATGCCGCGCCCGTCGCGAAAGATGTAGCGCTCCCGCGCTCGACTGCCCCGCCCAGCGGCGACCGCTTCACCGAACCACGGGTGTTCGATGCTGGTGTGGTTGGGCACGACGTCCATGATCACCCGGATTCCGCGCGCGTGAGCGTCGGCGATCAGCGCATCCATGTCGTCGAGACTGCCGAACAGCGGGTCGATCGAGCGCGGGTCGGAGACGTCGTAGCCGCCGTCGGCCATCGGCGAACGCATCACCGGGCACAGCCAGATCGCCTGAATCCCGAGGTCCTCGAGATAGTCCAGATGGGCGCGAATACCGGCGAGGTCGCCGACGCCGTCTCCGTTGGAATCGGCGAAAGAGCGCGGGTACACCTGGTAGAAGACGGCCTCCCGCCACCATGGGTGCTCCGAAGTCGCAGTCACGGGCTGCCCTCAGATCGGTGAATTGACCAGCGAGTGGGCGGCCATTTCCATGTAGTCGATGAGCTGCTTGCGGTGGGCGTCGTCGAGCACCGACGGCTCGATGGAGGCGATCGCGGTGTGCATGCACCGCAGCCAGGCGTCGCGTTGTAAGGGTCCGATCCGAAACGGCATGTGCCGCATCCGCAAGCGGGGATGGCCGCGCTCCTCGGAGTAGGTCCGCGGACCGCCCCAGTACTGCTCGAGGAACATCCGGAAACGGCGCTCCGCCGGACCCAGGTCTTCCTCCGGATACAGCGGGCGCACGATCTCGTCCTTGGCGACCTCGGCGTAGAAGCGCGCGATCAACCGGCGAAACGTCTCCGCGCCGCCGACAGCGTCGTAAAAGGTTTGCGGCTCTCCGGGCAGCAGGTCAGTCACAGAGTGTTTCCATCCTTCGAACGGGTGCCGGTCATTCGTCACAGCCGATGTCCATTCTGCCTATGACCGTCGGCGCCGACCAGGAAGCGGGGGACCGCTGCTTGCGTCGGCGAGCGGGTGGGGACCCCTGCTTCCGGAACGAGCGGCCGCGCGAACTGGTAGTAGCGACCCGGCCAACGATGTCGAGAATCGGCGTGCGCTCGCCGGAAATCCGTGGTCAACTTGGAGAGCTCCCCTTGGGGCGACCTTCGCCGGTCGGATCGAGCATGAGGTTTCATGAAGCAGGGCCACACAACGCAACGGCGTAACCACCGACAGTCCGTGCCCGCCGACGCCCACAGCCGTGCGGGCGCCTCGTTGTTGCACGTCTATCCCGAGTCTCATCGAGCTACCAATACCGTGCCGGCATGGGTCAAACGCCGCGTCCTCCTGCTCAACGCCACCTATGAACCGCTGACCGCGCTGCCTGTGCGCCGAGCCGTCGTCCTGCTCGTGTGCGATAAGGCAGATCCCGTACACGACGACCCGGACGGTCCGGTCATTCACTCGGCCGGGTGCTCGGTCGCCGTGCCGTCGGTGATCAGGCTGCGAAACTACGTTCGGGTGCCCTACCGCGCGCGGGTCCCGCTGACCCGCGCCGCGTTGATGCACCGCGACCGCTTCCGGTGCGCGTACTGCGGCGGGAAGGCCGAGACGATCGACCATGTGGTGCCCCGCAGCCGCGGCGGCGCGCACTCGTGGGAGAACTGCGTGGCAAGTTGTGCGCCGTGCAATCACCGCAAGGCCGATCGGCTGCTCAGCGAGCTGGGCTGGACGCTGCGCGCCGTGCCGGTGCCGCCCAAGGGCCCGCAGTGGCGACTGCTGGCCACCGCACAGGAGGTAGACCCGGTCTGGCTGCGCTACCTCGGGGAAGGCGCGGCGTAGTTTCGCGGTGGTTCCTGCGCGGTCGTGCAGCGCCGTGGATTACCGTTGGCTGGTGAGCATTCTCGAGACAGCGCTGATTTACGCCGGCATTCCGCTGCTGATCACCCTGATCATTGCCTCGTTGTCGTTCATCGGCCGTAATCCGATCGCGGGGTCGCACCCCAAGCATTACGACCTGGGCCAGAAATGGACCCATGAACCCGTCCTGTGGAGCGCCACCGACGAGGTGACGGTGCACGGCGGACACGATGACCATGGCCAGGCCGCCATCGAGTCGGGCGCGGCGAATCTGATCGGAGGTAGGGCAAGTGGCAAGTGGTGAGCACAAGTGGCCGGCAGTCATCGAGGATGAGCTGCCCGTCGGCAGCGTGGTGACCACCAGCGGCCGTGTCTCGGCGGTGCACCGTGCCGGTGCGGAGTTTCCGGAACTGCCGTTCACCCAGATGGAGTTGATCCGGCTCGACAACGCGTTGACCGACGCGACGCGGCGCACGAAAGTTCGGTTCAACGTCTATCTCGGCGACCTCGGCGAGGACTTCGCCGCAGGCGTCGATCACCTTTTCCCGAGCACTCCGGAGGCGCGCCGATCGGTGCTGCTGGCCGTGCTGCCGAACCAGCGGGCCGTGGAGATCCGCTCGGGGCGCGACGTCTCCGACCGAGCCAACGACCGGGTGCTGCAACTCGGCGTGACCGCGGCCGTGGCCTCCCTGGGCGACGGCGACCTAATCGACGGCATTGTGGCGTCCATTCGGGTCATGGCGGCCGCCATCGCCAGCGCCTGACGCAGTAAAACATTTGGTTAACGCTTTCGTGGTGGGCGGTAACGCTGAGGCAGCTGGCGACGGTAGATCGGGTGAAGTGATTCCGGTCACCGGCGGATCATGGGCGATGGGTAGCTGACAACGCCTCGCTGATACCATCGCCCGGCTGTTCTTTCTGTCCCGCCACGGAAGCGAGAACCCATGAGCGTCAACGTCGACGTATCAGCCGATCGGGTGTGTGTGCCCAAGGTCGTTCGATCGCGGGGCCGTCGGCCCCTGCTGCCGGACGCGGACCCCTTCTACCAGCCGCCGAGCGGCTTCGGGGTTCTTCCCAAGGGCACGGTGCTGCGCAGTCGCAAGGTCGAGATTGCACTGTTCGGCCTGGTCAAGCAGAAGTTTTCGGCCTGGCAGTTGTTGTACCGCAGCTGCGATCTCAACGGCGTGCCAGAGGCGGCGGTCACGACGGTGCTGCTGCCTGCCGACGCCCGTCCGGACGTCGACCGCCCGCTGCTCGCGTATCAGTGTGCGATCGATGCGGTCGCTCCCCAGTGTTTTCCCTCGTATGCGTTGCGGCTTGGTGCGCGGGCATTCGGTGCTGTGCCACAGCTCGAGTTGATGATCATCGCCAATGCTCTCGACCGGGGATGGGCCGTCTCGATCGCCGATCACGAGGGCCGGTCAGGATATTTCGGCGCCGCGCGCGAGCCGGGTTACCGGGTGCTCGACGGCATCCGTGCGGCCATGAATTTCGTGCCGCTGGGACTCAGTGCCGATACGGCGGTTGGAGTTTGGGGATACTCCGGCGGCGGCATGGCAAGCTCGTGGGTCATCGAGATGGCCCCCGAGTATGCGCCTGAAATCGACATCGTCGGGGCGGCGCTGGGCGCCTCGGTCGGTGACCCGGGGGAGACGTTCATCCGGCTCAACGGCACCATGCACGCCGGTTTGCCGTCGCTCGTGGTGGCAGGGCTGCGCCACATCTACCCGGGCCTCGACCGGGTGCTCCGTCAGCACACCAACGCCGAAGGCCTGGCGCGGCTGGACGAAATCGAGAAGCTCTCCACCGCGGCGGCAGTGCTGCGCTTCGCGGGCGATGACTTCGACCACTACATCGACATCCCGCTCGCCGATTTGCTCGCCACCCCCGAAGTGCTCGAGGTTCTCGACGACTTACGGCTGGGCAATCGGACGCCGCAGTGCCCGGTGCTGATGATGCAGCCCGTGCACGACCAGATCATCGCGGTCGATGACGTGGACGGCCAGGCGAAGCGCTATCGCGACGGCGGCGCGCACGTGGAGTACCTCCGCGATCAACTGAGCGAGCACGTGTCGCTTATGGTGCTTGCGGCACCGGCGGCGCTGGAATGGCTCTCCGACCGCTTTGCCGGCCGCCCGCTGGCCCGACCGCGCACGAAGAATGTGCTCTCCGTTGCGCTTTCGGTGAAGGCGATCCGCGGTTACACGCGGCTGGCCTTGGTGGCCGCGCGCATGATTACCGGACGCCCCATCAAGCACACCCGCCGTTTGCGCCTGCGCCCGAGCGAGACTCAGTTGCAGGCGCAAACGGCCTGATCGACTCAGCGGTCGACGGCGCGTGCCGCGAGGGATCGCTGCACCCCGGCCCGTCCCTCGATGATCAGTCGGCGCAACGCCGGCGGGAGGTCTTGGGCGAGGAACTCGTCGGCGGCCTTGATCGCTTCGTCGCTGATCGCCCACGACGGGTACAGCCCGATGACGACGGTCTGAGCCACCTCGCTCGAGCGGCGCTCCCACACTCCGCGGACGTCGGAGAAGTACCGCTGCAGATAGGGCGCGAGCAGTTCGCGTTGCCCCACCGGAGCGAAGCCTTCGATGATGGCGCGGGCGGTGATGTTCGGCACCGCATCGTCGTATACGGCGGTGGCCCAAGCCTGTTCCTTGACCTCGGCTTGCGGACGTGCGGCGGCAGCACGGGCGGCAAGGCGCCGACCGGCGGCAGTGGGATCCCGCGCTATCTCGGCGTCGATGAACGGCGTTTCGGGACCGTCGGCGTCGATCTCGCCGGCAGCGGCCAACGCGTAGACCAACCGCCACCGCAAGTCGGTGTCGACGGTAAGCCCCGCCAAACCAACCGATTCGGGTTTGCAGTCGAGCAGTTCCTGCAGAACTTCGATGTGCCAGTCCGACAACAATGAGCCGGTCAGCGCGTTGATGAATGCCAGTTGATGGTCCGAGCCTGGTGCCGCCTCGCGGGCGAGTTCGAGCAACCGGTTCGCGAAACCAGGCCAACCTTCCGCAGCTGCCCAGTCCGGGTCCGCATAACTGCTCAGCGCTGTTTGCGCCTGCATCAAAAGACGCTGCACCACACCGACTTCGGTTTCCGCGCCCACCCCGCGCTGCACCAGCGCGACGAAGTCACGGGCGCGGAACTCGGCCTGGCGCGTCATCTCCCACGCTGCCGACCACGCCAGCGTGCGGGGCAGTGGTTCGGCAATATCACCGATTCGGTTCACCAGGGTGGCAAGCGAATCCGCGTCGAGCCGCACCGAGCAGTAGGTGAGGTCGTCGTCGTTGAGCAAGACCAGATCGCCCCGCTGCACGCCGATCAGCTCGTTGACGTCGGTGCGCTCGGCAGCCGGGAGATCGAGTTCGACCCGCTTGGTGCGCACCAGCTTTCCGCCCTGGTCGGCGTAGATCCCGACCGCCAGGCGGTGCACCCGTCGCTCACCCGCACCGGGTTCGGCGCCCTCCTGCACGATGGCGAAGGAGGTGAACCGGCCCTGATCGTCGGTGTGGAAGTCCGGCCGCAGGATATTGAGGCCGGTCGTCTTGAGCCACTGCGCGCCCCAGTCGGAAAGGTCACGGCCGGAAGACTTTTCCAACGCCGCCAGCAGATCGTCGAATGTCGCGTTCTCGTAGGCATGGTCGGCGAAGTAATCCCGCAGACCGGCCAGGAACGGTTCCAGGCCCACGTAAGCGACGAGTTGCTTGAGCACGCTGGCGCCCTTGGCGTAGGTGATGCCATCGAAGTTCACCTCAACCGCCGCCAGGTCGGGGATATCGGCCGCGATGGGATGGGTGGAGGGCAACTGATCCTGCCGGTACGCCCAGGACTTCTCGACGTTCGCAAACGTGGTCCAGGCGTTGGTGTATTCGGTGGCTTCGGCCTGGCACAGCACCGAGGCGAAAGTGGCGAAGGATTCGTTGAGCCACAGGTCGTCCCACCACTTCATGGTGACCAAGTCGCCGAACCACATGTGCGCCATCTCGTGCAGCACGGTTTCGGCGCGCCGCTCATAGGATGCGCGGGTGACCTTCGACCGGAAGACGTAGTCCTCGAGGAACGTCACCGCGCCCGCGTTCTCCATGGCGCCCGCGTTGAACTCGGGGACGAACAACTGGTCGTACTTGCCGAACGCATAAGGAATGCCGAAATTCTTGTGGTAGAAGGCAAAACCTTGCTTCGTTTCGGTGAACAACCGGTCGGCATCCATGTACTCCGCCAGCGAGGCACGGCAGAAGATGCGCAGCGGAATGGTGCCATAGGAATCTGTATAGCTGTCGCTCCAGTGCGCGTACGGGCCCGCGATCAGCGCGACCAGGTAAGTGCTCATGCGGGGGGTGGTGGAGAAGTGGTGGGTATTTTCTTGACCGCCGTCGTTGCCCTTGGTGTGGCCGTTGGACACCACCTTCCAGTCGTGCGGCGCCGTCACCACAATGTCGAAGGTGGCCTTGAGATCCGGTTGGTCGAAACAGGCGAACATGCGCTTGGCATCGGCGGTTTCGAATTGCGAGTACAGGTAGACCGCATCGTCGGTGGGATCGACGAAGCGGTGTAGGCCCTCCCCGGTGTGCGAATATTCGCAATCCGCCTCGATCACGAGTTCGTTCGTCGACGCGAGGTTGTGCAGGGTGAGACCTTGGGATTCGTCGTAGCCGTCGACATCGATCGCCACGCCGTTGAGAACGGCGCTACGCAGCTTGGGTGCCACCAGGTCCACGAAGGTGCTGGCTCCCTCGGTGGCGTAGAACGTAATGGTGCTGCGCGAAAAGAACGTGCCCACACTCGGATTACCGGCGCCGTCGGTGAGGTCGAGTTCGACGAGGTAATTGCGGACATCGAGCAGCGCGGCTCGTTCCGCGGCCTGGTCGCGGGTCAGATTGGGTGCTACCACTGGTCGTGCTCCTTCGAGGCGAGAATCAGGCGTCTTCGAGCGGCACCGAGGGATCGGCTAGCCGTGCGGGATCGACCGATCTGCCGGAGTTGATGAGCTCCTTGAACTTATCGGTCACATCCCAGATGTTCACGTTCATGGCCGCTTTCACGCGGCGGTCATCATCGAGCCAGAACGCCAGAAACTCGCGCTTGTCCGTGTCGCCGCGGACAACCACCTGCGCATAGTCCGTGGCGTAACCGGTGTACTCCATCCCGAGGTCGTATTGGTCGGTGAAGAAGTAGGGGAGGCGGTCGTAGGCGGTGTCCTTGCCGACCAGCGTGGCGGCCGCGACGGCTGGCTGATTGAGCGCATTTGCCCAGTGCTCGACGCGAACCGTGCCCAGCGTCGGATGTTGCTCCTCGGCGATGTCGCCCACCGCGACGATGTCCGGATCGCTGGTGCGCAGCGACGCGTCGACCTGGACGCCCTTGTTGGTGTCCAGTCCCGCGTCGCTGGCCAGCGCAATGTTGGGGCGGGCGCCCACGGCGACCAGTACGGCGTCGGCCGAGATGGTCGAACCGTCACCGAGCCGCACTCCGCTGGCGCGGCCGTCGTCGGTGGTGATTTCGGAGACCTTCGCAGTGAAGTGGAATTCGACGCCGTGCTGACGGTGGAGTTCGGCGAAGACCGCGCCCATTTCGGGGCCTAGTGCGGCTTGCAACGGGTGCTCGGCGGCCTCGACGACGGTCACCTCGGTTCCGGCCTCACGCGCGGCCGCGGCCACCTCGAGCCCGATCCAGCCCGCACCGATGATCGCCAGCCGCTTACCGGGACCGAACAGTGACTTCAGTGCGTCGGACTCTTCGACGTTGCGTAGGTAATAGACACCGGCGGCGTCGGCGCCGGGGATCGGCGGTCGTGCCGATGATGACCCGGTAGCCAGCACCAGCTTGTCGTAGGACAGTGTGGAACCGTCCGGCAGGGATACGGTCTTTGCGTCGCGGTCCACACCGGTGACGGTGGTGCCGAGCTGCAGATCGACATGGTGGTCGCGGAACCACTGGCGCGGCTGCAAGACGATCTCGTCGAACGACTTCTTGCCCTGCAGATACTCCTTGGACAACGGCGGTCGGTCGTAAGGAAGATGCTCCTCCGCGCCGATCAGCACCACCCGCCCGGGGAAATCGTTGTCGCGCAGCGCCTCTGCCGTCTTGGCTCCGGCCAGGCCAGCGCCGACGATGACGATCGTTTGCTCATCGGACATTTCGACCACTCCTTTTCGTTGCGGCAAGTCGTGCGCGATGAGTGCTGGTGGAGCGCACCGCGCCGTTCGGCAATCGCGTCGTCGTTCGATCTGCCTTCGACCCTAGTGCGCCCCACCGACACCGCGGAATGATCTCGCCATGCAACCGGTTGTTGTTGAGGAATAGTTGTGAGCGAAGCTAACCGCGGCATGGAAGGGTGAGCGCTGATGAGTTCTGCGTCGGACGGCGGCAAGGACACCGCTGATTTCTGGTTCGACCCGCTGTGTCCGTGGTGCTGGATCACGTCACGCTGGATTCTCGAGGTCGAGAAGGTTCGCGACGTCGAGGTGAACTTCCACGTGATGAGTCTGGCGATCCTCAATGAGGGAAGGGCCGTCGACGACAACTACCGCAATCTCGTAGAGGCCGGCAGGGGACCGGTGCGCGTGGCGATCGCGGCCGCCCAACGCTTCGGCGATCAGGTGCTGCCGCCGCTGTACACGGCGATGGGTACCCGGATTCACGAGCGGCGCAGCGAATATGAACGCGACAGCTACGCCGAGACTCTCGCTGCGGTGATCGCCGATTCGCTCGCCGAGGTGGGGCTGCCTGCGGATCTCGCAGCCGCGGCCGAGAGCACCGAGTACGACGATGCGCTGTCCAAGAGCCACCACGCCGGAATGGACGCGGTCGGCGACGACGTGGGCACGCCGACCATTCACGTCAACGGCGTCGCTTTCTTCGGCCCCGTGCTGTCCCGGATTCCGCGCGGTGAGGAAGCCGGCAAACTCTGGGACGCTTCCGTGGCGTTGGCGGCGTACCCGCACTTCTTCGAGCTGAAGCGGACGCGGACCGAGGGTCCGCAGTTCGACTGACCGATCTACCCTGTTGTCCAGTTGGCGGGTGGTTGCGCGGGGCCGGTGACCATCGGTTGGGTCGGCGCGGTGCGCGCCGGATGCGGACGCCAAAACAGGTTCCCGTCGCGCGAGCGGTCCCGCAGGGCATGCGCTCGCCAGGTCAGCACGGGATGCGTCGCCAACAGGTTGTTCAGCCACACGAACAGGCCGGTTTCCGTGCGGGCGCGGTCGGCGAGTTCGTCGAAACCGACATGCTGGTTGAGGTACTTGCCGGCACCGAGGGTTGCCATCGCCCCGGACGCACCCTGCGGACGATTGACGAAGCCGTGGTTGTCGGCGGTGTACTCCATAGCCCGCGACAGCGACGAACCGAGCACCGGCAGATATTGCATGGCAAACATTGCCAGCTGTCGCCAGTACGAAACATGCCCGGCGGCAATGTGTCCCACCTCGTGGCCGATGATGAAGGCCAGCGCATCCGGGTTCCGAGCCTGCCCGCCGACCTCGAACAGGTCGCTGTAGACGGTGACGAAGCGGCGGAATCCGTGGCCGGCCGCGAACGCGTTGATCTGACCGTTGCCCAGCACCACGAAGGCATCGGGAACGTAGCTCATCCCGAACCGCTGCGCGGCCTCGACGACCAGGTAATAGCCCTCGGGAAACTGGGTGGGCGTCATCTGGATCCCGTTGACGCGCGGACTGGCGTAAGTCAGCCCGCGCCGGATGAACACGACCACTGGTGCCAGCAGGATCAGCAACAGAAAGTCGCTGACCTGACCGGTGGCGACCGCGGAGATGCCGGCGGTGTACAGCGCGACCGTGCAGACGGTTACGAGTACCAGCAGCGGGATTTCCCACGAGTGAAACGCGGGCCGGCCGTACGGTGACAAACTGCGCGGCGCCGGCGGTTGCGGCCACTGATCGGCCGGCGCCGGACCGAAGGGTGCGGGTGCGGGAAGCTTGGAGGCCATAGCACGTGACAGTAGTCATTGCCGGTATTCGCCGTCTGCCAGAATTGTTGCCATGACCCGCGATCAGCCGCCAATCGAGCGGCCAGTCACCACGAGCGGTAGCCAGTAGTATGCCCGAAGGTCCCACGTTGCACCGGCTAGCCCGCGTGCACCAGCAACAGTTCGCCGGTTCGCCGGTGCGGGTGTCCAGCCCGCAAGGAAAGTTCGCCGAGGGCGCGGCCCTGGTCGACGGCAGAGTGCTGGTCAAAGCCGAAGCCTGGGGCAAACACCTGCTGCACCACTACGACTCCGGGCTGATGGTGCACGTGCACCTGGGCTTGTACGGTGCGTTCTCGGAAGCTGTGCTGCCGATGGGTGAGCCCGTTGGACAGGTGCGGATGCGAATGGTCGGCGAGGGTTTCGGCGCTGACCTGCGCGGGCCCACCGCATGTGAGGTTCTGCATGCGCCGGAATGGGAGGCGATCGCGGCGCGCCTCGGCCCGGATCCGTTGCGGCGCAAGGCTGATCCGGAGCTAGCGTGGGCCCGAATCGCCAAGTCGCGCAAGCCGATCGGCGCATTGCTGATGGATCAGCGGGTACTGGCCGGGGTCGGCAACGTCTATCGCGCCGAATTGTTGTTTCGGCACGAGGTTTCCCCGTTTCGGCCGGGCACCGACATGGACCGCGAAACCTGGGCTGCCATGTGGGACGACCTGGTGCAGTTGATGCGAATAGCGTTGCGGCGCGGCAAGATAATCACCATTCGTCGTGAAGACGACCACGGCGAACCCGGCTACGCAAAGGGTCGGCCACGCACTTACGTCTATCGCCGCATCGGGTCGAACTGTCGAATCTGCGGCACGCCGGTTGCCCATCAAGTCATGGAAGGCCGAAACCTGTTCTGGTGCCCCACCTGCCAAGCCGGCTAGAAACCGCCATCGAACCCGCCGCCGTCAAAGCCGCCGCCGTCGAAACCGCCCCAATCGCCGCCACTCCAGTCGCCGCCGCTCGGGTCGCCGCCGCTCGGGTCGCCGCCGCTCGGGTCGCCGCCGCTCGGGTCGCCGCCGCTCGGGTCGCCGCCGTCGGGGCCGGCCCAGTCGCCTTGACTGTCGGCGAAATCGGCTGACTGGTCGGCGTTTGCGGCATCGAAGCCATCCTGGTAGCCGTCCCCGTAGCCGTTAGCAAACGCGTTCTCGTCGTACCCGACGCCGGACATCCCCGAGAACAGCGAGGAGAACAGCAGCATGGAACCGACGCCCCACGCACCTCCGATCAGGGCGGGGCGCCACCAGGGTTCCGAATACCAACCGGCGGGGACGGGACGGCCCGCGACCCGGCCACCCGGAAAGTAGTTGGGTGTCTGGGCAGATGGGTTCGGCGAGGCGGCCACCTGCCGGCCCTCGAAGTCGATCTTGCGGTCCTCGCTGACTCGACCCGCGGACTGTTGTCCGGCCAGCGTGGGAATCTCCGGGCCGGGATCCATGTTCATCGCGATGCGTGCCGCCCGAATGTAGTAAAGCCCTTCCAGAGCAGTCTGTTTCGCGATCCTGGCCTGGGTGACCGTCTGTGCCTGGTCGATTTGCGACCCGGCGGCATTGAGCCGCTCCGAAGCGTCGGCCAGCGCCTGCTTTGCGGCATCGTTGGAGCCGACCAGCATGTACACCTGACCGCCCAGCCGCTCGATCGCCTGGCGCGCATCGGCTTTCGCGTCTGCCAGTTGCTCAGAATTAGCGCGCTGGCCGGAGCGTCGAGTTGCGGCGATGACGACGAGGCCGACCACGACGACGAGTACGAGGACGAGCACAAGTTCCACGACAGTCCTTCCGACGGTCCGGTATTCGCCAGCCTACCGACCTGGGTGCCGGGCGCCCGCCGTCGAAACCGGACCGCAGGATCGGACATCGCCGGAAAATGTCGACAGAACCGATCCAAATCGGCGAGGTATCCGAATAGCATCCAGCGAAGAGCTGCCAAATACTCGCCGTAGAGAGGTCGTCAGCCAATGGCCAAGACGAAGCAGGGACAACATCGGCTCGACAGTAAATTCCACCGCCCATTGGCTATTGCCGTGGTCACTGCGCTGCCGGTGGCCATCGCGGCGGCCGGCGCCGGCGTTGCCAACGCCGACCCGGTGACACCCGCGGTGCCGTTCCCCGTCGTACTGAACGACGTTGCCTACCAAGCTCCGGCTGTACGCAACGCGCCTGGTATCCGTCCGATCCCAGAAGCTGGTCTTCTCGGGCCGATCATGGGCCTGCACGCGCCGACTCCGGTCGCGCCGGTGGCGCCAATTGCCGCGCCCCCGGGCAAGATCCGCATCGGTGATCTGCAGGTCGACACCCCCAGCGTGCTCGACGCGCCGACCACCAAGCAGATCAACGACACCGCAGCCGGGATGGAGGCGCAACTGGCCACGGCCGGCGACTCGATCGGATTGTCGCCGCAGCGTTCCGACCGGCTGGCCGCCTCCACCCTCGGTGATACGGCGATCGGTGCCGGCATCGCGATGGGGACCGTCGGCTTTCCGTTCGCCGCCGTCGGCGGGTTGGTCGGCGGCTTGGCCGGCCTGATCGCCGGGGTGCCGTTCCTGCCCGGCGGCCTGGTCGTGTTGCCGGTCGTGGGCGCGGCAATCGGCGCGGCCGTGACTGCGGCGCCATTTGCCGCGGTCGGCGGGGGAATCGGTGCCGTGGTGGGCGCTGGGACGGCGTTGGCTCAGCCCTGAGCCCCCTGAGCGACAGGGGCGCGGGATGAGCGCGGGTTACGCGCTCTGCGAAAGCTGGCCGAGGTTCAAGCTGCCCAGTAGCGACTGCAAGGGGTCGGTTGTCTGCGACTGCTGGTTTTGCGGCAGCAGTTGCTGGAGACCGAGCGGTTGTTGTTGTTGTTGTTGTTGTTGCTGCTGCTGCCAGGGCGGCGTCAGGTTCTGCGGCGCCCAGTTGCCAGGGCCGTTTCGGTGGTGGTGCCATCGAGGGTCGTTGTTGTTCCAGTTGTTGTCGACTGGATTGACGCCGGGCAACGTGTCTGCGATCGCGGGCGCCGCAATAGCCGCCAACGGGATTGTTGCGAGTGCGGCGGCCGTCGCCACTCGTAGGCTCGTGCGTCGAAATGAGCAGAACTGCACAATGATCACCCCTGAACTCCGGCCGGGTTGGCGCCGTGAGAATCCCAGCGGTCGATAGACGATGCAGCAAATGGCGCCGCAACCCATCGCAGTGCCGTCGGCTCGAGAAAGACTGTTGTGCGCCTGGGAATTAGGTGGGGATCGGAGCCGATGACGGGAATCGAACCCGCGTAACCAGTTTGGAAGACTGGGGCTCTACCATTGAGCTACATCGGCAGGCATACGACACCTGAGGGATCGCCACTGATGTCGTGTGCGTTGAAAGACTGTACCGAATGCCGCTGTCGGATCGGTAATCGGCGTGAGGCTGTAGGATCATGAGCCGGATCTGGCGCATGGGTAGGTCGGATCGCCAGGAGATGTCACGGGGTGTAGCGCAGCTTGGTAGCGCATCCGCTTTGGGAGCGGAGGGTCGCAGGTTCAAATCCTGTCACCCCGACAATTTTCGACCGGCCACCCGAGCAGGGAGTCGGGCCAGCATTGCGGATACGCTGTATGGCCGAGCGGGCGTAGCCCGGCGAGAGATTTCGAGATTTCAAGCAAAAGGAGCATGTCCGTGAAGAGCACCGTCGAGCAGCTGAGCCCGACGCGAGTCCGGATCAACGTTGAGGTGCCCTTCGAGGAACTCAAGCCCGATTTCGACCGCGCATACAAGGCGCTGGCCCAGCAGGTCCGTATTCCCGGGTTCCGTCCAGGCAAGGCGCCGGCGAAGCTGCTCGAGGCGAGGCTCGGCCGCGGGGCGATCCTCGAGCAGGTGGTCAACGACGTGCTGCCGGGCCGCTACAGCGAAGCCGTGATGTCGAACAATCTCAAGGTGCTCGGCCAGCCGGACATCGAAATCACCAAGATCGAGGACGGCCAGGAACTCGCCTTCACGGCCGAGGTCGATGTTCGTCCGGAGATCGAGCTGCCGGACTACAGCACGCTGAGCGTTTCGGTCGACCCCGTCTCGGTCGACGATGACGACATTGCCGAACAACTGCTCTCGCTGCGCCAGCGGTTCGGCACCCTGACCGGTGTCGAGCGTGGAGTGCAGGACGGCGATTTCGTCTCCATCGATTTGTCGGCCACCGTCGACGGCGAGCCGGTCGAGGAGGCGACCGCGAGCGGCCTGTCGCACGCGGTCGGTTCCGGGCAACTCATCGAGGGGCTCGACGAGGCGCTGATCGGTATGGAAGCGGGGCAGTCGAAGGACTTCACCACCAAACTCCTTGCGGGCGACCACGCGGGTGAAGACGCCGTGGTGACCGTGACTGTGCAGACCGTCAAGGAACGCGAATTGCCGGCCGAGGATGACGAGTTCGCACAGCTCGCCAGCGAGTTCGACACGCTCGACGAACTCAAGGCCGATCTTCGCGAGCGCATCGAGCGGGTCAAGCGGGTCGAGCAGGCCGGTCACATTCGCGACGAGGTGCTCGAGAAGCTGCTCGAGACGGTCGAAATTCCGGTCCCGGAGACCGTGGTGCAGTCCGAGGTCGACGCTCAGCTGCATGACGCGGTGCACGGCTTCGGCCACGACGAGGCACAACTCAACGCGCTGCTCGAGGCCCAGGGCAGCAGCCGCGAGGAGTTCGACGCCGAGACCAAGGAGCAGGCCGAGCGGTCGGTGAAGGTCCAGTTGCTGCTCGACGCGATCGCCGAGGCCGAGCAGACGCAGGTGGGGCAGGAGGAGCTGACCGAGCGCATCGTGTTCCAGGCACAGCGTTACGGCATGTCCCCGGAGCAGTTCATCCAGCAGATCCAGCAAGCCAACCAGCTGGGCGCCGTGTTCGCCGACGTACGACGCGGCAAGGCGCTTGCCAGCGTGGTCGAGCGGGTCCAGGTCACCGACAGCGACGGCACGGTGATCGACACCAAGGAGCTGTTCGGCAGCCCGGCGACCGGCGAGGCGAGCGAAGCCGACGCCGATGACGACGCCGCAGCCGCCGAGGGCGAAACCGCTGTCGAGTAGTCGGCGGTAACTCCGCGCACCGCGCGCGATTTCCGCTTTGAGCGAAGTAGGGCGGCACCGGGACTCCGGTGTCGCCCTACTTGGTTAGTGTTCACAGTAAGAGCGAGCAAGAAAGCACCGAAGCAGCGATGAGAAGGCAGGTAGGCGTGAGGACCAACAGTCGAGCGGGCGAGCCGATGATGACGTCGCCGGGATCGGGCATGAACCTGAGCGACTCGGTGTACGAGCGGCTGCTGCGCGAACGGATCATCTTCCTGGGCACCCAGGTCGACGACGACATTGCGAATAAGTTGTGCGCCCAGATGCTGCTGCTGTCAGCGGAGGACCCCACCCGCGACATCGCGCTGTACATCAACTCTCCGGGTGGTTCGGTCAGCGCCGGGATGGCGATCTACGACACGATGCAGTTCGTCGAATGTGACATCGCCACCTACGGCATGGGCATGGCGGCCTCGATGGGGCAGTTCTTGCTGACCGCCGGCACCAAAGGCAAGCGCTACGCGCTGCCGCACGCGCGGATCATGATGCACCAGCCGTCGGGCGGTTTCGGCGGTACCGCCGCTGACATCGCAATCACCGCCCAGCTGCTCGCCCGCACCAAGCGGGAACTCAACGAGTTGCAGGCGCTGCACACCGGTCGCAGCGTCGAGCAGGTGACGGCCGATGCGGATCGGGACCGGTGGTTCTCGGCCGATGAAGCGCTCGAGTACGGCTTCGTCGACCACGTCGTCTCTCGTGCCCGCCAGGCCGGCGGAACCGGCTCGAACTAGTCCCCGCCCCTCGGCACCCACCCACCGACTTCTGGAGCTGATATGGCCAACCTCTTCGACCCACGCCACCTGCCCAATTCGCGCTACATCCTGCCGCAATTCACCGAACAGACCACCTACGGCGTCAAGACTTCCGACCCCTACAACAAGTTGTTCGAGGAGCGCATCATTTTCCTCGGCTCGCAGGTCGACGACGTCTCGGCCAACGACCTGATGGCGCAGCTGCTCGTGCTCGAGTCCCAAGACCCGGACCGCGACATCACGATGTACATCAACTCGCCCGGTGGTTCGTTCACGGCGCTGATGGCCATCTACGACACCATGCAGTACGTGCGGGCCGACGTGGCGACGGTGTGCCTCGGCCAAGCCGCGTCCGCGGCCGCCGTGCTGCTGGCCGCCGGCACTCCCGGCAAGCGCGCCTGCCTGCCCAATGCCCGCGTGCTCATCCACCAGCCCGCGGTCGAGGGCGGTATTCAGGGTCAGGTGTCCGACCTGGAAATTCAGGCGGCCGAGATCGAGCGCATGCGGCACCTGATGGAGACGACGCTGGCCCGCCACACCGGCAAGGATGCCGAGACCATCCGCAAAGACACCGACCGCGACAAGATTCTGACCGCCGAAGAGGCTGTCGAATACGGGATCATCGACCAGGTGTTCGGCTACCGGAAGCTGAGCGCGCAGAAGTAGCTCGTGCGCGATACTGCGACACGCCGTTGCGCGGCTTAACGCCGAAACCGGCAGGCGCACGTGAGGCTAGAGCCCAACCGCCGACGGAAAAGTTGAACGCGCAACGGCTGGGGAGCGAAGTGGACAATCTCTGTTGTTCCCGACGCGAATCGCCGGTAAGCAGTCGACCTCGATCCCGATATGCGGGTACGGTCACATCATGAGCAACAGCTTCTAAACCGCACAGCGGAAGTTGTTGGTCGCGGGCAGACAAGGAAGTAGGGACCCACAAGATGGCGCGCATCGGTGACGGCGGCGACCTGTTGAAGTGCTCCTTCTGCGGAAAGAGCCAGAAGCAGGTCAAGAAGCTCATTGCGGGTCCCGGCGTCTACATCTGCGACGAGTGCATCGATCTGTGCAACGAAATCATCGAGGAGGAGCTCGCCGAGTCCAGCGAGGTGAAGCTCGACGAGCTGCCCAAACCTGCGGAGATCCGGGACTTCCTCGAGAACTACGTCATCGGCCAGGACACGGCCAAGCGCACCCTCGCGGTGGCCGTCTACAACCATTACAAGCGGATCCAGGCCGGCGACAAGGGCCGCGACAGCCGCGGAGAAACCGTCGAGTTGGCCAAGTCGAACATCCTCATGCTCGGCCCGACCGGTTGTGGCAAGACCTACCTGGCCCAGACGCTGGCGAAGATGCTCAATGTCCCGTTCGCCATCGCCGACGCCACCGCGCTGACCGAAGCCGGCTACGTCGGTGAGGATGTGGAAAACATCCTTCTCAAGCTCATCCAGGCCGCAGATTACGACGTCAAGCGCGCCGAGACCGGCATCATCTACATCGACGAGGTCGACAAGATTGCCCGCAAGAGCGAGAATCCCTCGATTACGCGCGACGTCTCCGGTGAGGGTGTCCAGCAGGCGCTGCTGAAGATCCTGGAAGGCACCCAGGCGAGCGTGCCGCCGCAGGGCGGCCGCAAGCACCCGCACCAGGAATTCATCCAGATCGACACGACCAACGTGCTCTTCATCGTGGCCGGTGCGTTTGCGGGTCTGGAGAAGATCGTCTCCGACCGCATCGGTAAGCGGGGGATCGGGTTCGGCGCCGAGGTGCACTCGAAGGCGGACATCGACACGACCGATCACTTCGCCGAGGTCATGCCGGAGGACCTCATCAAGTTCGGGTTGATTCCAGAGTTCATCGGCCGCCTTCCGGTGGTGGCCTCGGTGACCAACTTGGACAAGGCTTCACTGGTCAAGATCCTCTCCGAGCCGAAGAACGCACTGGTCAAGCAGTACGCGCGGCTGTTCGAGATGGATGGCGTCGAGTTGGAGTTCACGCCGGACGCGCTCGAGGCCGTGGCCGACCAGGCGATCCTGCGCGGCACCGGTGCCCGTGGCTTGCGCGCCATCATGGAGGAAGTGCTGCAGCCGGTGATGTATGACATCCCGAGCCGCGACGACGTCGCGAAGGTTGTCGTGACCGAGGAAACCGTGGTCGACAACGTGTTGCCGACCATCGTCCCGCGCAAACGTGAGCGGCAGGAGCGCCGCGACAAGTCGGCGTAGTGGGGCGCGGTGGTCACCGCAGTAGTTCGTCCCGTTCGCAAGCCGGACATCGCAGAGGTGTCGCGAGCGCTTGGCCGCGCTTTCGATGACGACCCCGTCATGCAGTGGATGTGGCCCGACGATTCCGCACGCGCCGCCGGGTTACCCAAGCTGTTTGCCGCGCTCATTCGCTTTCACTACCTATCTCGGGGCGGCGTAGAACTGGCCGGCGCGGCAGATGGAACCGTCGGCGGTGCCGCGCTGTGGGCGCCACCCGGTCAATGGCAGCAGAGCCGATTCTCGGAGTTTCTGATGCTGCCCTCGCTTATTCGGGCGTTCGGCAAGCGCCTGGAAGTTGGCGGCAACGTCGCCGAAACGATGAAGCGCAACCATCCTGAAGAGCCGCACTGGTACCTGGCCGTCATCGGCACCGACCCCGACGTCCGGGGGACGGGACTGGGATACGCGCTGATGCGATCTCGCCTCGACCGCGTCGACGCCGAACATGCACCGGCCTACCTGGAGTCCAGCAAGCCGGACAACGTGCCCTACTACGAGCGGTTCGGGTTCGAGGTCACCCACGAACTGCCGTTGCCGAACGGCGGGCCGCCGGTGTGGGCGATGTGGCGGCGCCCGGCCTGACGGTATCCGAGCGCAACTGCGCAAACACGACTCGGTTCGAGCGACGGGAAAGCGTCTCTCGGGCTAACTTTCGTTGGCGCAGTTGCGCTCGACCGCTTCGCGCGCCGCCGGCAACGCACGCTCACGATCGGCAGCGACCAGGCCGATTCGCGACCGCCGGTCGAGGAGGTCGTCGGCGTCGAGCGCGCCTTCGTGGCTCATGGCGAAAGAGAACTCCGCGCGCGACACATCGATCCCATCGGCGACGGGCCGCAGCAGCGACGTGTCCGACACCGCCAGCACGCTCGACGCATCGGTGCCGTAGCGATGTATCAGCCGGGTCGGCGCGGGTACGGCGTCGAGCTCGGCGGCCGAGCCGGCGCCGGCGAGCGGGAGGTCGCGGCTGCGGCAGGGCTGTGCGATCAGTGAGCCGTGCGCGACGGCTGCGTCGACGGCTTCCTCGGCCATCTGCCGGTAGGTGGTGAGCTTACCGCCGACGACGGTGATCAGCCCATTGTCAGAAATGCGGATGGCGTGCTGGCGCGACAGATCGGCGGTGGCTGCCGAACCGGTGTCGAGCAGTGGTCGAAGTCCGGCAAATGTGCCACGAATGTCGCTGTGCCGCAGTGGCTCTCGCAGAACGGTGTTGATCGTGTCGAGCAAGAAGTCGATTTCGCCGGGCGTGGCCTGCGGGACGTCGGGGACGTCGCGGTCGGCTTCCTCGTCGGTGAGGCCGAGGTAGACCCGGCCGTGCGCGGCGGGGAATGCGAAGACGAATCGGCTGGTCGTTCCCGGCACCGGCACGGTTAGTGATGCGTTGAGCCCACCGAACGCCTCCGCCGAGAACACCAGATGCGTGCCGCGGCTGGGACGCAGGGCGATCGACGAATCGACTTCGGCCGCCCACACGCCGGTGGCGTTGATGACGGTTCGGGCCCGCACCGACAATTGTTCGCCAGTCAGCTCGTCGGTGAGTGTCGCCGAGCTTCCGGTGACGTCCGAGGCGGCCACTCGAGTCAGTATCTTCGCGCCATAACCAGCCGCGGTGCGGGCGATTGTCACCACCAGGCGGGCGTCGTCGACGAGTTGTCCGTCCCAGGCGACCAGTCCGCCGCGCAAGTCTTGGCGGCGCACCGTTGGCGCCAGGCGTGTGACCTCGGCTGCCGAAACGCGCCGCGATCGGGGGAGCAGCGCGGCGGACGTGCCGGCGCTGCGCCGCAGGACGTCGCCGGCGAGGAAACCGGCGCGGATCAGGTTGCGTTGATACATGCCGGTGTCGGCCAGCACCGGAACCACCTGCGGCACGGGCCGAACCAGGTGCGGCGCGGTGCGGGCGAGCAGAATTCCGCGCTCGACGGCACTCTCGTGCGCGATGCCGACGTTGCCGCTGGACAGGTAGCGCAGACCGCCGTGCACCAGCTTGGAACTCCAGCGACTGGTTCCCCAGGCGAGATCGCGGCGTTCGACCAGGACGGTCCGCAGCCCGCGGGAGGCGGCGTCGAGTGCAATGCCGGCGCCGGTGACGCCGCCGCCGACGACCAGCAGGTCGATGCTCTCACCGTCGCCGAGTGCGGTCAGCTCACGCGACCGTCGGCGGGCGTTGAGGGCGGTGTCGCCAGGTGGGTTTCTCATGAGTGGAGGACCTTCGTGAGCATCGCAGTGAGTACCGGAGCGGAGCGAGGAACGGAGCGAGGAGCGGAGGGAAGGTCCGCAACGGGAGAAATTCTCATGAGTGGAGGACCTTCGTGAGCATCGCAGTAAGTACCGGAGCGGAGCGAGGAACGGAGGGAAGGTCCGCAACGGGGGAAATTCTCATGAGTGGACGTCTTTCGTGGGGCGCGCAGGAGCGAGGTAGCCATCGATGGCGTGCGCGAGTTCGGCGGCCAAATCCGGCGGGGGCAAGGTGTCGGCGACCATCCGCGCGGACTGCACGGTCGACTGGGAAATCAGTAGCACCATGGTGGCCAGCTGGCGCGGGTCGCCGGGACGAACCGAGCCGCCTTCCTGTGCGGCGGCGATCCCGGCGCTGAGGAGGTCGATAAGCGCGAGCTGGCTGCGGCCGAGCCGTTCCACCACATAGGTCAGGAGCAGATCGGCGTCGGTGCGGAAGATCTTGTCGAACATCGGATGCGTCCGCAGCGACGACGCGGCTTCGACCACGGCCGCGACGATGTCGGCGCGCGTGATCTCCGAGCCGACCTGCGGGATGGTGACGAGTCGGCGCATTTCCCGGGTGAGCAGGTCTCCGATCAGTGCGTTCGTATCCGGCCAGCGTCGATATACCGTCGGTCGGCTGACGCCGGCGCGTCGGGCGACCTCGACCAGCGTGGTGCGTCGGACGCCGAAGTCTTCGATACAGGAGCGCGCCGCATCCAAGATCGCGTCATCCATCGGTATCTCCAATTGAAGCTATTTTACAAATGGACATCGTATGTAACACTGTAACGTATGAACCGCTCGGATGCATCAATCAGCGAAGAAGTCCGCCCGGACGAGCACACACCCGCAATGGACTGGGACGGCTGGGGGGTGGCGCCACAACGCAAGGAACTTTCGCCGTCGATCCGTGGCCTGCTTGCGCAGGTGTTCAAAGTCTCGGGAGAATCGGCGCCGCGGTCGGATGTCACGTCAATCAGGTTGCGTACCAGCGCAGTAACGACCGAGGGCCGTGCCGCGCTGGCTGGCATCGTGGGGGGCGACAACGTCAGCACCGAATCTGCGGACCGGCTCGTCCACGCGGGCGGTAAGAGCACGTTCGACCTGCTGCGTCGACGGTCGAACGACGTCCAAGACGCTCCCGATGCGGTGGTTCGACCCGGTGACCATGACGAGGTTCTGGCGGTCCTGCGCTGGTGCACGGACAGCGGCATCGCGGTCGTGCCGTTCGGTGGCGGAACGAGTGTGGTCGGCGGCCTCGATCCGGTACGCAACGGCTTTCCGGCGGTGATCGCGCTCGATCTGCGTCGGCTCAATGCCCTCACGGCGGTCGATCCGGTCAGTCGCACAGCGACCCTGGGCGCTGGCCTCACCGGGCCCGAAGCCGAGAAACTACTGGCAACGCACGGCTTTTCGCTCGGACATTTCCCACAGAGCTTTCAGTTCGCCAGTATCGGCGGCTTCGCCGCGACCCGGTCGTCCGGACAAGCCTCGGCAGGGTACGGCCGTTTCGACGACATGGTGACGCACCTCAAGGTCGCCACCCCGCGCGGCACGCTCGATGTGGGCCGCGGACCGGCATCGGCCGCCGGCCCGGATCTGCGCGAACTGTTCGTCGGCTCCGAGGGAGCGTTCGGCGTGATCACCGAGGTGACGCTGAGGGTGCATCCGGTGCCGGAGACGACGGCGTATCAGGCGTGGTCGTTTCCCGACTTCGAAGCCGGCGCTACCGCTTTGCGTGCGGTGGTGCAGGCCGGTGCCGCACCTACGGTGCTGCGACTCTCGGACGAGGTAGAGACCGGCGTCAACCTGGCCCGCGCCGACAGCATCGGCGAGCAGGCCGCGACGCCGGGTTGCCTGGCTGTGACGACGTTCGAGGGCTCCGCGGCACATGTGGCTGCGCGGCAGGCCGAGGCCAGCGCGATTCTCGCCGCCGAGGGCGGTACCGCGCTGGGCGAGGAGGCCGCCCGACAATGGGAGGAGGGCAGGTTCAATGCGCCTTACCTGCGCGACACCCTGCTCGACACGGGTGTGCTCTGCGAAACCATGGAGACGGCGACGCAGTGGTCGAACCTGTCTGCGCTGCGCTCAGCGGTGACCGGCGCCCTCGTGGAATCGCTTGCCGGGCAAGGTACTCCGCCGCTGGTGATGTGCCACATCTCGCACACATACCCGACCGGTGCCTCGCTCTACTTCACCGTCATCTGCGCGCAGGCCGACGACCCGATCGCGCAATGGTCGAAAGCCAAAGGTGCTGCAGGCGACGCGATCACCAATGCCGGCGGAACCATTACCCACCATCACGCGGTCGGCCGCGACCACCGGCCGTGGATGCAGGCGGAGGTTGGCGATCTCGGCGTCGAGGTGCTGCGCGCGGTGAAATCGGCCTTGGACCCGGCCGGAATCCTCAATCCTGGCAAGCTGATTCCGTGAGCGGCCAACGCAGCACCATAGCCGTCGTGACCAACCCAAAGTCGGGACTCGGCCGCGGCAGCGACAACGCGCGGGCGGCCGTAGCGCGGCTGCGGGAGCGCGGCGCGGACGTGCGTGAACTCGCCGGATCGAGCGCCGCCGAATCGACCCGGCTGGCCCGTGCGGCGGTCGTTTCCGGAGTTGATGCCGTCGTCGCGGTCGGTGGCGATGGCCTGATTTCCACGGTGTTGCCGGCGCTGGCCGAGTCGGACGTTCCGCTGGGGCTGATCCCGAGCGGAACCGGCGACGACCTCGCACGGGAACTGGGTGTTCCGCGGTCGGATCCAGCCGCCGCGGCGGACCTCGTGCTCGACGGCAAAACCCGCGCGATCGACCTCGGTCGGGCCGGCGATCGCTGGTTCGCGACCGTTCTGGCGAGCGGTTTCGATTCCAAGGTCACCGACCGTGCCAACTCGATGAGTTGGCCGCGCGGCCGGATGCGCTACAACGTCGCCATCCTCGCCGAGTTGGGGGCGCTTCGGGCCATCCCGTATCGCCTCGAGATCGACGGTCGGGAGATCGAACTGGATGCCACGATGGTCAGCATCGGCAATACGCGCTCCTATGGCGGCGGCATGCTCGTGTGTCCTGACGCGGACCCCGCCGACGGTCGCCTCGACGTGACCGTGGTCGGCGCGACAAGCCTGGTGCGGCTGGTCCGGCTCATGCCGACCATCTACAAAGGCACCCACGTGCACCTCGATGGCGTGCAGACCTTCCGCGCCCGAAAGGTGAGGCTGTCCGCGCCCGGGATCACCGCCTACGCCGACGGCGAACCCATGGGCGCGCTGCCGATGACGGTCTCCGCGGCCCCGGCTGCATTGCAGGTCATCACCGGCCCGTGACACTGGAAATCGCTCCCCGCGGCAGACCGGCGAAACGCGACTACCATCGGATTTGGCGGCTTGTCGGTGTCCCTCATCCACCGACCGGCCGCCCTCGGTGTCCGGACACAGTGGTCGGACATCGCGAGGCGACAACTAGAATCGCCGGGTGACCAGCGCAGCCGCAGACAGACCGGAGCTCGAGAAGAACTGGAACCCCAGCGACGTCGAGGAGAAGATCTATCAACGCTGGGTAGACGCGGGCTACTTCACGGCTAATCCGACCAGCACCAAGCCGCCCTATTCCATCGTGCTGCCACCACCCAACGTCACCGGCAGCCTGCACATGGGTCACGCGCTCAACCACACGTTGATGGACGCGCTGACGCGGCGCAAGCGCATGCAGGGTTACGAAGTGCTGTGGCAGCCCGGCATGGACCATGCCGGAATCGCCACCCAGACCGTCGTGGAAAAGCAACTCGCCGTGGACGGCAAGACCAAGGAAGACTTCGGCCGCGAGCTGTTCATCGACAAGGTCTGGGACTGGAAACGCGAATCCGGCGGCACGATCCAGGCCCAGATGCGGCGCATCGGCGACGGCGTTGACTGGAGTCGAGACCGGTTCACCATGGACGACGGCCTTTCGCGGGCCGTGCAGACAATCTTCAAGCGCCTCTACGACGCCGGCCTGATCTACCGTGCCGAGCGGCTGGTCAACTGGTCCCCGGAGCTGCAGACGGCGATCTCCGATATCGAGGTCAAATACGACGAGGTCGAGGGCGAGTTGGTGTCGCTGCGGTACGGCTCGCTACGCGACGACGAGCCGCACGTCATCGTGGCGACCACCCGCGTCGAAACGATGCTCGGTGACACGGCTGTCGCTGTGCATCCGGACGATCCCCGCTACCAGTCACTGATCGGCACCACGCTCGAGCACCCGATCACCGGCCGGCAGATCCCGATAATCGCCGACGAGTACGTGGACCCCGAATTCGGCACCGGCGCAGTGAAAATCACCCCGGCGCACGACCCCAACGACTTCGAGATGGGCCTGCGGCACAACCTGCCGATGCCCAACATCATGGACGAGCGAGCCCGAATCTGTAATACCGGAACGGAATTCGACGGTATGGACCGGTTCGAGGCCCGGGTCAAGGTTCGCGAGCGGCTGGCCGGCGAGGGCCGCGTGGTGGCCGAGAAGCGGCCGTACCTGCACAGCGTCGGGCACTCGGAACGCAGCGGTGAAGCGATCGAGCCACGACTGTCGATGCAGTGGTGGGTCAAGGTCGAATCGCTGGCCAAGGCCGCCTCCGACGCGGTTCGCAACGGCGACACCGTGATTCACCCAACCTCGCAGGAGCCCCGCTGGTTCGGCTGGGTGGACAACATGCATGACTGGTGCATCTCGCGTCAGTTGTGGTGGGGCCACCGCATCCCGATCTGGTACGGCCCCGACGGCGAAACCGTTTGTGTCGGACCCGATGAGACCGCGCCGGAGGGGTGGACGCAGGACCCCGATGTGCTCGACACGTGGTTTTCCTCTGCGCTGTGGCCGTTTTCGACGCTCGGCTGGCCGGAAAAGACGCCCGAACTAGAAAAGTTCTATCCCACTTCGGTTTTGTTCACCGGCTACGACATCATCTTCTTCTGGGTGGCCCGGATGATGATGTTCGGGCTGTTCGTCTCCGGCGACGACGCCATCGGCAGCGAGGCTGTTGGCGGAGGCGGCGTTCAAGTCCCCTTCCGGGATGTGTTCCTGCACGGCCTGATTCGCGACCAGTTCGGCCGCAAGATGTCCAAGTCGCGCGGCAACGGCATCGACCCGCTGGACTGGGTGGATCTCTACGGCGCCGACGCGCTGCGCTTCACGCTGGCGCGCGGCGCCCAGCCCGGTGGCGACCTGTCCATCGGCGAGTCACATGCCGCCGCCTCGCGCAACTTCGTGACCAAGCTGTTCAACGCGGTCAAGTTCGCGTTGATGAACGGCGCCGTGGTCACCGAGTTGCCCGACCGCAGCGAACTCACCGACGCCGACCGCTGGATCCTGGATCGGCTCGATAAGGTGCGGGCCGAGGTCGACGTGGCGTTCGACGGCTACGAGTTCGGCAAGGCCTGCGAGACGCTCTACCACTTCGCGTGGGACGAGGTGTGCGACTGGTACCTGGAGCTGGCCAAGGTTCAGTTGAGCGGTGGTGCGCCCGAATCCACCCGGGCTGGGTCGATGGCCCGGGCTGCAAGCACCCGGGCGGTCTTAGGCAATGTCCTCGACGCCCTGCTGCGCATGCTGCACCCGGTCATCCCGTTTGTCACCGAAGAACTCTGGCGGGCGCTGACCGGGGGCGAGTCCGTGGTGATCGCGGACTGGCCTGCGGCGTCCGGCCAGATTCCCGACGAGCGCGCGGCGATTCGAATCGCCGACCTGCAGCGGCTGATCACCGAGGTCCGCCGCTTCCGCAGCGACCAGGGACTCAAGGACAAGCAGAAGGTCAAGGCGCAACTCACCGGTCTGGACGCCGCCGATCTCACTGGCCACATCGCCGAGTTGGCGACGCTGGCCCGTCTCGACGTCGTCGAGCCGGGTGCCGACTTCTCGGCCACGGCGTCGGTGGAGGTCCGCCTGAGCGGCGCGACAGTCCAGGTCGACGTCGACACGTCCGGCACCGTGGACGTGGAGGCCGAACGGCGTCGGCTGGAGAAGGACCTGGCCGCCGCGCAGAAGGAACTCGCCGGAACCACCGGGAAGCTGGGCAACGAAGCATTCCTCGCCAAGGCGCCGGAAGCCGTCGTGGCGAAAATCAGGACGCGAAAGAACGTGGCGGAAGAGGAAGTCCAGCGAATCACCGCGCGGCTCGAGGAGCTGGCCGGGCGGTGACCACACCTTCCGAACCGGCTGGCCCGGTCGAACTCGCTGAACTGGCGCTGGTCGAAGCTGAGCTCGACAAGCGCTGGCCCGAGACCAAGATCGAGCCATCGACGTCGCGGATTTCGGCGTTGATGGACATCCTCGGCTCGCCGCAGCACAACTACCCGGTGATTCACGTCGCCGGTACCAACGGCAAAACGTCGGTCACCCGAATGATCGACGCGCTACTGCTGGCGCTGCACCGGCGCACCGGCCGCACCACCAGCCCGCACCTGCAGCTGGCCACCGAACGCATCAGCATCGACGGCAAGCCGATCAGTCCCCGGCTTTACGTCGACACCTACCGCGAAATTTTGCCGTACGTGCACATGGTGGACGCGTCCTCGGACATCCCGATGAGCAAGTTCGAAGTGGTCACCGCCATGGCCTTTGCCGCGTTCGCGGAGGCGCCCGTCGATGTGGCCGTGGTCGAGGTCGGTCTCGGTGGCCGCTGGGACGCCACCAATGTGGCCGACGGCCAGGTCGCGGTCATCACGCCGATCGGGCTGGATCACCAGGACTTTCTGGGCCACGACCTGGCCAGCATCGCGGGCGAGAAGGCCGGCATCATCAAGCGAGCGCGCGAGCAACTCATTCCGACCGACACCGTCGCGGTCATCGCGCGCCAGGAACCTGAAGCGCTCGATGTCTTGCTGCGTCAGGCAGTGCAGTCCGATGCAGCGGTGGCCCGGGAAGGCGCCGAATTCGCGGTCTTGGGACGGCAGGTCGCCGTCGGTGGACAGATGCTGCAACTGCAGGGTCTCGGTGGTGTGTACGACGAGATCTTCCTGCCGCTGCACGGCGCGCACCAGGCGCACAACGCGGTGCTGGCGCTGGCCGCGGTCGAGGCTTTCTTCGGGGCGGGTGCGCAGCGTCAACTCGACATCGAGGCCGTTCGGGCCGGGTTTGCCGCGGTAGCGAGCCCGGGCCGGCTCGAACGGGTGCGCAGCGCACCGACGATCTTCCTCGATGCAGCGCACAATCCAGCTGGCGCACAGGCACTTGCTGCCGCGTTGACCGAGGAGTTCGACTTCCGCAAGCTCGTCGGCGTGGTCGCGGTGCTGCGCGACAAGGACGCCGACGGCATCCTGGCCGCGCTGGAGCCAGTCCTCGACGAGGTTGTGGTCACCACCAACGGCTCGCCGCGGGCGCTCGACGTCGAGCAGTTGGCCAACCTGGCCGTGCAGCGGTTCGGCGACGAGCGCGTTGTGGTTGCCGAAACATTGCCCGATGCCGTCGAAACCGCCATCGCGGTAGCCGAAGAGGTGGGCGAACCGGGTGAGGCCGTCTCAGGTGCCGGCGTCGTGATCACCGGATCGGTCGTCACCGCGGGCGCGGCGCGGTCGCTTTTCGGCAAGGAACCGGCGTGAACGAGCGGAGCGAGCGAACCATGGAACACAGCAGCGCCTCGGAAAGTCCCGATACTCCCTTCAACCCACCGGTTCGCGACCCATGGAAGGGCCTGCGCGGGGTCATGGCCGGGACGCTGCTGCTCGAGGCCATCGTCGTGCTGCTCGCATTACCGGTGGTCGGCACCGTCGGCCCCGGTCTGACCTGGGTCTCGGGCGGGTACCTCGTCGTGCTGGCGCTGTTGATGATCGGCGGCGCCGGCGTGCAACGGCGGCCGTGGGCGCCGTATTACAACTTCGCGCTGCAACTGCTCATGATCGCCGCCTGGTTCGCGCACCCGGCGATCGGCGTACTCGGTCTGCTCTTCCTGGGCATCTGGTGCTACATCTACTTCCTGCGGCGGCAGATGCGATTCCGTATCGAGCACGGTCTGCTGCCCGGCCAGCGCGACTAGATTCTCCGAGACAGGCACGGACCCGGTTGGCAGCCATGCCGATGCAGCCCTCTAGGCTGTGCGCCGTGACAGAGCGGACCCTCGTACTCATCAAGCCCGACGGCGTGCAGCGCGCCTGCATTGGCGAAATCATCAACCGCATCGAGCGCAAAGGGCTGACTTTCGCAGCGCTCGAGCTCAAGCACGTGTCCAACGAGCTGGCGAGCGAGCACTACGCCGAGCACGCCGAGAAGCCGTTCTTCGGCTCGCTCCTCGACTTCATCACCTCCGGGCCCGTCGTCGCCGCAGTCGTGGAGGGTCCGCGCGCGATCGCGGCGTTCCGGCAGCTCGCTGGCGGGACAGACCCGGTGGAGAAGGCGGCCCCGGGCAGCATTCGCGGAGACTTTGCTCTCGAAACCGAACAGAACCTGGTGCACGGCTCCGACTCGGCCGAGTCGGCCAAGCGGGAGATCGCGCTGTGGTTCCCGGCTCTAGACGCCGGCTGACGTTTTCTCGCGGGGTTTCGTCCTCGGTGTGAGTCCGGTGCGCCTTGGCTCCGCGCACCGGAGTGGTATGGGATACTGGTCACGGTCGCACCGCACTTGCTTTACGCGGCTGCGACCGGATGACACCACGTTCGATGCCGTCATCGCTGCCAGCGGCTCGGTGCTACCCACCGTGCTGGCACGCTTGATGTCAGCGCTCGGACAAGGAGGGCTTGGGTACAACAGTTTCAGTACCCGCAGCACACGCCATCCAGACAGCCAGGCACCGCGTGCCCTCAGCCCAAACGGACCAGCGCCACACGGACGACATAGAGCACGCGGAGCGAGACCACACAATCTCGCGCCTCACCGGCGCGAGAACACAACGAGCACCCTCGCGTGGCCGCGTCGTCGCCCCTCCCGGGCAAACGCGCCCGGGGGTGGCGAGGAGACCACGTGGCCGACGAAGCGCCGCCCGAGACAACAGCAGATCACAATGTCGGTGGCATCCCTGATCAGCCGGATGCCGGTCAGCAGGACGATGCCTCCGATGCGCCCGCCGACCCTCCGCCGGCCTTGCCGGACCGGATCCGGGTGCATGCACTGGCGAAGCTGATCGGCGTCACCAGTAAGCAGGTGCTACAGGCGCTCAGCGGCCTCGGCGCGGAAGCCCGTAGCGCCCACTCGAGCCTCAACCGCGACGTGGCCGAGTCCGTGCGCGATGCGCTCGTGAAACCGGCGGACGAAGCCGAGCGCTCCGTGGCCGCGGAAGCCTCGCCGGTGGAAGCGCCGCCGGTGGAAGCCCCGACCGCGGAAGCCTCGCCGGTGGAAGCTTCGCAGCAGCCTCCGGAGGAACCCGGGCTGTTCACCAGCGCGCACACCGAAGCGGAGCCAGCGCCCACCTACGACGCTCCGGCGGCCGAGGTGCAGGCGCCGCTCTTCCTGCCGCCGGATGCGGAAGCGATAGCCGAGGCACGCCGCCGGCAGCGCGCTGAGCGGGCCGCGCAAGCGGAAGCCGAGAAACAGCAGGCTGAAGCCGAGAAACAAGCGGAAACCGCCGACAAAAGCGCTGTCGCCGAGGAGAGCGCCGCCGACGAGGGTGCGGCCACTGAAGATTCCGGCGAATCCGAGGGGGAGGCGCAGCCAAGGCGCCGCCGTCGAGGTCGGCGTGGCCGTGGTCGTGGCCGTGGTGAGCAGTCCGGAAATGACTCCGCTGATGAGTCGGCCGCCGACGAATCCGACACGAACGGCGACGATGAGACCGCCTCCGCCGAGGAGGAAGCGTCGGCCGAGTCCGAGACCGACACCGACGAGACCACCGATACCGACGATTCGGACGACTCCACGTCGAGCACCCGTCGCCGTCGTCGGCGGCGCCGACGGAAGGCCGGCGAGTCCAACGGCGACACGGACAACGCCGACGACGACCCGCCCAACACCGTTGTCCACGAGCGTGAACCGCGCAACAAGAACCGTGCCCGGGCGGCTGCCGATGAGGTGCAGGGCATCTCCGGATCCACGCGGCTCGAGGCCAAACGGCAGCGCCGCCGCGACGGTCGTGACGCCGGCCGGCGTCGCCCGCCGATCCTGACCGAGTCGGAGTTTCTGGCACGCCGTGAGTCGGTGGACCGCGTCATGGTGGTCCGTGACAAGAGCTTCCCGACGGATAACGGTCCGTCGGCGCATCCCATCACGCAGGTCGCGGTTCTCGAGGACAAGATTCTCGTCGAGCACTTCGTCACGAGCACCGCGTCGGCGTCGATGGTCGGCAACGTCTACCTAGGGCGGGTACAGAACGTGCTGCCCAGCATGGAGGCGGCGTTCGTCGACATCGGCCGTGGTCGCAACGGCGTGCTCTACGCCGGCGAGGTCAACTGGGAAGCGGCCGGGCTCGGCGGTAAAGAACGCAAGATCGAGCAGGCGCTCAAGCCCGGCGACATGGTTTTGGTGCAGGTCAGTAAGGACCCGGTAGGGCACAAGGGCGCCCGGCTGACCACCCAGGTGAGTCTCGCCGGACGCTTCCTTGTGTACGTCCCGGGCGGCAGCTCCACCGGCATCAGCCGCAAGCTGCCCGACACCGAGCGCAAGCGGCTCAAGGAGATCCTGCGCAAGATCGTGCCCGCCGACGCCGGCGTGATCATTCGCACTGCGTCGGAAGGCGTGAGCGAGGAAGAGCTCGCCCGCGACGTCGAGCGGCTGCAGAAGCAGTGGCACACCATCGAAGAGCAGGTCGCGGCCGCGGAGGGCAAGGGCAGCCCGCTGACTCTCTACGAAGAGCCAGACCTGCTGGTCAAGGTCGTTCGCGATCTGTTCAACGAGGACTTCTCCAAGCTCGTCATCGAGGGGGAGAGGGCCTGGAACACGGTGTCGAACTACATCGGCAAGGTCGCCCCGGATCTGCTGCCGCGGTTGGAGAAGTACGAGCCGAGCGGCGAGAACGCGCCGGACGTGTTCGTTACCTACCGCATCGACGAGCAACTGGCCAAGGCCCTGGACCGCAAGGTGTGGCTGCCGTCGGGCGGCACGTTGGTGATCGACCGCACCGAGGCGATGACAGTCATCGATGTCAACACCGGCAAGTTCACCGGCTCGGGCGGCAATCTCGAAGAGACCGTCACCCGCAACAACCTGGAGGCCGCGGAAGAGATCGTGCGGCAGATGCGGCTGCGCGATATCGGCGGCATGATCATCGTCGACTTCATCGACATGGTGCTCGAATCGAACCGGGACCTGGTCCTGCGCCGGCTCACCGAGGCGCTCGGGCGCGACCGCACCCGCCACCAGGTCTCCGAGGTCACCTCGCTCGGCCTGGTGCAGATGACGCGGAAGAAGCTCGGCACCGGGCTCGTGGAGGCCTTCTCGACGTCGTGCGAGCATTGCCACGGCCGCGGGATCATCGTGCACTCCTACCCGGTGGAGGGCGCAGCCGGTGAGGAGTCGGGCCGGTCGCGGCCGGAGACTTCGCGCAAGCGGCGGGGCCGCGATCGGGGCGCGACGGCCGAAAGCTCGACCAATGGCACCCAAGGGGCCGAGGTCGATGCGTCGGTCAAACGTGCGCACCCGGTCGCCTTGGCGATGGCCGCGCACCTCGCCGAACACGAGCACCACGAGCATGAGGTCACCGAGAGCGAATTGCCGGACGCTGGTGCTACGGCGGCTCCTGCGGTGGCCGAAGCGGCGCCGGCTGTGGTGGCTGAGCCGAGCATGCAGCCACAACCTGAGCCGGAACCCGAGTCTGCCGGGGTGCGTACCCGCGCGCGGCGTCGGGTGGCCCGGGCGACCGCAGCACCGAGCGGCAGCGCCGACGGTGGGCGGATCTTCGTCATCCCGGCCGACGGCGAAGCCGGTCAGGGCACGGATTTCACCCACTTGGAAGAGATTCCGGCGCCGCCGCGGCCACCTCGGCGACGGCGTGCGGCGGGACGCCCGGCAGGGCCTCCCGTCGACGGTGTGGAGTAGAGACGCGGTTTGACCCTGCTGGCGCAAATCCCGTAATCTTGATCGGTCGCTGCCAGCGATAGCGTTGAACCGTGCCCGCTAGGGATTGCACGCACGCCGAAGAGGGCAGCAATACCAAGACCAGTCGCGTGGCGGGGGCGTCATGCGAACCAAGGGCAGGCACTGGCCAGCTGTGATGAGGAAAAGAGGGTAGCCGTCCGATGGCAACGTACGCGATCGTCAAGACCGGCGGAAAGCAGTACAAGGTCGCGGTCGGTGACCTGGTGAAGGTCGAAAAGATCGAGGGCGAGCCCGGCACCGCCGTATCGCTCGACCCGGTCCTGGTCGTTGATGGCGCCGATCTCACCACCGCCGCCGACAAGCTCGCCAAGATCACGGTGTCCGGCGAGATCGTCGAGCAGACCAAGGGCCCGAAGATCCGCATCCACAAGTTCAAGAACAAGACCGGCTACCACAAGCGCCAGGGTCACCGCCAGAAGCTGACGGTGCTCAAGGTCACCGGCATCAAGTAGCCCGAGCTTTCTCAACCCTGGAGGTCAACAAGACATGGCACACAAAAAGGGTGCATCCAGCTCGCGCAACGGTCGCGACTCCAACGCCCAGCGCCTCGGCGTGAAGCGGTTCGGCGGCCAGCAGGTCAACGCCGGCGAGATCCTGGTCCGTCAGCGGGGCACGCACTTCCACCCGGGCGTCAACGTGGGTCGCGGCGGCGACGACACGCTGTTTGCGCTTGCCGCCGGCGCGGTGCAGTTCGGCACCAAGCGCGGCCGCAAGACCGTCAACATCGTTCCGGGACAGGCGCAGGCCTAGCCAGGAAAGTTAGTCCACGCCAGGCGGGCCAGGGTTTACCCCCGGCCCGCCTGTTTTGTTTGCTGTCCCCGTTTCGGCGGTGATCATGAGCATATCGTCGAAGGCAACCCGCGAAACCCAGAGATTTGCTCATGATCAGTGCAGGAAAGTAAGGAACCGACCGTGCCCCGATTCATCGACCGCGTGGTGCTGCACGTCAGCGCCGGCAAGGGCGGCAACGGCTGTGCCTCCGTGCACCGGGAGAAGTTCAAGCCGCTCGGTGGTCCCGACGGCGGCAACGGTGGCCGCGGTGGCGATGTGATCCTTGAGGTGGACGAAGGCGTGCACACGCTGCTGGACTTCCATTTCCACCCACGCGCCAAGGCGGCCAACGGCACTCAGGGCATGGGCAGCAACCGCGACGGCGCAAACGGCGAGGACCTAGTCCTGCGGGTACCCGACGGCACGGTGGTGCTCGATTCGGGTGGCCGGATGCTCGCCGATCTCGTGGGCGTGGGCGCGCGTTTTCGTGCGGCCGCCGGTGGTCGTGGCGGACTGGGCAACGCGGCGCTGGCATCCCGGGCGCGCAAGGCCCCAGGATTTGCGCTGTTGGGCGAGGAGGGCGAGGAACGCGACCTCGTGCTCGAACTCAAGTCGGTCGCCGACGTCGGTCTCGTGGGCTTCCCGTCGGCCGGCAAGTCGTCGCTGGTGTCGGTGCTGTCGGCGGCCAAGCCCAAGATCGCTGATTACCCGTTCACCACCCTCGTCCCCAACCTGGGCGTCGTGTCGAGCGGCGAGACGACCTTCACGGTCGCCGACGTGCCCGGACTGATTCCCGGCGCAAGCGAGGGCCGCGGCCTAGGCCTTGACTTTCTGCGCCATCTCGAGCGCTGTGCCGTGCTGGCCCACGTCGTCGACTGCGCGACGCTCGAACCGGGGCGTGACCCCGTATCCGATGTCGACGCGCTCGAGGCCGAACTGGCTGCGTACAAGTCCGCGCTCGACGCCGACGCCGGGCTGGGCGAACTGTCCGACCGCCCGCGAGTGGTGATCTTGAACAAGGCAGATGTTCCGGATGCTGCCGAGTTGGCCGAAATGGTGACCCCGGAATTCGCCGCCCGCGGGTGGCCGGTCTTCACTATCTCAGCGGTCACGCGGGCGGGCTTGCGGCCGTTGACCTTTGCCCTGGCCGAGTTGGTCGAGCGGTACCGGGCCGAGCACCCGAAGGCGCCGCCGCGCCGCCCGGTCATTCGCCCGATCGCCGTGGACGACACCGGATTCAGCGTGATCGCCGACCCGCAGATTCCTGGCGGTTTCATCGTGCGCGGTAGCCGGCCCGAACGCTGGGTCCGCCAGACGCAGTTCGACAACGACGAGGCCGTCGGCTACCTCGCGGACCGCCTCGCTCGCCTGGGCGTGGAAGAGGAATTGATGAAGCAGGGCGCGGAGGCCGGCGCGACCGTGACCATCGGTGACGTCACGTTCGACTGGGAGCCGCAGACCCCGGCCGGCGTCGACGTGGTGCCCACTGGTCGCGGCACCGACGCCCGCCTCGACCAGGTGCAGCGGGTAAGTGCAGCGCAGCGCAAGCACGCCAGCCGCGTCCGGCGCGGACTGGAAAGCAGTGCCGAGAGTGACGCCGATGTCGACGGACGCTGAGGCGATCAGCCCCGCGCGCCAGGCTATTTCGCAGGCGCGTGGGGTGGTGGTCAAGATCGGTTCGTCGGCGCTGACGAGTTTGGTCGGCGGCCTCGACCACGGTCGCCTCGACGTGCTCGCCGACGCCATCGAGGCCCGCATGCGGGCTGGCTCGGATGTGGTGGTCGTGTCGTCCGGCGCGGTCGGTGCCGGGCTAGCTCCGCTCGGGTTGACCTCGCGGCCAAGGGATCTCGCGACAAAGCAGGCGGCCGCCAGTGTGGGCCAGCTGGCTTTGGCGAACGCCTGGGGAATGTCGTTCGCCCGCTACGGTCGCACGGTCGGTCAGGTGTTGTTGAGCGCCGACGACTTTGCGCGCCGCGAACACCATCGCAATGCCCAGCGCACCCTGGACCGGTTACGGTCGCTCGGCGCGATTGCGATCGTGAACGAAAACGACACGGTGGCAACGGAAGAGCTGCGCTTCGGCGACAACGATAGGCTAGCTGCGCTGGTTGCCCATCTCGTCGGTGCAGACGCGCTCGTGTTGCTCTCCGACGTGGACGGCCTCTACGACGGCGACCCCCGCAAGGGCAACGCGAACTTCATCAGCGAAGTCCGGCGCCGCGCCGACCTGGACGGCGTGATCGCCGGTGCCGGGGGCACATTGGGCACGGGTGGCATGGCCTCGAAGTTGTCGGCGGCGCGACTGGCCGCCGACGCCGGAGTGCCGGTGCTGCTCGCCGCCGCCACGGATGCGGCGACGGCACTGGCGGATGGATCGGTGGGCACCGCGTTTGCGGCACGGCCGAATCGGCTGTCCGCACGTAAGTTTTGGCTGCGGCACGCCGCGGACTCGCGTGGCACCCTGCAACTCGATGCTGGCGCGGTGCGGGCGGTTGCGCAGCGCCGCAGTTCGTTGCTCGCGGCCGGCGTCACCGGCTCGCGGGGCCGGTTCTACGCCGGCGATGTCGTGTCTTTGGTGGGACCGGACGGCGCGATCGTCGCGCGCGGGATCGTCGAATACGACAGCAGTGAGCTGGCCGGGATGCTCGGCCGGTCGACCCGCGAATTGCCCGCCGACCTACGTCGGCCGGTGGTGCACGCCGACGACCTGGTGAAGGTTTAGGGCGCGAGCACGTGCAGGTCGGTGTGGCGAAAGTCGTCGCCCGTGCACAGAATCGGAAGTCCGGTCGCGTCGGCCAGTGCGTACGTAAAGCAATCGCCGAGATTGAGGGCCGCGCGGTGTCGGCCCTTGCCGAACCGGCGCCAGGCCTCGAGTGCGCGTTCGGTCAGTGCGCTGTCAAAGGGCCGGATTGTTATCCGTGCGTCACGCAGCAAGCGATGGGCAATGCCGGTCGATGACGTTCGCCGCGCCTCCAGCACGATGCCCAACTCGACGGCCGTCGGCGCGGAAATGAAACGCTCGCTCGCTTGGCTCAATTGATCTGTAAGCCACTGTCGGGCCGGTTCGTTCGTCATGATTGCGACGAGTGCCGACGTATCGACGACTATCCCGCTCACCCGGGAAGGCCGAGCGCGTCGTAGCCAATGATTTCGTCGGGAGTCCGTTGATCCGACATGTCAGCATCTGCATATTCGGTGATCAGCCGATCGAGGCGGTGCGAAATGTCCATGCGACGCCCTTCGCGTACCCGGTCGAGGCGCTCACGCAGTGCGATCGTCACCGCCTGGGTTATCGACTCCTGCGTCTCGGCCGCGAGCGCGCGCGCGAGTTCGTCTGCTTCCGCTGTCTTGATGCTCAGTGCCACGTCCCAGATTCTAGACTTCTGCTGTCCTATCTAGAAAGGTAGATCCCAAAAATTGTTGCGGCCGATCCCGAGCCGTTCCGGTTCAGCGGTCCGCCGGCCAGAACCCACGCTCCGGTGGTGGGGAGTTCGGCAAGGTTGGTCAGGCATTCCAGGCTGATGCGGTGCTCACCGTAGAGAAGCTTCGACACTGCGAAAGAGTCGTCACCGCCGGCGTCGGGGCTGAACGCGTCGGTTCCGAGTGCTCCCCGGCGGCCCAGGCGGCCGGTGTCGAGCAACCAGCGCACCGCATCGACACCGAAGCCCGGGTGCACCGTACCGAATGCGTCGGTGCCCCAGTGGTTTTCCCAGCCGGTCCGCAGGATTATCGCGGCCTGCTGCGGAATTCGGCCGTGCTGGCGCTCCCACGCACTCAGATCGTCGACCGTGAGCGCATAATCGGCGGCGCAGCCACGGATGTCGATCTTCACGGCAGGTAGGCACAAGTCTTCGACGTCGAGTCGATCGGCGGTCAGTCCGGCCGGGTCGAAATGCGCCGGGGCGCCCCAATGCGTGCCCGTGTGTTCGCCCTGCTGAACGTATTGGAGCCAATAGCCCTCGGTGGCGAAATCCGCCACCGGTTGCAGGCGGAATTCGGGGTCGCCGGGAAACAGCGACGTGGTGGCGGGATCGTTGACGTGCGAGAGGTTGATCAGGCGAAACGGCCGGCTCATGGGAGCAACTGAATCAGGATCTCCGAGCACCCGGCGTCGATCCGCAATGTGGCCAGGTCGTCGCCACGCGTCGGGCCCCGGTTGACGATGGCTATCGGTGTGCCGGCCTTGGCCGCCCGGCGCACGAACCGCAAGCCCGACATCACCGTCAGCGACGAACCGAGAACCAGCAACAATTCGGCCGTGTCCACGGCATCGAAGGCCGAGCAAACACGTTCGCGCGGAACGGTTTCACCGAAATACACGATGTCCGGCTTCAGCATTCCGCCGCACCGCTCGCAGTCGACGACCCGGAACGTCGCCGTGCGGGCAACCACGGCATCGGCGTCCGGAGCGATCTCCACAGCGCTTGCGGCGCCGGCCTTTTCGGCGAAGCCGGGGTTGCGGCGCTCCAGCCGTTCGGCCAGCGCGTAGCGGGACAGCCGGTGACTGCATGCCAGGCAGCGCACCTGCGCGTAGGTGCCGTGCAGGTCGATCACGTTGCGGCTGCCGGCTTTGGTGTGCAGCATGTCGACGTTCTGGGTGATCACGGCTGCAACCCGTCCGGCACGTTCGAGCGCGGCGAGCGCGCGGTGTCCGGCGTTGGGCACCGCGGCATCCATGTGCCGCCAGCCCAGGTGGTTGCGCGCCCAGTAGTGGCGGCGAAACCCGGGGTCGCCGATGAACTGCTGATAGGTCATGGGATTGCGCGGCGGCGAGTCTGGGCCCCGGTAGTCGGGAATGCCGCTGTCGGTGGATATCCCGGCTCCGGTCAGCGCCACAGTCCGACGACCGGCCATCAACTCGCGCAACGTCTCCGCTGGATGGGCCATGCTCACCAGTGAACCGCAGGGGCGGAGATTGCGCACCTGCCGCCGCGACACCGAACAAATGGCTCGCTATCGGCGGCGAATCGTGACCATTTCGTCGTGATCATAGGGGGGCGGCGCGCGGCTTCAGTAGCCCATCACCGGATCGACGCGGGCCAGCAGCTCGCAGCCGTTGACGAATCGTGCAACGTTCGCACCGACGTGGTCGGCGAATGCGCGCCGGCGCAGGCTCGGCGGATTGGAATCGTGCGGCGTGATGATGACGTTGGGCAGATCCCACAGCGGATGTCCATCGGGCAGCGGCTCGGGGTCAGTGACGTCGAGACCCGCGCCGCCGATGACACCGCTGCGCAGCGCCGCGATCAGGGCGTCGGTGTCGAGCAGGCTCCCGCGCGCGACGTTGATCACCCAGGAATGCGGCTTGAGCCGACCGAGCTCGTCAGCGCCGACGAGGTGCCGGGTAGCAGGGGTCGCGGGGGCGGAGATGACGATGTGGTCGGTTTCGGGCCACACTTCGGGCAGCCGGGCGATCGGATAGGTGGCGACCGCGCCGGGCACCGGCTTGCCAGACCGTGACACGGCTATGGCATGGGCGCCGAGAGCGGCCAGCATCGGGATCAGCGTCCGGCCGATGCCGCCCGCGCCGATGATGGTGACGGTCGAATCGCGCAGCGTCCCGATCCGCCCAGCCAGTTCCTGCTGTTGCCACGACCTCGCGCGCAAATGGTCGGGAATGGCGCGAACACCGGCGAGCAGCAGCGCCAGCGCGTGTTCGGCCACCGTCCGCGAATAGGCGCCCGCAGCGGAGGTGAACTGCACGTTCGGGCTTCGTCCGATGACGCCCGAGGTGAAAAAGTCCTCGACCCCCGCGGCTGCGAGTTGGACCCATTCGATGTTTGCGCCCAGATCCGGGAAGCCCTCCGCGCCGGCCAACCACACCAGGCCGCGCGCTGAGTCCAGATCGGCCAATTCGCCACCGGCGCGCACGATCGCCTCGGCAACATCCGGATCGGCGCTCGGCTCCAGCGCAATCGAGTTGGCCGTCATCTGGAAACCTCCAGGCTAGGCGGGTACCTCCACGAGCGGGTACACGCCATTCTCATCGTGTACCTCGCGGCCTGTCACGGGTGGATTGAAAACACACAGCATCCGCATCTGGGTCCGCGGCTCGACGCGGTGCCGTTCGTGGCCGTTGAGCAGGTACATCGACCCTGGGCCTAGCTCGTAAACCTGGTCGTTGTCGAGATCGGTCAGCGTGCCCTCGCCCTCGATCAGCCAGACCGCCTCAACGTGGTTGGCGTAGTGGAACTCGTTGACGGTGCCGGCCTTGATGGTGGTCTCGTGGAACGAGAAGCCGACGCGGTCGCCGCCGAGGATGATGCGCTTGCTGCGCCAGTTCCCGTCCTCGCTGGTGACGTCGCGTTCAGTGCCGGTGATTTCCGCGGTGGTTCGGACGATCATTCCTCGCTCCCCTCAGATGCAGACGGAACCGGTGGCGTCGGCCAGAATGCCCAGGCCGTGATCGAGTTCGTCCTCGGTGATGGTCAGCGGCGGCAGCAGTTTGACCACCTCGTCCGAGGGTCCCGAGGTTTCCGCGAGCAGTCCGTTGTCGTAGGCGAGTCGGCAGACCTTCCCGGCGTGCTCGGGGTCGGCGAACACGAGACCCTGGACCATGCCGCGACCACGGGTGGACACCCCGTCGAAGCGCCCGGCCAGGTCGGTGAAGGCGCGCTCGATGCGTGCACCCTTGGCCAGCGTCTGCTCCTGCAGCTTCGAATCCGCCCAGTACTCCGTGATCGCGGCCGTGGCGGTCACGAACGCGGGGTTGTTGCCGCGGAACGTGCCGTTGTGCTCGCCCGGGGACCAGATGTCGAGTTCCGGCTTGAACAGCGTCAACGCCATCGGCAGCCCGTAACCGCCGATCGACTTGGACAGGGTGACGATGTCGGGGGTGATGCCGGCGATCTCGAAAGAGAAGAACGGGCCGGTCCGGCCGCAACCCATCTGCACGTCGTCGACGATCAGCAGGATGTCGCGACGCGCGCACAGTTCGGCGAGAGCCTGCAGCCACTCCGGACGGGCGACGTTCACGCCGCCTTCGCCCTGCACAGTTTCCACGATCACCGCGGCGGGACGGTTGAGCCCGGAGCCCGAGTCGTCGAGCACGCGCTCGAACCACTGGAAGTCCTCGGTAACGCCGTTGAAGTAGTTGTCGAACGGCATCGGCGTGGCATGCACCAGCGGCACTCCGGCGCCCGCGCGCTTCATGGAGTTTCCGGTGACCGACAGCGCGCCGAGGGTCATGCCGTGAAACGCGTTGGTGAAGTTGACCACCGACTCGCGACCGGTGACCTTCCGCGCCAACTTCAGTGCTGCCTCAACGGAGTTGGCGCCGGTGGGGCCGGTGAACTGTACCTTGTAGTCCAAATTCCGTGGCCGCAGGATTCTTTCGGAAAACGTCTCGAGGAAATTGCGCTTGGCCACGGTGCACATGTCCAGACCGTGGGTGATGTGATCGCCGGCAATGTAGTCCAGCAGCGCCTTTTTCAGCACCGGATTGTTGTGGCCGTAGTTGAGCGCACCGGCACCGGCGAAGAAGTCGAGGTATTCCCGGCCGCTCTCATCACGGAGCCACGAACCTTGTGCGGTGTCGAAAACGGTTGGCCAATTGCGGCAGTAGCCGCGTACCTCGGACTCCAGTGCGCTAAAGATTGTCGTGTCGGGGGCAGTCATCGCTAAAATTTTCCTTCCGGTCGGTTCAGCGGCGTGATCGTATAGAGCTCTTCGGCTTCGTGTGCATCGGGAAAGTCAGTGGGCTCGAACATCTTTGACGTGGTTATCGTGGCGCCGCGGCGTCTCGCCAGCGCCGCGAACATGGCGATAGACGCCGCATTGTCCGGGCTGACGGTCGTTTCCATGCTTCGAACGCCTTGCGGCACAAGGTGGCTGACCAGCTCTTCCAGCATGGCCACGCCAATACCGTTGCCGCGCTGCGATTCATCCACCGCCACTTGCCACACGAACAGGGTGTCCGGGGCAGCCGGGCGACGGTAGCCGGTGATGAAGCCGACTACCTCGCCATCTTTTTCGGCGATCACGGTTGTGTCGGTGAAATCTCTGCACCACAACACGTACGCGTAGCTGGAGTTGGCATCGAGGACGCCTGAGTCGGTGGCCAGCCGCCACAGGTGTGCGCCGTCTGCAAGCTGCGGACGGCGCAGGTGAACCGGCGGCGCGGTTCGGTATTCCGGGGTCGCTCTCAGTTGTGCTGGAGTCATCGGGTACCCGAACGTAACAACGTCGCCGGGCGTTTTCACCTGTCTTTCCGATTTGGTCGGTACCGGCGTATACCCGTCCCAGGTGAGAGCGTAAAAGTGAGATAGCTCACAAATGCGACGGATCAGCCCTTGACGCAGAGCACCTGACGCAGCGTGGCCACCACCTCGACGAGACCGGACTGGGCAGCGATCACGTCGTCGATGTTCTTGTAGGCGGCCGGGATCTCATCGATCACGCCGGCGTCCTTGCGGGACTCGACGCCTTCCGTCTGGGCGACCAGGTCGGCCACCGTGAACTGGCGTTTTGCGGCGTTGCGGCTCATCCGGCGGCCCGCTCCGTGCGCTGCGGACTGGAACGACGCCGGGTTGCCCTTGCCGCGAACCACGTAGGACCGGGTGCCCATGGAGCCGGGGATGAGCGCCAGGTCGCCCACGCCCGCACGCACGGCGCCCTTGCGGGTCACCAGCATCGGCACGCCGTCGATCAACTCCTCCGCCACATAGTTGTGGTGGCAGGAGATGGGCTGCTCGAAGCGCACCTGCGGGAACTCCTTGCGGACCTGCGCGCAGATGAGCGCCAGCATCACTGCGCGGTTGCGCGCGGCGTACTCCTGGGCCCAGTTGAGGTCGCGACGATAGGCGGCCATTTCCGGAGTCCCGGCTAGAAAGACGGCCAGGTCGCGGTCCGGCAGGTCTTTGTTCTGCGGCAGCGACTGCGCGATCCGGATGTGTCGCTCGGCCAGTTCCTTGCCGATGTTGCGGCTGCCTGAATGCAGCAACACCCACACGTGATCCTCGGTGTCCAGGCAGACCTCGATGAAGTGGTTGCCGCCGCCGAGCGTGCCCATTTGCTTGTGCGCCTTGGATTCGCGACCCGCGACTCCAGCATCGAGGTCGCCGAAACTCGCCCAGAACCGCTCCCAGCCGCCGCGAGTGCGGGTCAGCTCGTAACGCCGAACATCCACCGGCTCCCGGTGCGCCGCGAACCCCACCGGCACCGCCGCCTCTATACGGCGGCGCAGCCGACGCAGATCGTCGGGCAGGTCCGCGGCTGTGAGGCTGGTCTTGACGCTTTCCATGCCGCAACCGATGTCGACGCCGACGGCGGCGGGGGAGACCGCGTCCTTCATGGCGATCACCGAACCGACGGTTGCGCCCTTGCCCAGGTGTACATCGGGCATCACCCGAACGCCGTGCACCCACTGCAGCGCGGCGATGTTGCGCAGCTGCTGCAGTGCGGCTGGCTCGATGTCGTCCTCGGTGGCCCACATCAATGTCTGAGCGCGCGCGCCGCGCAGCTCGACGGGCAGCATGGTGAGAATCCTTTCGGCAGTGGTGTTTACGCGTTGTCGCGTAGTACCACGCTAGGCCGTGCCCAATTGCGGCGCATCCGAATTTTCTCCGTGCGGAACCGCCTCTACAGCAGCGCTTCGATGTCCTTGCGCTGCGGCAGCGAGACCGCCGCACCGAGCTTGGTGCTCGCCAGCGCGCCAGCCGCGCACGCCCAGCGCAGCGCCGTTTCGGGGCCGCGCTGCCAGAACGCGGCCAGCACGCCGGTGAACGCGTCACCGGCGGCGGTGGTGTCGACGACATTGACCGGCAGGGTCGGCACGGACAGTTCGGTGCCGTCGGGTCCGCGGTAGTGCGCGCCGCGGGCGCCGAGTGTGGTGATCACGTGTGGAACGGTGTCCACGGTGGCGGATCCGAGTGCCCGGGCCTCGCCCGCGTTGACTACCAGCACGTCGACGCTGTCGCTGAGCGCACCGGGAAGTTGTTGCACTGGTGAGGGATTGAGCAGAGTCGTCACCGCGTGTGCGCGAGCGTGTCGGATCGCGGTCGTCACCGTGGCGAGCGGGATCTCGAGTTCGCAGACAAGCAGATCGGCGTTGGCAATCAGATCGAGTTCATCCGGGGACAACGACGTCAACGTCGAATTCGCGTTGCCCACCACGATGATCCGGTTCTCACCCGCGCCGTCGACAGTAATCATTGCGACGCCGCTGGGGCCGGGCACCTCCCGCAGGAATTCGGTGCCCACCTCGTTGTCGACCAGCGTTTGACGAAGTTCGAGAGCAAACAGGTCGTCGCCGACCGCGCCGACGAACTCGACGTCCGCACCGGCGCGCGCCGCCGCGATCGCCTTATTGGAGCCCTTGCCGCCCGCGATGGTGGCGAAGGAATTACCGGCGACGGTCTCACCCGCACTCGGCAACCGGTCGGTGCTGACCACGAGATCCATGTTGGCGCTGCCGAGAACCACAATCCGCGCCGAGGGAACGGGGGCGTCCATAAAGGCAGGTTAGCCCCGTTTGGGAGGTCTTGGCCCACGGCGCGCCGACCGGCTGAACCGAGGGTAGCTACCCTTGGTTCATGACCGCAGCAACCCCTTCTACGCAGGTGAATGCGCCAGCGCAGGCCGATGCCATTCGCGAGGCTGTGCACGAGGCAGCCCGCCGCGCCCGGATCGCCTCGCGGGTACTGGCCCAGCTGACGACGGCGGACAAGAACGCGGCGCTGCACGCGGCCGCGGACGCACTGCTGGCCGACAGCGACGCTGTGCTGGCCGCCAACGCCGAGGACATCGATGCCGCGCGGGCCGCGGGTATCGAAGAGTCGTTGCTGGACCGGCTGCGGTTGACCCAGGCGCGAGTCGACGGCATCGCGTCCGGTCTGCGCCAGGTAGCCGGACTGCCCGATCCGATCGGCACCGTCGTGCGCGGTTCGACGTTGCCCAACGGGCTCGAGATCCGCCAGGTCCGAGTCCCGATGGGCGTGGTCGGCATGGTCTACGAGGCGCGCCCCAATGTCACCGTCGACGCCTTCGGATTGGCGCTCAAGTCCGGCAATGCGGTGCTGTTGCGAGGGTCGTCGTCGGCCGCGCGCTCCAACGCCGCCTTGGTGGCTGTGATGCGGCGGGCACTGGGCGAGCAGGGTGTGCCCACCGACGCTGTGCAGTTGCTTCCCGCGGAGGACCGCTCCAGCGTCACCCATCTGATCCAGGCGCGCGGCCTGGTCGACGTCGTCATCCCGCGCGGCGGTGCGGGCCTGATCAGCGCGGTGGTGCGCGATGCGACCGTGCCGACCATCGAGACCGGTACCGGCAACTGCCATGTGTATGTGCATTCGGCCGCCGATCTCGACATGGCCGAGCGAATTCTGTTGAACTCCAAGACGCGCCGGCCCAGCGTGTGCAACGCGGCGGAGACCGTCCTGGTCGACGAGGCGATCGCCGGTGAGGCGGTACCGCGGCTCATCGAGGCCCTCGAGCGGCATAGCGTCACCGTCCACGGCGATCTGCCAGGGCTGGTCCCGGCCAACGAAAAAGACTGGGCAGATGAGTATTTGACCCTCGATATCGCACTGAAGGTGGTCGGCGGGATCGACGAGGCCGTCGATCACATCAACACCTGGGGTACTGGCCACACCGAGGCGATCGTCACCGGCGACCTTGCGGCGGCACGCGATTTCAGCGCCCGGGTCGACGCAGCCGCGGTGATGGTCAACGCGTCCACCGCATTCACCGACGGCGAGCAGTTCGGCTTCGGGGCGGAGATCGGCATTTCCACCCAGAAACTGCACGCGCGCGGGCCGATGGGGCTGCCCGAACTGACCTCCACCAAGTGGATCGTCTGGGGCGACGGCCAGACCCGGCCGGCGTGATTCGGAGCATCTTGTGACTCTCGCTGCCACCGCGCCTTCGTTTACCTCGGTCGATGATGTCGTCGAAAAGCTTGCCACCACGGGCTATCTCGCCGACCGGTCGACCGCCACCGCAGTGTTCCTGGCCGACCGGCTCGGTAAGCCGCTGCTGGTGGAAGGCCCGGCGGGAGTGGGCAAAACCGAACTGGCCCGCGCCGTCGCCCAAGCGACCGGGGCCGGGTTGGTGCGGTTGCAGTGCTACGAGGGCGTCGACGAGGCGCGGGCGCTGTACGAGTGGAACCACGCGAAGCAGATTTTGCGCATCCAGGCTTCTTGGGCGAGCGCAGCGACGGGGAATGATACAGAGGAAAACAGCTGGGAGGAAACGAAATCCGACGTTTTCTCCGAAGAGTTTCTGCTTGCGCGGCCGCTGCTCACCGCGATTCGGCGCGACGAGCCAACCGTGTTGCTGATCGACGAGACCGACAAAGCCGACGTCGAGATCGAGGGTCTGTTGCTCGAGGTGCTCAGCGACTTCGCGGTGACCGTGCCCGAACTCGGAACGATAACCGCCACTCGTAAGCCCTTCGTCGTGCTCACGTCGAACGCCACCCGCGAACTTTCCGAGGCGCTCAAACGCCGATGCTTGTTCTTGCACATCGACTTTCCCGATGAAGAATTAGAGCGCGAAATCCTTCGAAGCAGGGTTCCGGAACTTCCCGCCGCAGTGGCGAAACAGCTCGCGCGCACGGTGGCGGTGTTGCGTGGCATGGAACTGAAGAAGCTGCCGTCGGTGGCCGAAACTATCGACTGGGCACGGACTTTGCTCGCGCTCGGACTTGCCGACCTCGACGAGGACGCGGTCCGGGCGACCCTCGGAGTCGTGCTCAAGCATCGTGCCGATCACCTCAAGGCGCTCAAGGACCTGAAGTTGGCGTGAGCGCACCGAGTCTGCCCAACCACCTCGTCGGGTTCGTCGAGGCGCTGCGTGGGCGCGGCATCCCGGTGGGGCCCTCGGAAACCGTTGATGCCGGCCACGTTATGGCCGTCCTCGATCTGCTCGATCGTGAACAGTTGCGGGAGGGGCTCGCGTGCGCTCTGCTGCGGCGTCCGACGCACCGGGCCACGTTCGACGGGCTGTTCGACCTGTGGTTCCCCGCTGCCATCGGTCAGCGGACCATGCAGGAGGAGGTGGAACTGCCGCGCAAGCCGGACGGCAAATTCGACCTCGTCGCCGTGCGCCAGTTGCTTGCCGAACTGTTGATCGCGGACTCGCCGCAGGCCGCGGTGCTGGCCACCCAGCTCGTCGAGCAACTCGGGCAGTACCAGTCGGCGAATGGCCCGTCGTTCTCGGCGTATCAGACGCTGCGCGACGTCGCGCCGGAAACCTTACTGCGCAAGATCCTCGACGGATTGCGTTCGGGCCCCGATGATTCGGGGTTCACCGAGGAGATTGCCCGGCGGACGGCGTCGAGTCGAATCGCCGGTTTCCGTCGTGCAGTCGAGGCCGAGACAAAGCGTCGGACCGCCGAACGCCAGGGTAAGGAGCGCGTCGCCAATTACGGCGTACCGCGCCAGGCCGACGAGGTCGACTTCCTGCGTGCATCCCAAGACGAGCTGGCCCAGCTCAAACGCAGCGTGCAAACGCTGGCGCGGCTGTTGGCCAGTCGCCTGGCGGCGCGGCGGCGCCGAGCCCGTCGTGGCGAGATCGATTTGCGCAAGACGCTGCGGATGTCGATGTCCACCGGCGGCGTACCGATCAAGCTGGCCACCCGAAAGCCGCACCCGGGCCGGCCGGAGCTGGTGATCCTGTGTGATGTCTCCGGTTCGGTATCTGGGTTCAGCAACTTCACCCTGCTGCTCGTGCATGCGCTGCGCGAGCAGTTTTCCCGGGTGCGCATATTCGCCTTCATCGACAGCGTCGACGAGGTCACCCGATTCTTCGACCCCGGGGCGGACCTGACCGACGCGATGCGCCGAATCCTGAACGAGACGCGCCTGATTCGCTACGACGGGCACTCCGACTACGGCACCGCGTTCGGTGGCTTTGCCGACCACTTTGCCGATGTGGTGACCTCGCGCAGTTCGCTGCTCATCCTCGGCGACGCCCGCAACAACTACCGCGATCCGAACCTGGCGGCGCTCCGCGAGTTGGTCGGCGCGGCCAAGCACGCGTACTGGCTGAATCCGGAACCGAGAAACCAGTGGGGGACCGGTGACTCCGCCGCCGATCGGTACGCGGACGAAATCGAGATGCACGAATGCCGCAATGCCAAGCAGCTGACCGGGGTGGTGGCGGGTCTACTGCCGGTGTAGCGCCTGTTAAGTTGAAGCTGAAGGGGCCTTATGGATCCGGAGCGATGACTGTGAGGGTGGGGAAGTAGCTGCGGTACCTCCCTGCGTCCCGGGTGAGGAGTCGATAGCCACCGACTGCGGCGTGCGCTCCGATATAGAAGTCGGGCAACGGCGACCGGCGGGCCCCGCCGCGGCGGCGGTAGACGAGAAAAGCCTTGCCGGCCAAGAATCCTGCGTGATACGGCAGCGCCTCCCGGTCGAAGTCGGCTTTGGGCAACGCCGCATCGAGCTCCTCAATGGTGTCGAACCCTGCCGAAACTTCTGCATAGACAATGGGATTGATCACTAACCGGCTGGTGTCACGCGCCTCGGCCAACACGGATTGTGACCAGGCTCCCCATCTGGGGTCATCGGTGAGCACATCGAGGAGAACACTTGTGTCGACCAGCGTTGACTGTGCAGGATCAGTCATCGGCGCGCAGCAATGTCAGCAGTTCATCGGTGCTCATCGCCGTGCTTGCTTTGCCGCGCATCTTCTTAATCAGTCGAGCGCCCGGGCTCCTAGGCTTGGCCGCGCGAACAATGCGTAGGCCGTTTTCGTCGTCGATCACGTCAACTTCGTCGCCTTCCCGCAGCCCATATTTTTCGCGAAGCGCGGCAGGAATGGTGACCTGCCCTTTGCTGTTCAGCAGCACTGGCCCTCCAGTGACACGTAATACGTCAGTTACGTAATACTACTCGCACCCGCGCGGTATACCTGTCACCGATAAGCTCAACAGTCGTGAACCAGCCAGCACCCCGGCGCCTCGGCATCATGGGCGGGACCTTCGACCCGATCCATCACGGGCACCTGGTTGCGGCCAGCGAGGTCGCGCATCGGTTCAACCTCGATGAGGTCATCTTCGTGCCTACCGGCCAGCCCTGGCAGAAGCAGACGCGCGAGGTGAGCCCGGCCGAGGACCGCTATCTGATGACGGTCATCGCCACCGCGTCGAATCCGCGTTTTTCGGTGAGCCGGGTGGACATCGATCGCGGCAAGGTCACCTACACCGTCGACACCCTGCGCGATATCCGCGCCCAGCACCGCGACGCGGAGCTGTTCTTCATCACCGGCGCCGACGCGCTCGCGACCATTCTGAGCTGGCAGGATTGGGAGGAATTGTTCGACCTGGCCAACTTCGTCGGAGTCAGCCGACCCGGCTTCGAATTGGGCATCGAGCACCTCGCCGACCACTTGCACAAGTACCCGCGCCAGGCGCTGACGCTGATCGAGATACCGGCGCTCGCGATATCGTCAACAGAATGCCGCCTGCGTGCCAGCGAAAACCGACCGGTTTGGTACCTCGTTCCCGACGGGGTGGTGCAGTACATCTCCAAGCGACACCTGTATCGCTCGCCGGGCACGGTGTCGACGGCGCTGTCGGCACCGGTGAACGACGGCGGCAGAAGCCAACAAGAGTTAGGCGGAAGGTAGTTACGTGAGTGCATCCGCACAGGCCATTGAGATGTCGCGCGTCGCCGCGCTGGCTGCCGATGAGAAGTTGGCCGCCGACGTCGTGGTGCTCGACGTCTCCGAGCAGTTGGTCATCACGGACTGCTTCGTCATCGCTTCGGCCCCCAATGAGCGGCAGGTGAACGCGATCGTCGACAACGTCGAGGAGAAGCTGCGGCTGGCCGGTCACAAGCCGGTGCGGCGCGAGGGCACCCGTGAGGGTCGGTGGGCGCTGCTGGACTACATCGAGATCGTGGTCCACATCCAACACAATGAGGAACGCGACTTCTACGGGCTCGAGCGGCTTTGGAAAGACTGCCCGAAGGTTCCGGTCGACGGGATCGGGGCCGGAGTGGCCGATGGTTAGCCGAACGCGTCGGCTGCTGTTGCTTCGACACGGTCAGACCGATTGGAACGCCAGCGACCGGATGCAGGGCCAGCTGGACACCGACCTGTCCGAACTGGGCCGCACTCAGGCCAAGGACGTGGCTCGCGAGATTTCGGCAAAGGCGCCGGTCGCGGTCATATCCTCGGATCTGCGCCGGGCCTATGACACCGCCGTTGCGGTCGGTGAGGCAGCACAGCTGCCGGTACAGGTAGACGAGCGGCTGCGCGAGACGAATCTGGGCGAGTGGCAGGGCCTCAACCACGTCGAAGTCGACGAACAGTACCCGGGTGCCCGGGTGGCTTGGCGCCGCGATGCGACGATGTCCCCGCCGGGCGGCGAGAGTCGCGTCGACGTCGCCCACCGGGCCGTGCCGTTGGTGCAGGAATTGCTTGCCACGCAAGCGGATTGGGACCGGGGACCGGTGGTGCTCGTAGCGCACGGCGGGCTGGTGGCCGCGCTGACTGCGGCGTTGCTGGACCTGCCCGTGGACCGGTGGCCCGTGCTCGGCGGCCTGGGTAATGCGAGTTGGGTGCAGCTGAGTGCGCACAACGGCGGTGAGAGTCCGGACTGGCGCCTCGATGTCTGGAACGCCTCGACGAGGGTCGTCGGCGATGTCATCTAGCTCGACGGATTCCAAGCCGGTCTTGCTGGTTCTTGCCGATTCCCTCGCCTACTACGGCCCCGAGGGCGGCCTGCCGGCTGATCACGGCCGGATCTGGCCGTCCCTGGTGGCCGCCGAGCTGGGGTGGGACGTAGAGCTCGTCGCGCGCATCGGTTGGACGTGCCGGGACGCCTATTGGGCGGCGATCGGAGACCCGCGGGTGTGGGCGGCGGTGCCGCGGGCAGGGGCGGTGGTGATCGCGACCGGGGGCATGGACTCGCTGCCGTCACCGCTGCCGACGGCGCTGCGCGAACAAATCCGATACGTGCGCCCGCCGGCGCTGCGGCGGCAGGTGCGCAGCGTGTACGGCTGGCTGCAGCCGCGGCTGTCGCGGTTGGGTCGGCCGGTGGCGTTGCCGCCTCGGTTGAGTGTCGAGTATCTGGAACAGATTCGAGCGGCACTGAGCCACTTGCGCCCCGAGTTGCCCATCATCGCGACGCTGCCGGCGGTGCACAATTGCGCCTCGTATGCGCGCGTCCACGTGGGACGAGAGCCGGCGGTTCGCGCGACGACGGCGTGGGCGCGAGCGCACGATCTGCCCGTGGTCGACCTCGGTGCGGCCGTGCGCGACAACATCTTCTCCCCGGACGCCAACCCGGACGGGATCCACTGGGGCTGGGCCGGTCACGAGCGGGTGGCCGCGGCGATGTTGGCAGCGATTCGACCACGCGTTTCGATGCGGGAGCCGCTGTGGCAGTGATTGTGGTGACCGACTCGTCGGCCTGCATCGACCCGGCGGTGGCGGAGGACTTGAACATTCGGGTGGTGCCGCTGCACGTCCTTGTCGACGGCGAGACCCTGCGTGAGGGCGTGGATGACATCCCGGTCCCGCCGCGGGGTATGGCCGTCACCACCTCCGCCGCAGCGCCCGGCGAGATGACCATCGCGTTTCGACGCGCGCTGGCAATGAGTGAGGGCGACGGCGTTGTCGCGGTGCATTTGTCGCGGTTGCTGTCCGGGACGTGGGAAGCGGCGCGGCAGGCATCGTCGGAGTTCGACGGAAGCGTTCGGGTGGTCGATTCGATGAGCGCTGGCCTCGGGACCGGTTTTGCTGCGATCGCCGCAGCCCGGGTCGCGCGATCGGGCGGATCGCTGGACGAGGTGTACCAGTGCGCACTGGACGTGGCGGAGGATACGCACAGCTGGCTGGTGGTCGACCGGGTCGATGAGTTGCGTCGCGGCGGGCGGTTCGACGCCAACACCGGGCGGGTCGGCTCCGTGTTGGCCTCCCGGCTGTTGTTGCGGCTGGTCGGCGGAAAGCTCGAGCTGATCGACAAGTCCCGCACGTCGAGCAAAGCGCTGTCGAAGATGGTCGACGAAGCGGTGTCCGCGGCGGCCGTGGCGCCGGTGTCGGTCGCCGTGCAGCACGTGGCCGCACGCGAGCGCGCGCAGCGGGTGGCGGCGCAGTTGCGCAAGCGCATTCCCGAGGTTTCCGATGTGGTGATCCGGGAGTTCGGCCCGACGCTTGCCGTGCACCTGGGCGGGGGAGCGGTGGCCGCACTCGTGGTACCGCGGCGTAAAGACTGAGTCGCGCACTAGCAGCATCGACCGACAAGTTTCACCCTTCCACGGCGCCTGGGTCCGAGTTGTCCACAGCCGGTGCGGCTATCCACAGGTTTTCTCTGGGCCCAGGTCACGGGAAGGGCTGGCTCCGGCACGGTGGCTACGGTCGCGGCTATGGGGAAAACAAGTGCTCCGGATCAGCTGGAGACGACGGATGCGGTCGGTGCCGATTCCGGCCGCTTCGCCGACTGGATTCCCGAGCGTTTCCGCGGCGCCCGAGTGGATATCGGGTTGCGCGGTGTGATCAGCCTCGCGGCGGTCGGCGCGGTCGCAGCCGTCCTCACCGGCGTGGTCGTGCTACGCGGCACCCCGGCTCCTGCGCCCGCACCGCCGCTCAGCGCGGTGTCGACCGCGCCGACTTCTTCCGCCGCGCCGGCTGAATCCGGCGAGATTGTGGTCAGTGTTGTCGGCTTGGTCGAGCACGGCGGTCTCGTGCACCTGCGTCCGGGTGCGCGGGTCGCCGACGCACTGGCAGCGGCCGGCGGGGCGAAACCGGGAGCAGATCTGCTCGCCCTCAATCTCGCCCAGCGCCTTGCCGACGGACAACAGATCGTGGTCGCCGGACCCGGGTCGGGACCACCCGCCGCAGCCGGTGCGGGCGGGGGAAGTCCCGAATCTGCGACGCCGAAGGGCGGGGGAAAGGTCAACCTGAACACCGCAACGGTGGCGGATCTCGACGGGCTGCCCGGGGTCGGTCCGGTCACCGCAGCCGCAATCGTGGCCTGGCGAGATGCGAACGGCCGGTTCACCGACGTGGCCCAACTCGGTGAAGTCGACGGCATCGGTCCGGCACGGCTGGCCCGCCTGCGCGATCTGGTGGCCTTGTGACCGAATCGGCGCAGCCCGTTCGACCGCTTGACCTCCGATTGTTGCCGGCGGCGCTCACCTGCTGGACGGCTACCTGTTGTGCGGTCAATCTATCTGCGGCTGCGGCATTCTGGCTCGTCATGGCGATGCTCGTCGCCGCGCTCACCGCGGCGATAATACGACGCCGGTTCGGTGGTGCTCTCGTGATGATTGCCGCGCTAGTGCTCGGTGCCGGACTCGCCGGCACCGCAGCCTGGCGGCTGTTCGCCGCCGAACACCATCCGCTGGCGACGCTGCCCGCCGGCTCCTATGTCAATGCCGAAGTGAAGCTGAAGGATGATCCAAAGGCCTTGCCCAAGAGCAACTTCGGCGGGGCTCGCGTGACCGTTCCCGCCGAGTTGCGGTGGTTCCGCGCCGCCGGAAAGGTGTTCTCCGGTGGCGGATCGGTGGCAGTGTTTGCCCCGGCTGACGGCTGGAGCCAGCTGTTACCGGGCCAGCGCGTGGAACTTCGTGGCGTCATCGCGCCGGGAACTCAAGGCGCGCTGACGATCGCGGCGATTCGGGTCAACGGCCCGCCGGTGCGGGCGCAGCCGGCGCCGGCGATTCAGCGGTGGGCCGCCGCGCTGCGTCATCGCCTCGGTGATGCGGCGGGGCAGGCGCTTTCACCCGAGGCCGCGGGCTTGCTGCCTGCGATGGTGGTAGGTGACACGACACACCTTTCGCCGGAGCTGACTGCGCTGTTCAGGACCGTCGGGCTCAGTCATTTGTGCGTGGTCTCGGGCGCCAACGTGACCATCATCATCGGGGCGGTGTTGTTGTGTGCGCGTGGTTTGGCCATCCATCCGTGGATCGGAATTGTCTGTGCCGCTGTGGCTCTCGCCATGTTTGTGGTCGTCGCCAGGCCATCGCCGAGCGTGCTGCGAGCGGCGGTCATGGGAGGAATCGGGTTGGTGGGCCTCGCCTCGGGGCGGCGCAAACATGCGGTTCCCGCGCTGTGCACGGCGATAATCCTCTTGCTCGCCGTCAATCCCGGGCTCGCCGTGGACTACGGTTTTGCCTTGTCGGTCATCGCGACGTTCGGTTTGGTTTTACTCGCGCCGAGTTGGGCGGACTGGCTTATTGCGCGCGGCGCGTCCCGTGCGGTGGCGGAAGCAGTAGCCGTCGCTGGCGCCGCGTTCGTGGTGACACTGCCTGTGCTCGTTGCCCTTTCGGGTTCGGTGAGCACGGTGTCAGTTGCTGCAAACTTACTCGTGGGGATTGTCGTCGCACCGATCACCGTGATCGGTGCGGTGGTGGCAGTCTTGGCTTCGGTCTGGTTTCCCGCGGCGGTGCTGGTAGCGAAGCTGGCCGCGCCGATGCTGTGGTGGCTGCTGCAGGTGGCGCACCGGGGAGCGGACGTACCCGGCGCCGCCATCTCCGTACCGCAAGGGCTGCTGTCCTCGGTACTCGCCGTGGCGGCGGTGCTTGCGGTGATCGTGGGGTTGCGGTTGCGTCCGGTCCGCAGAGGCGTGGCAGCCGCGTTGGTTGGCGCGATGTTGGTTGCGATTCCGCTGTGGACCGTGCGCACCGGATGGCACACCCTGGCAGCCGACCGCATCGCCGAACTGTCGGTGGGCCGTGCGACCATCGACACCGTGTCCGATGGCTCCGCTCAATTGCATCTGGTGCTCGGTGAAGAGGAATTTCTCGCCGAGCGCGCGGTCGCTGCCGTAGTCGCAGCGGTTAGGGCGGGGTCGTCCGCACCCGATGATCTGCCGGTCACACGCTTGCGCGCCGGCGACGCCAGCGCCTCGGAATTGGCCGAACTGCTAAGCCCGTCGTTGTTTGCCGAGGATCGCGTCGTGGTGCTCGAGGCAGCGGCCGAGGCGGGCAAGGACGCCGTCGCTCTGATCGAATCGGCGGCCGCCTCGCCTCCGGACGGTGTCGTGCTGGTGGTGCTGCACACCGGTGGCGGCCGAGCCAAGGCGCTGGCGGGTTCATTGCAGAAACTCGGCGCGCAGGTGCATGACTGCGCCAAGATCAGCAAGGCGAGTGAGCGGGTCGATTTTGTTCGCGCGGAGTTCCGTGCGGCCGGGGTGCGGGTGTCTGTCGACGTTGTGCAGGCAGTTCTGGAGGCCGTCGGTTCGGACCTGCGGGAGTTGGCGGCCGCGTGTTCGCAGTTGGCCGCCGACACCGGCGGCAAGGTCGATGTTGCCTCGGTACACCGGTACTACTCAGGCAAGGCGGAGGTTTCCGGTTTCGATGTGGCCGAGTTGGCCGTCGTCGGAGACCACAGTGCAGCGCTGGAGGCGTTGCGCTGGGCGCAATTGCGCGGCGTGCCGCCGGTGCTGCTCGCCGATGCGCTGGCGGATTCCGTGCACACCATCGCGCGGGTGGGGTCGGCCGGCCGTGGTGACCCCTTCCGGCTCGCGAGCCGGCTCGGGATGCCCCCGTGGAAGGTAAAGAAGGCGCAGGCCCAGATGTCAGGCTGGACGCCCGACTCGATCGGCCAGGCTATGCAGGTGGTCGCTGAACTGAACGCCGACGTCAAAGGTGTGGCGGCCGACGCCGACTATGCGGTGGAACGCGCGGTGCGCGGCGTCGTCGGATTGCACGGTCGGCATAAGCGCTGAAACGCAAAGACCGCCGCAGCCAAACGGTTAGCTGCGGCGGTATTCAACCGCGTGGAGAACTAGGGGCGATCAGCCCAGCTTGTTGAACGCCAGCGCCAGCGCCGACTTCTTGTTGGCGGCCTGGTTCTTGTGGATGACGCCCTTGCTGGCGGCCTTGTCCAGCTTGCGGCTGGCGGCGAGCAGGGCGGTGTTGGCCTTGTCCTTGTCACCAGCAGCGGCGGCCTCACGGAACGAACGAATCGCGGTGCGCAGCGCCGACTTGACCGACTGGTTGCGCTGGCGAGCGATCTCGTTGGTCCGGTTCCGCTTCACCTGGGACTTGATGTTGGCCACGCGTAATTCCTCTACAACAAATTGCTGGTGGTGGACCGCACTCGGCGCGTGTGGCGCGCACTCGCGTGTCCGTTGGGCAAAAGCTTGGGCGTGCACTCCACGCCGACGGTCGAGAATACCAGGATCGTCATTCCCGACTCAAACCGTCGCCGGCGTCGACCGGTGAACCAGCCGTCACCGCCAGCGGTACTCGTGGATGAGCCTGGCCGCTACCTGGTCGAAGACCTTGCGTTCCAGGATGGCCCCCTCCCGGCGGATGCCGGCCTCGGGCACATCGAGGACGCGGTCCAGTCGCACCCAGCTCGGGCGACTCTCCGAATCCCAGGTTCCGGCGCCGATTCCGATCCAATTGTTGTCGCGCGCGCGCTTCGAGTTCGACGACAGCATCAGTCCCAGCAGCGTCTTGCCGTCCCGTCCGACCACCAGCACCGGACGGTCTTTGCCCCGCGAGGGATCCTCCTCGTAGGTCACCCAGGTCCAGACGACCTCACCGGGATCGGCGCGACCGTCCAGGTTCGGCGCGTACACCAGCCGGCGGGCGCGCTGCGCCGTCGGCACGGCCGTGGAGGCGATGGGTCGACCGGGAATGATCGGTTGTCGAGGGGCCAGCACCGACGATGCCCGCGGAATGAGGTTCTTCGGGATCAGGTTCTTGGGATGAAGGCTCTTGGGCAGCAAGCCCGATCGCTGCAACGACTGGGTCAGGGTCGGCGCCTCGCCGCGAACCAGCCGGGGCGCTTGCTCCTTGGCGATGAGTCCGAGCGTGACTCCGATCTGCTTGCCAAGCGTGCTCCATCGTGGCGCCATGGATGTCAGCTTAAGCGCGCAACCGGCGCAGTCGTCGGGAGGTTCAGGTGGTCTGTGCGGGCGGTGGCGCGATTCACGGTCGGCGAGCGGGCGAAAGTAGACTGAGCCGTTGCGCCCAACCCATCGGTCTTCGCCTAGGAGCCACTCATTACCAGCTTTGCCGATACGACGTTCACTGATCCTGCGCGGATCCGGAACTTCTGCATCATCGCCCACATCGACCACGGCAAGTCCACCTTGGCCGACCGGATGTTGCAGCTCACCGGCGTGGTCGAGGAACGGCAGATGCGGGCCCAGTACCTCGACCGGATGGACATCGAGCGCGAGCGCGGCATCACCATCAAGGCGCAAAACGTCCGCTTGCCGTGGACGGTCGACGGTGTGCAGTACGTCATGCACCTCATCGACACGCCAGGTCACGTCGACTTCACCTATGAGGTTTCCCGCGCTCTGGAAGCCTGCGAGGGCGCGGTGCTGTTGGTCGACGCCGCACAGGGCATCGAGGCGCAGACGCTGGCCAACCTGTATTTGGCGCTGGAAAACGATCTGACGATCATCCCGGTGCTGAACAAGATCGACCTGCCGGCCGCCGACCCAGACCGCTACGCCGCCGAAATCGCCCACATCATCGGCTGCGAACCCACTGACGTACTCAGAGTTTCCGGAAAGACCGGCGAGGGCGTCGCGGAACTGCTCGATCACGTCATCGCCGAGATTCCCGCGCCCGTCGGAGATCCCGATGCACCCGCGCGCGCAATGATTTTCGACTCGGTCTACGACACGTACCGGGGCGTGGTCACCTACGTCAGGGTCGTGGACGGCAAGATCGTGCCGCGCGAGAAGATTCAGATGATGTCCACCGGCGCGACGCACGAGCTGCTCGAGGTCGGCATCGTCTCGCCCGAACCGAAGGCCACCGGAGGCCTCGGCGTCGGCGAGGTCGGCTACCTGATCACCGGCGTGAAGGATGTGCGTCAGTCCAAGGTCGGCGACACTGTCACCAGCGCCCGCCACGGGGCCAAGGAGGCGCTGACCGGCTACCGCGAGCCGCGGCCGATGGTGTATTCCGGCCTGTATCCGGTGGACGGTTCCGACTATCCCGATCTGCGCGATGCGCTGGAGAAGCTGCAGCTCAACGACGCGGCGCTGACTTACCAGCCGGAGACCTCGGTCGCGCTCGGGTTCGGGTTCCGCTGCGGCTTCCTCGGTCTGCTGCACATGGAAATCACGCGTGAACGGCTGCAGCGCGAGTTCGGCCTCGACCTCATCTCCACCGCACCGAACGTCGTGTACCGCGTCGAAATGGAAGACGGCACCGAGCACGTCGTCACCAACCCGTCGTACTGGCCCGAGGGCAAGGTGCGTCGCGTTCTCGAGCCGGTGGTGAAGTGCACGATCATCACGCCGAGCGAATTCATCGGCTCCATCATGGAGCTGTGCCAGTCCCGGCGCGGCGACCTCGGTGGCATGGACTATCTGTCCGAAACCCGGGTCGAGCTGCGCTACACCATGCCCATGGCCGAGATCATCTTCGACTTTTTCGACTCGCTGAAGTCGCGCACCCGCGGCTATGCCAGCCTCGACTACGAAGAGTCGGGCGAACAGGAGTCGCAGTTGGTCAAGGTGGACATTCTGCTGCAGGGCGAGGCGGTGGACGCGTTCTCGGCGATCGTGCACCGCGACGGCGCGCAGGCGTACGGCCACAAAATGACCACCAAGCTGCGTGAACTGATACCGCGTCAGCAGTTCGAAGTGCCCATCCAGGCGGCGATCGGATCCAAGATCATCGCCCGCGAGAACATCCGTGCCATCCGCAAGGACGTGCTCGCCAAGTGCTACGGCGGCGACATCAGCCGCAAGCGCAAGCTCTTGGAGAAGCAGAAGGAAGGCAAGAAGCGGATGAAGACCATCGGTCGCGTCGAAGTGCCGCAGGAGGCGTTCGTGGCCGCGCTGTCTTCGGATGCGCAAGCCGACAAACCGAAGAAGTAGCAGTCAGCTAGCACAATCTTTGCTGTGATCATGAGCAAAACTGCAGATCCGTCAGGACTGCGAGCACGATTTGCTCATGATCACCGGCGAACGGGACAGGGAGGCGCAGCATGATCGAAACCTGGTTGACCCGAACCTTGGGCATCGACCTGCCCATTCTCGGTGCGCCCATGGGCGGGCGCGCCGGTGGTGAACTGGCCGGCGCCGTCAGTCGGGCGGGCGGACTGGGCATGCTCGGTGCGGCCCGCTACACCACGCCGGAATGGATCGCTGCAGAGTCGGCCGTCGTGCGCGATACCGGCCTCCCATTCGGTGTCGGGCTGATGACCTGGTCGCTCGGAGAAAGCGCGCAACACGCGGCGTTACTCGACGCGGCCATCGAGGCAAAGCCGGCCTTGATCTCGCTGTCCTTCGGCGACCCGGCGCCCTATGTCGAAAAAATCCATGCCGCAGGCGTTCCGGTGCTCTCGCAGATCAACACGATCGAGGACTTGCGCATCGTCGAGGCCGCGGGTGTGGACGCTGTCGCCGCCCAGGGCACCGAGGCGGGCGGGCACACCGGCAGGATCGGCACGTTGCCGCTGCTGCAGGAAGTCCTCGAGGCGACGAACCTGCCCGTGCTCGCCGCTGGTGGCATTGGGACCGGGCGCGGACTGGCCGCAGTTATCGCGGCCGGCGCCGAAGGCGCGATCGTCGGAACCGCGCTGTTGGCGAGTCCGGAAACCACCGGGCCCGACTATGCCCGCGACCGGCTGATCGCCGCTGGTAGCGCCGATACCGTCTACACATCGGTGTTCGATCAGGCCCGAAATCAGCCGTGGCCGACACGCTGGGGAGGACGCGCCCTGACCAACGCGTTCACGAGGAAATACCACAATAGTGACGCCGGTCACGCTATGTTGTCAGGTGCGTACGACCCCGCAGATCCTGATCTCGGAGTCGTATATGCCGGTGAGGCAGCCGGATTGGTAACCGAGTCGCTTCCCGCGGCGCAGGTTGTTGAGCGGATGGCCGCACAGGCTGAAGTGTTACTTCGACGATTTCGATGAGGAGCGCTGACACGTGGTGACGCAACCGGGGTCCTCAGCCGGCCGATTGAAGCGCTTGACCAACGCCGCCATCAACGCAGATAGCGCGATGATGCGCATGGACGGCCTGGCCGCCGACGCCACGCTGCTCGTCGAAGACCTCTCCGACCTCGTCCAAGGACTCGAGCCCGCGGTCGAGCGACTCGATGAAGTGCTGGTCGACATCCGCGTGGAGTTCGCCGCCATTCGCCGGTCCCGCGAAAACGTCGACGTGATGCTCGCGCGGGTTTCCACGATCATCGATCTAGTCGAGTGGGCTCTCGCGCCGGCGTTCGCCGCCAAGGACACGGCCGAGCGGCTCGCCTCGGTGGTGGCCAAGCTGCGCAGGACGCTGAAGTGTCAGGTACGCAAGCAGCCCGCCGTGAAAGTGGCGCCGGTGCCGGCCGTGCAGTTGACGCCGATGCCGCTAGCGGGATAGTGGGTTAACGCGAGTGGGCGGGCTTGAACCGCCCGGCGCGTGCCTCCTCCTCCGCACGAATCACGTGCACCACGGCATTGATCAGCGCCAGGTGCGTGAACGCCTGCGGAAAATTGCCCAGATGCCGACCGGTCTTGGTGTCGATCTCCTCGGCGTAGAGCTTCAGCGGACTGGCGTAGCCCAGTAACCGCTCGCACAGCCGCTTGGCGCGACCGAGTTCGCCGATCTCGACCAGCGCCGACACCAGCCAGAACGAGCAGATGGTGAAGGTCCCTTCTTCCCCGGACAGGCCGTCGTCGGTGGTTTCGGTGCGGTAGCGCAGGACCAGCCCGTCTTCGGTGAGTTCGTCGGCGATCGCGAGCACGGTGTTGCGGACGCGCTCGTCGTCCGGCGGTAGGAACCGCAGCAGCGGAACGAGCAGCAGCGCGGCATCGAGCGTGTGGCCGCCATAGGTCTGGGTGAACACGCCGCGCTCATCCACACCGTTGGTGAGGATGTCCTCCTTGATCTCGTCGGCGATCCGCGCCCATCGCTGGGCATAGCTGTCTTCCCCGTGCAGAACGGCGAGCTTGACCCCGCGGTCGAGTGCCACCCAGCACATCACCTTCGAGGACGCGAAGTGCTGCGGCTCACCGCGCACTTCCCAGATGCCACGGTCGGGTTTGCGCCAATTCTTGATCGCGGTCTCCACCTGGCGTTCCAGCAGCGGCCACAGCGTCTCGGGAACCTGTTCGCGAGACCGCACGTGCAGATACACCGAGTCGAGCATGGTGCCCCAGATGTCGTGCTGTTCCTGGTTGTAGGCGCCGTTGCCGATGCGGACCGGCCGCGCACCGTCGTATCCGGACAAATTGTCCAACTCGAATTCTTCCAGCGTGCGCTCACCGCCGACCCCGTACATGACCTGCAGCGGGTGCGGTTCGCCGCCGTTGCTGGCCTGGCACACATCGGCGATGAAGGCGAAGAAGTCGTTGGCCTCCCGATCCAGCCCGAGCGTGTAAAGGCCCCACAGGGCAAATGTCGAATCCCGGACCCAGGCGTAGCGGTAGTCCCAATTTCGTTCGCCACCAGGAGTTTCCGGAAACGACGTGGTCGGCGCCGCCAACAGCGCGCCGGTCGGGGCATAGGTGAGCCCCTTCAGCGTCAAGGCGCTGCGCTGGATGTAACCGCGCCACGGATGATCGGGAAAGCGCCCGATAGTGACCCATTGCCGCCAGCACTCGGCGGTCTGCCACATCTTCTGCGACGCTTCGGCAAAGGTCTGCGGTGCGGGCAGTTCCGACCAGGACAGCGCGACGAAAACGTTGTCACCCTCGACCATGCGCCGTCGTGCGCGCGCCTCTCGGCCCTCGAGCCCGAGCCGTAGGTCGGTGGTCAACTTGAGTTCGGGGTGAACGCCGGGGCCCACACAGCGAGCGGTCGCGGTGGCCTCCTCGTACACCTTGCCGGTGTATTCCCACTTGGCCGGCGCCCGGTGGTAATCGAAAGCGGGCTCGCAGCTCAACTCCAACTCGACGACGCCGCTGACGCATTTCACTGTGCGCAGCAGGATGTGTTCGGCATCCCAGTCCTGTGGGGTGCGGCGGTGCGTTTTCGAGCGTTCGTCCACGTTGTGCCAGGGGCCGAGCACCATGGCATCGCGGATGATCAACCAGCCGGTCTCGGTCTGCCAGGTCGTCTCCACGATCAGCCCGCCCGGCAGGTAGCGACGGGCTGCGGGCACGTTTTGCCCGTACGGACCTACTCGGAAGTGGCCGGCACTGCGGTCCAGGGCCGCGCCGAAAACGCTGGGGGAGTCCGGTCGTGGGACACACATCCACTCCACGGCGCCACTGCGCGCGATCAGGCAGGTGTTTTCGCAGTCGGAGAGGAAGGCATAGTCGTCGATAGGCGGGAAGCTGCTGCGGCGCGCGTCGAGAAGAGACTCCTCAGCGTGCTTCGCTGCCTTTGCCTCTTTGCGCGCCTTTTTCGGCGCCGGGGACTTCGATGATGAGTCCGATGCGCCGACGCCGGAGACACCCGTGGACTGTTCGTCGACTCGATCCATGCCCTCATCATCGACCCAAATCGGGCGCGGCACGCGCTGAATTGCCGAGGCGGGCGAAGGATCAGTGGGCTGCGAACAGCGGCTAGGCTTGTCTGGTGCATGCGCTGGCGAACTGGTGGGACGGCATCGAGTTGTGGGTGGCCGGGTTGGCCTTCATCCCGCAGTTCGTTGTGGTCCTGGCGGTGACGGTTCCGTTGGCATTCGGGTTGGCCTGGTTGCTGGACCGCGGCCTGGCCATCACCTTGCATCTGCTCGGACGCGACCGCCGGACCGGCGCTGGAGAAGCGACGCCGGACGTCGAAACGGGCGGCGTGACGTAATGCCGCGTTCGCGTGTCACGTTGGCGCTGTGTGCGCTGCTGATTTTGATAGTGCTGGCCTGGCTGCTGACGCACTGATCACCGCTTGCGGGACGGCTTGACCCCGGCGCTGTCTGCTAAAGTCGCCGACGTGTCCATAGCCACCGTCCGGTCCGTCCGCCACTGTCTGGCGTTGATTGCCGTCGGTTTCCTCGCTGTGGCCGACGTCGACTGTCGCTGATCTTCCTTTGATACCGCTCGTCCTTGCGGTTCATCTCCGCCTGTGCGGTTCCAGATAACACGGGTAGTTCGATTCGCCAGAAAGGTCCCCTCTGTCATGCGTCACCGGTCTCGAATGCTCGCCGCGGTGGCCGCCGCAGCGGTGTTGACCTTGAGCGGCTGCGGTGGCGGTTCGAGCGATGTGGTCGGCGGCGACAGCGCCGCGAACGGGTCCGGGGGAACGCTGCACCTGTTCGCCTACGCAGTGCCGAAACCTGGCTTCGACAAAGTGATTCCCGCGTTTGCGCAGACACCGGCCGGCAAGGACGTGCTCATCCAGCCCTCCTACGGCCCGTCGGGCGATCAGTCCCGGAAAGTCAAAGACGGTGCTCCCGCCGACGTGGTGAACTTCTCGACGGAACCGGATATCACCAGACTGGTGGACGCGGGTCTGGTCGATCCAACCTGGAACCAGGACGCCAACCACGGCGTGCCGTTCGGCTCGGTCGTCACGATCGTGGTGCGCAAGGGCAATCCGAAGCACATCACGAGCTGGGACGACCTGCTGCGGCCAGGCATCGAAGTGGTGACGCCGAATCCGTTCAGCTCTGGCTCGGCAAAGTGGAACCTGTTGGCGCCGTATGCGGCAAAGAGCGACGGTGGCAAGAATCCACAGGCGGGCCTGGACTATTTGACCAAGCTGATCGATGACCACGTAAAGGTGCAGCCGAAGTCCGGCCGGGAAGCGACCGAAACCTTCTTGCAGGGAACCGGTGACGCGCTACTGAGCTACGAGAACGAGGCGATCTTCTCCGAGCGCAATGGCGACCAGGTGGAACACATCGTGCCCGCGCAGACCTTCAAGATCGAGAATCCGGTGGCGGTGATCACGTCGAGCAGCAAGATCGCCAAGGCGAAGGCATTCCGCGACTTCTTGTTTACCCCGCAGGCGCAGAAGTTGTGGGCCGAGGCTGGCTTCCGACCGGCTGATCCCGGCGTTGCCGAGCAGTTTGCCGGCCAGTTTCCACAGCCGCAGAAGCTCTGGACGATCGCCGACCTGGGCGGCTGGGACACCGTCGACAAGGATCTGTTCGCGCAGGGCAGCGGGTCCATCGCCGTCATCTACGACAAAGCAACGCGATGACGACGCTTCTTGCCAAACGCCGCGCGCTGTTCCAGTTTTCCGGTGCCGTGGGGCCGTTCGGGGTTTCGACGGCGGTGCTGTGGCTGAGCGTGATCGTGCTGCTGCCGTTGGCTGCGCTGACCTACAACGCCTTTGGCGGGGGTATTGGCCAATTCTGGGATGCGGTCACCGCTCCGGTCGCGTTGGCCTCATTGAAGGTCACTATCTGGGTATCGGTGATTGTGGCGGTGATCAACGCGGTGATGGGCACCCTGGTGGCCTGGGTACTGGTGCGGGACAACTTTCCCGGCAAGGCAATCGTCAACGCGCTCATCGACCTTCCGTTTGCCCTGCCCACGATCGTGGCCAGCATCGTGCTGCTGTCGCTGTATGGCCCGGACAGTCCGGTGAACATCCATCTCAACGCCACCCAGCCCGGTTTGGTTGTGGCCCTTGCCTTTGTGACGCTGCCGTTCGTGGTCCGGTCCGTGCAGCCGGTGCTCATCGAGGCAGACCGCGACGTCGAGCAGGCCGCGGCATCCCTCGGTGCTGACAACTGGGTCATCTTTTCCAAGATTGTGCTGCCGACGTTGGCTCCGGCAATTCTCAGCGGTGCCGGGTTGGCATTCGCGCGGGCGATCGGCGAATACGGTTCGATCGTATTGATCGGTGGCAACATTCCGCGGGTGACGCAGATGACGTCGCAGTACATCCAGCAGCAGATCGAGATCGATCGGCCCGCCAACGCCGCCGCGGTGTCGGTGGCGTTGCTGGCCATCGCTTTTGTGACGCTGTTGGTGCTGCGGGTCGTCGCGCAGCGGAACCTCCGTAAGGAGCAGCAGGCGCCATGAGGACGTCACCGTTGGCTCGCCTTGGATTGCGTTCGGTTGCCTTGCTGTACCTGTTCGTGTTGTTGGTACTGCCGATCGCGCTGATTCTCTGGCGCAGTTTCGGCAAGGGCATCGGCGCGTTCGTCGATTCGATCACTACACCGGCGGCCATTGCCGCACTGGATCTTTCACTGTTGATCGTGGCGATCGTGGTGCCGGTCAACGTGGTGTTCGGCATCGTGACTGCGCTTGCCCTGGCACGCGGCCGGTTCCCCGGTCGTAGCCTGCTGCAGGGGATCGTCGATCTGCCGTTCGCGGTCTCGCCCATCGTCGTTGGTGTTTCGCTGATCCTGCTGTGGGGTTCGGACGGCTGGTTCGGGGGTATCGAACATTTCGGCATCAAGGTCATCTTCGGCCTGACCGGCATGGTCATCGCGACGATCTTCGTGACATTGCCGTTCGTGGTGCGTGAGGTCGAGCCGGTGCTGCACGAGATCGGCGACGACCAGGAACAGGCCGCCGCGACATTGGGCGCGTCGAGCTGGCAAACGTTTTGGCGGATTACACTGCCGTCGATTCGCTGGGGACTCACCTATGGCGTCGTGCTGACGGTCGCGCGTGCGCTCGGCGAGTTCGGTGCCGTGATCATGGTGTCATCCGGGTTTCCGGGGGTGTCGCAGACGCTGACCCTGCTGGTGCACGCACGGTATATCGATGACCACAACACCTTTGGGGCCTATTGCGCCGCGACGCTGTTGATGGGGGTCGCGCTGGTGACGCTGCTCGTGATGACGGCGCTGGACCGGAAGAGGGTGGCGAAGAAGTGATCTCTCAAGAGCGGGGAGGCGAGCCATGATCGCGCGAAGGCGAGCGCCCGTGAGGATCGCAGCGCAGCGAGGACCGGAGCGGGCGGGAGGCGAGCCATGATTACCGTCGTTGACGCGCACAAGAACTACGGCGACTTCGCGGCGCTGGACGACGTGTCCCTCGACATCCCGTCCGGCGCGCTCACCGCGCTGCTGGGACCGTCGGGCTCGGGCAAGTCGACGCTGCTGCGGTCGATTGCGGGCCTGGAAACCTTGGATTCGGGCTCGATTCGGATCGCCGGGCGGGACGTCACCGGTGTCTCGCCGCAGAAACGCGACATCGGCTTCGTGTTTCAGCACTACGCCGCGTTCAAGCACATGACGGTCCGTGACAACGTGGCGTTCGGGCTGAAAATTCGCAAGCGGCCCAAGACCGAAATCGCCCGCCGGGTGGACGAATTGCTCGGCATCGTTGGCCTCGACGGCTTTCAGCATCGTTATCCCGCGCAGCTGTCGGGTGGTCAGCGCCAGCGCATGGCACTGGCGCGCGCCTTGGCCGTCGATCCCAAGGTGCTGTTGCTCGACGAGCCGTTCGGTGCGCTCGACGCCAAGGTTCGCGCCGACCTGCGCAAGTGGCTGCGTCGGCTGCACGACGAGGTGCACGTCACCACCGTGCTGGTCACCCACGACCAGGAGGAGGCGCTCGACATTGCCGATCGGATTGCGGTGATGAACCGCGGTCGAATCGAGCAGGTGGGTTCACCGCAGGAGCTTTACGACAAGCCCGCCAACCGGTTTGTCATGTCCTTCCTCGGCGATGTGGCCAAGCTGAACGGTCAACTGGTGCGCCCGCACGACATTCGCGTGGGCCGTGACCCCATGATGGCCATCTCGCAAGCGGAGGGAACCGCGGAGACGGCCGGGGTGACCAGGGCCGTCGTCGAACGTGTGGTCCGGTTGGGCTTCGAGGTGCGTGTCGAGATGCGCAACGCCGCGACCGGCGACGGCTTCACCGCGCAGGTGACCCGCGGTGACAGCGAGGCGCTGCAATTGAAGGCGGGGGAGACGGTGTATGTGCGGGCGACCCGGGTGCCGCAGATTCCAGGCGAGTAGCTAGCGGCGCGCCCGGGTACCGGCTCAGGCGACCACCCGCGCCGCAGCGCCGCCGGAATGCATGGCCGCGCGAGCCGCATCGAACCGGTCGAGTGCGACCTCGACGAGCCCGCGATGCGCTCCGATCGTCGCCGCGTGCGCCAAACCCGGCGTCGCCGCGAACAGACGGTCGGTCAACAGGCCCGGCGCAAGAAACCACGGCGCCACCACGATTCGGCCGGCGCCCGACGCGCGCAATTCGGCCACGGCTTGCTCGACGGCCGGCTCGGTCGCGGTGACGAAGCAACTACCCACCCGCCACCGAGTTCCCGAGCATACTTGGGCAGCAACCGCTTTGGTTCGTTCGTTCGCAGCCGTCGACGATGACCCGACTCCAGCGAGGGCGATGCCGATGCTCGGGTCGTCGACGGTGACGTCGGTGTCCAGAATCCGTTCCCGCACAGCGGCAGCCAGTCGGGCATCCGTGCCGAGCACCTCAGCTTGGATCAGCGTTAACTCGGGATGACGCAGGCACGCAAGGGCGAGCATGGCCGGCAAGTCAACGCGGGCATGGAAGGCGTTGCCGAGCAGCAGCGGTACGACGACAGCCTCCCGGTAGCCTTGTGCAGCAACCGAATCGATCACTTGGCTGACCGAGGGAGCGTTGAGATCCAGAAACGACAGGCGCACATCGAGCCCCGGCCGCGCTAGGCGCAACTCCGAAACCATCGCCGCGACTGTCGCTGCCGAGCGGGGATCGCGGCTCCCGTGCGCAACCGCAATGAGTGCGGTCACGACACCGGGGCGGTGCCGACCTCGACGGCGCTCAGCACGTCGCCGACCAGACCGGCCGCCAACGTGTTGCCACCTGCCGGATCGATCAGCAAGAAACTGCCGGTGTGCCGGTTCACCGCGTAGTCGTCGGCGACGATGGGCTCCGCGACCCGAACCGAGATCCGGCCGAGATCGTTGAGCTCCAACGACTCCGGTCCCGGAACGGAGGCCAAGTTCTGTTCGTCGAAGCGTTCCACCAGTGCGCCCACGATGGCCTGCGTCGTGCGGGTTCCGTGCTTGAGCAGCAACCGGGCACCGGGACGCAACGGCTTCTCGGCGAGCCAGCAGACTGTCGCCTCGAACTCCGAAATCGGCTCGGGGGCATCGGCGGCCGCTGCGATGGTGTCGCCGCGGGAGATGTCGAGGTCGTCTTCGAGGATCAGCGTCACGCTGCGACCGGTTTGGGCTTGTTCCAGTTCGCCGTCGGCCGTGTCGATTCGGCGAACCGAGGTCCGAACACCCGACGGCAGCACCACCACTTCGTCGCCCGGCGCCACCGACCCGGCCGCGACCTGCCCTGCATAACCGCGGTAGTCGGGGTAATCGGCCGTGCGCGGACGAATCACGTACTGGACGGGGAAGCGCAGTCCGATGGAGTGCCGGCCGCGGGTGTCAGCGTCGACGGGCACCGACTCGAGGTGCTCGATGAGCGAGGGACCGTCGTAGTACGGAGTGTTGTCGGATCGGCTGGCCACGTTGTCGCCGTACTTGGCCGAGACCGGGATTTCCAGCACGTCCTCGCTCGACCAGCCAAGTGCCGTGGTCAGGGTGTTGAACTCGGCGGAGATTTCCGCGAAAACCGCTGCCGGGTCGCCCGGTGCACCCCCCGCCGCTTCGCTCACCCCGATCAAGTCGATCTTGTTGACCGCCAGCACCAGTTTCGGCACACCGAGCAACGCCAACACGGCCGCGTGCCGACGCGTCTGCTCCACAACGCCCTTGCGCGCGTCGACCAGCAGGATCACCAGCTGAGCGGTGGACGCGCCGCTGACGGTGTTGCGGGTGTACTGCACGTGCCCGGGGGTGTCGGCCAGCACGAAAGACCGCTTGGGCGTGGCGAAATAGCGGTAGGCCACGTCGATGGTGATGCCCTGTTCCCGCTCTGCGCGCAGGCCGTCGACGAGCAGCGACAGGTCCGGGGTGGCCAAACCCCTGTCGACCGACGCGCGGGTGACGGCGTCGATCTGGTCGGCCAGCACCGACTTGGTGTCGTACAGCAACCGCCCGACCAGCGTCGACTTGCCGTCGTCGACCGATCCGGCGGTTGCCAGCCTCAGTAAGTCACTCATGCTCAGAAATAACCTTCACGCTTGCGGTCTTCCATGGCGGCCTCGGAAACGCGGTCATCACCGCGCGTCGCGCCGCGCTCGGTCAGTCGGGAGGCGGCGACTTCGGCCAGGATGGCCTCGTTGTCGGCGGCCTCGGAAAGCACTGCGCCGGTGGTGGATCCGTCACCCACCGTGCGGTAACGCACGGACCGGCTCTCCAGCACCTCACCGTCGCGCGGCCCGCCCCAGGAGCCCGGCGTCATCCACATGCCGTCGCGTTGGTAGACCTTGCGCTCGTGCGCGTAATAGATGCTGGCCAGCGCGACATCCTCGCGGGCGATGTAGCGCCATACGTCGAGTTCGGTCCAGTTACTCAGCGGAAACACCCGGACGTGCTCGCCCGGTGCGTGCCGACCGTTGTACAGGTTCCACAGCTCGGGCCGTTGCCGCTTCGGGTCCCACTGCCCAAAAGCGTTGCGGAGGGAGAAAATTCGCTCCTTGGCCCGCGAGCGCTCCTCGTCGCGCCGGCCGCCACCGAACACCGCGTCGAAGCGATTCTCGGTGATGGCGTCGAGCAGCGGAATGGTCTGCAACGGGTTGCGGATTCCGTCAGGGCGTTCGGTGAGCCGACCGTCGGCGAGGTAGTCCTCCACCTTGGCGACGTGCAACCGCAGGCCGTAGCGGGACACCACCTCGTCGCGGAACGACAGCACCTCGTCGAAATTGTGCCCGGTATCTACGTGCAGCAGCGAAAATGGCAGCGGCGCAGGCCAAAACGCTTTGATGGCCAGATGCAGCAGCACGGTGGAGTCCTTGCCGCCGGAGAACAGGATCACCGGCCGCTCGAACTCCCCGGCGACCTCGCGGAAGATGTGAATTGCCTCGGACTCCAGCGCTGCGAGGGTGTCGAACGTTTCCAACTTCGAAACTGTCAGCGTCGATGCGGTCATGATGCGTGCAACCCACATTCGGTCTTGGCAAAGCCGGCCCAGCGGCCGCTTCGCGGATCGGATCCCGGTTCCGGCTTACGGGTGCAGGGCGCGCACCCGATCGACGGATAGCCCTCCTCGACAAGGGGATTGACGAGAATGCCGTGCTCGGTGATGTAATTCTCCATGTCGTCGTCCGACCAAGCCGCGATCGGGTTGATCTTCACCAACCCGAAGGACTCGTCGAACGAAATCAGCGGCGCGTTGGCACGCGTCGGCGATTCGACGCGACGGATACCCGTCACCCAGGCGCGGTAGTTCTGCAAAGTGTTGCGCAGCGGAACCACCTTGCGTAGCCGGCAGCACTCGTTCGGATCACGAGCGAACAGGTCCTTGCCGAGGAGTCTGTTCTGCTCGTCGACGGTGTGCTCCGGGCGCGCGTTGACCACATTGACGCCGTAGACGGCCTCGACCGCGTCACGGGTGCCGATCGTCTCGGCGAAGTGGTAACCCGTGTCGAGAAACAGAACGTCCACACCGGGGCGCACCTGCGCGGCAAGGTGAACCAGGACGGCGTCCTGCATGTTCGAGGCCACGATGTAGCCGGATCGGTCTCCAGCGGATGGCCCACCGAACGTGTCCTCGGTCCACTGCAACAGTTCCTGCGCCGAGGCATCTTTCAACTCGGCTGCGGCGGTTTCCGCCAGAGTTTTCAAATCGCTCATTTGTGTTTTCGGCTCTTCGCTGACGCTCATCGCAAGTCCGCCTCGTCTGCCCGCACAACCCACTCCGCGAAGCGTTCGCCCTCGTTCTTGTGCTTGATGAAGTTGCGCACCAACCGCTCGATGTAGTCGGTCACCTCGTGGCCATAAACCTTGTGCTGGCGCAGCTTTCGGCCGAACCCGATGTCCCAGCCGAGCGATCCGCCAAGATGCACCTGGAAGCCCTCGACGTGGCCGCCCTCGCCGTCGTCGATGAGCTGGCCCTTGAAGCCGATGTCGGCGACCTGGGTGCGGGCGCACGAGTTCGGGCAACCGTTGATGTTCACGGTGATCGGCACGTCGAGCTGCATGTTGAGCTCCTCCAGCCGCTGCTCCAGCTCCGGAACCAAAGCCTGTGAACGGCTGCGTGTCTCGGTGAACGACAGCTTGCAGAACTCCAGCCCGGTGCAGGCGATCAGGTTGCGGCGCCACCGCGACGGCCGCGACGTCAGCCCGACGGCCTCCAAATCGCGGTCGAGTTGCTCGATACGGTCTGTCGCGACATTGACCACCACCAGTTTCTGGTACGGCGTCAGCCGGACCGACTCGCTGCCGGCCCGCTCCATCGCGTCGGCCAGCGCGTCGAGGATCGTTCCCGACACGCGACCCGAAACAGCCGAGAAGCCAACGGCATTCAAGCCGTTCTTGAGCTTGGTAATGCCGACGTGGTCGAGCGGATGCTTTGGCGGTACGGGCGCCGGACCGTCGATGAGCTTGCGCTTCAAGTATTCGGTTTCGAGAACTTCCCGAAACTTCTCTACACCCCAGTCCTTGATGAGAAACTTCAGCCGGGCCTTGGACCGCAGCCGACGGTAACCGTAGTCGCGGAAGATGCCGACGACGCCGGCCCACACCTCGGGCACCTCGTCGAGAGGCACCCACACGCCAAGTCGTTGCGCGAGCATGGGATTGGTCGAGAGGCCGCCGCCGACCCACAGGTCGAGCCCCGGTCCGTGCTCCGGGTGCACCACGCCGACAAACGAGACGTCGTTGATTTCGTGGACCACGTCCTGCAGCCCTGAAACCGCGGTCTTGAATTTACGCGGCAGGTTGGCAAAGGCCGGGTCGCCGATGTAGCGGCGCTTGATTTCGGCGAGTGCGGGGGAGGCGTCGAGCACCTCGTCGACGGCCAACCCGGCCAGCGGCGAACCGAGCATGCCGCGTGGGCAGTCGCCGCACGCCTCGGTGGTCTGCAACCCAACCGCGTCGAGGCGCCGCCAGATTTCGGGCACGTTCTCGATCTCCACCCAGTGCAGCTGGATGTTCTGCCGATCGGAGATGTCGGCGGTGTCGCGCGCGAACTCCTTCGAGATCCCGGCGATGGTGCGCACCTGGTCGACATTCAGTTTTCCGCCATCGGTGCGGATGCGCATCATGAAGTACGGCGCTTCCAGCACGTCGATGTTGTCGTCGCCGGTCCAGGTGCCGTCATACCCCTGGGCGCGCTGGGTGTAGAGGCCCATCCAGCGGAATCGTCCGCGCAGGTCCGACTTGTCGATTCCGTCGAACCCGGTCTGGGCGTAAATGTCGAGAATTCGCTTGCGGACGTTGAGCGGGTGGTCGTCCTTCTTGGATTGCTCGTTCGGGTTCAGCGGCTCCCGGTAGCCGAGCGCCCACTGTCCCTCGCCGCGGCGCTTGGCCGGGCGGGCGGTGCGCTCCCGCGGGGCGACAGTCGCGTCCCGTTGGGCTTTGGTGGCGTGCGCCGCACGCACGCGCGCCGACTGTTCGCGATGTGGGCGTTCGGCGCGCGCTGTGGCGGGGCCGGCGTCGGTGTTCGACGTCATGCAGGTCGCTCCTGAAGATCGATAGCAGCTGATAGCGGCGACGCAAGGGGTTGACTCGCGTCAGTTGCACCGCAACCAGCGGAATATGGCGAAATAGATGGCAGCTGGTTTACCGGGCGAGGCTCGGAAGACAACAGCAGCTACACACTCGCTTGAGATCAACGTGGCGACGTGCCACCAACCGCACATCTGTGGCACCCAGCGGCATCGCGGGCAGGCGGCGCAGTGCGGTCATGCGGGACATTCTGCCATGTCACACGGGGTTGTTGCCGCCGCGCAGCATATTTCCCCAATTTTTCGGGGAAATACCCCTGGTGACGGGTGACTGTGATGTTGGACACCGTCGATCGAGCGCATAGTTTTCGGCGTCGTTAGCCGCAGATTTGCGACGAAAACTATGCATTCGACGGTTTGAAGTTATCCACAGGCAGCGGCATTTGCCCAGGTCGACCCGAAAGCACCGGGCTGAGCGCAGTGCAGGGTAATTGGCATGCGACCCAATTTGGCGGCATTGGCGACAGCCCAGTGGGGTGTGTTCACTTTTCAGCAGGCCAGGGCCTCCTACACAGACGGCGAGATTCGGACGCTGATCCGGCGCGGCGACTGGGTGAGAGTCTTCCGCGGTGTCTACCGCCAATCTGCGACAACACCCGATGTCCGGCTGATGCTGACCGCGGCGTCTCTCACGCTCGGCGCGCCGGTCGCGGCATGCCACGACACCGCTGCACAACTGCACGGCTTTGGTGTGCTGGACTCCCCGAAGCTGCATGTTGTTGACCCCGGCTGCCCGAATGTCGCGACCCGAGTTGGTTGTTCACCGCGAGAAGACCAGCGGACTGGTTCGCGTCGGCGGCGTCCTCACGACGTCCGCGGCACGGACCGCGATAGACCTCGCGCGCAACTACAACCGACTGGACGCGCTCGCGTTGCTCGACCGATGCCTGCAGCGCGGACTGGACAAGCGGGTGCTTTACGACGAACTCGACCGCCAGACGGGCAAACGCGGCTACCGCCAGGCGTCGGAGTTGCTCGGCTATGCCGACGTGCGCGCCGAGTCGCCAATGGAGTCGCGAACGCGGATGCGGTGCATCCATGCCGGTCTGCCGATGCCGACTCCGCAGGTGGTGGTGTGGTGTGGTGGAGTTGCGCGTCGCCTCGATCTCGGGTGGGAGGAATGGCTGATCGGACTCGACTTCGAAAGCGCGCAGTTCCACAGTGGCGCGGACGCGGCGACCAGGGATAATCCGCGGCACAACGCGCTTGTGCTGGCGGGTTGGCAGATGTACTACGCGACCGCCGGGTCGGTTTACCGGAATCCCGAACAGTTCATCGGTCCGATTCGGGCCGCCATAGAGCTGGCTCGCCGTCGATCGAGCGCATAGTTCTCGGCGTCGTTAGCCGCGGATTCGCGCCGAAAACTATGCGTTCAAAACGTCGACTGGTTATCGGTGGACACCTCGAACCCGTGCCCACTCTGCTCGCACCGCACACCCGCGGGCGTCGATGTGCACGTTGTGCCACGGGCGGTGATGGATTGGCCGTAGGCCAGCACCCGACCGCCGTTTGCGCCGACGAACACGCTGTGACTCAGGCAGACCAAATGTGCGCGCACGCCGCTGATTACTGCCGCGACCTGCTCTTTGGCCCCTGCCCCGCAATTGGCTGTGCCGCCAGGAACTACATCGACATGGTCGAGTTGGCAGCCCGTCCGGTACTCCCCGTTGGCCAAGATTCCGCACTTGATGTTGCCGGTCGGTGACTTGAAGAAGTAGGACGAGCCCTGCTGGTATTCGCGCGGGTCGACGGTGGTCGGTTCGGCGGCGCTGGTCGCTGTCGGACTCGTCGACGTCGACGGCGGGGCAGTCGTCGTGGACTCCGTTGTTGAGGGGGTGGTCGTCGGGGTCGTCGTCGGCGTGACCGATGGCGTCACGACGGTAACCGGGACCGACGCCGGCTCGGGACTCCCGTTGATGGTTTCGCTCGAACAACCTGCGACGAGCACGAGCGCGACGATGACGCCCGCGGACTTCAGGCTCCGACGTTTCCGCAAACAAGCCTCCCGGCGCTCGGTTGTGTCTACGAGCGTCGCAAATCGAGACGGCCGAACCACTTGCCGTTATGAAGCTGTTACGCATCCCGATGGATCCCACAGGCCTGACGAGGCACCTCGCATCGAATAACGGACACTGGAGTCGTGACCGTATCCGCCCTACCAGCCTCGGGACTGCACCTCGGGCCGGAGCCGCTCAGCGGGCTCGGCAACCGGGCGTTCGGCGTGTACATCCATGTGCCGTTCTGCGCGACCCGCTGCGGATACTGCGACTTCAACACCTATACGGCAGGCGAACTCGGCACGAGTGCCTCGCCGGATTCCTGGTTCGCTGCGCTGCGCGGCGAGTTGGAGCAGGCGGTGACGGTGCTCGGCACATCGGTGCCCGCCGACACCGTGTTCGTGGGCGGCGGCACTCCTTCGCTGCTCGGCGCCCGCAGGCTCGGTGAGGTCCTCGAGGTGGTTCGCGACACCTTCGGTCTCCAGGCCGACGCGGAGGTGACCACCGAATCGAATCCGGAGTCGACGTCGCCGCAATTTTTCGCCGACCTTCGGGCGGCCGGGTACACGCGGGTGTCACTGGGCATGCAGTCCGCCGCCGCACACGTCCTGCGTGTGCTCGACCGCACCCACACGCCCGGACGCGCCGCCGCTGCAGCTCGCGAGGCACAGGAAGCGGGATTCGAGCATGTCAACCTCGACCTCATCTACGGCACACCGGGCGAGCGGCGTGAGGACCTGGCTCACTCGCTGGATGCGGTGCTCGATCCCGGTGTCGATCACGTCTCCGCCTATGCCCTGATCGTCGAAGACGGCACGGCTCTGGCCCGCAAGGTGCGCCGCGGCGAACTACCGGCGCCCGATGACGACGTGCTCGCCGACCGATACCAGCAGGTCGATGAAGCGTTGTCGGCCGCAGGTCTGCGCTGGTACGAGGTATCCAACTGGGCATCCTCGGACGCCGGCCGGTGCCGGCACAACCTCGGCTACTGGCTCGACGGCGACTGGTGGGGTGCCGGGCCCGGCGCGCACAGCCACGTCGGCGGCATCCGCTGGTGGAACGTGAAGCATCCCGCGCGCTACGCCGAACAGGTCGGCGCCGGCCGCCTGCCGGTCGCCGGTTCGGAAACGCTCACTGCTGCCCAACGGCACCTCGAGCACGTCATGCTGACAGTGCGGCTGCGGTCCGGATTGCCGATAGCCGAACTCAATGCCACGGAGACCGCCGCCGCCGACGCATTGGTTGCCGATGGTCTGCTGCGATCGGAACCGGGCCGGCTCGTACTCACCGACCGCGGACGACTGCTCGCCGACGCGGTCGTACGAGCGATCCTTTAATCCAGTTCCAGCACCCGCGCGTGTAGCACCACCCGGTTGCGCAACGCGGCGCGCACGGCCCGGTGCAGTCCGTCTTCGAGATAGATCGTCCCGTGCCAGCGGACCGCGTGCGGAAACAGATCTCCGTAGAACGTGGAGTCCTCGGACAGCAGTCGGTCGAGCGCGAGCACCTTCGTGGTGGTGACGATCTCGTCGAGGCGCACCTGGCGCGGCGGAATCTTGGACCAGTCGCGAATCGACAAGCCGTGGTCCGGGTAGGGCTTGCCCTCCATCACGCCTTTAAAGATCATGACGCTCGACACTCTTTACCCACACATGGCGGGATCGTACGCCGGGGGAGCGTGAACTGCCGATTAGACTGAATATTTGCAAGCACAGCAGTAAATGCGGCCGGTCAGGGAGGTGAAGTTGTTGTCCAGCACTGATGAACGGCGCTTCGAAGTTCTCCGTGCGATCGTCGCCGACTATGTCGCCACCAAGGAGCCGGTCGGGTCGAAAGTGCTCGTCGAGCGCCACAACCTCGGCGTCTCGAGTGCCACGGTCCGCAACGACATGGCCGTGCTCGAGGCTGAGGGGTACATCACCCAACCGCACACGAGTTCGGGCCGGGTGCCCACCGACAAGGGCTACCGGCAGTTCGTGGATCGCATTGCCGACGTCAAGCCACTCTCGGCGGCCGAGCGTCGCGCGATTCTCGAGTTTCTGGAATCGGGCGTGGACCTCGATGACATCCTGCGTCGCGGCGTGCGCCTGCTCGCCCAGCTGACCCGGCAGGTCGCGATCGTGCAGTACCCGACGCTGTCGGCGTCCTCGGTTCGCCACCTCGAGGTCGTCGCCTTGACCCCGGCCCGGCTGCTGCTGGTCTTGATCACCGACACCGGTCGCGTCGATCAGCGCATCGTCGAACTCGGCGACGTCCTCGACGACGAGGGCCTGTCCGACCTGCGCGTACTGCTCGGGGCCGCACTCGAAGGAAAGCGGTTGGCAGCGGCGTCGATCGCGGTAAGCGAGCTGGCCGAAAACGCGCCGACCCGCATTCGAGACGCCGTCGTGCGGGCCGCTACCGTGCTGGTCGAGACGCTCGTCGAGCACCCGGAAGAACGACTGGTGCTCGGCGGCACCGCCAACCTCACCCGTAACGCGGCCGACTTTGCTGGGCTTTCCGGATCACTGCGTTCGGTCCTTGAGGCGCTCGAGGAGCAGGTGGTCATTCTCAAGTTGCTGGCGGCGGCGCAGCAGCCGGGGATGGTCACCGTGCGCATCGGCGAGGAGACCCAGATCGAGCAGATGCGCGGGGCGTCGATGGTGTCCACCGGATACGGCGCGCAAGGCACCGTGCTCGGCGGTATGGGAGTCTTGGGACCGACACGGATGGACTATCCCGGAACAATTGCCTCGGTAGCCGCGGTTGCCAGGTACATCGGTGAGGTACTCGCTGAGCGGTGACACCGCTGGGATTTCAGGTATTTCAAAAAGGCTTGGACTGAGCTTCGTCAAGTGGCTCCTGCAAGTGTGAAGGTAGAGAGACGACAGTGGCACGCGACTATTACGGAACGCTCGGCGTCGAGCGCAACGCCTCCGATCAGGAGATCAAGCGGGCGTACCGCAAGCTGGCTCGAGAGTTCCACCCGGATGTGAACCCCGACGAGGCGGCACAGGCGAGGTTCAAGGAAATCTCGGCCGCCTACGAGGTGTTGTCCGATCCGGAGAAGCGGCGCATCGTCGACCTCGGTGGCGATCCCTTGGAGTCGGGTCCGGGTGCCGGGTTCAGCGGCGCTGGCTTCGGCGGGCTCGGTGACGTGTTCGAGGCGTTCTTCGGCGGTGCCTCGGCTGCGGGCGGGCGGCGGGGTCCGCGCGGCCGGGTGCAGCCGGGTTCGGACTCCCTGCTGCGCACCAAACTGACGCTCGAAGAATGCGCGACAGGGGTGGCCAAACACATCACGGTCGATACCGCGATCCTCTGCGATCTGTGCGGCGGCAAGGGCACGAACGGCAATTCCAAACCGGTGCGCTGCGACACCTGCCACGGCATGGGCGAGATCCAGACGGTGCAGCGCTCGTTCCTCGGCCAGGTCATGACCTCGCGGCAGTGCCCCACCTGTCGCGGCCTCGGTGAAGTGATCCCCGATCCATGCCACAAGTGCGGTGGCGACGGACGGGTGCGGTCCCGCCGGGACATCACCGCCCGCATTCCCGCGGGCGTGGCCAACGGCATGCGCATTCGCCTGGCCGGCCAGGGCGAGGTCGGGCCCGGCGGTGGGCCGGCCGGCGACCTCTACATCGAGGTCGCCGAGCAGCAACACGAGACCTTCATGCGTGACGGCGACGACCTGCACTGCACCATCCGCATACCGATGGTCGATGCGGCGCTGGGCACCACGGTGGTGGTCGACGCAATCCTCGACGGGCCTACGGAGTTGACCATCGAGCCGGGCACCCAGCCCAATGCGGTCATACTGCTGGCCGGGCACGGCATGCCACGCCTACGGTCGGGCCAGCGTGGTGATTTGCACGCGCACCTCGAGGTGGTGGTGCCCACGAAGCTCGACCACAAACAGGCTGAACTGCTGCGCGAGTACAAGGGACTGCGACCCCGCGATCACGCCGAGGTCGTCTCGGTCGGCACCGCACATCAGGGCGGACTGTTCTCTCGCTTGCGCGCCTCGTTCAGTCGTTAACTCGGTGGCCGCCACGGTTTTCTACGTCGACACGGTGCCCGAGCCGGGTGCGGTCGCGGTGCTCGACGGCGCTGAGGGTCGGCACGCCGCGACGGTGCGCCGGATCCGGGCGGGGGAGCGGTTGGTGGTTTCCGACGGTGCTGGCGTGATGGCCAAAGCCACCGTCGTCGCCGCGGCCAAGGATCGGCTGGAGCTGTCGATCGGCACCAAATGGATTGCCCAGCAGCCTGTTCCGCGTGTCACTCTCGTTCAGGCGCTGCCCAAATCGGATCGTGCGGAACTGGCCGTCGAGCTCGCCACCGAGGCGGGCATCGACGTGATCGTGCCGTGGGCCGCGGCTCGCTGTGTATCTCGTTGGGACGGAACAAAAGCGGCCAAGGGCGTGGCGAAATGGTGCGCTGCCGCTCGGGCTGCCGCCCGCCAGTCGCGTCGGCCGTACGTCCCCGAAGTGACTGAGCTTGCCAGCACGGCAACGGTTCTGGAACTGGTCACGCAGTGCGTCGAGCGAGGGGGAATCGTGGTGGCGCTGCACGAGTCTGCCTCCCAGGCTTTTTCGGCGTTGCCGTTCGGTGATGCCGCAGAGGTGATGCTCGTCGTCGGTCCCGAAGGCGGACTCGATGATGGAGAGCTGACGCGGCTGCAATCGGTCGGTGCGCGCGTCGCCTTGCTGGGGCCGACGGTGCTGCGCACCTCCACTGCAGCGGCGGTGGCGTTAGGCGCTCTCGGGGCGCTGACTTCGCGCTGGTCGCTCGGTCCTGCGGCCACGCACGAGGACCCCTGAGACGAGTTCGGTCACAGTCGGGGCGATGCTCTCCAGATCCTCATCGTGCTCGACCGAGCGCACGATCAACTCCGCGATTCCGCCGACGACGGCGGTAGCGAGCGCGTCGGACGGGACGACTACCTGCCGATTGACCGTCTGCACGCGAGTTGCTATCTCCTGCAATTTCTTTGCGAGCCGGTCCTGAACTTCGCGGCGCGGCACCGACGCTGGCCCGTTGGCGTGCATGGCCACGAAGTGCGTGTAAGTCAGGTTGGGCTGGGCTGCCAGGGCATGCAGCAACGCGCGGGCGGACCGCTCGATCAACCCGGCCGGATCCGCGGATTCGTTGCTCGCGATCTCGATGGCCCCGAGCATCCGGGACCCGACTATTTCGTGGCAGGCCACCAGGCAGGCGTACTTGTCGCTGAACTGCTCGTAGAAGGTGCGCCGGGAGACGTGCGCACGGGCGACGATGTCGGCGATCGTGGTCGCGGCGTAGCCCTTTTCGGCAACGGTTGCGGCCAATGCCTCGACGAGTCGAAGCCGGACATCGCTATCGGTTCCGGTGGCGGTGTCGGAATCGGTGGCCGGCACGTCGGGTTCCGCGGCCGGGACGGTCATCGGCGCTTCCTCTCGTTAACTCCTCGGTACTTAACAGTACCGTAGGTTTACCTGCGCTAATGAGAGAACCGCCACATTGGCTTGGCAAGCGGTACCGCTGCGTACCATGATCTTAGGTATCCGGTACGTCACAGTACCAACACCGCTGTGAGGCAGCTCCCTATCCGAACTTTCACCGCGAAGGAACCGAACATGATCACTACCGTTGCGGCTCTGGCCGAATTGCCGATCGTGCGCGACATCGTTTCGCCGAACCCGACGCCGCTTGCGGGTCGGCGGGTCCTCATCACCGGCGCTTCGTCGGGGATCGGCGCTGCGGCTGCCCACAAGGCGGCCGACGCCGGCGCCGAGGTCATCCTCGTGGCGCGCAGCGCCGACAAGCTCGACCAGGTGCGCGACGATATCGTCGCCGGTGGTGGTCGCGCGTTCGTGTACGCCTGCGACGTGACCGACGAGGATTCGGTCCACCGGCTCGTTGCCGAGGTGATCGACAACCATGGCGGGGTCGACATGTTGGTCAACAACGCGGGCCGCTCCATTCGTCGCTCGCTGAATCTCGCCCAGGATCGCTTCCACGACTTCGAACGCACCATGGCGCTGAACTACTTCGGCGCCCTGCGGTTGATCATGGAATTGCTGCCGCACATGCGCGAAAACGGCTTTGGCCACATCGTCAACATCTCCTCGATCGGCGTGCAGACCAACACCCCGCGCTTCTCGGCCTACGTCGCCTCGAAGGCCGCTCTCGACGCGTTCAGCCGGGTCGCGGCCAGCGAGGTGTGCGGCGACGGCGTCACCTTCACCACCATCCACATGCCGCTGGTGCGCACCCCGATGATCGCGCCGACCTCCATGTACGACGCGTTCCCCACGCTGTCCCCGGACGAGGCCGCCGACCTGGTCCTGCGGGGGCTGGTCAAGCGCCCGAAGGAGATCGGTACGCCGATGGGAACCCTTGGCGAACTGAGCTACACGCTGGCGCCGGGGTTGGTCGACAAGATCCTGCACAAGGCCTACGAGCTGTTCCCCGACTCGCACGCGGCCAAGGGCGTGACGCCGATCTCCGAATCGGTGGCCGACCAGCGCGATGCGCGCACCGTGGCGCTGACCACCGCCTCGAAAGTTCTGCAGGACCAACCGCTTTCGCGCGCCGCAAAAAGCATGATTCGCCTACTGCCCGGAATCCACTGGTAAGCCCGACCAACTCGACCCGACAAGGAAACTGACATGAAATACGTTGCAGGCAAAAAGGTTCTGATCACGGGCGCGGCCATGGGCATGGGCAAGCTGTATGCCCAGCTGGCCGTCCGGGAAGGCGCTGCCGCGGTGGTGCTGTGGGATATCAACGAAGCCGCCCTGGACGCGACCGTGGCCGAGTTGTCCGGCGCTGGTCACAAGGTGCGCGGCTACGTCGTCGACGTGGCCGACCGGGCCCAGATCGAAAAGGCCGCGGCCCAGGTGCGGTCCGACACCGGCGATCCCGAGATCGTCTTCAACAACGCCGGCGTGGTGCGCGGCAACAGCTACTTCTGGGAGACCGACAGCGAGCGGGACACCGAATTCACGATGAAGATCAACTCGCTCGCGCCGATGTTCATTGCGCGTGAGTTCCTGCCCGGGATGATCGCCTCCGGCGAGGAATGCCGGCTGGTCAACATCGCCTCTGCCGCCGGGCTGACGGCCAACCCCCGGATGGCGTCGTACTGCGGATCGAAGTGGGCCGCGGTCGGCTGGTCCGACTCCGTGCGCCTGGAACTCGAGCAGGCCGGCCACAGCCACGTCAAGGTGACCACCGTCTGCCCGTACTACATCAGCACCGGAATGTTCGAAGGCGCCAAGGCCGCGCCGCTGCTGCCGATTCTCGAGCCCGAGGCCGTCGTCAACGAGGTGTGGAAGCAGATGAAGAAGGGCGCACCGTTCGTCGTGCTGCCCAAGACGGTGGTGCTCTCGGAGGTCTTCAAAGGCATCCTGCCGACCGGCGTGCGCGACTTCGTCGCCGGCCGAGTGCTCGGCGTCTACAAGACGATGGAGGACTTCACCGGCCGCGCCAGCGCCTGATCAAACACCCAGCCTGATCAAAACACCCAGAAGGCCAATACCAACCCGGTGAGGACGCCGGTCGCCGCCCCGACGAGCACCAACAGCCATTCGGCTCGGTGTAAGGCGGGGCGGATCAGGCCGACGAACTCCTCGGCGCTCAGGTCGAGCATCCGGTTGAGGAAGACGTCCTCGAGCACCACCTGCCGCTCGCGGCTGAACGCTGGATCCGAAAGCGGTTCGAGCGCAACGTCGATGGTGTGATCGGCCAGTCGGCTGGCAAGATCGGCGATTTGCTCGTCGGTGCGCGCCTCCCGGAAGGTTGGGCGTGCATATTCGATCGCGTCGTCGATCATCGGCGCGACGTGTTCGCTGACCAGCGCGCGCAGCAGATCCCCGCGCGGGCCGTTCAAGATGTCGGTGACCAGGCTGCGCACGGTCAGTATTTCCCGAGTGACCACACGCGTGCCGACCCGGGAAACGCGTTCCTGGTCGGCGCCGAGGAGCCCATAGCGCACCGTGGACCCGAACGCGGCAATCGGGATTCCGAGCAGAATGGTCACAGCCACTGCGTCGCCGATGGCGAAGGTCAAGGCGCCGACAAGGGGCAATTCGATCCAGTCCGGCCAGACGGTGAATTCCGCGAGTGTGAGAATCCCGGCGATCAGCCCGATCGGGAGGCCCGCCTTGCGCAAGAACCCGAATTCGCGGCGGCCCGCAGTGGCGAACAGCCGGTTGAGCATGGCCGCGTCGTCTACCAGGCGCACCCGCACGAGATGGTCGACATCGACGAGGTCGTCGAGCTTGCGGTCGATGTCGGCCGTGACGGCGGGGATCACTGTGGGCAGCGATTTCTGGATGCGTTCGGCTACGTCGGCTTTCACATCCGGACTCAACTCGTCCCACAGCTGCGGGTCGGCGTCGAGCATGACGTCCTCGACGAACTCGGCCGTTCGCGGGCGCACGGACAACACCAGGTGTTCGGCAATGCGATCGGGATCCATCGCCTGATAAACGTCGCGGATGGTGCCGACCCGATCGATCAGGCTGTCGAACAACCGCGGCGCGATCCGGGCCGCCATCGCTGGAAGCAATCCTTGCCACCCGAGCGGTCCGACGCCGACGAACCGCACCGGCCGAAACAGCGCGGCGACCGTGAGCGAGTGGGCGAGGTAGCCGGTTATCGCCATGGCAATCGGTATGGCGACGTAGAGCCATTCGTGATCCTCGAGCACCCTCACGGTCGTGCCCCGACCGCCTGCACGCCGGAGATCAAGTTCTGTACCTGTGAGCGCGACGGCGCCTTCTTCGGGGTCAGGAGCAATAACCCGCGGCCCGTGACGTATTCGTTCGGCGCGGGATTGGAAATGACGCGCCGAGATTCGTTCACATAGCCGAGCGCGGTGCCGTATCCGGCGGTCAGCAATGCGGCGGCAACGTCGGACCACAGCTGTTGCTGCAGGCGCACGTTGTAACGACGGGTGCTACCGCTGCCGGATTGCAGCATGCTTTCGACGACCACTTCCGATCCCGGGCACGTGATTGCCCGGACCGCAAATTCCGGATACGCGCGCGACGGCCGAATAATGCGGTGTGCGCCGAACCGGAAGAACCGTTCCCGGTCGGTGTCTTCGACCACCTCGGCGATGATCTTTGCTCCGGAGTACAACTCGTGCAGTTCCAGCAGAATATTGAAATTGATGCTGTCGGAACGGGAATGGCATTCGTCTTCGGCCAGCAGCACAACGTAGGCGGCGGTTTCCGCCCCGGCCGCCCGCAGCGCCTCGTGGTTGTGCGGCGAACCGTTGTAATAGACGGCGCCAAGATCGTGCACCGATTCCGGTAGTCCTTTGGTGAATCGATCCGTCAGGATCATGACTGGAATGTCGTGAAAGTCTGGATCGGCCCGCAATTCCCGGAGAAATGTGACGAAGTAGCGTTCGGCACCGTGTTCGGGTGAATGGATTATCAAAAGATGATCTTTCAAATTCCACTTCCACTTCCCGTCCCGCATTCGGGCAATGCGGTCCATCCGTAACTCCACCGCGAGCGAGGCAATATTTGCGGCCATGAAAACGGCGGCTGCGTAGAGCAGCACCATCGTGGCGAGGCGTCCGCCGACCGTATGTGGGGCGATGTCGCCGTAACCGACCGTCACGACAGTGGTCAACGTCAACCAGATTGCGTCGAACAGGCCGTGCTTGAACTGGCTGTGCTCGAAGATCATCATCGCAGTGACGTGCGCGGCGAGGAGGGCGAACAGCACCGCCGCCGACCTGCGCAGACGCTGCGCCGGAGAGAATCGGATCCGCACCGGTTGTTGGCGGATTCGGAACAGGTGTGCCAGAAACGCGAGCATGCGAGCGCCGGTTACGGGATCTGTCCGGCCGCGCCGGGGACGGCTCCGCAATTTGGCACATCGCTCATGTTAGGAAAATCCGACTATCCGGCGTCGGCATTCGCACAGATTTCCTTCGATACGGTGCTGGGGGATCACGCGAGTGAATTGTCCGCCTCGGTGCTAAATCAATGGCTTTGGCGCTGGATTAGGCGCGAAACCGCCGCAGTCGCCGATGCCAGCGGAGTACCTTCAGGCCAGGTTTTCCCACAATGAGGAGGGCTCCACCATGGGATTGGTACGTAAGGCCAGCGTGGACGAAATCACTCGTCGGGCCACGCGTTCACACCTGCTGCGCGGGGCGGTGATGCCGCAGGAAGTCGCAGACGCTGTTGCCCAAGGCCTTTCGGCCGCGGCCGCCGGTGATGTGGGAGCGGTGGCCACCACCGCGCAGGACGCGCTCGCGAGCGGGCTGTCGCGTGCCTCCGAGATCGGCGGGGCACTGGGCGGCCGACTCTTCGGTCGCGGCTCGGCCAAGGAGCCCGCCGCGAAACCACAGGCGGCACACGCTCCCACGCCCAGTGCGCCACCGCCCCCCGCCGCTCCAGCAGCGCCCTCGGCGGCGAGCGAGGAACCACGAGCGGGTGATGGTCAACCAGTCTCGCTGAGCCACCTGCCGGACGGTTACCTGCCCGACGAACCGCTCCGTGCGCCAACGTTCTTCCTGCACGAGCACGGCACCGGGCACGAGATGGCCTACGACATGATCTCCAGCGAACTGCTGCTCGACGGCAGCGCGCGGCTGAACCTGGCCACGTTCTGCACCACGCAGATGCCGGCGTTCGCCGACCGGCTCATGGCCGAGACCGCCGACAAGAACATGATCGACAAAGACGAGTACCCGCAGACCGCAGAACTGGAAAACCGTTGCGTCAACATCATTTCCAACCTCTGGAACTCACCGGCGGGCGAAGACGCGATCGGCTGCTCGACCACCGGCTCCAGCGAGGCAGTGATGTTGTGCGGCCTGGCCATGAAGTGGCGCTGGCGGGAGAAGATGCGCAAGGCCGGCAAGCCCACCGACCGACCGAACCTGGTGACCGGCGCCAACGTCCAGGTGTGCTGGGACAAGTTCATGCGGTACTGGGACGTCGAGGAACGCCTGGTGCCGATGGAGGGCGACAAGCTGTGCCTGACGGCCGACCGGCTGCGCGACTACGTCGACGAGAACACCATCGGTGTTGCGACGGTGCTCGGGTCGACGTTCGACGGACGCTACGAGCCGTTCGCGGAGATTGCCGAGGAGCTTGACCGGATTCAGGAGGACACCGGACTCGACATTCCGCTGCACATCGACGCGGCCTCCGGCGGCTTCGTGGCCCCGTTCATTCAGCCGGACCTGGTGTGGGACTTCCGGATCCCGCGGGTGTGCTCGATCAACGCCTCCGGACACAAATATGGGCTGGTGTACCCCGGTGTGGGATGGGCCATTTGGCGCAGCCCCGAGTATCTGCCCGAAGACTTGATCTTCCACGTGAACTACCTCGGCGGCGACATGCCGACGTTCTCGCTGAACTTCTCCCGCCCCGGCAGCGAGGTGGTGGCGCAGTACTTCATGTTCACCAGCCTCGGCTTCGAGGGCTACCGCCGCGTTCAGCAGCACAGCTCGAACGTGGCGCAGTACATCGCCAACGAGATCGAGAAGATCGGGCCCTACGAACTGGTCACCCGCGGCACCGACCTACCGGTGTTCGCCTTCAAGCTGAAGGACTCGGTGCGCAACTACACGGTGTTCGACGTCTCCGATCGGTTGCGCGAGCGCGGGTGGCAGGTACCGGCCTACACCTATCCGGAACATCGCGAAGACCTCGCAGTCCTGCGCATCGTGGTGCGGGCGGGCATGACCCATGACATGGCTGATCTGCTGTTGGCCGACCTGCGTAAGCACACCGCGAAGCTGGAGGCGCTCACTGGGCCGTTGCCGTCGGTCCTCGGCAGTGACGACAAGATTTTCGCGCACTGAAACAATTTCGCGTACTGAAACTGCGCGCTGAAATTTCGGAAGCAGGGGTCCCCTGCTGGCGTAGACAGCCAGTAGGGGACCCCTGCTTCCGTATGCGTCCTTTAGTCGCATGCGCTCGGCGCGAACGCGAGGCTAAACTTTCAGTACCACCCCCGAGGACAAGGAAGAGGGCACTGGTCACCACGTGACGTCACAGGATTCGAGCGATAGCAGGCAAGTTCTACGCAGTGCTGCGGATTCGGGTCCGGCCGCCCGGACCGTACGATCCAGCATCGAATTGCCGCCCGATTCAGTCTTTCCCTTCCTTGGTTCCGCGGACCGCAACCTGCGCCAACTCGAACAGCGTCTCGACGCCGACATTCACGTCCGTGGCAACGCCGTGACTCTCACCGGCACCGCCCCAGAGGTGGCCTTGGCGGAGCGGGTGATCGAGCAGTTGGCCGCCCTGGTCGCCCGTGGTCAGGAGATCAACCCGGAGACGGTCCGGCACACGGTGTCCATGCTCACCGACGGCGGGTCGGATTCCCCGGCGGAGGTGCTCAGCCTTGACATCCTGTCGCGGCGCGGCAAGACCATCCGACCGAAGACTCTCAACCAGAAGCGTTACGTCGACGCGATCGATGCGAACACGATCGTCTTCGGGATCGGTCCGGCCGGCACCGGCAAGACCTACCTGGCGATGGCCAAAGCCGTGCAGGCGCTGCAGACCAAGCAGGTCACCCGGATCATTCTGACCCGACCGGCCGTGGAGGCGGGGGAGCGGCTCGGCTTTCTGCCCGGCACGCTCAACGAGAAGATCGACCCGTACCTGCGTCCGCTGTACGACGCGCTGCACGACATGATGGATCCGGAGGCCATTCCGAAGCTGATGCAGGCCGGTGTCATCGAGGTTGCGCCGCTGGCATATATGCGTGGCCGTGCGCAGCCGCTTTCGACGAAGGTGCTCACCCCCAGCGGTTTTCGTCCGATCGGCGAGCTGAGCATCGGCGACTTCGTCATCGGTTCGGACGGCAAACCGACAGAAGTGCTCGGTGTCTACCCGCAGGGTTTCAAGGACATCGCGCGGGTGACGACGCAGGACGGGTCCTCGACGTTGTGCTCGATGGATCACCTGTGGTCGGTGTACACCCGCTCTGACCGACGCCACGGCAAGCCTCCGCGGGTGCTCGAGACCAAGGAAATGATCGGGAACCTGCGGGCCGCCCACTATCACCGGTACGAATTGCCGCTGCTGAGCGATCCGGTGCAGTTCGCGAGCCAGCCGGTTCCGATGGATCCGTATGCGCTCGGCCTACTGCTCGGCGATGGGTGTGTGGCCGGTCAGGCGACACCGTCGTTCGCTACGCGCGATCCAGAGCTGGCGGACGCGCTCGAAGCCGCTATCCCGGGCGTGCGGCTGCGCAAGACTTCCGAGATCGATCACGTGATCAATCGAGTGCGGACCCCGGACGAGGTCATTACCCTGGAGAACCCCGTCACGCGGGCGATGCGTGCGCTCGGATTGTGGGGCACCAAGTCGAACACGAAGTTCATTCCCGAGGTGTACCTCTTCAACTCGGCGAACGTCCGGCATGCTGTTTTGCAGGGCCTCCTCGACACAGACGGCGGACCCGTCACCCAACGCGGCCGCACCTGCCGGGTCCAGTACACGACCGTGTCGCCGCGGCTACGGGATGACGTGACTTTTCTTGTGCAGTCGCTCGGTGGCGTTGTCTATGTCCGGACCCGCGCGGCCGCTGGGCGAAAACCGGGCTTGGCTCAGGGACGTGATGTGCCGCATCGCTCCGATGCCTTTGTGCTCGATATTCGGCTGCCGGCGGGGCTCGCGCCGTTCCGACTGGCGCGCAAGGCCACGACATATGCGGCTGCTGGCGCGAAGACACCGCGACGCTACATCGAGAGCATCGAACCCGCTGGTACGGAAGAGGCCGTCTGCATCCGGGTCGCCGCCGCGGATTCGCTATACGTCACCGAGGATTTTCTGCTCACGCACAACACCATCAACGATGCCTTCATCATCCTCGACGAGGCACAGAACACCACCGCTGAGCAGATGAAGATGTTCCTGACACGCCTGGGCTTCGGGTCGAAAATCGTTGTTACTGGCGATGTTACACAGGTGGACCTGCCCAGTGGGGCACGGTCCGGCCTGCGCGCGGCAGCGGAGATCCTCACCGATATCGATGACATCCACTTCTCCGAACTCACCAGCGCCGACGTGGTTCGGCACCGGCTGGTCTCCGACATCGTCGACGCCTACGACCGTTTCGAAGCCGAAACCGAGCGGGCGTCGCTGGGTAACCGTGCGCAGCGGCGTTCGGCGGCGCAGATGCGCCCGCGGCGGCATTGAACAGCGGCATTGAACAGATCGCGTGCTGCGATGGCCGCCCATTAGGGTGAGTGCGTGAGTATCGAGGTCTCCAACGAGTCGGGTATGCAGGTCGACGAGCAAGCGCTCATCGATGTTGCGCGTTTCGCATTGGCGCGGCTGGATGTGCACCCTGCGGCCGAGCTGTCGATGGTGCTCGTCGATCTCGACACCATGGCAGATCTGCATATGCGCTGGATGGACCTGCCCGGTCCAACCGACGTCATGTCCTTTCCCATGGATGAACTGGAACCTGGCGGACGGCCCGACGCGCCCGAACCGGGCCCGTCCATGCTGGGCGACATCGTCTTGTGCCCCGAATTCGCCGCCGGGCAGGCCGACAAGGCCGGCCATTCCGTCGCGCACGAACTCGCGTTGCTCACGGTGCACGGCGTGCTGCACCTGCTGGGCTATGACCACGCCGAGCCGGCAGAGGAGAAGGAGATGTTCGGCCTGCAGAACCAACTGCTGGCCGACTGGTACGCGGCGCTCGAGCAGGCCGAGCGGCAGGCGGCGTTGCGCGAGCGCGACCGCCGACTCCTGGGCAAGGCAGGCTTCTTCGACCGTTCCGATCCCCGGGGCAGCGAGCGCACGTGAACAGTCCCTGGACGCTCATCGTTGTTGCGATTTTGCTGGTTCCACTCGGGGGTGTCTTTGCTGCGATCGACTCCGCGCTGAACACGGTCTCGCCCGCACGAGTCGAGGAGCTTGCCCGCGCCGGCCGCGCGGGCGCGAAGCGGTTGCTCCGGGTGGTCGACGAACGCCCGCGCTACATCAACCTGATGGTGCTGCTGCGCATTCTCTGCGAGATCTCGGCGACGGTGCTGTTGGCCGGCGCATTGATCTACCTGGTCGGCAGCGACCAAGCGTCGCAAATTGTCGCCGCCGACGTCTGGGCGCTGACGGCCACCGCGATCGTCATGGTGCTCGTCGATTACATGGTGATCGGTGTCGGTCCGAGAACGCTTGGCCGCCAACACGCCTACACCATCGCGCTGGCGGCCGCGCTGCCCATTCAGGGCATCGGATCGCTGCTGAACCCGGTGAGCCGCTTGCTCATTCTCATCGGCAACGCAATCACCCCCGGCCGCGGTTTTCGCAACGGGCCGTTCGCTTCTGAGATCGAGTTGCGTGAGCTCGTCGACATGGCGCAGGAGCGCGGCGTGGTGGCGGCCGACGAGCGCCGGATGATTCAGTCGGTCTTCGAACTCGGCGACACGCCAGCCCGCGCGGTCATGGTGCCACGCACCGAAATGGTGTGGATCGAGGCGGAAAAGAATGCCGGACAAGCCACCTCGCTGGCGGTGCGCAGCGGGCATTCCCGGATCCCGGTGATCGGCGAAAACGTGGATGACGTGCTCGGCGTGGTGTATCTGAAAGACCTCGTGCAGCAGACGTATTACTCCAACGACGGTGGTCGCAGCGTGAAGGTGGCAGACGTGATGCGCCCGCCGGTGTTCGTGCCGGACTCGAAGCCGCTGGACAGCCTGCTCGACGAAATGCAGCGCGACCGAAACCACATGGCGCTGCTCGTCGACGAGTACGGCGGCATAGCCGGATTGGTCACGATCGAGGACGTTCTCGAAGAAATCGTGGGCGAGATCGCCGACGAGTACGACACCGACGAAACTCCGCCCATCGAGCAACTCGGCGACGGGCACTATCGAGTCTCGGCACGATTGTCGGTGGAAGACCTCGGCGAATTGTTCGACATCGATATCGAAGAGGACGACGTCGAAACGGTCGGTGGCCTGATCGCCCAGGAACTCGGCCGTGTTCCGTTGCCGGGCTCGGAAGTGGTCAGCCACGGCTTGGTATTGCGCGGTGAAGGTGGCGCCGACACGCGCGGGCGGGTCCGGGTGCACACGGTAGAAGTTCGGCGCGCCAAAGCAGACAGTGACGAGGACAGCGAGGAAAACGATGGCAGAGCTTGACCCGGAGGACCAGAAGCTGGTGGTGCTCGCCCGATCGGCGATGGCGCGCGCCGGAAGTGGAGCGGGCGCGGCGGTTCGCGACGTCGACGGCCGCACCTATGCGGCGGGCGCGGTAGCGCTGCAGACGCTCACGTTGACCGCGCTGCAGGCCGCGGTGGCCGCCGCATTGTCCAGCGGCGCAGGGGGATTCGAGGCAGCTGTGCTGGTCGGCGGTACGGATGGCGACCCCGGCATCGAGGCGGTTCGCGAACTGTCCGCCGATGCCACGGTGATTCAGGCGGCGCGCGACGGTTCCATTACGGCGGTGTCCGGTGGCTGACGCTGAATTTCGTTCCGGCTTCGTCTGTTTCGTCGGTCGGCCCAACACCGGCAAGTCGACGTTGACGAACGCGTTGGTGGGCGCCAAGGTCGCGATCACGTCGTCGCGTCCGCAAACCACGCGGCACACCATCCGCGGCATCGTGCACCGCGAGCACGCGCAGATCATTCTCGTGGATACGCCAGGTCTGCACCGTCCGCGCACGTTGCTCGGTCAACGGCTTAATGATCTGGTGCGCGACACCTACGCCGAGGTCGACGTCATCGCGCAATGCTTTCCGGCCGACGAAAAGATCGGTCCCGGCGACCGGTGGATCCTCGAACAGGTTCGCCAGGTCGCGCCCAAAACCAAGCTCCTCGGCGTCGTCACGAAGATCGACAAGGTGGCCAAGCAGGTGGTGGCCGAACAACTGCTTGCGGTGTCGACCCTGCTCGGTCCCGACGTCGAGGTGGTGCCGGTATCGGCCAGTCGGGCAGACAATCTCGAGGTGCTCGTCGACGTCCTCGCCGGTGAACTGCCGCCCGGTCCGGCGTTCTACCCGAACGGCGAACTGACCGACGAGCCGGAAGAAACGCTCATGGCCGAGCTGATTCGCGAGGCAGCGCTCGAGGGCGTCCGCGACGAACTTCCACACTCGCTGGCCGTGGTGATTGAGGAGGTCCTCGAACGCGAAGAGAACCCGGACATGCTCGACGTGCACGCGCTGCTCTACGTAGAGCGCCCCAGCCAGAAGGCGATAGTGATCGGCAAGGGCGGCGCGCGGCTGCGCGATGTGGGCACCGCGGCGCGGCGACAGATCGAGAAGCTGCTTGGCACGCGGATCTACTTGCACCTGCATGTCAAGGTGGCAAAGGATTGGCAACGCGATCCCAAGCAGCTGGGAAAACTGGGCTTCTAGGTGCGAATCGGCGCCCGGTTGGCCATTGACAATCGTTATGGGTGCTCGTTGACTCAGTACTGACGCGTTGTCGCAGGCACGAACGCGGGTGCGGGGCGATGATGGACGAGGTCGTATTCGGTCGCTACCGGCTGCTGGACGTAATCGGCCAGGGCGGAATGGGACGCGTGTATCGCGCCACCGATACCCGGCTCGACCGCCCGGTCGCGGTGAAGGTGTTGCCCCAATTGCTGGCCGACGACGAGCGATATCGCGAACGCTTCCGGGGTGAGGCACGCAAGGCGGGCGCGCTGCGCGACCCGCACGTGATCCCCATCCACGACGCCGACGAGATCGACGGGCATCTGTATCTGTGTATGGAGCTCATCGACGGTGAAGATCTGTCCAAGATTCTGGCGCGCGAGGGAGCGCTGCGGCCGAAGCGGGCCGTGTCGATCATCAGCCAGGCCGCCAGCGCGCTGGACACCGCCCATGCCCAGGGCCTGATCCATCGCGACGTGAAGCCGTCGAACTTGCTCGTGGCGCGTCGCGACTTCGTGTATCTCATCGATTTCGGCATCGCTCGCGCCTCTGGCGAAGTGGGACTCACGACCGCGGGTGCGGCAATCGGCAGCCTGCCCTACATGGCGCCGGAGCGGTTCACCAGCGACGTCATCGACGCCCGCACCGACGTCTATGCACTGGCCTGCGTGTTGCACGAATGCCTCACCGGGACAACGCCGTATGGCGGGGGACCGGAACGACAGTTCTACCACCACCTCAACACGGTGCCGCCGCGGCCGAGCACCCTCGTCGGTGACGCCGTGGTCGGACTCGACGCGGTGATCGCTCGCGGCATGGCCAAGCTTCCCGACCGCCGCTATCAATCCGCGGGCGAACTCGCGGCGGCCGCCGAGGAAGTGATATCCAGCAGCGCGTCCACATCGCCCATGGAGCGGACGCGGATCTCCACCGGGACGAATTTCGCGGAGGCGGTCACCGAGCTCGAGGTGGTGCCATGCCGGATCGGCGTCGTCGAGGACCACGAATCCACCGTGCTCGGACTGAAGGGGATGTTGGCCGACGAGCGGGATCTGACGATCGTGGCGACCGCGCCCACCGTGCCCGAACTCCTCGCCATCACGTCGACGCTGGATCTGGTGATCCTCGATCTGCGACTGCCGGACGGGTCCACGCCGTCGGGCAATGTTGCGCTATTGCGGGACAAGGGAATCGAGGCCCTGGTGTTCACGTCGGGTGAGGAGCAGCAGCTGGTTCGGGCCGCCGCGCGGGCCGGCGTGCTGGGCGTGGTGCGCAAGTCCGAGCGCTCTCCTGTTGTGGTGCAAGCTATTCGGGACGCGGTCGCCGGCCGCCAGGTGGTCACGACGGACTGGGCGGCGGCGATCGACGCCGACTGGGAATTCACCGAGGCGAACCTGACACCGCGCCAGCGTCAAGTGCTCGAATTGTTCGCGTCGGGTGAACCCGCACCCCGAGTCTCGGCGATGACGGGGTTGTCGGAGGAGACCTTGACGGCGTACCTCGGCCGGATCCGGCAGAAGTACGGGGGCCTGCGAGATCAGACTCAGTAGCAGCTTTACGTCGCATGCCGGCGGCCGGCTCTGGTCTGGCCGGGGGCTGGCGAACGCGACGACGGCGCTCGAGCGCACCTACCGCATAGTGTGCCTGGCCATCGGGGTGGCGGGCGTGCTGTTTCAACTCGTGCTCAATCCACCGCTTCCAACTCAATTGGCGTGGTCGGCTCCATGGGGCAACGCTCTGGGCGCCCTCTGCGTGCTGTTGCCGCCGCTGGTAATGGTGGTCGGTGCGGCGTGGTTGCCGATTACCTGGCTGCGCGCGGTCGTGAGCGTCTGGGTGGCGGGTTCCGTCGTCGTGTATGCGCTGGTTCCATGGTTCGCCACGCGCGCTCACGTGCAGGTCGACTCGGGCACGTTCTGGATCAACGCGACACCGCCCGGGGTCTGTGCGGCCGCGGTGCTGATCATGCCCGGGTGGCTGGTGGCTGCCTACATCCCGGTTCAGGTCGGGATGGGCGCGTTCGTCTGGTGGTGGGTGGCCATCGATCCGGGGGTCTTCCGGGTGAGCCAGGCGTTCGTCGGGCAGACGTTGCTGGGCCTGGTGTTCGCCGGAATCATGTTGCGAGCCTTGGGCAGTGCCGCCACGCTGGACGCCGACACCGAAACGCTGCGTAGCGCGGCCGCGCACCGTGCCGAAGTGTCCGCGCGCTCGGTCGAGCGGGCTCGGTTGGACGGTCTGGTGCACGACACGGTGCTGGCCGCCTTGCTGACGGGTGGCCGCGGCGGCGACGCGGTGGTCGCCTGCAATGCCGCGCGGGTGGCGATCGAGACCCTCGACGGTTTGACCGCCGACAACGCCGCGGACGCCGTCCTGCCGCTCGCTGAATTCGTCGCCCGGCTGAAGCAGAGTTGCACGACCATTTGCCCGGCGGTTCGATTTTCGATGTCTGGCGGTGATTCAGACTGTGCACTGTCGGTCAGTGTTGCCCAGTTGCTCCGCGATGTGAGCGGTGAGGCGTTGCGCAACAGCATGCGACACGCAGACCTGCCCGGTCGCACTGTGATTCGACGGGTCGACGCACATATCGCCGAGGGCAACATCGTGGTCCGCGTGGCCGATGACGGAGCGGGCTTCGACCCGCAACGAGTGTCCAGGGCGCGCCTGGGCCTGCAGATCGCACACTCTCGGGTGCAACGCTGTGAGGGCGCGCGGTTGCGGATCAGCGCCGCGCCAGGCAAAGGCACCGTCGTGGAAGTGGTTGCGCCGACGGGCAGCTCGGTAACGGCGCTGGCGGAGACGGCAGCCCCCGACATTGGGCAATCGCGGTCGACCGATGCACCGACGATGGTGCGGTTTTACAGCCGGGCCGCCGTCGTTTTGGCCGTCACCTGGATCACCGGCGAATCCATGCGCGCCTGGGACGATCCGAGCATGCTCGGCGTCCCCTTCGCCGTCGCGCTCATTGCGTTGTTCATCGGTGCGGCCATCCTGTGCCGGCCCGGTCCCGACCCTATGCCGGTGCGACCGGCAGCAGCGATGGCGGTCATCCCCGTCGTGGTGGCGGTGTGCAACATCGTGACCATGGCGCGGGCCGACGCGCCGTCGCCGATGTATGCCACCTGGGCGTGGACACCGGCGGCGCTGCTCATGGGTTTTCTCACCGTACGTGGGCGGTTCGGGCTCGCCTGGATCGGAGCGTTGAGCGCGGCCGCCACGTACACCGGCTGGGAGGCCGTGTCGCACCATCCCGTGCAGGGCAGTTTCTACGGGCAGCTGCCGTGGCAACTGGCGCTCACCGTCGTGTGCACGCTGTTCGCGATCGGAATGCGCAGGCAGGTCCGGCGGATCAACAGCATTCGCGAGCGCACGGTCGTGGTGACCGCTGATCGCGCCCGTGCCGTGGCTCGATTGCGTGAGCGCGACGAGCAACTGGCCTACCTCGACGACATCGCCCGCCCGGTGCTTGCGCTTATCCGTCGGGACGGCACGCTCGACGACGCCGAACGGTTGGCCGCCTTGCTGGTGGAGGCGCGGCTGCGTGATCGCATCCGTGCGCGCGGCATCGCCAGCGAAGAGTTGCTCGATGCGGCCACCCGGGCCAGGGCGCGCGGGGTCGAGGTGGTGCTGCTCAACGACGGTCAACCGCCGACGGATCGGGTGGATGCGATTGTGCAGACGGCGATCAGCGAACTGGATCGGGCGACCGGGTCTCGCGTGACAATCCGTATCCTGCCGCCGGGTCGTCGGATGGCCTGCACCATCGTGCACGCCGATGCCGAGAACCGGCGGGTGGAGATTCCGGGTAGCGCGGCAGAACCGGCTCCCGCTCTCTCGCCGCCCTAGATCACTGCGGTAGATCGACGCCGAGAATGTCGACCAGGACCGCGGCGAGCGTCGGGTCGGATCCGGTGGCTAATCGCCGCAGCTGCGCACCGGTGACCGCGGCGACGACCGCGGTTGCTCTACGCTCCGGCTCGGGCACCCCGAGCGCGCCCAACACCGTCGCGGCGAGGTCGTCATAGGCGGCGAAGCACCGCGCGGCGGCGTCGCGCAGTTCCGGGTCTCGGCCGGCCTGCAGGTAGAGCTCGAAGGTCGCGAATTGTCCTTCGGTGAACGACAATTCGCGCGCAATCCGTTCCACCGTTGCCGCCGCCTCCGCCAGCGTGAGCACGCTGTCCTGCAACTGCGTGGTGAGTTCTTGGAGGCGCCGCGTCTCGTCGGTGACGAAACTGAGCAGCGACTCGCGCAGCAGATCGGTCTGTGTGGGGAAGTGGTAGGTGATCGATCCGAGGGAAACTTCTGCCTCGGCGGCGATTCGACGGTTCGACACCGCCGCCACGCCACTGGTCGCGACGATGTGCAGTGCGGCCGCCAGAATGCGCTCGCGTGCGCTCACCACCATTGCTCCGGCCGCTGCAGATCCCACCGCAGCTCCGATTCTAGCTGGGCCGCAACCGAAATGAGCCTGGGCTCGGCATTTGCATTGCCCATCAGTTGCGCGCCGATGGGCAGGCCGTCGTCGGTAAACCCGGCCGGGACATTGACGCTGGGCCAGCCCAGGACATTCCACGGCCACGCGTAAGGACAAGCGGCGGTGATGAGTTTGTCGGTGGCCCAGGAGCTTTGGTTGTCCATGGCATCTACCCGCGGGGGCGGGGTGGCGGTGGTTGGCGCGAGGACGATGTCGAAGTCGGTGAAGATGGCGCCGATCTGCTTGTGCAGGAGCCGTTCGGCCCGGCGCGCAGCTCGCAGCGGCAACCCGCCCAGCAGTTGTCCCGTGCGCGCTGTCGCACGGGTCCGCGCGTCGACGAGCGTGCGGTCGGGAACTCGTCGCAACCAGGCGTCGACCCCCGCGGTGGCGCGCGGCAGGAACGACGCGGACAGCAGCAGGTTGTATGCCGGGTCGGCGATCGTGACGGTATGGCCGAGCCTGCGCAGCGTCGCGGCGATCCGCTCCACGCCCGCGCGAACCTGCGGGTCCAGCGCGGTGCGCGTGGCGGTGAACGGAATCCGGTACGACAGCGCGATGCGAAGTGGTCCGGGATCGGCGGTGACCGCGTCGACGGCCGAAATCGGCTGCGGCCGGTGCAGATCCCCGTCGTGATTGCCGGAGCAGACGTCGAGCAGCAGTGCGGCGTCCGCGACTGTCCGGGCGAGCGGGCCGTTGACGGTGATGCCGTTGAAAGCTTCCGCGTCCGGCCAGGTGGAGATGCGCCCACGCTGAGGTTTGATGCCCACCAGGTTGGTCCAGGCGGCCGGAATGCGCACCGACCCGGCACCGTCGGATCCCAACGCGGCAGGCACGAGTCCCGCGGCGACGGCGGCGGCGCTGCCGCCGGAGGAACCACCGGGAGTGCGGTCGCGGTTCCACGGGTTGCGCGAGTAGCCAAAAGCGGCGCCGTCGGTGAAGGGCCACTGGCCGAGTTCGCAGGTGTTGGTCTTGCCGACGATCACGGCGCCGGCCGCACGGAGGCGTCGGACCACCTCGGCGTCTTCGGTTTTGCGCGGGAAGTCGCCGGCGCACCCGAAGGCCGTTGGCTCACCGGCTATGTCGGTGTCGTCCTTGATGGCGATCGGCACCCCGAGCAGCGGAAGGTCCGTGCCCTGCGTGAGTGCCCGGTCCGCGGCGGCGGCCTCGTCGAGCGCGGCATGGCGCACAACACGGAAGGCGTTCAGCGTCGATTGGCTGCTGTCGATGCGGTCGAGCGCGTCGGAGACGGCGTGGGTCGAGGTGATCCGGCCGTCTCTGAGTGCGGCGGCGAAATCCTGCAAACCGACGTCGGTCAGGTTCATCGATCCTCCTGTTCGTTCGAACGAACAGTATCACGAATCTGCGGGCCGCGCTTCCCGCAACCTGTCGCCCCACCGTGGGAGAATGAACCAATGCGGCCGTATCGAGACAATGCAGTTGTCTTGCGGCAGCATAAGCTCGGCGAGGCGGACCGGATCGTCACGCTGCTCACCCAGCAGCACGGGCTGGTCCGCGCGGTCGCCAAGGGTGTGCGGCGCACAAAGTCGAAGTTCGGCGCGCGGCTCGAGCCGTTCGCGCATATCGACCTGCAACTGCATCCGGGCCGCAATCTCGACATAGTCACCCAGGTGCACACCGTGGACGCGTTCGCCGGCGACATCGTCAACGACTACGGCCGCTACACCACCGCCTGTGCCGTGCTCGAGACCGCGGAGCGGCTTTCCGGCGAAGAACGCGCACCGGCCCCGCGTCTGCACCACCTCACGGTCGGGGCGCTGCGGGCGATGAGTGAGCGGCACCGGCCCGCGCAACTGATCCTCGACGCATACCTGTTGCGGGCCATGGGGATTTCCGGCTGGGCGCCGGCGCTGGACGAGTGCGCGCGGTGCGCCACGCCCGGACCGCATCGGGCATTCCACGTGGCCGCCGGGGGAGCGGTGTGCGTGCACTGCCGGCCCGCCGGATCGGCGATACCCTCACCCGGCGTGCTCGACCTGATGGAGGCCTTGCGTCGCGGCGATTGGGCCTTCACCGAGACGATCTCCGAATCGGTCCAGCGTCAGGCCAGCGGCCTGACCGCGGCGCACCTGCAGTGGCACCTCGAACGGCAACTGCGCACCCTGCCGTTGATCGAGCGCCATCAGCCCCACGCGGAAATCGCGGTCGGGCAGGATAGGGACCGTGATTCGACGCCGCGAACCGCTAGCAGCGCCTAGCCGCACCATCCGGCCACCGAGCCCACACCCGTCCGGCGCCCGGCCGCCGCGACTGCAACCGGAACTGGTGCCACAACATGTCGCGCTGGTCATGGACGGCAACGGCCGGTGGGCACAGGAGCGCGGACTGCCGCGCACCGCCGGGCACGAGCGCGGCGAGGCGGTGCTCATGGACACCGTCGAGGGCTGCATCGAGATCGGCGTGAAATGGCTTTCCGCGTACGCGTTCTCCACCGAGAACTGGCGCCGAAGTCCTGAAGAGGTGCGCTTCCTCATGGGATTCAACCGCGACGTCATCCGCCGCCGCCGCGACGAAATGCACGCCATGGGTGTGCGGGTGCGCTGGGCTGGGCGTCGGCCGCGGTTGTGGCGCAGCGTAATCAAGGAGCTCGAGGTTGCCGAGGAGCTGACGAAAGACAACGACGTCATGACCCTGACCATGTGCGTCAACTACGGGGGTCGGGCCGAAATCGCCGACGCCGCACGCGAAATCGCGCGACGTGCCGCGGCCGGTCAACTCGACCCCGAGCGAATCACCGAGTCCACTTTCGCGCGCTATCTCGACGAGCCCGAGATGCCCGACGTCGACCTGTTTCTGCGGCCGTCCGGGGAGTTACGCACCTCGAACTTCATGCTGTGGCAGTCCGCATATGCCGAATTCGTGTTCCAGGACAAGCTTTTTCCCGATTTCGACCGACGTGATCTGTGGGCCGCGTGTGTGGAATATGCCTCCCGTGACCGACGCTTCGGCGGCGTGAAGGACGATGACGATGAGTGACCTGGCTGCCGAAGAACTGCAGGAACGTGCCCGTGCCGCGCTCGCGGCGCTGATGGAGGTGCGGGTCAACGACGACGGGTCGCTGGGTTTCGAATACGGCGGCGCGCTGTGTTCGTTGCGGGCCGTGACCTTGTCGCCGGGGCTCGACGTGCTCTCCATGACATGCGTACTCGCGTGGGACCGGCCGCTGCGACCGGCGTTGCACAAGCGGGTGGCAGACCGCAACAACGCGCTGCAGTTCGGCACGATCACCATCATCGGCAACGGCAAACTCGCCGACGTCATCATGCGCTACACGTTTCCGGCGGTCGGCCTCAGCGATGAAGCGTTGACGACGATGCTGCTGCTGGTGCTTTCCGGTGCGGATCGCAGCCGGCAGGGGTTGCTGCCGTAAGGGTCAGCTGCACTTGTTGCACACGCCGAAGACCTCGACTGTATGACTCACCTGTGTGAAGCCGTGCTTGTCGGCGATCGACTGCGACCACTGCTCGACAGTCGGGCCTTCGACCTCCACGGTGTAGCCGCACTTGCGGCAGACCAGGTGATGGTGGTGCCCCGACGAGCACCGGCGGTACACGGATTCTCCTGTGTCCGTGCGCAATACGTCGACGGTGCCGGCGTCGGCGAGGGTTTGCAGCGTGCGGTAAACGGTGGTGAGCCCGATGCCGTCGCCGCGTCTGCGCAGTTCGTCATGGAGTTCCTGCGCCGATCGGAATTCGTCGATGTCGTCGAGCAGTGCCGAGATGGCGCTGCGCTGGCGGGTGCTGCGAGTGCGTGTCCGCTCGGTCAACCGCTCAGCCTTCCTCGGCGTGGGCGACCGCATCGACGACTATGTGCGCAAGATGCTCGTCGGCGAGTTCGTAAAGAACCTCACGACCGGTCCGGTTGCCGCGCACGATTCCTGCGGCCTTGAGCACCCGCAGATGCTGGCTGATCAGTGGCTGCGCGACGCCGAGTGCGCCGACAAGTTCGTGCACGCAGCGCGGCGACGCCTGGAGCTGCAGAACTATCGCGATGCGGACCGGCGCCGCGAGGGCGCGCAAAATTTCGCCCGCGGAGTCGAGAGTCGCTTTGGGCGGCGGCGGTGAAACCGGTATCTCGGGGTAGTGATCGGCGCCCACGGTGCCTGGCTCGTGGCCGACGGTGCCCAATTGAATCCTCCACTACTGGCCTTATTGCAAATCAATTCCATGTTGGTATGCCGATTTGTGCATGTCAAACATGCGGTGGGCGCACCCCAACCCCCGTGCGTGAAACTTCACGCGGGAGCGTGAAGTTTCACGCACGGGGGTTGGACGGCTGAGCAGAGGCGACGGGCAGGTTCGAGCACCGATACGGCGACCATCCGACAACCATCGTGTGCTGCGCCGATACGCTTGGGGCGCGTACCGGCACGCACCGCACCGAGATGGAGTACCGACACCGTGGCACCTAAGTCCAAGATCGACACCGTCGCCAACCTGGCCAAGCGCAGAGGTCTGGTCTATCCGTGCGGCGAGATCTACGGCGGTACCAAGTCGGCGTGGGATTACGGTCCCCTCGGAGTAGAGCTCAAGGAAAACATCAAGAAGCAGTGGTGGCGCTCGATCGTCACCGGCCGCGACGATGTGGTCGGCCTCGACTCGTCGGTGATCCTGCCGCGTCAGGTGTGGGAAGCGTCCGGTCACGTCGAGACGTTCACGGATCCGCTCGTCGAGTCGTTGATCACCCACAAGCGCTACCGCGCCGACCACCTGATCGAGGCCTACGAGGAGAAACACGGCCACCCGCCGGCCAACGGCTTGGCCGACATCCGTGACCCGGAGACCGGTGAACCCGGGCAGTGGACCGAACCAAAGCCGTTCTCGGGCCTGCTCAAGACCTTCCTGGGCCCGGTCGACAACGAAGAGGGCCTGCATTACCTGCGCCCGGAAACCGCGCAGGGCATCTTCGTCAACTTCGCGAATGTGCTGACCACTTCGCGCAAGAAGCCGCCGTTCGGCATCGCCCAGATCGGCAAGAGCTTCCGCAACGAGATCACCCCCGGCAACTTCATCTTCCGCACCCGCGAGTTCGAGCAGATGGAGATGGAATTCTTCGTCAAGCCGGGCGAGGACGAACAGTGGCATCAGTACTGGATCGACACCCGCCTCGACTGGTACACCGGCCTCGGCATCGACCCGAAGAACCTGCGTCTGTACGAGCACCCGAAAGAAAAGCTGTCGCACTACTCGACGCGCACGGTGGATATCGAGTACCGCTTCTGCTTCCAGGGCAGCGAGTGGGGCGAGCTCGAGGGTGTCGCCAACCGGACCGACTTCGACCTCACTACTCATTCGAAGCATTCCGGCACCGAACTGAGCTACTTCGACCAGGTCACCGGCGAGCGCTACATTCCCTACGTCATCGAGCCGGCGGCCGGCCTGACGCGCTCGTTGATGGCTTTCCTGGTCGACGCCTACGCCGAAGACGAGGCGCCGAATGCCAAGGGCGGCGTCGACAAACGGACCGTTCTGAGACTGGATCGCCGACTCGCGCCCATCAAGGCCGCAGTTCTGCCGCTGAGCCGCAACGCCGATCTGACGCCGAAAGCGCGTGATCTCGCCACTGCATTGCGTCAGTTCTGGAACGTCGACTTCGACGATGCCGGTGCGATCGGGCGCCGTTACCGTCGTCAGGACGAGATCGGTACCCCGTTCTGCATCACGGTCGACTTCGACACCCTCGACGACCAGGCGGTCACCGTGCGTGAGCGCGACTCGATGGAGCAGGACCGGGTCGCGCTCGACCAGGTGCCGGGTTACCTGGCGCAGCGCTTGATCGGAGCTTGAGAAGGGCCGCTAGACCCGAATCTCGAAGATGCGGAACTCTCGTCCGCCCGAACGCCGATGCTCCATCTCATAGCCGGGCCAGAACTTGACCGCGGTGTTCCACGCCTCTTTGCGCTCGACACCCTCGAGCAAACGTGAGGTGGCTGCGGTTTGCTGGCCGCGTTCGCGGATGCCGACGTTCGTGGCGGCCTTCAGGTTCGCCGACCACGCCGGATGCTTCACCTCGCCCCAGCCGGAGCCGACGAGCAGCTTGCGATCGCCGTCGGGCACGTAAAGCAGTGGCGTCGTACGGGGGATGCCCGTCTTTCGTCCTGGAACAGTCAGTTGTACCGACGGCAATCCCGCGACATCGAGCACGCCCATCCGGCCGCGGGTAAGCCAGCGCACGAACGCCTCGAGCCGCATGATGAGTGGCCGCATGCGCATCACCCACTCGTGGGTGGCGAGGTATCGGGCGAAGCGCGGTAACGGGTTGGTAAGCACTAATCAAGGCTAGCCAGTCGCCACGGTTGGCTGGGTGTGCCCATGCCCACCCGTGAGCTAGTCGAATTGCACGCGATTTTGCGCGGACGATGTGCATTTCGACTAGCTCGACCTGCGTCTAGAACCGGCCACCTCGACCCATCCGCCCAGAACTGCTCGAACCGCCGGATGAGCCGCCTCGGTAACCGCCGTAACCGCCGCGGCCACGCATTGAGCCGCGCAGGAAGCTGTCCAACAAAATCCCGCCGAGAACCGCCCCGGCGTCGGAACCCGAACTCGACGATGGCGCGCGACTCTGCCATTGCGCCACATCCGCCTGGGCGACCATGAGCGCGCGGGAGGCGAGTTGTGCAGCGGACTGGGCGTGACTGAGCGCGGCCGATCGGTCGGCGTTGCGGACTTGCTGTGCCTGCGTGAGTTGCCGTTGCGCTTCGGCAAGGCGGGTGCGTGCCTGGGCATTGACGGCTCCGCGCCTGGTGGCGATGTAGTCGCTGGCCGCAGCTATCTGAGCGTTCGCGGTGCTGAGGGCTTGGTCGATCTGTTGTTGCAGACGTTGGGCATCGCGCTGCGCAGTACCGGCAGCAGCCAGTGCCTTGTCGAGTTCGACGTCCGCGGCGGCGAGTGCGGTGAAACTACCGAGGGGGTCGGTATCCTTCGCCGCCTCGGCCCGCGCGATCGCCTGCTCGGCACTCGCCCTGGCGAGTGCGAGCGGTCCACCACCGTAGGCGGAAAGTGTTGTTGCCGCGGCGATATCACGCCTCGCATCGTCGAGCGCCGAGGGCAGCGCGGCGATAGCATGCCGGATGTTCTCGCCCGCATGGTCGACCGCGTCGAGTAGCGAAACGCATTGCGACAACGCGCTTTCGGCGGATCGTATGGCGTCCACCGCGGGCCCCTGTCGACCCGGCGGCAGCGCTATCGACTCGCGCGCCGACGCCATGGCCTGTTCGGCGAGGGCAAGGCGTTCGCGAGCGATCCGCACGTTGTCGTGCACCGGCGCCAGTGCTGGCGCAGGGAACTCGCCGCTCAGTCGCATCAGTGTTGCTTCCGATTCGGGGATGCGCGTGGTGATTTCGACGACCCGCTGGGTGAGCGCATCCAGGCGCTGCGGAGCGTCGATGAGCAGGTCGCGCATGTCGTCGAATTCTTTGACCTTGGCGCTGAGCTCGTCACCCGCGGTGGCGCACGTGGTGATCAGTTCTACCAACATGTGCCGTCGCTCCTCGGCCGTCTCGGGCACGGCGTCATCGAGGCGTTGACGGATTGCGAATGCCCGCGCCAGAGTGCTTTTCGCCTGCTCGAACGCGGTGACGAACGGTTGCACCGCAGCATCACCGAATTCCGAACGGGCGATGTCAAGTTCCTCTGCAGTGCTGTGCGCAGCGTTGTCCATCTGTACGAGCATGTCTTTCGCCCGCTGATCAAGCGCGGGTAGCGCAAGGGCGGCAAGGGCATCTGCGTCCCGCGGGTCGACGTGCCGCGCCCGGTCGAGATCTGCGCGGGCTCGGTCGCGGTTGCGCTTGCGGCGGTAGAGCATCACCCCGCCAGCGCCGACGACTACGACCGCCCCGCCGATCGCCACCGGCCCGATCGGAAATCCGTTGCCTGCCATTGCCGTACTGAGGCCAGCTGCCGTCGCCACTGCAGCTCCCGCCCAATCGCCTTGGTGCAGAGCCGGCTCGATCGCGTTGATCGTGATGTCGTCGATGTCGCCGCTGCCTACGTTGGCCAGGCCCGACGGAACGTCGAAGTAGTAGGCCCGGTCCTTGATCGCCACCGCGAGCAACACATCACGGTCGCCCAGCCCCGACATCGCGACGGTCTGCGCCGCCCAGTCCTGCGGGCCTTGGCCGGCGAAGTCGGCGACGTAAACCACCCAGAGTCGCACCTTGTGGTCGGTGTAGAGGGCGTCTATCGCGCGTTGCACCTGCGCGCGTCCGGCGGCATCGAGCGCAGCTACCTCGTCGGTGACCTGAGTGGGCAGTCGCTGGGGCGGGTCTGCGCGACCGATGGTCGGGCTGGCCAGCGTCAACGCGCCGAGCAGCAGAAGCAGGCCGGCCAAGCGGGGCCACACAGACGACGGCATGAGGTCGAACTTATCCGCAATTGTCCGGTCTGTCGCATTGTCTCCGGGGGTCGTCTCTGCCTGTTGTCGCGCGGACGCGCAGCCTCGCTGCCGGGTCCTCGGCGCACCGACTGGCAGACTTGACCCGTGAGATCGGCAGACGTTGAGTACGTAAACCAGCCCGCGATGCCCGAAAGGCGCGGCGGTTTCGGCTCGGCGCTGGCCCGATGGTCGGGCCGGTTGGTGTTCGGCGCGCTGCTGATCGGGATCGTCCTTGTCGGCGGCACTGCGATCCGGGTGTGGCAAGTGGCGCGGATCAACAACGACACCCCAGCCGATGCGATCGTCGTCCTCGGTGCCGCGCAGTATTCCGGTACGCCGTCGTCGGTGTTCGAAGCTCGGCTGGACCAGGGCGCCGCCCTGTTCAAAAAAGGTGTCGCGCCTCTGGTGATCACCGTCGGCGGCAAGCAACCCGGCGACGAGTACACCGAGGCCGCCTCCGGGAAGATGTATCTCGTTGACGCAGGCGTACCAGCCGGAAACATCGTCGCCGTCGAGACCGGTTCCGACACGCTCAAGAGCATCGAGGCCGTCGCCGCGGAGATGCGGAAGCGGGATCTGAGCTCGGTGGTGGTGGTCAGCGACCCGTGGCATTCGCTGCGCGCCCGGACCATGGCTCGCGACGACGGGTTGGAAGCGTGGGCGTCGCCGACGCGGCATGGGCCCGCGGTGCTGACGCGCGAGTCGCAGGCGCACGGGATCGCCCGAGAGACCGGTGCGTTGCTCTGGTACCAGCTCACCCACTTCTCCGCCGACTTCAAATACACGGCAGGGCAGTGAGCGTGGCGTACACCGAACACGACCGGCAGCGGTTGGTGGCGGAAGCACCGAAGTCTGCGGGCGTCCCCGGCACTAGCGCGAACCATCGCACCGACTTTTCCCGCGACCGTGCCCGGGTGCTGCACTCGGCCGCATTGCGCCGACTCGCGGACAAGACCCAGGTCATGGGCCCACGCGAAGGCGACACCCCGCGCACCAGGCTGACGCACTCACTGGAGGTGGCCCAGATCGGTCGCAGCATTGCCGACGGATTGGGCTGTGATCCCGACCTCGTGGACCTGGCTGGGCTGGCGCACGACATCGGCCACCCGCCCTACGGGCACAACGGGGAGAAGGCGCTGGATGAATTCGCCGACGCCTACGGCGGGTTCGAGGGCAACGCGCAAAACCTGCGCATCCTCACCCGTCTCGAGCCCAAGGTGCTGGACGCCAATGGGGACAGCGCCGGATTGAATCTGACTCGCGCCGCACTCGATGCAGCGACGAAATACCCCTGGCTCAGGACCGGTCCGGGATCGAAGTTCGGCGCGTACGACGAGGACGCCGATCGGCTGGCGTGGGTGCGTGCCGGCACTGCCGACAGGGTCCGTTGCCTCGAGGCGCAGATCATGGACTGGGCGGATGACGTCGCCTATTCGGTTCACGATGTGGAGGACGGCGTCATTGCGGGCCGCATCGACCTGCGCGCGCTCGCCGATCCCGACGAGCAACGGGCACTGGCTCGGCTCGGGACCGTCGGACATCCGCACCTGGCTGAAGACGATCTGGTGGAGGCGGCGCAACGACTGTCGACGCTGCCGGTGGTGGCGGCCGTGTCGAAATACGACGGCACCGTCGCCGCATCAGTCGCACTCAAGCGGCTGACCAGCGAGCTCGTCGGCCGGTTCGCCACCGCGGCGGTCAGTGGCACTCGCGCCGAGGGCGGGGGACACCCGCTGACCAGGTATGACGCGGATCTGGTGGTGCCGGCGATCGTCGCAGCCGAGGTGGCCATGCTCAAGACCGTCGCGTTGCGTTACGTGATGTCCGACGCCGGGCACCGGATTCGCCAGGAAGAGCAGCGGGAGTTGATTCACCGCGTGGCCGCCGGGCTGCTCGAATCAGCGCCGCACGGGCTAGATCCGGCTCTCTTGCCGGCCTGGAATGACGCTGAGGACGATCGGGCGCGCGTGCGCGCAATCGTCGATCAGATCGCCTCCTATACCGAGGGCCGCCTGGAGGCGCTGGCTCGCGGCTGAGCGATCGCGCCTAGACTGCCCACGTGCCCGGACGCATCCCTGATCGCGACATTGCAGCGGTCCGCGAGCGCGTGCGGATCGAAGACGTCGTGGGCGAATACGTGTCGCTACGGGCGCCGCGCGGCGACTCGATGATGGGCTTGTGCCCGTTCCATGACGAGAAGACACCGTCATTCCACGTCCGCCCCAATCACGGCACCTTTCACTGCTTCGGTTGCGGTGAGGGCGGGGACGTGTATTCGTTCCTGCAGAAGATCGAGCACATCAGCTTCGTCGAAGCGGTTGAGCAGCTTGCCGACCGGCTCGGCTACACCATCAGCTACGAGGGCGGCGGAACCTCCGTGCAGCGCGACCGCGGCACCCGTGCCCGCCTGGTCGCCGCCAACGCTGCGGCGCAGGAGTTTTACGCCGCGAGGTTGCGTGAGCCGGACGCAGCCGCAGCCCGAAAGTACCTGACCGACCGCAACTTCGACGGTGCTGCCGCCGCTGCGTTTGGCTGCGGCTATGCGCCCGATGGTTGGGACACTCTGACAAAGCACCTGCTGCGCAAGGGTTTCGAGTTTTCCGAACTTGAGGCCGCAGGCCTTTCCAAGCAGGGTAAGCGGGGTCCGATCGACCGCTTCCACCGTCGGCTGTTGTGGCCGATCCGCAACCTCGCCGGCGACATTATCGGCTTCGGCGCGCGCAAGCTGTTCGACGACGACACCATGCCCGGCAAATACGTCAACACGCCGGAAACGTTGTTGTACAAGAAGTCTCAGGTTTTGTTCGGGCTCGACCACGCTAAGCGCGAGATCGCCAAGGGGCATCAGGCCGTTGTGGTCGAGGGCTACACCGACGTGATGGCCATGCACCTGGCAGGTGTGAAAACCGCTGTGGCAGCATGCGGAACCGCCTTCGGCGAGGACCATCTCGCCCTGCTGCGCCGGCTGTTGATGGACGACAGCTGGTATCGCGGCGAGCTCATCTACACCTTCGACGGCGACGAAGCGGGGCGGGCCGCGGCCTTGAAGGCTTTCGAGGGCGACCAGAAGATGGCCGGCAAAACGTTTGTGGCCGTTGCCCCAGATGGTTTGGATCCCTGCGAGCTCCGGCAGCGCTCGGGCGACGCGGCGCTGCGTGACCTAGTGGCGCGGCGGGTGCCGATGTTCAAGTTCGCCATCCAGGCCGTACTCGGCGAATACGACTTGGACACCGGTGAAGGCCGGGTAGAGGCGCTGCGCCGGACGGTGCCGATGGTGGCTCGTATCAAAGACCGGGCACTGCGCGACGACTACGCGCGCCAACTCGCCGGCTGGGTCGGCTGGGACGACATTCCTACGGTGCTGCGCCGGGTGCGCGAGGAGGCGGGACGAACCGAACGCGCCAACGGCGGTGCCGCGGTCCGCAGTACCGGCCGGCGCGCGGAGAGCGTGGCGCCGCATCCGAGCGCGAACGACCCGGTGCTGCTGCCGCAACGCAACGCCCTGAAGGTGGCGTTGCAATATCCCGCAATAGCGGGCACGGTCTTCGATTCGCTGCCGCCCGAGTCCTTTACGCACCCGGCGTACGGTGCGATCCGCGCGGCCATCGCCGGGGCCGGAGGAACGGCCGCAGGCCTTTCCGGCAGTGCTTGGATGAATGCGGTGGCGGACCAGGTCGATGATCTGGCCGTGCGATCGCTGGTGATGGAGTTGGCCGTCGAGCCGCTGCCGACCTCCGAGGATGCTGTGCCCCGATTCGTCACGGGTGTGCTGGCCCGGTTGCAGGAGGTGTGGGTCGGCGCGCAGGTGGCCGAGCTGAAATCCAAACTGCAGCGGATCTCACCGGGGGAGCAGCCCGACGAGTATCACGCCTTGTTCGGAGACCTGGTCGCTTTGGAGCAGTACCGACGGAGCCTGCTCGAGCAGGCAATGGGCAACTCGGACGACTTCGCGGTCGGTTAGGCCTGCTTTCGCAAATGCTCGTGCGGCACGAGAATGGTCGTCTCCTCGTGGAGCGGGCGCAGCGGTTCCAGCTTCGGCTGCGTGCTGAGTGAATCGGAGAGCTTCTGCCGGCCGGCATTGACAAGCTTGCGGGTGACCGGACTCGTGGACACGGCGCGCGCAGTCTTGCTGATCTGCTCATATCGTGCCCGACCGGCCCGCGCACCCAGCACGTACCCAGCGGCAACCCCGATCAGCAACTTCATCATCCGGCGCTCCTCCGATCCGCGATCTCGTCCATCCTGCCCGACAGCAGGCAAGTGTGTCGATTCGCACCCGGTTGTGCGTTGCGGGACGCCCGCGCCCGGTCGGCTCCGACGAACGAGCGATTGTCGTTCATCTCCGCCTCATCTGTGGCCTGCGGGACCCACGGGCAATTTGGGAAGGGTCGCGGCCATAGGCTAAAGTCTGTCTCCGGCCCACCGCACGGCGGCGGGTGGATATTCCCCTGTAGCTCAATTGGCAGAGCATCCGACTGTTAATCGGACGGTTGCTGGTTCGAGTCCAGCCGGGGGAGCAGGGAAACGCCCTCTGACCAGTGTGAACGACGCTGAGTCAGGGGGCGATTTTCGTACCAGATACGGCGAAGGTGTCATTAAAGGGACACTAATTCGTCGGGCGTGCTTCGACGCCGGCGACTGCGCGGTCCAACGCTGCGGCGGCCTGCGGGTGGGCGCGACCCCGTGCCATGTACTTGCGTTGGGTCATCGCCGGGTCAGCATCCTGCTGGACGGGCAGTCGGGATGGGCACCACTCCGGGACGGTGACTGAGGACCGGCTCACCAACGCTCGTTCCGCCCGAAATATTTCGAAGACACCTCGCGATCGCACGACGGGCGAAGTGCGCGCCGGACCTGGCGCGCGGTGTTCAGGTCGCCCAGGTCAGCCTGTGTATGGCCATCGCCGTGACTAGATCAGGATCGTCGCGGCTGATGGCGGTTTCGGTCATCGGTACGAGGTTGGGGACACGGGTGGGTCGCCGGAGCGCTCGTAGACCGGCCCACAGATGGATGCGGTCGCCATGGCGGGACTGGAATCCGACGCCGGTCAGATCCCCTCCGGCGGGGCTGGGTTGGGTATAAAACCAGCTCGACATGGCTTGGGTGAGTTCACGCGGTCGGCTGTCGCGGATGGCGGCTGCGTCGACGTCCAATAGCCCAAGATGCACTGCCAGGGGCAGAAACTTCGCTCGCAGCGTAGGCAGAGACTCCACGTGACCGGGGAGGACGAACCAGCCGCTCAGCGCCGCGGTGGCGGCCAGTCGAGGCTGCCTCCATGAGTCGGGGAGGGTTCCGCCGGCGACTGAATTCGGTGCACCAGTTCGTGTTCGAGCCGGGTGCACACTAGGTTCCCGAATTCAGTTGTGGTGGAGCGCAATTCGTCGCCGCACCTCATCCGACGGAGGCGAATTGGCGTGCGGCGGCTAGCACTTGGGGGCCGACTTCGTCGAGTGCACCTTCGCGAAGCAGCCAGGCTGGGGATCGGTCGTCGAGTGTGGGGTTGAGGCCCTGGAACCAGACTTGTGCGACTTCTGGTCTGTCGCGTTCGGTAATCATGCGGGCCGCTCGGTATGCGATGCGCAGCCGCTCTTGGTCGACCGGACTGGCGATCGTTCGTGTGCCTTCGGCCCACTGGCGAACCGCGCGGGTCTCCTTCACCCCACCCAGATAGGCCACGAGTTTGGCGCCCAGCATGCCCCGCAGCGCCGTGACAAGTTCGGCCGCGCTCATGCGGGTGGCTTCCGCGTATGCGATTAGATCGGGTCGCTGATCTGCCAACGTCATGAGAGACCTCCTGAACACAGGATACATCACACCCATAAACACAGGACGCTACACAAAACGGTCACATCGGAAAACGCCGACAGGTGTCATGCGAAAACGTGCGGACCGCTATGCCAACACACAGCCGGGTGCCAGGAGACTAGGGATGTCGATCGGCGTTGCGCACGAAGCGCCAAACCCCTTCACTGCTACCAAAATCGCAGGCTGGCAGGTGGCACATCACTTCGGTCGTTGACCGAAGTGATGTGGTGATGCGTCGAAGTCCTAATTAGCGGGCCGATTCGCGGAACGCGTGTGTCGTTCAAACACGTTCGAGCGTCGCGCCGTCGGTTACCCGACTCTCGAGCCAGCTTCGATACCGACGCAGCGCGAGCTTCTGGTGCGCTGTTTCCTTGGCGAGCGCCAGCTTCGGATTGATACCCGGCCGCGGAGCTCGCCCGGTGCCTAGGCGCCGCAGTTGCTGGCGAACGCGTGCCATGCTTGCTGCGGAAGCGACGGCTTTGTCGTCGATCCTGACCGGTGCCAGCTGCACAACGGCATCGCCGCTATCGCGCCACTTGTTCGGCAGTTCGGGGTCGACGGCCAGCGCGGTGCCCATCCCGACGAGGTCGATGCCGCTCTCGAGTACTTCCGCAGCGATCGGGCGGCGGGCAATGCCGCCCGTCAAAAGCAGTGGCAGGGGACTGGATTGCGCCAGTTCAGCGGCGAGTTCGAGGAAGTACGCTTCGCGTGCGAGCGTTCGCGAGTCTGCCGATCGGCCTGACATTGCCGGGCTTTCGTAGCTGCCGCCTGACAGTTCGACCAGGTCGACCCCGAGCGGTTCGAGCATGGCGATCACCCGGCCGGCGTCGTCGGCGTCGAAGCCCCCGCGCTGGAAGTCGGCAGAGTTGAGCTTCACCGCGACGGCAAAGTCGGCGCCGACCCTCGAACGCACGGCGCGGACCACGTCCAGCAGCAGACGCGCCCGATTCTCCAGCGTTCCGCCCCACCGGTCGGTGCGCTTGTTGGCGAGGGGGGAGAGGAACTGCGAGAGCAGGTAGCCGTGTGCGGCATGGATTTCGACACCGTCGAATCCGGCGAGTTCGGCTCGGTGCGCAGTTTCGGCGAACCGGAGGACCGTCGCTTCGATTTGCTCGGCGGTCATCTCGACCGGCTCGGCGAATCGCTTGCTTTGCTTGCCGATGTCTACACGGATCGCCGACGGCCCCCACGCGACACCGGGCATGTCGGCGCGGACCTGACGGCCGGGATGATTGATCTGCATCCACACCTTCGCGCCACCGCGGTGCGCGGCGTCTGCCCACTGCCGGAACGGCTCGAGCGGTGAGTCCGCGTCGAGCACGATCCCGGCCGGACCGGTCAATGCTTCGGCGTGAACCATCACATTGCCGGTGATGATCAGCCCGACGCCGCCATCGCTCCACCGCTCGTAGAGGCGACGGATGCGCTTGGTGGGCAGCTGGCCGTCGCCCGCCATGTTTTCCTCCATAGCCGCCTTCACCAGGCGGTTTCGCAAGACCGAACCGTTCGGCAGCGTGAGCGGGCTGAACATCGTGGATGTCATCGGAATCCTTCGATCAATCAATGTTTGCGGTGTACACATAGCGTATTTGCAGATGTAAGCGTCGTCAACATAGACTGCGAAACTGAAGCGGAGATGTGCGCAGCGTCACGTGGATGTAGGTAAATCTAGTAATGGAACTACTTCCAAAGCTAGAACGAATTAGGTAACTTGGATGCCATGACAAGAACCGATGCAACCTTCCCCTCCGACGACGGCACATGCGGCGCTTGGCTGTACCGCCCCGCTGACTCAACCGGCAGCACACGACCGATCATCGTTATGGCCCATGGCCTCGCCGGTGTGAAGGAGATGCGGCTGGACGCCTTCGCCGAGCGCTTCACTGCAGCCGGCTACGCGTGCCTGGTCTTCGACTACCGTCACTTCGGCGCGAGCAGCGGCGAGCCTCGCAATCTCCTCGACGTGAATAGTCAGCTGCAGGACTGGAAAAGCGCGGTCGCCTACGCCCGCACCCTCGACGGCATCGACCCGGATCGGGTCATCGTGTGGGGCACTTCGTTCGGTGGCGGGCACGTGATCATCACGGCCGCGCACGACAAGCGGATCGCGGCCGCAATCGCGCAGTGCCCGTTTACCGATGGTCTTGCCTCATCGTTTGCGATCCCGCCGGCGACCTCGGCGAAAGTCACCGCTCTCGCAGCTGCCGACGCTGTCGGTGCTCGTCTCGGTCGCGCGCCCATGATGGTTCCGACGTACGGACCGCCCGGATCGACCAGCCTCATGTCGGCGCCTGATTGCGTCGCGGGGGTCGAGGCCATTATCGGTGACAACCCGGACGCACCCACGGAGGTGGCGGCCCGATTCGCGCTGCAGCTCATCAAGCACTTCCCTGGCCGCTACGCCCGTGACATCGAATGCCCCGTCCTGTTTGCGATCTGCGAACCGGACACGGTCGCTCCGTCCGGCCCGACCCAGAAATACGCCGCGCAAGCGCCGAAGGGCGAGATCAAGCTCTACGACGCCGGTCACTTCGACATCTATGTCGGTGAAGCGTTCGAGATCAACATCGCCGACCAGCTCGCCTTCCTGAATGCCCACGTTCCCGCCACCCCTAGGACACCCCGATGACCAAGTACAACCTCGCCGGACGCACCGTCGCGATTACCGGCTCCACCGGCGGCCTCGGCGCCGCGCTTGCTGTAACCCTGCGCGCCCGCGGCGCCAACCTGGCCCTGTTCGACCTCAGCCAGGAGGCGGTCGATAAGCAGGCCGCCGAGCTCGGGCCCGCAACCGTAGCTCGCGGCTGGTCAGCCGACGTGCGGGATCTCGCCGGTCTCGAGAGCGTAATGGATGCTGCCGCAGAGCATTTCGGCCGCATCGATGTCGTCATAGCTAACGCTGGTGTGGCGGCCGCCTCGGCACCACTGTCGGTTCTCGACCCCAATGATTTCGAGCGCGCGATCGACGTGAATCTCAGCGGAGTGTGGCGCACGTTCCGTGCTGGTTTACCGCATGTCGAGAAGCGCAAGGGGTACCTGTTGGCCATTTCATCGATGGCTGCATTCATCCATTCACCGCTGAACGGCCCGTACGTGGCCAGCAAGGCCGGAGTGTGGGCCCTGGCCGATGCCACCCGGCTGGAATTGCGCGATGCCGGAGTCGGTGTCGGCAGCGCTCATCCCACGTTCTTCCGCACCCCGATGATGGACGAAGTCCACGCGGACCCGGCCGGCACCGCGGTCTGGGGCGGCAACACGGGCGGGATGTGGAAGATGATCCCGATCGAAGAAGTCGTCGATGCCATCGTCGACGGCATCGAGAATCGCGCCGACCTCATCGTGGCACCCAAGAATCTGGCCATGGTCGCGCGCATGCCAGGCGTGGTCCGGCCGTTCGTCGAGCGTTTCGGCTTCCCCGGTTCCACCATTCGCGATGCCATGGCCCTAGCCACAAGGAAGAACTGATGAACAACAAGATCGTCGTCTTCGGCGCGACCGGCTATGCCGGCGGACTCGTCGTCGATGCACTCCTGCGCCAGGGCGCACGTCCGGTTCTCGCGGCGTACGAGCGGGACCTGCTTCCCGCGATGGCCACGCGCCTCGGCGGACTTGACTACCAGTTCGCCGATGTCAACGACCCCGGGAGTGTTCGCGCTCTGGTCAGCCCCGGCGATGTCTTGATCACAACGGTCGGACCGTTCGAGCGATTCGGGCGCACCGCGGCCCAGGCTGCCGCCGACGTCGGAGCCCACTACATCGACTCCACCGGGGAAACCGGCTTCGTCCGGGATCTCCGGGAACGTTACGACGCGCAGGCGCGCGAGACTGGTGCCACGATGCTTCCGGCTTTCGGAAATGACTATGTACCAGGCGTTCTCGCGGCCAGCCTGGCGCTGACGAAGGCCGGTGCCGCGGCTCGATCGGTGCAGGTCGGGTACTTCGTCACCCCGAAATTCCGGCCGGAAACGGGTCTCAGCCAAGGCACCCGCAAAACCATCGCCAACGAGATGACGCGTCCGGTCACGTTGTGGCGGAACTCCAAGCTCGAGGACGTACGCGCCGCGTCGTGGACACGGAAGTTCACCGTCGGCGGGAAGTCCAAGCGTGCCTTCCTCGCTTCTGGCACGGAAGTGTTCTTCCTACCCGAGGAATTCCCGTCACTGGAGTCGGTCGAGGTGTACAACGGCTGGTTCCCAGAGATGTCGCTCGGCATCCAAATGTTTTCCGCGGCGGCCAATGTGGCGGTCAAGGTCGACGCCGGCAAGAAGATCGTCGACTCGTTTGGCAATCGCTTCGCTGGTGCACCCGGCGGACCCGACCTGACCGAACGGTCGAAGACCCGATCCTGTGCCGTCGCGGTCACTCGCGACGGTGCGGGCAAGGTCCTCAGCGAGGTGCACGTCGACGGACCGAACGTCTACACCCTGACCGGTGAGCTGATGGCCTGGGCCGCTGGCGAGTTGGCCGCAGGTGCTGCCCGCACACCCGGCGTCGTGGGTCCGGTGCAGGCGTTCGGATTGGATGGACTGGTGCAGGGCGCAGCAAAGATCGGACTTACCGAAATCGACACCAACCGACAGGAGACCCGGCGATGACGAGCGCACGCGATGAGCACACTGCAGACTTGACGACGCTATCCGTCCCAGATCTGATCGAAGTATTCAAGACCCTCGAGGCGCCCACAATCTCGGAAATGGACGGGGAATTCGATGCCCGACTGCTGCGCCAGCCGGACGTCCTCAACGCTATCGCCGGTCTCGTGACGGTGCACAACCCGATCTTCGGCTGGCGCGCCAAGGCCTTCCGCCCGGTCGATGAGACTGCTGGCCGCGGCTACAACGCGTTCCGGGCGGTTCTGGGCCGGCGCAGCGTTCAAGGGCAGCCGATGCTGACGAAAATCGCGTCGTCCTACCTTGATGGGCGCCCCGTCTATCAACTCGACTATCGTCCGTTCGACACGCTCAACGGACGCGTCAACATGATCGACGAGATTCGACGCGTTCGGCCGGGGGAGTACCTCGGGATCGGGACGTGGGGATTCACCGATAAACAGCGTCGCGTCCCGCTGCCCTTCCTGCTCAGCGGCCCGTCGAGACCTTACGCGGGCGACATCGGAACCCCGAAGTACTGAAAGCACTTTCGCGAATGGAGCCAACAATGCATAGCAACACGTTGAAGGACAGCGGTGCGAAGCTGATGAACTTCGCGCACCGGGTGGTGCTCAAGGTCAGTGGTAACCGGTTGCTCGCCAATCCCTTTGGGATGCCGGTGGTCGAACTGCACACGGTTGGACGCAAATCGGGACAACCGCGGTCCTGCTATCTCACCTCGCCGGTGCACGACTCCAGACGGGTGGTGCTCGTGGCATCGAAGGGCGGTGATGATCGCAACCCGGATTGGTACCGCAACCTGCAAGCGAATCCCGACGCCGAGCTTGTGATCTATGGCCAGCGCCGAAAGGTGCACGCCCGAACGGCAAATGTGGACGAGAGAGCCGATCTGTGGCCGAAGATCGTCTCCGCCTACGCGGGCTACGGAGATTATCAACAGCGGACAGCACGCGAAATCCCAGTGGTGATCTGCGAATTCCGCGACTGAGGGCGTTAGCGCTGGGCGAGGATCGACGCTCCCATCCACCGATGCAGGTAGCTGCGGAGTTCGTCGTCGCTGCGGTCGCCCGGCGAGATGAAGAACGACTGCATGGTGCGCAGCACGTATTCGACAAGTTCCTGCAGCCCGACGTCGTCGTAGCCGTATCGCGCCCAATCGACATCGAAGCGTCTGATCATCGTCATGCCGAAGGCTTGGGCCTCCGGTGACAACAGCCCATCCGGGTGGACGTTCGGATACGCGCCGGTAAGAAGAATGCCGAGATGCGGTATGCGGCGCACCTCGGCCAGGGTGAAGATCACGCCCTCGGTCATTGCTTCTGCGGGGTCGTTGATTCCGTGTACATGGTCTTCGAGTCGGTCCAGAAATCCGTCGACCGACGCGATCGCTGCGGCCCGCAGCAGCGCGTCGGCGGTGGGGAAGTAGCGGTAAACGGTCTGTCTAATGACACCCAGCGATTCGGCGACGTCGGCGATGCTGATTGCCGAACCGGTTTGTCGGATCAGATCGACAGCGGCAGTGACGATGCGGCGCGACGCCTCCTCGTCGGTCTCCGGTGGGTTCCCGTTCCACCCGCGCCTTCTCGCCACTGTGCCTGCCTAGGTGTCACCACGACCGAGGGCCTGACGCTATCACCTCTTGTAATCATACAGAGAATCGCTAATCTGTATGATTAGTGCCAGCAACCCATGCTCATGACGAGGTGTTCCAGTGACCGACCTTCATGTCCGAAAGATGAATTTCGCCTTCGCCGACTACGACGTCCCCTTCTTGTGGAACGAAGAGAATCCAGCATTTTCGAGCATGGCCAACGCCGTGTCGTTCCTCGCGATCGGATTCGAAAAGATGATCGTGAAGATGATTCTGCAAACAAAACCGCTGATTACCGACCCCGAAGTCGCCGAGGAAGCCGATGCGTTCATGCGGCAGGAAGGCCAGCATTCGGCGGCGCACCGCCAGCACGTCAAAGGGCTGATCAAGCGGTACCCGGGCCTGCAGGAGACTCTGGACGCGGTCATCGCGGATTTCGACCGGCTTACCCGAGAAACCTCGCTGCACTACCGGTTGGCCTACACCGCAGATCTGGAGGCCACCTTCACTCCCGTCTTCAAACTGATGCTCGACAACGAATCCACGCTGTTTCGCCCCGGCGACGATCGCGTCGCATCGTTGTTCATCTGGCACTTCGTCGAAGAGGTCGAGCATCGAAGCTCCGCGCTGATCATCTTCAATTCGGTTGTGGGCAGCGATCTCTACCGCATGCGAGTAGCACCGTCGATCTTTCGGCATGTATTGAACGTCATCCGGATCGCCTGCGAAGGCTTCAACAAGCATGTGCCACTGCAGGATCGCCAGATCGACGCACTGTCGATGTTTGCCTCATACCGACGAAATCAGAAGCTGCGCAGGTTGTTACCGATGCTGCAGGCGCAGGACTACGGCCCGATGCCGCGCGCTTTCGACCATCTGCCGCGTGGCGAGCAGCTGACCGCGCTGGCGGGAATCGTGCGAAGCCAGTTGCCCAGGCACAACCCGGCTCACGAGAAGCTGCCCGCGTTGGCCGACGTCTGGTTCCGGCGTTACGAGGACGGCTACGACGTGTCGCACTGGTACACCGCGGGTGCCGTAGCCAACTAGGGAGCTGACGAATGACCGATCACTGCTCGCCCACGTTCGCGCAGTTGGCCACCGAGCTCGGCTTTTCCTGCAGCAATGCCGGTGGGTTAGTCGAAGTGCGAAATCCGTTCGCGCTGGAGAACTGGACGCTGCCGGTTCTCGAGCTCACCATCATTGTCGGGTCCGTGCTGGCGCTGGTGTACGCCATCGTTCGGCTGCGCCGAACCGGCGACCCGACGAACGTGGTGCTGTGGTTCGGCGCCGCCGCTTATCTGTTCGTCATCGAACCGCCGCTGTACTTTCCTGCGGCATTCGGCATCGAAGACCATGTGGACACGATGTTCGCCCACAACGTGTTCACGGTCGACTTCCTGTGGGGACGGTTGCCGCTCTACATAGTCGCCATTTATCCCTTGATGGCCACCGTCGCTTTCGAAATCGTCCGGATGCTCGGCGTTTTCCGGAGATACGGCCTTGTTGTCGGCGCGGCATGCGTGGGCTTTGTGCACCACGCGTTCTACGAGATCTTCGACCAGATCGGCCCGCAACTGCGGTGGTGGGAATGGTCGACGACCAACCCGCTGAACCAGCCGATGTTCGACTCTGTTCCACTGCCCAGCGTGGTCGTGTTCGCCACGCTGTGGCCGATGTCGCTGGCCTTGTGCGTCCAATACTTCGTGGGCCGCCACGCCGATCGGGGCCGACGATTCACCGGCATCCAATTGGTCTGGCGCACAATCGTCATAGGCCTGCTTGCTTCGCTCGGCACATTCATCCTGCCGCTGCCGGCGACGGTGCTGGGCATGAACAGTTCGACCGTTCGAGGCGCCGTGTATGCGGTGGAACTCGCCGTTGTCGCGGTTGTCGCCGTGGTGGTACTGGTTCGGCAGTGGATGCGGCTGCGCGAAGGACCGCCGGACAACTACTCGAACAACTTCGTCCGGTACTACGCGGTGGCGTATCTCGGCGTGATGGCCGTGCTATGGATCACCGCGCTGCCCGACTTCCTCAAGGCCGCAAACGGACTCACCCGCAATGGTGACCCCGTCGGAAACCCCTGGTACACGCTGGCGTGCTTCGTCGTCGCCGTGTTGTGCGTCATTGCGACCTTCACCGCCGATGTGCGCCGTCGTGACAAGAGTTCCGACGACACTACCGATCCGTCGGCAGTCTCCGACGGGGCTGCGAGTTCACCCGCGAACGTGAGATAGCTTGATTCGGTTCAGCGCGCTGGCGGGTAACGGCCGTAGATGCCGCGCGCGTCACCGACGAGATACCACTGATGCTGCTGATCGGCGCGGGCGCGGATCGCGTCGAGTTCCTTTGTGCGAGTGTCCCGACGGCGTCGATGCCACGCCAACACAGGCGGTGCGAGTTTGTAGGCCAGCCATCCCATCGCCACCGCAAGAAACAACGGCCACAGCTTGATGACGATCGCGATGACGACGAGCACGCCGATGATCTGCCACATTCTTCCCCCTGCTGATGTTCGGTCTCGATCGCAGTATGGCGGGTGAGACCGACAAAAACCCGGCGGCGGTTGCCTAGGCTCACGCGCGTGGAGTTCGCCGAATTCATCTTGGACCGACTGCGGGAAATCTACGACGGTCGCGGCGACCTCGAGGTGGCGGATCACGCGCTCTGGCGCACCACGAAGAACATCAAGGCGCGCGCCGAGTGGAACGACGATGACATGACGGTGTTGCGCCGTATCGCCGGAAGGTGGCGGGATCACCCGGATTACCCGGGGCTGATCCGGTAGTGGGCCTCGGTCGCATCCCGGCTCCAATAACCAACGTCCGGTCGGAATTTGCCGAATTTTTCCGATGCAGGTGTGATTTTTGCCGCGCAGGGGTAATAGCCGATTGCTAGCTCCACTCAAAAAAGCAGGAGAATGTTCTGCTTTTTCCCGACCAAGGAGGTTGTCATGGCTGGATTTGACGATGTCAAAAAGACCCTGAACGAGCACCAGGACCAAGTGGGTCAGGGCCTCGATAAGGCTGGTGAAGCGGCAAAGTCGAAGTTCGACGGTCATGACGATCAAATCGATAAAGGAATTCAAAAGGCGAAGGATGCGCTTGGCGACTAGCGCGTTACCGAAAGTTGCTAAAAAGTAGCCAATTTCTTAAATACCGAAGTTTTCATTCTTTTTAACGGGAGGAATCACCCATATGTCGCAGACACTCGACTCGCTCATCGGCAGTACCGTTCATGACCATCAGGGTCAGAAGATCGGGAAGGTCAACGAGATCTACTTGAATAACGAGACCGGTTCGCCTACCTGGGTATCGGTATCGACCGGACTGTTCAGTTCCGATTCGCTCGTCCCGTTGGCCGGCGCGCAGCACGAGGGCGATGCGCTCAACGTCGCGGTCAGCAAAGACGCTGTCAAGAATGCTCCACATCTCGACGACGGCCGGGAGATCAGTGCCGAGGAAGAGCGGCAGTTGTTCTCGCACTACAAGATCGACCCGCAGAAGTCCAACTGGGACACCTATGGTCGGCACGCAGCCAGTCAGGGGCAGCCGCAGGACCACCGCGCAGCCGACGCCCGCACCGGCCAGGCCGATGAGCGGGCGACGGCGGGTGATCGTGCGACGGGTGATCGTGCGACGGGTGATCGTGCAGCGTCTGGTGACCGCGCGACGGGTGAACGCGCAACCGCGGACCGCCACGCCAACGACGGGTTGACCCGGTCCGAAGAACGACTCAACGTCGAGACCGAACGTCAGGCCGCGGGAACCGCACGCTTGCGCAAATACGTCGTCACAGAAAAGCAATCGGTCACCGTTCCAGTGACCCGCGAAGAGGTGCGCGTCGAGCGCGAGCCGATCAGGGAAGGCTCCGCGACCGGCACCACAAAGATCGGTGAAGACACCCACGAGGTGACCCTGCACGAGGACCGAGTCAATGTGACCAAGGAATCGGTGCCCGTCGAAAGGGTGCGACTCGCCGTTGACGAAGTGGAGGACAAGCAGACCGTCACCGACACGGTTCGCAAGGAGAAGATCGACACCGAGGGTATCCACCACCGCGACACGCGTGATGAGCGCGCCGATCAGCGCGGCAACACAGGCGAGAGCACCAGGTAGCGGGTCGCCTCGGATTCCCCGGCTGGTCCCTAACAGCCGGGGAATCGGTCTGTCCGAACCAAGCCGATCAGCGCACGGGGGTAAGCACGACAACGGGGATGGGCCGCGCCGTCTTGGTCTGGTACTCGCGATACTGGTCGTGATTGACCCGGTTGACGATGTCCCACAGCCGCGGGTATTCCGCCTTGTCCTTCGGATACACCGAGCGTGCGACAACGCGATGCCGTTGTCGGCCGACTTGAATTTCGCACTCGGGCTTGGCTTCCAGGTTGTACAACCATGCGGGCGGTTTCGCCGCGCCCCCGTTGGACGCGGTAATCAAGTAGTCATCACCGTCGCGTCCGTACGTCAGCGCCGACGTGCGGATCTGGCCGCTCTTGCGCCCGGTGCTGTACAACAACAGCGTGGGCGTCCCGAACAGCAACCGATGGCCGATGCGGCCGTCGGTACGCACGTAGAGCGCTTGGTGGAGCCGCAGCAGTTGGATGAACAACGTGCGCATGCGCCAGACATCCCTTCACCTGAGCTGATAGGCCGGGTTCAGCCTACGGTCGCACCTGGCGCTACCGACCTGGATCGCGCCGGCCCGCTCCTGCTGGGTAACATCGGCACGCCGGAATGGCTGGGGGCGGTAGCTCAGTCGGTTAGAGCCGTGGACTCATAATCCATTGGTCGCGGGTTCGAGCCCCGCCCGCCCCACCATCAGAACCCGTCGGTCGAAGACCGTTCGGCCGCCGCTGGCTAACCAGTGGCCGCGGCGATGAAGTCGGGTTCAGGCCAGTGCAACGTGATCACGACGCCGGTCGAGAGGTGCGCGGTCCACGACTTCGGCGCCAAGCAACACATAAGCCGCAGATCCCAGCGAGCGTCGTCGGACGCATTCACCCCCGGTTCGCGGGCGGGCCCGGACGCCGATAGCCAGACGCCGCCACCGTCGACTCTGACCTGCAGGTCGATCCTTCCGCTGCCGCAGGTCGGATCCAAAAAACTCACAACTGCCTCGTAGCCGGCCGCGACGACATCGTTGATTTGCACGGCACTGATGCCGCACCGCCACAGCCACGCGCGCAGTTGTTCGCGCACCTGTGCGGCACCCACGGCAGAGACCGGAATCGACCGTAACGCGAGTGTCGCGCCCGGATGCCGTGGCGGCCCGGCACTAGAGGGATCCTGCGGCATCTTCCTCACTTCTCAACTCTCGGTGCAGTGTTGAGTGCCTCCACGGCCCGCGGCCAAACCCGACTTCGCGCTCGTGTCAGCGCGTATCTGGTGCGGCCGCGGGTATCCAAGCTTGTCGAACACCCGACGACGCGAGGGATATGACAGGAATGGAACGGTCGAACGAGTTCTTTGACGGCGTCGGCCTGCAAGACCAGATTCGCGTCGAGGTGGCCTGGCGGAATCGAAGTGCGGTGATCTCCGTGTGCGGCACCATCGATCTCGCCACGGCGACCACGATGGAACAAGCAATCAACAACGTCCTCGACGCCGCACCGGACGCTGTCGTCATCGACCTCAGTGACGTCGATTTCTTCGCGTCGGCGGGAATGACCATCCTCGTGGGCGCGCAGAAACGACTGCAACGTTCGCAGCAATTGGGAATCGTCGCGCGACCGATTACCGCGCGGCCGCTGACGCTGGTGGGGCTCGCCGACGTCCTACCGATCTATCCGACCCTTGCCGCGGCGCTGAAGGCCGAGCGCGACAACGGCTGATTGGGCGGGTCCTATTGCGGCAGTTCGTCGCTGTATTGCGGGCAATAGACCTTCACGGATGCGCCGATGAAGAACCCGTCGTTGTATTCGGACAGGCCCGGGTTGGCGTCGACAACCTTTTGGGCGACCTGATCGAAACTCTGTCCGTCGGAGAACATGCTGCAGACAGCGTGCGCATCCGAAATTGCACTGTCGGATGAGGGAAAGGTGATTCCCTGGTTGGACAGCGTGTCGATGAACTGTTGGTCTTGCGCGGAGTCTGCCGACGCGAGCGGCGTCGCGACAACAGCAGCCGCGAGCGCCGCGCCGGTGGCCAAGAGTAGGCGGAAAAACATTGTGTACCCCTCAAATAGGGCAGAAGAATCGGACGGCCGTTGCGTGGGCGCATGCCCTGCCTGGGCGATAGTGGCGGATTCAAGGCTGGGGAATGGGCAACTATCGGCGTGTGTAAAACGACGTCTAGCTTCGAGAGCGTCCTCAAAGCCTGTGCGCGCACGGTCAATCGTAACGCCTGCGGCTCTTACCGGTTCGGGTGAATTATGTCGATTCAAGGACCGAAAAAGAGCACTTGCTTGACCCTCAGATATTGCCTTGAGCGTGCAGCGTGTTGTACATCTGCACGCCGCTGGCGATACCGACGGGAACACCAAGCGCTATGGCGCCGACAAGGCTACCGATGCCGGCTCCCGTCCCGGCGCCGACGACGCAGCCGAGTCCGGCGATGAGCGGGGCGACGGGCCCGGTCGGGATGGCTGTCAGCCCCAGCGTGACCGCGCCGATCGGACAACCTGCCACCAGGCCGATCGCTCCGCCGGCGAGAGTGCCGACGCCGGTCGCGAGCCCGAACTGGGTGGAGGCGACCGACAGTGCGTCGTTGAAATCGTCGGTGGCATCGGCGGCATGAAGGGGCAACCCTGCCGCGCTCGCTGGGGTAATCGACTGGTGCGGCTCGGATGCCATTGTCGCGGCGGAGGATTCAGTGTGCGTTGCTTTTGGCCAGGACTTCGGATCGGTGTTCACGGTCAGGTCGGTGCCGGCGACGAGGCGCGAGGTGTTGTCGAGGATCTGAAATTGACCGCCGCGGGTGGTCAAAGTGCCGAACGCAGTCTGCAGCAGCGCCGAAGCATCGGAGCTGTCGGCGGTGTAGTGAACTCCCGGAGCGAGGTCGAGGCTGAGGGTGGTCGATGGGGACGCCGCCGCCGATTCCGCAGCAACAGCGGTGCCTCCTGCGGAAGCGGCGGCGGTGAGGACGGCCGCTGAGACGGTGATTGCGCGAGTGAGGTGGTTCATCTGTGCTGTCCCTTTCGGATGACGGTGGATGCGGCGTGGTTGCGCTCCGCAGGTGGCGGGCAAGCGGCGGTGACGGCTGCCGGTAAAGCGTTGGATAATGAATGTCATTTTCATTAACGGCTGAAGGCTAGCGCTTGGCGAGCCGTTTGACAATTCCGTCGGCTCGCCTCCGACGTACGACGGCAGGCGCAGAACGGGCCCTGATCATGAGTGACGTCCCCTAGGCTCGCCTGTCATGTCATGGATCGCTATCTGGTGGCAGGACGAGGTTGTCGACGGGCACAAGGGTCCGCTTCTGCTGAGCTTCGTGGCGTTCATCGTGACCTTCGCGGCCACTCGCACGATCACGCGAATGATCCGCGCAGGAAAAGGTCCGTTCCACAACGTCAGCAGCGGTGGCGTGCACATGCACCACTCGACACCGGGAGTTCTGCTGCTCATCTTCGGCGGGTTCATGGCGGTGGGGTCGCCGCCGCTGTCGTGGTGGACCTACGCGGCCGGTGTCATCGTGGGAATCGGCGCGTCGCTGGTGCTCGACGAATTCGCGATGATCTTCCGGTTGCAGGACGTGTACTGGTCACAGGAGGGCAGGCTGTCGGTGAACATGGTTACCCTCGCCGCCGCCTGCGTGGGGCTCGCCGCGGTGGGGGTTTCTCCACTTGACGTGAAGGGACTGTCCGGATCAACGACGGCGGCGCGAATAGGCGTCATTTGCATGCTTGTTGTGCACTTCGTATTCGTGATGATCACTGCGCTCAAGGGCAAATACCCGACCGCGTTGGTCGGCCTGTTCATCTCGCCGGTTGCTTGGGTGGCCGCTGTTCGGCTCGCACGTCCGACATCCCCATGGGCCCGGCGCCGCTACTCGCCGAAGAAATTCGCTCGCGCGCGAAGCCGGTCGGCCGAGTTCGACAAGCGCTGGGGGACAGTGAGACAGCACTGGGACAACGTCGTCGGCGGCGCACCGTCGACGATCTCCCCGCCAGGGGCGAACAATCCCAGCTGATCGCCGAAAAATTCCGGTCGGATGTGTCGCATCGGGCGCGTGCGGTTCGTAGAAGAGGTGAGTGGCCGCATACGGCGGCCCGGCAAAGGAGGACTGTCATGCAGTACCTGATTTCCGTTATCGATGACGGCACCGGACCGGAGACTGCGGCTGAGGACGCGGCGATCGATGAGTTCAACGCCAAGCTTCAGACGAACGGCCAGTGGGTGTTCGCTGGTGGTCTGGGTTCCCCGGCGCCGGCCACTGTCATCGACAACCGGGGCGACGAGGCACTTTTCACCGACGGCCCGTTCGTAGAGTCCAAGGAGTACATGGCCGGCTTCTGGATCATCGAGGCACCCGATCGCGATGCAGCCCTTGGCCTTGCCACCGAGGCGTCGAAGGCCTGCAACCGGAAGATCGAAGTACGGCCGTTCCTGTGAGAATGTCCGCCGCAGGGTTGGTTTCGTTCCAAGAAAGGACAGCCTGTCCATCCTGGAACGACGCGAAATTCTCTGCTTCCGTAGAAGGATGTACAACGACTTCGCCGTGCCTTCGTCGGAACCCGCCGCGTCGGCCGAAGGACTCGATGCGCTTGCCCATGTCGGTGAGCCGCCGTCTCACGAGGAACTGACCGCCGGCCGGCTCAACTGGCTACGAGCCGGCGTTCTCGGTGCGAACGACGGAATCGTTTCAACGGCAAGCATTGTGATGGGCGTGGCCGGTGCCACCGCTTCGGTAGGAACGATCCTGACCGCAGGTGTGGCCGGATTATTCGCTGGCGCAATGTCGATGGCGTCCGGCGAGTACGTTTCGGTGTCGAGTCAACGCGACGCGCAGCGAGCGCTGCTGGCTCAGGAGCGTCGCGAACTGGCCGACGATCCACAGGCCGAACTCGACGAGCTGACCGGACTGTATCGAGCGAAAGGCCTGCCCGAACCGTTGGCCCGGGAGGTCGCTCAGACGCTGACCGCACGTGATGCGTTGGCCGCACACGCCGAAGTGGAACTGGGCATCGATCCCAGCGAACTGACCAATCCGTGGCAGGCGGCCGCGGCGAGCTTCCTCGCGTTCGGTGTTGGGGCGGTGTTTCCGTTACTGGCCGCGGTGCTGACGCCCGCGACTGCACGCGTGGGGATCATCGTCGGTGTTGTCGTGGCGGCACTTGTCCTGACGGGCTCGGTAAGTGCCCGCCTGAGTGACGCACCGGCGTTGCGTCCAGTGCTGCGCAACATCGGTGGCGGGCTGCTCGCCATGGCGGTCACCTACGGGATCGGCGCGCTCGTCGGCCACACGCTCACCTGAGAGCGGTCTGCGCGAAACCAGTTGGGAGGAATCGGGGCTGTTGACCGGGATGTCGGTCGTAGGCTCTAGTTTCGCCCGTCGAATCCAGCGCAGGGACGAGGTGATGGTCGTGCACGATCAGCCCGCCGGTTCAGCGGCCTGGCAGCCGGTGTTGTTTGCTGGATTGTCTGTGTTGACAACGGCGACCGTGTTCGCGCAGGCGGTGATCGCGGGCGGATTTGTCAGCCAGGATGGTCGCGAATCGTGGATCACCGTGCACGGAATCGTTGCCGACGTTGCGTGGATTGCGGCGTTGGTGACCGCGGTGGTCGGTGCCGTCACGCTGCGGCGTTCACATCCGAAAATGGTTGCGGCAGCGGCGATTTGTTCGTGCTCGCATTGGCGCAGACCGGAGTCGGCCATTTGATCACCGACTACGGACACGATGAGCTGATCATCGTCCATGTGCCGCTGGCGCTGGTCGTGTTCGGTGTGACGCTGTCGCTCAGTAGCTACGCAATCACAGTCCTGCGCGGGGCCACACACGAACGCTGAGGTCGTTGGAGGCATCTGACGGCTGCACTGGTCGTGCGGTTAGTGTCTGCAGGTTGTGCGCGACGAACAAGTGATGCGGCACTGGCCGGTCCTGGTCGCAGCGGTATTGACCTTCGGTACGGCTGCCCTGGACCTGGTGACCCTGACGATGCTTGGCGGGGTGTTCGCCAGCGTGATGACCGGCAACCTGGTGCTGACCGGGATGGGGTTCGCGCATGCCGACACCACGCTGATCGCCCATACCGCCGTCGGGTTCGCCGGCTATATCACCGGTGCGGGGGTGGGTTCCCGGTTGACCGGGGCCCGCGACGCCGACATGAACCGGTGGCCATTGAGCACGACAATCAGCTTGGCGCTGGAAGTGGTACTCCTGGTCGTTGTCGCAGTGCTCTGGGAGGTCACCGGTGCGGCGCCGACCGGCGCGGCGCAGTTGGTGCTACTGGCGCTGGCTGCCTGCGCGATGGGGTTGCAGAGTGCGGCCATGCGCGGGCTGGGCGTCACGATCGCGACGACGTATCTGACCGGGACGCTGACCGCGATCGTTGCGTCGGCGGTTTCCCGGCACCGTCTCGATCGCCCCGGCATCGCCGCCGTCGCGGCCGCCATCTGCGGTGCCACCGCCAGCGGGCTGCTCTTGCGCGCGGCGCCGGCGGCAATTCCGGTGCTGACGACCATCCCGGCGTTGAGCATCGCCCTCGCCGCCGCCAACCGTCATCGCCGGGTCGCGGCGGCGAACAGACGACCACCGACACCTGCGACCCAACCCGTCGACGAATGAAAATGAACCCGACTAGCGCAGCTGGTCATGCGCTCGCGTCGAGTCGTGCAGGGGTGACGGCGAGCGTGTAAGCGTCCCACTCCGGTCGTACGCGCAGCGCCGATGGCTCCACGAAAGCGACTGTGGCCCATATGTCCGCCCACATCAGCTCTGGACCGGTGACGGTTACCGAGTAGGCACGTGAAACCGACCTGCCGGACCGCGGATCGATGATGTGGCCACCTCGGGCATAGCTGCCGGAGGTGGCGATCGCGCCCGTCGCGATGGATACGACCCGCGCAATTTGCTTCGGGTCGGCCGGGTCTTCGATGCCGATTCGCCACGGCGCGGCCAACTGCGCAGAGTTGACCCCGAGACCGCAAATAATATCGCCGGCGGCGTTGACCGAGAACGAGATTCGATCCACCGCACGAAGGTGTGCGGAGGCGCGACCGACGGCCCAGCCCTTGACCAAACCAGTCGGATCGAAGCCGCGGCTACCGTCGGGGCCGAGCAGATCCGTGGTGAACAGCCCGCTGGTTGCGGTCTCGGCGACCCGGCACAACGCTTGTACCTCAGTGAACCAGGGGTCAGCGGCATAGAGAGCGAGATCGCCGCGCCGCCAGCGCATCACGTCGCTGTCCGGACGCCAAGTGCTGAAGATTCGATCCGCCCGACGCAGATCCGCGAACACCGACGCTACGGCCTCGGCAATATCGCCCCGGCCCGGATTGTCAGCCCGGACGTGCACGGAAACGGGCATGCCCATGATGTGTTCGACCCAACTGCGGGCTGCCACACGCTCGTTCATCAACGGAGGTTTGCCTGGTCGATAGCGGACTGCAAACTCTCTACGTAGCCCTCGGAGGTGTAGCTGGCGCCGGAGACCATGTCGATGTCAGCGCTTTGGGCCTGCACAGTTTCTTGCTCGAGGACGGGCACCGCCGTGGCGACGATCTCCCGCTCGCGGCCGATGTTGTCCGGCACCTGGGTCGCGGTGGCGGCGGTGATCTTGCCGCCGGACACGGTGATCTGCACTTGCACCGGGCCGTATCGGGTGTCGACAGCGGTTCCGGTGACGGTACGATTGTCGAGGCTTACGTCTTGTGCGGGAGCGGGATTCGACGTTGCTGTGGTGGCGACGGCGCTCGTCGTAGCGGTGGGCGCTGGGGTGGGATGGCTCGACGTCGAGGTGCGATAGCTGAACAGCAGAACCAGCGAGCTGAGCGTGGCCAACAGCCCCATGGTGATTCGGCGCACGGGCGTCCTTTCAGTCGTGGAAGTACTCGGCGTGAATGTGGCGGGCGGGGACGCGGGCCCGTAGGGCGGCGGCCCGCACGGCTGCCGCCCACCGATCGGGGCCGCAGATGTACACCTCTCGTTCAGCCACATCGGGACAAAAGTGCTGGAGCGCAGAATGATCCGCCCATCCGCTGGCCGCCTGCGGGAGCCAGCTCGCGCGGTCTTGGATGCGGCGGCCTTCGACCAATCGGTAGTCGGCACCGTAACGAGCCGCGAGGGTTTCCAGCTCATCGCTGAAGATTGCCTCGCGCCGAGAACGGACGCGGTGCAGGATCTGGACGTCTCCGGGGCGCTGGGGCAACGACTCGAACAGGGCGCGCAGCGGCGCGACCCCGGTTCCGGCGCCGACGAGCAGCACCTTCGGCCGCGTGCGGGTGCCTGAGTGCAGGCGTCCGTACGGACCTTCGATCAGGACGCGGCTACCGGGCTGCAGGTGACGCAAGGCGGCCGACCCGTTGCCAACCATCGCTGCGGTGAAGCGCAGCATCGAGCCGTCCGGTGGCGCCGACAGCGAATACGGATGCGCTCGCGTCCAGCCGGGCGCGCCCAGGAAGCGCCAGTGAAAGAACTGTCCACCCCGTGCGTGCAGGTACCGCACCCCGGGGCCGCCCACCGTCACCGTGAGCACGGTCGGGGTTTCGTGGTGCACGCCGAGCACCCGAATCGGGGCCCGCAGTGATCGCCACAGCGGAAGTACCACGCGAAATGCCACAACGGCACCGGCGCACATGCCGTAGAGCGACCACCAGAAAACGCTGGCCGCGGTCGATCGGGTGAATTCCTGGCCGTCCCACAGTTGATGTGGCAGCGCCAGACCCGCGCCGACGTAGGCGTAGAGGTGAAGTAGATGCCAGGATTCGTACCGCAACCGTCGCCGCGCGACACGCACCGACGTCACCACGACCATCAGCAACGCAATCGTGCCCGCCACGGCCAGCAGCCCGCCCGGTTCGTTGACCACGAAATCGACAACCACGGCCCAGATTCGGTTGATGCTCGCATCCGCGTACCCGGCGGTGATCAGGGCAATGTGTGTTCCCATCAACGCCATTGAGCCGAAGCCGACCAGGCGGTGGATCCGGCGCAGATCGCCGGAGCCCCAGGCTTGTTCGATCCACGGCACCCGCGCCATGACAAGCACCTGCATCAGCAACGACGCCGACGCGAGCAGTCCCGCCAGCCGGCCGAGCGCGGTTACCGCAGCACCGTCGAGCAGGTCGTGGACTCCACCGTCGGCCAGCCACAACGAGGTGACAACCAGCAGCAGCGCCCACACCGCACCGAGACATACCTCGCGTCGACCCTGCCCGGCGGGACCCGGCTCCGGAGAAGCGTCAAGTACAGGCGCCTCCGCTGTTCTGCTCATAACGGACACCATGCCGGTCAGTCCCGGTACGGCCCTGCAAGATCACTGTGAGGTCGCTGCGAGTGCTCGTGTCGTCGGTGTTGCCTGACGTTCATCAAGAGTTCGGCGGCAGTTGCCATCGAATTGACGGGAATGTGGCGATGAGACGACACCGTGTTCTGCGAACCGCGTACCGCGAGCGGAGGCAGGACTCATGACATATCTCGTCACAACGACAACGGAAGAAGCCGTCGTAGCGCTTGTTCGCGCGCGGGCGCCTGAGGCGAGGCACCGGCCGTTGGGCGTGCGGTCGCTAGCGGGACACGTCGACTATCGCCAGGTCAATCCTGTTGACATGCAGGGGCGACCAGTTCGCGGCTGTGGTGCCTACCTGGTCAATACCCGGACTCAGACGGTGGTGCGCACCGACTTGGATTGCGCCGCTTTCGACTTCGCCGAAGCCAAGCGCCGCGGCGTGCTCTGCTGAGGCAACCCGTTGGACTGGGCTGTTCGACGTTTCGCCGGACTGAGCCCTGGGCATTTCAAGTCCATGGCGACACCGAGCGAGCTGGTCCACTTCCATAACGCGATCCAGGCCGCCTTGGCCAACGCTGACCGCGCCGACGATATCGCAGAACTCGAGCGACTGCGCACCGCCGTCGATGACGCAAGTCGCGGGCGGCAACTGCCGGAGGCGACCCGGGCGCACTTGCTCGAACGGTTTGGCGAGCCGGAAGTGTAGCGACGCCTACGCCTACGTCTGGTCCTGCCGCGCCATCCCGGCGGCCGATCCGATCCTGCCCATCAGCCCGAGCCAGTTGAAGACCTCCGGATACAGCACCGGCTTACCGCTGGTCAGCAAGCCGACCGCGAGTCCACGATCCGGATCGGCGTAGCCCACTACGTTGGTGAAACCGAGATGGCCGAACGCATGCTCGGCATGCGGTCCGAACAGGCTGAGATACTTACCGCCCAGCATAAATCCGTAGCTGTAGCGGATCGGCAGACCAAGAGCGAAGTCCACCTCCAGGAAGGACTGCTCGGAAATAGCGCGGTGCACCGTTCGCGGTTGCAAGATCCGGACCCCGTCGAGTTCGCCTTCGCGGCGCAACATTTCGAAGAACCGGGACAGTTCGAGCGCGGTGGTGACGACGTTTCCAGCGGGCACCACGCCCGTCAGAAACCGTGGGTCGTTACTGATGTCCACGGCTTCCCGGGGCGTCACGCCGAGCAGTCGGTTGAGCGCGGTGGATACCGGCGGTGGCGACGGCAACCCCGTCAGATAGTTCGTCGCCACCTTCGAAACGTCACGCGGGGCAACGCCGTAGTTGGTCCACCGGAAGTCGAGCGGATCGAGGATCTCGGTTTGCAGCACGTCGCGGATGCCGCGCCCGGTCACTCGCTCGGTGAGCTCGGCGATGATCGCGCCGCCAGTCAGCGCGTGATAGGCCTGCAGCTTGCCCGGCCGCATGATTGGCCGCGAGTTGCAGAGTGCCTCCAGGATCGCTTCCCGGTCGTTGATGAACGCGAGGTCGGTGACCTCGCTCGGGTGGTTCGGGATGCCGGCCCGGTGTGAAAGTACCTGGGCGATCGTGATGGTTTTCTTACCGTTGCGGCCGAATTCGGGGATGTAATCGGAGACTCGGTCGCCGATGTGCAGCAGCCCACGTTCGTCGAGCAGGTGGGCGACCGTCGCCGTGATCGCTTTCGACGCCGAGTACACGCAGAACGGTGTTTCCGTTGTGGCCAAGGTCTTTTCGGTGCCGGGACCGTCACCCGGACCGTTGCCGTGGGCATAGCCGATCGACCGGTTGAGCACCACCCGTCCGTAGCGGCGCACACATAACTGAATCGCCGGATGGGCGCCGCCGCGATAGATATCGCGCACGCCGTTCCAGATATGTTCGATGGAATCCGACGTCATACCCACCGCGGACGGGGTGACCTCGTTGCCGTAATCCGTCACCGACTCGAGGTCGTCGGGCACTGTGGCACGCCGTAACGGGTCGGGAAGGAGTGGCGGCCGAGGCAGCGGAGGAATGCGCACCTTTGGCAGGGTAATCAACCAAACGACGCGCGAAAGCCACTTCCGTGCGGCAAAGTACGTGATATGAGCGATCAGCAGCGTCAGTCGAGTCCAAGTGACATTCTCGCGGCGGCACAGGCTGCCCTCGACGCGGCGCAACAGGTTGCGCGGAGCTCGTTCGACACGGCCATCCGGCTCCCGCCCGCGTCCGCGCAACTGGCCGCGACGATGCCCGACCTCATCGAGAACCTGGCGAAGTCTGTCGATCGATTGAACCGCACCCTCGACCGCGTCGATCGGATGCTGACGTTGGCCGAACCGATGCTGGGAATGATCGATCGGCTGATCCCGCGGCTCGAAGACGTCGCCGCCGCAGGCGACGAACTGCGCAGAGTTCTCAATATCATTCCGGGCGTCGGCGTTCTCACCCGGCTGGCTGGGCTCTCCGAAGAGGACGCAGACAAAATCGCCAAGCAGCCCGAGAAGAACGTCGGTAAAGGGCGACCGAGGCGATAATCAGCGCGGCGCTGGCCGCTTGTCGATCGTCGCCGACACCGTGACCAGGAACCGCGCGCCGTGGCCGCGGTTGCCGTTGACCTGGTTCTCGGGCAGCGCCGTGATCGCGTGGCAGAGGTTGGTGACGACGCCGAGCCCTTGGTGTACGCCGGCATCGAGTTCGGCGTCATGGCTGAGCTCGGCCAGCACGCTGGTGACCTCGTCGATCGAATTGGCCACCCGCGCAGCGGTGAATGTCCGTGGCCCACTCGGCGGTTGCCGAACCGACACCGGCTTCGGTCGGGGGACCAGCGGCGCCTGTGCCTGCTGCTCGCCCAGCAGTGCCCGTGCCATCTGCTGGGCCTGCGCATAGATGCTGTTGAGCGCCTCGGCAGTGGCCTCGATGATGTCGCGGGCGCGGATCTGTGCGCCCGTGGCGCCGGGCGGACGCTCGACGACCGGCCATGCAATTCCCGGGCCGCCGAGCTGCGGCCACGACGGGCGCAGCTGCAACCACGGACTCAGCTCGGTTCGGGTCTCTGTTTGCGCCCGGCGGCGACCCGTCGATTCGGCCCGGGCGGAGCCATCGGACCACACGCCGAAGGTCAGCTCGGGCCACGCCTGCTTGTCCCACGTCAGAGCGCCAACCTGGGCTGCAATGAACACTGCCCGGCACGCCTGGGCGGGCGCAGTGATGTCACCTAGGAAGTTCATCGGGTCCGCGTCGTGGAGGGCAGACAACTTCGACCGGTCGATCGAGATGAACTCCGTAGCCATGCTGCTCCCTTCGCGTCACGGCTGGATCAAACGAATGTGGCCCACCCCACTGGGCGACCCGCAAGTCACCATAACCGATGGCTGTGACAGTCTCCGCGGGGCATCGAGCGACAGTCACGGGCCCGGCGTGTCGAATGCACGGAGTGTCGCCGCCGCCTTGAGGACCAGTTCTTCGTACTCGGCGGCCGGGTCCGAATCCAGCACGATGGCGCCGCCTGCCCCGACGTGCCAGCGTCTGCCCGTCTGTACTGCCGTCCGGATCACCACGTTGAGGTCCGCGGTGCCGGCCAGGCCGAAGAACCCGATGGCGCCGGAGTAGATCCCGCGCGCTTCGGTTTCGAGGGAATCGATGATTTCGAGCGTGCGCAGCTTCGGGGCGCCGGTCATCGAGCCACCGGGGAAGCAGGCCCGCACACAATCGATCGCGTCGACGTCGGTGCGCAGCTGGCCGCGCACTGTGGAGACCAGTTGGTGCACAGTGCTGTATGTCTCGGTCACCATCAGCGCGGGGACGGTGACGCTGCCAACCTCGCAGACGCGGCCGAGGTCGTTGCGTAACAGGTCGACGATCATCAGATTTTCCGCGCGAGTCTTCGGGCTGGCGGTCAACTCGTCGCGCAATCGGGCGTCCTCGGCCGGGTCCGGACTGCGCGGCGCGGTGCCCTTGATCGGCTTGCTTTCCACCGTGCCGTTGCGGTCGATTTTGAGGAAGCGCTCCGGCGAGGTCGAGGCGATCGCGACGTCGGCAAGCTTCAGATAAGCCGCGTACGGTGCCGGATTGCACCGGCGCAGAACACGATAGAGGTCGAGGCTGTCGACGTCGCTGTCCACATAAGCTCGGTTGGTCAGGCAGATTTCATATGACTCGCCGGCACGCAGTTGCCCTTTGCAGGCTGCGATGTCGGCGAGGTAATCGACGCGCGATCGGTCGAGCAACGCGGCGACCGTGTCGTGGTGCGCGGTGCGCTGCAGCGGGGGTGGGTTTTTCCAGGATGCGACCTGCTCGAGCTCTCGCTGAGTATCGGAAAGCCATTGTTCGGCAGCATCTTTGCTGATAGCGGAGCCGTCGTCCAGGGCGAGCATGTAGGTCTTGGAATCGCGGTGGTCGACGGCGACCATTCGGTCGGCGAAGATCCACACCGCATCGTGGGTGTGGGCTGTATGCCGATTAGACGAGCCGGTGTCTGCCTTGAGTTCGTAGCCGAAGTAGCCGACGTAACCACAATTGAAATCGAAGGGTAGGTCGCCGGCGGCGAGCGTGCGGCGGCGCAACTCGGTGGACAGATAATCGAAAATGTTGCCGGGCACGATCTTTTGATCGGCACCGCGGCGCACCTCGACGACGCGGGAGCCGACGCGGTAGCGCACCACCTCGGCGAGCGGGCCGCTGTCATCACCGAGAAACGAGAAGCGGTCGAGGCCAGGCTCCACATGCTCGCTGTCGAGCCAAAACGACTGCGGTGAACCGGCATAGAGGCGGTCGAATGCGGCCTCCGTATCTACCGCGCGGTCGATAATCGTGGCATTGAGCCGTAGTGATGTTGTGTTGCAGGTCTTTCGGTGCCTGGTTGCGGAAATAGTGGATGTCCGCGCACTTCCGGCTATGTCAAAAAAATTGCGCAGCAACTCTGTGCCGAACTCGCCGGCGACCGATTCCGGATGAAACTGCATTCCCCACTGCGGCTTTCGCCGATGACGTAGCGCCATAACGACGCCGTCGGCCGACCATGCGGTCGCTTCGAGTGTGGGGGGCAACGGCTCGCCGACGGCCAGCGAGTGATAACGAACGACGGTAAAGCCTTGGGGCAGGCCGGCGAAGAGCTCTCGACCGTCATGACGCAGCGCGTCGAGATAGCCGTGGCGCGGTTGCGGTGCGGAATCAACCAGACCTCCTTCGGCTGCCACGATGCCCTGGTGACCCAGGCACACCCCGAGCAGGGGAATGCGGCACTGCGCGATGACCTGCGCCGAAATGCCGAAGTCACGAGGACGACCGGGGTGGCCGGGGCCGGGCGAAATGACGACGTTGTCGTAGGCGTCCAGGCCGAGGTCGGCGATATCGGCGACTGCGTCGTTGGCCAACACCGTTGGCTCCCGGCCCTGCACCTCGCTGATGAGCTGAAAGAGGTTGTAGGTGAAGGAGTCGTAGTTGTCGATCAACAGTGTCCGCATTACCTGCGATTCTGCCCTAGCACCCCCTGTGCGTGTTTCTTCACCGCGGGCGGTGAAGAAACACGCACAGGGCACCGGTGGTGCAGAATGGCGGCCGTGCCCAGCGTCGTCCAGCCAGCAAACGTTGACCCCGCGGTCGTGGATTTTGCCGTCGTCGGTGAATGGATGGTCTCCCACGGTCTTCCCGATGGGCCGTTCGAAGGCGTCGAGCCCATCGGTGGCGGTACGCAGAACGTCCTGCTGCGCTTCAGTCGAGGCGGCCGAGATTACGTCCTGCGACGGCCGCCGCAGCACCTGCGGCCCAAAAGCAATGAGGTGCTGCGCCGGGAAGCTCGCCTACTGGCCGCGCTCGATGGCACCGCGGTGCCGGCGCCGCGACTAATTGCCGCGTGTACTGACGAGAAGGTGCTCGGGGGAGCGGTGTTCTACCTGATGGAGCCGATCACCGGATTCAACGCGTCGACGATGCTGCCGGAGTTGCACGCCCGGGACGCCGATATCCGACGCAAGATGGGCCTCGCCGCCGCAGGAGGCATCGCCGCGCTCGGTTCGGTCGATTACCAGCAGGTGGGTCTCGACGGCTATGGCAAGCCGGACGGTTTCCTCGAACGGCAGGTGCCGCGCTGGATGTCCGAACTCGAGTCCTATGCCCGCAACGACGGCTACCCCGGTCCGCAAATCCCCGGGTTGCAGCGGGTGGCCGACTGGCTCGAACGCAACCGGCCGCAGCAGTGGCGCCCGGGCATCATGCACGGCGATTATCACTTGGCCAACATGATGTTTCGTTACGACGGCCCGGAGCTTGCTGCGATCGTCGACTGGGAAATGTCGACGATCGGCGACCCGTTGCTCGACCTCGGGTGGTTGCTGGCAACCTGGCCGGACGGCACCGCGCTCGACGCACTGGTCGGACCGCTGGCGGGGGCCGGCGGGCTCGCCACGCGCGAGGAGCTGATCGCCGAATACTCCCGCGGCAGCGACCGCGATCTGAGCGCCATCGACTACTACTACGTTTTGGCTTGCTTCAAGCTCGGCATCGTGCTGGAGGGAACCCACGCACGGGCGTTCGCGGGGAAGGCGTCGCCGCAGATCGGGGACCTCTTGCACGCGATGACACTGCGACTGTTCGAGAAGGCGTCCGCGGTGGTGGGCTGATGATCCTGCCCGAGACCAAGGACTGGACCTGGGTGCTGACCCGGCAGTGCCCGGAGTGCGGTTTCGACGCGGCGGCAATCGACTACGACGACGTTCCAGATGCGTTGCGGGGCACGGCTGCCGGGTGGCCGGCTGTGCTTTCCCGGGCCGATGTCCGGGTGCGCCCGAATCCTTCGACGTGGTCGGCGCTCGAATACGGCGCACATGTGCGCGACGTGTGCCGCACGATTCAGCGGCGCCTGGAATTGATCCTCGAGGCCGACGGAGCGCAGTTTCCGAATTGGGACCAGGACGCCACCGCAGTCGAAGCGCGTTACAACTCGCAGGATCCGATAGCAGTCGGCAGGGAACTGCTGGCCGCCGCCGATTCCGCTGCGACGGCCTTTGCGTCCGTGCCACAGTCGATGCGTTCGCGGCGCGGCGTGCGCAGCGACGGTGCCGAATTCAGCGTCGACTCGCTGGCGCGCTATTTCCTGCACGACCTGCTGCATCACGCGCACGACGTGTCGAAACCGAATTAGTTCTAGAACGTGTTCCAGTTTTGCGTTAGTGTGGTCTCGGTCACCTAACGAGAGGCTGGACGCAGATGAAGACAAAAGGCGCGGTCCTGTGGGGCTTGGGCGAGCCCTGGTCGGTAGAGGAAATCGAGATCGGCGACCCGGTCGCCGGCGAGGTGCAGATTCAGCTCGAAACCGCGGGAATGTGCCACTCCGACCACCACATCGTCACCGGCGCGACACCCATGCCGTCCTTCCCGGTGATGGGCGGCCATGAGGGCGCCGGCGTGATCACCAAGCTCGGCCCGAACGTTCCGCCGGACCTGCAGGTGGGCGACCACGTGGTGCTGTCCTTCATCCCGTCCTGCGGTCGCTGCCCGGCCTGTGTAAGTGGGCAAATGGCGTTGTGTGACCTGGGCGCCGGGTTGCTCTCCGGCTTGGCGATCAGCGACGGCACCTACCGGATCCAGGCTCGCGGACAAAACGTCATCCCGATGTGTCTGCTGGGCACCTTCGCGCCTTACATGACGGTGCACTACACGTCGGTGGTGAAGATCGACCCCACCGTGCCGTTCGAGGTGGCCTGTCTCGTCGGCTGCGGGGTGCCGACCGGGTTCGGCTCCGCGACCAACGTTGCCAACGTCATGCCGGGCGACACGATCGTGATCGTCGGCATCGGTGGGGTCGGTATGAGCGCGCTGCAGGGCGCGGTGCTTTCCGGAGCCACCAATGTGATTGCCATCGACCCGGTGCCGTGGAAGCGCGAGCAGGCGTTGAAGTTCGGCGCTACCCACGCGTTCGAAAACATGGAATCCGCGATCGTGCCTGTCATGGAGTTGACCGAGGGCCGGATGGCGGAGAAGACCATCATCACGGTGGGGGAGATGCACGGTGACCTGGTGGAGCCGGCGCTCACACTCACCAGTAAAGCTGGAACCTGCGTGGTGACCGCCATGGGGCACATGCTGGACTTCGACGTCAAGCAGAACAACTTCCTGCTCTCCATGTTGCAGAAGCGGGTGCAGGGTGTGATTTTCGGTGGCGGCAACGCGCGCAAGGACATTCCCCGGTTGCTGCGGCTCTACAAGTCGGGCCAACTGAACCTCAACGACATGGTCACCCGGACGTACTCGCTCGAAGACGTGAACCAGGGATACCAGGACATGTTGGAGGGCAAGAACATTCGGGGCATTATCAAGTACACCGACGCGGACCGGCGGTAGCCGGGCCGCCGGTGTGGCAGCGGACCGGCGGTAGCCGGGCGTGACTCATCCACTTCGAGTTAGCTGTTTTACACGCCCCAAGCGACAGGGGCGTGCAAAACACCTAACTCGATGCCCGCTGGTCGGAGCTTGAGTGCTGTTCGGCTGATCAGAGCGAGCGCATGAGTGCCCGTCGCAACCGGCGGCAGCGTGCGTCGTCGAGGATCGCGAGCCCGAGGCGATTCATCGCGTACCCGAAACCGATTCCGGTTTCCGGGTCGGCGAATCCGAAGGAGCCCCCGAGACCCGTCGTGCCGTAGGCGCGATCGCCCGGCGATCCGAAGGAGAACGCAGGCGACGACTTCCGGAAGCCGAGGTGGTAGCGGCTGCGCGTATGCAGGATGAGGTCGTCAGCGGGTACGTCATCGGAGAATTCGGCGCTGCCGAGCCGCTCGATCAGTGCGGGCTTGATGGGCAGCGCCCCGGTGTTCGCCGCGGCTGCGCCGTAGACCTTGGCCAGCGACCGTGGCGTGCCGACACCGTTGGACCCGGGCATCTCCACGCGCAGGAACTTGCGCCGAGTGGCGCGCTCCGGGCGGCCGACCCGCGGGTTGGTCAATGCCTGGTGCGCAAGACCTCGTTGCAGGAACAATTCGACGCCGATGCGCAGCGGAAGGTCGCGCTCGTGGCGGGCAATGTCGAATCCGCGAGTGGCGTTCAGGGTGGCGATGCGGTCCATGCTCTGTTCGGCGGGCAGGCCGATGAAGAAGTCCAGCCCGAGCGGTGCGGCGAAGTCCTCGGCGAAGATTGTGCCGAGGCTTCGTCGCTGCGGGTCGACGCGGCGGACCAGTTCACCCTCGTACAGCCCGAGCGTGATCGCGTGGTAACCCTGCCTGGCGCCAGGCTTCCAGGCCGGCTTCTGTGCGGCCAGCACCTCACCGAGCGCATCGAGATCGGCAAGGTCATCGAGCCGCAGGGGAGTGTCGATACCCGACAGTCCGGCCTGGTGGTCGATGAGTTGACGCACGGTGACGCGGTCTTTGCCGTGCGCGCCGAACTCGGGCCAGTACTGCACGACTGGCGCGTCGTAGTCCAGCAGGCCTTCGGAGACCGCCGCCGCGACGACGAACGCTGCCATCCCTTTGGTGCTGGAAAAGACGGGAACGAGGGTGTCTCGCTCCCAGGGCAGTCGTCCCGCGCGGTCGCGGATGCCGGCCCATACGTCGACGAGCGACCTGTCGCCTTGGTAGATCGCCAGCGCCGCACCGATCTCGCCGCTGTCAGTGAAGTTTTTGCGAAACGCGTCGGCGACCGGTCCGAAGCCGGCCTCCACATTGCCATGGATCACCAAGTTGTCGCTCATCGCGCGCGATCGTATCGCGCGGGAACCAACGTAGGGTGAGCAGCGTGCGCAGTCTGGAGAGCATCAAGGATTGGCCGGTCGACCACGCCGCCGGAGCTGTCGTCAGCGAAAACGGCGTCGTCGCGCGCGCAGGAGACACCACACGGGTCTATCGGCTGGCTTCGGTGACGAAACTGCTGGCTGCCTACGCCGTCCTGGTCGCGGCGGAGGAGGGAGCCGTCGAACTCGATCAGCCGGCCGGACCGCCCGGGTCGACGGTGCGTCATCTGCTTTCGCACGCGTCGGGCTTGGCGATGTATGAGCCCACGAAGCTGTCGGAACCTGGCAAGCGGCGCATCTATTCCAGTGCGGCCTTCGAGGTGTTGGCGGAGCACCTTGCCGACCAGACCGGAATCGGTTTCGCCGACTATCTGCGGGAGGCCGTGCTGACCCCGTTGGGTATGGACGACACTGACCTCACCGGATCCGCCGGTCACGGTGCACATTCCAGCGTCGATGATCTGACCGCTTTTCTGCAGGAGTTGCTCGATCCGAAGCTCATCTCGTCCGAAACGCTCAACGAGGCGGTGTCGGTGCAGTTCCCCGGACTCGACGGGGTGGTACCGGGCTACGGACGGCAGCGGCCCAACGATTGGGGTCTGGGCTTCGAGTTGCGCGACGGCAAAGATCCGCACTGGACTGCACCTACGAACTCGGAGCGGACGTTCGGCCATTTCGGACAGTCGGGGACGTTTCTCTGGGTGGACCCACAGCTGCGTGCCGGATGCGTGGTGTTGACCGACCGTGACTTCGACGAATGGGCTAAACCGTTGTGGACGGATTTCAACGCTGCGGTGGTCGGCGAACTCGCAGGCAGCGGCTAGCGGGCAAACTCACAACAGTTTTAGACTAGCGCAACAGGGGTAACACAAGGCACACTAGTACACCGAAGCACCGTACTTTCGGCTAGTTCGAGGCGTTGGGGAAGACGTTCCTCGTCGAAACCGGAGGTGTTTTGAGGTGCGCGCATTGAATCAGTTCGCGGACGCGACGTCTGGTGTGGTGTACATCCACTCGTCGCCTGCCGCGCTGTGCCCGCATGTCGAATGGGCACTCACGGCGGCACTGGAATCCCGGGCGAACCTGAAATGGTCCGCTCAGCCGGCCTCCGACGGCCTGCTGCGGGCGACGAGCAACTGGATCGGGCCGGTCGGGACCGGTGCGCGGATCGCCAACGCGCTACGGCCGTGGTCAATGCTGCGCTTCGAGGTCACCGAGGATCCCAGCGAAGGTGTCGACGGAGAACGCTTCAGCTACGTGCCGGGACTCGGCCTGTGGCGTGGTTCGACCAGCGCTAACGGTGACATCATCATCGGCGAGATGCGGCTGCGCGCGATGATGACGAACGGCGTCGATGCGCTGGCCACGGAACTCGACACCGCGCTAGGAACCGCATGGGACGAGGCGCTCGAGCCCTACCGCAGCGGGGGAGATGGCGCCGAGGTGACCTGGCTGCGTCGCGAGGTCGGCTGATCGGTTTTGCCGCTTCGCCTGCAGGTTTAGCCGGGGTGTGGTTTGGGGCACACCCACGCCATGACGCAGTCCAGCAGCTCGGACACAGAACCGGCCGAAGAATCGGCGAGCACGGTTGGCGACGAGGAGCGCGCCAACGCTGAAAAGGAATCGACGGGTTCGGAAACCACCGGTTCAGGCAACCCGGAAACGAACGATGCCGTCTCCGAGGAGAATCTCGAAGACGCCAAGCAGCAGTCGAAAGAGATCGACGAACGCTACGATCCGGACGCGCGGCGCTCAGTGACCATTCCCGGCACCGGCGGAACCATCTCCGGAACCGCGTTCGACGGGCACGTGCCCGAAGGCGAGGGCGAGACCAACAAGCCGGACGAAGAGCCAATTCCGACCGGCGACTACAAAGAAGAAGACCACGGCGAAGAAGATCAAGACTCGGACAAAGACGAGCCGAAATCTGCTGTCGAGCGGGGCTCCGAGCGATCGGAGAAGTGACTCGCTACAGCGGGATGTTCTTGTGATTGCCGCGGCGCGCGGGTGCCGCGGCGAGAGCCGCCGCAATGGTGCTGCGCGTGTGAGCGGGATCGATCACCTGGTCGACCACTCCGATCGCGATGGCACGCTCCACGCCGCCGGCAATCTCGGCGTGCTCGGCGGCGAGGCGATCGTGCAGCGCATCGCGGTCCTCGGGCGCCGCGGCTGCCAGCGCGCGCTTGTGCAGGATCTCGACCGCCGCCCGAGCGCCCATGACGGCGACCTCGGATTCCGGCCAGGCGTAGACCGCAGTCGCGCCCAACGCACGAGCGTTCATGGCGATGTAGGCACCGCCGTAGATCTTGCGGGTAACCAGGGTCACCCGCGGCACCTTGGCCTCGGCAAAGGCATGCAAGAGCTTCGCGCCGCGCCGCACGACGCCGCCCCATTCTTGGCTGACGCCGGGCAGGTAGCCGGGCACGTCGACGATGACCACTAGCGGGATGCCGAAGGCGTCGCAGAGGCGAACGAACCGAGCTGCTTTCTCCGCGCTTTCGGAGTTGAGGCAGCCACCGAGCCGGATCGGGTTGTTGGCGATCACGCCGACCGTGCGCCCGGCCATCCGACCGATGCCCGTGACGATGCTGCGCGCGTAATTGCCCTGCAGCTCCTCGAAAGTGGATTCGGTTTCGCCGTCGCCGGACGCAACGTTGTCGAGCAGTTCGTGAATGATCGGCTTGACGTCGTAGGCGCGCCGCGCCGAGGCGGGCAGCATGGCCTTCAGGTCGACGTCGCCGTTGCGGGCAGCGCGCAGGTCGAAGTGGCCCTGTTCGGCGAACATGGACACCAACCGGCGGGCGCGGTGCATGGCGTCCGCCTCGTCGTGTGCGGCGATGTGCGCGACGCCGGACTTCTTGGTGTGCGTGTCGGGGCCGCCGAGGGAGGCCATGTCGACCTGCTCGCCGGTCACGCTGCGAACCACATCGGGTCCGGTCACGAACACGCGGCCTTCCGGGGCCATGATGACGATGTCGGTCAGCGCGGGACCGTAGGCGGCGCCGCCGGCAGCGAAACCGAGAACGACCGAAATCTGTGGGACGACGCCGGAGGCCCGGACCATGGCTTCGAACACCAGGCCCACCGCGTGCAGCGCCTCGACACCCTCGGCCAGGCGTGCGCCACCGGAGTGCCACAAGCCGACCACGGGAACTTGGGCATCGATGGCCGTGTTGATCGCCGAGACGATGTGCTCGCAGCCGTCGACGCCCATGGCGCCGCCCATAACGGTGGCGTCGGAGCAATACGCGACAGTCCGGACGCCGTCTACTTCGCCGATGGCGGCGAGCACGCCGGAACGGTCCCGCGAGTGCAGTGGCTTGACCGTGCCCGCATCGAAGAATCGTTGTAACCGTGCCAACGGATCCCGCGGGTCGGTTGCCTGATCTTGCTTTGCCGCAGGGGCCAAGATAGTCATCGCATCTCCTCTAGCGGGGTGCCCGGGTTTCGCGCTTGCCGCCGGGTGGGCGCGCGGATCGCACGCCCACCCGGGATCGAACCGTGCCGCTACTACGCTCGGCCGAAGGCGATGGCCACGTTGTGGCCGCCGAAGCCGAACGAGTTGTTGATCGCATACTCGATCTGGCCGCGTCGCGGTTGTCCCTTGACGACGTCCAGGTCGATCTCTGGGTCCTGGTTGTCCAGGTTGAGCGTCGGGGGTACGACGCCGTCCCGGATGGAAAGCACGGTCAGGACCGATTCGAGGGCGCCGACGGCGCCGATGGAGTGGCCGAGGGCCGACTTGGGCGCGTACACCGAGGGGTGATTGCCCACCGCTTTGTTGATCGCCTTCGCCTCGGCAGTGTCGCCGATGGGAGTGGCGGTCGCGTGTGCATTGATGTGGGTGATGTCCTGCGGGCTCAGACCTGCAGTCTGCATGGCCTTAGTCATCGCCCGCGCCGCGCCGTTGCCCTCCGGGTCGGGAGCGACCAGGTGGAACCCGTCCGACGTGATGCCTGCACCGAGCAGCCGCGCATGAATCGTGGCCCCACGCGCCTTCGCGTGTTCCTCGGTTTCGAGCACCATCAGCGCGCCGGCCTCGCCGAACACGAAGCCGTCCCGATCCTTGTCGAATGGGCGCGAGGCCGCCTTCGGATCGTCGTTACGGGTGCTCATGGCGCGCATCATGGCGAACGCCGCGATCGGCACGGCGTCGATGTAACCCTCGACGCCGCCGGTGACGACGATGTCAGCGTCGCCCATCACGAGCATCCGCCAGGCGTTGGCGATTGCCTCCGAACCGGACGAGCACGCGGACACCGGTGTGACCACACCGGCGCGCGCCTCGAGTTCGAGGCCCACGACCGCGGACGGACCGTTGGGCATGACCATCTGAACGGCCAGCGGCGAAACCTTGCGGTAGCCGCCGTGCTTCAGCTTCTCGGTGGAGTCGATGAGGGCGTCACCACCGCCCAGGCCGGTGCCGATGGCGACGGCCAGCCGGTCCTTGTCCACCTCGGGACTGCCGGCGTTCTTCCACACCTCACGGCCCAGGATGGTGGACAGCTGTTCCACATAGGAAAGGCGACGCAACTCGACGCGGCTCAGGAGCGCCGAAGGCTTGACCTTCAGCTTGCCGCCGATCTTTACCGGCAGGTCGTACTCCCCGACGAATGCATCGTCGAGGAGGTCGATCCCGCTCTCGCCGTTCAGCAGGCCCTTCCACGTCGCGTCGACGTCACCCGCGATCGATGTCGTGGCCGCAAGGCTCGTCACGACGACGTTGGGGAAGTTCCCGTTTCGGGTGGAAGGAGTAGCCATGGCTGCAATCACTCGCTCGCGTTGTCGCTCTTGGCAGCGTCGAACTTGGCCTTGATCTCACCGGCGAGGTCGGCGTTCTCCGACTCCAGCTTCTGCACGTAGGCAACCGCGTCACCGACGGTGCGCAGGCTGGCCAGGTCCTCGTCGGGGATCTTCACGCCGAACTTGTCCTCGGTCTGCACGGCGATCTCCACCATGGACAGCGAGTCGATGTCGAGGTCGTCCACGAAAGACTTCTCGATGGTCACCTCAGACGGCTCAATGCCCGTGACCTCCTCGATGATCTCGGCGAGGACGGCAATGATTTCTTCCTGGGTGGCGGCCACGTGGTGGCTCCCTTCTTTATTCCTTGTTAGGGGCTTTTCTCGGTGCGGATGGGGGGGTGCAGTGAGACGCGCGAAGGCGTCTCAGTTCGTCGACGTTGGAAACTCCGACAATCCATCGGGGGTTTTCAACGCCAATGACGGTGTTGCCCGCATCTCTCGTTTGGCGATGCCTACAAGCGTTCCGGCGGGTGGAAGTTCGACGATCGCGGCGAGCTCGGTCTGCCGCATGTACTCGGTGCACAGATCCCAGCGAACCGGCCGGGTGACCTGTGCGGCCAGCTTGTCGAGCGCATCGGCGCCCGAGGCAACAGGCTGTCCGTCGAAGTTGGACAGCAGGGTGGTGACTGGTTCCTGGGGCGTGATCTTCGCGGCCGCTTCGCGCACGGCTTCCTGCGCCGGTGCCATGAAGTGGGTGTGGAACGCGCCGGCGACCGGCAGCGCGCGAACGCGGGCCTTCTCCGGCGGGTTCTCGGCCAGCGCCGCGAGAGCGTCCAATCTGCCCGCGGCAACGATCTGCCCGGCCGCATTGCGGTTGGCGGGCACGAGTTCGAGTTCTGCCAGCCGGGCGAGCACCGCCTCTTCGTCGCCGCCGAGCACCGCAGACATGCCGGTGGGCTCAAGCGCGCAGGCGCGGGCCATCTCGGCGCCACGAATGGCAGCCAGCGTTACCGCGTCATCGGAGGAGATGACGCCGGCGATCGCGGCGGCGGCGAGTTCACCGACGGAGTGTCCCGCCACGACGGGGTCGGTCGGGGCCAGTCCCCGGTTGTCGAGTTCTTCGTAGGCCAGCAAAGCGGCGGCTACGACGAGAGGCTGGGTGACCGCGGTGTCGGTGATCTCTTCCGCGGTCGCGGTGGTGCCAAGGCGGGCCAAGTCGAGTCCGGAGGCCTTGGACCAGACCGCGATACGGTCGTTGGCGCCGGGAAGCTCCAGCCAAGGGGCGAGCATTCCGGGCGTCTGGGAGCCCTGTCCGGGCGCAAGCAGCGCTATCACATGTCTAAGACAACACTGTGCGGGCCGCTGACGCAGATGTCGTTGCGAATGAAGCTTTTAAACCTGTTTTGTATGGATTCAACAAATTGGCTAGTCGGACGCGGCCATCGGAGACGGCCCCGTCCTCGTTACGTGCCAACTTCGCGATATGGGGCTGAAGTTATTGCTGAGGCAGGTGCCTTCGAATCGTTATGTGTTTGAGTCAATCTACCCACGGTTGCGGCCACTCTGAGCACGTAAGCGTCGCGCGGATTAAGGGGATCGCGGCCTGTGATCTCCGCTATACGCTTCAGTCTGTACCGGACAGTATTTGGGTGAACAAACAGTTGACGGGCACAGGTTTCGACTGCTCCACCGCAATCGAGGTATGCATCGAGGGTGTCGGACAGGGCGGCGCCCGCCGCAGCGAGGGGTAAAACCAAATGCTGGTTCAGTGCGGCGATGGCCGCCGCGTCGCCCAGCAAAGCGCGCTCAGGAAGCAGCTCGGCGGCATGCACCGGACGGGGCGCGCCGCGCCACCCGTTGACGGCCTCCATGCCGGCGAGGGCCTCGACCGCGGAGGTGTGCGCTGCACTCAGTGTAGGCATGGTCGGCCCAATCACAATGGGACCCGTCGAGAAAGCCGACAGCAGATCGGTCATGAAGGAGGCGGCCACCGGGCCCCCGGTTAGCTCGCCGCTCACGACCGCGACCAGTCGCGAACCTTGGACGACAGCCAGCGCCGCGCGGCCGTGCTTCTGGGCGATCGCGTGCACCGAACCGACGACCGACACGCCCTGGTCGGCCGGCGGAGTGCCAACCAGCACGGTCGCCGGCGCCGTCGCATCCCAGTTGAGGGTGGCGGCGCGCGAAAGCATGTCCGAGCCGGTGTCGCCACGCACGACTGCGTCGACGACGAGAGCCTCCAGCCGGGTATCCCACGCCCCGCGCGACTCGGCGGCCGCCGCATACACCGACGCGGCGGCGAAACCCAACTCTCGTCCGTAGCGGAGCACGGCCTCGGTGAGCGCGACCAGTTGCCGGTCGTTGCGGGCGAGTGCGGGTAACCACTGTTCGAAGAACTCCATGGCCACCCGGACCATGTCCACGGTCTGGCTCAGCGTCAGCCGCCGGGCCAGATCCTGCGGAATGACCTGGAAGGCGTCCAGACTGAACCGGATATCGCTTTCTGGGTTCTGCAGCCATTCGAGGAAGTTGACCACGGCCGTCTGCACCAGCATCTGCACGCTTGCCCGCTGGGCGGCGTCGAGGTCGGAGAAGAATGGCAACTGGTTCTGCATCGAGCTGACTGCCTCGGTGGACAGCCGCCCCGAGAACTGTTTCACCCTTCGCAGCAAAGTGTCCGGCAGCGGATCCCGATTCTGCCGAGCCGGTGCCAGCGCGCCGGTGGGCAGGAACACCTCATGCTCGGAGGTGGTCGGCTCTACCCGGCGCGGCGGCGGCGGACGATGCTCGGGCATGTCGGAGAACTTACGCCCTGGCGCTGTGAATCATGCGACGCCGGGGTCGGAAGTCTGCTTGGGTGCGGCCAGCGGGTCGTCGATCTTGTACTTCGCAGCGGCTTCGGCGGCCACACTCCGATCGACCTTGCCCGCCCGGGCCAACGCAGCCAGCACCGCGACGGTGATGGATTGGGCGTCCACGTTGAAGACCCGACGCGCGGCCGGGCGGGTATCGGAGAAGCCGAATCCGTCGGTGCCCAGGGTCGTGTAGTCGCCCGGAACCCATTGCCGGATCTGGTCGCTCACGCCGCGCATCCAGTCACTCGCCGCAACGAATGGTCCCTCGGCATTGTTCAGCGCATGGGTTACGTAGGGCACCGGTGCGTCCTCGCCGGGATTGAGCAACGCCCGCTTTTCGCATTCGACGCCGTCGCGGCGCAGCTCGCCCCACGACGTCACCGACCAGACGTCGGCAGCGACGTTCCACTCCTCGGCCAGCAGTTCCTGTGCATGCAGCCCGTCGGGCACCGTGACGCCCGAGACCAGGATGTTGGCCTTCAGATCCGAGTTGTGCCGGGCCGGGCGGTACCGGTAAATGCCCTTGAGCAAGCCCTCGACGTCGAGGTCGTCGGGCTGCGCCGGCTGCTGGTACGGCTCGTTGTAGAGGGTGAGGTAGTAGTAGATGTTCTCCGGGTCCTCCCCGAACATCCGCCGCAGTCCCTCCTGGACTATGTGGGTGATCTCGTACGCGAAGGCCGGGTCGTACGCCACCACCGCCGGATTGGTCGAGGCCAGCAGGAGCGAATGCCCGTCGGCGTGCTGCAGGCCCTCACCGGTCAGCGTCGTGCGGCCAGCTGTGGCGCCGAGAACGAATCCGCGGGCCATCTGGTCGGCTGCCGCCCAGAAGAAATCGCCGGTGCGCTGGAATCCGAACATCGAATAGAAGATGTAGAGCGGAATCATCGGTTCGTCGTGGGTGGCGTAGGACGTGCCGACGGCGGTGAACGATGAGGTGGAACCCGCCTCGTTGATGCCCTCGTGCAAGATCTGGCCGACCGTCGATTCCTTGTAGGCCAGCATGAGCTCGGCGTCGACGGAGGTATACAGCTGGCCGTTGCGGTTGTAGATCTTCAGCGACGGGAACCACGAGTCCATGCCGAAAGTCCGCGCCTCGTCCGGGATGATCGGCACGATGCGGGGGCCGATGTTTTCGTCGCGCAACAGCTCCTTCATGACCCGCACCAGCGCCATGGTGGTGGCCACTTCTTGCTTGCCTGAACCCTTGCGGATGGTCTTGTAGACGTCGTCGCCCGGCAACGTGAGCGCCTTGGCTTTGGTGCGTCGCTCCGGTAGGAAGCCGCCGAGAGTCTGGCGCCGGTCGATCATGTACTGGATCTCCGGAGCATCCATGCCGGGGTGGTAGTACGGCGGCAGGTAGGGATCCTTCTCCAGCTCCGCATCCGACACCGGGATCCGCTGCAGGTCGCGGAACTCCTTGAGGTCGTCCAGCGTCAGCTTCTTCATCTGGTGCGTGGCATTGCGGGCCTCGAAGTGCTTGCCGAGCGTGTAGCCCTTGATGGTCTTGGCCAGAATCACGGTCGGTTGGCCCTTGTGCGCCATCGCGGCGGCGTAGGCGGCGTAGATCTTGCGATAGTCGTGACCACCGCGCTTGAGGTTCCAGATCTCTTGGTCGCTGAGATCCTTGACCAGTTCCTTGGTGCGCGGGTCACGGCCGAAGAAGTGTTCCCGCACATAGCCGCCGTCGTTGGCCTTGTAGGTCTGATAATCCCCGTCCGGGGTGGTGTTCATGACGTGCACGAGGGCGCCGTCACGATCCTTCTGCAGCAGTGCGTCCCATTCGCGGCCCCAGATGACCTTGATGACGTTCCAGCCGGCGCCACGGAAGAAACTTTCCAGCTCCTGGATGATCTTGCCGTTGCCGCGCACCGGTCCGTCGAGGCGCTGCAGGTTGCAGTTGATGACAAAGGTGAGGTTGTCCAGTCCTTCCAACGCTGCGACATGGGCGAGACCGCGCGACTCGGGCTCATCCATCTCGCCGTCGCCGAGGAATGCCCACACGTGCTGGTCGGAGGTGTCCTTGAGGCCGCGATCGTGCAGGTAGTGGTTGAAGCGGGCCTGGTAGATGGCATTCATGGGGCCGATCCCCATGGAGACCGTCGGGAACTCCCAGAAGTCCGGCATCAGGCGCGGGTGCGGGTAGGACGGCAATCCCTTGCCCGGTCCGGCGTGGCTGTACTCCTGCCGGAAGCCGTCCAGACGCTCGGCCGAGATGCGGCCCTCGAGGTAGGCGCGTGCGTAGATGCCGGGGGAGGCATGGCCCTGGATGAACACCTGGTCGCCGCCGCCGGAGTGCTGCTTACCGCGGAAGAAGTGGTTGAACCCGACCTCATAGAGCGCAGCCGAGGAAGCGTAGGTGGAGATGTGACCGCCGACGCCCACACCGGGACGCTGCGCGCGGTGCACCATGATCGCCGCGTTCCAGCGGATCCACGCGCGGTAGCGGCGCTCCACCTCTTCGTCACCGGGGAACCACGGCTCGTTTTCAGTGGGAATGGTGTTGACGTAGTCGGTGGAGGTTAACGAGGGAATCGCGACCCGACGTTCACCAGCGCGCTCGAGCATGCGCAGCAACAGATAACGTGCGCGGCTGGGGCCCTCGCGGTCCAGCAGCATGTCGAACGATTCCAGCCACTCGCTCGTCTCTTCCGGGTCGATGTCCGGGAGGTACGACGCCACACCCTCGCGAATGACGCGCACGCGTCCATCCGAGTTGCTCCTGCCATTCGAGCTCGTGGCGGTGGCTTGCTGTCCCGATTGGTCGGTCCGGGACTTTTCGTTCAGGTCGGTCAACGTTTCTCCTCAGCGCCGGTACGCGTGGTCTGCGTACGCTTTTCAATGGAGTGGATCCGGGTAGGACACTCCGCATGCTGTGTCGTGCATCTCCATCCTTCCCCATCGACGCGCGAGCGGCAGCAGGATGTCGCCACAACCTGCCGGGGTGGGCGTCGACGCTGTATGGGGCTGCCGCATGATGGAACGGAGGCGACACGCCAGGAGTCGAATTTGCGCAGCGTCTTGCGCTATCGACCGCGACGATGTTCGCTAGCACTACCCGAGCCACGCGGACCGCTGGCTCGGTATTTGCTCAACACCGCAACCGAGGAGGAAACCACCGTGGTCGCCGCGGCGGACGCGCAGAACTACGCTAAGAAACTTGGCATCTCGCACGGCATGGTGGTTCAGGAACTGGGTTGGGACTCCGACACCGACGACGATCTGCGCGCCGACGTCGAGGACGCCATCGGTGACGAGCTGCTCGACGAAGATGCCGACGAGGTCATCGACGTGGTCCTGCTGTGGTGGCGCGACGGCGACGGCGACTTGGTCGACGCGCTGATGGACGCGATCGGCCCGCTCTCCGACGACGGGTTTGTATGGGTGCTGACGCCGAAGACCGGCAAGCCCGGTCACGTCGAACCGAGCGAAATCGCCGAATCCGCACCGACAGCGGGTCTGACCCAGACGTCCGCGGTCAACCTCGGCTCCTGGACCGGGAGCCGGCTCGTGCAGCCGAAGGCCCGCGCCGCCAAGCGCTGAGGTCTGGGAAGGAACCACGCCGATGCCGCTGCCCGTGGGCACTCTCGCGCCCGACTTCACGCTCAAGGATCAGAACAACCAGCCGATCACGCTCTCGGACTTTCGGGGCAAGAAAAACGTGCTGATCGTCTTCTACCCGCTCGCCTTCACCGGAACCTGTCAGGGCGAGCTGTGCAAGGTTCGCGACGAGCTGCCCAAGTTCTCCAACGACGACACCGAGATCCTGGCCATCTCTGTCGGGCCCTCACCGACCCACAAGGTATGGGCGGCCGAGCACGGCTACACCTTCCCGTTGCTCTCGGACTTCTGGCCGCACGGCGCCGTCGCGCAGGCGTACGAGGTGTTCAACGCTAAAGCCGGCTACGCCAACCGGGGGACCTTCGTTGTGGACAAGTCCGGAATTATCCGATTTTCGGAGATGAACGGGCCGGGAGAGGCCCGTGACCAGGACGCTTGGGAGAAAGCGCTGGCCGCGCTAGATTATTGAGCCGTTGGCCGACGGCTGTCGGTCCCGGGCGTATAGCTCAGTGGTAGAGCTCTGGTTTTACACACCAGCGGTCGGGGGTTCGAACCCCTCTGCGCCCACCCAGAGCAGTTGACCGCGTAGTTGTTCAGGCCATGTCGGCGCATTCAGCCTGAACAACTACACACGCGACAGGCCGACTCAGAGATCCAGGACCAACCGGCCGTCACCGCGAGACACACAGATCAGCATGTCGCCCGCCTCGCGTTCGCCGGGAAGCAGCGTCGACTCCCGATGCTGCGCTGTGCCGCCGAGCACCCGAACTCGACAGGTTCGGCAGAAGCCTTGCTGGCAGGAGTACGCGATGTCCGGGCGCGCTTGCCTAACCACGTCGAGCGCGCTGCGGTCGGCTGGAACAGTGAGAACCTCACCGGTGCTGGCCAGCTCGACCTCGAACTCCTTACCGTTCACCACCGGCGGCGCCGAGAAGCGTTCGTAGTGGAACTCCACGTCGCGTACGCCACGCAACGCGACGAGCATCCCGCTGACCATCGGTGCCGGCCCGCAGCAATAGATGGCCATGCGCGACTCGAGGTCGCCGAGCAGTTCGGCGGCCGTAGGCAGGCGGTGCTCGTCGTCGGTGCGCACGCTCACCCGTGCTCCGAACGCCTCGATCTCATCGAGAAACGGCAGCGACTCCCGGCTGCGGCCGGTGTAGGTCATCGACCAATCCAGGCCGACTCGGTCGGCAAGTCGCGCCATCGGCAGGATCGGTGTGATTCCGATGCCGCCGGCAATGAGGTGCAGGCGCCGGGCGGGGGAGCCGTATCCGGGCACGGCAAAGCCAAAAGCATTGCGGGGTCCACCTACTCGCAACGCGGTGCCGACGCGGACCCGGTCGTGCAGTTCGATCGATCCACCGCCGCCGCCGGGAATCCGGCGCACGGCGATCCGGTAGCGACGCCGGTCGGCCGGGTCGCCGCACAGCGAGTACTGCCGGCGCCGACCTGATGGCAGCGTCACATCGAGGTGGGCGCCCGGATGCCAGGGCAGCAGTGGGCGGCCGTCCAGTGCCATGAGATCGAGACTGACAACGTTCTCGTCCCGCGCTTGGACGCGGCGCTCTCGGACGACGAGCGTCAGGCTCGGATCCACTGGCTTGGCCACGACGTCGCGGCGATGCACGAGCGTCGAGGCCCGCACGTAACCGGAGACAAACCGTTCGTACGCCCGCACGACGAGGTCTTGGCGCGCCGCTCCGTAGAGTCCGGCGGGTATCCGGTCCGGCGCCGGGTATCGGCCGCTCAAGATGCCGCGGCCCGCGCGGCCGGGGAGGTGGCCAGGTAGGCCAGGGCCTGCGCAGTGTTGCCGACCACCTCTGGGCTGTAGCCCGGCTTGAGGCAGTGCGCGAGGCTGCGGCCGATCATCGAAAAGGACGGCAGCGCGCCGCGACGCATCGAGCCAACGATTCGCCACAGCATTCGCGGGTACCCGGGCTTGTCCAGTGCCGGGTCCTCATGGGTCAGGAACTTGGCGCCGCGAATCAGGAACAGCAGCAAGCTGAACACGGCGATCACCATGGCGAGATTGCGTCGGGTGTAGCTCATGTCGAAGTACTCGGCGACGTCGTGGGCGACGTTGCGATGCTCGACCTCCTCCGCGCCGTGCCAGCGGTACAGATCCAGCATTGCCGGATCCGCGCCGAATCGTTCGAGGTCGGCATTGATGATCCAGTCGCCGAGGAAGGCGAACATGTGCTCGAGCCCGGAGATTACGGCCAGCCGTTCGAGCAGGTACTGCCGCTGCGCCACCGGGCCGAGCTCGGTCCGCGGCCCGAGGATCGTGCGGAAGATGTACTCGGCGTGAGCGACAAAGGGCCGCACGTCGATGCCGTTGCCCTCGAGAAACTCCTCGATCGCCTTGTCATGCGTGCGGGCGTGCATCGACTCCTGGCCGATAAAACCCAGCACGTCTTCGCGCAACTTCTCGTCGGCGATGAGTGGCAGCGCTTCCGTGAACGCGGCGCAGAACATTCGTTCGCCCTCGGGCAGCAGCAGCGTCAGCGCACTGATGAGGTGTGAGGCGACCGGATCCAGCGCCATCCAATGCAAGGGCGTGTTGCGCCAATCGAAGCTGACATTGCGGGCATGCACGTCGACCTTTCCAGGGTCGAGTGCCGAAACTTTCCGGCTCATCGCAAACTCCCCACGAACTGTCGCGTCGCCTCGGCCACCACAGTCGGCTGCGAATAGGGCAGCCAGTGGCCGGTGGGTAATTCCTGGCGAACGAGTCGGCGCACCCACCGCTCGGTGTCGGCGTACCCGGCCGCCCGAACAGCGACGTCGCGGGTGTTGATCAGCAACTGCACCGGAACTTCGGTGTGCCGTTCGCGCGGATTGAGCAGGCGCTGGGCGATATTCGCTCGGTAGATCCGCAGACCGCTGACCATGTCCGCGCGCAGCGTGGGCGCGAACTGGGCTTTGTCGACCGGCATGCCTTCCATGAAGCGTAGCGCGAGACGCCAGTTCCGTTCCGTGCCGAGCAATCCGAAGAACCAGCGCGGCAACCCGGGCATCATGAAAAACGCCGTGTAGGCCGACGACACGAGTTGGCTCAGCGGTCCCGCAACATTGCGTGGCGTCGGGCGGGCCAGCCGATCGCGGACCCACCAACCGAGGTGATCGAGGTTGGGTCCAGAGATCGACGTGAACGACGCGATCCGGCGTTCGGCGCCCGGTTCGCAGACCGCCTCCCACCCGGTGACCGATCCCCAGTCGTGGGCGAGCAGATGAACCGGCTCGGAACTGGTCGCGTCGATGACGGCGAACAGATCCTTGGCCAGCTCTGACAGCCGAAAGTCACTGACGTCCGGTGGATTAGTGGATTCACCGTGTCCGCGCACGTCGTAAGCGACGACGTGGAATTCGTCGGCCAGAAGCGGGACGACCCCGCTCCAGAGGTGATGGGTGTCTGGCCAGCCGTGTACGAGGACGATGGTGGGCGCGTCGGGCGGGCCATATTCGTGCACGGCCAGTTCGATGTCGCCGTTGCGCACCGTGCAGGCGCGTGAGGATGCCAGAGTTGACGTCATTGTCAATCCTTTGGTTTGTCGCCGAATCAGGCGGAGACCTGCTTGCCCTGCATTGCGCCGATGAGACCCTGCGACTCGATCAGCCCCTCGTCACTAGGAGCCTGGCCGGCGCCGAAGACCCGCGCTTCTTGCTTGGCCCGCAGCGCCTTGTGCGCCTCGGCGGGAATGTCGTAGCCGTAGCGTCGCTGAGCTTCCCGCGGCGTCATCGTGGCCGGCGACTGCGCCGGAATGCCGAGCACGGCCGGCATGGCGATCGGCGCGGTGGTGGGCACCAAGAAATCCGCGACCGCGGCGTAGAGCGCCTTGTTGCTGCCGATCACGCCGAACGCGACGCGCAGGAACCATTGCACCATCAGATCTTCAGCCCCCGACTGGCTGATTCCGAAGAGCTTCCGGAAGTGGCGCGGATAGGTCGAAATGGTGCCCTTGGCGAGTAGACGGGCAAGCGGGATCTGCAGCGGCCGACTCCACGCCGGCAGATCCTCCGGGAACGCGACCTCGGTGTGCAGGATGAAATCGGTCATCGACTGTGCCAGCTCCGACGCCGCGATCCGCGGCCGCCAGCTTTCGAAGTAGGCGCGGACCTCGTCCCGGCTGCGCGGAACGTCGGCGGGATCGATCGTCTGCAATTCGGCGGCGCGGGCGCATTCCGCCCAGTACTGGCGCTCCTCGTCCTCGGTCAGCTTGCCCGGGCCGAACTTCTCGTAGCAGTACAGGATGGAATGCCAGGCCGTGACGTGGATCCAGAGCTGTGACTCCGGCGAGTTGGCGTCGTAGGTGCCGCCGGTGACGGGGTCGGTGCCGATTGCCTTGGAATGCACCTTGACCAGCACGTCTGCGGCCTTCGTTGCGGTCGCCGTGTCACCGAAGGCGACAAGTGCGAAGTAGCGCATGGTTCGCTCGTAACGGGTGCGCGGGCGGTAGCGGACGCCACCGCTGTGCTCGACGGCAGCGTTGAGGTTGGGGTCGAGTTGCTCGATGGTCACCGACCGCTGAAAGCCCATCAGCGCCGAACTCGGATACGACCACACCTTCCAGGTCACCGAGCCGGGGCCGAAGAAGCCGTAGTCGGCGCTCGGCGAGTAGTTCTTGCCGGGATCGGAGATTCCGACCACTTCCAGCATTCTGGAGACACCCAGCATCGCGGCTTCCTTCATCGTTGGAGGTGCAGTGGCGTACCGGTAGGCACGTTCCATGTTACCGGCGGTACGGTAGTTGGACAATGGACCGCGTCTTGTCCAATGTCAAATCGAGATCGACCCGAGACTTGGCTGATTCCCCGCGAGCTGGGTCTAATGCACCGGTGACCACTGCAGACGCCGCCCAAACGGCCCGCGCGCGCGTTCGCGAAGAGTTCATCGACGCCGCGTACCGCGTGATCGATACCGACGGTCCGCGGCCGAGCATGGACGCGATCGCGCGCGCGGCGGGTGGGTCCAAGCCGCGGCTGTACCGGCAGTTCGCTGACAAGCACGAGCTGTATACGGCGATCGCGCAGCGGATGCGCGAGGACATCTATCGCCGGGTGCTCCCGGACTTCAACTTCGCGCTGCAATCGCCGATGCGTTCGCTGCGCCATGCGATCACCGGCTATGCCGAGGAGATCGGCGGCCATCCCAACGTGTTCCGCTTCCTGGTTCTGGGCTCGTCGACACCGAGCGGCGAGCCGGGGTCCTTCCCGCTGGACATCGGGCGCGAATTGGCACAGCGGATGCAAGACCTCGCCACGGCGATGCTGGAGGCGGTGCACGTCGACTCGAGCGGGATCGACTACACGGCGCAGGCCGCCGTGGGGTCGATCGTGGCCTGTACCGACCTGTGGCTGTCCAAGACCCCTGAGGATGAGCCGCCGCCCGTGCAAACGTTCGTAGACGAGGTGAGCGACCTGGTTTGGGGCATCATCGCTGCCTTTCTGCGACGCCACAAACTTGACGTCGACCCCGACGAGCCGATGTTCGTCGCCCTCACCAGGGCCCAGGAGTCGGCAGCCAAGAAGTAGTCCGAACCGTGACAAGATGGCCGGGTGAGCACGCAAGCCTGGATCATCATTGCCATCGCCGCCGCCCTCGTGCTTATCGTGCTGGTGGCAGGGCTGCTGCGCTACCGCCAGCGGCGAATTTCGCTGACCAGCAAGCCGACGCAGGCGCTCGAGGACCGTTCCGGCGGCTATCAGGCGGGCGGTGGCTTCACCTTCAGTCAGGGCGGAACCGCCACTGCACCACCGGTTGTTCCGCCACCTCGTAGCGACGCCGCGCCTGCAAAGCCAGCGGGCCCCGACACCACGCCGCCGGTTCCCGAGCGGACCGATACCGAGGGCCAACCGCGGGTCGGTGACGACGCGGCGATCCCACGCGATGCGCCAAGGCGCGGGATCACCGACGTGCGGCTGCCCGAGCCGACACTCGATGAGCCGGGCGCCCCGCAGGTCGACATCCCCGCCCCCGCGGTACCGGACACCGCCGAAGGCGCCGCAACGGCGCCTGCCATCGAGGAGATCGAGCCCACTGAGGGACGTCTCGAGCGGCTGCGCGGACGGTTGTCGCGTTCGCAGAACGCGGTCGGCAAGAGTCTGCTCGGTCTGCTCGGCGGCGGCGACCTCGACGAGGACTCCTGGGAAGAGGTCGAGGACACGCTGCTGATCGCAGACCTGGGCACTCCGGTCACGATGGCGGTGGTCAACGACCTGCGCGAAAAGATGGCGTCGCGCAGCGTCCGGACCGAGGCGCAGGCACGCGCGCTGCTCCGCGAGGTGCTCATCGAGCACTTGCACCCGGAGTTCGACCGTTCCGTGCGCGCGCTGCCGCACGACGATCATCCGTCGATCCTGTTGGTCGTCGGCGTCAACGGCACCGGCAAGACCACCACGACCGGCAAGCTCGCTCGCGTATTGGTCGCCGACGGTCGGCGGGTGCTGCTCGGCGCGGCCGACACCTTTCGCGCGGCCGCGGCGGATCAGTTGCAGACGTGGGGGGAGCGGGTGGGTGCCGACACCGTGCGCGGTCGTGAGGGTGCCGATCCCGCCTCGGTGGCTTTCGATGCGGTCAGCACCGGCATCGCCGAGGGCGTTGATGTCGTGGTGGTCGACACCGCGGGCCGCCTGCACACCAAGACCGGCCTGATGGACGAACTCGGCAAGGTCAAACGCGTCATCGAGAAGGCGTTGAACGCTCGCTCCGCAGGCTCCGCCCTACCCGCATCGGTCGACGAGGTACTGCTGGTGCTCGACGCCACCGTCGGTCAGAACGGCCTCACGCAGGCTCGCGTGTTCGCCGATGTCGTTGACATCACCGGTGTCGTGCTCACCAAATTGGACGGCACTGCCAAGGGCGGAATCGTCTTCCAGGTGCAGCACGAACTCGGTGTTCCGGTGAAGCTCGTCGGTCTCGGTGAGGGCGCCGACGACCTGGCGCCGTTCGAGCCCGCCGCGTTCGTCGACGCGCTGCTCGGCTGACACGCCCGGTAACTCGCAATCGAGAAAATCCGGCCTTACCTGATCACAGCCCAATAACATGATTCACGCTCGACAGGCGGCCGTTGCGGTCTGTTCGTGCAGCTCAATGGGCAGATCCGCGACGAAGCAGGAGATCTCGATGCGAGGAATTATCAAGAAGGCGGCCGCGAGCGCCATCATCGCCACCGGCGTGGCGGCAACCGCGTTCGTCGGCACCGGAACCGCTGCGGCGGACCCGGACCCCGGCTGCACCGTGACCCCGGTGTTCAACACGGCGGCGTATTCACACTGCCTCGGCCCGGTGTGGCACCGGATCCTGATTCACTGTTTCCAGTGGCCGACGCCGTTCACCTACTACCGGTACGGCCCGCCGGAATACCAGGGCAACCTCTCCTGGAGCAGCTGCGACCTGCCGGGCACGTTCTGGTATGCCGAGGTGGTTCCCGGCTGAGCGTGGCCGATTGTGAGCTGAAAGCTCCGTTCTCTTGACGAGGACGGAGCTTTTGCTTTTGCTTCGCCCAGCGACAAAGGCACTGGCTCACGGGCTTGAAAACCGGGTTTTGCGCCGGACGAAACCTGCGCGCAACAGTCGCCCGGCATGCGTTCACCTGTGCGAAACATCGAAGTGTCGTCACGGAAACACCGACTGAGCACCCTTTCGAGCAGGTCATCAGCCGCCCCCAGGCTGGGCTATTGGATGAGGAGGCTCAACGGTGGATTCGTTCCCACTAATCGGCGCGCCCGACGCCGGTGACACAGCATGGATGCTGGCAAGTTCAGCACTCGTGCTGCTCATGACTCCGGGCCTGGCGTTCTTCTATGGCGGCATGGTTCGTGGCAAGAACGTGCTCAACATGATCATGATGAGCATCAGCGCCATGGGCCTGATCGGTGTGTTGTGGTCGATCTACGGCTTTTCCATGGCGTTCGGTGAGGACAAGAACAACCTCTTCGGCGATCCCTGGCAGTACTTCGGGTTGCGCAAGCTCTTCGGCGGCGCCTACCTGGCCAGCGGCTCCTCGCACGCGGCCGTGCCGCTCGCGGGCACCATCCCGGCGACCGTGTTCGTCGCATTCCAGGCGATGTTCGCCATCATCACCGTCGCGTTGATTTCCGGCGCGGTGGCCGATCGGCTGCGCTTCGGACCGTGGCTGGTGTTCGCCGGTATCTGGGCGACCGTCGTCTACTTCCCGGTGGCGCACTGGGTGTTCGCGTTCGACGGGGTGACCGCCTCCCATGGTGGGTGGATCGCGAACAAGCTCAAGGCCATCGACTTTGCCGGTGGTACCGCGGTGCACATCAACGCCGGTGCGGCCGGCCTGGCGCTGGCGCTGGTGCTCGGCCGCCGCAACGGCTGGCCGAAGACGCCGTTCCGGCCGCACAACCTGCCGTTCGTCATGCTGGGGGCCGGGCTGCTGTGGTTCGGATGGTATGGCTTCAACGCCGGCTCGGCTGTCGGTTCCAACGGCGCGGCCGGTGCGACGTTCATGACCACGACCGTCGCTACCTGCGCCGGGATGCTGGCCTGGTTGGTCGTGGAGAAGCTTCGTGACGGCAAGCCCACCAGCCTCGGCGCGGCGTCGGGCATCGTCGCCGGTCTGGTGGCCATCACCCCGTCCTGCTCGTCGGTGAACGTGCTCGGCGCGCTCGCTATCGGCATCGTCGCCGGCGCGATCTGCGCGCTGGCGGTCGGCCTGAAGTTCCGGTTCGGCTTCGATGACTCGCTCGACGTCGTCGGCGTGCACCTGGTCGGCGGTATTCTCGGCACCCTCATGGTCGGCCTGGTAGCCGCTCCCGAAGCACCGGCTGGAGTCAAGGGCTTGTTCTACGGCGGCGGCCTCGATCAGTTGTGGCGTCAGGCCGTCGGCGCCGGTGCGGTGCTCGCGTGGTCGTTCACTGCCGCGCTCGTCATCGCGTTCGCGATCAAGAAGACCATCGGCCTGCGAGCCAGCGACGAAGATCAATCTCTGGGCCTGGATGAATCGGAGCACGCGGAAACGGCATACGATTTCGCTGCACTGGGTGGTAGCCCCGCACTAAGCCGCGCGGCCGGCAGGGAGGCATGACAGAAATGAAGCTGATCACTGCAATCGTCAAACCGTTCACCCTCGAGGACGTCAAGGCTGGGCTCGAGCAGGCGGGTGTCCTCGGGATGACCGTCAGCGAGGTTCAGGGGTACGGCCGTCAGAAGGGCCACACCGAGGTGTACCGCGGCGCTGAATACTCCGTGGATTTTGTGCCGAAGGTACGGGTCGAGGTCGTCGTGGATGACGCGGCGGTGGACAAGGTCGTCGAGGTCATCGTCGAGGCGTCCCGGACCGGCAAGATCGGCGACGGCAAGGTGTGGGTGACGCCGGTGGACTCGGTGATCCGGGTGCGCACCGGAGAACGCGGCGCCGATGCCATCTGACCCGGAAGGGTCGCACGCCAGCGGCCCCGTTCCTGCCGATGCCACGGCGAGGGCGGGGCCGTCCGCTTCAGTGCCACCCGGAGCACACCGCGGTCCAGCCGATGCCCGGGATCTCGTGCGGGCGCGGGCGCAGTTGCTCGACAGGCAGGGCGGTCGCCGGCCGCGCCGCCTCGACGGCCCGACGCTGCGCCAGGCCCTGGTCGACCTGTACGACTTCTGGCTGACGACCAAGGGCCACGAGGTCGGCATCACCGACGAGAGCGGCTTCGCGCTCGTTGCCGTCGGCGGTCTGGGCCGGGGCGAGATGCTCCCGTACTCCGACCTCGACCTGGTGCTGTTGCACTCCGATCTGGCGCCCGAGACCGTGTCGGAGGTCGCCGATCAACTCTGGTACCCGCTGTGGGACGCGCACATCAAGCTCGACCACAGCGTGCGAACCGTGCCGCAGGCACTCAGCGTCGCCGCCGACGATCTCACCGCCGCACTCGGCATGCTCGAGGCCCGACACATCGTCGGCAACCGCGAACTCAGCGACGCACTCATCGGCGGCGTGCGCGGCGACTGGCGCAACGGGATCCGCTCGCGCTTCGACGAATTGGTGGCGCAGAGCCAGGCGCGCTGGGACCGCAGCGGTGAGATCGCGCATCGTGCCGAGCCGGACGTGAAGAACGGCCGCGGCGGGCTGCGTGACATTCAGTTGCTCGACGCGCTCGCGTTGGCGCAGTTGACCGACGCAATGCCGGGGCTGGGACCCGACGTCCCCGGCGGCGGCCTGGCCAGTGCGCATCGCCGTTTGCTGGACGTCCGTACCGAATTGCACCGGGTCGCCGGACGCGCTCGCGATCAGGTGCGCGCGCAGGACGCCGACGAAATTGGCGCGGCGTTGCAGATCGGCGACCGCTTCGACCTGGCCCGCACGCTGAGTGATGCCGCTCGCACGGTCGGCTACTCGGTGGACGTCGGGTTGCGCACTGCCGCCAATGCGTTGCCGAAACGAGGACTGTCGCGGCTGCGCCGTGGGCCCGTGCGCCGGCCACTCGATGAGGGAGTGGTCGAGCACGGCGGCGAGGTGGTGCTGGCTCGCGACGCCGCACCGAGCAAGGATCCGGGGCTGATCGTCAGGGTGGCGGCGGTGTCTGCGCAGACCGGGTTGCCGATCTCGGCGACCACGCTCAACCGGCTATCCGAGGCGGCTCCCGAGCTGCGCGAGCCCTGGCCGAAAGAGGCGTTACGGGACCTTTTGGTGCTGCTCGGCTCGGGCCGCAACGCCATCGGCGTGATCGAAGCGCTCGACCGGACGGGGTTGTGGGGCAGGCTCTTACCAGAGTGGGGCGCGGTGCGTGACCTCCCGCCCCGCGACGCGGTGCACACCTGGACCGTGGACCGTCACCTCGTCGAAACAGCCGCCTACGCAAGCGGTTTCACCACTCGGGTCGCTCGGCCGGATCTGCTCATGCTCGGCGCGCTGCTGCACGACATCGGCAAGGGCCGAGGCGGGGACCACAGTGTGGTCGGGGCCGAGCTCGCCACCCAGATCGGCAACCGACTCGGGCTACGGCCGGCGGATGTGGCGACCCTCAGCTCTATCGCGCGCCACCACCTACTGCTGCCCGACACCGCGACCCGGCGGGATCTCGAAGACCCCGCCACCGTGCAGGCCGTCGTCGACGCGCTCGATGGCGACCCCACGCTGCTCCAACTGCTCTACGTGCTGGCCGAGGCGGATTCGCTGGCCACCGGTCCGGGCGTATGGGGTGACTGGAAGGCGTCGCTGATCCGCGAGTTGGTCCGGCGCTGCCACCTGGTGATGGCGGGGGAGCGGTTGCCGACGCCCGATCCGATCGATCCGGAGCTGTTGCGGCGCGCGACTGACGGCGGCGTGCATGTCGACCTGCAACCCGGGGGCGGCCAACACACGTACGTGGTGACGATCATCGCGCCCGATCAGCGCGGGCTGCTCTCCGACGCGGCCGGCGTGTTGGCTCTGCACTCGCTGCGGGTGCTTTCGGCATCGGTTGGCAGCGAGGGCGGATCGGCCGTCAACTCCTTCGTCGTGTCGCCCAAGTTCGGCACTCCGCCCGCCGCCGGACTGCTGCGCCAGGAACTCATCCGCGCGATCAGCGGTGAGCTGGATGTGGAAGATCTACTCGCCAAAAAGGAACGGGATCAGGCGGCCAACCAGCCGATCGAGGTCGGGGTGCAGGGGGTGCCGACGGCCTATGCGGTGGCGCCGCCGCGGGTGCTCTGGTTCGACACCGACGATCCCGAGGTTGCGCTGCTTGAGGTGCGCACCGAAGACCGGCTCGGGCTGCTGAGCAGGCTGGCCGGGGTGCTCGAACAGCTCGGTGCGGACGTGCGCTGGGCGAAGGTGTCGACGATGGGTTCGGTGGTGATCGACACCTTCTGCGTTCGATTCGGCGAGCTGGATTCGCGGGCGCGGGTGGAGGCGGCGCTTCTCGCGGTGACGCCGCAGCCGGCGCCGAAGAAGGCCGTGGGTCCACAGAGCTAGTCCGGCAACAACTACGCTGGAGCGCGGCGTGTGTTGACCGCCAAAACCACGACGTAACGACCAGGAGCGCAATCGGTGTTCGAATCCCTCTCCGACAGGTTGACCGGTGCCCTCAAGGACCTGCGCGGCAAAGGGCGGCTCTCACCGGCCGATATCGACGCCACCTGCCGCGAGATCCGACTGGCCCTGCTGGAAGCCGACGTCGCGCTGCCGGTGGTGCGTAGCTTCATCGGGCGCATCAAGGAGCGGGCTAAGGGCGCGGAGGTGTCCGGCGCGCTCAACCCCGCCCAGCAGGTGGTCAAGATCGTCAACGAGGAGCTCATCGGCATCCTTGGCGGCGAGACCCGGCGGGTGCAGTTCGCCAAGCAGCCGCCCACGGTCATTCTGCTTGCGGGTCTGCAGGGTTCGGGTAAGACGACGCTGGCCGGAAAGCTGGCCAAGTGGCTGAAGGATCAAAACCACACCCCGCTGCTCGTGGCCTGTGACCTGCAGCGACCCGGCGCGGTGAGTCAGTTGCAGATCGTCGGTGAACGCGCCGGTGCCGCGGTGTTCGCGCCGCACCCCGGAACGTCGGTGGGTGGCGGCGAGAACGCGCTCGGCGTATCGGCGGCGGACCCGATCAATGTCGCGCGCGCCGGTATCGAGGAGGCGCGCAGCAAGCAATACGACGTGGTGATCGTCGACACGGCCGGCCGGCTCGGCATCGACGAGGAACTGATGCGCCAGGCCGCGGGCATCCGCGACGCCGTGGCGCCCGACGAGATCTTGTTCGTGCTCGACGCCATGGTCGGTCAGGACGCGGTCGCCACGGCCGAGGCGTTCCGTGACGGCGTCGGCTTTACCGGCGTCGTGCTGACCAAGCTCGACGGCGACGCCCGCGGTGGTGCGGCACTGAGCGTGCGTGAGGTGACCGGCCAGCCGATCATGTTCGCCTCCACCGGTGAAAAACTCAGCGACTTCGACGTTTTCCACCCGGAGCGGATGGCCAGCCGCATCCTCGGCATGGGTGATGTGCTGACCCTCATCGAGCAGGCTGAACAGGTCTTCGACCAGCAGCAGGCCGAGGCCACCGCGGCCAAGATCGGTAGCGGCGAACTAACGCTGGAAGACTTCCTCGAGCAGATGCTGGCCATCCGCAAGATGGGCCCGATCGGCAACCTGCTCGGCATGCTGCCCGGCGCCGGTCAGATGAAGGAAGCTCTAGCGCAGGTCGACGACAAGCAACTCGACAAGGTGCAGGCCATCATTCGGGGCATGACCCCGCAAGAGCGGGCCAATCCCAAGATCATCAACGCCTCGCGCCGGCTGCGGATCGCCAATGGGTCCGGTGTCACGGTCACCGACGTCAACCAACTGGTCGACCGGTTCTTCGAAGCCCGCAAGATGATGGCGCAGATGGGCCGTCAGATGGGTCTGCCGGGCGCGCGTAGGCAGCAGCGCGGCTCCAAGAAGGGCAAGAAGGGGCGCAAGGGTGGTCGCGGGCCGACGCAGCCGAAGATGCGCGGCGCGATGCCCGGATTCCCCGGCGGGATGCCCGCCGGAATGCCCGACCTGTCACAGATGCCGCCAGGACTCGACCAGTTGCCGCCCGGCCTGGAAAACTTCGACTTGTCCAAGCTGAAGTTCCCGAAGAAGTAGCGATGACGTCCGCGGTGCAATCGATTCCGGTGCATCTGCGGGGCACGTGCCTGCCCGGCGGCGAGCCGATCGAGTTCTGGATCCGTGACGGTCTGATTTCCTTCCAGCCGGTGCGCGGCGCGCAAACACTGTGCAGGCGCGGCTGGATTCTGCCCGGCCTGGTCGACGCCCACTGCCACGTCGGCATCAAGTACGGGGGCGGTCACGAGGACCGTGCCGGAGCGATCGCGCAAGCGGAGGTCGAGCGTGACGTTGGTGCACTGCTGCTGCGCGACGCCGGCTCACCGATCGACACGCGGTTCATCGACGACATGCCGGAGCTGCCGCGGATCATCCGCGCGGGCCGGCACATCGCGCGGCCCAAGCGCTATATCCGGGAACTCGGCATCGAACTCGACGACGAACGGACGCTCCCGGAAATCGTGGCGGAGCAGGCCGAATTCGGCGACGGCTGGGTCAAGATCGTCGGCGACTGGATCGACCGCTCCGTTGGTGACCTGGCGCCGCTGTGGTCGGACGCGATCCTGAAAGAGGCCATCGACGCCGCACACGCACATGGGGCTCGGGTCACCGCGCACGTGTTCGGTGAAGACGCGCTGCCGGGTTTGATCAACGCGGGCATCGACTGCATCGAGCACGGCACCGGCCTCACCGACGACACCATCGAGTTGATGGTGTCCCACGGTACGGCACTGGTGCCGACGCTGATCAACATCGACACCTTCCCGTCGATCGCGGCCGGCGCCGACAAGTACCCGGTGTATCAGCGGCACATGCTCGACCTGCACGCGCGCGTGCGCGAGACCGTCGGTAAAGCCCATGACGCCGGAGTGCCGATCTATGCCGGCACCGACGCCGGGGGCTCGATCGTGCACGGCCGGGTGTCGGATGAGGTCGACGCGCTGCGCGGAGCCGGACTGTCCGCGACCGACGCGCTGGGTGCGGCGTGCTGGGATGCGCGGCGCTGGCTGGGCCGGCCCGGGATCGAGCAGGGCGCATCCGCTGACCTGCTGATTTACGACGAAGATCCACGGTCGGGCGCCGAAGTGCTGCGCAACCCGGCGGCCGTGGTGCTGCGCGGGGTGGTTGTGAAGGGCTAGGGCCCGACAGCCGGTGGTTACCTGTCGAATCGACGAGCGAGCCGTACGACCGGTTCGTCGGAGCGCTGCGCCGTATGGCACAATTGCAAGCTTGTTAGCCCGTCTCCGGTTCCGTACCGCGCGGCGGTCACAACAACTCCCAACGCAAAACCGGGCCCGCGAGCCACGCGGTGTCGCCGAATTGCGCCGTGACCACCCGGTCGCTCTCGCGACCGCAAGAAAGGAATGGCTCGAAGTGGCCGTAAAGATCAAGCTCACCCGCCTCGGAAAGATCCGCAACCCGCAGTACCGCATCGTGGTTGCCGACTCGCGCACCCGTCGTGACGGCCGTGCCATCGAGGCCATCGGCAAGTACCACCCCAAGGAAGAGCCGTCGCTCATCGAGATCGATTCCGAGCGCGCCCAGTACTGGTTGAGCGTTGGTGCGCAGCCCACCGAGCCGGTGCTGAACCTGCTGAAGATCACCGGTGACTGGCAGAAGTTCAAGGGCCTGCCGGGCGCCGAGGGCACGCTGAAGGTGAAGCCTGCTAAGCCCTCTAAGCTGGAACTGTTCAACGCCGCTCTGGCCCAAGCCGAGGGCGAGCCGGACACCGCGGCCACCACCCCGAAGAAGAAGGCCGCCAAGAAGGCCGACGAGTCCGCCGACGCGACTGAGGCTGCCGACAAGTGAGTGCCGTTGTCGCCGACGCCGTGGAGCACCTGGTCCGCGGCATCGTCGCCAATCCTGACGACGTGCGCGTCGAGCTGATCACCGGCCGGCGCGGACGGACCATCGAGGTGCACGTGCACCCCGACGACCTCGGCAAGGTGATCGGCCGCGGCGGCCGCACTGCCACTGCACTACGCACCCTGGTCAACGGCATCGGCGGACGTGGAATCCGGGTCGACGTCGTCGACACCGATCAATAGCTCCACGGTGGAACTCGTCGTTGGCCGGGTGGCCAAGTCGCACGGCGTGCGCGGCGAACTGGTCGTCGAGATCCGCACCGACGAGCCGGAGCAGCGCTTCGTGGTTGGAACAACCATGCGAGCCCGGATGCCGCGTTCGGCGCAGATCAACGAGTATGTGATCGAGTCCGTGCGCGAGCACTCCGGCCGCCTACTGCTGACGCTGCATGGCATCACCGACCGCAACGCCGCCGACGCGCTTCGCGGGGCGTTGTTCGTCATCGACTCGGCGGATCTGCCGCCCAGCGACGATCCAGACGAGTTCTACGATCACGAACTCGAGGGAATGACGGTGCGCCTCGGCGACGGTACCGAGGTGGGCACGGTGACCGAGGTACTGCATTCGGCGGCGGGGGAGTTGCTTTCGGTACACACCCACGGCGACCGCGAAGTGCTGATCCCATTCGTCACCGCGATCGTGCCCGTCGTATCGCGCACCGACGGAATCGTCATCGATCCGCCGGAGGGTCTGCTCGAGTCGCAATGAAACTGACGGCCGTCACGATCTTTCCCGAGTACCTGCAGCCGCTGCGAACGGCATTGCTGGGCAAGGCAATCGAGCGGGGTTTGATCTCGCTGGACATCCATGACCTGCGGCGCTGGACACACGACGTGCACCGCTCGGTCGACGACGCGCCCTACGGCGGCGGCCCGGGCATGGTGATGAAGCCGACCGTATGGGGCGACGCCCTCGACGCCGTGTGCCCCGGCGACGCGCTGCTGGTGGTGCCGACGCCGGCCGGCGTGCCGTTCACCCAGCAGACCGCGCAGCGCTGGGCCGGCGAGCGGCACCTGGTTTTCGCCTGCGGCCGATACGAGGGCATCGATCAGCGGGTCTTCGACGACGCCGCGCGACGCGTTCGCGTCGAAGAGGTCAGCATCGGCGACTACGTACTGATCGGTGGCGAGGCTGCGGTCCTGGTGATGGTGGAAGCCGTCGCCCGACTGATTCCGGGCGTGCTCGGAAACGAGCAGTCCCACCAAGAGGATTCGTTTTCCGACGGTCTGCTGGAGGGCCCGAGCTACACGCGCCCGGTGACGTGGCGCGGGTTGGAGGTGCCGCCCGTCCTGCTCTCGGGTGACCACGCCAAAGTGGCCGCCTGGCGACGGGAGCAGTCGGTCGCGCGCACCCGGGCGCGGCGCCCGGATCTGTTGCCGGGCAGCCCCGATACGTCACACTGAGCCGGTGTGGGTGATCACCGCGCTCGCGGAAATCGGCATTCTGGCGTGGGCGGGTTTCGAGTTCGTGCTGCGCCGTCGATCGGATTCGGAGACCGGTAGCTGGACCGACAGCGGATCCGACCACGGCAGCACCCGAATCCTCGTCCTGTCGTTCCTTGGTTGCGTGGCGATTGCCTCATTGGCAGCGGTTTTCAATGTTGCGCAGATCGGCGTTGTCTGGCGGATCATTGCCCTCGCCGGTTTGGTCGCTGGCCTTGCGTTGCGGGCCTGGGGAATGGCGGTGCTCGACCGCCAATACACCCGTACTGTCCGGTCGATCCAGGACCACCAGTTGGTCACGGCCGGACCTTATTCGGTGATTCGGCACCCCGGGTATGCCGGGTCGATCGTGGTCTGGGCCGCCTATGCGTTCGCGCTGGGAAGCTGGCTGGCGGGCATCGTGGTATTCGCGGTGCTGATGGCGGCCTATGGGTACCGGGTGCGCACCGAGGAGCGGCTCTTGACAGGTGTGTTCGGCGAGCGGTATCGCGCGTATCAGCGGCGCACTTCTCGGCTGGTGCCCTTCGTTTATTGAGCGGTCATGCCCGCAACTGCGCGAACGAAAGTTGGCCGCACAGACGGGATTCCGTCTATTTGACGCACTTTCGTTGGATGCGTTGCGCGGGCGATCGGCGCTGTGCGAACTTGTCGGCGCCAGCCGGTAGTGTCTGCGCCGTGAAGAGTGTGGAGCAACGCCTCGCCGAAGAACTGAACGTCCGCCCCGAGCAGGTCGCTGCCGCGGTCGCCTTGCTGGATGCTGGCTCGACCGTGCCGTTTATCGCCCGCTATCGAAAGGAAGTCACCGGCGGGCTCGATGACGCCCAACTCCGCCAGCTCGAGGAGCGACTGCGCTACCTGCGTGAGATGGATGAGCGTCGAGCGGCCATTGTGGAATCCATCGAGGCGCAGGGCAAGCTGACCCCAGAGCTGCGGGCGCAAATCGTCGCTGCGGACTCGAAGGCGAGACTCGAGGACATTTACCTGCCGTACAAACCCAAGCGGCGCACCAAAGCCCAGATCGCGCGCGAGGCCGGCCACGAGCCCGTCGCCGATCAACTGTTGACCGACCCCGCCACCGACCCGGCGTCCTTCACCGCCGAGCAACTCGACGGTGCGCGCGCAATTCTGGTCGAACGCTTCGCCGAAGACGCCGACCTCGTTGGCGAGCTGCGTGAAACAATGTGGCAGCGTGGCCAAGTCGCCGCGACCGTCCGCAAGGGTAAAGAGGAGTCCGGCGCCAAATACGCCGACTATTTCGAGTTCAGCGAGCCCTTCGACCGGTTACCCAGCCATCGCGTGCTGGCCTTGCTGCGCGGGGAAAAAGAAGAGGTGCTCTGCCTCTCGTTCGATCCGGACACAGAAGAGCTGGCGCCCGGGGAGCGGACCGTCTACGAACAGCGCATCGCCGCCAGGTTCGGCATCGCCGACCGCGGTCGCCCGGCCGATCCCTGGTTGCTGGACACGGTGCGATGGGCATGGCGCACAAAGCTTTTGGTCAGTCTGGGCATTGATACCCGCACCCGATTGCGGCAGGCCGCCGAGAAGGACGCGGTCGACATCTTTGCGGCCAACCTGCGTGACCTGCTGCTCGCGGCGCCGGCCGGAACCCGCACCACGATGGGTCTGGATCCCGGGTACCGCACCGGCGTGAAGGTTGCCGTGGTCGATGACACCGGCAAAGTGCTGGCCACCGAGGTCATCTACCTGCATCAACAGGATCGGGCCATCGCTGTGCTCGGTGCCTTGGTCGAGCGGTTCGGTGTCGAACTGATCGCCATCGGCAACGGCACCGCATCGCGGGAAACCGACGCACTCGCCGCGGAACTCATCTCTCGAATCCCGGAACGCACGGTGCAGAAGATCGTGGTTTCCGAGGCCGGTGCATCGGTGTATTCCGCGTCGGCCTACGCCTCACAGGAACTGCCTGAGCTCGACGTGTCGCTGCGTGGGGCGGTGTCGATCGCACGACGTCTGCAGGATCCGCTGGCCGAGTTGGTGAAGATCGATCCGAAGTCGATCGGCGTCGGCCAATACCAGCACGACGTGTCCGAGACCCTGCTCGCCCGGTCGCTGGGTGCGGTGGTCGAGGACGCCGTGAACGCGGTCGGGGTCGACGTCAACACCGCCTCCGTGCCGCTGCTGTCGCGGGTTTCGGGCATTACCGGCTCGCTGGCGGAAAGCATTGTAGCGCACCGCGACCAGCATGGTTCCTTCCGCAGCCGCCCGGGGTTGAAGGAGGTCGCGCGGCTCGGCCCGAAGGCCTATGAGCAGTGCGCCGGGTTCCTGCGCATCCGCGGCGGCGACGACCCGCTCGACTCGTCGGCGGTGCATCCCGAGGCCTATCCGGTGGTTCGCCGAATCCTGAAACACACCGGCACGTCGGTCGAGAACCTGATCGGCAACGAACGCGTGCTGCGGACGCTGCGTCCCGCAGACTTCACCGACGAGCGCTTCGGTGTGCCGACCGTCGGTGACATCATCGCCGAACTCGAAAAGCCCGGCCGCGACCCACGTCCCGAGTTCAAGACCGCAACCTTCGCGGCCGGCGTCGAGAAAGTCGCCGATCTGAAACCGGGCATGGTGCTCGAAGGCGTTGTCACCAACGTTGCCGCCTTCGGCGCGTTCGTGGACGTGGGAGTGCACCAGGACGGCTTGGTGCACGTGTCGGCGATGTCGCACACGTTCGTGAAGGACCCGCGCGACATCGTGAAGTCCGGCGACGTGGTGAAGGTCAAGGTGGTCGATGTCGACGTCGCCCGCCAGCGCATCGGCCTGACCCTGCGCCTCGACGACGAAGTGGGAAACCAGGCGCGAGATCGACAGCCCGCCAACGCCGGTCGTGGGGGAGAATCGTCAGGCAAGCCGAATTCGCGGCAGCGACCTCAGCGCACCGGCCAGGGCAGGCAGCCCTCGAGCCAGGGTCGGCAGCAGCCGTCCGGCCAGAGCCGGCAGCAGCCGTCCGGCCAGAGTCGATCTGAGCCATCAGGCTCGATGGCCGACGCGTTGCGGCGCGCGGGGTTCGGCCGCTGAGCGAGTAGGAGACAGGGGCGGCGCGATGCATAGGTGGCTCGAGGAAGAAATCATCGCCCACGGCCGGCTGCCCCTGCTCTTCTTCCTGTTCGGCTTCATCGCCGGATTCCTGTGCATCCGGTTGAGCGTCCGTCTCATCCGCGCCAACGTCCGCTGGTGGCCCAAAAATGTCACCGCCGGCGGCTTCCACGTCCATCACGTCGTTTTCGGCATGGTGATGATGCTGGTGTCTGGCGTGGCGATCATCACGATCTACGAAGACGGCACCCAAACCAGCGGGGCTTGGTTGGCGGCGTTCTTCGGCGCCGGGGCGGCGCTGGTTCTCGATGAGTTCGCGCTCATCCTCTACCTCGACGACGTCTACTGGAAAGAAGAGGGCCGCAGTTCGGTCGATGCCGTGTTCGTCGCGGTCGCGGTCACCGCGCTGCTGTTGCTGGGGATGCGGCCGCTGGAACTGATGGACATCACCAGCTTCCGGCACGACCCGAACCCATGGTGGCGGTTGATGATCGTCATCCTCACCGTGATCAACCTGGCGCTGGCGGCCATCGTGATCGTCAAAGGCAAGATCTGGACCGGCCTGCTCGGCCTGTTCGTTCTGCCTTTCCTGATCATCGGCGCCATCCGATTGAGCCGTCCGGGCGCGCCGTGGGCCCGCTGGCGGTACTCCAAGAAGCCCCGCAAGATGGCGCGAGCGATGGCCCGGGAGCGCCGGATTCGCCGGCCGCTGATCCGGGCGAAGATATTCGTGCAGGACCTCATCGCCGGCAAGCCCAGCGTCACCCATGCCCGCGAGAGCGCGGAGGCCGAGCTGGCGCGGGTCGTGCACCCGGCCCCGCCGCCCACCGCGTCGGCTGAGCGCGCGCGAGGTTCGCGCGCGGAGGTCGCGCAGACCGGTACAGCCTGATTTCCTCGGGTGACCTCGCGTCTGGCACAATTGACGGGTTGCCCGCACCGCGTTGACGACGTTGGGAGCGAGGCATCAGCACCCCGACCTGAGTACGAACCGGTCGAGCACTGACGAGAAGTGCCGCCAGGTTCCTCTGCTCTTGCGAATCCGTGAGGATGGAACGACCGATGAACACCCTTGACTTCCTGGACAAGCAGTCCCTGCGCGACGACATCCCGGACTTCCGGCCCGGTGACACCCTGAACGTCCACGTGAAGGTCATCGAGGGCTCCAAGGAGCGCATCCAGATCTTCAAGGGCGTGGTCATCCGCCGCTCGGGCGGTGGAATCCGCGAAACCTTCACGGTTCGCAAGGTTTCCTTCGGCGTCGGTGTGGAGCGCACCTTCCCGGTGCACAGCCCCAACATCGACCACATCGAACTCGTCACCCGCGGTGACGTCCGTCGCGCGAAGCTGTACTACCTGCGCGATCTGCGCGGCAAGGCGGCGAAGATCAAGGAAAAGCGCTGAGCGCCTGACACCTCGAGCCTTTCGGCCCACCGCAAACTGGCGGGCTAACCTGTTCGGGTGACAGACGAGACTCCGACGGTGGAGAAGAACGAGCCGGATGACGAACCGGTAGGCCGCAAGGACGCCAAGGCAGGCAAGCCGAAGAAGAAGCAACGTTCCTTCTGGCGCGAATTGCCGATCTTGATCGTCGTGGCGATGGTCCTGAGTTTCCTGCTACAAACCTTCATCGCGCGCGTGTACCTCATCCCGTCGGAGTCGATGGAACCCACCCTGCACGGCTGCGCCGGCTGCACCAACGACCGAATTCTGGTGGAGAAGCTCAGCTACGACTTCGGGGACCCGCAGCCGGGCGACGTGGTCGTCTTCCTCGGCCCGCCGTCGTGGGACAGCGACTACCACTCGATCCGGTCCGACAATGCGATTGTTCGGGGCCTGCAGAACATAGGTTCCGTGTTCGGCCTGGTCCCGCCAGACGAAAATGACCTGGTCAAGCGGGTCATCGCGGTGGGCGGCCAAACCGTGCAGTGCCGGAAGGCCGATGGCGGCGTTACCGTGAATGGCAAGTTGCTCAACGAGCCTTACCTGAACAACCCGATGATGACCGCCGCCAAACAGGCCAACCCGTGTCTCGGACCGGAGTTCGGACCGATCACCGTGCCGAAGGGCAACGTCTGGGTGATGGGCGACAACCGGATCAACTCCGCCGATTCCCGCTACCACATGGGCGATTCGCTGCAGGGCACCGTCCCGATCGACAACATCCGCGGCAAAGCCAAATTCATCGTGCTGCCGCCGGGTCGTTGGGGGGTAATTTCCTCGCCGAACCCGCAGGCCAGCTAAGGGCGCTGCGATGGCTGGCTGGCCGCCGCGAACCATGATTCGCCGATGCGGGGGACTTCGAACCCTCGAATCGGCGCTTATCCGCGGCGGTTTAGGTCCGGTGGCGGGTGTCGATGAGGCCGGACGCGGACCGTGCGCGGGGCCGTTGGTTGTGGCGGCGTGCGTGCTGGCGCCGCGGCCGCAAACCGCGCTCGCCGGCCTCGATGACTCCAAGAAGCTGACCGAACGGGCGCGCGAGGAACTGTTCCCGGTGATCAAACGGCTGGCGCTGGATTGGCACGTCGTGGTGATCCCGGCGTGGGAGGTCGATGCCATTGGCATCCACGTCGCGAACCTGGAGGGCATGCGCCGCGCGGTCGCCGGGTTGGCGCACCGACCCGGATACGTGCTCACCGACGGCTTCCGGGTGCCGGGCATACCGGTGCCGTCACTGCCCGTGATCGGCGGTGACGCGACCGCCGCGTGCATCGCCGCGGCGAGCATTTTGGCCAAGGTGACCCGCGACCGGATGATGATCGAACTCGATCAGAAGCTGCCTGGGTACGGGTTTGCGCTGCACAAGGGGTATAACACGCCAACCCATACGGCTGCGCTCGCGCAGTTGGGGCCGAGCAGCGAGCACCGGATGTCGTGGCGCAACGTGGCCGGGCTGGTCCGCGGCAGCCGCGTGAGCATGGTCGCAACCGTCGACGCGACCGAGCTGGAATTGGACCCGGTGGCCGCAGATGTTTCCGGTGCGACATGATTGATGACAAGGACATCCGACCAGGAGGTACGCCCGCCCGATGAGCGCCGAAGACCTCGAGAAGTACGAAACCGAGATGGAGCTCTCCCTTTATCGGGAGTACAAGGACATCGTCGGTCAGTTCTCGTACGTCGTGGAAACCGAGCGCCGCTTCTACCTGGCCAACTCGGTGGAGTTGTTGCCCCAGAACGCCGATGGCGAAGTGTATTTCGAGGTTCGGATGGCCGACGCCTGGGTGTGGGACATGTATCGGCCGGCGCGGTTCGTCAAGCATGTCCGGGTGATCACGTTCAAGGACGTCAACATCGAGGAGTTGGACAAGCCCGACCTGCGGCTGCCCGACTAATAGGTTAACGCTGTTATCCACAGCGTCCGACTCATCCACAGATTTACTGTTTTCCCAGGTAGCGTCACGGTGAGTGGGTCGCGTCCTCAGCCACAGTTGGCTCATGACGCACAATCTGGCGCTCGGCGCCCACGGTGAAGAACTGGCCGCACAGATGCTTGTGGCGGCCGGCCTGGACATCCTGTGTCGCAACTGGCGTTGCCGGCACGGCGAGATCGACCTGATCGCCCGAGATGGCGACACCGTTGTGTTCGTCGAGGTCAAGACCCGGCGCGGGACCGGTTTCGGCACACCGGCCGAGGCGGTCACCCCGGCCAAGCAAGCCAAGATCCGCCATCTTGCGTCCGCGTGGCTCACCGAGCGGGCCGGTCCGTGGGTTCCGGTGCGCTTCGACGTCGTGTCGGTACTGATCAGCGACGGCGCGGAACCGGTCATCGAGCACCTCGCCGGGGTGTTCTGATGGCGCTTGGCCGAGCACATTCGGTGGCGGTGAGCGGCGTCGACGGCCAGTTGGTGGAGATCGAGGCCGATATCGGTCGGGGCCTGCCGGGAGTGCACCTGGTCGGATTGCCGGACACCGCTCTGCAGGAATCCCGCGACCGAGTCCGCGCGGCGGTGACGAATTCGGGCGCCGAGTGGCCGGACCGACGGGTGATCCTGGCGCTGTCTCCCGCAACGTTGCCGAAGGTCGGCAGCGTGTACGACCTGGCCCTGGCGGCAGCCGTGCTGGACGCGGCCGGTCAGATTCCCAAGACCCTGATCGAAAAGACAGTGCTGCTGGGCGAATTGGCGCTCGACGGCCGGGTCCGGCCCGTCCGGGGCGTGCTGCCGGCGGTGATCGCGGCCAAGAACGCCGGGTGGACGCGGGTGGTGGTGCCGGAATCGGCGCTTGCCGAGGCTGGCCTCGTGGCGGGCGTGGATGTGCTCGGCGCTCGTACGCTGCACCAGGTCATCGAGTGGCTGCGCGGCGAGGGTGGCCTCCAACGCCCGGACACGCCACGCCTGGCAGCCGACCCCGCCAGGCCGGACCTGAGCGAGGTCGTCGGCCAGGAGGACGCTCGGTGGGCGGTCGAGGTGGCTGCCGCAGGGGCCCACCACCTCATGCTCGTCGGTCCGCCGGGGATCGGGAAGACGATGCTGGCGCAACGTCTTCCGGGCCTGCTGCCGCCACTGACCGAGGCCGAGGCGCTGGAGGTCACCGCGATTCATTCGCTGGCTGGGCTGCTGCCCGACGACAATCCGCTGATCACCACGGCGCCGTTCGTCGCGCCGCACCATACGACGACGGTTCCGGCGATGGTGGGCGGTGGCTCCGGGTTTGCACGGCCGGGCGCGGTCAGCCGGGCACACCGGGGCGTGCTGTTTCTCGATGAATGCGCCGAAGTGGGCACCAAGGTGCTCGAGGCGCTGCGTACGCCGCTCGAGGACGGCGAGGTGCGCATCGCCCGCCGCGACGGCGTCGCCCGCTACCCGGCGCGGTTCCAACTGGTGCTTGCGGCGAATCCGTGCCCGTGCGCGCCGCCGCGCGACGCGGACTGCGTCTGCGCACCCACCGCCCGGCGGCGCTATCTGGGCAAGCTCTCCGGACCGCTGATGGACCGTATCGACCTGCGGATAACCATGCGGCCCAATGCGACCGGCGCCTACACCAACGACGTCGCCGAACCGAGCGAGAAAGTGCGCGAACGCGTCGCGGCCGCGCGGGCCGCGGCGCTAGAGCGATGGCGGGCACATGGCTGGACGACGAACGGCGATGTGCCCGGTCACGCCCTGCGGCAACGGTTTCGGCCGCCACGCATGGCGCTGGCACCGATCGAACAGGCGCTGCGCCGCGGCAAGCTCACCGCCCGCGGAGCCGACCGCGCGCTGCGTGTTTCCTGGACGCTTGCCGACCTTCGCGGCGCCGCGGTGCCGGACATCAATGACGTCGACGGCGCGCTGCGCTTCAAAGATGGAGGCGGGAGATGAGACTGGACCCACGCCGGGCGGCGTACGCGTACCTGTCCTGGGTAGTGCAGGGCCCGTGTGCGCCGCTGAACGAATTGGTGGCGAAAGTCGGTGTCGAGGAGGCTGCGCGGGCGGTACGCGAGTGCGAATTGCCCGCCCCGCTGCGCAAGCGAACCGAGGCCCGCCGGAGTCTCGACCCAACCACTGCGCACATGGACCTGCTCGACCGGATTGGCGCCCGCCTGGTCACGCCCGATGACGACGAATGGCCGCACTGGCGCATGCTCGGTTTCGGGGGCATGGATGTGCGGCGTGATCCCGACGGTGCGGCTCCGTTGGCGCTGTGGGTGCGCGGCAACGGCGGACCCTTGGCGAAGTTCACCGAGCAGGCGGTCGCCGTTGTCGGCACCCGCTCGCCGAGCGAGTACGGCGGGTATCAGGCGGCGGACATGGCGGCCGGTCTGGTGGCCGAAGGATGGACCATCGTGTCGGGCGGCGCTTTCGGCATCGACAGCACCGCGCACCGGGCGGCGCTGGCGGTCGAAGGGCGCACGATTGCTGTGCTGGCCTGCGGCATCGACAACGACTACCCCAGAGCCCACGGTCGCCTGCTGCGGGAAATCGCACGGACCGGATTGGTGGTCAGCGAGTATCCGCCGGGAGTAGAACCGAAGCGGTATCAGTTTCTGGCGCGGAACCGGTTGATCGCCGGGCTGTCCGACGCTGTGGTGGTCGTCGAGGCCGGTCTGCGCAGCGGTGCGCGCAACACCGCGAAGTGGTCACGCCGGTTGGGCCGGCCGGTGCTGGCGATCCCCGGACCGGCGGATTCGGCCACGTCGGCGGGCTGCCATCAAATGATCCGCGAAGGCGAGGCCAGGCTGGTGACCCGGGCGAGTGACGTCGTCGATGAAGCGGGGCCACTGCGACTGGATCTCGGTGTCGACCCGGGCCCGCAGCGGCTTACCGACGCGCTGCGCCGCGACGAGCTCATGGTGTATGAGGCGTTGCCGAGCTTCGGTTCACGTAGTCCGCGGGAGTTATCGGAGGCTTCGGGTATCCGGGTCGCCGATCTCGATGCGATCCTGGGGCGGCTCGAGGGCAGCGGCTTTATCGCCGCCGACGAGTCGGGGTGGTATCGGGCGTGTTGAGTCGGCGCGGTGCGCATGGTCAAGCATGCGGGCCTGCAGTTGTTGCGTGAGGATCGTGAGTGTGACCAGCCGGATTCAAGGCACACGTCAACTGCGACAGTCACCCCGAGTTCGTATTCGAAGGCCGATCATGGAGCGGAGAGGACGAGTACCTGGATCTGAAAAAGATCTGGAAAAAGTCGCAGAAGAACACACCAGACTTCGCGCACACGAAAGCTCCCGCTCTCAACGCATTCCGGCAAGTTCTCTCAGACACCAGCACGGCTGAAACCGCATCCGGTACCGGTGGCGGACCACCGCCGCCGCCACGGGTTTCAAACCTGCCGGCAAGTGACGACGAGGGTGAACCTCGTATCAGCGACCGCGTTCGACAGCACATTCTTCAGGGAGACAACAGAGGTGGCGGTCACCTGTACGGAACGAACATCCCGAACAAGACCGAGTTCCCCGAGACGTGGGATGAAGATCAGATCATGAACGCGGTCAGGCGCGTGCACGCGAACCCGAGCCATATCGAACGGAAAGCGAACTTCGACAATGTCCACTGCACCATCGACGGTGTCCGCATACAGGTTCGCATGAACAAGCGCGGCGACGTCATCACCGCTCACCCACTCGACGGTCATGGAGTAATGCGGAACAGCAAGACTGACGGTCGTTTGAAGGCTCCCGTTCCTCTTGGCTCTGTGCAGATACCGGGCGTACCGTTGTGATCATGTTCGATGTGTTCGCTTTCGCTGAGACCGTGGCGCGTGCCGCGGTGTTGAGTGATGCGGATCGCGCCCAGGTCGATGTGGATTTGCATGTTGGTGAGGCGCAGTTGGCTGTCCTCGATGCTGCGACCGCGACAACCCGACCGTTGCCGGCGGCGATGATCGCCACCATTCGCGGCGAGATGCTCGCGCACGGGATGTTCAACGACGATGATGCGCGGCGCCTCGCGGACGCGCTTGATCAGCAAACACGACGCAGCGCATAACGCGCGCGCGCTCATCGGTCAAGTATCGATCTTGACCGGCGCCGAACCTCCCAATTCGCCGTATCTCGTGCGCGTCGGCTTGATCCCCACGGCCCGCGCACGCACTGTGGGCAGATGAGTTCGCGGATTTCGGGGGGCGGCCAAGAGTTGCTCGACGCCTACGCCGAATTCCTGCGGCTCGAGCGCGGTCGCTCCGAGCACACCGTGCGGGCCTACCTTGTCGATGCAAAATCACTTCTCGCACACCTGATTTCGGTCAATCCCGACGCTTCGATTGTCGACCTCGACCTCCGGATCCTGCGGGGGTGGTTGGCTCGCCAAGCGGCGGCCGGAGCAGCCCGGACAACGATGGCGCGCCGAACGTCCTCGGCGCGCACCTTCACGGCGTGGCTAGCCAAGACCAGCCGCATAGCTGTCGACCCGGGCGCCCGGCTCGCCTCACCGAAGGCCCATCGCACGCTGCCGCCGGTGTTGCGACAGAACCAGGCCGCCGCGGCGATGTCTGCCGCCGAATCCGGTTCCGCGCAAATGGACGAACTTGCGCTGCGTGACCGCCTGATCGTGGAGTTGTTGTATGCCACCGGAATCCGTGTCGGTGAGTTGTGCGGGCTCGACCTCGACGATGTCGACCACGACCGACAACTGGTCCGGGTGCTCGGCAAGGGCAACAAGCAGCGGTCGGTGCCGTTCGGCAAGCCCGCGGCTGAGGCACTCGACGCCTGGTTGCGGCACGGCCGGCCGATGTTCGCCAATGAGCACTCCGGTGCGGCGTTGTTGCTCGGCAAGCGCGGCAAGCGGCTCGACCAGCGGCAGGCCCGGACCGTCGTGCACGAGTTGATGACGGCGGTGCCCGGGGCGCCGGATATCGGCCCCCACGGGCTGCGACATTCGGCCGCGACGCATCTGCTGGAGGGCGGGGCGGATCTGCGGATGGTCCAGGAACTGCTCGGCCACGCCAGCCTTGCCACCACGCAGCTGTATACCCACGTTTCGGTGGAACGGCTGCGCCGCGTCCACGACCAGGCGCATCCGCGGGCCTAAATTCGCTCGACTCGACGGTTCGGGCCGAATACCGTTGCGCGAGTGAAAACACCGACCCGCGACCGGCTACGCAACGCGTTGAAATCAGCCATGCGCGAGCGCGATCGGACCGCGCTGACCGCGCTGCGCTCGACCCTGGCCGCTATCGACAACGCCGAGGCGGTGGACACAGCGACGCGTGCGGGTGCCATCGAGGCCGCAGTGGGCCTCGGTGCGGCCGAGGTTGCCCGCCGCGAGCTGTCCGATGCGCAGGTGGAGGCCATCGTCCGAGCCGAAATAGCCGAGCGGAAAACCGCGGCATCCGAATACGAGGGTGTCGGCGAATCAGCACGGGCCGACGCATTGCGCGCCGAAGCCGCAGTGCTTACCGCGCAGTTGGGTTGACCGGCTTCAACCGGATCGGCAACGCGTGCACGAGGCCGAGCGGGTTCAGATAGTCCCGGTCCCGCAACACGCCCCAATGCAGACAGCCGTCGCAACCAGGATGCCCGGCTTCCAGCACACCGACAACGTCGCCGCGAAACACGCGCTGGCCCTTGCGCACGTGTGCGGATACCGGTTCGTAGGTGGTGCGCAGGCCGCCCGCATGGGAAATGGACACCACGTCCTTGCCGCCGACTGCACCGACGAAGACGACGGTCCCGTCACCTGCAGCCAAGACCTGTTGGCCCGGTCTTCCCGCCAGGTCGACGCCGCGATGCCCCGGCAGCCAGTTGTGCTCGGGCTTGTCGAAGGCACGGGCCACATGCGGTCGTGGTTGCAGCGGCCAGCCATAGCCACCAGGTGCAGCGGCCGCGGTCGGCGCGAGCAAGACGAGCAACAACGGGAGCAAGAACCAGCGCACAGGGAAATTCTGGCGACGCCGGGCTGGCGTGGAGGGGCGAGTTTTGCCGCTGTGGACAGCGCGGCGGTTATCCACAGCCGTGGTTATGACCTGCCCGTTCGCTGCCGTACACTGACCAAGCGGTCTGTGCCCAGCACAGTCCGACTTCGCGCGCCCGCGATGGGAGATTCTTCCAGCAAGGTCGTCGGCTGGTCCTGTGAGCTGCATGCAGGTCCGGCGGCCTGCGGGTGCCAGGGCAGGAGTCGCACACGACTCACTGCGGCAACCGGCAACGAAAGAGAGATACAACAGCTATGGCTGTAGTAACCATGAAGCAGCTGCTCGACAGCGGCGCACACTTCGGGCATCAGACCCGCCGTTGGAACCCGAAGATGAAGCGGTTCATCTTCACCGACCGCAACGGCATCTACATCATCGACCTGCAGCAGACGCTGACCTACATCGACAAGGCGTACGAGTTCGTCAAGGAGACCGTCGCCCACGGCGGCACCGTGCTGTTCGTCGGCACCAAGAAGCAGGCGCAGGAATCCATCGCGGCCGAGGCCACCCGCGTCGGCATGCCGTACGTGAACCAGCGCTGGCTCGGCGGCATGCTCACCAACTTCTCCACCGTGCACAAGCGGCTGCAGCGGCTCAAGGAACTCGAGTCGATGGAGCAGACCGGTGGCTTCGAGGGCCGCACCAAGAAGGAAATCCTGCTGCTCACCCGCGAGATGAACAAGCTGGAGCGCACCCTCGGCGGTATCCGCGACATGGCCAAGGTGCCCTCGGCCATCTGGGTGGTCGACACCAACAAGGAGCACATCGCCGTCGGCGAGGCTCGCAAGCTGAACATCCCGGTCATCGCGATCCTGGACACCAACTGCGACCCCGACCTGGTCGACTACCCGATCCCGGGCAACGACGACGCGATCCGTTCGGCCGCCCTGCTCACCAAGGTCGTCGCCTCGGCGGTGGCCGAGGGCGTGCAGGCCCGTGCCGGACTGAGCAGCTCCGAGGACGCCAAGCCCGAGGTGGGTGCCGGCGAGCCGTTGGCGGAGTGGGAGCTCGAGCAGCTCGCGGGCGCGACCCCGGGCACCGAGGCTGCCGCCGAGGCTCCGGCCGAGTCCTGATTTTCTAGATCCGAAACCTTTTGAAGGAGGCTCGCCAACAATGGCGAACTACACCGCCGCGGACGTAAAGCGGCTGCGTGAACTGACCGGTGCGGGCATGCTCGACTGCAAGAAGGCGCTCGAAGAGACCGCGGGCGAGTTCGATAAGGCCGTCGAGGTGCTGCGCATCAAGGGCGCCAAGGACGTAGGTAAGCGCGCTGAGCGCACCACCGCCGAGGGCCTGGTCGCTGCCAAGGGCGGCGTCATGATCGAGATCAACTCCGAGACCGACTTCGTCGCCAAGAACGCGGAGTTCCAGCAGCTCGCCGATGCGATCGTCGCTGCTGCTGCCGACGCGAAGCCCGCCGACCTCGACGCGTTGAAGGCGCTCGAGCTCGACGGTCAGACCGTTGATGCCGCCGTGCAGGCGCTGTCGGCCAAGATCGGTGAGAAGCTCGAGCTGCGTCGGGTCGTGTCGTTCGACGGCTCGGTCGCGACCTACCTGCACAAGCGGGCGTCGGACCTGCCGCCGGCTGTTGGCGTGCTCGTCGAGTACACCGGTGACGGCGACAATGCGGCCGAGGTGGCTCGTGGTGCCGCCATGCAGATCGCGGCGCTGAAGGCGCGCTACGTTACCCGCGACGAGGTTCCGGCCGACGTGGTGGAGAACGAGCGGCGTATCGCCGAGCAGACCGCGCGCGAGGAGGGCAAGCCCGAGCAGGCACTGCCCAAGATCGTCGAGGGTCGCGTCAACGGCTACTTCAAGGACGTCGTGCTCACCGAGCAGGCTTCGGTGACCGATTCGAAGAAGACGGTCAAGGCGTTGCTGGACGAGGCGGGTGTGACCATCACACGCTTCGCCCGGTTCGAGGTCGGCGCGAGCTAACCTCGTCTTTGACTCACTGGAAGCAGGGGTCCCCGACTAGCGTTACGACGCAGTCGGGGACCCCTGCTTCCGCATATGTGCCCGCGCTCGACGGTGTGCGCGCGCTTGCCGTGATCGCCGTGATGGTCGACCACGGCGGAATCGCCGGCATGCACGGCGGCTTTATCGGCGTCGACGTCTTCTTCGTCCTCAGCGGTTTCCTGATCACCTCGCTGCTGTTGGCCGAATATCGCAGCCGCGGACGTCTCGATCTGCCCGCGTTCTGGGTCCGCCGCGCCAAACGGTTGCTGCCCGCGTTGGTGCTGATGGTGCTCGGCGTGGCCGCAGGGCTGCGCTTCTTCTCCCCGGATTCGGTCGCCGGACTGCGGGGTGACGCGTTCGCCGCACTGGCCTGGGTGGCCAACTGGCGGTTCAGCGTCGCGCACACCGACTACTTCGCGCAGGGTGGCGAACCGTCGCCGCTGCAGCACACCTGGTCGCTCGGCGTCGAGGAGCAGTACTACCTGATCTGGCCGTTGTTGCTGGTGGGGCTGGTTTTGTTGTGCCGGCGGTCCTGGCGGCGATGGCGCTGGGCGGTGTTCGGGCTGGCTATTACCGGCGCGGTCGCATCGGCGGTGTGGGCGATCGTGTTGGCCGGGCACGCATCGGTGTCGAGGGTGTATTTCGGCACCGATACCCGGGCGCAGGCGTTGCTGATCGGAGCGGCGGCAGCCGCTGCGCTGGCGCCGTTCTGGCCGGGTGACGCACAACGTCGAGTGCGGTCGAAGGCGCTGTGGCAGGTGCTGCCCGTCTTCGGGTTGGTGGGGCTCGCCGTCGCGATCCATGTGGCTGCGGGGACGGCGCAGCAGTTCCAGCACGGCCTGCTGATCCTGGTGGCGGTCGCGGCGATCGCGGTGATTGCGTCGGTCACCGTCGACCAAACGAGCCTTGTCGCGAAGTTCTTGGCGCTGCGGCCGCTGGTTGCGCTCGGCGCAATTTCCTACGGTGTCTACCTCTGGCACTGGCCGGTGTTTCTGGCGCTCGACGGGGAGCGCACGGGACTCACCGGTCTGCCGCTGTTCGGTGTTCGGGTGGCCGCGACGCTCGCGATAGCCACTGTGTCGTACTGGGTCGTGGAGAAGCCGATCCGACGGATGCGGCTGGTTCCCGCGCCGTTGTTGCCGGTGGGGGTGGGCATTCTGGCGGCCGCCGCGTGCGCCGTCGTCGTGCTCGTGCCGGTGCGGTCGGCGCCGAGCCAGGCGTTGGCCAGCGGCCTGCCGCCGGAAGCGTCGAACCCGGCGCCGCCGAAACCGCCGGTACCTGTCGGGCCGCGCAATCCGAATGGCCCCCTGCGGGTTTCGGTGTTCGGCGACTCGATCGCCTGGACGCTCATGCGCTATCTGCCGGCGACCCCGGGAGTCGAGTTCATCGACCACACCAAGCTCGGCTGCGGGATCGTGCAGGGCGGGCCATACCGGTATTTCGGCAACGTGGCCGATCAGCCGAGCGACTGCGACTCCTGGCCGCAGCAGTGGACGCACGACGTGTCGGTGGAACACCCCGATGCCGTGCTGTTGTTGGTGGGGCGCTGGGAAACGATGGATCGCCAGCACGACGGCCAGTGGATGCACGTGGGTCAACCCGCATTCGATTCGTATTTGACCAGCGAGTTGCAGCACGCGTTCGACGTCCTCGGCAGCACCGGCGCGCGGGTGCTCGTGGCGACCGAGCCTTACAACCGGCGCGGTGAACAGCCCGATGGCAGCCTCTACCCCGAGGACGTGCCCGACCGGGTGACCCGCTGGAATGAACTCGTGCGCGCCGCGGCCGCCAAGCATCCGGGGGTCCGGGTGATCGACCTGAACAAGAAGCTGACACCCGACGGGCACTACACCGAAACCGTCGACGGCATCGACGTGCGCAGCGACGGCGTGCATCTCACGCCAGCGGGCGTGGACTGGTTGACGCCGTGGCTGGTCGGGCAGGTGCGGCAGGGGAGTTGAGGTTGGGTTTCGCTCCCGCTCTAGACAGTTCGCGTCTGTTGTAAGGGACGCGAAGTGTCAAGTCGGGGAGCGAAACGGAGATCGTTGATCAGCGCTCGCCGCGCTCCACGTGGAGATCTTCGACGATGGTCGACGCATTGACGCTGAGATCCGGCAGTTCGGCAAGCAACAAAGGGTTGTCACCACGCCGCGATGCCTCGACCAATTCGCGCACCGCTACCGCCTGCACTGTGAGTTGTTCGCGTGCCGCGAGTCGTTCAAGGCGCTCTATGACCTCATCGGGCACGTTTCGTAGGACGAGGGTGCTCACGTAGCGCAATGCTACGACGAGCACCGGCTACTCGATGCTCGGAAGCGTCTCGACGGCTTCCCGCACTTGGTGCGAGTTACCGACGCCAAGCCGTTTCGTCAGATCCACCTCGATGGCGCTGAAAGCGGTGTCAGAAGCGGATTCCGACGACTTGCCAGTGACGCGCTCGTGGACGTTCGGAATCAGCACTTCAGGTGGCACGTCGAGCGCCCGAGCCAGTTTAAAGATGGTGGAGAGCCTGGGATCGGCACTACCCTCGTCGCGGCTGACGTTGCGTTCGAGGTTCGACACCTGGTTTCGGTGAATCCCGCTTACTTCGGAAAGCTTTTCCTGGCTCATTCCACGGAGGCCGCGCAGCAGTTTGAGTCGGTGAGCGAGCGACAGGCCGTACGTCCGCCACTCGAGCTCATCGCCCTCCTCTCGTGCCACCAGTCAAACGTGTCGGAGCAGCCAGCTAATGTCTGCCCAACATGTTGTTCAGGAGGGGGTAGTGGTGCTGGATTTCGCCACGGTTCGACCTGGGGTCGTTCTGCATGGATTGCGAGCCGAGGCTGTGACGATCGTTGCGGCAGTTCCTCAAGGTCCGGATGCCCTCGCTCTGATCTTCCGCTCCTCCGACGGCACCCTCGGCGAGCAGCTGCTGTATCGGAGCGATTCCGCGCATGTGAGTGTCGGATCTCCGGAATCGAAGTGGACCTTTGACGCCGACGGCCGTGAGTTTCAGCTTGCTGCGGAGGCAATGCGCATTCGCTTGGCCGGCCTGCACGACCCGATGCTGGCAGTGTCTTCCAGCGACATCGATCCGCTACCGCACCAGATCCGCGCGGTATATGGGGAGATGCTGCCCCGCACGCCGCTGCGGTTTCTGCTCGCCGACGACCCCGGCGCCGGAAAGACCATTATGGCCGGCCTGTACGCGAAAGAGCTGATGCTGCGGGGTGACGTCGCGCGGATGCTGATCGTCGCACCGGGCGGCCTGGTGGAGCAGTGGCAAGACGAGCTGGCGCTCAAGTTCGGTATCCGTGCCGAACTGCTGAGTCGCGACCTTATCGCTGCGACGCTCGACGGTAATCCCTGTGCCGCGCATCCGATATTGATCGCGCGAATGGATCAGCTAGCGCGAGATGAAGAACTCCTGGAGCACCTGGCCAATAGCCAGTGGGACTTGACGGTGGTCGATGAGGCGCACCGCATGTCGGCTTCCTGGATCGGACCCGAGGTTCGTCGGACACGCAGATATGAGCTCGGCCAACGTCTCTCGGCGGTGTCGCGGCATTTGTTGTTGATGACCGCAACCCCGCACGCCGGGAGCGAAGAGAATTACCAACTGTTCCTGGCATTGCTCGACCCGGATCGTTTCGAGGGCAAATACACCGCGGACGTCCACTCCACCGACACGACCGGCCTTATGCGGCGAATGATCAAGGAAGAGTTGCTGACGTTCGAGGGCAAGCATCTGTTTCCCGAGCGGATCGCGGAGACGGTGCCGTATCAACTCTCGCCGCCCGAGCGTGAACTCTACGAAGAGGTCACCCGGTACGTCCGCGAGGAGATGAACCGGGCCGACGCTCTAGAGGATTCACCGCGACAGCGCACGGTCGGCTTCGCGTTGACGGTTCTGCAGCGACGACTCGCGTCGAGTACGCACGCGATCCTCCGGTCGTTGCAACGGCGGCGGGAGCGACTGGAGCACACGCGGCTTGCCTTGGTGCACGAGGGCATTGCCGCTTCGCCCGTATTGCCGTCGGGACCGAGCTTGGACGACTACTTCGACGACGAGCTCGATTCGGACACAGCAGAACAGCTCGAGGAAACAGTTGTCGACGCGGCCACGGCCGCTCGGACCGCCGAAGAGTTGGCCACGGAGATAGCCGTCCTGGATCGGCTGGTCGAGTTGGCATTGACGGTGCGCAATCTCGGCCAGGACCGCAAGTGGGCGGAACTGCGCGACCTCATCCTCGACCAGCATCTGTTGCGCGACCAGAACGGAAATCGGCGCAAGCTGATCATCTTCACCGAGCATCGTGACACCTTGGAATACCTTGCGGCGCAGCTCCGCAACATCGTCGGTCGCGACGATCCCGTCGTTGTGATCCATGGCGGCACGCGGCGGGAAGAGCGCCGCCGAATCCGTGAGCGGTTCACCAACGACCCGACCTGCCAGGTCCTCGTGGCTACTGATGCCGCCGGGGAGGGTCTGAACCTGCAAGCCGCACATTTGATGATCAACTATGACCTGCCGTGGAACCCGAATCGCATCGAGCAGCGCTTCGGCCGCATCCACCGCATCGGGCAGCAGAACGTGTGCCGGTTGTGGAACCTCGTTGCCGAAGATACGCGCGAAGGTGCCGTGTTCACCCGGCTGCTGGACAAGATGGAGGCGCAGAGAAAAGCATACGGCGGCAGGCTGTTCGACGTGCTGGGCGAGGCATTCCAGGACCGCCCGCTGCGCGAGTTGCTTGTTGCCGCGATCCGTTATGGCGACGACCCAGCCCGGATCGAGGAGTTCGACCGCATCATCGACGCGGAGGTTGGTGCGGGGTTGCAGGAACTGACCCGTGAGCGTGCGTTGGCACGAGAAACACTGTCACCCTTGGAAGTCGACCGGATGCGCCGCCAGATGGACGAAGCGCGAGCCCGTCGGCTGCAACCGCACTTCATCGAAAACTTCTTCGTCACGGCATTTCAGAGTGTCGGTGGCCGAATCTCACCTCGGGAGAAGGATCGTTTCGAGATCACCAACGTCCCGGCTGCCCTGCGAGTTCGGCGGCGTCCAGGTGGATCGATCGTGCCCGTGACGACGCGATACGAGCGAGTGACGTTCGAGCCCAGCGCAATCGAGCGTCCCGGTGCCGTGCGTGCGGAACTTCTTGCGCCCGGGCATCCGTTGATGGACGCATTGCTCGATGAGATCGTCGAGCGGCACGGCCAGACTCTCGATCGCGGAACGGTATTGGTTGATCCCCGCGATCCGGGTGCGCACCCGACGCTGCTGGTTGGGTTGACCGGCGAGATTGTCGATGGCACAGGTCGAACGGTGAGCAAGGTGTTTTCCTATGCGCGCCTGGACGGATCCGGCGGCGTCACGGATGCGGGTGGCGCGCCCTATCTCGATGTTCATCCGATTGCTGACCCCGCGCTGGCCGCTGGCGCGCGAAACGAGCGGTGGCTGCATGCCGGCGTGGACCGTCTCGCCGCGGAGTGGGGTGCGAAGGAGTTTCAGCCTGAGCATCTTTCGACTGTTCGCGAGCGACAAGTCGCCTACTTGCAGCGGGCACGCGGCGCGGTGAAGGTTCGCTTGCTGCAGCAGATCAATTATCTGTACAGCGAAGCCGGGCGGGTTCGCGACGAGATTGCGGCCGGGTCGAAGCGGCGGCGCCGGATCAGCCCGGACCGGATGGAAGCGATGGCTGCCGAGCTCGACGCGAGGCTGGAGAAGCGTCTCGAACGCATAGATCTGGAGATGCAGCTGGCGGCGAAGGAGCCGCGCGTGGTCTCCGCGGCGCTCATCGTTCCGGCCGGGATGCTGTCCGGAGCAGCCGCGGCGCATGCGAAGCAGACGCAGGCGGTGGAGCGGCGCGCGGTCGATGCCGTGTTGCGAGCGGAGCGGATGCTGGGTCGCGTTCCGACCGAGATGGCGCACAACAACAAGGGCTACGACATTTCCTCTACTCGCGCCGGCGAGGCCGACGTGCATATCGAGGTCAAGGGACGGATCTCGGGCGCCGACGACGTGACGGTCACCTACAGCGAGCTGATCCACGGCAAGAATCTCGGGGAGCAGCACCGGCTGGCACTGGTGGAGGTCAGCCCGGACAGCGCGGAGCAGGACCGGCTGCGGTATGTCGGCAATGCGTTCGCGGACGTGAACGTGGGCGGGTTGCCTGTCAAGGACACGAGGCTGGAATGGGCGGCCATGTGGGAGCGGGGGCGCGAGCCGTTCTGAGTTCTCCGCGGCTCGATGCACAACAGGTTGTGTAGTCTGAACCGTTCTGCCGCCGACCGAGGGGATGGGTTCGTTGTCCGGCTCTGCACAACAAAATGTGGGCAAGCGCAAGCTGATCGAGGTGTCGATTCCGCTGGAGAAGATCAACGCAGAGTCGGCACGAGAGAAGTCGATCCGGCACGGTCACCCGTCGACGCTGCACCTTTGGTGGGCGAGGCGGCCGCTGGCCGCGGCCCGGGCGGTGTTGTTCGCGCAACTCGTCGATGATCCGTCGGCGCGGCCGGACCTGTATCCGACTGAGGAAGAAGTCACCCTCGAACGCAAGCGTTTGCACGAGCTGATGGAGCGGCTGGTCGTCTGGGAGAACGCCAGCGACGAGGAATTGCTCCGGCAAGCACACCAGAAGATCCTCGAATCCACCGGCGGGAACCCGCCGGCCATACTCGATCCCTTCGCTGGCGGCGGCAGTATCCCGCTGGAGGCGCAGCGGTTGGGACTCGAGGCGCATGCGTCTGACCTGAATCCGGTAGCCGTGCTGATCAACAAGGCGCTCATCGAGATTCCCCCGAAGTTCGCCGGACGCAAGCCGGTGTTTCCCGGTGCCGCCGAGGCGCAGATCAATACCTGGCCGCGCGCAACTGGGTTGGCCGAGGACGTGCGCCGGTACGGACAGTGGATGCGCGATGAAGCCGAGAAGCGGATCGGGCACCTCTACCCGAAGGCCACACTGCCGGACGGGAAGAAGGCGACGGTCATCGCATGGATCTCGGCGCGAACCGTCACCTGCCCAAATCCGCGCTGCGGCATCGCCATGCCGCTGGTGCGGTCGTGGTGGCTGGGAAAGAAGAAGGGCAAGGAAACCTACGTTGTGCCTTCGGTCGTCGGCGGCACGGTGAAGTTCAATATCGGGCACGGGTTAGCCGGAGCGCCCAGCGCGGATGAGGACGGGACAGTAGGGCGGACGGGGGCCCGGTGCATTGGGTGTGGTGTCGCCGTTGACCGCGAACACATCAAATCGGAGGGTCGTGGTGGGCGGATGGGCGCGCAGTTGATGGCGACGGTCGCAGAGGGGAATCGAACGCGTATCTACCTTCCGCCAACTGAGGAACATGAGCGAGCAGCACAAGTGCCGAGACCAACGGACGTGCCGGAGGGTGAACTTGCGTACGACCCGCGAAATGTCTGGACGCCTCCGTATGGCTTGACGACGTTCGCCGACCTCTTCACGCCCCGCCAACTCACCGCTCTCACCACCTTCAGCGAACTGGTGAGAGAGGCCCGCGACCTCGTCCTCCGCGACGCCGTGGCAGCGGGCATGGACGAAGGCCAGCGCCTCGACGCTGGGGGGAGCGGAGCCGCGGCGTATGCGGATGCTGTGGCGACATATTTGGGGTTGGTCCTGAGCCGATGCACCGACTACTGGGCATCAATATGCAGTTGGCACAACACTGGGGAAAAGATGCGAAATACCTTCGGTCGTCAGGCCATCCCGATGGTCTGGGATCTCGCAGAGGCTTTTCCATTTTCATCATCTTCAGGTGGCTACTCAGGACAACTCGCTTGGGTAGTTGAAGTTGTTGACCGTCTGCCCGCAGAACCAGGAGGGAAGGCCTTGCAGGGCTCGGCGAGCAGTCTTGCAATGGCTGGTTTGATCTCGACGGACCCCCCGTATTACGACAACATCGGTTACTCCGACCTCTCCGACTACTTTTACGTTTGGCTTCGCCGCTCACTGCAAACGGTTCACCCCAGCATCTTGAGCACGATGCTCGTCCCGAAAACCGAGGAGCTCGTGGCTAACCCTTACCGCCATGGCGGTAAGGAGGGTGCGCACCAGTTCTTCGAGGACGGCTTTAAAGAGGTATTCCGCCGAGCTCGGGAAACCGCACTCGATGACTTCCCGATTACCGTCTATTACGCGTTCAAGCAGAAGGAATCAGCACTCGGTGGCGAACACTCCACTGGCTGGGAAACCTTGCTAGAAGGCATGATTCAATCCGGCTGGTCGATCACTGCAACGTGGCCGATGCGGAGCGAGCTCGCCAACCGGATGCTCGCGAGCGGCACCAATGCCCTCGCTTCCTCGATCGTCCTGGCCCTGCGCCCCAGACCGGACACTGCACCGCGCATCGACCGCCGCGGCTTCATCAATACGCTAAAGGCCGAACTGCCCGAGGCCCTCCGCGAGCTCCAGCAGGGAACCATCGCTCCGGTTGACCTCCCACAAGCGGCAATCGGACCCGGCATGGCGGTGTTCTCGCGCTATAGCTCCGTCCTCGAAGACGACGGTCGCAAGATGTCGGTGCGCACCGCATTGCAGCGCATCAATGAAATCCTGGACGAGGTGCTCACCGAGCAGGAAAGCGAATTCGATTCCGACACCAGATTTGCGATTGCGTGGTTCCGGCAGCATTCGTTCGACCGCGGCGCCTACGGTACGGCGGACGTTTTAGCGCGGGCACGCAATGCGTCACTCGATCATCTTGAGCGCGCTGGAATTCTGACCAAGAGCGCGGGCAAGGTGGCCTTGATTCCGTACGTGGATATGGACGCGAATTACGACCCGGCGACGGACCAGTCGATCAGCGCCTGGGAAGTGGTTATGCATTTGACCAATCGGCTTGCCGCAGGCGGTATCCCCGAGGCGGCAGCTTTATTGGCGCGGGTTCCGGCGACCATCGACCGCGACCATTGCAAGGAATTGGCCAACCTGCTCTTCCACATTGCCGAGGGCAACAAGCGCACCAAGTTGGCCGTCGATTTCAACTCGCTCGGTGCGGCGTGGAACGAAATTGTGCGCGATGCACCGAGGGCCGCCGTGCAGACGGCATTGGAGTACGACGGATAACCTGCTTGCAAATCAGTTTCGTGATTCCTCTGGGGAAGGAACAAGCGTCATGACCGCAGATCCCGACGATCAACGTTCGGATACGTCGCCCGCTGTCACCAACTCGGACGAGCAGGAGCAGTCAGCCAAGCTGATGGTCATGTTCGATCGGGCGCTGGTGGCGGCGGGCGACTTGATGGACACTCGGATTTCGCGCCTGCGCAGCAAGCACCCAGACGCGAGTACGGACCAGTTGATGAAAAAGCTGGAACGCACATACTTGTCGTCGGTGACTTCGACCGGAGTCGCCACTGGCGGTGCTGCGGCCGTACCGGGAGTCGGTACCGCCGCCGCTTTGGCAATGACGGCCGGCGATGCGTCGTGGTTCATGACGGCGACGGTTGCGCACGTGCTGTCTGCGCTGAGACTCTACGACGTCGAATTCGCAGACCTCGAGCATCAAAAGGCGATCGTCTTGACAGTTCTTGCTGGAGGCGGGGGATCAACCTTTGTAGGTAAGGCCGCCGGGCGGACCGGCCCGCACCTGGGCAAGCTCTTGACCAATTCCGTTCCGAGCTCAACTATCAGGTCGGTCAACAGAGTTCTCGGCCATAACTTCGTCACGCGATATGGAACGCGGCAAGGCGTGCTCGTTCTGGGTCGGACGGCACCCTTCGGGATAGGCGCGGTTATCGGCGGTGGCGGCAACCTGCTGTTTGCGCGCGGCGTCGTCAGCGCGACTCGAAAGGCCGTCGAGACCGCGAAGGCGATGTAAAACTCGACCCCAGCCCAATACGATCCAAAGCTCCAGTCGAGCCCGAAATCCCTTCCACTTCAATCAGGTCAAGCGCCACAGCGCGCCGGTTTTTGTCGGTATGTCCGGATATACTTCGAACATGCTTTCGGGAACGGTGCGGGACGAGGCGGTGGAATCGGCGTTGGGCGCGCTCGAGTCCGCGGCCGCGGTCCTGCTGGACACCGACACCGAGAGCCTGTCCAACGACGAACGCCTGAGCGTGCTGGCCCGATTGGAAACGCTCACCCGCCGGTTGCCTGCGGCCCAGAACGCGTTGCTCAATCAGATCGACGAGCACTCGAGCAGCGAGGATTTCGCCGGCACCCCGCGCCGGCACGCGCTGGCCGAGCGGTTACGCATCAAGCCGCTGGAGCCGAAGCTGGCCGAAACCGCGAACCAACAGCGCGCCGGCRCGATCGGSKMSGCSCACATCGSCRTCATCCGCCGCTTCCTCAAACACCTGCCCTCCGGTGTGGACGACGGYACCCGCGACSAGGCCGAACACGCACTGGCCACGGCGGCGGCCACATTGCGCCCCGACGAGCTGCGCCGGGTGGCCAACCGCCTCGACGGGTATTTGAATCCCGACGGTGACTACGACGAACACGACCGCGCTCGTAAACGCTTCTTCCACATGGACCCCCAGGGTCCGGACAAGATGACCAGCGGGCGGTTCTGTGTCGAACCCGAACTCGCCGCCTACCTGGAGGCGATCTTCGCCAAATGGGCCAAACCCGGCGCCTGCCACCCCGACGACGAACACCCGGCCGTCGACGAGGAACCCTCCGAGGACGCCGTCAA
>NZ_VLIY01000007.1 GCF_007489285.1 Skermania sp. ID1734
TCGCGGAGTTTACGGACCTCCGCCTTCAACGCCTTGATCTCGGCCTGCGCGTCGGTGCTCACTCCGGGGCGGGATCCGGCGTTGACGTCGGCCTGGACCAGCCATCGCCGGATGGTTTCCTTGCCCAGGCCGAGCTTGTTGCCGATGGCTTGACACATAGCGGTGTCGTTCGGGTAGTCCTGACGATGATCAGCGATCAACCGCAAGGCGCGTTCCTTCACGGCGGGGTCGATTATTTTGCCCATAACTGCATCCTCCTGCACTCAAACAGGAGCGGCAGAAAACCCGTGACGGTTCAGTGATGTCGCCGCGGCCGTGGCAGCGCAGGTAGGCCTGGTCGATCGCGTACCCGATGCCGCTGCCGGGGCGGTCCTTGACCACGGGTTCGGTGTCGGGGTCGACGCCGGGTCGTGGTTGCCAGGGTTGCCGCCGCGGCGGTGACGGCGGCACGGTGCCGGGGCGGTAGGGGCGGGTGCAGGCGATCACCTCGCGGGTGCGCACGGTGGTTTCATCGGGCTGGTGTGGCGCGGCATCGATATCCGCGCTGCCCGCGTCGTCCTCGGCCGCGCCGTCCGCGGTGTGGGCTTCGAATCCGGTGACCGGGTCGTCGCAGGCGGCATCGGTTGCCGCATCGTCTTCGTCCGCAGCGTCCGTTGCGGCTTCTCTGGCAGCCTCGGTGTCGGTGTCACTGCCGGTGTCGGTGTCGGTGTCGGTGCGGGTGGCGTGGTTGCGGATGTCGGTGAGCAGGGCGCGCCAGGTGGCGTCGCTGGCCAGGGTGCGGGCGAGTTCGGGGTCTAGGGGGGTGCCGTCGGGCAGGGTGGCGGGGTTGTTGCTGAGTGCGAGCAGGGTGTCGATGTCGATGAGGATGTTGAGCAGGTGCGCGCGCCGCGGCGGGTTCTGTATCCGGGTTTTGGGGCATTGTTCGCGGCCGCAGTGGCACAGCAGGTGGGATTCGCCGTGGAGCAGGGCCATGAGCGCGTCCGCGCGTAGCTCTTTGACGGGGCGGGGGTCGGCGGCGCAGACGGTGGCGGCGAGTTCGCTGATCAGCTGGTCGGCTTCGGCGCCTTCCAGGTCGGTCAGGCAGGCGGTGAGCCAGGTCATGCCGTTGGTGCCGCGGCGGGTGTAGGCGGTGCGGTCGCTGCGGTGTTTGGCCGCGCGTACGGTGTGGGCTTCGTCGGGGTCGTGGCGCATCCAGATCCGCCAGATCGCCGAGCGGAGTGGTTGCGGGGACAGGTGCGCGGCGGCGGCGAGGACGTCGGCTTCGATCGCGGCGACGGTGGCGGCGCTCGCGTCGGCCAGGACGGTGGCGATGACGCGGACCGTCGCATAGTCGAGGTCGCCGGCGGCGAAGGCGTCGCGGGTCAACTCGAGGCGGGCCAGTTGCTGATCCACCGTCACCAGGGTGTCGGCGCTGGACTGGGCGATACCGAGGGCGACAGCGATCTCGGCGACCGCGGACTGGGCGGCGATCAGCCCGTCGGCGCCGGTGTCGGCGGCGATACCGAGGCGGTGTTCCCACACGCCGGTGGCCGCGCGCATCAGCCGGTAGGCGGCCCGGTTGGCCTCGACCCGGTGTTCTTCGAGGCAGGCCAGGGCGGCGTCGACGCGGTCGAACGCGTCGGGCGGCACCTCCAACAATTCCTCGAACATGTGTTCTATGCTACCCGAAATGTCCGACTTGTGCCAGAAAGATTTCGCGGACCTCTGACGCGAATTCTCGCGTCTGAAGGTCTTTCGTCGAGGGGTACCTCGTAAGGTCACGTCCGCGCTCGACGCTCGTTTAGCGGTAGACCCTTTGACCCGTCTGCTCGTGCAAAACCGGCCTATGCCTATCGTGCCTCTTCGGAAATCCGAGTGCACTGGAGCCTGGTCGCGGCGGCGATGGTTCAAGCGCTGGCAGCGGGCTGCTGTGTCTGCTGGTAGACGGCGAGTCGCCAGGTGCCGTCGCGTCGCACGTATGCGCTGCTCATCAGGCCGACGAATGCTGGGTCGCTGCCTTCCCGATACGCGCGGCCGACGTAGACGAGGGCCGCGCTGTCGGCGCCGAGGTCAATTAACCGGACATCGCTGATTTCGTAGGTGCGCCACGGTGGCGCTTGCTTGAGCGCTGCGACGACAGTGTCGCGGTCCATCAGTTCGCCGTTGGCCAGCACCATGACGGCGTCGTCGGTCATCACCTCGCCGTAGAAGCCATCTCCCGTGCCATTGCACAGCGAGCCCCATCCACGCCGCTCGACCGCAAGCAGTTCCGCTTCGACGTTCTGGTTCACCATCACGTGATCGTATTCCACGTGGTCGCGTTGGCCAGCCGAAACTAGCCAGTGCCAGAACCCCTTACCCCTCCCCGGCCATCTCCTTCATCACTGCTTCGAACTCCACCCGCATTCGCGCCTCGAACGCATGCACCGCCTTGAGCGGCCGCAGCATCACGGTGAAATCGTCGATCAAGCCCTCGGAATTGGTGTGCAGGAAGTCGCACCCCTCGATGGTCAACTCACCGACTCGGGCCCGAAACACCAGCGCGGCATCACCTTCCGCCTCCGACCCGATCTCGCGCTCGTACTCAAAGTCCTCGAAGATCTTCGACACGGCGCGCAGAATCCAGGTTAGTGTTTCGCGACCCTGATATGGCTTGTGCGCGATTGGGCTATGAAAGACAACGTCTTCGGCGAAGAGCTCGCCGATGTCCTCAAAGCCGCGAGTCTCAACTGCGGTACGGAACTTGTGCATTCGTCTCCTTAGTCTAAGACCCGCGCGCCTGCGGTGTCGGCCAGCCACTGGTGTGCGAGCAAGTCCAGCGTCCCGTCGGCATACAAGGAATCGATTGCGGCGCTGACACACTGGGTCATCGGTGAGTTCTTCTGCAGGACCAGGCCGAAGTGATCGGTGGCCTGGCTGGTCCGCGAAAACTGGCCGACAAGCACGCTGTTCGGCAACTGATCGGTGACAATCTGGAAGCCCGTCGGCAGATCGACGATGAGCGCATCGATTTGGCCTGCCGCCAATGCGTTCTTCGCTTCATCGTTGGTCGTGTACGTGCGCGGTGGAACTTTGGGGCGCAACGTTCCGACGATCGCCGCCATGCTGGTCGAATCTGCCAGGGCGCCAAGGCGTAACCCGCTCAGGCCGGCCAGCGCCTTCGCCTGCGCAGCCGGGTTGCCCTTCATCGCGACGACAGCCTGCGCGACCGTGTAGTAGGGCGAGGAGAAGTCGACGTTGGCTCGACGGGAATCGTCGATGGTGAATTCGTTGACGTCGAAGTCGAACTGTTTGTCGCCGGGTTGTAACGCCTGAGCAAACGGCACGGAGACATATCGCAGCTGGCCCTTGCCGTATCCCAGCAACTCAGCCACCCGTTGGGCAACCGCGCCCTCGAAGCCCTTGCCGTTGGACGGGTCATTTGCGAAGAACCAGGGGGAGTACGCGGGTTTGTCCGTCGCGATCGTGAGGACGCCCGGGGTGACGCCGACATTGCTCGTGGGCCCGCACTGCTTGGCGGCCGCGATGGGGGTCACTGGGGCTTCGGCACCCGAACTCGCGCTGTTCGACGGCACGACCGTATGCGACGGTGTTCCGCAGGCGCTGATCAGCACTATCGCGCTCGACGCGACCACCGCGGCGGCGCGGCGGGTACATCGATAACGGGGCACGCGGCCAATCTTGCCCGCCCGTAGTCGTGTGCGGCAAGGTTTGGGTATGGCAACCCGCACCTTCGGCGAGACCCGGGTTGAACTGAGCAACCTGGACAAAGTGCTCTATCCGGAGACGGGTACCACAAAGGGTGAGGTCATCGACTACTACATCGAGATCGCACCAGCAATCCTGCCGCACATCGTGGGTCGGCCCGTCACGCGAAAACGCTGGCCGAACGGGGTGGAGGAGCCGCCGTTCTTCGAAAAGAATCTCGCCGAGCACGCACCGGACTGGTTGCCGCGCAAAACCATTCGACACAAGAGCCGGGTGACCGTGTATCCGCTCATCGACTCGGTTGCCGGCATGGCGTGGCTCGGTCAACAGGCATCGCTGGAAATCCACGTGCCGCAGTGGCAGTTTCGCAATGACGAAATGGGGCCGGCGACTCGGCTCGTGTTCGACCTGGACCCCGGTCCCGGCGTCGGGCTCGTCGAGTGTGCCGAGGTTGCCCTGGCGGTTCGCGACATGGTGGCCCAAGTCGAGATGACCGCGTATCCGGTCACCAGTGGCAGTAAGGGGATCCACCTCTACGTTCCGTTGCATCGTCAACTCAGCCCGGGCGGCGCCTCGACCGTCGCCAAGCAGGTGGCGAAGAACCTCGAAAAGCTCTATCCGAACCTGGTTACCGCGACGATGGCCAAGTCGGTGCGGGCGGGCAAGATCTTTCTTGACTGGAGCCAGAACAACCCCGCTAAGACCACCATCGCGCCGTACTCCATGCGTGGCCGCAAGCGACCGATGGCTGCGGCGCCGCGTACGTGGGACGAGATAGAGAATGCTCAAACACTGGAGCAGCTGACGTTCACTGAGGTGCTCGAGCGTTATCGGACGCAGGGCGATCTGTTGCTGGACCTTGATCCACAGCCGGATTCGCTGGAGAAGTACCGCCGCATGCGTGATCCGGCCAAGACCCCGGAGCCAATGCCGGTGCGGGTCAACGCAAGTCATAACGGCAACGCCTTCGTCATCCAGGAACATCATGCCCGGCGACTGCACTGGGATGTCCGCCTCGAACGAGACGGCGTCCTGGTCTGCTGGGCCGTTCCACGGGGCGTCCCGACGTCGACCACAGAGAACCGGCTCGCAGTACACACCGAGGACCATCCCTTGGAGTACTTGACCTTTCACGGAACGATTCCGAAGGGCGAGTACGGCGGTGGCGAGATGACCATTTGGGACACCGGCACCTACGAAACCGAAAAGTGGCGCGACGACGAGGTGATAGTCGTGCTACACGGGGAACGCGTGCAGGGCCGGTTCGCGTTGATCCAGACCGAGGGCAAGAACTGGCTGATGCACCTGACGAAGGATCAGCCGCAATCCCACCCAGCGAACGACCTGCCGCGCGGGTTGTCGCCCATGCTCGCGACGGCCGGTTCGGTGCAGACACTCAAGGCGACAGAGTGGGCGTTCGAGGCCAAGTGGGACGGTTACCGGTTGATCATGGAAGTCGATCGCGGCGAGATGAAGCTGCGCAGTCGCGCCGGCAATGTGGTGACCGACCGCTACCCAGGACTGCAGCAGCTGGCGGACGAATTGGCCGAGCACCAGGTCGTTCTCGACGGTGAAGTGGTGGTCTTCGACGCCGACGGCGTCCCCAACTTCGGCTTGCTCCAACTGGGCGGCGAGGACGCCGAGTTCCTGGCATTCGATGTGTTGTATTTGGACGGCACCGCACTGCTCGGTAAGAAGTACACCGACCGCCGTCGGGTGCTCGAGGCGCTGGCCGCCAAGACCCCATCGATGGTGGTGCCGCCGCTGCTCGACGGCGACGGTAACCGAGCGCTCGCCGAGAGCAGATCCCACGGCTGGGAAGGGATCGTCGCAAAGCGGCGTGACTCGACGTACCTGCCGGGCAAGCGATCGCAGGCATGGATCAAGGAAAAGAATTGGCGCACCCAGGAAGTCGTGATTGGTGGTTGGCGCCGCGGCCAGGGCGCTCGCGGCGGCGGAATCGGCTCCCTGCTGGTCGGCATCCCCGAGGGCAACAAGCTGCGCTACGTCGGCCGGGTGGGTACGGGATTCACCGAACGCAATCTAGCCGACCTCGCCGCCACCCTGCGCAAGCTCGAGCGCAAGACCAGCCCATTCAACGAACAGTTGCCCGCAGCCGAGCGTAAGGACGCCACCTGGGTCACGCCGAAGATCGTCGGCGAGGTGCGCTACGGCGAGTGGACCGGCTCCGGACGGCTTCGGCATCCGGCCTGGCGCGGCCTCCGCCCTGACAAGTCGCCGCAGGATGTCGCACCGGAACCGTGACGGGACGGTTAGCATCGGCCAATGCGCCCGGGCATGCTGAGCTTGGCCGAACTGCACGCCGCCGTCCGTGACGGCTCGCTGGACACGGTCATTGTTGCGATGACCGACATGCAAGGACGCCTGCAAGGTAAGCGTTGCTCCGCCGAATTCTTTCTCGACAACGTCGTGCAGCACGCGGTCGAGGGCTGTAACTACCTCCTTGCCGTCGACGTGGAGATGACGCCGGTGAGCGGATTCGCGATGTCCTCATGGGACACCGGGTACGGCGACTTCGTGCTGCAACCGGACCTGTCGACGTTGCGTCGGGCGCCCTGGCATCCAGGCACCGCGCTCGTGGTGTGCGACCTGGAGCGGGTCGGCGGTGGGCCGGTGCCACCTTCGCCCCGCCAGGTGCTGCGCCGCCAGCTCGATAGGCTCGCCGAGCGCGGACTCGAAGCCTTCGTCGGCACCGAACTCGAGTTCATGATCTTCGACGAAAGTTATGAAACAGCCTGGCGCGCCGGGTATCACGGTATGACGCCCGCCAACCAGTACAACGTCGACTATTCGATCCTAGGTACGTCCAGAGTGGAGCCGCTGCTGCGGCGGATTCGCAACGACATGGCCGGCGCTGGACTCTACGTGGAGTCCGCCAAGGGCGAGTGCAACCCGGGCCAGCATGAGATCGCCTTTCGTTACGACAAGGCACTAGCTACCTGCGACAACCACAGCATTTACAAGACTGGCGCCAAAGAGATCGCGGCCCAAGAGGGCAAGAGCATCACCTTTATGGCTAAATACAATGAGCGCGAGGGAAACTCGTGCCACATCCACCTCAGCCTCCGATCCCTGACCGGTGCCGCCGTGCTCGCCGGTGACGGCCCACACGGGTATACCCCGCTCATGTCGCAAATTATCGCCGGCCAGCTGGCCTGCCTGCGAGAACTCACCTACTTCTTGGCTCCGAACATCAACTCCTACAAACGCTTTGCCGACGACAGTTTCGCGCCGACTGCGGTGGCGTGGGGGATAGATAACCGAACATGCGCCCTACGCGTGGTTGGACAGGGGGATTCGCTCCGCGTGGAGAATCGGGTGCCGGGTGGTGACGTCAATCCCTATCTCGCCGTAGCCGCGCTGATCGCCGCTGCGTTGCACGGCATTGACAATGCGCTGCCGCTCGAGGATCCGTTCGAGGGCAACGCGTACAAGTCCGACCGGGCGAGAGTCCCACGCACGCTCCGGGATGCCGCAGAACTATTGGCACAGAGCGAGGTGGCCCGCACCGCCTTCGGCAACGACGTGGTCGACCACTATCTGAACGCCGCGAGGGTGGAGCTCGCCGCGTTCGAAACCGCGGTCACCGACTGGGAGCGCAAGCGTGGCTTCGAGCGGCTCTGATCAGCGTCCGGTCATCGGCATCACGACCTATGTGGAGCGGGCCGCATACGGTGTGTGGGACAACGACTGCGCGCTGCTACCGCGGGAGTACATCGACGAAGTGGCCGCCGCCGACGCCGTGCCGGTCCTGATTGCACCTCTCGGCGGCGGGGCCGCCAGCATTGTGGAACGCATTGACGCGCTGGTGCTCTCCGGCGGCTCGGACGTGGACCCGGCGCGCTATGGACACGAGCGGCAACCGCAGACAGTCGGAATCCGGCCTGAACGAGACGAATTCGAACTCGAACTCTTCGCCGCCGCCCGCGTCCGGCGCATTCCGGTTCTCGGCATCTGCCGTGGACTGCAGTTGCTCAACGTCGCGCTAGGCGGCACGTTGCATCAGCATCTTCCCGATCTTGGTCGACATCGAAACCACCTACCGGATCCCGGCGTTTTCGGCACGCACACCGTCCGAACGGAACCTGGCAGCGCGGTCGAGTCGATTACTGGGCCGTCCGTCACCGTGCACTGCCACCATCACCAGGGCATAGCCGAACTGGGATCCGGACTGCGGGCGACGGCCTGGGCCGAAGACGGGACGATCGAAGCCGTCGAGGCGCAGTCGGTACTCGGCGTGCAATGGCATCCGGAGCAGACGTCGGGCGCGGTGGGATTGTTCGCAGCGTTGGCTCGGCACGCCACGAATGGGAGTGCGGGATGAGCGCACACGGTGTGGTGAATCCCGCCACTGAAGAGGTCATTGGAACCGTCGATCTTTGTGACGCGGCTTCAACCGATGCCGCAATCGAGCGCTCGCACAAAGCGTTTTCCGCCTGGCGAGCAGTGTCGCCCGGTGATCGAGCGCGATTGTTGCGCCGGTTCGCCGAGGGTGTGGATGCGAACCTCGAGGAGTTGGCGCAGCTCGAGGTGGCCAACTCTGGACACACCATCAGCAACGCGCGGTGGGAGGCCGGCAACGTCCGGGACGTGCTGAACTACTACGCCGCCGCACCGGAACGGCTTATCGGCCAGCAGATCCCGGTGCCTGGCGGTGTGGATGTCACCTTCCACGAACCGCTCGGCGTGGTGGGTGTGATCGTGCCATGGAACTTTCCGATGCCCATCGCGGGCTGGGGGTTCGCGCCGGCACTAGCGGCGGGCAACACGGTAGTGCTGAAGCCTGCCGAACTGACTCCGTTGACGGCCATTCGCATCGGCGAAATAGCCAGGGAAGCAGGCATTCCCGAGGACGTACTCCAGATCCTGCCCGGCCGCGGTGCCGTCGTCGGACAACGCTTCGTCGATCATCCGCTGGTGCGCAAGATCGTGTTCACCGGTTCCACGGCGGTGGGCAAGCAGGTGATGGCGGGATGCGCCGCCCACGTCAAAAGGGTGACCCTGGAACTCGGCGGCAAGAACGCCAATATCATCTTTGCCGACGCTGACCTCGAGCGCGCGGCCGCGACCGCGCCCTATGGCGTCTTCGACAACGCCGGCCAGGACTGCTGCGCACGCAGCCGAATCCTCGTGCAGCGCAGCGTTTTCGATCGGTTCCTGGAACTGTTCGAGCCTGCCGTGAACGGGGTCGTAGTGGGCGACCCGGCGGCGGAAGCGACGGAGATGGGTCCCTTGATCTCCGCCGAACACCGCAGCCGGGTGGCTGGGTACCTTAACGAAACCACCGTGGCTTTTCAGGGCGACTGTCCGGACGGGCCCGGGTTCTGGTTTCCGCCCACTGTGGTGCTGCCAGCATCCAACTCCGAGCGCGTGGTCACCGAGGAGGTGTTCGGTCCGATCGTCACAGTCACCGCGTTCGACGACGAATCCGACGCGATCGCACTGGCAAACGACACGGAATATGGCCTGTCCGGATCGATCTGGACCACCAACGTCGGCCGTGCCTTGCGCGTCGCCCGGGCCGTGGAGGCGGGGAATCTTTCGGTGAACTCGCACTCCTCGGTGCGGTACTGGACGCCGTTCGGCGGCGTCAAGCAATCGGGGCTCGGACGCGAACTGGGCCCCGACGCACTCCACGCGTTCACCGAAACGAAGAACGTCTTCATCGCGACCGACTAAGGAGATGCAGTGCAACGCTTAACGGGTCGGGTGGCGGTGGTCACCGGCGGTGGCAGCGGAATCGGCTTGGCATCGGTGCGCCGGCTCGCCTCCGAAGGAGCCGTCGTGGTGGTGGCGGACATCGATCCGGTGGCGGGTGAGGCCGCCGCGGCCGAGGTCGGCGGTGATTTCGTTGCCGTAGACGTCACCGATTCCGACGCCGTGGCCGACCTTTTCGCCGGAACGGCGGATCGGCACGGCAGCGTCGACATCGCGTTCAACAATGCGGGAATCTCGCCGCCGGATGATGATTCGATTCTCGAAACGGGAATCGACGCGTGGCGCAAGGTGCAAGAGGTCAATCTGACGTCGGTGTACCTGTGCTGCAAGCATGTTCTCCCGCACATGCAGCGCCAGGGCAAGGGATCGATCATCAACACTGCGTCGTTCGTGGCGGTGCTCGGCGCGGCCACGTCGCAAATTTCCTACACCGCGTCCAAGGGCGGCGTGCTGGCGATGAGCCGGGAACTCGGCGTTCAGTTCGCGCGCGAGGGCATCAGAGTCAACGCGTTGTGCCCGGGTCCGGTGAATACACCGCTGCTGCAGGAACTTTTCGCGAAAGATCCCGAGCGGGCCGCGCGACGGCTCGTGCACATCCCGATGGGTCGCTTCGCCAATCCGGAGGAGATCGCCGCGGCCGTCGCCTTTCTCGCCAGCGACGACTCGTCATTCATCACCGCGTCCCAATTCTTAGTCGACGGCGGGATCTCGGGGGCCTATGTGACGCCGCTCTAGCGGCTACACCAGAACCTGCAGCAACGACCCGGCCACACAGATCGCGGCCACAAGCACCGCCGCCGTAGCGTCGGGTCGTCCCGGCCGCGTCGGATGCGCCGTGAGTTGACCGGTCCCACCGCGGGCGGTGATCGCCTCGCCGAGCTCACTGGCCCGGCGCATCGACACCGACATCACGGCGGTGATCAGGTCGATGAGCGAGTTGTCACGCGGGCCGTGCGGATGCCCGCCTTTCGGTCGTAACCGACGCGCCGCCTTGAGGATTCGCATTTCCTCGATGAGCAGCGGCAGACTGCGCAGGCACAGGGCCACGGCCACCGCCCACTCGTCGATAGGCAGCCGGAGCCGCCGCAGCGGCGCGCCGAGCGTGGCCAGTGCCGGCGCCACCTCGTTGAGCGGCGTCGTCCAGGCAATGAGCATCGAGATGCCCAGCAACAAGAATCCCAGCAGCACAAGCTGGAGGTAGCTGACCACCGCACCCAGGCCCACCGGAACGACCAATCCGAATGCGATAGCGAGCAGTCCCCAGAACCACCAGGGAGGCCGCGGTATCGCGCTGAGCGGCACCCGGGCCAGTGCGGCGGTGCCGACCAGGAACGCCGTCACCAAACCGAGAACCGGCCAGGACGGTGCGTACATCAGCAATATGCTCAGCGCGAGGACGGAGACGATCTTGGTTCCCGCCCACAGCCGGTGCACCGACGTGTCAGCCGGGATGCGGCGAAGCAGGACCATTTTCACCGCGGACCACCTCCCACGAGGTCGGGCTGGGCTATCCGGCCGTCGGCGAGCCGGATGATCCGGTTGCACAACACGTCGGCGCCCTCGGTGTCATGGGAGATCACGACGATCGTGAAGCCGCGGCGCCGAAGCTGGGCAAGCAGTTCGATGATTTCGCGCCGTCCCCGCGGATCCAGTCCGGCCAGCGGTTCGTCGAGCACCATCAGTCGCGGCTTGCTGGCCAGAATCGCCGCGAGCAGCAACCGGCGCGCCTGTCCGCCACTGAGTTCGTCGATCGAACGTCCCGCCATCGCTCGGTCCAGCCCCACCGAATCCAATGCGCGCCCCACCCCGCCCGAACCGACGGATGGGCCTCCCCAGGACCGGATCTCGGCGCCCACGGTGGCCCGATGCAGTTGCAGCCGCGAATGCTGAAAAGCCAGACCAACCTGCCCGACCTGCGATGTCGTCGGTTTGCCGTCGAGTTCGCAGGTGCCCGAGGACGGTGCCATGAGCCCCGCCATCAGCCAAGCCAAGGTCGATTTACCCGATCCGTTGCCGCCGACTATCAGCACCGCGTCACCACGGTTGACGGTCAGATCGATGCCGTGCAGCGCTTCGGTCGCCCACGGCGTGCCTTCGAGGTAGGTGTGTCGTACCCCGGACAGTTGCAGCAGCGGCGGCCCCGGCGGATGGTCGGGTACTGGCGAGATGGCCGGTTGGACCCACTCCGGCACCTGCGGGACTATTCGTCCCGCTTGCAGGTGCACCACTCGATCGGCCTCGGCGGCCTCGGACTCCTGATGGGTTATCAGCACCACCGCCATCTGGTGCCGTTTCGGCAAATCGGCGAGCAGGGCCACCAGATCGTTGCGGCCGGCCGGGTCGACCATCGAGGTTGCCTCGTCGGCGATCAACAGTCGGGGCTCGCGGGCGAGCGCGGCCGCCACCGCCAGGCGTTGTTGCTGACCGCCCGACAGCGAATTTGTCTCGCGCGCTTCCAGCCCGGCCAGCCCAACCTCGGCGAGCTTGGCCGCCACGTCGACGTGCTGGCTCTTCGGCAAGCCCCACACCACATCGTCGGCGACAAGAACGCCCAAAATCTGGCTCTCGGGTCGCTGCAGGATCACCGCCGTACCGCCGCGCTGGCCTAGCCCGGCTGAACCGGGCCGATCGGCAGTTCCCGTGGTGGGTGGCCGACCGGCGAGTATGCGGGCCAGCGTCGACTTGCCGGAGCCGTTGTGCCCGACAACCGCGACGAACTCGCCGGGACAGATGGCCAGGTCAATATTTTGCAGCGCCTCCGCGCGGGCGCCCGGATAGCGGTAGCTGACGTCGGTCAACCGCACCGGCACGGGATCGACGGAGCGCGGATCCGGCGGTGCGTCGAGCCTGTCGGTCGCGGGCAGCCAGGCCAACCTGTCGAGTACGGCGCCGAGGATGAACCAGGAAAACACCGCACCCACAATCACGCTGATGCAGACGGAGACCCCCAGCCAAAACCACCAGTAGTGCAGGATCCCGGCGACCATGCCCTCGAACCAGTCAGCCGCCGGACGGAGGAACTGTGCCCGGCTGGCGAGCTTGCGCAGTCCGGCCGCGGTGTTACGGACCGTGGCGAAAAACAACTCGCGGGAGGAGGCCAGAATGAGCAAAAGAGCGATCGACGCTAGCGCGCTGGCGAGTCCGGCAGCTATCGAGTAGACCAAAACCGTTGGCAGGCCGCGTTTTCGACGTTTGACGTCGCCCACGATGCCGCCCAGTACGGCGCAGGAGATGACGCCCAGGCTGACGGTGAGGCCGCCGGCGATGAACGCGACCATGCTGGCCGATATGGTGGCCGCCAGCAGGGCCCGCGGACGGTGCCGCTGGACGATGACTGCCATCGGAATTGCCGCGAGCAGCTGCAGGCCGCCCGCGAACGGAATGATCGAGGCGAGCACCGACAAGGCGATGGTGACGCCGCCGAGCACGGCGCCGGTCGCCAGCTCAATCGGGCGCAGCGGTCCAGTGGTGCTCACGGGTCCAGTGTGCCAGCCGGGTTCGGCAGCTTGTATTCATGCGCATGTACGCATATGTTGTGTGCGTGGGACACGACCATTCGCACGCCGTTATGCCGTCCAGCGCATCTGGTCGGCACGTGAAGCGACTCGGGGCCGCGTTCGGCATCGGCATGGCCTTCATGGTGCTGGAATTCGTCATCGCGGCGCTGACGTCCTCGTTAGCGTTGCTCTCCGATGCTGGACACATGCTGACCGACGTCGTCGGACTGGCGATGGCGCTGAGCGCGATCATGCTGGCTAAGCGCAGTGGCCCCACCCATACCCGCACCTTCGGCTACTACCGCGCCGAGGTGCTGGCGGCACTGGCCAACGCGATCCTGCTCTTCGCGGTGGCGGCATACGTCCTGTATGAGGCGATCCGCCGGATAGCCGAGCCGCCCGAGGTGCCGGGCATCCCGGTGCTCATCGTCGGTGGCGCCGCGCTGGTTGCCAATATCGTGTGCTTCCTGCTGCTGCGCGCGGGCGCGCAGGAGAGTCTCAATGTGCGCGGGGCGTACCTGGAGGTCCTTGCCGACCTGGTGGGTTCTGTCGGTGTCTTGATATCCGCGCTGATCACGATCACCACCGGTTGGCGGTATGCCGACATGATCATCGGTGTCGCGATCGGGCTGTGGGTGCTGCCGCGGACGTACACGCTCGCGCGGCGCTCGTTGCGGATCCTGTTTCAGCACAGCCCGGAAGGTCTCGACGTTGAATCGGTCGCCCTGGCGTTGGGGGCGTTGCCGGGAGTGGCCGATGTGCACGATCTGCACGTCTGGACGCTGACGTCCGGGATGGAAGTCGCCTCCGCACATCTCACTATGCACATAGGCGCGCGGCAGGAAGACGTCTTGCGGGGGGCCCAGCAATTGCTCGCGGTGGACTACCACATCTCCCACGCCACCCTGCAGGTCGAGGGGGCAGAAGCGGCGCGGCGGTGCGGGGAGTTGTCGTGGTGAGCGCTGGGCCCGCCTACTCGGTGATCACGGAGCCCGCCTACTCGGTGATCACGATTGAATGGTCGAGTTTCGGGGCCTTACAGCGACCATTTGTTCGGGGTCGGCTATCCACAAGCGCGAGTTATCCACAGATTCCGATTTGACGGGTTTTCCTGGAACTGCGGGCGCACCAGTATTCGGCTGTGCCGAAAAATATCCCGCTGCCCCCGCAACTGTCGTTGTTGTTCGACGCGCACGGCGACGTGTTGACCACAGCGCAGCTCACCGCCGTCGTATCCCGTAGTGTGCTGCGGCGCCTGGTTCGGCAGGGGAAGTTGACGCCGCTGTGGCATGGGCTCTATTGCCGATGTGAACCGACCGTCGCGACCAAGCTGGCGGGACTGGATGTGCTCTACGGCGTACCTGTCGTCCCGGCTCTCGGTACAGCCGCCGGCATTCATGGATTCGATACGGAGCGGACGTCGGCGATCCACATTCTCGATCCGCGCAATCGCCACGTACACGGATACGGTGGACTGGTCGTTCACCAGCGACTCGGCGCTCCGCTGGTGAATGTAGAGGGTCGGCTGGTGACGGCACCGGCGTGGACAGCAGTCGAGGTCGCCCGCGAGCTGCCGCGCCCACGCTCGCTGGCGACACTCGACGCCGCCTTGCATGTGGGGGCATGCACTCTTGTCGACCTGCGCATCGCAGCGGACGAGCAATCCGGTCGGCGCGGCATTTGCCACGTTCGAGAACTCATCGAAGTTGCCGATGGCGGGGCCGACTCGCCGATGGAATCCGAGGCTCGCCTCGTCCTTCTTGACGCAGGATTGCCGCGGCCGACATTGCAGCTGCCCATTCTCGACCGCTCCGGGTATGCCCGCTACTTTCTCGACTTTGGTTGGGAAGAAGCGCTTCTCGGCGGTGAGTATGACAGTGACGAGTTCCATAGCGGGCCGTTGGCGCTGCGCCGTGATCGGGCGCGGATCGGATGGTTACAGGATCAAGGGTGGTTGATCGTGCCGATCACGGCTGACGACGTCCGTCGACGCCCAGATGAATTGGTCGCCCGGTTCCGGCGCCACCTGATCGCCCGGTTGCCGGCAGCCTGACCTTCCCCGGCGTGACACCGAACAGATGGTCGCATTTTGGCGCCGAAACGCGACCAGTCAATCGTGATCAGCGGGAAAGGGGGTGAGCGCTGTCAGTGCCGGTGCCGGGCGAGCGAGTAGCGGTTTACACCCTTCGCGACGGTCCGGAAGTGGGTGGTGAGGCGGTTGTCCTCATCGATCACATGGAACGCGACCGCCGGGAGTGGACCGTGATCGACGGTCGGGGTGCCGTTGGTGCCGCCGTCTGCGCCGCCCTCCCATTCCGGCCCGAGCACCGAGGCGACACTCGGTGCCACGATCACCAGCTTGCCCGCGAACGTGGTCACCGCGGAGGTGTGCGCGTGGCCGCACAATATTGCCCGCACCCGGTCGTCGGTGCCGACAAGCTCGGCGAATTCGTCGACCTCGGTGAGCCGGATCGGGTCGATGATCGGACTGAACAATCGAATCGGCGGATGATGCAATCCGATGAGAATGTTTGCGTCGCTGGGCGCCTCATCGAGAACGCCGCGCAGCCAGCTCAGGGTGTCTGGCGCGAGAACACCGTGCGACTCGCCGGGAATTGACGAATCGCACAGGACGATAATGCAATTCCCGACCACATGCGCAGAATTGATGGGCCCCACACCCTCCTCGTCGAAGAGGAATTTGCGGAAATTGCTGCGGTCGTCGTGGTTTCCTGGACACATGAACACCGGAATGTCGGACTGCAGGAGGTCTCGTGCCGCCCGGTATTCCAGTTCGGTGCCGTGGTCGGCAACGTCACCGGTTACGACGATTGCGTCGATGTGACCCGGCAACCGGTTGAGGTAGGTCATTACTCGCGCCAGCCGCTTTGTGCTGCGATTGTGCGCACCGTCGATGTGGGTGTCACTCAGATGGGCAATTATTGCCACCTGGATGCCTCCCGACTCGTTCGATTGCTGCGCCTTAGGTTAATCACTATCAGGGATTAGTCATGCGAAAGCCAGAAGCACGCGAAGTGCGGCGCAGATAACTCCACGACCGGACCGTTGCCCCTCGTCGGGATTGCCGCAAGTATGGTCACCAGTGCCGGCCACGGGCGGCGACATGGTGTTTGCGTGCGACTCCAGGAGGGGCAGATGGAAGGCAAGTTCACCGGGGCCGGCGGAAAGTCGATCTTCTGGCAGGCCTGGCTGCCCGACGATGAGCAGACGGTCCGGGGCGTCGTCGTCATCTCGCACGGCATGCACGAGCACGGCGGTCGCTACGAAGCGGTGGCTGAGACCTTGGTGGGCAAAGGCTTCGCAGTCTATGCCGTCGACCACGCAGGCCATGGCCGGTCGGACGGTGCCCGGGGCGACATGAACCATCTCGACGAGGTGGTGGCAGACCTCGACCAACTCATCATGCTTGCGCGGCAGCGTCATCCGAACATTCCCGTTTTTCTCCTCGGCCACAGTGCCGGTGGTTTGATCGCGCTGTCCTATGTGACGGCACGGCCGCGTGAGCTCGCCGGGTTGATCCTCTCGGCGCCGGCTGTGGACATCTCCGTTGTGTCGCCGGTGCAGAAGCGCATCGCCGGGGTCATCGCCAGTGTCGCGCCGAAGTTGCCGCTTGTGCCGCTTGATTCGTCGCTGGTGAGCCGCGATCCGGCGATCGTCGAATACCATCGCACTAATCCGCTCATGGTGCACAACAAGATGCGCGCGCGCTCCGTCTATGAGGGTGTCACCGCGGCCGAGAGCGTCCAGGCCAAGCTGTCGTCCCTGACACTGCCGCTTCTGGTGATGACCGGCACCGAGGACAAACTCGTTTCGCCCAACGGCGCTCGAATGGTGGTGGAGCGGGCGTCGTCGGCGGACAAGACCTACCACGAGTACGACGGTCTATACCACGAGATCTTCAATGAGCCCGAGCGGGAGACGGTGCTGGCCGATCTGGTCGATTGGCTCGATTCGCACGTCTGACAGCGCTCAACGGAAGCAGGCGGTGGCACCGCCCGAGGCGAAAGTGGCCTTGTCGCAATACGTTGCATGCGGATAGTAGGCGCCCATCGTTACGGCTGGATCGCTGCGCTGGGCCTGCGACGCCTGAATCGAGTTCGGGTAGAACTGTGAGCTCGGCAGCATATAGCGCAGGAACACGACCTTCTTTGCGACCGCCGTGCTGCCCCAAGGCAATACGGTGACGCCGGGCCCAATGGTGGCGGGCAGATCCTGCGGCGCGGCAACCACATAGGTGTAGTAACCGTCGCCATCGAGACGCGTCTGAAAGTCGGCCGCGCAACCCACGACCGGGTACGGCGAAACCTGGTCGTTCTGGCACATCGACCAGTAGCGAACCTGCGTCGGACTGGTCGGCGCCTGGCCGGCGCGCGTGTCCGGGTACGACGGCGCCTTCGCGCGGATCACGACGAGACGGCCGGGTTGATAGGTGAGCCCGGCACCGATGTATCTGTTGTCGCCGTTGGGAAATAGGCCCGATGTGCTTGCCGGGTTGACAAATGTCGCCTCGGGGACGTTGCCGGGGAATGCTCCAGCGGCGGCGTTGCCGATGACGCGATCGAATGCGTCGGCGCCGACGGCGGCAACGGGCCCAGAATACGATTGTGGATCGAACACCTGATTGCACGGCTGACTCTGCACCGTCGCGCCCGCCACATGCATTGTTGCCGTCGGTAATCCGACGCCGCCGTTCAGCGACCTCGGATCGGTGGGGACATAGACGCGGATGATCAGGAAGCCGACCGGCGTGTTCTGTTCAGCGGGCAGTGCCTGAATTTCGTTGCGGGTGCGATCGGCGTGACCGGTAACCAAAGTCGCATGCCAATGACGTTGTTGCAGAGACTCGTTAGTGGCAGAGCCAATAACAAAAGGGTTGACACTACCGGGATCCGCGACTATCTGGTTGTCACGCAAAGTGTCGACGGTGTCGAAATTAGTGCCATAGGTATTGAGCGAGAAGTACCGGGCCGCGGGGTAATCACCGGATAGCTCGATCCGGTCGCCTGAGCCGAGAGCGTAGGGGAGGACCCAGTAGGTCGCGTTCGAGTCGGGGAACGCAACATTGAGCACCTGATCGTTGGACATGAAGCGCCACGCGCACAGCGGGCTATCCGCGGGGGCGGCTTGGGCGCGCAGCGGTATGGCCACCAACCAGACTGTCGCGCAAAGAAGTACCAGTGCTCGGACGGCTATCGGCTGCAGCGGCACTCGCATGTGCACTCCCTCCCGCGCGTTCACAGTAACCGTCGGCTGGCGGTGTTAACTAGTCTTTTCCCATGACCGTGAACAATGCGGCCGCGGCGGCGCGAGCGGTGGTTGCGGGCACCAATGTCGCGACGCTCGCCAGCCTCACTGACAGTGGTGGTCCGTGGGCGTCGTTCATCGCGTACGGACAGGTAGGCGGCGCGCCGGTGCTGTGCGTGTCACAGCTCGCCGAACATGGCCGCAACCTTGCGCGCGACCCGCGCGCCAGCCTGTCGATCGTGTCCACCGAGTCGGTCGACGACCCCCTGGCAAGGTCGCGAGTGACGCTCGCCGGCGTGGTTCGCACTCCGCTCGACGTCGAAGTCGCGCGACAGTCCTATCTCGCCGCGGCGCCGTCGGCGGCGACTTTCATCGACTTTCCCGACTTCACGTTGTGGCAGTTGGAAATTCAGCGGGTGCGCTGGGTCGGCGGTTACGGGCGAATGGAATCGGTGCGCACCGATGCGTACCTCGATGGTTGGCTGGACGCATGAGTAACCCAAAGCACATCGGCATCCTGGTTTTCGATGACGCGGAGGAATTGGACGCGGTCGGTCCGTGGGAGGTGCTCGCGTATTGGACCCGAACGTACCCCGACGATGGCTACGCGGTGACCACGCTGTCGCCGAACGGTGGAGTTGTGCGGTGCGCAAAAGGCCTCGTGCTGCAGGCGGAATACGCGTCAGCGGACGCACCGGCACTCGACGTCCTGCTGCATCCGGGAGGGATCGGCACCCGCGCCCAGGTGCGCGACGACGACCATCTGGAGTGGGTGCGCCAGCAAAGCGCTCACGCTCAGCTCATGACGAGCGTGTGCACGGGCTCGCTGGTGTACGCGGCCGCCGGCCTGCTACGCAACCGGCCGGCCACCACCCATTGGGCGGCGCTCGACCTGCTGGCCAAACTCGATCCGACGATCGATGTCCAACCGGAGGCCCGGTTCGTCGATGATGGCGACGTCATCACCTCGGCGGGAGTGTCGGCCGGGATCGATATGGCGCTGCACCTGGTGTCGCGGCTGGCCGGAGTCGAGCGGGCGCGGGAGGTGCGGCGGGGCATTCAGTACGATCCGCTGCCGCCGGTGTGAGCGCGGCGTCCCTACGGGCGGCTGGCCCGCAGGATGCGGACCGGGCGCAGTGCCTGGGGCGGGTCACCGTCGAATTCCACCGATCCGTCGAGGTACCCGGCGATGAGTTCGGTGGCGGAGCGGTCGTCGATGTCAGCGAAGCCGAGCGCGCGCAACTTTGCGGCGATTTCGTCCGGTGTGAAGTAGCTGGACCAGGCCTCGCCGACGTGTGCCGCTCGGGTTGCGCGTGCCTGCAATTGCCCGCGTTCCTCGTCGGTGCCGGGCTTCTGCAGATAGTCGAAGATCACCTCAACCGGCTCGCACTGACCAGCGATGTATTGAAGCGTGGTGCGAGCGGCGTCCGGGGTCAGATAGAACACGACACCGAGCCACACGAATATGGCCGGTTCGGTCCTGCTGAACCCAGCGGATTCCAATCCTCGTGCCAGTCCTTCGGTTTCGAAGTCGACCGGCACGAAAGTCAGCTGCTCGGGCCGTTCGATGTCGGCTGCGTCAAGGCGTTGTTGTTTCCACGCTTGGGTAGCGGGATGGTCGACCTCGAATACGTGCAGGTCGGGACGCGGGTTTCGGTAGGCGAAGGTATCGAGTCCTGCGCCGAGCATCACGACCTGCCGAACTCCAGCGGCAACGGCGGCGGCCACGCGATCCTCGGCGAAGCGGGAACGAGCAGCAAAAAATAGGCGACGCGGTCGATCAACGGCGGCCAGCAAGTGGATGTCCGACCCGAAGTCGTGATCGGGACGCTCCACACCGGGCCGGCCCAGTGCGGTCAGCTCATCCACAGTGACACCCAGCAGACGTGCCGCCAGCGGATCGGTGAAAATTCGTGGCTGATCAGCAATTTGATGGTAGGCACGGGCGTAAGCAGTGGCGAACGCCGTTCGGCTGGGTCGTGCGTCATCCATGCTCACGAACCTACTAACGCACGTAAGCGCGTCAATTGGGGTTAACAGCGAGTTGGTGCCCCAGGCAGGATTCGAACCTGCGACCTACCGCTTAGGAGGCGGTTGCTCTATCCCCTGAGCTACTGGGGCCGACGGTGGCACAAGTGTAGCGGCGAGGGGTACGCCGCAAATCTGCCCGCGGATAGGCAAGGCGAGAGTTGGTCAGACACGCCCGCCCTGTCACTGTAACGAACACCACACCGACTCCAGAGCGCCCAACTGCCAGCGCAACCAATTCGTCACTGAGCAGGTCCTCGATCGTCACAGCCCGGTGTAGATCGAATAAACGACATGTACACATCCGGTGACTCTTCAATAAAGGTCTGTCCGGCAAATTCGCGAAACAAGTTGATCATCACTATCGTGGCCCTCGACCGGCGCTGCGTACGACGGCGACTCGCAGTAGGGCGTCGGGTGACCGCGCATCTCTCAGGCGAACGTCCGTAGAACTGGCAGGAGTTTTTCATGTCTCTCCCATCGCGTGTCGGCACCGCTCTCAGCGCGGTCCTCGCGTCGGTGGCGCTAGTTCTAGGGGCGAGCCTGCTTGCGCCAGTCGCATCGGCAGACCCGGCCGGGCCGATCTATCCGATTCCCGACCCGGACCCCTTCTACGCCCAGCCACCGGATCTGGACCACTTCAAACCGGGCGACGTTCTCGGGTTCCGGCCGATGCCACCGTTGCTCATCTTCCCGGGCACCGCTGTGTACGAGGTGAAGTTCCGGTCGACCAACTCCGAGAACCACCCGATCGCCGCGACATCGCTCGTGCTCATTCCGGCGAACCATGCGCCGAACGGCCCGCTGCTGTCGTATCAGCACATCATCAATGGCCTCAGCCCCAAGTGTGAGCCGTCGCGCGCGCTGTACTCCACCGATCCGACGATCATCATCCGCGAGGCACCTGCGCTCAACATCGCCTTGATGCGCGGTTGGGCCGTGGCGTTGCCGGACCATCTGGGCCCGACCGCCGCCTACGGCGCGGCCAAGTTGGGCGGCATGATCACCCTCGACGGGATCCGTGCGGTGCAGCGAGTTCCGCAGCTTGCCTCGCAGCAGAGCCCGGTGGCGATGGCTGGCTACTCCGGTGGCGGCATGGCCACCGCGTGGGCGGCGGCACTTGCCCCCTCGTACGCGCCGGAACTCAACATCGTCGGCGTCGCTGAGGGCGGCGTGCCGATGAACCTGACGAAGATGGCCAAGGCGCTGCTAGGCGGCCCGCACCCGGCGTTCGGACTCGGGATGGCGGCGGCCATCGGCTTGGAACGCGAGTATCCCGACCGGTTCCCGCTGAGTTCTCAGCTCAATGCCCGCGGAATTGCCGTGCGGGACGCGATGGCCAACGGCTGCACCAACGACGTGCTGGCCTTGGGTATCGGTCACAGTGTCACGGAACTGGCGAGTTCCATGAAACTCACGAGCGACCCGATGGTGTGGGAGGTAGGCGACGAGAACAGCCTCGAGCTGTATTCAGGCGTGCCGAAGGCGCCGATCTTCGAATGGCACTCACCCACGGATGTTTTGATCCCGGTCGACTCGATCGAGAACACGGTCCGGCGTTACTGCGCAGCCGGTGACAGGGTGCAACAGATGTTGTTCCCGACGCCGGACCACATGACGACCGCCGTCGTCGGTGTGCCGTTTGCGCTCAACTACATCCAAGATCGTTTCAACGGCGTGCCGGCGCCAAGCGATTGCGGGCACATCTAGCCAGCGGGTCTACGCTGGAGCCTCATGGACTTCGCGCCCTCGCCCCGCGCCGCGGAATTGCAGCAGCGGGTCGGCGACTTCATCGCCACCGAGATCGAGCCCATCGAGGCGCAGTATCACCGTGAGCTCCTCGCTGCGGACAATCCATGGCAGGTGTTGCCGGTCATCGACGAGTTGAAGGACAAGGCTCGCGACCAAGGGCTTTGGAACCTTTTTCTGCCCGGCACGCTGACCAACACCGAGTACGCGCCGCTGGCCGAGCTGATGGGCCGGTCGTTCATCGCGCCCGAGATCTTCAACTGCAACGCACCGGACACCGGTAACGCCGAGGTGCTGGTGCACTACGGCAGCGAAGAACAACAACAACGGTGGCTGAAACCGTTGTTGGACGGGCAGATTCGCTCGGCATTCGGAATGACGGAGCCGGGTGTCGCGTCGTCGGATGCGACCAATATGGAATCGACGGTGATCCCCGACGGCGAGGACGTCATCGTCAACGGCCGTAAGTGGTTTTCCACCGGTGTCGGGCACTCGAATTGCCGCTTCATCATTTTCATGGGCGTCACGGATGCAGAAGCGAATCGCCACCAACGGCATTCGATGGTGATTGTGCCGGTTGACACGCCCGGGGTGAAAGTCGAACGCATGCTGCCGGTATTCGGCTACCTCGACGCGCCCTACGGGTACGGCGAAGTCAGCTTCACCGATGTGCGGGTGCCGGCCAGCAACATCATTGCCGGACCCGGCCGCGGGTTCGAGATCGCGCAGGGCCGGTTGGGGCCCGGGCGAATTCATCACTGTATGCGGCTGATCGGTTTGGCGGAAAAGGCTTTGGAACTCGCATGTCGACGCGCGAGCGAGCGGGTGGCGTTCGGCAAGCCGCTGGTCAACCTCGGCGGCAACCGGGAACGGATTGCCAAGGCGCGCATAGCGATCGATCAGGCACGCCTGCTGGTGCTGTACACCGCTTGGCTTTTGGATACCCAGGGCATCGCGGGAGCGCTCTCACAGGTGTCCCAGATCAAGGCGGCTGTGCCGTCAATGGCGCTCGAGGTGATCGACATGGCCATCCAGTTGCACGGCGGCGCGGGCCTCACCGACGACTTCCCGCTTGCGGCTGCGTTCGCCGGTGCGCGCTCGCTACGCTTTGCCGACGGCCCGGACGAGGTGCATCTCGGGGTTGTCGCGCGTTTGGAACTCGCGAAGATGCGGGTGAGTGAGGATCGCAGCGAGGAACGAGCGAGGACCGGAGCGAATCCCAAATCGAGCAATCAAGCACAGTAAGTATAAGAGGTAATTCATGACTCAGAAGTTCCGGCGCAACATCCTCATCACCGGCGCTAGCTCGGGGCTCGGTGAGGGTATGGCCCGCCTGTTCGCGGCCAAGGGCCACAACCTGGTGCTCTGCGCTCGCCGGGTCGAGAACCTGGAGACCATTGCCAAGCAACTGCATGAGCGGCATCCCGACATCACGGTCCTGGTTCGCCAACTCGACGTCAACGATCATGACGCCGTATTCCGGGTTTTCGCTGAAACCAATTCGGAGCTCGGTGGATTGGACCGAATCATTGCCAATGCCGGGCTGGGTAAGGGGCAACCGATAGGCACCGGATACTTCGCCGCCAACAAGCAGACCGCGGAGACCAATTTCATCGGGTTGCTCGCCCAGTGTGAGGCGGCCATGCAGATCTTCCGGGAGCGCAACGACGGCCACCTGGTGGTGGTCGCCTCCGTCAGTGCGGTGCGAGGCGCCGGCGGCAACCTCACCACCTACGCCGCGTCCAAAGCCGCCGCCGCTCATCTGGCGGAAGGCATTCGGTTGTCGGTGCTCGGCACTCCCATCAAGGTGACCACCCTGCTGCCCGGCTACATCGAGTCCGAGATGACGGCCCGCGCCGGCAACACGCCGCTGCTGACGTCCGCCGAGAAGGGACACCGGGCAATGGTGGACGCGATCGAGAAGGAGCCAGCGAGCGCCTATGTGCCCAACCTGCCGTGGCTACCGCTGGCCCAAGTGCTCAAGGTGAGCCCGTTGCCGGTGTTGAAGCGCCTCCTCTGACGTCCGGTTACGTCTCGACCTTCCAGTGCTCGCGCAGCGCTAGCGCAATCTCGGGATGCACGTTCAGCCGGACGCGCCGCTCCGACAGGAGTCGCAACAGCTCTTTGAGCTGTTCGCGTTTGTCCATGTCGTAGGCCTTGGCCGGCGGCGAGTCAACCGGATCGATCTCCAGCAGTACCAGCGCACCGTCGGGATTGATCGAGGTGGGTACGCCGAGGGCGAGCAGCCATTTCTCACTGTCCCGGTCGATTACGCCCAATCGCGCCCCGCTGACCTGGTCCCATGCCACCCGGCGCTCGTGCAGCGGGGTCCGCACGACCACCGCATCGGGGCCCAGTTCGATGCGGTCACGCAAGAACAGGAACGCTGCGATCGCAGCTCCGATCGCGGCGCCCACGACGATCCCCGTGAACACTCGCCGCCAGCCGAAGATGCCGGTGATCGCGACGGCCAGCACGACGGCAACGAGCAGGGCGACAGCGGAATATGCCAGCGCACGTTGCCGCGGTACCCCGCCCGCGCGCGCAGTCGTCACGCTGAGCCGAGCGCCACCGCTGATTCGGCGGTGTACACCAGGAAGGTCAGCGACTCCTGGAAGTACAACTGAACGGTCTCGGCGTCGTGCGACAGGTAGCCGATCGACAGGTCCTGACCGATCTGCAGGTCGTAATCACCGCCGCGGGTGCTCAGCACGAATGCGCCGTCGATGGCGGGTGCCCAGATGATGTCGCCCTCGATCAGCCGCCTGATGTGCTCCCGGATCGGGTAACCGTGGTCGGATGTCTCGCTGACCTCGGTGTACAGGTCGGCGCTGAGCAGCACCGAGTACGGGCCGCCGACGCCAGCCAGTCGCAGTTCGCTCAGCGCCTGGCTGATGGCTTCCGGGACCAGGCGGATGTCGCTCGGCACCGCTACCGGCGCGTTCGAGGTAGCAGCGCGGATGCCTTCGATACCGGCCGCCGCGTAACCTTCGAAGATTGCACGGTCCTCCGCGAACGCGATCTTGCGCGCGGCGTCCTTGACCGGGTCCCAGTCGGGGTCCTGCGCGCCCCGGTCGACATCGTCGATTTCGGTGCGCGACAACGTGAACGGAACACGCAACTCGACCAGCGGCGCCACCTGGCGCTGACGCGCCTGCACACCGTCGCCGGGAGCCTCGATCTGCTTCGTGCGACCCAGGCCGACCCCCGAGAAGTCTGTGCCGTGCGGACCGGACACGTCGACCACCCGGCGGCCGGCGATGTGCCGCTTGAAGGTTCGCGTGGCTTCTTCTTCGATCGATTCCCACGCCGCGTCCGTGATCGGTGCGAGGTCCCGGTAGAGGTTGTTCATCGGTGGTTGCTCCTTCTGAGGCTGCCTATGTTCAACGATCCGTCGCTGGATGCGGTTGTGGGGGCGTCTGCAACCGCCGCGGTGCCTGGCGGTGGCGGCAGGTCATCGAGAAACTCGAGTGGCGGCGAGAAAAACAGCGAGCCGGTGATCGCGGTCGAGAAGTCCAAGATCCGGTCGTGGTGCGCCGGGCCCGCGCCGAGGAACATGCGCTGCAGCATCTTCTCGGTCACCGTCGGCGTTTTGGCGTAACCGATGAAGTACGTCCCGAACTCTTTTTCTTTCTGGCTGCCGAAGGGCATGTTGTGCCGGGTGATCTGGTGCTGCGTTCCGTCCGGATCCTCGATCGTGGTCATCGCGACATGTGAATCCGCCGGCTTGCGGTCATCGGGTATCTCGATGTCATCCAGCTTGCCCCGTCCGATAACCCGCTCCTGCTCCTCGACGGAGATCGAGTTCCAGTCGGTCAGGTCGTGGAGGTACTTCTGCACGATCACGTAACTGCCGCCGCTGAATTCGGGATCCTCATCGCCAACCAGAGTTTGGTCCGCCGCCGCCCAGCCCGTGGGATTTTCGGTGCCATCAACGAACCCGAGTAGGTCGCGTTGTTCGAAATACCTAAATCCTTGAGTCTCATCGACAATCGTGGCGGCCCCGTCGAGGCGTTCCGCAATCTTGCTGGCCAGCTCGAAACACAGATCCGGCGTATTGGCGCGAATGTGGAACAACAAGTCGCCAGGAGTTGACGGCGCCGAATGGCGATTGCCCGAAAGTGCTTCGAACTCATGCAATTCCGCAGGACGCGGCCCGGAGAAAAGTCGATCCCAGGCCGCTGACCCGATGCTCGTCACGCAAGCAAGATGGCCGTCCGGAGACCGAAACCCCACGGCGCGTTGCAGTCCCGCGACATCTTCGAGAAGTGCCCGGGTGGTGTCCTCGCCGCCGTCATCGATGGTGAAGACCAGGAAGATTGCGGCAGGGGTGAGCGGATTGAGGATCGGCTGCGGTTCGCCCATGGTCTTCACACTAGAGCACTAGCCAATCTTGATCGATCCTAGTCAGTGGTGGTGGTCACAAATCACGATCACATCTAGGACGTCCTATAAAACCGGTCTACCGTGAGGTGATGCAGATCGGGCTGGGCATCAACTACGCGGGTGGCTTCAAAGAGGTGGCGGCCGAGGTCGCCGACCTGGAACGGGCGGGCGCCGACATCGTTTTCGTCCCCGAGGCGTACTCCTTCGATGCGGTCAGTGCGCTCGGTTACCTTGCCGCTAAGACCAACACGATCAAGTTGGCGTCGGGAATCATGCAACTCTACACCCGCACCCCAACGTTGACGGCGATGTCTGCGGCCGGGATTGATTACGTCTCCGACGGTCGGTTCATCCTCGGGCTCGGCGCGTCCGGCCCACAGGTCATCGAGGGATTTCACGGCGTTGCCTACGACGCCCCGATCGGCCGTACCCGCGAGGTGGTCGAAATCTGTCGCATGGTGTGGCGGCGCGAGCCCGTGATCTACGACGGCCGCTATTACCAGTTGCCGTTGCCTGCAGACCGCGGCACTGGGCTGGGCAAGCCACTGAAACTCATCAATCACCCGGTGCGCGAGCGCATTCCGGTGCTGCTGGCGGCGCTCGGGCCAAAGAATGTGGCACTGGCCGCCGAGATCGCCGAAGGGTGGCAGCCGATCTTCTACTACCCGGAGAAGGCCAAGGAGGTCTGGGGGGAATCGCTCGATGCGGGCCGCGCCAAGCGTGATCCCGCGCTCGGGCCGCTCGAGGTCTACGCGGGCCCGTCGCTGGCCATCGGCGACGACGTCGAACCGCTGCTCGAGTGGGTCAAGCCGCATCTCGCGCTCTACATCGGCGGCATGGGCGCGCGCAGCAAGAACTTCTATTTCCAGCTTGCCTGCCGGTACGGGTTCGAGGAGGCCGCGCACCGGATTCAGGACCTCTACCTCGATGGCAAGAAAGAGGAAGCGGCCCAAGCCGTGCCCGATGAACTGGTGCGATCGGTGTCGTTGATCGGACCGGCGAGCTACGTGCGCGAGCGCGTAGCGGCGTTCGCGGAGTCGGGCGCGACGACGCTCAACGTGGTGCCGCTGGCGGCGGACGCTGCGGGCCGGGTGCGGCTCATCGAGCAGCTGCGCGAGTTGGTCGACTAATTACTTCTTATTACTTCTTATTTCGCGACCGTCAACAGGAACGCCACGTCCTCCAGCGCCTCGACACTGTGCCGCGCGTTGGGCACCACCAGCAGATCGCCGGTCGAGCCCTTCCAGGTGTTCGACCCGCTGACCAACTGCAACTTTCCGCTCAGCACCAGCAGCGTCGCCTCGCCCTGATTGTCGTGCTCGGCTAGGCTCTTGCCCGCGCTCAATCCGACCACCGTCTGCCGCAGGCTGCGGGAATGGCCGCCGTAGATCGTTTGTGAGCTGCGTCCGCTCGATGCCGAGCCGGCGAGCTTGAGTTGTTGACGAGCGACTGCGGTCAGCGATTTCTTGTCCATGAAGCCTCTCCTTGGGCTGGGGGAAAGGTCTTGCCCTTGGAGTATGACCGACCATCGCCGTCAATTTGCCGGTAGGTGCTAAATCGGTATCGCAACCCGTCGGCAGCCACCTGCCAGGGTCCGTGCGAGGCGATCCACGCAGGCCCGATCGTGGGTGCGAAGGCGTCACCGGCGAGATCGGCGTCGATCTCGGTGACCACCAGTATCTGGGCAAACGGCATTGCGGCTCGATAGATTTCGGCCCCACCGATGACCCAAGCGTCGGTGCCGGCAAGTTCGATCGCGTTCTCGAGCGTGCCCACCCGCTCGGCGCCCGCGCCGTGCCACCCGGTTTGGCGGGTGACGACGATGTTGCGGCGCCCGGGCAGCGGCCGAAACCGCGGCGGCAGCGAATCCCAGGTCTTGCGGCCCATGATCACCGGGCCGCCCACAGTGGTCGCCTTAAAGTGCGCCAGGTCCTCGGGCAGCGACCACGGGATGGCACCCGCGTTGCCGATCACACCGGCGCTGGTCTGGGCCCAGATCAGCCCGACCACTCAGACCGCCACCGGCGCCTTGATGGCCGGATGATGTTGGTAGTCAAGGATTTCGACGTCATCGAAGGTGTAATCGAACAGCGTTTTGGCCTTGCGTAGCTTCAGCGTGGGAAAGCGGTACGGCTCGCGCGAGAGCTGCTCGGTCACCTGTGCGACGTGATTGTCGTATATGTGGCAATCGCCGCCGGTCCAAATGAAGTCGCCGACCTCGAGCTCCGCCTGCTGGGCCATCATGTGCGTGAGCAGCGCATAGCTGGCGATGTTGAACGGCACCCCGAGGAACAGGTCGGCGCTGCGCTGATAGAGCTGGCAGGAAAGCCTGCCGTCGGCGACGTAGAACTGGAAGAACGCGTGGCACGGTGCCAGCGCCATCTTGTCGAGTTCGGCGACATTCCAGGCCGAGACGATGATGCGCCGCGAATCCGGGTCGAAACGCAACCGCTCGAGCGCCTGACTGATCTGATCGATGTGCTCGCCGCTCGGCGTGGGCCAGCTGCGCCACTGCACGCCGTAGACCGGTCCGAGCTCGCCCTGCTCGTCGGCCCACTCGTCCCAGATGGTCACGCCGTTTTCCTGCAGCCACGCCACGTTCGAGTCGCCGCGCAGGAACCACAGCAGCTCGTAGACGATCGACTTCAGATGCACCCGCTTGGTGGTGATCAGCGGAAAGCCGTCGGCGAGCCGGTAGCGCAGCTGATGCCCGAACACCGCGCGGGTGCCGGTGCCGGTGCGGTCCGCCTTGGTCGCGCCGGTTTCCATGACCAGCCGCAGCAGGTCCTCGTACTGGGTGTCCGCCTCGGTGTGTGCCGCCACGGGCGCCAGTTTATGGCAGCCGGCGGTCAATCTCGAAGGCCAGGCAGAGCTCGGCGACGTCCTTCGGCCGCGACAGCGACCGGCCGGTGTGCTCCTCGATGCGATGCAAGCGGTGTCGCACGGTGTTCGGGTGAACGTAGATCCGAGCAGCCGTCTCGTTCGCCGATCCGCCCGCGTCGAGCCACGCCCGAAACGTCTCCACCAGAATCGCGCGCTCCTCGTCCGGCAATGCGTTCAACCCGCCCAGCACGGACCGGCCGATCCGTTCCATCACCTCAGGTGAACTGACCGCGGCGTAGGCGAGGGGAGAGTCCTCGAAGACGCTGACGAGCGAGTGATCCGACGACTTGGCGGCCAGGGCCAGTCGGGCCAGGCGCAGCGCATCGCCCGTATCGCCGAGATTGTCGAAGTCCGGGCTGATGCCCACCCGTGCGGTCGCGGCACTGCGCAGCACCCGGATGAGCGTCGTTCGTGACTCGGTCCGCGGCAGGTAGACGATGCCGACTTGCAGATCCGGCAACAGTCGCCAGGCCGACCGGATGTCGTGTGCGTCAAGCTTGGCGGCGATCTCCGGCAACCCGAGCTTGCCGATCGCCGGAACCTGCGCGGCGACCACGACGAACGGCCCGGCGACTGGCAAGCGCAACAAATCTGCCGCATCCCAGAGGTTCTGGGTATCGGTGATCCGGCGGAACAACAGCGCCTCGACCAGCGCCGAGCGCTCCTCCTCGCGTTGCAGCATTTGCACGGTCAGCTGATCCCGATACGCGCCCGCCATTGCCTGTGTGAAGGTTTCGTGCGCCTGCAGGATCTGTGCGGTCGTGTCGAGGATGGCTTCTGCGCGCATCCCCGACTGGCGTGCCGCAGTCACGGTTTCTTCCCACATCACCCGGAACCCGACCCGGTACGCCGACATCACGGCGGTCAACGGGACACCGGCGACCGCCCGTGCGGCGCCCGTCTCTTCGGCGGGCGCCACGTCGAGATCGGTATCGCCAGCTAAGGAACGAATGACGAAAGTGGTGTTAGCCAAACAGCTCTCGCGCAGATCATCGAGAGTCACGACGCCGCTGGAACCGTAGAAATCGACCTCGCGGGCGATGGCGTCGGTCACCGCGTCGCCGAGTTCGCCGATACGAGCCAGCATCAGCCGGCTCAACTCCACTGCGCTCATGGTCAAACACTAGAGCCGGCCGGCTGCTGCGCACCCCCGACTGCCGATCTCAGCTGCTCCCGGCGATCATGGCGGCCGCTTTCTCCCCGACCATGACGGTTGGGGCGTGGGTATTGCCGTGCGGGATGGTCGGAAACACCGACGCGTCGGCCACCCGCAGTCCGCGGACGCCGTGCACGCGCAACTCCGGGTCCACCACTCCGTCGCTGTCCGTGCCGATACGCGCGGTGCAACTGGGGTGGTAGGTGTGTTCGACGTTGCGGCGCACTTCCTCTTCGATGCCTGCCCGGATGCTCACCTTTGGTCCCGGATGGATCTCGTCGCCGAGGAACTCCGCGAGTGGACCCGCCGCAGCGACCTCGCGGGCGCGCTCGATGCCCGTCACCATCGCCTCCATGTCATCGGATTCGGCAAAGTAGTTGAAGGTGACCGCGGCCTTGTCCTTCGGGTCGGCACTGCGCAACCGGACCTGCCCGGTGCTTTGCGCGCCCACCATCGAGCAGCCGATCGCGAATGCCGGTTTCGCGTGCTTGCCAAATCCGTGCTCCCAGAAATAGCCCGGTGCGGCGATGAACTGCATATACGGCGCGTCATCGCCGGCGCGGGTATGGAAGAAGGCGCCGGCCTCACCGATATTGGAGGTGAGCAGACCCCGCCGGCGCAACACATAGTTGAGCAATTGCACCGGGTTTTCGGCACCGGCCAGGGTGCCCTTGGCGGTCGTTTCGTAGTTGACCAGGTACATCGGGTGGTCCATGAGGTGGCTACCGACGTTGGGATTGTCCACGACCACCGCAATGTTGTGCTCGCGAAGGTGATCGGCGGGTCCGATCCCGGACAGCATCAACAGCTGCGGCGTGTTGAGTGCTCCGGCGGCGAGGATCACCTCTCGGTCGGCGCGCACCACCTCCCGCTTGCCGTCGCGTTCGACTTCCACGCCGGTGACGCGGTCTCCGTCCAATTGCAGCCGACGCACGAACGTGTCCGTCCACACCGTGAAGTTGTCCCGCTTGCGGGCGGGTTTCACGTATCCGTCGGCGGTGGTCCAGCGTTGCCCGCGGTGCTGGGTGAGCTGGTAGAGGCCGGCGCCGAGTTGGTCGGAGCCGTTGAAATCGTCGTTGCGGGGCAGACCGGTCGCGGCCATCGCCTCCACCAGTCGCTGACTGAGTTCGTTCGGCGACCTCGGATCTTCGATGTACAGGGGACCGGTGGATCCGTGAAAGTCGTTGGCGCCCCGGGAGTTATGTTCGGACCGTTTGAACAAGGGCAGCACCTCGTCGTAGGACCAACCGACCGCGCCCGCCTTCGCCCATCCGTCATAGTCGGCGCGGTTACCGCGGATGTAGATCATCGCGTTCATCCCGCTGCAGCCGCCGAGATACTTGCCGCGGGGTTGATAAATCTTGCGGCCGTTCAGATGCGGCTCGGGTTCGGTGTAGAACTCCCAGTCGTGCTTCGTCTTGAACTGCTTCGAGAACGCCGCTGGGATTTGGATATTGAGGTGTCGACCGGAGCCGCCGGCCTCGATGAGCAGGACTCGTGCGGACGAATTCTCGGAGAGCCGGCCCGCGACGACTGCGCCGCCCGATCCCGCCCCGACGACGATGTAGTCAAAAGTAGTCATAGTTGTTCCTGAGTGGTCGAAGTGAATCAGCAGATATTGCAATCGGTTCAGCCACGCAGGGCCGACGCGAAGATCTTGGGTAGCCGGGTCCATTTCGGGTCCGCGGCGAATGCCGTGAGCAGCTTGCCGGTTTTGGCGGCCGTCTTGTTATCGACGAACCACGGCGGCTTCGGTGAGAGCGCGAACTCACCGTGTAGCAGCGAGCGCGGCGCCGGTCGGAACGGGCCGCGCACGACAGTGCGTTCCACGCGGTCGATCAACCACGCGTTGTGCACCACGCCGATTCCGCTTTGCACGTCGGCGATGGTGTGGCCCGGGAACGCGCCCCACGATGCTGTCGGCGTCAGGTAACCCACGCCGGTCCAGGCGTTGATGGCGATTGTGCCGTAGCGCAAATCCTCGACCAGCTGATCAAACGCGGCGCCGAGTTCGGAGATGGTGGCCGGTTTGGCGATGACGTTTACGCCGAGGGTTCCGGTGAACGTCTCGTTGGCGGTGCGGGCTGCTGCCGCGGCGAACTCGGCCCCGTCGCCGGAGATCTCGACCACGCCCAGGACTGGAGCGAAGTACTCGCCGGACAGAATCGGCTCGTCCGCGCGCGGTTCGACGCCGGTGACCAGGAGTCGCTCGCCCGCCGGTCCGAGGCGCTCGGCGTGTGGATAGGCGGTGCTGGCCTGCGCGACGCGGTCGTCGCTGCCCGGGTAGTACGCGCGTCGGCCCGGCGCATTGGCCATGGCCGAGCGCAGGGCTGTCAGGAATTGATCCTTCTGAGGCCAGTCCGAGGAGACGATCAAGGCCTGTGCGGCCACGCAGTTGTAGCCGCCGTTGTGCAGCCGCTGAGTGGCAACATGCTCGGCCTGAAACGCGATGTCCGCCGCGCTCCACTGCCCGGGCAGCACGATTGTCGGCGATACTCCGCCGAGCTCGCTGGTTACCGGCTTGCTCAGCTTCGGCGCTCCGTTCTGTTTGCGCTCTTCGGCTTCTGCGCCGGTCCCCCATACGATCGCGTCGTGTGTCCTGGCGCTGCCCGTCATGTGCACATGCGCGACGAGATCATGGTTGACCAGATAGCCACCGACCTCGGCGTCGCCGGTGAGCAGCCGGACCGCGCCCAGCTCGATCAGCGGGGCCAGGATCTTGCTGAAAACCGGCAGTAGCGGGTCGGTGATGGGGTTGAGCTTGAGCGCGACCACCCGGTTGTGCGCAATCAACTCGTAGAGAGTGTCCAGCGGGGCGATCGAGGTGATGTTGCCGGCGCCCAGGACCGCGCCGATGCCGTTGGTGCGGGCCGGATTGAGTTGAGCGAGGCCGGCACTTGCTTTTGCGGCGGCGCTGTCGACGCCACGTTGCAGCCACACCTTGGCGCTGAATCCATTGAGCAGCAGGGCATCGAACGGCCCGGTCGGCAGCACGTCGATGGTGACCCGGTCGCTGGCAGTGCCGAAGGAGGCGTTGTCCAACGGGCTCCGCCCACGGTCGATGGCCTCGAGGGTTTCGGAGAGGGCGGCCAGACTGGCGGCCATCACATATGGTCCCGAGATCCATTCCTCACCGGCGAGTTGCGACGAGCCTTGCAGACCCTTGATTCCGACGGCGGCGTCCACCCACTCCTGCGCATGCTCTCGGGTGAGTTCGCGCACCCGATCCAGCAGCTCGCGCCGCTCCGGCAGCCCGAGCGCGGCCCACCGCTGCTCTCCTTCGGCGAGGTCGGACAGTGCGGCATCCACCGCAGCATGCGCTGCCGGCGCCTTTTTGGTAACCACTTGCGATCCTCCGGATTCTCGACGATCCGCCGCGGACGGGAGTCCGCAAACGCTGCTGATATGAGTGTGCGCGTGCCAGCGCTGCGCGAACCATGTGCCGCGGTAGCGGATCTACCGGCTTGCAATTGTGCTGAAGCACTAGTGGATACGGGGCGGGCCTGAGATGGATCCGTCATCGCATTGTGCGCACGCACAAACTTATAGTGGCGTGGGTCACATCCGGTCGATAGGCTGGGCAAGTGACCGCCGCATCGTCCTTAGCTGGTGCCCGCTACCCGCTGGCCGCAAACCTGCTCGACAGTGTCGAGGCGCTGACCGACGAGCTGATCATCCGGATCACTGATGCCGACAGCTCCTATGCCGATCCCGGGCTGTTGACTGTCGAGGAGCTCCGCGAAGCGTGTCTGCACAACCTCACCGAGATAATCCGAGCGCTCACCGGTGCCCAACCGCCACTGCTGCGACCGGCGCGGGCTGTCGGACGACTCAAGGCCGAGCGCGGAATTCCAATCGCCGCCCTGCTGCACGCCTACCGCGTCGGCGGCAGGTTGATTTGGGAATGGCTCACCGAAAGATCCTCCGGGCCGGGCGACCCGCAACTGCACGAACTTGCGACGACGCTGTGGGAACTCATCGACACCTTCTCCGATGCCGCCGTGGAGGCATATCGCGACACCGAGATCCTGCTCGTGCATGCAGACGCACAATCGCAAAACCGATTGATTCGTTCGCTTTTCGATGACAACTCGAGCAATCCGGTCAGGGTGCTTACCGCGCTGCGCACTCTGGGCCTGCCCGAGAAGGGCCCGTTCGCGGTCGTGGTCATCGAGCCGGCCGATCCCGGTGCTGCGCTGCCGGGCAATTTGGTGCACGCATTGAAAGACATTGGGGTGCATTCGGTGTGGGATGCGCAGATCGACGCGCACGCCGGATTGTTGGCGTTCTCAGCGCAGTCAGCGCTCGAGCGCGCCACCGCGAGGCTGCCGGAGCTCGTTGCCGGCCGAATCGGTCTCAGTGCGAGCTTCGTCAGCTACACGGCGATACCGGCCGCCGTCGTCGAAGCCCGCATTGCGGCGCAGAGCGTCCGCCAAGGTTCGCGGACGGCACTGCGTTTCGGGGCGGACCCGGTCGCTCATTTGCTGGTCGCGTTGCCTGACGCCGGCCGCCGCGCTGCCACCCAAATCCTGGGGCCGGTGCTACGACTGCCAGATGTCGAGCGCGTCGAGCTGCTTGCCGTTCTGGAGGCGTGGTACCGCTGTGGCGGATCAGCCGCGGCGGTGGCTGACCTGCTGCATTGCCATCGAAATACGGTGCGCTACCGCCTCCGCAAAATTCGCGATCTGACCGGCCGCGACACCGCCGACCCCGCGCAATCGGCGGACCTACACCTGGCGTTGCAGGCCGTTGCGCTGCTCGGCGCTGCGCCAACCGGAACAGGGGAATCCGCATAGCGTCGGAGATCACAGTTCCGACCCCGTTGTGTCGGCTCACACCGAGAACTAGCCGCCGTTGTTCTCGGTGCTATCGCCAACCGCCGCGACCGGCACCACCATGGAAGGTAGCCAAGCAAGCGCAACGTCGGAGGTCGTCGCGACGAGTGACGACATCCGTCCGGAGCCGCGAAATCGACACACCCACAACAGAAAGCACGAGGTAGTCATGGCTGTCGCACAACCGGACGAATTGGCCGCTCCACTGGATTTGCTGCTCACGAGTGCTTCTCGGCCGTTTCTCGGTCGGATGATGCCGAACGACACGTGGACCCGCTTCGCAGCGAATTTGGCCAAGCACCCCGGAAAACTGGCCAACCGGGGTGGCGATCTGGCAAAGGAGTTGGGCAGCATAGCGATCGGGAAATCCGATCGGGCTCCGGCGCGCGCCGACAAGCGTTTCACCGATCCAGCTTGGGAACAGAACCCGGTTCTGCATCGGACGATGCAGGCCTATCTGGCCGCGTCGGACACCGTGGAACAGCTTCTTGCCGACGCGCGGCTCGACTGGCGCGACAGCGAAAAGATGCGCTTCGTCATCGACAACGTGCTCGAGGGACTTTCGCCGTCGAACAATCCGTTCCTTAGCCCGCTGGGGTGGAAGGCGTTGATCGACACCGGCGGACTGTCGGCGGTTCGCGGAGCGCGCGCGTTCGCCCGCGACATGCTCTCCCAGCCACGGGTGCCGGCGATGGTGGATCCGGACGCCTTCGCGGTCGGGGAGTCATTGGCAACCACCAAGGGCGCCGTCGTGCTGCAGACTCGCGTGTTCGAGCTCATCCACTACGCGCCGCAAACCGACAAGGTGCACGAGGTGCCGTTGTTGATGGTGCCGCCGGTGATCAACAAGTTCTACATCATGGACTTGGCACCCGGACGCAGCATGATCGAGTACTTCCTGCAGCAGGGCCAGCAGGTGTACGCCATCTCCTGGCGCAATCCGCAAGCGCGGCATCGGGAGTGGGGGTTCGACACCTACGGCGCGGCAATCGTCGAGGCCCTCGACGCAGTCTGCAAGATCGCCGGAACCGACCGGGCGCACATCATGGCGAGCTGCTCGGGCGGAATCCTGGCGGCCATGGTGGCCGCGCATCTGACGGAGATCGGCCAAGGTGATCGCATCGCTGGATTGACCTTGGCGGTGACGGTGCTGGATCAGAACCGCGCCGGATTCGCCTCCGCCGCGATGAGCGAGCGGGCGGCGCAGGCGGCGATCCGGGCGTCGGCGAAGAAAGGCTACCTGGACGGACGCGCGATGGCCGAGGTGTTCGCGTGGCTGCGCCCGACCGACCTGGTCTGGCGCTACTGGGTGAACAACTATGTGCAGGGCCGGCCGCCCGCAGCATTCGACGTGTTGTTCTGGAACGCCGACACCACCCGGATGGCGGCCGCGCTGCATCGGGACATGGTGATGATGGGCGTGCATAATTCGCTGACCACGCCGGGTGCGGTGAGCATGCTCGGAACGCCGGTGGATCTGTCGAAGGTCGCGTGCGACGCGTACGTTATCGGCGGCATCGCAGACCATATTTCGCCGTGGCAGGCCACCTATCGCAGCGCGCGGCTGCTGGGCAGCAAGGACAACACCTACGTCCTGTCGACGAGCGGGCACATCGCCGCGCTGGTCAACCCGCCCGGCAATCCCAAGGCCTCGTTCCGCACCGGACCAGTTGGGCCGGAGCGTGCCGAAGACTGGATGGCCTCGGCGGAGAAGGTGTCGGGTACCTGGTGGCCGCACTACGCCGCGTGGCTGGCCGAACGCAGCGGTGATGACGTCGACGCGCCGCAGAATCTCGGCGCCGAGAGCTTTCCACCGCTCGGACCGGCGCCGGGCACCTACGTCCTGCAGAAATAGAGAGGCTTCGTCATGGCTACCCGCGTCACGCAACCCACCGATCTACTGGACCTGGCCGGCAAGACCGTCGGCACCACCGACTGGTACGAGATCACCCAGGATCAGGTCAACCGCTTCGCGGATGCGACCGGTGATCACCAATGGATTCACACCGACCCAGAGCGGGCCGCAAAGGGCCCGTTCGGCGGCACCATCGCCCACGGATACCTCACGCTGTCACTGGCGCCGCAGATCCTCGCCGATGTCCTCACGGTCGACAACCTCACTGCCGCACTCAATTACGGGCTCAACAAGGTGCGGTTCCCGGCGCCGGTTCCGGTCGGATCGAAGCTGCGCGCGAGTGTCTCGGTGAAAGAGGCGCAGCAGAAACCAGCGGGAATCGAGGTGGTGTTCGGGCTGGTCTACGAGGTTGAGGGCAGTGAACGGCCGGCTTGCATCGCCGACGCGGTGGTGTTGTACCGGTGACCGAAACCTATGTTGCCGCAGGCGGTCAGCGGATCCGGGTGCGGGTAAAGCAGGGGACCGGAGTCCCGTTGGTGCTCTGCAACGGCATCGGCGCGAGCCTCGAGGTGCTCGATCCACTTGTCGACGCGCTCGATGCGGACCGGACGGTGATCCAGTTCGACGTGCCCGGAACGGGCGGCTCACCGGCTTCAGTTGCGCCGTACGGGTTTCCGTATTTGGCCTGGGTGCTCGGCCGGGTGCTGACCAAACTCGGATACGACGTGGTCGACGTTCTCGGACTGTCCTGGGGTGGCGCCTTGGCTCAGCAGTTCGCGTTTCAGAACCCCCGCCGGTGCCGCAGACTGGTACTGGTGGCCACCGGTACCGGGGTGCTCATGGTGCCCGGTAATCCTCGGGTCCTGTCGAAAATGCTTACTCCGCGTCGGTTCTCGGACCCCAAGTATGCGTCAACGATCGCGCGGGAACTCTATGGCGGGGCGGTACGCCACCATGAGGGCGACATCGAGAAACTGTTCAAGGGACAGTTGCACGCCGGCTCGAGAGTCGGGTACCTGCATCAGTTGCTGGCCGGATCCGTGTGGACCAGCCTGTTTGCGTTGCCGGCTATCCGCCAGGAAACTCTGATCATCGCCGGCGAGGATGATCCGATCATCCCGCTTGCCAACGCGCGCATAATGAATCGCCTCCTGCCGCACTCGCGGGTACACCTGCACGATGGCGGCCACGTCGACCTGGTGCTCAACGCGTCCGAACTCGCACCTGTCATTACCAGCTTCCTGAACGACCCCGGGGAAAGACCGTGAGCGCACTCGACATCGATACGTCCGACTTCTATTCGTACGAACTGTTGCTGTCCGATGAGGAGCGCGCCCTGCTGCATTCGGTGCGCCGGTTCATGACCGACGAAGTGGGACCGCTGGTCCTGGAGCACTGGTCCAAGGCGACCTTCCCGTTCGAGGTCGTGCCCGGCATGCGCAAGCTCGGTATCGCGGGCGTGCCCTATCAGGGCTACGGCTGTCTCGGCGGGCGGTTTTTGCTCGAGGGCATGATCGCCATGGAACTCGCGCGGACCGACTGCTCGATTGCCACCTTCAACGGCGTGCATGGCGGGTTGGCCATGGGGTCGATCTATTTGTGCGGTTCGGACGAGCAGCGCGAACGGTTCCTGCCGGCGATGGCGCGCTACGAAACGATCGGATCGTTCGGGCTGACCGAACCGGAGGTCGGATCGGGCGCGTCCGGCGGGCTGCAGACGACGGCGCGCCGCGACGGTGACACCTGGATCCTCAACGGCCAGAAGAAGTGGATCGGTAACGCCACCTTCGGCGACCTCACGGTGATCTGGGCACGCGACGAGGATGACGGTCGGGTAAAGGGATTCGTCGTGCGCAACGACAGCCCCGGCTTCACCGCCGAGAAGCAGGAGCACAAGATCGCGCTGCGCATGGTGCAGAACGGCTTGATCACACTGGACAATGTGCGCGTGCCGGAATCGGATCGTCTGCAAAACGCCAATTCGTTCAAAGACACCGCCGAGGTGCTGCGCATGACCCGCGCCGGGGTGGCCTGGATGGCGGTCGGCTGCGGAATGGGTGCCTACGAAAATGCATTGGCCTACGCCAAGACTCGTGAACAGTTCGGCCGGCCAATCGGTGGCTTCCAGCTTGTCCAAGACCTCCTCGTGCGGATGCTCGGCAACGTCACATCGTCGTTCGGACTGTGTGTGCGGCTGTCCCAGTTGCAAGATTCCGGACACGCCGAAGACCGGCACTCCTCGCTGGCGAAGGCGTTCTGCACGGTCCGCATGCGCGAAACCGTCGGCTGGGCACGCGAATTGATGGGCGGAAACGGAATCCTGCTGGAACACAACGTCGGCCGGTTTGTTGCCGACGCCGAGGCGATCTACTCCTATGAGGGCACCAGGGAGATGAACACACTGATCGTGGGCCGGTCGCTGACAGGGCTGAGCGCGTTCGTGTGAACCGGCTAGTTTGACTGGTATGCGCAAGCTCTTCGTCATCGGGATCGGCGCGGGCGATCCGGATCAGCTGACCCTGCAGGCGATCAAGGCGATGAACCAGGTGGACGTCTTCTTTGTCATCGGCAAGGGCGCCGAGAAGCAGGAGTTGGTGGACCTGCGCGGGCAGATGCTCGCCGAGCACGTGACGGGCGACTACCGGGTGGTCGAAGTGCCGGACCCGCCGCGCGACCGAACCCCCGACGACTATCGCGCGGTCGTCGATGATTGGCACGATCGACGCGCCGCCGCGCTGGCGGACCAATTTGCCGCCGTCGACGGCGTCGGGGGAATCCTCGTGTGGGGCGACCCGGCACTGTACGACAGCACCCTGCGGATCGTCGAACGAGTGCTGGCGGGGGGCGGTATAGCGTTCGACTACGAGGTGATCCCCGGCATCACCAGCGTGCAGGCACTGGCCGCGCGGCACCGGATCGTGCTCAACAAAGTCGGTGAGCCGGTACAGATTACGACGGGTCGGAGACTGCGGGAAAGCCCAATGGGCGATGCGGTGGTGATGCTGGATGCAGAATGCAGTTTCACCGCGGTCGCAGACGATGACGCCCAGATCTACTGGGGCGCCTATCTCGGCATGCCCGACGAGGTGCTGATCAGCGGCCGGTTGCGCGACGTGGCGGACGAGATTGCGCGGGTGCGCGCCGAACTTCGGGAGCGTAAGGGCTGGATTATGGACACCTACCTGCTGCGCCACTGAATTACCCTGGACTGCATGCCCGAACTACCCGAGGTCGAGGCCCTTGCCCAGTTCCTGCGGCAACATGCCGTGGGGGCGGTCGTCGGGCGAATCGACGTGGCGGCGTTGAGCGTGCTGAAGACGTTCGAGCCGCCCATCACCGACCTGCAGGGCCGCAACGTCACCGACGCCGGGCGGTGGGGGAAACACCTGGGGTTGAACTGTGACGGCTACTGGCTGATCACGCATCTGTCCCGTGGGGGATGGCTGCGCTGGATAGACAACCCCAGCGCGGCGCCGCCCAAGCCGGGCAAGGGTCCGCTCGCGTTGCGGGTGCACCTGTTCACTCCCGAGGCTGAAACGCCGGCGTTCGACCTGACCGAGGCGGGCACCAAAAAGCGCCTGGCGGTGTGGGTGGTGCAAGATCCCACGGAGGTGCCCGGGATTGCGCGACTGGGCCCGGACGCGCTCGCCGTCGACGAGTCCGAATTTGCGCAGATACTCGGGTCGAGTTCGCAGCGCATCAAGAACGCGCTCACCGACCAGGTGTTGCTGGCCGGTATCGGTAACGCTTACAGCGACGAAATACTCCACACCGCGAAACTGTCGCCGTATGCCACCGCGAACAAGCTCACACCGCAGCAAATTTCGTCGCTATACGCCACCATGCGGGATGTACTTGCCGACGCGGTGCAGCGCTCGCTCGGGCAAGACGCGGCGCGCCTCAAGGGGGAGAAGCGATCTGGAATGCGCGTCCACGCGCGGACCGGCCTGCCGTGCCCGGTGTGCGGCGACACCGTTCGCGAGGTGTCGTTCGCCGACAAGTCCTTCCAGTACTGCCCGACCTGTCAGACCGGTGGGAAGGTGCTCGCCGATCGGCGGATGTCGAGGTTGCTCAAGTAGGTTGCGGTAACCCAACCCCTGTGCGTGTTTTTTCACCGCCCGCGGTGAAAAAACACGCACAGGGGGATAGCCCGGGTGCCGTGTTTAACGGCGGTGCCGGTACCCGATCCACGCCTCGCGTTTCTGCCGCCGCGGGTCCGCGATCACCCTCGGCTGTTCGTCGATGATCAGTGTTTCGCGCTTCTCGGCGTCGTACCGCGGCCACTCCGGACCGGGTACGCCGTTGCGGGCGAAGCTGATCCAGTGCGACTGCATTAGTTCGGTGACCTTACGCATCCCGGAGTGCCCACCGAGCAACGTCAACGCGCGACCCAGGCCGTCGGTACCGAAACCGAAGACCGCCAACAACTCCGTGCCGTGCGTGGCACCGATGCGCGTCAGGTCCAGCAGTCGCGGCGAGAAGTCATACCGGTAGCAGTAGGTCGGGGCAAACTGAGAATGGCCCTGCGCGCACAAGATCGACGGTTCCCAGAAGACAACGTCTCCGCCGAGATCTGCCGCGGCCAGTCGACCCGGGTAGCCCGGGTACACGTTCAGCACGCGCGCCTTCACCGCCGGATCGGTCTCGGCGAACATCTCCTCGATGCGGCTCTTGTTGGTGGGGATGATGTCCATGAATAGCGGAAAGAACCTGCCCTCATGGGAATTAGTGCCGATGATCAGCGGCACCGAATGCGCGGTTCCGGCCGCGAACGCGTCGAGCGGGTGCTGGGGAAGGACGTCTCCGTCGACCACGGGCGCGGTGGCGCGGGTGCCGGGTTGATCATCGGCGCACCAGCGGGTGAGCTGATCGGTGGCCCTGACCAACTGCTCGGGCGTCGCCGACAGCAGAGCCTCCTGCGGCGACCCAGCTTCGGAGGCAAGGAGTTCCAGGAACCGCTGGGCCCACGTCTTGGCGCGCTCCGGGCTGTATACCGATGCGGCCGGCGGGCTCTGCGCGATCCCGCGGGCGAACAATCCCCGGGTCGCGGGGGTGCACATGAGCGTCGTGACGGCATTGCCACCGGAGCTTTCCCCGAAGATCGTGACGTTGTCGGGGTCACCGCCGAATGCGGCGATGTTGCGTTGCACCCACTGCAGTGCCGCGATCTGGTCCCGCAGGCCGACGTTCGTCTCGAAGACCGTGTCGGGTGTCGAGTACTGGCTGAAGTCGAGATAGCCCAGCGCACCCAGGCGGTAGTTGATGGAGACAAAGACGATGTCCCCGGTGCGGGCCAAATGGTCACCGCGGTAGAGCGGCCGCGCCGATGAGCCGCTCACATAGGCGCCGCCGTGGATGAACACCATCACCGGGCGCGGGTGCTCACTGGGTGCGGCCGGTCGGCAGACGTTGAGGGTCAAACAGTCTTCACTGCTGCGGTTTTCGCCGCGTTGCGGTGCCGGGGCGCCGAATCGGCGAGCATCACGCACACCATCCCAGGGCGCTACCGGGTGTGGGGCACGGAACCGCAGTTCGCCGACCGGTGGTGCGGCGTAAGGAATTCCGCGCCAACTCAGAATATTGGCGTCGCGGCGGCCACGGACGACGCCGGTGTCGGTAGTGACCTCGAGGGCGTCGCTCATCCCAGCGATTCCTTGGACTGTGCTCCGGTTGCTGGGTCGGCTCCGGCTGATGGGTCGGCTCCGGCTCGCTCCGCTCCTCGCTGCGCTGCGGTGCTCACTCGCCTCCGCCTCCCGGCCGCGACCACAGATCGGCGTAATTGCCCTTGTAGGACTGCCACGCCTCGCGGCGATCGCGCTCCAGGTCCGACACCACCCGCGTTGGGTTGTCGAAGATGAAGGTCTTCCGTTGCGGAAGCTCGTATTTCGGCCATGACGGCAACGGTCGGCCGTAGCGGGCGAAATTTAGCCAATGCGACTGCATCGCGTTGCTCACCTGGCGGAAGCCGCGGCGACCACCGGCGGCCGTGATGCCGAACTCCATCGGCTCGTTCTTGATGCCGAACACCGGCAGCATCTCCGCGGCGTGCGTGGCGCCAAGCCGCATGCGGCGCAGCACCGTGGTGGTGAAGTCGAAGCGGTAGTTGTAGGTCGGTGCATGCTGCGAATGCGATTCGCACACCGCGATCGTCGGACGCCAGAACATCAGGTCACCACCGAGCCGGACCGATGCCCGCGGTTCGGCATGCCGTTCATAGGTAGCTGCAATGCGTTGGTGCGCTTCGGGATCGGTGACAGCGAACACCCGGCGCAGCCGTTCGACCGTGGTGGGCATGACATCGAGGTAGCGGGCGAACAACGCGCCTTCATCGCGGTTGGTGCCGATGATCAGCGGTACCCGACTTGCCGTGCCATCGGCGATCGCATCCAACGGTGACTTCGGCAGCAGCTCACCGTCGATGACTGGAACCATCGGGAAGAAGCCAGGGCTACTGAGGACGCAGTCACGAAACGCGCGGAAGGCTGCGCGGCGCAACTCGTGCGGGTCCGCCTCGGTGAGCGCGCTGACCGCGTCGGCTGGCGTGGCGCCAAGCGCGTCAATGCATTCCCGCGCCCAGTGCGCGGCATCCTCACGGTTCATTTCCCAGTCGCCCGGCGCACTTTCGGCGATCGCGCGATGGAAGAGCCCGTGTGCGGCGGGCGTCGCCAGCAGCGCGGTCACCGCATGCGCACCGGCGGATTCGCCGAAGATGGTCACGTTGTTCGGATCACCGCCGAACGCGGCGATGTTGCGCTGCACCCATTCGAGCGCGGCGATCTGATCGCGCAGTCCCAAGTTGGATTCGAACGGACGGTCCGTGGTGCCAAAGGAACTGAAGTCGACATAGCCGAGCACGCCGAGCCGGTAGTTCATCGACACCAGCACGACGTCACCGCGCGGCACCAGGTGCTTGCCCGAGTAGAGGCCCATCGCCGATGTGCCCATCAAATAGCCGCCGCCGTGGATGAACACCAGCACCGGTCGCGGCGAGCTCGCCGGGCGGGCCGGCGCGGTGACGTTGAGAGTGAGGCAGTCCTCGCTCGTCGGCTGATACTTGCGGTACCCCAGTACGGCTCCACTGCGGTTCTGGATCGACGCGTACCCGAAGGTGGTGGCGTCGCGTACACCGGTCCATGGCGTGACCGGCCGCGGCGCGCGAAACCGCAAATCACCGACCGGCGGGGCCGCATACGGAATCGAACGCCAGTACACGACGGGACCGGAGCGCACGCCGCGAATGTCGCCGTCGGCGGTGCTAACTGTCGTCACACTCACCTTCGCGATGATAACGGCGCGCGACGGTACTGCTCGAGCAGGCGCAACCACACTTCGCTCACCGTCGGATACGCGGGTACCGCATGCCACAGCGCGTCCAGCGGCACCTTGCCGACCACCGCAATGGTCGCGGCGTGCACGAGTTCCCCGACGTCGGGCCCGACGAAGGTTGCGCCGAGGAGCGTGTCGGACGCGGTGTCGACCACGAGTTTGGCTCTGCCGCTGTAGTCGTCGCGGTCAAGGCTCGAGCCTGCCACCGCAATGTCCAACTCGACGGTGGCCACCGTGAATCCGTCACTGCGAGCGGCCTTCTCGGTGCGGCCCACCCAGGCCACCTCGGGATCGGTGAAGACCACCTGGGGCACTTCGCCGTGGTCGGCGCGAGCCGTGCAGCGCGGGTGGTCGAGGGGGAGACCCTGTGCCCGGGCGGCGATCACGTCGCCACACACTCGGGCTTGGTATTTGCCCATGTGGGTCAAGGGAGAGCGACCGTTGATGTCGCCGACCGCGTAAAGCCAGTCGCCGTCGACGCCGCGCACGGTCAACTGGTCGTCAACGTCGAGATAGCGGCCCGGTTCGAGCCCAACGGCGTCGAGTCCGAGAGCGTGGCTGCGGGGTTTGCGGCCGGTGGCAACGATGATTTCGTCGACGGTAAGGCGCTCGTCGGCTACCTCCACGCTGACCTCGCCCCCGTGGAGGCAGCCTTCACCGCGCGCCTCAGGGTCCGCTCGCCGCACCTGGGTAACGTTGGCGCCAAAGAGAATTCGCGCGCCATGCGCGCGCAATGCGTCGGCCACGCGGTCTCCGGCGAATGGCTCGGCACTGGCCAGTAGCCGGTCACCGCGAACCACCATGGTGAGTTCGGAAACCCCTAACGACAACAGCCACGTCGCGGCCTCGCAGGCCACGACTCCGCCGCCGATGACAAGCACCCGCTGCGGAATTTCATGCATGTTGGTGACGTCGCGTGAGGTCCAGGGCAGCGCGTCGGCCAGTCCGGGTGTGTTGGGAATCGCGGCGCTGGTTCCGGTGGCGATGACAACGGCATCACGCGCGGTGAGGGTGCGACCATCGACCTCGACGGTGCGCACCCCGGTGAGGCGTGCACTGCCCCGGAGCACGTCGATGCCAGTGTTTTCGGCCCAGTGCACCTGCGATTCGTCGTTGTGGTTGTGCGTGAAGGAGTCCCGACGCTCGAGCACCGCTTTCGCGTCGAGGTTGGCTGAACCGAGTGCCTCCCGGACTCCGGGCATCGCCTGCGCCGCCGCAAGGACGTGGCCGGGTTTGAGCAATGCCTTGCTGGGCATGCACGCCCAATAGGAACATTCACCGCCGACCAGTTCGCTCTCGATGAGCACCGCCGTGCGGTCGCTGTCGGCGATTGCGTACTGGGCCGCATTCTCGCCGGCGGGTCCGGCGCCGATGACGATGACGTCGTAGGTGGAGGTGGTCATTGCTCGGCTCCCGCGCGTTACTGCAGGTAGCCTTCGACCTGGTCGGCCGACTGCACGTGCGCATCGGCGGCGGGTTGGCCACTGTCGATCTGTGCTCGTCGCCGCCGCAGCAGATCCCAGCACTGATCCAGCGTGGTCTCGAGTTCGGCGAGCCGACGCTGCTCGACCTCGGGAGCTATCTCGCCCGCCGCCGTTTTGGCGCGCAGTTTGTGCTCGTCGTCGACCAGTTGATTGATGGTAGCGAGAAGGTCGGATTCGCTCATGTTCCCCACCTTACGGAGTGCGGCAGGGCACCGACAGGTTTGGGAAAGCATCCGCCAGGTTCGCGACAGCCTCCGCCAAGTCCGGTTTGCTGCAGGCGGTGTACCCGAGAACGATCCCGTGGCGGCGCGGCTCGCCGAAGTGGTGACGCGCCAGCCCATCGAGCAGGATCCCCGCATTGCCCGCGCGCCGGATCAGGCGTTCCTCGACCACAAGCGACGGCAGCTCGATGACCACGTGTGACCCGGCAGCATCACCGCGCACGTCGATGTGCTGCGCACGCAACGAGTCCACGACTATGGATCGGCGTGTGGCGAGTTCGCGGCGTAAGCGCCGCAGGTGCCGGGCCAGGTCGCCCGACCGGGCGAGTTCGACAAATACGCGCTGACCCGCGGGACTGGGGCCCATGCCCGCTGCCTCCCGCCGCTCGGCAACCGCGGCGGCCACGGCCGGGGGCGCCACCATCCATCCGGCGCCGAGCGTGGGCGTGAGTATCTTGCTGGTCGTGCCAAGGTGCACCACTACGTCCGGGCCGATGCTAGCGAGCAAAGGCAATGGCGCTGTGTCGTAGCGTAATTCACCGTCGTAGTCGTCTTCGAGCAGGAGCCAGCTATGCTTGCGTGCACAGCGGACCAACTCGACCCGACGTTCGGCTGGCAGTCGCGCGCCGAGCGGATACTGGTGTGCCGGTGTGCAATACACGGCCGAGACATCAGCGGGGATGGCGTCGACGCAGATGCCGTGTTCGTCGGTGCGGATCGGCGCCAACCGCATGCCCGCCGCCTGGAGCGCGGCGGCGGCGCGCCCGTAACCCGGTTCTTCGATGGCCACCCGGCTTCCCGCCGCAAGACTCACTGAAGCGACTTCGAAAGTGGCTGAGCTGGTTCCGGCAGTGGCGAGTACCGCTGCGTCGGTGGCCGCCAGGCCGCGGTGCCGCAGGAGATGCTCCACCACCGCATCGTGAAACTCCGGTAAGCCGGTGCGTATCGGGCGGAGCAGGGCAGGGCGGTCCGCGGCCGCGCGCCAAGCCCGACGCCAGGCGGCGGAATCAATCGCCTCGAGGCAGGGCGCCCCCGGGATGAGCGAAATCCGGTCGCCCGACTCGGTGGCCTTTCCGGGGGCAGGACGCCGCGATTGCGCCGGTTCGGGCACGGCGGCCACGTAGGTTCCGGATCCATGCCGTCCCCGGATCCAGCCCTCGGCATGCAGTTGTTCGTACGCCGCCGCTGTGACGGTACGGCTCACGTCCAGGCGCTGGGCCAGGCCGCGTGAGGACGGAAGCCGGTCGCCGACGCGCAGGTGGCCGTCCGATGCCGCGGCGCGAAGCGCATCGGCGAGCTGCACCGACAGCGGGGTCCCCGCCATCCGATCCAGAATGATCGGCAGCTCGTCGGACACAAGTGGCCTTTCAAACTAGCGCGGAAATGGCTCTTTCAGAATGCCACTTTCCCGATGAAGGTGAAAGCATGAGTACAAGACCGTCGCTTTCGCCGACTTCCCGAAGCACCGTGCGCCGACTGCGCGAACGCGCCCAACTCGATCGCGCGGCGCTCGACGCCGTGCTGGACGAGGGCATCATCTGCCACCTGGGGATTGTGCTGGATGACGCTCCGGTGGTGTTGCCGACGGGATACGGCCGAGACGGAAACACGCTGTACTTCCACGGCTCGACGGGCGCGCGGAGTCTGTGTGCCGCCGACGGCACCGAGGTGTGCGTGACGGTCACGCTGCTGGACGGACTGGTGTATGCCCGTGCGGTGATGCACTTTTCGGCCAACTACCGCTCCGCGGTCATCCACGGCAGGGCGCGGCTGGTCACCGATCCGGAGGAACGGTTGCACGGCCTGCGGGTGCTCGTCGAGCACATGGCGCCCGGATCGTGGGACCGGGCACGCAAGCCCAACGTTAAAGAGTTGGCTGCAACGCAGGTGCTGGCGCTGGATCTGACGGAGGCGGCCGTGAAGATGCGCAGCGGCGGGCCCAACGACGATGCTGATGACGTGCAGCGCGGTGGCGTGTGGGCTGGTGTGCTGCCAGCGCGAATCGTTTGGGATGCACCGCAGCCCGCGGCGGATCTGGAGGACGACGTCGAGGTGCCGGAGCTCGTCGCTACCAGGTCTCGGCCCGCAGTCCCCACTTTCGCAGCTCCGCGGTAGCCAGATCGCGCAGCTGCGCGTTGCTGGTGATGCGCGCAGCGGTCGCCACGAGCGCTAGCGTGTAGCCGTCACCGAACCGGCACAGGTAGGCAGACAGCGCATTTCGGGTATGTCGTAGGTGTCGTCGGGTAAGCCCGGGATGTATCGCCCGCGCGGCGAATCCGCTCGCCGGGTGTGGGCCGAAGTGTTCGAGCGCGCTGGGAACCTGGCCGATGTTGGAGCACATCACATCTCGATCGCCGACGTCGCGGGTTGCGGCGTAAGCGAGGCGCGCGGGGAACAGCTGCAACCACTGCTCGGGTAGGCCGGGCGCCGCGCCGTCCGGATGCGAATAGCCCTGCGTGATACGTGCTTTCAGATCGGCGAGATTCTCTCCCGCGCGCACGGTGGTGCCGGTCATCGTGATCGAGTTGGTGGGTTCGTCGCCACGTCGGGCGTCGACGGGCAGGCTGACTGTCACCGGCCTCGCCGCCTGCAGCAGGTTGACACTGAGCGCGACGAAAAGACTGTTCGCGGAAGCATCTTGGGATTTCGCGACGTCATCCCATTGGTTGGCGTCGACAGCCAGAATTGCGCTGCGTGCGGGCGCAATCGTAGGGACCTTGCCTTCGCGCGCAGCCGCTTTGGGCCGTCGGGCGGAGAACCGTGTTTCGCGTGCGATGGTGGCCATGGTGGTCCGAGCGTCCGTCCAGTCGGTCACATGCTCGGTCCGGATGGGGCTCGTGTCGCCGGCGAGTGCCTTCTCGACCGCGCGCAAAAGTCCGCGGGCGTCGGTCAGCACGTGTGAGCAGGTCAGCGAAACGACGGTGCCGCCGCCCTGGATGCGGGTGGCGGACAGTCGCCAGCCGGGCCCCCGCAGCGGATTGAGGTTGGCCCCTTGGGAATCGGCCCACGCCAGCACGCGCTCGGGCGGAATTTCACGCTGCGAGTAGGTCATGGGATACGCGGCGTCGTTGAGCTGCCAGTACGGCCTCGCGCCCGGTACCGGCGACCGCACCACCCGCCGTCCGAGCCACCCGGACCGCAGCGCGTCGTGGAGGTGCATGAGCAGTACCTGCTCGACGGCTTCCTCGGTGCGCCACAGGCCCTGCATGACGATCGGCGTGCCGAGGCCCTGGTGGGTGCGCAGGAAGATTTGATCGATAGTGCTGAGCCGGTCGTCCACTCGGGCGAGCGTAGTTCGTTACGCGGGCTGGCCGTGCCGGCCGGCCCCGGCCGCGAACCGCTGCGCGCCCTGCAGCGCGCCTTCGAGGACGGTGACGCCGTGTTTCAGCTCGGCGGCGATCGCGGTGGACTCGTCGAGGCCCTCCTGCTCGAGCATCGACATCCGATCGCTACGCAGGCACTGTTGCGGCAGCGCGGCAAGCTCGGCCGCGAGTTCCTCGGCCGCGTGCCGCGCCGTGCCGGTGCGCACCACCCTGTTGACCAGTCCGATCTCGAGCGCCTCCTCGGCTGGCACGGCCCGACCGGTGAGAATCAGGTCCATCGCACGGCTGGCTCCGATCAGTCTGGGTAACCGCACGGTTCCGCCGTCGATGAGCGGCACGCCCCAGCGGCGGCAGAAGACGCCGAAGGTGGCGTCCTGCTCGGCAATCCGAAGATCGCACCACAGCGCCAGCTCCAGACCACCGGCGACGGCGTATCCCGCAACAGCGGCGATCACCGGCTTGGACAGCCGCATGCGAGTGGGGCCCATCGGACCGTCCCCGGTTTCCGACACGACATTGGAATTCTCCGTGCCGAGCGCCTTGAGGTCCGCGCCCGCGCAGAAGGTGCCGCCCTCGCCCCACAACACAGCCACCGCGGCGTCAGGGTCGGAATCGAACTCGCGGAAGGCGTCCGCCAACTGCCCGGCGGTGGGGCCGTCGACTGCGTTGCGCGCGTGCGGGCGAGACAGGATCACCGTGAACACGGGACCCCTGCGTTCGATACGTACGGTCATGGGCACAACGTACGGGATTCTGCCCCGCGTGGGCGTGTGCCAATCTGATCCAGGTACCGGAGGTCAGACGGCGGAGGCTTGTGCCGACTCGGCGCTTGGTTCGTTGAGCAATCGGAGGTGTCCTGCGCGCGTCAGGGCCTGTTCTCTGGTGCTCGCATCGAGTTTGCGGTAGAGCGCGCGCTTTTGCGTTTTGACGGTGTTGGTCGAGACGAAGAGCTTTTTGGCCATCTGGTGGACGGTCAGCTTTTGTGAGATGAGCTGGAGCAGCTCCGTTTCCCGTCGAGTGAGGCGTACGACGGGAAGTTCGGTATCCGGAAATACCGCGATATCGGCGGGTACGGCCGCGGGTGTCGACGCCGATAGCTCGGCAAGGCTGCGTCTTTGCGCCGCGCTCAGGAACGCGAATGGGACGTAGCAGGCGGATTGGCCGGCCAGTGCGGTCGCTGTGCGCCAACACTCGGCGGCTGCGCGCTCGTGACTGAGCTGCAGCTGGGCGGCGGACTCTGTCAGCAGGGCGTCTATGCGCATGCGGGGTGGGACGTTGTTGCCGCGCGCGACCTGCGCGACGGCGGCTAACGCGGCCTCCGGTGCGCCCGTGAGCAGTTCGGCTCGCCCGCGGGCGAGGAGAAGCGCTGGGCTGGTTGAGGGGCCGGTGTCGGCGAGAACGGCTGCGGCCGCGTTGGCATGTCCCGCAGCGAGATTGAGGTCGATGCGCATGGCTGTGAGTAGTCGGTGACACGCGGATTCGGTGAAGTAGTAGTGCGAGTGCTGCTGGAGTGTCCGGTCCAGCCAGTCCAGGCCTTCGTTCGCGCGTCCGCTCAGTAGGGCGGCGAGGCTGCGAACGTAGGCGTGCACTGCCCAGCGCTCTTCGCGGAACTCGGGTTCGCCGGCCTGCGCCAGCACAGCTTCGGCCGCATCGAAATCGAAATTCTCGAGATGGCACAGGGCTGTCGCGCAAAGCCCAGGCAGCCGAACCGTTCGACCTCGTCGTCCCGGTGGGTACGGCTGCTCGGACTCCTTGTGCAACCAGTCCCGGGCCCGGCCGAGGTCGCCCTGCAGCGCCCAGTTCCACGCAAGCTGACCCGCGGCGCTGCGACGCACCACCTGGCTGCCCGCCCGAAATGCGAATTGCAGTTGCGTGGCCGCGTCTTGCAGTTGACCGGCCAAGCCGAACGCGGTGGCCAGTTGCATCCGCAACATCGACCGTTGGGCGTCCAAGTGCGGGGTGTTCGCCTCGAACATGGCGTCGAGGATGGTGTGGGCCTGCGCGGCAGTCTCGGCGGCCTCCCGGCAGTACCCGAGCCGGCGCAAACCGATCACTCGCACGGTGGCGAGGATGGCGATCCGCATGGCGTCGGGCCCCTTGCCGATTTCCACCAACTCCGGGTCGGAGGTGGGCAGGTCGACGTCGATCAGCGGCATCTCGGACAGTCCGGTGAGCAGCACCCGTGCGGCCTGTACCAGCGGGAACTCGCCGGCCCGGCCAGCGGGAAAGGTGCCGAGTACCCGAACTGTGCCGTCGAAGTCCTCATCGATCACCTGCGCAAAATGCTGGCCGAAGATCTTTGCGACCAGCGGCCAATTGGCGGCGTCGGCCGCGTATTGCATGGCCTCGGCCGGGCGACGCTCGGAAACGCATTTCCAGGCAAGGTCGGTGAGGGCCTCGCCGACGTATCCCGGCATTTCGCGGTGGGCGATCCGCAACAAGCTCGCGCGCAGCCCCGCCGGGTACTCGAGTTTGTTGTCGCGGAAGCGGCGCTGTAGCAACCCGAGTCGCTCAACCGCTGGCGCGGAAACGTGAACGGCCAGCGCAGAGTCGTGCTCGATCGTGCGCATCGGCGCCAGCCGCAGCACCACCCGCCGCCAGGGCGCCACGGCGTCGTCGGACAGGATTTCCTCGGCCATGGCCGTCAACCGCGCGCGATACTCCGGGGCCAATCCACCGCGTGGGTCGACGGCGGGATACCCCAACCGTTTTGCCACTCCGATGGCCAACAGTGTCGGGGCTATCTCGCCGCGTACGGTGCGGTGCAGCCGTTCACACGCGTCCACAGTGGCAACCACGCCCGCCGACCGGTGCAGCGCCTCGATCTCCTCGACGGTGAAGCACAGCTGTTCGGGACCTATCTCCACATACGAGTCGGTGGCTAGCAGTTGGGCGGTTGTAAAGACGGCGGTGCGGGTTTCCACGATGGCGCAGACTCGGGGGCAGTGGCGCAGGATGTCGATCAACTGGTCGCTCGCCGCCGCATCGTCGCAGTCGCTGAACTGTTCCAGCACCAGGACGACATCGCGATCCAGCGCACCCAGCGCGGCGGTCAACGCAGAAGAGGCTGACGCGTCTGCCACGGCTCCGGTCAAGCCCAGCTGGCAAGCCGCTCTTGCCCAGTACTCGGTGGCGCCTGCCGGACCGCCCGGTATCCGCACCACCGCCCGGTGGGTGCCGAACCGCGCCAGCCATGCGTCGATCAACGTCGACTTGCCTGCCATGCGCGGACCGCGCACAATCATGAGCCGGACGCGTTCGCCGAGTTGGTCAGTCAACCGGACTCGCCACAGATCTTCAGGTAATACACTGCCGGACACAACGATTCCCCCGTCGTAGCTTGCTCGTGCGAGAATCACCCCGCAACTCATCCCAGCACGGCCGAATCGGTTCGCGCATCCGGAGATTGGCATTTGACCCCTAAATGAGGTCACAGGTGCTTACGATGCTGCGACCGTCACGCGCTCGCGTAGATCTACGGGTCGCGGTGCCCGCCAAGTGATTTCGATGATGAATTGCTCTCCGTAGTCCTGCCTGGTTTCGACGAGGTTCTCGGGGGGCTCGAACGTCGTGGAATCGTGGTCGAGGGCCGCAGCCCCACCAACCATGAGCAGAGATCCGCCGGCGGGGTGGGGGAACACGCTGACTGTCAGGCCGGTCCCTTCCGGCGCGGAATTGATTGCGGCCAAGATTCGTTGGCCGACATAGCGCGCGGTCTCGTCGTCGGGGGCGTCGATGTCGCCTGTGCGCAAGGCTAATTCGACCCCACGGCGACGGGCGCGCGCACTGGCTTGACTCAGCCAATAACCCATGTGCAGTAGTTCGGGACTGAGCATCAACAGCTGTCGCAGGTATCGTTCTTCGCGTGCACAGGCCGCTTGCACCGCCGGATCGACCGGGTCGGCCTCGTTCCGGCCGATCCGTTGCAGGAGTGTGACGGCAGACTGGAGCCCGGCGACGCGCCAACGGGACCGTGCCCGGTCGGACGCTCGGCGCGTTTCAAGACGAAGCCGATCTTGTGCTGCCGCTCGCGTGTTTGCGATGGTGCGGGCGCCGATACGTTCGATCGCGGAGTGGAAGTGCCAGAACCCCGCGAGCACCGGAACGGTACACAGGCCGCCGACGATCGCAATCGATGTGTACGGGGAGTCCGCCGCCCACATCCCAGCGGCGAGTACGGCGGTGACGACTATAAAGGTAGCGGTCGCGTACAGGAAGGTCGATGCGGTGGCCGAAAAGTAAAGCAGAATCACCGCCGGAACCGTGGTGCCGAGTATTTGCCATAGTGTGACGTCCGTGTGTCCGAAGCCCACACCCGCGAAGGACAGGACGAATGCGGCTGGCGTGCTGAGGATGAGGACACCTTGCAACCACCATGGGAGCAGTCGGTCGTCTCGGACCGTCAGCCAGGCGAGTAGGCCGGTCAGTGCCACCAATCCGAGCATGGCCCAGGTGGCACTGAATGTCCCGAACCGGTTGGTGAACTCGATCCAGACCCCTACGGCGACGACGCTCGCGGACCACATCCAACAAGCGCGCGCCTGCGTTGCCGCGATCTGTGTGGGCGAGACGGCGTCAGTGCCAGTCGCGTCGCCATCGGATCTCTCGAGGGAGTAGCCCAGTGCGACCTTCGTGCCGCGCATCGGCGCGGAGGTGAGCGTGACTTCGATGCCGTGTTCGCGGCAGCGCGCCAGGATGGAATTGTTTATTCCGTAACCGGCGTCGGCGGTTGCGTCGTACCCGACACCGTCATCGGTCACGGTGATCGAGAGATCGTGCTCTGTCGCATCGATGCCGACCGTCGCGTATGACGAGCCGGAATGTTTGGCGACGTTCAGCAGCGCCTCGTGCACCGCGCCGCGAAGCGCATGCAAAACCTCCGGCGGGACCGACTGCTCCCAACCTTCGGCCAACGCGGTTTCCTCGCTGCGGCGCACGTCTATCCCGGCAGCGCGGCCGAGCGAGACAACGTCGGCGAAGAAGTCCGGCGCTGGCTGATCCGCGGCGGATTCAGCCAGCAAGGACTCGGCGATCGCGACATCGTGCGCACAGCGGTCGCGCACGATGTCGCGTTGTTCGAGGATCCGACCTCCGCCGGCGATGGCCGCCAGGGTATTGACAACAGTGTCGTGCAGGGTCCGCGAGGACTCGGCTGCGGCGCGACTGGCGGATTCCGCAACGGCGACATCTCGGCGGTTACGTTCGGCCAGCAGTTCTTCGCGATCGGCCGCCGCCGCGAAGCGGCGCAGGTATCGCATGGCGAGCCAGCCGAAAATCCCGATGGCCGTCTGCGTGACGAACGCGGACCGCACCAGGACCGGGTCCCAATCCGGGTGCCCAAGCGCGAGCGAGGTGCCAGCGACGATGCCCACGAAAATGGGAACCAGCACCGCGGCCCGGCCGCGCAACAGCATTACCGCGCTGATCGACGTCAGGTTGGTTATCCAGCAGTTGGCAAAGGTGATCACATTGTTCAGCGCCGGTGCGACGACATAAGCAAGGGCGACCGCGCACGAATTCGCGGCGAACATCCAGCCCAGAGGTACTCGCGACGTGTACAGCGCGGCCGCAGCGATCGAGGCGACGGCGAGGAATGTGAGCGCGACGAGCGGGAACCAATTCCGTGCGACGCCTGACATCCACAACAGAACGCACATCATCAGCGGGCCAAGGATATTCGGAGTCGAAATTGCTCGTCGCAACGATTGTTCGAGGCTTGCCGTCGCCCAGCCCGATTCGCCGTGTGAGGTCTGCGCTCGTTGGTTGCGCCGCGACACGAACCTGGATGTGATCACCTATGCCGCGCCTTTCATTCGGATCGAGCAGCAACGAAGGTAAGGAAAGCGCAAAATAGCAATTTACAAGGCATCATTTCACGCAGCCGTGACTGCACGGGGGGAAGCAGAATGAGAGTTCGGTCGTGAAGCGCACGGTTTCGGTGTGCCGGGTCGCGATTGTCGAAGACCATTCGCTGCAGCGGGAGCGGACGGTGGAGGTGCTGCGCGAGCGCGCCGGAATGCAGGTTGTTCGCGTCAGCGAAGACCTTCCGCAGTTCGTCGACTGGCTGCGCCGAAGTCCACCAGCGTTACGCCCGCACCTGTTGGTCCTCGATCTGAGCGTGGATCGCGGGCCTTCCGCCGACCCGCGCATGGTGGCCGAACTTGTTCGCTCCGGGATGGGCGTGCTGGTCTTCTCTGCGATGGCTTCCCCGGCGCTGGTCCGGCAGGTCATCCAGGCGGGGGCGGGCGGCGTTGTCGGCAAGCGCGACTCGGTCGATGACCTGGTCGAAGCGGCCCGAACCGTCGCGTCCGGAGGCGAATGGATGACGCCGGACCTGGCCAGTGTGATCGTGAACGATCCGGCCCGTCCGCCGTTGAGCGATCAGGAGGAGCGTGCGCTAGTCCTGTACGCCTCGGGCTTGACCCTCGACTCGGTCGCGATGCGGATCGGGGTGAAGCGGGACACGGCAAAGAAGTACATCGATCGCGTGAAGGCCAAGTACCGCTCCGTCGGTCGGGAGCCGTCTTCGCGCACCGATCTCTATCGGTTCGCGGTCGCCGACGGGTACCTCGACGAGGCGCTGTCCGGGGATTCCTGAGCGCTTCGCCCTTGCGTGAAGGTGTGAATCAGTGGTTCACTTCTTTCATGCCATACCGGCGGACGTCGGCCGTCCAAGCCCGCCTCGATGCCCAGCGCGAGGCCATCATCTCCGCTGCCATCGCGCTGCTGTCCGAGCGCGGATACCAGGGGCTGTCCATCGCAGCGGTCGCCGCGGAAGCCGGCGTGGCCGCCGGGTCCGTGTACCGGCATTTCAGCGGCAAGACCGAACTCGTCACCGAAATCTTCCGCGACGTCGTCGGCCGCGAGGTCGCCGCGGTGGCATCCGCCGCCGATACCGGCGGATCGGCTGTCGACCGGGTGACTGCAGCCGTCGAAACCTTCGCCGGCCGCGCCATGAAGAACCCGAAGCTTGCCTACGCCCTGCTGGCGGAACCGGTGGACGCGGCCGTCGACACCGAGCGGATGATTTTCCGGAAGGCCTTCGCGCACAATTTCGCTCGGGCGATCGGTGACGGTGTCGCCGCTGCAACCCTGCCACCGCAAGACCCCGACCTCACCGCCGCGGCCCTGGTGGGTGCGGTGGCGGAAACGCTCGTCGGTCCGCTCGCCAGCGACCCGCATCCCGAAATCGTCATTCCGGAACTCGTCGCCTTTTCCCTTCGCGCCCTAGGAGTTTGCAATGCGCACCCATGAGGTGTTCAACCAGGTACCGGAGATCGTGCCGTTCGATACGTCCGAAGATCCCGCCCTGCTCGAGGGACTGCGTCGCGAGGGCGCGGCATGGGCGGAAGGGGAGCTCCGCGAGCTTGGCCGGCTGGCCGGCAGCGAAGAAGTACAGGACTGGGGGCGGCTGGTCAACGAATATCCGCCGGTGCTCAGAACCCACGACAAGTTCGGGCACCGCATCGATGAGGTCGAGTTTCATCCCCACTGGCACAACCTCATGCGGGTGGCCGTCGAGCATGGTCTGCACGGGACGCCGTGGCGGCAGGATCGCCCCGGCGCGCACGTCGCCCGGGCCGCAAAGCTCTATGCGTGGGGTCCCGCCGACGCGGGGCACATGTGTCCGATCTCCATGACGTACGCGATAGTGCCTGCGCTGCGCCATAATCCGGAGCTGTCGGCGAAGTTCGAACCGCTACTGGCGTCGACCACCTACGACTATGGCCTGCGTGAACCGACGTCGAAGGCCGGCCTGATCGCGGGCATGTCGATGACCGAAAAGCAAGGCGGCTCGGACGTTCGCGCGAACACCACCACCGCGACGCGGCAACCGGATGGCAGCTACCGCATCGTGGGGCACAAGTGGTTCACGTCGGCGCCGATGTCGGACATGTTCCTGACGCTCGCACAGACCGAGAGCGGGCTGTCGTGCTTCCTGCTTCCGCGTGTGCTTCCCGACGGAACGCGCAATCCCATTCGGCTGCAACGACTCAAGGACAAGTTGGGCAACAAGTCGAACGCGTCGGCGGAGATCGAGTACGAGAACGCGACCGGCTGGCTCGTCGGCGCCGAGGGGGCGGGCGTCAAGACGATCATCGAGATGGTCAACATGACCCGGCTGGACTGTGTGATCGGGTCGAGCACGGGCATGCGCGTCGGAGTCGTGCGCGCCACCCATCACGCCCGGCATCGAAAAGCGTTCGGCGAGTTCCTGATCGACCAGCCCGCGATGCGCAACGTGCTCGCCGACCTGATCGTCGAATCCGATGCCGCCACCACCGTGATGCTGCGGCTCGCAGGTGCCACCGATCGCAGCGCGACTGACGAGCACGAAGCGGCGCTACGCCGAATCGGGCTGGCGGTCACCAAGTATTGGGTGTGCAAGCGCGCACCGGCCCACGCAGCCGAGGCGCTGGAGTGCCTGGGCGGCAACGGATACGTAGAAGAGTCGGGCATGCCGCGGCTGTTCCGGGAATCGCCGCTCATGTCGATCTGGGAGGGTTCCGGCAACGTCGCGGCACTCGATGCCTTGCGTGCGATGGCCCGCCAACCCGACACGGTGGAAGCGTTTTTCACTGAACTCGCCACCGCACACGGCGCAGATTCGCGACTCGACGATGCCGTGGCACGTCTCGGCAAGGAGCTGTCCGACCTCGACGACATCCAGTACCGGGCGCGGCGGGTGGTCGAGCTCATGGCGCTGGTGCTGCAGGGCACGCAACTCGTTCGTCACGGTGACCCCGCGGTCGCGGACGCATTCTGCGCCAGTCGGCTCGGCGGCGACTGGGGCGTCGCGTTCGGAACGCTGCCCACCGGAGTGGACACGGAGGCCATTCTGCGCCGGGTGTGCTGACCCCTTTACCGCGGCGCTCGGCGGTGCAATGCTAGGTGGCCATGGGGGTGCCACCGAAGGGCATGGCATGGGTCCCGGGCGGCACGTTCTGGATGGGTTCGGAAGACTTCTATCCAGAAGAACGCCCCGTCCATCAGGTGACGGTCGACGGCTTCTGGATCGATACCCATCCGGTGACGGTGTCGCAGTTTCGCCGTTTCGTCCGGGAGACCGGCCACGTCACCACGGCCGAGTCCGCACCCGATGCCACGGAGTATCCCGGCGCCGATCCCGAGTTGCTCGTGCCTGGATCGCTGGTGTTCACCCCGCCCGATCATCCCGTACCGCTCGATGATTATCGGCGGTGGTGGTCCTATGTCCCGCAAGCTGATTGGCGACACCCGGAGGGATCAGGCAGCAACCTCGGCGGCCGTGATCGCCACCCGGTAACGCACGTTTCCTACTTCGATGCCCGCGCGTATGCGCAGTGGGCCGGCAAGGAATTGCCGAGTGAGGCCGAGTGGGAGTTTGCCGCGCGCGGTGGCCTGGACCGCAAGCCATTCGTATGGGGTGACGAACACTCACCGCGCGGGCGCCCCGGCGGGAATGTCTGGCAGGGCCGATTCCCGTGGGAGAACCTGCTCGAGGACGGCTTTGCCGGGACCTCGCCGGTCGGCAAATTCCGGCCCAACGGTTACGGCCTTTTCGACATGGCCGGCAACGTCTGGGAATGGACCAGCGACCGCTATACCGCGGACCACGCGGCCAGCGGAAAGAATGTCAAGGCCGCGAAATCCTGCTGTATACCGCGCAATCCGCGGATCGAGCATGCGCTGACCGACGGCGGGGAAGGCCATTCCCGCCGAGTGATTAAGGGCGGCTCGCATCTGTGCGCGCCCAACTACTGCTTGCGTTACCGTCCCGCCGCGCGCCAGGGCGAAACCGAGGAAACCTCCACCTGTCACCTCGGTTTCCGGTGCATTGTGCGTATCGCCGAGGATTCATCCCGTTCGGGTGATGTGTTAGGCGGTGCGGCGGGCCAAGGCTAGGTACTTTCCTCCGGCCTTCGCCCGGAAACTCATTATTGCGATCGGAGATGACGCGCCATGGCACAACCGTTCCGGGGCCGGATCGACCTCGATGTCCGCAATTCGGTCCCGGACTGGGGACCATATGAACAACCAAAAGCCCAAGCCGGCGCACCGAACGTCGTGTGGATCGTCCTCGATGACGTTGGGTTCGGCACATTCGGTTGCTATGGAGGCCCGGTCGAGACGCCGAACATCGACCGGATCGCCGAACGCGGCCTGCGCTACAGCCAATGGCACACGACCGCGCTCTGCTCGCCCACCCGCGCCGCCTTGCTGACCGGCCGCAATCACACGACGTGCGGCATGGCGTGCATCGCCGAAGGTTCGACCGGATTCCCGGGATCCAACGGGCACATACCGCCCGAGTGCGCGACCCTCGCCGAAGTGCTGGTGGACCAGGGCTACAGCACGGCGGCCGTCGGGAAGTGGCACCTGTCGCCCATCGACGAAACCAATCTGGCCGCCACTCGGCGGAACTGGCCACTCGGCCGCGGATTCGAACGGTTCTACGGCTTCTTGGGCGGTGAAACCAGTCAGTGGTACCCAGATCTGGTTCACGACAACCATTCGGTCGCGCAACCGGCGACCCCCGAGCAGGGCTACCACTTCGGCGTCGACATCACCGACAAGGCGATCGAGTACATCGACGACGTGAAGGCCATCGCGCCCGACCGCCCGGTGTTCCTCTACTACGCCCCCGGTTGTGCGCATGCGCCGCACCAGGTTCCGGAGGAATGGGCGCAGCGTTACCGCGGCAAGTTCGACATGGGTTACGAGGCGCTTCGGGAGCAGATTCTGGCCCGGCAAAAGGAACTCGGCCTCGTTCCGGAGAACACCGAGCTACCCCCGCTCAATCCGATTGGCAGCGTGCAGGATCGCCAGGGTCCCAACGGAATGCCTTTCCCGCCGCTGGAATACACCCCATCCTGGGATTCGCTGTCCGACGATGCCAAGCGGCTGTTTGGGCGGATGGCTGAGGTTTTCGCGGGGTTCGTCTCCCACTGCGACGCCCAGATCGGCCGCCTGCTCGACTATCTGACCGACATCGGACAGCTGGACAACACCATCATCGTGCTCGTGTCCGACAACGGCGCGAGCGCCGAGGGCGGTCCGAATGGGTCGGTCAACGAAAACAAATTCTTCAACGGCGTTTTCGACAGCCTCGAAGAGAACTTCGCCCAGATCGAGGAGCTGGGCAGCACCAAGACCTACAACCATTACCCCAACGGTTGGGCCATGGCGTTCTGCACGCCGTTCAAGATGTGGAAGCGCTATTCGTTCAATGGCGGCACCTGCGATCCGTGCATCATCTCCTGGCCGGCCGGAATCGAGGCGCACGGCGAGGTCCGTGACCAGTACCACCACGCGGTAGACGTCATGCCCACCGTGCTGGACTGCCTCGGCCTGGACTTGCCGGAGACCGTGCGTGGCGTCGTGCAGCGGCCGCTGCAGGGCTCGAGCATGCGTTACAGCTTCGACAACGACGGGATCCCGACGGCCAAGCACACGCAGTTCTACTCGATGCTGGGCACCCGCGGCATCTGGCACGACGGGTGGAAGGCGGTCACCACACATCCGGCGCTGAGTGGCTGGAGCAACTTCGACGCCGATGTCTGGGAGCTCTACCACACCGATGTCGACCGTGCCGAACTGCACGATCTCGCGGAACAGGAGCCGACGCGGCTGGCCCAGCTGATCGGGCTGTGGTTCCACGAAGCGGGCGTCAACCAGGCACTGCCGATCGACGACCGGTCCCCGATCGAGATCATGTTCTCGCCGCGACCGTTCATGGTGGAGCCGCGTAACCGCTACATCTATCGGCCGGGTGGAGCGTCGGTGCCCGAGACGATGTCGGTGAGCGTGCGAAATCGCTCTTACTCGATCGCGGCGGTCATCGAGGACGCCGGGCCGGATCAGAACGGAGTGCTCTTCGCACAAGGCAGCCGGTTCGGCGGCCACGCACTGTATGTGGCGAATCATCGACTGCACTACGTCTACAACTTCCTCGGCAGCGTGCAACAACTCGTGAGCGCAGACGAGGACGTGCCGGTGGGTGACGAGATCGTGTTGGCCGCTGCATTCGTCAAGGACGGTGAGAATCCGCCCGGCACCGCGAGCGGCGTTTTGAGCCTGTACTACGGCGACCACAAGGTCGGCGAGGGCAGGATCAAGACACAACCAGGGGCCTACGGACTAGGTGCGGTCGGCCTGACCGCCGGACGTGGCGGACCCGACGCGGTCGGCGACGGATTTGTCGGCGAGGCGCCCTGGCATTACACCGGTGGCACGCTGAACCGGCTGGTCGTCGACGTCAGCGGCCAGCCGTATGTGGACCTCGAACGGGAGGCGGCCGCAATGCTGGCCCGGGAGTAAGCACTAGATCAGCACAAGAACTGCGACCAGTCCGAGCATCAAGGCCACGGTCGCGATGACGATGGCGCCGAACGAGGCGGGGATGAAAACCCCCTCGTTCAGGTGCCGCTCGACCGTTCGATAGTGCACGGCGCCGTACGCCGCGACCAGAATGCCGGCGATGACCAGGATCAGTCCCGCGACAAGCGCATTCGCGCCGCGATTCGGGGCGAATTTGGCGACGGCGACCCCCACGGCGGCGACGCTGATCCCGGTGCGCAGCCACGCCAAATACGTCCGCTCGTTGGCGAGATGATCGCGCGCGACACTGCCGGTGTTCGGCGTGGGCGTGCCATGCATGCTCAGCCGAACGAGCGGCCGCCATGCCACGACAGTCAGGCCTGTCTGCCGCGGGCCCGCCGGTACCAGCGCACGAGCGTGTCGGTCGACGAATCCGATTGCTCGGGCGGGGCCTGGGCGTCGCTGATCACCGGGCCGAGCGCGAGCGCCTGTTGCTTGCCGAGTTCCACACCCCACTGGTCGTAGGAGTCGATGCCCCAGACGGCGCCCTCGACGAACACCTGATGTTCGTACAGCGCGATGAGCTGACCGATGACGGACGGCGTGAGCTTCGGCGCGAGGATAGTGGTGGTGGGCCGGTTACCGGGCATCACCTTGTGCGGCACCACGTTTTCCGGTGTGTCCTCGGCGCGGATCTCGTCGGCGGTCTTGCCGAACGCGAGCACCTTGGTCTGCGCGAACAGGTTCGCCATGAGCAGGTCGTGCATGCTGCCGGTGCCATCCATGGTCGGCAGGTCATCGGTGGGCTCGGCGAAGCCGATGAAGTCCGCCGGAATGAGGCGGGTGCCCTGGTGGAGTAGCTGGTAGAACGCGTGTTGGCCGTTGGTGCCGGGCTCGCCCCAGAACACTTCGCCGGTCGGCGTGGTCACCGGCGTGCCGTCCGCCTTGACCGACTTGCCGTTGGACTCCATGGTGAGCTGCTGCAAGTAAGCCGCGAAGCGGGCCAGGTCGTTCGAGTAGGGCAGCACGGCACGGGAGTCGGATCCGAAGAAGCTGGAGTACCACAGGCCGATCATGCCCAGGAGCACCGGCGCGTTGGTTTCCAGCGGTTCGTTGCGGAAGTGTTCATCTATCGCGTGCATGCCGGCCAGGAATTCGGCGAAGCGTTCGCGGCCGATGGTCACCATGACCGACAGGCCGATCGCCGAGTCCACCGAGTAGCGGCCGCCGACCCAGTCCCAGAACCCGAACATGTTCGCCGTGTCGATGCCGAACTTGGCTACTCGCTCGGCGTTGGTGGATACCGCGACGAAGTGTTTGGCCACCGCGTCGTCGCCCAGTGCCGCCGTGAGCCAGCGCCGGGCCGCCGTGGCGTTGGTGAGCGTTTCCAACGTGGAAAACGTCTTGGAAGCGACGATGAACAGCGTGGTGGCCGGGTCCAGCCCATCGAGCTTGGCCACCAGGTCCGCCGGGTCGACGTTGGAAACGAAGCGTGCGTCGATGCCGGCGTCGCAGTAGTGGCGCAACGCCTGGTGAACCATTACGGGGCCGAGATCGGAACCGCCGATGCCGATGTTGACCACGGTCTTGATGCGTTCGCCGGTGGCACCACGCCATTCACCCGAGCGGACTGCGTCGCTGAAATCGCCCATCCGGTCGAGCACCTCGTGCACGTCGGTGACGACGTCCTGCCCGTCGACCGTGAGCTGCGCGTCTTTGGGCAACCGCAACGCCGTGTGCAGGACGGCGCGATCCTCCGAGGTGTTGATGTGCTCCCCGGCGAACATCGCGTCACGACGCTCGGCGACACCCGCTGCGCGCGCCAACTCGACCAGCAAGCCCAGGGTTTCCCTGGTGACACGGTGCTTGCTGTAATCGATGTAGAGGTCGCCAGCGTTGACTGTCAGTTCGCTGCCGCGCTTGGGGTCGGCGTCGAACAGTTCACGCAGGGTGGTGGCCGAAATGTCGTCGTGATTACGGGCAACCGCCTGCCAGGCGGTGGTTTGAGTGATGTCGGCGCTCATGATCACCGAGCCTACGGCGACCTAGCGGCGCGCGGATGGCATAACGCGGGAGATTTAGCGCGGCATTCGCAATGGCCCGATCAGTGCCCGAGTCGGCCCCTGCCGAGTCGCAGCAACAGCATCGCCAGCGTGTGACCTTCTTGGCCGAGTTCGCTGAAGCGTTCGAGGACCTTCATCTCGCGGCTGTGTACCAGCCGGGTGCCGCCCGAGGCCAATCGGGTACGGCCGATGATGCGGGAGATTTCGGTGCGGCGCTTGATGGCGGCCAGAATTTCGGCGTCGAGCCGGTCGATTTCCTTACGCAGCTTCTCGATCTCAGCCTCAGAATTGGGCAAGGCTGCGTCCTCCGTCGCCTGGGCTGGTGCCTGCGCCGATTCGCTCGCTGACCCGTTTTTGGTGATAGGGCTGCTCATATCATCTCCTCGTGTCAGAACGTGGATCGTTGAACGATCGCATCTCGTTACCGACTTCATGCCAACTCGCTGTTTCCCCCGGAGATTCGCCCCTACTTTGACCCGGAATCGGCTGGTAACCGCTGGGCGAATCGACCTCGACCGGTCATCCGCGCCGGTCTGGTACTTCCCTTTCTAGGCGAGGCTAATCTCGGCGAGTTCTTACGATGATCATTCCTTCAGTTTGCCACGGCCCTGCAGGACATCGAAAGAAAATGGGACGAATACGAAAGCCGCTCGACGCGGCCGCTCGACCAACCTGTCAGGGTGCGCCGGTAGCGTTGGAGGCAAACCGGATTGCAGTATGAAATTCGCATAGATTTAGCGCTGAACGGCAGGTAATACGTGGGTGGGGACCAGGACGAATCGGTGGATCGGCTGCTTGGTGGGCTGAACCCGCAACAGCGTGCTGCGGTCATGCATTCGGGGTCGCCGCTGCTGATCGTCGCCGGTGCCGGTTCCGGCAAGACGGCCGTGCTGACCCGGCGGATCGCCTATTTGCTGGCGGCCCGCGGCGTCGGGTCCGGCCAAATCTTGGCTATCACCTTCACCAACAAGGCGGCCGCCGAGATGCGCGAACGGGTCATTGGGCTGGTAGGCCCCCGCGCGCGCAGCATGTGGGTGGCTACCTTCCACTCGAGCTGCGTGCGGATCCTGCGCGCCCAGGCCGGCTTGCTACCGGGCCTGAACTCGAACTTCTCCATCTACGACGCCGATGATTCGCGCCGCCTGCTCGCCATGATCGGGCGCGACCTGGATATCGACGCCAAGAAGTTCTCTGCCCGGCTCCTCGCTACGAGCATCTCGAACCTCAAGAACGAACTGATCGACCCGGAACGCGCGGTCGCCGAGGCCGAGCGCGACGGCAACGAGTTGTCGCGGCTGGTGGCGCAGGTCTACAGCGAATATCAGCGGCGGTTACGCGCGGCCAATGCGCTGGATTTCGACGATTTGATCGGTGAAACGGTCAGCCTGCTGCAGAACTTCCCGCAGGTTGCGGAGTACTACCGCCGCCGCTTCCGGCATGTGCTCGTCGACGAGTATCAGGACACCAACCACGCGCAGTACGTCCTCATCCGCGAGCTGTCCAGCGGAAGCGAGGACGTTGCTCCCGCCGAGCTGTGTGTGGTCGGTGATGCCGACCAGTCGATCTACGCCTTCCGCGGCGCCACGATCCGCAACATCGAAGAATTCGAACGCGACTACCCCGACGCCACGACCATCCTGCTCGAACAGAACTACCGCTCGACCCAGCACATCCTGTCCGCGGCGAACGCGCTGATCTCGCGCAATGCCGGCCGCCGCGACAAGCGGCTGTGGACCGACGCCGGCGACGGTGAACTGATCACCGGTTATGTCGCCGACAACGAGCACGACGAGGCGTCGTTCGTCGCGGCCGAGATCGACCGGCTTGTCGACGCGGGCGAGGGGAAGTTCAGCGATATCGCGGTGTTCTACCGGACCAACAATTCCTCTCGAGCCCTCGAAGAGATCTTCATTCGCCTCGGCGTCCCGTACAAGGTGGTCGGGGGAGTGCGGTTCTACGAGCGCAAGGAAGTCCGCGACGCGGTCGCGTATCTGCGGGTGCTCGACAATCCCGATGACACGGTGAGTCTGCGCCGCATTCTCAATACGCCGCGCCGGGGAATCGGCGACCGGGCGGAGGCCTGTGTTGCGGTCCATGCCGAGCAACGCGGAATCAGTTTTGCCGCCGCGCTGCAGGATGCCGCGGCGGGCAAGGTGGCGCTACTCAACACGCGGTCACAACGGGCCATCGCGGCGTTCCTCGACCTGCTCGACGAGATCCGCGCGGCGGGCGCTGCCGCTGATGCCGACAATTTCGACATCGGCGAGATGGTCGAGGCCGTGCTCGACCGCACGGGATATCGCAGTGAGCTCGCCGCCAGCAACGATCCCCAGGACGGCGCCCGACTCGACAACCTCAATGAGTTGGTCAGCGTGGCACGTGAATTCAGCTCCGAGGCGCACAACGCCGCGGCGCTGGCACAGGCCGAGGGAATCGTGCCGGAAACCGCCGAGGGTGAGCCAGAGCCGGGTTCGCTCGCGGCCTTCCTGGAACGAGTCTCGCTCGTCGCGGACACCGATCAGATTCCGGACTCCGGCGACGGCGTAGTCACGTTGATGACGCTGCACACGGCGAAGGGCCTGGAGTTTCCGGTGGTCTTCGTGACCGGCTGGGAGGACGGTCAGTTCCCGCACATGCGGGCGCTGGGTGACCCCGCTGAGCTGTCCGAGGAGCGCCGGCTCGCTTACGTCGGCCTCACCCGGGCCAGGCGCCGGCTTTACCTCAGCCGGGCCGTTGTGCGCTCGGCGTGGGGCCAACCGATCAGCAACCCGGAGTCGAGGTTCTTGCAGGAGATCCCCGACGCCCTGATCGACTGGCGCCGACTGGATCCGTCGAAGAGTGTCGGCGCCGGCAACGGAAGGGACTGGCCGCGCACACAGCGGCCTGGATGGCGCGAAGGATTCGGCTCTGGCGGTGGTTTCGGGTCCGCGCGGCCGAAGCCTGCAACACGCTCCCGCAACAACACCGACTTGGTGCTCGACGTCGGGGATCGGGTAAGCCACGACAAGTACGGGCTGGGCGTCGTCATCGCCGCCGATGGGATCGGGCAGCGCGCGACTGTCACCATCGACTTCGGGACGGCCGGAAAGGTTCGCCTCATGCTGATCGGCGGCGTGCCGATGGTGAAGCTCTGAGGGTTGAAGCGGCCCGCGCGCTAGTCGCGCTCAGGGCCCAGGCTGATGCCTCGGGAGGCCAGCCACGGCAACGGGTCGATCCGGTCTTTGCCGTTCAGCCAGACCTCGAAGTGGCAGTGCGGACCGGTGGAGAACCCGCGATTGCCCATGAGCGCGATCTCGTCGCCCGCCATGACGTGCTGGCCGACGTGGACCAGCGCCTGCTCGATGTGGCCGTAGACGGTGACGGTGCCGTCCGCATGCTTGAGTCGCACCCACATACCGAAACCGGACGCCGGCCCGGCGGAAATAACCTCGCCATCGGCGACGGCGAGAATAGGAGTGCCGATCGGACCTGCGACGTCGACGCCGCCGTGCAAGGCGCCCCAGCGGGTGCCGAAGCCCGACGTGAATGTGCCTTGAGTGAACTTCACGAACAGCGGTCGCAGCTTGGCGGCCTCGGCGGCGGCCCGCTCCTGGACGTACTTCTGGCCCTTGGACAGCAGGTTGGAGAACTCGCCGAGGGTGACCGGCTGGGCCACGTTGAGGACCTGCGGCGCGGTCGAGGCATCGGTACTTGTCTGGTCGACGAAGCCGGCCGGGGTGCCGAGGAACTGCGCGGCCTGCGGTTCTGCCGTGGTCGCGGGGCCGACCGCGGGAACTTGCGCGCCGGCCAGCGTGATCGCCGTAGCCTCGTCGCTGTGGTTGGAATTGGTGTCGAGCGCCGCTTGACCGGCGGCCACCACTGCGCCCGCGGCAACGGCGACCACGGCAGCGCGGCCCTTCACGGCATTGGGTGGAACCGGCAAACGATGAGCACCGCCGCGCCTGCGAACGGCAGCCTGATTGACGGAGTCCGCGGGCGGGTAAGAGTAAGCGAGCGGATCGAGTCGGTACTCGGCTGAAAGATCGAAGACGTCGTCGTGTCGGGGGCGCCGGCTTACTTCGGGGTGCCCGCTGAAGGAAGCACGGTTCTCTGCCAAACCTGCTGCCCTCCTGAAGTTTGTGACCTCGGTGGAACCGATCAATCCGGGCCAACCTGCCCGCGCACTCGTGCCCCTGCCTTGCGCCTGGCTCGTGACCCAGCTGTGACTTTGACCCCGCAGACGGTAACGAAACGATTGCAGTGAGCGCAAGCTTCAACGGTCCAGAATCCAAATATGTGAGACGCCTCACACGCTGACCTGGGAGTATGCATCCCCTGCCGGACCGAGTACACCGCGTGTCCGAGTGGGGCCGCGGCGGTTGGAGGTTGCCGAAGTCTGCGCTCGATCCGTGACCTGTGCGTGAAATTTCACCGCCGGCGGTGAAATTTCACGCACAGTTGGGGCGCGCATGCCAGCAGGTCGGGTAGCACGCTACCGTCGAGACCCGTGTCAACTCGCACCGACCCCACCAGCCGTTTGGGTCTCGGTCAGCCAGGACTGGCGGCGCTGGGCGCTGGGCTGGTCGGCGTCGTCCTCGTCGTTGTCGCTCCGTTCGCGCAACCGGCGATCCCGTCTGCCGGTGCGGGCGCCGTTGGTTTGGCGGCAACCGTCGGTTCACTCGTAGTTGGCTGCTGGTGGCTCACGGTCGCCGTGGCACTTGTCACATCGCGAAAAGAGTTCGCTGGCGGTTTGCTGTCTGGCGCAAGCCCGGTGTGGTTCGGCCTTGCCGTGCTCGATATCGCTTTCTTGTCCAACCCGATCGATGCCAATCGCTTCGAACTCGTGCGGCCGCTGACAGCTGCGCCGTTGCACCCGGGCGCGGGTGCATTTCTGGTGCTCGCCGGACATGTTTTGCTCGGCTGCAGCGGGCTGCTGGGGTCGTTGATGTTGCGATCCAGCGATGACGGTGCGGCCGACGTCGGATCGGGGCTTGTGGCTGCGCAGCAAGCGGGGCCGGTGTGGTGGTCAAGTGCCGTTGTGGTCGCGGCAGTCGCGGTCGGAGCGTTGTTCTTTGCGCCGTGGACCAGCGGCGATCCGGTGATCGTCGTGAAGCCGATATTCGCGGCGGCAATTCTTGCGGTGTCCGGGACTGTCGTTGTCGCGCTGGCATTGGTCGTCGTGACGGCCATCGCGTTCGCGTCCGGGTCGGTGCCCGCGGCCGCTGGGGCCATCGTGGGATCGGCGGTCGCGTTGCTCAGCCTCGTCGCACCGCGATTAGCGGCCGCGTCCGACACTGCGCTGCAGCCGACCACCGCGCTGTGGGTGTCGGTGCTGGCAGGGGCCGGGTTGGCGGGATTGGGAACCGTGTTGCCGATCATGGCCCGCCGATCTCGCGAGGACCGGCGGCAGGTCCCCGGGTGGCGGGTCGAGCAGTGGTCCGTCCAGCGCTGGCATGCCATCGCCGGAGCTGCGGCGGTGACGGCCGCGGTCCTCATTGCGCTGGGTTCGCTGTTGCCGGTCGTCCACGTTGCGAATGCGGCGGCCCAACCGTTCATCCCGGCTTGCCGTCTCACGCTCGTGGCGGCCGTCGTCCTCGCGATTGCCGCGGTCTGGCTGCTGTTGTCGGAATTCGCGCTAGCCGTACGCCCGGCGGCGGGGGTGCTCACGATGGCGGCGGTGCTCAGTTGCGGCGGCCCGTTGCAGGCGGGGGTGGTCGCGGGTCAGGTCGCAGGTGTCGGATTCGGCGTTGGATTCGTCCTGATCAGCGTGGGCGCGGTGGTGGCCGCGGTCGCCGGTGCGCTTGTGTGCTTCGCGGGAGCGGCGGAGCGCGACGACGTGGACCGCAGCGTCGATGTGGTTTCCGATCGGAACGTGATGATGGCCGGCGCGGCCGGGGCCGTGTTGTCGGTGCTGGCGCTTGCCTTTCCGCTGTTCGGTAGCGACTCCGGTGGCGACGCGGCCGCGTTCACCGTGCTGCCGTGGGGTTGGGACACCTGGCTGCAGGCCGGCTTCGCCGTGGTCGTCGTCGCGTGCGCCGTCGTGGCAGCGGCGGCGCGACCCGCCCGCGGAACCGCGCTGTTGGCCGGTTGCGCGATCGGAATGGGGGTCTACCTCATCGGCTGGCCGCTCACCAGTTCTCGCATGCCCGAGCCTTCGGTCGGGCTCGGCGCAATTTTCGCGATCGCCGCAGTCGTCGCTTTTGTGATCGCCGCCGTGTTCAGCGAGCGGCGCAGCGCGGGATCCGTCACAACCCAAGCCCGTGTGAGACGCAGCACATAGCATGTATGCGGTCGATGGTGGTTTCGCGCAGGTGGCTAAAGTCCGAAACTGACCCGTTCCCACCTGCGAACGGGTGTCAACGCTGACGAACGGTGAGTAGATGGATCTCTTCGAATACCAGGCGAAGGAGCTCTTCGTTAAGCACGGAGTGCCCTCGTCGGAAGGCCGGGTTACCGACTCGGCTGAGGAAGCACGCAAGATCGCCGAGGAAATCGGCAAGCCGGTGATGATCAAGGCGCAGGTCAAAACCGGTGGACGCGGTAAAGCGGGCGGCGTGAAGTATGCCGCGACTCCAGATGACGCCTATACGCACGCGCAGAACATTCTCGGGCTCGACATCAAGGGCCACATCGTCAAGCGACTGCTGGTGGCCGAGGCGAAGGACATCGCCGAGGAGTACTACATTTCGTTCCTGCTCGACCGGGCTAACCGCACCTACCTGGCGATGTGTTCGGTCGAGGGCGGCATGGAGATCGAAGAGGTCGCCGCCACCAAGCCGGACCGGTTGGCCAAGGTGCCCGTGGACGCGGTCAAGGGTGTCGACGAGGCTTTCGCGCGCAGCATTGCCGAGCAGGGTCACTTGCCCGCCGAGGTGCTCGACGCGGCCGCGGTGACCATCGCGAAGCTGTGGGACGTGTTCGTCGGTGAGGACGCCACGCTGGTCGAGGTCAACCCGTTGGTTCGCACGCCCGATGACGAGATCCTCGCGCTCGACGGCAAGGTCACCCTCGACGGCAACGCTGACTTCCGTCATCCAGACCACGCCGAGTTCGCGGACCGGGACGCCACCGACCCGCTCGAGCTCAAGGCGAAGGAAAACGACCTGAACTACGTCAAGCTCGACGGCGAGGTGGGCATCATCGGCAATGGCGCGGGCCTGGTCATGTCGACCCTCGACGTGGTCGCCTACGCCGGCGAGAACCACAACGGTGTCAAGCCCGCGAACTTCCTGGATATCGGCGGCGGCGCCTCGGCGGAGGTGATGGCCAACGGCCTGGACGTGATTCTGGGCGACAGCCAGGTCAAGAGCGTGTTCGTCAATGTCTTCGGTGGGATCACCGCGTGTGACGCGGTCGCCAACGGCATCGTGAAGGCCCTAGAAATCCTCGGTGATGATGCCAATAAGCCACTCGTCGTGCGCCTGGACGGCAACCGTGTCGAGGAAGGGCGCAAGATCCTGGCGGATGCCAACCACCCGTTGGTGACGCTTGCACAGACCATGGACGAAGGCGCCGATAAGGCCGCTGAGTTGGCTTCGAAGTAAGGGACGATCCAAATGTCTATTTTCCTCAACAAGGACTCCAAGGTCATCGTCCAGGGCATCACCGGCGGCGAGGGCACCAAGCACACTGCGCTGATGCTCAAGGCCGGAACGCAGATCGTCGGCGGTGTGAACGCTCGCAAGGCCGGGACCACTGTTTCGCACGAGGGCGGCGTGGAGCTGCCCGTCTTCGGCACGGTCAAGGAGGCGATGGAGAAGACCGGCGCCGACGTGTCGATCGCGTTCGTGCCGCCGAAGTTCGCCAAGGACGCCATCATCGAGGCCATCGACGCGGAGATCCCGCTGCTCGTGGTCATCACCGAGGGCATCCCGGTTCAGGACACCGCCTACGCGTGGGCCTACAACGTCGAGAAGGGCAACAAGACCCGCATCATCGGCCCGAACTGTCCCGGCATCATCACTCCGGGCGAGTCGCTTGTCGGCATCACACCTGCCAACATCACCGGCAAGGGCCCGATCGGTCTTGTTTCCAAGTCCGGCACGCTGACCTACCAGATGATGTTCGAGCTGAACGACTTCGGATTCTCGACCTCCATCGGCATCGGTGGCGACCCAGTCATCGGCACCACCCACATCGATGCCATCGAGGCGTTCGAGCAGGACCCGGACACCGAGTTGATAGTGATGATCGGCGAGATCGGCGGCGACGCCGAGGAGCGGGCCGCCGAGTACATCAAGGCCAACGTGACCAAGCCGGTGGTCGGCTACGTGGCTGGTTTCACCGCGCCGGAGGGCAAGACGATGGGCCACGCCGGCGCCATCGTGTCCGGCTCGTCCGGCACCGCGCAAGCCAAGAAGGACGCCCTCGAGGCCGCAGGTGTCAAGGTGGGCAAGACCCCGTCGGAGACCGCGGCGCTGGCCCGAGAGATCCTGCAAGCCAAAGTATCTGCCTAAGTAGTCCACGACAGCAGGCCGCCGACCCCGTATTCCGGGCCGGCGGCCTGCTGTGTTTGTGTGGGCATCGATTCGGTCAACTCCAGGGCCCATCTTGTCGTCGGGTTGCAGTAGCGTCTTGCATACCGGGTGTGAATACGCCGAGCGACGCTTTTATGCAGAGCCCGGCGCCCACAATGAACAGGGAGTAGGCAGATGTCTTTTCCGAATGGGGGTTCCGGTTTTTCCGGGCCGCAGCAGCACAATCCGCAACAGTCGCAATCGCATGAGCCGCAACACCTACAGCATTCGGCTCAGGAGCAGTCGTTTTCGGCCGGCAGCGGTGGTCCGGCGATCGGTGTCATCCTGGCGGGTGCCATCGCTGCGCTTGGCGTGATCAACTTTCTCCTCGGTTTCACCCCGTACGTGAAGAACGAAGGCGTCGAGGGCCTGGTGGCCGATCAGTCGTCGAGCTACTTCAGCACCGGAATACCGGTGGTGGCGTTGTCGCTGCTGTTGCTCGGTGGCATTCTCGCGGGCCTCGGACTGCTCCCCGAACAGCGGTTACTGGGTGTGGCCACCGCTAGTACGGTCACCGGTTTCCTCACATTGGTGTTCATCTCGTTCAACCTGCCATCGGGGCCAAAGCTGGCGTGGGGAGCCTGGCTGGTCCTGGTGCTCTCGCTCATCCAGTCGATCGTTGCGATCGGCGCCCTGCTCATCAGTGCGGGGCTCGTGAAGGAACCCACGCCCCGGCCTCGTCAGACCGCCTTCGGCGGTGGCTCTCCGGGGTACGCACCGCAGGGCGGTCAGCAGCAGGGCCCATCCGGCCAGTCGGGCCAGGCGTCCTACTCGCCCTCGACGAGCGGGCCCAGCGGTCAGCAACAGGGGTATGGCCAGCAACAGGGCTACGGCCAGCAGCAGGGTTATGGCCAACAGGGCTACGGCCAGCAGCAGGGTTACGGCGGTCAGCAACAGGGCTACGGCCAGCAGCAGGGGTACGCACCGCCGCCCGGTTACGGCCAGCAAGCCTACGGTCAGCGCTACGGCCAGTCCGGCCCGCCCAGCGGCGGTTATCCCGCCGCGCCGAGTTACGGCCCAGGCGGCCAGCAGTCGACGTACCAGCCGCCAAATGCCCCCGGTAGTTCCGCGCCGACTCAGCAGTACCAGGCCCCGATGCAGCAGTATCAGTCGCCGGCCCAGGGTCAGCAGGACGCGCCGACCCAGCAGTACCAGGCACCCAAGCCGCCTGCGGCAGAGGGCGGTCCCACTGAGGATCCAGGCGACAAAACGCAAGCATTCCGACCGCCAACCAAGGAATCGGAGTAGTTTCACCGGCCCACGGCGCGCCTGATTCAACGGCGCGCCGTTTGGTGACACGCTCGGTCGAATGAGTGCGCTGCTGACCGGCGAATCGCGTCGCAAGACTGAATCGCAACGAGACACAGCAGGCGTGGGCCCCGCGACCGGCGTGCAGCCAGCGGCTTCTCGGCCGCAGCTCACGGCCGAGAAGGCTCGGCAGCTAGTGGTTGTCGCGCTGTTGCCATCAGCGGTGAGCCTCACTGTCGTCGCCGCGGCGGTGCTGGGGTCGTTGGCGGCCGCGCAGAGTGGCTACACGGGTGCAGCCGGAGCGGTAGCGGCTGGCTGGCTCGGGTTACAGCAGGTCCCGCTCATGGTCTCTGGAACGCAGCTCGGCCTCCTGCCGCTCGCGCCGACTATCTGGCTGGCCTGGCTGGTGTTTCGCCGCAGCGCGCGGGTGAGCCCGCGGTTGAGTTGCACGGCGGAGCGGCGCTGGCTGGTGGGGGCCGCGGTCGCCGGGCCGCTGGTGGTGGCGCTGGTCTGCCTGGCCGTCATCAAGGATGCTTCGGGTGTCGTCGCGCTGTCGCCGCCGAACACGCTGGCCGTGCTGGGGTGGGTGATCGGCATTCATGGTGTCGCCTCGGCGGCCGGTGCCTTCGGTGGTCAGTGGCGCGAGGTGATCAAGGGGCAAGGGCTTCCCGACTGGACGCCAGCCGCGGTGCTCGCCGGACTCCGGGCGGTCGGGTGGCTGCTGATCGCGGCAACGGTTCTGGTCGTGGTTCTCATCGGCGCGCACTGGTCCACGGCAACAAACATGTCCACCACCGCCGATGGCGCTGTCGGCACTCTTTCGCTGCTCGTCCTCTCGATGTTGTATCTGCCCAATGTCGTGGTCGGCGCCGCCTCGGTGCTGGTGGGAAGTTCGGTACACGTCGGTCCGGCGTCGCTGGCCCTCTTCGCGGTCGTCGGCGGTCCCGTACCCGCGGTTCCGGTAATGGCCGCCGTACCCACGGGGCCGCCGGCGTACTGGTGGCTGGCGCTGCTGCTGGTTCCGGTCGCGATCGGCATCTCGGTGGGCCGCGAATGCGCGGACCTGAATCTCGACCGGTGGACCGCGGCGAAGGCCGCGGCGGTTTCGGCGACGGTCGCCTCGGCTGTCGGGCTTGCGCTGGCCATGCTGGCGGGCGGTGACCTTGGGGCGTTCGGCCACATCGGCGCCGAGATACCGAACGTCGGGGTGATGATCTTCGGCTGGATCGTGCTCTTCGGTGCCGCGACGGCCGCGGTGAGCGGAAGGCGTCGAGTCGAACCGGCCGAACCGGCCGAGTCGGAACCAGCTGGGCCCGTCCCGACCTCGCCGCCGCTGTCGCTACCGAGCGGGCGGGCCGGCGGAGTGACGGTGGAGGCCGAGATCCTGGGCGATGCCCCCGCGACTGTGGTGGCCTCCGACGCTGCGGACATCATCGACGCCGAGGTCGTCTCGAACGACGCCGATGACCCGAAGGGTGCTGACTAGCAGCCCGGCACCGGCGATCAAACTTCCGACCTGCTCCGAGCGCTGGAAACCGCGATGACTACGCTTTAGCCGTCGACATCGACAGCCTCGTTTCCACCTCGCCAGGAGTACTGCGCTGACTGCCCCGCGTGAGCCGTTCGATGGCGCCGGTTCACGGCGCGAATCCGGCCGTGATGCCACGCACTGGACGCCCAGCGCAGCGCCTGCCCGAATTGTCGTTCTCGCGTCGGGGACGGGGAGCTTGTTGCAGGCGCTGCTCGAGCGCGCCGAGGCTGCCGATTACCCGGCGGAAATCGTCGCGGTGGGCGCTGATCGGGATTGCAAGGCCCTCGACCATGCTGCCGCGCGCGGTGTCGCGACGTTTCGGGTGTCGGTGCGCGACTTCGCTGACCGGGCCACCTGGGACGATGCGCTGACCGAGCGGGTGACCGCCCACGATCCTGATCTGGTGGTCACCGCGGGGTTCATGAAGCTGCTCGGCCCGCGGTTTCTGGAGCGGTTCGCGGGTCGGGTGATCAATACCCATCCCGCCCTGCTGCCGGCTTTTCCAGGCGCCCACGCCGTGCCCGACGCATTGGCCTACGGGGTGCGGTTGACGGGATGCACGGTCCATCTGGTCGATGCCGGGATCGACACCGGACCCGTCTTGGCGCAGGAAGCGGTCACCGTGCTGCCTGATGACGATGAATCGAGCCTGCATGAGCGCATCAAGGTGGTAGAACGCCGCTTGTTGGCCGATGTCGTGGCCGATGTTGCTCGCAATGGTGTTGTCTCCGATGGACGAAAGGCCCGGATTCCCAGTGACTGATGAACGCAAGGTGGTGCGGCGGGCGCTGGTCAGCGTCTACGACAAGACCGGGCTGATCGAACTCGCCAACGGACTGCACGAAGCGGGCGTGGAGATCGTCTCGACCGGTTCGACCGCCGCGCGGATCGCTGAGGCGGGTCTTCCGGTGACTCCCGTGGAGGACCTGACCGGATTCCCGGAGACGCTCGACGGCCGGGTCAAGACCCTGCACCCGCACGTGCACGCGGGAATCCTTGCCGACACTCGCAAGCCGGAACACCTCGAACAGCTTTCCGAGTTGCAGGTCGAGGCCTTCCAACTGGTGGTGGTGAACCTCTATCCGTTCACCCAGACCGTCGCCAGCGGCGCCAGCCCGGACGACTGTGTGGAGCAGATCGATATCGGCGGACCGTCGATGGTGCGCGCGGCGGCCAAGAACCACCCGTCGGTCGCGGTCGTCGTCGATCCGGCCCGCTACCCAGAAGTGCTGGCCGCGGTCAAGGCCGGTGGTTTCACGCTCGCCCAGCGAATTGGCTTGGCGGCACAGGCGTTTCAGCACACCGCCGCCTACGACGTCGCTGTTGCGAGCTGGATGACGAGTGTGCTGGCGCCGAGCGAGGAAAAGTTTCCGAGCTGGATCGGCGGAACCTGGCAGCGCGCGGAGGTGCTGCGCTACGGCGAGAACCCGCACCAGGCGGCGGCGTTGTACATCTCCGACGGGCCGACCCGGGGTCTGGCGCAGGCCACGCAGCTGCACGGCAAGGAAATGTCGTTCAACAACTACACCGACGCGGACGCCGCGTGGCGGGCGGCGTATGACCACCGCGAGCCTACGGTAGCGATCATCAAGCACGCCAACCCGTGCGGCATCGCCATCGGCGCCGACATCGCCGAAGCGCACCGCAAGGCGCACGCGTGCGACCCGGTGAGCGCGTTCGGTGGGGTGATCGCCGCCAACCGCGAGGTGACGATGGAGATGGCCGAGCAAGTCGCCGAGATTTTCACCGAGGTGATCATCGCGCCCGGGTACGGCGACGGCGCGCTGGAAGTGTTGCAACGCAAGAAGAACGTGCGCATCCTTCAGGCCGACCCCCCGCAGCTGGCGGGCGTCGAACTGCGCCCGATCTCGGGGGGCGGCGCGCTGCTGCAGCAGCGTGACGTGCTAGACGCCGACGGTGACGATCCGGCCGACTGGACGCTGGTGGCGGGCGAACCCGCCGATGCCGCGACCCTGGCCGATCTCGAGTTCGCCTGGCGCGCCTGCCGGGCGGTGAAGTCGAACGCGATCCTGCTGGCCGACGACAAGGCGTCGGTCGGAGTGGGGATGGGGCAGGTCAACCGCGTGGACGCGGCTCAGCTCGCGGTGCAGCGCGCGGGCGACCGTGCCAAGGGTGCCGTCGCCGCGTCGGACGCGTACTTCCCGTTCCCCGACGGCCCGGAAATCCTGATCAAGGCCGGCGTGCGGGCAATCGTGCAGCCCGGCGGTTCGGTGCGCGATCAGCTCACCATCGACGCGGCCAAGGAAGCGGGCGTGACGCTGTATCACACGGGTGCGCGTCACTTCGCGCACTAAGCTCAACCAAACGGCCACCCTTGCCGCCCGTTCGCCCAGAGCGTAGACCGGTGATATGCCTAATACCCCGCAGCAGTTCCTCGGCAATCTGGTGTGGTACCTGGGCGTTTTGGTGCAGCTGACACCCCAACTGCTCGGCACCCTGATCAACATGCTCTGAAGTTCGCCTAGCCGGGACGCCGGAACGCTCGTAGCGTGAAATGGTGACTCGACCGCAGACCACACGTCCCTGCACGCTCGGCGAGCTTCGCGCGTCCGGGCACCGCCAGCTCACCGTCAAACAAGAGATCCGCGCCAACCTGCTGACCGCGCTACGCGAGGGACGCGACCCCTGGCCGGGCATCGTGGGCTTCGAAGACACCGTGTTGCCACAACTCGAGCGCGCGTTGATTGCCGGTCACGACGTGGTGTTGCTCGGTGAGCGCGGGCAGGGCAAGACCCGGCTGCTGCGGACGCTGTATTTACTGCTGGACGAGTGGACTCCCGTCATCGCGGGATCCGAGCTCGGGGAACATCCCTACGAGCCCATCACGCCCGCCTCACTTCGACGCGCTGAGGAACTCGGCGACGCGCTGCCCGTGGCGTGGCGCCACCGCAGCGAGCGGTATGCGGAAAAGCTGGCCACCCCGGATACCAGCGTCGCGGACCTGGTTGGCGACGTGGACCCGGTGAAAGTGGCGGAGGGCCGCAGCCTGGGCGACCCGGAAACGATCCACTTCGGCCTGGTACCGCGCTCGCATCGCGGCATCGTGGCCATCAACGAACTGCCCGATTTGGCCGAACGCATCCAGGTGTCGCTGCTGAACGTGATGGAGGAGCGCGACATTCAGGTCCGCGGCTACACGCTGCGCCTGCCGCTGGACGTGTTGCTGGTGGCCAGCGCGAACCCGGAGGACTACACCAACCGCGGCCGCATTATCACCCCGCTCAAGGACCGTTTCGGCGCGGAGATTCGCACCCACTATCCGCTCGCGCTCGGCGACGAGATCGCGGTGATCCACCAGGAGGCGCACCTCGAGGCCAAGGTTCCCGAATACCTGCTCGAGGTGCTCGCGCGGTTCACCAGGCTGCTGCGCGAATCGACCGCGATCGACCAGCGCTCGGGCGTGTCGGCGCGATTCGCGGTGGCCGGCGCGGAAACGGTGGCGGCCTCGGCATTGCGTCGTGGCGCGATTCTCACCGAGGCCGAGCCGGTAGCGCGGCCGGTCGACCTCGGCACCGTGGTCGACGTGCTACGCGGCAAGCTCGAATTCGAGAGCGGCGAAGAGGGCCGGGAGGCGGAGGTCCTCGAACACCTGCTTCGGCGGGCGACCGCGGACACCGCACGCTCCGCGCTCGGCGGGCTCGATCTGGGTCCGCTGGTGGCCGCGGTGGAGTCGGGCGATCCGGTGATCACCGGCGAACGCATCAGCGCCAAAGCCCTGCTCGACGAGCTGCCGAAGTTGAAGGTACTTGATCAGGTGGCCAAGCGATTACACGCGGAAAGCGACGGTGATCGCGCCGCCGCGGCCGAATTCGCCTTGGAAGGACTCTATTTGGCGCGCCGACTGTCGAAGATCTCCGGCGACAACGGGGAGCTGGTGTACGGCTGATGGCTCGCGACGCGCGCTACGGCCGTTACCAGGGCGGCGACCCGCTCGCGCCGCCGGTAGATCTGCGCGAGGCGCTGGAAACCATCGGCTCCGATGTCATGGCGGGCAGCTCCCCGCGTCACGCGTTGCAGGAGCTACTGCGTCGCGGCACTCAAAACACTACGGGGCTTGATGAATTGGCCCGGCGGGTGCACCAGCGGCGGCGGGAAATGTTGCAGCGCAGCAACCTTGGTGGAACTCTCGAAGAGGTTCGCAAGCTATTGGACCGGGCGGTGCTCGAGGAACGCAAGGAACTCGCCCGCGCGCTCGATGATGATGCTCGCTTCGCCGAAATGCAGCTTGCCGAGCTGCCGCCCTCGACCGCCCAAGCGGTGCAAGAACTTTCCGACTACAACTGGCGCAGCCAGCAGGCCCGCGAGGACTACGAGAAGATCCGCGACCTGCTCGGCCGGGAGTTGCTCGACCAGCGTTTCGCCGGCATGAAGCAGGCGCTGGAGAACGCGACCGAAGAAGATCGCCAGCGCATCAACGACATGCTCGAGGACTTGAACGACCTCCTCGATGCGCACTCCCGCGGGGAAGACACCGATGAGCAGTTCCGCGAGTTCATGGATAAGCACGGCGACTTCTTTCCGGAGAATCCTCGTAACGTCGAGGAGCTCCTGGATTCGCTGGCCCAACGTGCGGCCGCCGCGCAGCGGTTGCGCAACAGCCTCACTCCCGAGCAACGCGCCGAACTCGACGCCCTGGCCACCCAGGCGTTCGGCAGCCCCAGCCTGATCAACCAACTCGACCGCCTCGACGCCCACCTGCGGGCCGCGCGACCGGGCGAGGACTGGGAAGGGTCGCAACGGTTCCGGGGCGACGATCCGCTCGGACTGGGTGAGGGGACCTCGGCGCTGCAGGAAATCGCCGAACTCGAGCAACTCGGCGAGCAGTTGGCGCAGCAGCATGCCGGTGCGCAACTCGACGACATCGACCTCGAGGCCCTGGCCCGCCACCTCGGCGACGAGGCGACAGCGGATGTCCGGACCCTGGCGGAACTGGAGAAGGCGCTGCAACGGCAGGGCTTCCTCGACCGGGGCGCGGACGGGCAATGGCGGCTGTCACCCAAGGCGATGCGTCGGCTCGGCGAGGCGGCGCTGCGCGATGTCGCGGACCGCATCGCCGGGCGTGGCGGCCAGCGCGACACCCGGCGGGCGGGCGCCATGGGAGAGCCGACCGGCGCGAGTCGGCCGTGGGAATTCGGTGACACCGAGCCGTGGGACGTGACTCGCACGCTCACCAACGCGGTGTTGCGCGACCCGGGGCGGGTGCCGGTGCGGCTGCAGGTCGTGGATGTAGAGGTCAGCGAAACCGAACAGCGCACCCAGGCCGCGGTGGCGTTGCTGGTCGACACCTCGTTCTCGATGATCATCGAGGGGCGCTGGGTGCCGATGAAACGCACGGCGCTCGCGCTCAACCATCTGGTCACCACGCGGTTCCGCGGCGATCACCTCCAACTGATCGGTTTCGGCCGACACGCCCAAACGCTGACCCCGGCCGAACTCGCCGGCCTCGACGGCGCGTACGAGCAGGGCACCAACCTGCATCACGCGCTGCTGCTGGCCGCGCGGCATTTCCGTAAACATCCGAACGCCCAGCCGGTGGCGCTCATCGTCACCGACGGCGAGCCCACGGCGCATCTCGAGCCGGACGGTTTCGCGGTGTTCGACTACCCCCCGAGCATGCGCACGCTCGGCTTGACAGTGCATGAGCTGGATCAGCTCGCGCGGCTCGGCGCGCAGGTGACGATCTTCCGCTTGGGTGACGATCCCGGTCTTGCGCGGTTTGTGGACCGGATGGCCCGTCGGGTTGCAGGGCGGGTGGTGGCCCCTGATCTGGACGGTCTCGGCGCCGCGGTGGTGAGCGACTACATGCGCATGCGACGGGGCTCGAATACGCGCTGATACCGGATTACGCGCCCACTTCCGGTACCTTGTCCGCGACGGTGTTTGCGTCGTGGAGGGAAACAGCTTGTCCGACTTGTCTTATCTGCAGTCCATAGTGATCGGCGCGCTGCAAGGAGTCACAGAGCTCTTTCCAATCTCGAGTCTCGGGCATTCGGTGCTGATACCGGCCTGGATCGGCGGTTCCTGGAGCGACCTGGTCACCCAGGGCGACTCCGACACCGCGACGCCGTATCTCGCCTTCGTGGTGGCCCTGCATGTCGCGACAGCCCTGGCGCTGCTGGTGTTCTATTGGCGCGACTGGGTGGAGATCATCAAAGGATTCTTCGAGACGCTGCGCACCCGACGGGTGGAGACCTCGACGCAGCGGCTCGCGTGGCTGATCATCGTCGCCACGGTGCCGGTGGGGTTGCTCGGACTACTGCTGGAGCATCCGTTGCGCACCTTGTTCGCCACTCCGCTGATCGCCGCGATCTTCCTGGCGATCAACGGTGGGGTCCTCACCGCCGGTGAGGTATTGCGTCGCAAGCAGGCAATGTCGCTCGCCGAATACGGCCGCCGCTTCGCGTACACCGAGCAGTACGGCGAGGAACCGCCGAGCGACGACCGCCGAATCGAGCACCTCGATTACAAGGAAGGGTTCGGCATCGGCTTGGTGCAGAGCCTCGCGCTCCTGGCTGGAATCAGCCGCTCGGGCGTCACGATGGTCGGTGGGCTGGTTCGCGGGCTCGACCACGAGGATGCGGCCAAGTTCGCCTTCCTGCTGGCGACGCCGGTCATCCTGGCGGCAGGTGTGCTCAAGCTACCCACGCTGTTCGGCCCACAGGGCCACGGCATCGGGGGACAGGTGCTCGCCGGTGCGCTCGTGGCGGCGGCGGCCTCATACCTGTCGGTGCGGTTCCTGACCAAGTACTTCCACACCCGAACGCTGATTCCGTTCGCGGTCTATTGCGTGGTTTTCGGCCTGATTTCGGTGGTGCGGTTTCTTTAACCCGGTCAGGATGCGAGTGAGCATCGCAGCGACGCAGTCGCGAGGAGCGGAGCGAGTGGAGCTGACCGGCAATAGGCGCCGGTCAGGACGGGAGTGAGCATCGCAGCGACGCAGTCGCGAGGAGCGGAGCGAGTGGAGCTGACCGGCAATAGGCACCGGCCAGGACGGGATTACCTGCTCGTGAACGGCAGCAACGCCATCTCGCGCGCGTTCTTCACCGCAGTGGCCACCTGCCGCTGCTGCTGCGGGGTGAGCCCGGTGACGCGGCGGCTGCGGATCTTGCCGCGGTCGGAGATGAACGTGCGCAGCAGGTTGATGTCCTTGTAGTCGACGGTTTCGATGCCCGCCGCGATCAGCGGATTCTTCTTGCCACGCTTGGCGGGCTCATTGCGTGCGCTCTTGGACGGTATCCGTTTGGCCGCCATGCTCACCATCTCCCTCTGGTTGGCGCCTGAAGCCATCGTATCGAAGAGCCGGGCGTGCGACGGAGATCACATTTCAGGTTGGTCTCAGCTGGTTTGGGTACAAAACATCGACTGTGAGCACCCTTTCGATGCGGGCACCCGAGATCGTCGTCGAGCCGACCGCCGGCAGGCGCGATTCGCCACCCGCTCGACGAATGGTGTGGCTACCTGCCGCCGCGTTCGTTGTTCTTGCCGCGGTGTATTCCTTGCTGGGTTTGCGCAATCAGGCACACCTGGCCACCTCGGGATACGACCTGGGAATTTTCGTGCAAGAGGTCGCCGCCTACGCGCACGGCCACGCGCCTTGGGTGCCGCTGCTGGGCAGCAACGCGCTCGGCGACCACTTTTCGCCGCTGATGGCCGTCCTGGCACCGGTGTACCGGGTATTCCCGAGCCCGGACACTTTGATGGTCGCCCAGGCGGTGCTCTTCGCCGTGGGCGTCATCCCGCTGAGCCGCTGGGCGCTGCGCAGGCTGGGTAGCGTCGCCGCCGTCGTAGTGTCGCTTGGTTACGGCTTGTCGTGGGGGCTGCAGTCGGCGGCGAACTTCGACTTCCATGAGATCGCTCTAGCGGTCCCGCTGCTGGCGTTCTCGGTGACGGCGCTGGGCAACCGGCATTGGCGCGCCGGCCTGCTGTGGGCGCTGCCGTTGGTGTTCGTCAAAGAAGACCTGGGGCTGACCGTCTTCGCCATCGGCGCCTTCGTTGCCTGGTTCACCACCGGCCGCACCAGATGGTGGGGTGTCGTCGCCGCGTGCTGGGGTGTCGCCTGGACCGCCTTGGCGGTCACGGTCATCATTCCGGCGCTAAGTCCGAACGGCACCTACGGGCAGGCCAGCAAACTCGGCTCGGGCGGCGTGGGCAGCGCGCTCGACAGTGCATGGCACGGTCTGCTTTCGGGCGACGACCGCGGCTCGACTGTCTTTCTGCTGCTGTTGATCACGGGTTTTGTGGCGCTGCGGTCGCCTCTGATCGTGCTGGCGCTGCCGACCTTGGGGTGGCGTTTCATCAGCAACAACAGCAATTTCTGGGGGCCCGACTACCACTACAGCGCGGTGCTGATGCCGATCATGTTCGCCGCGTTGATCGATGCGCTGGTGCGTGGTCGGGACAGCGGCAGGATCGGTGCCGGTGCCAGGAAGGCCGTGCTCGCCGTGGTTTTCGTGGTCGCCGTGGCCGGGCTGCCGGTGTTGCCGCTGTCGCGCCTCATGTACGCCCAAACGTGGCGAGCTGATCCCCAGCGCAGCGCGATCACCCAACTTACCCAGCAGATTCCGCCCGGTTCGACCATTGCGGCATCCAATAACATTGCGCCCCAACTGGTGTCCAACTACAGCGTCACCATTTTCCCGCAGTTGCCGCAGGATCACGTCACCCCGGACTGGATCATGGTCAACCTGTCGAATCCGTCGCGGTGGCCGAAGGATCCGGCTGGTGACAAGCAGGCCATCGCCGACGCCGAGACTGCGGGCTACACCGTGCGCGGCCAAGAAGCCGGGATCGTGCTGCTGCAGCGGTAGGGATCCGACGGTTTTGCCGGCCAGCTCCACTCGCTTCGCTCCTCGCGACTGCGTCGCTGCGATGCTCACTCGCGGCCTGACGGGTGCCTTTGCCGGCCAGCTCCACTCGCTCCGCTCCTCGCGACTGCGTCGCTGCGATGCTCACTCGCGGCCTGACCGGGAGTGTTCTCAGACAGATCTCAGTCGATGAGGCCACACTGTTGACATGCGGATATTGGTGGTCGACGACGACCGGGCGGTTCGAGAATCGTTGCGCCGCTCGCTGACGTTCAATGGCTACACCGTCGATCTCGCCGTCGACGGAATGGACGCCCTGGAGAAAACCGTCGCCTCCCGACCCGACGCTCTCGTGCTGGACGTCATGATGCCGCGCGTCGACGGTCTCGAAGTCTGCCGACGTCTGCGCAGCACCGGAGATGACCTGCCCATCCTGGTGCTGACCGCGCGGGACTCGGTGTCGGAGCGGGTTGCCGGTCTCGACGCGGGCGCCGATGACTACCTGCCCAAGCCGTTCGCGCTCGAGGAGTTGCTCGCCCGCCTGCGCGCGCTGCTGCGCCGGGCCGGGTCCGACGCGGAACCGGCAGGCTCGGAGACGCTGAGCTTTGCCGACCTCACCCTCGATCCGAATACCCGCGAGGTATCGCGCGGCGAGCGGCAGATCAGCCTCACCCGCACGGAGTTCGCGCTGCTCGAGATGCTCATGGCCAACCCGCGCCGGGTGCTCACCCGCAGCCGGATCCTCGAAGAGGTGTGGGGTTACGATTTTCCGACCTCCGGCAACGCCCTTGAGGTCTACGTGGGATACCTGCGCCGGAAGACCGAAGCCGAAGGCGAATCGCGGCTGATTCATACCGTGCGCGGTGTCGGTTACGTGCTGCGGGAGACGCCTCCGTGAAATTCGGCTCTCGGGCCGGCCGGCGTCGCTTCCCGCAAGGTGACGCAACCCGGTCGGCGTTGCCGCTGATCAACCCGGGGCACGAACCGCCGAGCATGCGCCCGCCCATGCCACTAACCCGTTCGGTGTCGCTGCGGTGGCGGGTGACCCTACTCGCCGCGTCGGTGGTCGCCATCGCGGTGGCCGTAATGGCGATCGCGGCCTATGCGGTCGTTGCCCGCGCGCTCTACGCCGACGTCGACAATCAGTTGAAGACCCGTGCCTCGACGTTGATCGACAACAACTTCGATTCGTTCGACTTCCGGTCGATCTCGCTGGCCACGTTCTATTCCAAGGACATCAGCGTCGCGCTGATCTTCCCCGACTTGAAGGTCTACATGCCGCCCGGCTCGGACACGCCGATCGGCACGGACGAACTCGAGGTCGCCAAGGGCGAACGGGCATCGTCGCTGCGCACTGTCGACAACCAGCGGGTGCTGACCGAACGCACCAACACCGGCTCGACCCTGGTCATCGCGCAGCGCCTGGCGCCCACCGGCGCGGTGCTCGACCGGCTCGCGTGGGTGTTGTTCATCGTCGGCGGTGGTGGTGTTCTGCTCGCGGCGGTAGCCGGTATGGCCGTCGGCCGCACCGGATTACGGCCCGTCGCTCGGCTCACGGCGGCTACCGAGCGGGTGGCGCGCACCGACGACCTGACCCCCATTCCGGTGACCGGAAACGATGAATTGGCCCGGCTCACCGAAAGTTTCAACACGATGCTCCGCGCGCTCGCCGAATCCCGGGACAGGCAAAGCCGATTGGTCGCCGACGCCGGTCACGAGCTGCGCACTCCGCTGACCTCGTTGCGTACCAATACGGAATTGCTGATCGCGGCGAGCCGTCCTGGGGCTCCACGTATTCCGGACAACGATATGGCGGAGTTGCGCGCCGACGTGATGGCGCAGATCGAGGAGTTGTCCACGCTGGTCGGCGATTTGGTGGACCTGGCCCGCGAGGATGCCCCGGAGACGGTGTACGAACGGGTCGACCTCGGCGACGTCGTGGAACGGGCGCTCGAGCGTGCGCGGCGGCGCCGCAACGAGATTCGGTTCGAGGCTCAGCTGCAACCATGGTTCGTCTACGGCCACGAGGCCGGACTCGAGCGGGCCGTGCTGAACGTGCTGGACAATGCCGCCAAATGGAGCCCGCCCGGCGCGGAGGTCGTCGTGCTGATGCGCCAGGTCGGCAACGGGTTGCTGGAACTAACCGTCGACGACGCCGGTCCGGGAATTCCGGTCGCCGAACGTGAACTGGTATTCGAACGCTTCTATCGGACAACCTCATCACGGTCGATGCCCGGCTCCGGCCTCGGTCTGGCAATTGTTCGGCAAGTGGTCACCAAACACGGCGGCACGATCGCGGTTGATACCTCAACGCGCGGCGGTGCGCTGATCAGGATCGATCTTCCGGGTGAGGCCGGGGCTGCTGTGGCGGCCGAGGCGGATGTGGGAATCTGAACGGAGTTTCGACAACTCCAAAGCGCCGTCTCAGTCACTTCTCAGCACTGTCGGTCATCGTGAGTAAGTGGGTATAGAGAAGGTGACGAATCGCGTCGGATGATAGGTGAGTAGATGACAGACGAAAACAATCCGGCAAACGGCCCGCAGCAGCCGCAACAGCAGCCTCCGGACTATCAGACTCGGCCGTATCCGCCGCAGTACAACCAGCCGTACCAGCAGCCCTACCACCCGGGATTTACCGGGCCGGAGCAAGTGCACGGCCCCAATACGTCAGCCCCGCGCAGCATTCGCGGCAAGCTGGTCGCGGGCGCGGTCGCGCTGGCCCTGGTAAGCGGCGGCGTTGGCGGCGCGGTGGGTGCTGCCGTCGTCTCCACCCAGGACTCGACGACCACTTCGTCGAGTGGTGCGGTGACCAACGCCCTCAACGCGCCGCAACCATCGACGAGTCCGGTGATCAACGCACCGGCCGGTTCGGTGCAAGCGGTCGCCGCGAAGGTCCTGCCCAGCGTGGTGATGATCAAGGTCGCCGGAGCGCGGGCCGAGGGCGAAGGATCTGGGGTGATCTTGTCCTCCGACGGATTGATACTCACCAACAACCATGTGGCCACCGGCGCCGGTCCCAACAGCAATCTGACGGTCGCCTTCGCCGACGGGTCGACCGCTCCCGCGCAACTGGTGGGCGCGGACCCGGTTTCGGATCTGGCCGTCATCAAGGTGGCCGGCAAGAGCGGCCTGACGCCGATCGAGCTGGGTTCCTCGGCCAACCTGCAGGTCGGTCAGCAGGTCGTCGCGATCGGATCGCCCCTGGGTCTGGCCGGAACCGTCACGTCGGGCATCATCTCGTCCCTGAACCGGCCGGTGTCGACCAGTGGCGAGTCCGGTAATCAGGACACGGTGATCGACGCGATCCAGACCGACGCAGCGATCAACCCGGGCAACTCCGGTGGTGCGCTGGTCGATATGAACGGCAAGCTCATTGGGATCAACTCGGCCATCGCCACCCTGGGCGGCGGCGAAATGACCGGCCAGCAGAGCGGGTCGATCGGCCTGGGCTTCGCGATCCCGGTGGACCAGGCCCGGCGCATTGCCGAGGAGTTGATCAAGACCGGTCACGCCACGCACGCCATGATCGGCGTCAGCGTGCCCTCGCAGGACACCTCGAACGGTGCTCGGGTGATCGACGTTCAGCCCGGTAGCCCGGCAGCGTCCGCAGGCATTCCCAAGGGCGCGGTGATCACCAAGGTCGACGACCGGGTGATCGACTCGGGCGACGCCCTGATCGCGGCGATTCGCTCGCACGCTCCCGGCGACAAGGTGAAGGTCACCTACACCGACCCGTCCGGCGCGAATCCGAAGACCGTTGACGTGACCCTCGCGGTCGCACCGACGCCGGGAGGTCGCTGATGCACACGGCAGCAGATGCGCGCAGGTGGGCGATTCTCGGGCAGTTGCAACCGGATTCGGACGGTGCCATTACGGTAGACACCATGCATATCGATGCCCCGGTGGCAGGTCGCGCGCTCGTCGTGGTCGTTGACGACCGCACGGCCCACGGCGACAACGCAGATTCCGCTGGACCGTTGGTGACCGAGTTGCTGAGCGAGGCGGGCTTTCTCGTCGATGCAACCGTGATCGTGTCCAATGACGAGGTCGAGATTCGCAACGCGCTCAACACCGCCGTGATCGGCGGGGTGGATCTGGTGATTTCCGTCGGCGGCACCGGGGTTGCCCCGCGCGATGTCACCCCTGACGCGACGGCCGACGTGCTCGACCGCGAGTTGCCGGGCATTAGCGAAGCGCTGCGGGCGTCGGGCTTGGCGGCCGGCGCGCTCGACGCGGGATTGTCGCGCGGCTTGGTCGGCCTTTCGGGCAGCACGTTGGTGGTCAATCTGGCCGGCTCACGCGCCGCGATCCGCGATGGCATGGCCACGCTGACGCCGCTGGCCAGTCATGTGATCGACGAGTTGTCCGGTCTCGGGGAGTAATGGCAGGTTCGGCGGCGGACAAGGCGCGCCTCGCGGAAATTTTCGGCGAGGCGCTGCCGGAGATCACCAGCGACGAGCGCGAGCCTCGGCCGTCCGCTGAGGAGCGGTCTGTCGACGAGCGACTTCTGCGGGAAAAGCCGCCGCACCATATCTAGTCGCCCCCGCGCGCGGGTTTGCGCTGCAGCACAAGATCATTGGCTCGCCCTACCGCAAATCCGCGCGCGGGGACGGCGGTTCAGTGGCCGGGAACGTTGTCCGGCGACTTCGGTCCGTTGGCCAGCAGGTCACGGATCTGGATCAGGACGTCGGTGTCGCTGAGCTCCTCTTCACCCTCGGCGACGAAGCGCTTCTTCACAGTGGTCATCGGCAGCACGACAACGAAATAAAGCACCGCCGCGATGATGATGAAGTTGATCGCGGCCGTGATGACCGCGCCGATGTTGACGAAGGTGTTCGGGTTGTCGCTCAGAAGCCTGAAGCCCCAGCCGACGTTGTTGGTGCCACCCAGTGCGGCGATCAACGGGTTGATGATGTTGTTGCTGAACGCGGTGACGATTGCCACGAATGCGGTACCCATGACGACCGCGATCGCCAGATCGACCACGTTTCCGCGCATGATGAAGTCTTTGAAGCCCTTGAGCACTGTCTTCTCCGATCAGACGAGCCTTGTGCGTACGAGCAAGGAATGGTAGCGGTTTCCGGTTAATCCGGCGGTGACGGAAAGGTCAGCGTTACCTCAATGGAAGGTAACCGTTAGCGCATCCGTCAGCGACGCGGCGGCTACCTTTTCGGCAGCGGCGGTCGGCATCGCGAGCAGCACGACCTTCTCCTTGGACCGCGCAGAATCGGGCGCGGAGACGAGAACCACGACAGCGTCGGCAGCGATGACTCGCGCCTGGCCGGCGGCATCGGCGCTGTGTGGCGCGCTGAGCACATCCACCCGGTCGCCGGACCTCAGCAATTCCGTGACGGCCGCCTCGGCGAGTTGTACGGGAACCAAGCGTCCGTCGTCGCGCCCCGTTGCCGCTACGGCTAATCGTGGCCCAAGGATTCGGACATCGGTGAGCGTTTCACCGGCCCGAGCCGGGCCTGCGACAGTGTGGCCGACAACGTCGGCGGTACTGGTCAATGCGCCGTCCGGCAGCGCGTTGCGGGCGTGTTCAGCGAGAGTGAGATCGTCGGCGGTGAGGACACGCCCCGGCTGCAGATCGCGCGCGGCCACCACCACTCGCGCAATTGCCCGGTCGGGGTCGTCGCGCAGCATCAGGACGACACCGAGTGCGGCAAGCGCGCCAGCCGCAATTTTGCGTGCCAACGGCGTTCGGAGCCAGACGATGTAGCGGAGTTCGGCGAGCCGCTGCAGCGGCGTCGGGGAGAGGTCAGCGGGACGGGCCATGCCCGCAGGCTATGGCTACTTCAGGAGGCTTCAGCGCCACAATGGGCTGGCTGTGGATAAACCACCGTTGGGGATAACGCCGTTAGCTTGCGACCGCCTGCTTTGTCGAGGTCGAGGAATCGCTCTTGGCGCCGTTGGATGTGCCCGAATCCGACTTGGTGGAATCCGACTTGCTCGACTCGGACCGCGCCGGCTCGGAGGCGGTCGATCCGCCGCCGCGGCTATCTGTGCGGTAGAACCCGCTGCCTTTGAAGACGATCCCTACGGAGTTGAACAGCTTGCGCAACTTGCCCTGGCACTTGTCGCACACGGTGAGTGCGTCATCGGTGAACGACTGCACGATGTCGAACCGGTTGTCGCACTCGGTGCAAGCGTAGGAATAGGTGGGCACGTCAACCTCCGTGGGATACCATCCGCTGTTCTGGCACTCTACCGCCGACAGTGCCAACAACGCCATTCCAGCGGAAATTCCCCAGCGTGTGGATGGCTTACTCGGTCCGCAATTGGGTGAGACCGCCGTTCGGGCTCAGCGCCCACCCGACCGGGCGATCGTGTGCCTGCGCTGGGAGCAGCGGCACGATTTCGCAGTCGCGGACCACGGCGATCAGGCGGCCGCGCGCGAGTTCCAGTGAGCGGTCGTAATAGCCGGCGCCGCGGCCCAGCCGTACCCCGCGCCTGTCGACAGCCAGAGCAGGCAGGAGGACGAGCGAAGCTGTCGCGATGGCGTCGGGCGGGAGCAGATCGCCGGTTGGCTCCCGTAGTCCGCGCGGTGCGTCGGTGAGGCTGTCCAGTCCGGTGAACCGTCCCCAGTACAGCGGCCCCAGATCACGCACCACTGGCAGCAACACCGTTGCGCCCGCGTGTGCGAGCGCAGTCAACAGCGACGGCGAACCCGGCTCGGTGCCGACCGGGACGTAGGCGCAGACCGTTTTCCCGGCGGCGACGATGCCGGCCGCCGCAACCGCGAGCGCGTCGGCTTCGGCCGCGTGCACAGCCGGCGACACGGCGCGCCGGGCGCGCAGAATTGCTGAGCGCCATTGCGCTTTGGTTTCATGAGGTCCGGAGGGGTATTCGCCAGATCGTCCGTCGGGTGACGGCGAGCCGTCATGGCCTCGATCAGGGGACGCGGTCACAACTTGACCTTAGGCTCAGCAGCGCGAATAGATAGGGTGTGCTCATGACAGAAGTCGGCGTCGGTAAACCAACGTGCTTCCGCACGGCTGTGGTTCCTGCGGCGGGTTTGGGGACCCGATTTCTTCCCGCGACCAAGACGGTTCCCAAGGAACTGCTGCCGGTAGTAGACACGCCGGGCATTGAATTGGTGGCTGGCGAGGCAGCGGATTCCGGTGCCACCCGGTTGGTCATCGTCACCTCGCCGGGCAAGGACGGCGTCGTCGCGCACTTCGTCGAAGACCTGGTTCTGGAAAGCAAGCTCGAGGAGCGCGGCAAGTACAAGCTGCTGGAGAAGGTTCGCAAGGCGCCCGGGCTGCTCGAGGTCGAATCGGTGGTCCAGGACGAGCCGCTGGGTCTGGGGCACGCGGTGCTGCAGGTCGAGCAGGTTCTCGACGACGACGAGACTGCGCTGGCCGTGCTGCTTCCCGACGACCTCGTGTTGCCGCGTGGCGTGCTCGACGTGATGGCGCGGGTGCGCCACAAGCGCGGCGGCAGCGTGCTGTGCGCCATCGATGTGCCGAAGGACCAGGTCAGCGCGTACGGCGTGTTCGATGTGGAACCGGTGCCGGACGCCGCGAACCCGGATGTGCTCAAGGTGAAGGCCATGGTGGAGAAGCCGTCGATCGCGGATGCGCCGTCCACCTTCGCCGCGGCCGGACGCTACCTGCTCGACCGGGCGATTTTCGATGCGCTGCGCCGGATCACGCCGGGCGCGGGCGGTGAACTGCAACTGACCGACGCGATTGCGTTGCTGATTTCCGAGGGCCATCCGGTGCACGTGGTGGTGCACCGCGGATCGAGACACGACCTCGGAAATCCCGGGGGCTACCTGCGTGCTGCTGTTGACTTTGCATTGGATAGCGAGGAGTACGGCCCTTCGCTGCGCGAATGGCTTACCCGTCGGCTGAGTTCGGATTGGGCACCGGGGCTCACGCGTGACGAGTAGACCGGTAGCGGTCTCGACGCAGGAAGGCGGATATGCGCTCGGTTGAGGACCAGCTCGCCAAGGTTACGGCGGCGGCGGTGGCGCCGCGGCCGGTGCGAGTTGCGATCTCGGAAGCGCAGGGGCTGTTGTGTGCCGAGGACGTCGTCACCGAGCGCCCGCTTCCGGGCTTCGATCAGGCGGCGATCGACGGTTATGCCGTCCGGAGTGTCGATGTCGCCTCCGCCGGGTCCGCGCACGAAGGCGAACCAGCGGAGCTGATGCTGCCGGTGGTTGGCGAAGTAAGCGCCGGTTCGCGGCAGCCGACGCGCCTGCAGCCGCGCCAGAGCGTTCGCGTGGACACCGGTGCGCCCATGCCGACCTTGGCCGACGCCGTCCTCCCGCTCGACCACACCGACCGCGGGCGCGCCCGCATCAAGGTCTACAAGCCGGTCCGCTCCGGTGACTACGTTCGCCGCGTCGGCGATGACGTGCAGCCCGGCGACGTGGCCGTGCGCTCGGGCACCATCATCGGATCCGCGCAAGTGGGTCTTCTGGCCGCGGTCGGTAGGTCGAAGGTGCTCGTGCATCCGCGACCGCGGTTGTCCGTCATTTCGGTGGGCGCGGAGCTTGTGGATGTGGACCGCACTCCCGGCCCCGGACAGGTCTACGACGTCAATTCGTATGCGCTCGCCGCCGCGGCGCGTGATGCCGGCGCCGACGTGAACCGAGTCGGCATCGTCACCTCGGACATCGCACGGCTGCGCGAGGTGGTCGAGGGCCAACTGATCCGGTCGGAGATTGTGGTGATCGCGGGCGCGGTCGGCGGGGGCGTGTCCGAACAGGTGCGGGAGGCATTGACGGAACTCGGCGACCTTGCGGTCGATCGGGTTGCCATGCATCCCGGATCGGTTCAGGGTTTCGGTCGCCTCGGCCGCGATGAGGTGCCGACGTTCTTGTTGCCGTCCAACCCGGTGAGCGCGTTGGTGGTCTTCGAAGTGATGGTCCGGCCACTGATTCGGATCACGCTGGGCAGGCGGCAGCCGATGCGTCGAATTGTCAAGGCCCGCACCGTTTCTCCGATAACCTCCATAAAGCACCGCAAGGGCTACCTACGTGCGCAGCTGATGCGCGACGAAAACACCGATGAATATCTGGTTCAGGTGCTCGGCGGTCCGGCCGGGGCGTCGTCGCATCTGCTGGCCACCCTCGCCGAGGCGAACTGTCTGGTCGTCGTCGACCCGGACGTCACCGACGTGCGAACCGGGGACGAAGTCGACGTCGCCTTTCTCGCGCAGCGCAACTGAGGGCGATAGGGCGCTGGCGTGGGCACAAACGCACTCACCTGGTCGAGCCATCCCGGCTGGCCTGCGCAGCTGGGGCCGCTGCGCGTCGCGGCCGGAACGGTGACGCTTCGACCGATCCGACTGCGAGATGCCCGGGCGTGGAGTCAGATTCGCATTCGCGACCGCGATCATCTGCGACCGTGGGAACCGACCGGCACCGGGTTGTGGGAAGCGCGCCATCACGTCTCGAATTGGCCGGGTCTGTGGTCCAGCCTGAAATCCGAGGCGCGCAAGGGCCACATGATCCCGCTGGTCATCGAGTTGGACGGCGACTTCTGCGGCCAGCTCACCGTCGGCAACATCGTCCGGGGTGCGCTGCGGTCGGCTTGGATCGGGTACTGGGTGGCCAAGGACGTAGCCAACCAGGGCGTCGCAACGGCCGCGCTCGCGCTCGGCCTCGATCACTGCTTCGGACCGGTCGGGTTGCACCGCGTGGAGGCGACCGTGAGGCCGGAAAACCTTGCCAGCCAAGCGGTTTTGCGCAACGTGGGCTTCCGTGAAGAGGGTGTGCTGCGGCGCTATCTCGACGTGGACGGCGCTTGGCGGGATCACCTGTTGGTGGCGATGACGGTGGAGGATGTGGCCGGCACGGTCGCGGAGCGATTGATACGCAGCGGAAAGGCGGCGTGGGCGTAAGCGTCACGTGTGACTGCTGTGACTGATGTGTCTTTCGCTACGGCGCGTCTAACCGGTTCGGAGTTGTCTGCGGATTAGCCTTTTCTTCGTCAGAACTTTTCGGTCGGGGATGGACGGAGGTGCGCGCCGCGATGCCGAATTCGCTCTTGTGGATCGGTCTGGTGGTGCTGTGGATCTTCGTGCTGTTCCCCATGTTTGCCGACCGCCATCCGCGCATTCGTCGTACCACCGACGCCGCGCTGGCTACGCGCGTACTCCATCGTGGCGGGTCCAAACGTAAGGCGGCGCGCGGCCCCGCGGCGGGTCATGACAGCGATCCCAACTGGCGCCCACGGTCGAAGCCGGAGCGTCCTCGATGGCTGCTCAAGCGGGCAGCCCAACAAGAAGATGCGGGCAATCTGGTCGGTGGGGAGGACCCAGTGGATACCGAGACCGACAGCGTCGAAACAACGGTAGCGAGCGAAGATTCAGCTACCGACGGGCGCGCGGACGCTCGACCCGAAGAATCCGGCCCGCCGGCAACTCCGCAAGCTGCGCCGGACGACGACCGCGACGAGTTGCCCGCCGACTTCGCGCCGGTCCGACGCGGGCGTGGCGGATTCGACCCGCAGGCCGACGCGATCGCCCGCGCGGCGCGCTATTCCTTCCGGCAACGCGCCGTTCTCGGACTGCTGCTCGGCGTGATTCTGTCCGGCGCGCTGGGCATGGTGATCAACTCGAAGTTCTGGTGGGTGTGCGCCGGGATCGGGTTCGTGTTGGTGACCTACCTCTGCTATCTGCGCCGGCAGGTGCGGATGGAGGAGGAGATCCGTCGGCGCCGCATGGCGCGTCTGGCCCGCTCACGGCGGGCGGCAGCGCAGGAGTACGACCAGTTCGAGGAAGAGTCGGCGCCGCGTCGCTCCCGTGGCGTTGTCGCGCTCGACATCGACGACGAAGACCCGGCGTTCGATCACCTCGACTACTACGGCGGAATGCATGCCAGGCGGGTTTCCCCGCAGGCCATGCGGCGCGCCGCGGGGGAGTAATCGCCTCCGGCACCCTCAATTCGGAACGATCCGGGGTTGCCTGTTAGAGTTGCGCAGCACGGTCGCAAGGCCGTGAGGGGCTGTAGCGCAGTTGGTAGCGCGCTTCGTTCGCATCGAAGAGGTCAGGGGTTCGATTCCCCTCAGCTCCACCAAGAAATAGCAGGTCAAAGGGGCATTTCCGGGTTACCGGAGATGCCCCTTTTTTAGGTCGTGGTCCGCAGTAGATCCACGTGAGGCCATCGCGGCGGTGTGGAGTGCGTCGGCGTCGTCGTCCAGATCCTCGGGGAATAGGTCGGCGTAGGTGTTCCCCCAGTGTGTCCTCGCAATCCTTTCGTATGGAGCGCACGACGACGACGGCAAATTTCATATCGAGTGAACATTGATGTTGTGGGGGTGTCGAGCGGCTCCTAGTGTTTATCTCGCACGCCGAGTGGCGTCGCCCGCAAGTCCTGAGACCTATTGCTATGCAATGGTTTTGACGGTCGGGTTCTTTCGTGGCTCTCGTCGGGAGAAGGGCGGAGATCGGAAGTGTCGAATACAGCCGCACTTCACTCCGCCTGCCGGTGTCCCGTATCCACTGTGGGCGCGCACCGCGACGGGTGCGCTGCGCACGATGAAAAGAGTCGGTCTGAAATAACCTGCGGCACTGACGTGGCGATGCGAATGGATGTGATTACCGGTGCCGGATAAGAAGATGATGCCGATCGAGGACGCGTTCTGGACGTGGGTGGATTCGCCGGACACGCCGATGCAGGTGGGTTCGTTGATGATTTTCCGGCCGCAGGAACCGGGTGTCGAGTTCGCGCGCCGGCTGGTCGAGGCGTGGCGCGGGTATCCGGCGACCAGTCGGCCGTTCAACTTCTTGATTCACATGCGTCCACTGCCGATTCCGGGCACGCGGGAGGTGATCAGCGACGTCGATATCGACTACCACTTGCGTCATTCGGCCCTGCACAGTCCCGGCGGGCAGCGTGAACTGGGTGTTCTGATCTCCCGCTTGCATTCCGCGCCCCTGGATCATCGTCGCCCGTTGTGGGAGATGCATGTGATCGAAGGCTTGGAAGACAATCGTGTCGCGGTGTATCTGAAGGCCCATCACGCGTTGTTCGACGGGGTGGCGGGGATCCGGTTGCTCGGTGAGACGTTCACGGCGACGCCGACCGACCGGCTGCCGCCGCCGCCGTGGGCGCGAACGATTCCCACTCGACCCTCACAACAGTCCTCCGGCGCCGGCATCGTGCAGAAGGTGATCCGGGCTGCGCAGCTGCCGAGAGCGCTGGGCGAATTCGCTGTCGGCGCCGTCCGTCACGGTGATGCGATGGTCGGCCCGTTCCAGGCGCCGCAGTCGGCCTTGAACGTGCCGATCGGGCCGCAGCGGCGTGTGTCGACGGCCGTGGTCGACCTCGAGCGGGTGCGCGCGCTCGCCGCCCGCACTGCGACCACCGTGAATGACATCGTCCTGGCGATGTGCGCGGGCGCGTTACGCCGGTATCTGAGCGAGTTGGGGCAGTTGCCGACCGCCTCGTTGACAGCGATGTGCCCGGTGTCGGTGCGCACGACCAAGGGCGGTGAGGACGGCAATGCGGTCAGCATGATCCTGGCCGACTTGGCCACCAACGTGGCTGGGCCGATGGAACGGTTGCGGGCGATCAGCGCGTCCACGACAGCGGGCAAGAATCATTTGAAAACTCTGGATGCGAGCGTGCTCGGCGACTACGGAATGCTCGCCGGCACGCCGTGGCTGGCCAAACAGGTCATTCCCGGGGCGGGCGCGATCCGTCCGATGTTCAATTTAGTCATCTCGAACGTTCCCGGTCCGCGGACACCACTGTTCGCGGGGGACGCCCGGATGGAGGAGTTCTATCCGATGTCGCTGTTGTCGAAGAACGAGGCCCTCAACATCACGATTCTGTCCCACGACGGCAAGCTCAATTTCGGGATCACCGCCTGTCGGGAGGCACTGCCGCATGTGCAGGACGTCGCGGTCTATTGCGGTGGGGCCCTCGACGAACTCGAAGCCGCGGTCACCTAGGAGTACGAGGATGAGCGAGCATGAAACAATCGTCGACAGCGCGACGCGACGAGCGGCCGTCGACAGTTTCGGTGCCGAGGTGGTGTCGCCGCTGGTGGAGCGCCATGAACACGTCATGAGTCCCGATGTGCTGTGCGACGTCATCGAGCAGGCTCATGCCGCGGGCCTACTCGGTGCGCAAAGTCTGTGGGAATCAACGGACTTCGGGGTGAGCGCGCTGCGAGCGCTGGCCGCGGTCAACGGTGGTGTCGCGTTCGCGTTGCACCGGTTGGCGCTGGCGCAGTGGCTGGTGGCGCGCCTCGGGCTCGACCACACTGGTGCGCCGCCGGCACTGTCGTTGCAGGGCCACTACGGTTTCGGTCGGCAGGCGTTGGCGAAACTGCTCGCCGGGCGGGGTCTGGCCGAGGCAGACACCGCGCTGCTGCGCGACTACTTCGATCCCGCGCGTGATCGCGTCGTCGTCGGCGCGCCGTGGGCGTCGGTGCTGGTGGCCGTCTTCGACGGGCGCGAGGTCGGCTGGCTGCTGGCCGATCGCGCCGACTGTGCCGTCGAGCCACGGCCACACAGCCACGGTTTCGACGAATTGCTGACCGCGACCGTGCGCACCACCGCAGCCACGACGGTGACGGACACAGCCGCACTCGCCGAGGCGCTCTACCTCGACCACCTCGGTATGACAGCCATCGCTGCCGGACTCGTCGACCACAGTCTCGTGCTGGCCCGAGCCTATGCCGGTGGCAGACGCCAGGGCGGCGGGGTGATCGACCAGTACCCGGCGGTGGCGCAGATGCTCGGCACCATCTCTGCGACCGCCCGATCGGCCAACCACTATCTGGCATCGTTTGCGGCGAAAACACCGGGCGGCGAAGCTCTTGCGGAACTCGCCGGGGTGCGCGCCCTGTTCCACCCGGCGGTGTGTGTGGCGACGAACAACGGCATGCAGGTCCTCGGTGGCCGCGGGTATATGCAGGACTTCGGATTGGAGAAGCTGGTGCGTGACGCCAATACGCTACGGGTACTCGGAGGCACCCCGGTAGAGCTGAACTTGTTCGTCGCCGAATGGGAGCGCGGACAATGAGGCAGGAGGCACTCGACGGGTTCGTCGCGGTAACCGATCCGTTGTCCACCCGCACGGCCTTCCCCCGGTTGAATCCGCTGTCCCGCCGAATCGTCGGCTACACACCGAAGCAGCTGTGGGAGCGCGATACCGACCGGCTGCCGCGGCCGCTCGCCGCGTTGCGCCGTCGCGCACGCGAGTTCGCTGATCGGGTCATTGCCCCGGTCGCGCTGGAATTGGATCTCGCGCCGCAACCACCGCTGACCGAAGTGCATCCGTTGATGCGGGAAGTGCTTTCGCGGGCCGGGCGTGAGGGCTTCATGTCCGACATGGTGCTGCCGCCTCCGTTCGGTACCGCCATTGTGATGACCGAGCATCACCCGGTGTGGGCGCTGGCGGTCAAGGTCGAGGAGTTCGCCCGTGCGTGCGGTGGACTCATGCTCAATCTGATGGTGCCCGCGCTCGGGCAGTGCCCGATCCTGTTTTCCGGTGACCCAAATGCGATTCGCCGGTTCTTGATCCCGGCGTTCAAGGAGGTCAAAGCCGGTGAACTGCATCCGTTTTCGTTCGCTATCACCGAGCCGACCGCTGGCTCGGACGTGGAAGAGGGGCACGGCGCCGAGCGGTACTCGCCGGGGACGGTCGCCCGACGGGTGCCCGGTGGTTGGCGGTTGACCGGTCGCAAACGCTTCATCGGCGCGGCCGATCTATCCAAAACCATCTGCGTGTTCGCCGCTCTCGAGGGAGAGGGTATGCAGTCGTGGACCGTGTTCGTCGTGCAACCGCCGACTCCCGGATTCGTGCCGCTGCGCAAGGAACACAAGATGGGCATGCGTGCCTCGGGCACAGCGGAGTTCGAACTCCGCGATGTGTTCGTCCCGGAGTCCCATGTCGTGGGCGGGTTGCGCAACGGCTGGGCACTCAACCGCGCCACACTCAACGTGTCCCGCATCCCGGTGGCCGCCATGGGGGTGGGTTTCGCGCGCGCGGCACTCGAGGCGGCGCTCGATTTCGCCTGCACGACAACACTTGCGGGTAAACCGCTGGTCGACTATCAGGAGATCCAGCTGATGTTGGCGGACATGATCGCCGAGACCGCGGCGATCCGGGGCATGGTGTGGGACCAGGCACGTACGTTCATCCCGACCCAGGCCGCGGCGTCGATGACCAAGCTCTACTGCACCGATCACGCGCTCAACGTTTGCAACACCGCTATGGACCTGATCGGCAATCACAGTGTGTTGCATGCCAATCGGGTCGAGAAGGCGTTCCGGGACGCGCGGCTGCCGATCATTTTCGAAGGAACCAACCAGATCAACCGGCTCGCGGTGATCGAGGATATTCAGGAAGAGGTACTGGCCAAATGTCGACCGTGATCCCGACCCATTACGCGCAGGAGCCGTTTTTCGCGGTACCGACCACGACCGTGTCGACCTCCACCGGTGCTGTCGACCTGCCGATCCTGTACTACGACAACTCCAACGTTTTTGCGCTATTCAGCGCCGACCCCGACGCCGTCGCCGACAAGCTCGCCGGCACCGGGCTCGTGCCCGCGATCCACTTCGGCCACCGCCCGGTGGTCGCGGTCGCGCTCTACGAGTACCGGCAAACGTCGATCGGCCCCTACAACGAGGTCGGGGTCGGGATCCTGGTCAATCCCGAGGGGAGCAAGCGGCATCGGCCGTTGACCGGGTGGACCCAGCTGCTGCGCAGCCCGGACCGGCGCGAGCAGGGCGCCTACATTCTCGATCTGCCGGTGACGACGCGGGAAGCCTGTGCCGCAGGCTCGGAGATCTGGGGTTATCCGAAGTTCGTCGCCCCGATCAGCTTCGAACTCGGTGGCGGCCGCTTCTCGAGCGTGACCGAAGACCCCGACGATGGATCCACGATCATGGAGCTGTCCGGCCGCGCGGTGCCGGTACTGCCGACCCCGCCGATGCCCTTGGTGCTGTATTCGTTCAACCACGGCGCGATGGTGCGCACCAATGTCGACCTGCGCAACGGCATGCAGGCACACCTGCCCGGTGGGCTCAAGCTGCGGGTCGGGACATCGCGACACCGCATGGCGAACAACCTGCGCGATCTGGGATTGGACGGCGCGCGTCCGTTCGCGGTGGCCTCGACGGACCGGTTCCAGTCGCGGCTGAATGCGGGCGTGGCCTACGCCGCAGGCCGCTGACTGCAGGTAGAGACGACGGACCGAGGACCTTGGAATGACTGCACAGGACTCGGTCGCCTACGTTGCGCGGGAAATGGCCGGGCGTCGTGACGCGTTGATCGGCGAACTTGTCGAGATGACCCGTACCCGCATCGATCGGCTCGGCTTCGACTGGCAGCTGGTGAAACTGCTCGAAGCGAGCATCGCCGAAAACATCGTCAGCGGGCTGCACTACCTTGCCAACGACACGCCGCTGGAGTCGGTCTCGGCGCCGACCTCTGCCATGAGCTTCGCGCGGGCACTGGCACAGCGCGACGTGCCACTGTCGGCGCTGTCACGGTCCTACCGGATTGGTCACGCCAGTTTTCTCGACGTCGCTCTACGCCGCATCGCAGAACTGCCCGAGCCCGACCGCGCACCGGCCACCGCCGCGATCATCGCGCGCTCGATGCGTTTCGTCGACAAGGTGGTGATGCACGTCGAGGTCGCCTATGAGCAGGAGCGCGACCGTTTGATGAGCAGTCGCGGCGGGCTCAAGCAGACCTGGATCGCGCAGATCCTCGATGGATCCAACGACGACCTCGACGCCGCCGAGCAGGCGCTCGGGTACCGGTTCGCCGGGATCCACGTTGCCGCCGAGATCTGGCTCGACCAAACTGTGCCGACCCGCAACGCTCCGGCTGTGTTCGACGAGGTCGCGCGGTTGCTCGCGCCGCGCCTGGGTGCGGTGGCCGTCCCGTTGATCGTGCCGACCGGCGAACGGCAGGCCAGAATGTGGTTTTCGGTGCGGGACAGTCGAACAATCGACGGCGCCGCGCTGTCGGCAGCGCTGGAGAAGCGCACCAAACGGGCGCGGTTGGCGATCGGGCTGCCCGAACGCGGAATCGACGGGTTCAAGCGGACCATCACCCAGGCGGATCGAGTCCACCTGATCGCCACCGAAGGCGGCCCTTCGCTGCCGCGGGTGCTCACCTACCAACGATTCGCTCCGCTGGCGATGCTCGCCAACGACCTCGACGCCGTGCGTAGCTTCGTCACCGCCACGCTGGGTGCGCTCGCCGCAGACGATCCCCGCAACGAGTGGCTGCGGGAAACATTGCGGATCTTCCTGCGCCGTGAACGCAGCTACTCGGCGACCGCCGAGGAAATGGGCCGCCACCGCAACACCATTCAATACCGGGTCCAGCAGGCCATCGAACTGTGCGCCGGTGACCTCGACGATCCCGACCACGCCTTCGACGTCCAGATAGCGCTGTACGCGACGCGCTGGCTCGGCGCCGCAGCCCTCGGCCACACCACCGGAACACCCGAAACAGGAAGGGCGAGCACGTGAACATCGGACAAGCATTGAAGGAGGCCGGGCGCGTAGCGACCGGGATGGCACGGCAAGTCCCCGTCGTCGGGGCCGTCTTCGACCGCAACGACCGGATCGATCTGAACGGCAAGGTCGTCTTCGTCACCGGCGCGGCGCGCGGCATCGGCGCGGAGATCGCCCGGCAGGCTATCGCGAAAGGTGCCTGCGTGGCACTGGTCGGGCGGACGCTGGGGCCACTCGAGAAACTCGCCGCTGAACTCGGCGACAATGCGGCCGCGTTCAAAGCCGACGTCGCCGACTATGACGCCCTGGCTGAGGCGGCGGAGGCCACGATCGAGCGCTTCGGCGGCATCGACGTCGTTGTCGCCAACGCCGGAATTGCACCACCACCCGACACGCTGCTCACGATCGACCCCAAGGAATTCGAACGCGGCATCGACATCGATCTGATGGGTCAGTGGCGCACGATCCGGGCGACACTGCCGTCGATCGTGAAACGCCAAGGCCACGTCGTCGTCGTGTCGTCGATCTACGCCTTCTTCAACGGTGCGCTGAATTCGCCGTACGCGGCGAGCAAGGCCGCGATCGAACAGTTGACGCGCGCGCTACGCGTCGAATTGGCACACTACGGCGCGACCGCCGGAGTGGTGTATCCAGGGTTCATCCAAACCGACATGGCCGAACAAACTTTCGCGATCGACCACATCGACGAGGCACGAAAAGCGCTGCCCGCCATGTTCACCGATCCCATTCCGGTCGAGGACATCGTCCGCGCGATCATCACCGGCATCGAACGCCGCTCCCCGCGCGTGGCAGCGCCGTGGTGGGTACTGCCGATGCTGCAGCTGCGCGGTGTCGTCACCAACCTGATGGACGAGTCGATGGTCCACAACGCGGCACTGTCGAAGGCGATCGAACGCGCCGAAAGCAAAAAACAGCATGACCGAGGGTGAGCCGACACACGGCCCCAAGCACCACCCGGAAAGGAAACAACGCATGGCACACTCGCCGTCGATCGCGATCATCGGAACCGGCTTCGGGGGACTGGGCATGGCGATCCAACTGAGGCGCAACGGTTTCGACGACATCACGATCTTCGAGAAGGCCGGCGAGGTCGGCGGCTGCTGGCGCGACAACACCTACCCCGGTGCCGCCTGCGACGTTCCATCACACCTGTACTCGTTCTCCTTCGAGCCCAAGGCCGACTGGTCGCGCCGATTCGCGCCGCAACCGGAGATCCGCCAGTACCTCAACGACACTGCCGAAAAGTACGGCATCGTTCGCCACGTTCGGTTCAACACCGAGGTGCTCGGCGCGTCGTTCGACGACAGCACCGGAACCTGGAGCCTCGAGCTCTCCGACGGGACCACTCATCGCGCCGACGTTCTGGTCGCCGCGACCGGTCAACTGAATCGCCCCGTCTACCCGCGGATCCGGGGCATCGACACGTTCGAGGGCGAGATGTTCCACTCGGCGCGGTGGAACCACGATTACGACCTTGCCGGCAAGAACGTCGCCGTCATCGGCACCGGCGCGTCGGCGATCCAGTTCGTCCCACAGATCGCGCCGAAAGTCGCGCGACTGGAACTGTTTCAACGCAGTGCGACCTACATCATCCCCAAGCCGGACTACGCCTATCCACGCCTGGCCCGTACCGGGTTCGCAAAAGTACCCGGGCTGCTGCGGTTTTCCCGGTGGGCCACTTACTGGGAGCTGGAGCCGCGAGCGTTGGCGTTCACCCGTGTCCCGCGGCTGATGGCGCCGTTCAAAGCGCGTTTCCGCCGCTACCTCGGCAGGAAAGTCGCCGACCCGCAGCTGCGCGCCAAGTTGACCCCCACAGATCCCATGGGCTGCAAGCGCATTCTCATCTCCAACGACTACTTCGATGCGGTCGTCCGCCCCAACGTCGACGTGGTGACAACCGAAATCACCGAGATCCGGCCGAACGGGATCGTCACCGCCGACGGCGAACTGCACGAGGTCGACGCGATCATCCTCGGCACCGGATTCCAGGCGACCGATCTGCTGGCCCCCATGCATATCACGGGCCGCGACGGCGCCGTGCTGCACGAGGAATGGCGTGACGGCGCACGCGCCTACCTGGGCGTGAGCGTGAGCAAGTTCCCGAACCTGTTCGTCCTGTACGGTCCCAACACCAACCTCGGGCACAGCTCGATCATCTTCATGCTCGAGGCGCAAATCGGCTACGTCCTCCAGGCCGTGCGGCGCCTCGCCCGGGGGCGACGTGGCCTGGCTGGACGTCCGCGCGGAGGTTCAGGATTCGTTCAACGACAAGCTGCACAAGCGCATTCGCGACACGGTGTGGAGCCAGGGCTGCACCAGCTGGTACAAGACTGCGAACGGCACCAACCCGATCAGCTGGCCCGGTTTCACCTTCGAATACCGCAACCTAACCCGCACACTCGACGAAGCCGACTACGAACTTGCCCACAGCCGGCGGTAATCAGTAAGCGAATCGGCAGCCGCTCGCATTCCCGTAACCGAAACGAAGGTGTCGCATTGGCTTCGAAACTGTCCATTCCGAACAAGACCGTCCTGATCACCGGCGCCGCGCGCGGCATCGGCGCCGAAACAGCCCGCCAACTCCATGCCAAGGGCGCCAACGTCACCCTGGTCGGGCTCGAACCGGACCACCTCAAGGCTCTCGCGACCGAACTGGGCTCACGCGTCATATTTTTCGAGGCCGACGTCACCGACCTCCACGCGCTCGACGAGGCCGCCACGAACACCGCGTCGCGGTTCGGGGGAATCGACGTGGTGATCGCCAACGCCGGCATCGCGCCGCCGACGACAACGGTAGCCGACATCACGGTCGCCGATTTCGAGCGAACCCTCGACGTCAACATCAACGGCGTGTTCAGGACCGTGAAGTCGACGCTGCCCCATATCCTCGCCGCCCGCGGACACATCGTGCTGATCTCATCGATCTACGCGTTCCTCAACGGTGGACTCAACGCGTCCTATGCGATGAGCAAGGCCGCTGTCGAACAGCTCGGACGAGCGCTACGCGTCGAACTCGCCGCCACCGGCGCCACCGCAGGCGTCGCCTACTTCGGCTTCATCGACACCGACATGGTCAGTTCCGCATTCACCCAACCCAGCGCCGCCACCATGCGAAAAGCGTTCCCCGCCTTCCTCACCGAACCGATCACGCTCGACGCGGCCGTGTCGAGACTCGTGCGCGGCATCGAGCACCGATCCGGGCGAATCGTTGCACCACGCTGGGTCGCGTCGGCACTGCTCGCACGCGGGCCGCTCGGGCTGCTCGATCCACAACTAGCCCGAAACAAGCGGGTCCACGAAGCCATCGAGATTGCGACCGAACGCAACCGACCGTGTCGGTAACCCTGCCAGCTGCCAGAGCAACCGATACTCCTGCAGTGGCGACCACAACGAACGGTGTAGTAAACCGCCTAACCTCCCCGATTACCCGAGTGCCGGAGAAAGCCCGGAGCACGGGTAGCTCGTCGCACCAATCAATGGGCCCCCGGACCGGTCCGACACGCCATTGTGAGCCTGTTTCCCCGCTCATAGCCTCGTTTTAGAGCTCGATGGACTCCGCATCAGCTTGCCCACCCAAAGATGGCATGACGGTCCGGCTCCGGCGAATTCCAGATGCGAGAAGGGAGACAACACTTATGAAGATGCTCGATAAAGCAGTCACCAAGGCCCAGGCGACAATTCCGCTCGACGTGCAGATTCAGGGCATGCATTACTACCAAAAGGCGAAGAAGAAAGTGGTTGGCGACAATCAACCGCGCTTCGTCGAGCGACCGATTCCTGACGTTTCGACGGTGCCGCTGGAAGAGATCGACGTCAGCAACCCTTTCATGTTCCGGCAGGGCCAATGGATTCCGTACTTCAAACGCCTGCGTGACGAAGCGCCCGTCCACTACCAGGCGGACAGTCCGTTCGGCGGCTTCTGGTCGGTCACCCGATTCGACGACATCGTCGCCGTCGACAAGGATTACGAGACGTTCTCGGCCGAGCCGTTCATCGTGATCGGGGAACTGCCGGACGGCCTCGACGTGGAAATGTTCATCGCGATGGACCCGCCCCGTCACGACCAGCAGCGCGCCGCGGTGCAGGGCGTGGTCGCCCCCAAGAACCTCCAGGAAATGGAAGGACTCATCCGCTCGCGGATACAGGAGGTCCTCGACAACCTGCCGGTCGGAAAGCCTTTCGACTGGGTCGACAAGGTCTCGATCGAACTGACCTCACGTATGCTCGCGACCTTGCTCGACTACCCCTATGAGCAGCGCCGCAAGCTGGTGTACTGGTCGGACCTGGCGGCCGGTAGCGCGGAGGCAAACGGCGGCGAGAACGACATGGATGAGACGTTCGACGGTCTCGCCGACATGGCGCGCGGCTTGAGCGCCCTCTGGCATGACAAGGCCGCGCGCCTGGCGGCGGGGCAGGAGCCCGGTTTCGACCTGATCACCCTGCTCCAGTCGTCCGAGGACACCAAAGACCTGATCAAGCGTCCGATGGAATTCCTCGGCAACCTCATGCTGCTCATCGTGGGCGGCAACGACACCACCCGCAATTCGATGACCGCCGGCGTGCTCGCACTCAACCAGTTCCCCGACGAATTCGCGAAACTCAAAGCGGATCACAAGCTCATTCCGAAGATGGTGAACGAAATCATCCGGTGGCAGACTCCACTGGCTTATATGCGCCGCATTGCCACGAAAAACACCATTCTCAACGGGCAGTTCATCCGGAAGGGCGACAAGGTCGTCATGTGGTATTGCTCGGGCAACCGGGACGAGCGCAAGTTCGAGAATCCGGACGATTTCATCATCGGTCGCTCCAACGCACGCCACCATCTTTCGTTCGGTTTCGGAGTGCACCGATGCATGGGCAGTCGGCTCGCCGAACTGCAGCTGAAAATCCTCTGGGAGGAGTTGCTTGCCCGGTTCGACGACATCAAGGTGGTTTCGGAGCCGGAATACCCGCAGTCCAACTTCGTGAAGGGCTACTCGAAGTTGATGGTCGAGGTTACCCGGAAGCAGCCGGCCTGACTTGGGCTGCTTACTGTCGCCATCCTGGTAAAGGGCATGATGGCTCTGGGTGCAGTGGCTGATGCCTCGGCAAGGCCTGCAAGATCGCACAGATCGCCGCGGTCACTGCGTCCGTCCATGGACGGGGCGAGTCGGCGGTCTACCACGCGATCACAGATTGGTGCAGCATGTCGGCGGTTGACTCGCGAGCGTCGGGTGGCGATCGTGAGCGGGCGATCGCCGTTTTCCTCAATCGGATCGCTGACGCGATCGATCCGGATCTCCTCGGAGCGCAGATCGGGGACGCGATCTTCGATCGTGTCGGCGAGTTCGGACAACGCGATGACGACCTACGCAGCCTTACCGAAACCGTCGCGATCCGGACGGTGCACGATGTGTGGCACGGTGTACGGCTCAGCGCTGAGCGGGTAGACCTCGACCCACCGCCTGCTGCGGTCGGCTGGCCGGCCGAATTGGTGCGTCGCGGAGTCGAGTTGCACGCAATGCTCCGCGCCTACCGCGTCGGCCATGATCTCGTCGAAAGGGCTTGGGAGACTGCGGCTGCCCAGATCGAGGCCGACGGAGATGTCCGAGCCGATGCACTCAAACATGCGTCCCGGTTCTTCTTCTCCTACGTCGACGCTGTGTCGGTACAACTCACTCAGATCTACTTGGAGGAAAGCGCGCGTCATGCTCGTGGTGCCGCGGCCGTGCGTGAGGAGATGCTGAAAGCCTTACTGAGCGGCAAGAAGGTACCGCCGGCGCGGGCAACCGCGGGCTTGCGTTACGAGGTGTCCGGGACGCATGTCGGGTTCATCGTCTGGATGGAGCCGGCGGAGCCCGACGACCGGCATGCGGCAGCGTTGGAGACCGTGGCCGCGCGGATCGGCGTCGCGATCGGAGATGGCGAGTACATGCTCGTCCCGGTGGGCAACTGGGTCGTCTGGGGGTGGGCGCGGCTCTTTGCACCTCGATCTACGCGGCGCCGACCCGCGTTGTCTGTACCTGACGTCGTAAGGGTGGCGGTCGGCGGCGCCGCTGCGGGGATGGAGGGCCTGGTCCAAACTCATCAGGAAGCGGCCGCGGCGCGCAGGGTGGCCCGACTGCCGGGTCAAGGCACGCATCGGGTCGTGTTTCACCGCGACGTCGCCCTGCTCGACCTGCTCACCATGAACCCTTTGGCCGCTGAGCGTTTCGTCCGCACAGAGCTCGGTCAACTCGCGACCGAGGACGAGCAGATGGCGCGGCTGCGGATGACGCTGCAGGTCTACTTCGAGGAGAACCTCAGCCCGATACGGACCGCGCGGCGTCTCGGAGTGAACAAGAACACCGTTGTGTATCGGATGGAGAGGGTCGAGGAGATCCTTGGTCACGTCGTGCTCGAGCGTCGGCGGGAGCTGGAGGCAGCGTTGCAACTCGCCCACGTCTACCTCGATTCGGGCGCGTAGAAGGAAGAGTGCGGAGCGGCAGGTCCGTCGTGCGTTGCGCCGGAGACTAGGCCGTGCGCAGGCACCGGCCGGGAACCGATGACGGCTATGCTGCGCTGGCGAAATTGACCGGAATCAACCGGCGAGTACTACCGTGGTTTTGCTTCCACGATGCTTATGGGCGACGCGGTCGACGCGATCCGAACGAGGTCGAAACCGCCCCGGCGCAATAATTGACGGAACTCGGCGGCGGTGCGTTCACGCCCGCCGATACAGGTGAGCATCTCGATGTCGATCAACTTTCCCACATGCGGCGAATTGTCTTCAGGTATAACAGCCTCGATCAACAACAGCCGGCTTTCTCTCGGCGCTGCCAGTGCTATGTTGCGCAGAATCTCGACGGCTTTATCGTCTGCCCAGTCGTGCAGGATTAACTTCATCACGTAGGCGTCTCCGCCCGTGGGGACGGTGTCGAAGAACGACCCCTCTATGACGGTGCATCGATCGGCAACGCCCGCCTTCGCCAACTCTGTCGATGCGCCCGCCACCACCGCGGGCAGATCGAACAAGATCCCGCGTGCACCTGGCGAATGCCCGAGGATTCCGCTGAGGAATCGGCCATGCCCACCGCCGACATCAACAATGGTGTCGAAGTTGCTGAAGTCGTAGGCCGCGAGCACCGGATCGATCGACATCTCACTCAGGCTCGTCATCGCAGCATCGAACACCGCACCGAATACGGGATTTTGTTCGGTATAGCCGAAGAACGACGTTCCTCGAACCGCTGGCAGCACGTCCCGACCGGTCCGGACCGCCGACGTGACGTGGGACCAGTGCTCGCGGTGTTCGGGCGAGCCGATAAACCGGGCCAGTGCTCGCAATGAGACTGCGGCGTCGGACCGCAGCGGATCGGCCATGGCATTGAGTGCAAAGCGTCCATCGGACCGAACGCAGAACACGCCGCGACTGGTCAGGCACCGCATCAACCGTGCAACCCCGTCTGCGTCAGCGTCGATCCGCACGGCGAGTTCGTCGCCAGTCAGCGGACCGCCGGCGAGGCGTCCGCGATGCCGAGATCGGCGGCCGCATAAATCGCCTGCGAAAACCACTGTGCCGAAATCATTTCCAACAAAGCGATTGGCGCGGGCGCCATTTTCGCGTGGGCTGTCGCAACTGCATTGCGAACTGTTTCGACCGCTCGCACGAGCCGAGCAGGAGGCACTCTCGCCATACCGGGAAGGCCTAACCGCTGAATCGTCATCACAGACCTCTCCGCTGGGTGGGAATGCAGTTGGCAGGCGCGGCGAGTGCGGCGTCGCAGAATGCCGTGATCACCCGCCGGTCTTCGAGCGGTACGTGATGGCACCATGGTCTCGCTGACGCCGGCCACCAATCCGCTGGCTGCACAATTAGGTTGAGCATTCCACGCCCCTTCTCGTCGGACGATCGATGAAGACGTTGCCGCGTTGCGTCGGATGGTGAGCGCCGTCTAATCGGGCGGAGATTCGCCGCGCCCGCATCGGAGTCAGCGGTCTCGGGCTTCCGAACACGCAGGCCGCGAATTGCATTTGGTTTGATCTCGGTCCGGCTCGAATTTTAGTGCTTGTCGCCGAGTAAATAAACACTTTCGTCCTTATCTACTTAAGGTAATGACATATGTCCGCGCCGGTAGGCTTAGACCGACAAAGAAAACCGAAATTCTTACTTTCGGTATCGAACATCAAATCAGGCGCCTTGCTAATTACCTAAACTATTTGCCGATTGACACGATGTCCTGACCACCGAACTACAGACCCTGGTGCAATTCGTCCGACTCGTCCATCCCGAGCTCACCGTCGCAGTGCGGCGAGTCTGCACTATCGCGTTCGTCGGCCGTCACCGCCGCCGAACTGCGCGCGCGCCTACAAGTGGTACTCGGCGGCACACTGGTCTTGCTGACTCCCGCCACCGCTCCCACGGGTCGGTTGAATATTGGTGCCGCAGTTCGCGGAACATGACGGGGCGCTGGCTCGTCACTGCCTACCGATTACGGGCAGGGCCGAATAGCATTCGGTGTGAAAAGAAAGGGGCAAACCGATGCCCAGTTTCTACATCGACAAATTCGGCACCGAACACCAACTGACTGATTGCCACGGGGACCTTATTTTCGACGTCGACGAACGCGGCCATCTCGCGATCATCGGCAGTGAAGACGAAGGCGAGGAATGCGTGGTGAAGGCGCTGCACGCAGGCGAATGGAAAGTCGCGTACACGGTGGTGGAGGGTCAAACGACCGAGAAAGTCTTTCCGCCACACGGCGTTTTCTTCGTCGAGCTAGACATGGAGGAGGAGTAGAGTCGGCGATTTCTCAGCCCGCTGGTTGCAGCGTGGCCGCTACCGGCACGATCCGTTCCCCGATAATTTCCAGCGGGGTGATTCGCTCGACGTGCGGAACTCTGCCGTGCGCGTGCGCGATACCGAGCGCCGCCAGTTGGTGCAATTGGTCGAGCAAAGCGTCTGCCCGCTCGCCGTTTTCGCCGATGTCGAATGGCATCAGCACGGTCTTTTCGATCTCGTTGTAGTCGCGGCCCTCGTCGGTGCAGTGCGCGCGCAGCACGTTTAGTTTTTGCTCGAGGTTCGGGCTGTAAAAAAGGTTGCACGCGTCGGCGTAGCGCGCGACGAGACGCAGCGTTTTGCGCTCGCCCTCCCCGCCGACGAGGATCGGCGGCCGCCGCAGCGGCTGCGGCCGGTTCAGTGTCCGTTCCAGCGTGTAGTGGTTGCCGCGGTACGGGGCGTCACTTTCGTCCCACATCTGCCGGCAGATTTGCAACGCTTCCTCGAGGCGTTCGAAGCGTTCGGCTGTCGGCGGAAACGGCAGGCCCAGCCCGCGTGCCTCTGCCTCGTTCCACGCCGCCCCGATGCCGAGCCACGCGCGCCCCTCGGACAGCACGTCCAGCGTGCTGACCATCTTGGCGAGCAGTCCCGGCTCACGGTAGACCACGGCGGTCACCCATGCCACTAACTGGACGCGCGAGGTGCAGGCTGCGAGATAGCCCAAGGTCGTGTAGGCCTCGAGCATGTCGGCTTCGGGCGGGCCGTTGAAGCTGATCTGCCAGAGATGGTCCATGACGCTGATCCGGTCGAAGCCAGCGTCTTCGGCGGTGACCGCGATCCGGCGCAGATCTCGGGCAAGGGTCGGCGGTCCGCCCGGCCAGGTGAAGTTGCCGATATGCAATCCGATATGCATTGCTCGACGCTACTGCGTTGCGCCTGGATCTGCAGCCGCGAGCGAAGCGCGCCCTGGTTCTTTCTCAGCGGTAGCGTGGCTCGACTCAGACTGCTCCAGCCGCCAATGCTGCACGCCAGCCGCAGTATTCGCTGATGTCCTTGGCTCGTGCCGCGGCTGCGGCGTCACATCCGAAAGCGGTGACCCAGTTCCCATCATGCAACTCGACCGCGCCGAGTTGCATGGGCGCCGGCAGCGCAGCGAGGAAGTGGCCCAACGCCGCCGGGGAAAGCAGCCAGCGCTCGCCGAGCACGCTGACGCCGTTCTCGCCGTCGGGGCAGCGGGTGACTGCCGGTTTGGGCGGGTCGGTGTCCAACGCGCCCAGTCGATAGCGCGGCGCGGTGGAGACCTCCCCGGCCCAGCGCGCGCCGAGACCGGTGAGCTGATGCGCGAGCGGCTGCCCGAGCAGGTGGGCGCCGAACACCACGAGCTCGGAGGTCGGCGCGACGGCGGTCGGCCACGCCGGTTCGGGCGCGGTGTCACCGGTCAGCATCGCGGCGATGTCCAGGGCCACCGCGTCCTCGAACGCCCGGGCCAGCACGGTGACGCCGAATTGCGCAGAGCCCGCGGTCCCGGCGGGCACCGCAACGCCACACATGTCGAACAAATTGCAGAAGTTGGTGTAGGTGCCCAGTCGCGAATTGACCGCAACCGGATTTGCATCGACTTCCGCGATCGTGGGATGGCATGGCACGGTAGGAACCAGTAGGGCGTCCGCCCCCGCGAGGCTGGCCATGGCGACGGCGTGCAGCCGCTCGAGTTCGGCCAGATCGGAAACCAATCGATGAGCGGGAATGTCCTTGGCTCGTCGAATGATTGCACCCACGATCGGATCGATCGAGGGCGACGCGCGGTCGATGAATTCCCCTACCGCGGCATAGCGCTCGGCAACAAGCGCGCCGTCGTAGAGCAATCGTGCGGCTGCCAAAAAGGGCTGCTCATCAACGCGAACAATGCGGGCCCCAGCGAGCTCGAGGGCACTCACGGCACCGTCGAACGCCGCGCGCCAGTCGTCGTCGAGGTCGGGCATGTTTGCGAAAACGGCGACCACCGGACGCGGTGGCGCAGCGAGCCGGACATCGCTGGGCAAGTGTCGTTGTGGTGCACCCGCGGCTAACACGGCCATCGCGCGATTCGCGAGGGTCAAGTCCGCGGCGAAGATGCTCACACAATCGTAGGACCGGCACGCTGGGACGACGCCGTCGGAAGACACCACCCCGACGGTCGGTTTGATTCCTACGATGCCTTGCAGTGCAGCGGGTACCCGGCCCGACCCGGCTGTGTCGGAACCGATCGCGATGTCCGCGCTGCCCTCGGCGACCGCGACAGCCGAACCGGAACTCGAACCGCCCGAGATGAATTCGGATCTGCGACTGTCCGTCACGACGCCATAGGGTGAACGGGTTCCGACGAGCCCGGTGGCGAACTGGTCGAGGTTGGTCTTGCCGACCACCACCGCTCCAGCCGCGGTCAACGCCGCGACCGCCGGGGCATCACGATCTGGAAGGTAGGCGTAGTCGGGACATCCGGCGGTCGTCGGCAGCCCCGCGACGTCGACGTTGTCCTTGACCGCCAGCCGTAGCCCGGCCAGCGGGCCAGTCGCAGTCGCGGCGTCGGCGCAGACATCCAATTCTGGTCGGCGGTGTATCCAGACGGTCATGCGCTCACCTCGACCAGATCCCCGGCTGCGCTGTCGAGTTCGCCCGCGTCGCGCCACGCCTGCCGTTCGGCGTCGAAGGCGCGCCGCTGACGGGTACGGAACTCGGTGATGGATGTTTCATTGTCACCAAGGAATTTCCGATATCCGGCTAACGAGAATTCGCCGTCCAGAATCTTGACTTCACCCGTGCCGCGCGCCATGTCCGCCCGCAGATCGAGCAGCTCCTCCGCGCTTACGGGATACCAAGAGATTCTGTCGAAATAGCGTAGCAGCCACGGCGTTCCAACCTCGAAGGGATCAGATGACCTGGGGTGCAGATGATTCCACACCTGAGTGGTCCGCCCGACGAACTGGTAACCACCCGGTCCCTCCATGCCGTAGATGCACAGATAGGCGCCGCCGATGCCGACCGCATTCTCCGGCGTCCAGGTGCGCGCAGGGTTGTACTTAGTGGTGACGAGTCGGTGGCGGGGATCGGTCGGGGTGGCCACCGGTGCGCCGAGGTAAACATCGCCCAGTCCCAGCACCAGGTACTCGGCTTCGAAGACTGTGTCGAAAACATCAGCGGTGCTGTCTAAACCATTGATGCGTCGGATGAACTCGATGTTCCACGGACACCACGGGGCGTCCGCGCGGACGCCGTGCATGTATCGCGTGATCGCCTCGCGCGTCGCCGGGTCGTCCCAGGACAGTGGCAGGTGTACGGTGCGGCTCGGCACCACCAGGTCATCGATGGCCGGCAGTTCGGTTTCTATCTCGGTCAAAGCAGCCAGCAGGCGCCGGATCGGAAGGAGCTGCGGGTCTACGCGGATCTGCAACGAACGGATCCCTGGATTGAGCTCGACGATGCCGTTGAGCGGCTGTGCCAGCAGGTGCTGGTGCAAGGCGTTGACCCGCGCACGAAGCCTGAGATCCAGTGTCATTTCCCCGAATTCGATGAGTACCCCGTCGTCGCCCGCACGACGATAGGTCAGTGCGGTGGCGTCGTCGAGTTCGCTGCGGCGCAAGATTCCGTCGTCGTTGTCGCCGCCCGCCGACAGGACGATCGGTAGGCTCGCGCGCCGGTCGGTGCCGAGGCTACGCAACGGCGCGGCATGATCGGCCCGGACCGGAACAAATCGCACCCGGTCGCCGGGCGCCATCTGAGCGAGCTTCCATTTATCCGCTGCGACAACGGTTACCGGGCAGACGAAACCGCCCAAACTAGGCCCATCCGGACCGAGCAGGATCGGGGTGTCACCGGTGAAGTCGAGCGCTCCGATGCTGTAAGCGGTGTCGTGGATGTTCGACGGATGCAGTCCCGCCTCACCACCGTCGCGCCGCGCCCAGTCGGGCTTCGGCCCGAGCAGGCGCACGCCGGTGCGGTCGGAATTGAAATGCACCTCGTAGTCGGTGCCGGTTATGGTCGTCATGTCGGCGCGGGTGAAGAACTCCGGCGCGCCGTGCGGACCTTCGGTCACGGCCACCTCCCAGCGCCGCGCGATCACCGGTTGGCTATCTAGCGGCACACCGCCGGCACCCGCGGCGGCGCCAGTGCCGATTACCAGCGAATCGTCGGTCTGCAGCGTTCGTCCGGCATGGCCACCGAACCGTCCTAGTGTGAAGGTGGCTGCGCTGCCGAGGTATTCATCGACCTCGATGCCGCCCGCGATAAGAATGTAGCTGCGCAGGCCGGGCCCCACCGCTGGCCCGACCGCGAGCGTTCCGCCAGCGGGCACCAGCAGGTTGCGCCACTGCGGCGCTCGGTGCCCGTTCACTGTGACAGGGGCCGGAGCCCCGGTGACGCACACCCAGGTCGCCTGCTCGAAGCGCAGCGTCGGTCCGGTCAGCGTGCATTCGAGTCCCGCCGCACCTTCGGGATTGCCGAGCGCGGTGTTGCCGAGCCGAAAGGACAAGTCGTCCATCGGACCTGAGGGCGGCACCCCTACATGCCAATAGCCGATGCGCCCCGGCCAATCCTGCACGGTGGTAAGCATTCCCGGCTGAACAACTGTGACAGTACTCATCGCGAAATCACCATCCGAACCGGCGTCGGGTCGAAGCCGTTGCAGGGGTTGTTGATTTGCGGGCAATTGGACACCAGAACCAGGGTGTCGATCTCGGCGCGCAGCGCCACCCGCTTGCCCGGAGCCGATCTGCCGTCGACGATGCCGAGAGTGCCGTCAGGTTCGACCGGGACGTTCATGAACCAGTTGATGTTGGACACCAGATCGCGTTTGCCGAGCCCCCACCGGGCGGCCGCGACCAAGAAGTTCTCCACGCACGCATGCTGATGCGCGGTGTGGTGGCCGTAGCGCAGTGTGTTGGATTCTAGCGAGCAGGCGCCGGCGATCGTGTCGTGATTTCCGACGTCGTCGGCGACGACTGTCATCAACGGTGTGCCGGCGTCCGTTCGCAAGACAGTGCCGGTCGTCAGAAAGATGTTGCGCTGCGCGGTGATTGTGGCCTGGGCACTGTACCGGTCGGCGTGATCGGCCGCCGAATACAGCAGGCAGTCCACCGCCTGGTTGCCGTAAAGGTCGATGATGTCGAGTTGCTCGCCGGCATGCACGACGGCCGACCACGGCGCGCAGGCCCCAACGACTTCGTCGAGCACGATCTGCGTGGGGATTGTCGCGGTCACGCCATGCTCCAGTTCTGTGCGGCCGCCCATGCGCTTTCGGTGTTTTCTACTGCGCGTTGGTATTCGGGATCGGTGTTGGGCAGCTGGGTGAGGGTCGCGGGCTCGCCCCAGGCGACGATGTCGAGTGGGGTAGTCGGCGTCGGGTCTAGCGGATGCGGCGCGTTGGCCAACAGGACTATCAACGGCAGGTGGACGATCAGCTCGACATATGCTCCGGCGCCGCGTCTTCCGAGCACATCGAGCGATCCGTCGGATCCGACGTGCACGCCGCGGAAGAACGAGATCGTGGGCCCAACCTCGCGCGGCCCGAGGCCATGTTTGGCGGCGCCGCGGGTTAGCAACGCTCTCCCGGATGCCGAGGCGCCGCATAGCGTGTCGTGCTGGCTCGAGGTATCGGCAACAATCGTGGCGAGCACGCGCCCCTGATCGGAAAGCAGTGGGTGGCCGACGCCCAGGTAGGCCTGCCACGGCACTTTCACCGTGTCGGCGACATTCAATCGCTCCCAAGGTGCTTCGGCTCGCAAGACGATCAGATGTGCGCATCCGCGTCCCTGCGGGTCGGTCAATCGGAGCTTCGTGCCCCGACCAAGAACCCTTGTGGCGTAGCCGTCTGCGGGGATCTGCTCAGCCCAGGTGACGGAGTCCGGATCGACACCGGCGGGGGGAGCGGGGACCGACCAGTCAGCGTTTGCGGCTTGAGCGCGGGCGTGGTCGCGGGCGCCAATCGTGGAGGCGGTGTTCATCATTGGGCCCCTTCGAGCGAAATTGCGTTCAGTGGCCGACGACGTAGCGCTCCGTGTACCACGACCCCAGAGAGCAGTGAGGCGAGCACGAACAGCGGTGCGGCCCACAGCATCCACCACGAGCCACCGTTCGGCGTGTAGATCTCCGGCCGCGGCCATGCGAGGTTCACCACCATCGCGATGCCCCAGACGACCGCGATCGCGTTGATCGGTATGCCGAGCGCGCCGAGTGCAAACAGTTTGGTGCCGTCCGTGCTCAGCTCAGGCTCCTGCTTGGGCCACCCGCGTAACCGGCGCACCAGCAAGGGCACCGTCACCAGTAAGTAGGCGAGGTAGAGCATGGTGATGCAGACGCTTGCCAATGTCGCGAACAGCGCGGCGTTACCCAGATTGATCGCCAGCAACCCGATGCCTAGAACTCCGATGACCACGGCAGGCCAAGCCGGCGTGCCGAACCTCGGCTGCACGGCAGCAAGATACTTGGCTGCGGGCAGCTTTCCGTCGCGTGCCATCGAGAACATCAGCCGGGATCCGGCCGTCTGAATAGCCAAGGTGCAAACCGCGATCGCGACGGCAACTGTGCACAGCAGCAGCGTCCCGAACGGACTGTCGAGGCGTGAGGTGATGACGTAGGCGAGTCCCTCGCTCGCCAGCCGGCCGTCGCTGAGGCTCGGCGCGGCCATCAGCGCACCGATGAGCATGAGGCCGCCCCCGAGGGCCGACGCCGAGAGCGCGCTGATGATCGTCCGGGGCGCGACGGCGCGAGGGTTCTTGGTCTCTTCGGAAAGCTCACCGGCAGAGTCGAATCCGACCATGACGTACGCGGCCATCAGGCCGGAAACCAAGAATGCTGCCCAATATGGCCCGGGGGCGGCGTAGTTCGTCTGCACCACGACGCCCGGTCCGCGATCGGCGCTGCCGAAGAACACACCGATCACCGCGATCACGCCGACGATTTCGCACGTCACGCCTATCGAATTGATTCGGGACATCACATCGATACCCACGACGTTGACGATTGTGGTCAGTATCAACAAGATCGAGCCGAGTAGCACCGCATTGGCCGCGCCGGAGGTGGATGTCAGCGCCGGGTCGGTTCCGATGATTTGGAACCCGCTCCACACCGACGGCAACACCACCTGCAGCGCGATCGCGGCCGCGGCGGCGGTGACGATCTGCGCGATGATCATGAACCAGCCGGCGAACCAGCCGACCAGCTCACCGGCGAGGCGTCGCGACCATTGATAGATGCAGCCGGAAATCGGGTATCGCGCAGCAAGTTCGGCGAAGTTGAGCGCGACCAACAATTGGCCGACGAACACGACCGGCCAGGTCCAGAAGAACGCTGCCCCGCCGAACGAGTAACCGAGACCGAAGAATTGGAAGATCGTGGTCAGGATCGAGACGAACGAGAATCCCGCGGCGAAGGATGCGTATCTGCCGAGCTTGCGGCGCAGTTGTGGTTGATACCCGAAATGGGCGAGGTCAGCGCTGTCGGCATCGGTGGCAGACGACTGTGTGGTGACGGCGGCGGGCAGGGTTATCGGGGGTGCGCTCACGAAGGGCTCCGGTCGTCGAAGGCGGATTACCTGTCGCTTGAAAGTTTTCCCGGGTCCTCGACCGTTGCGGTGACGCTGATGTATCGCTCTGGTGGCCGCCGGTAACTTCTGTGTTGCCAGCGTTTCTGTCGAGTGACAGAAATCTCACTGCCGCGGGTTCGGACACTGCGCAGGGACTAATGCCAGAATGTCGCCGTGGCGAATCCCGGCCCCGGCCGACCTCGACTCGAGCAGCAGCGGCGACCCGGAACGACCCCGCGCGCCGAAATTCTTGACGCCGCAGCCGAACTCTTCAGCGAGCACGGCTACGCCAACACCTCGACCCGGCGCATCGCGGACGCGGTTGGGATGCGGCAAGCCTCGCTGTACCACCACTTCGCGACCAAGGACGACATTCTCGATGCGCTCTTGAGCGAGACGATCGCCGAACCGCTGGAATTGGCGGGCCGACTGGTGGGCGACACCGAGGCGCCGGAAATTCGGTTGTATGCACTGGCTCAGTTCGATGTCGCGCAGCTGTGTGCGAGCCATTGGAACCTCGCGGCGCTGTATCTATTGCCCGAGGTGCGGACCACCAGGTTTGCGGCCTTCCGGCAGCGCCGCGAGGAACTTCGGGGCCATTACGCCAGCCTCGCTCGGGACGTAGTCGCCGCCTGTGACGGCGTAGCGGACGCGATCACCTTGCCGTTTCGGCTTGTCGAGACGGTGGTCAACATCCGGTCGGACGACGGAATGGCTCCTTCCGACGCCGAACGCACGATCGCCGAGGCGGCCCTTCGTGTTCTCGGGTGGTCCGGCGACTTCGCCGATGTGCGGCGTGGAGCAAACGCGGTGATCGGCCGGCTGGCCAGGTAGTTGTCTGGTTCACATTGGATATTTACTGCGCGCAATTAGCGCGTGATGTGCCACAAGATGACGTCGTGCACGTGCCGGGACTTGTCGGCGCCACGGAAATCGGCTACATGGACGTTGGATCCGGCGTCGATGGCGATGCTGCCGCTGGAGAAGAACTTGCCGGAAAAGCTTTTGTTGCTCACCACTGACACCGACCGGATGTTCTTGTACGGGACTGAGGTGATGGCGACTTTGTTGCCGACGAAACTCTTGTCCTGCAGGATCACCCTGCTGCTTGTCAGGGCGACGAATCCGGTTCCGGTGCCGATGCAGTCGTAGACCGCGAGGACCGTTTCTCCTTGGAGCAGACCACTTTGAATCTGCGCGAGCTGGTCGGGGCGGTCATAGACGGGTTGGGGGTTCGTCATCAGGTTCAGGCCTTTGGTTGTTCGGTGGCGTTTGCTTTGCTTGGACATTACCGAGGTCGGTGACAAGGCTGTGCAGAGGTGCGCGCATCGAGCTCTCGAATCCCGACGGAATTGGCAAGCAGACTTCTTTCGACCATGATGCTTCCATCTATTGGGCGCCATCACCCGGCGCCCACGAAATGGGCGGTGCCATCGGCGCGAAATGGTGTCGACTCGGCTGCGAGCGCGTCCTTGGATATCCGACTGCTGATGAGCTGACCAATCCACGTTGCCGTTGCCGTCGAAGCCGCAGGTGAACCCGGGTTGTGCTGCGCAAAGGGCCTCCATGGCACTCGTCAAGCGCATTACTCCTGTTACCAAAGTGATAGCTGATGAGCTTGTTCATTTGCGTCTCGTGTGAAAAGGATAGGTAAAGAACGGCCCTCAGCGGGCTTCGCTGAGTGACGACCACCAAATTTCTCTGGGGGATCACGACCATGGATAACTTGCGGTTACGACGAGATCGCGCAACCCAGCGCTGGATCGCAGCCGCTGCGGCCATCGGCAGCATCGTCGGCGGTTCTGCGGCTGTCGCCTCCGCCGCTCCAGAATCCGAAACGACAACTACGACGTTGTCGGTGCCGATACCAACGAGCGCACAGGTTTCAACGACAGCACCGCCAACACCGGTGACTAGCCCAGATCGCAGCGGCGCACTTGAGTCCACTTCTGCGCAAGCGGTACCACCCCGGATTACGAAGGCGACGAAGCCTCCAGTCGCAACCAGTCCTGAGACTCGGTCGATGGTGATGCCCGCGCCAACCACTTCGAGTCCCGCTGCCGTGCCAGGCGGAAAGTGGAAACCGACGCAGAACCCGAAGTCGAAAATCGTTCCAGGACAAATGCGGTCGGACCGCGAGAAAGTGCCTGGCGGGTTCAGCAAGGCTGATGCCGACAAAGCCGAAACCATGGAAGCAGCACTGCAACCGCAAAGCGGAATGATGTCACCGATGGTCGCGCCCGGATGCCAGGTGTACTGGCCGTCCCCGTACGAGGTGTGCGGCGCTATCCGCGATAAGTACAACTCGCTTGGCGGTCCGAACAGCTTTCTGCTGTGGCCGACCAGTAACGAGCTGGTCAATCCCGATGGATTTGGACGGAGAAGCGTCTTTCAAAATGGACCCATCTACTGGTCGGCATCCAGCGGCGCGCACCCGGTGGTCAACCACTTCTTCGCATGCTGGCAGCGCAACGGCTGGGAAGCTGGTGTCCTCGGCTACCCAACGACCGATGAGATTGTCAACCCTGACCCGGTTGCGCCAATCGGGCGGCGCCAAGTGTTTCAGGGCGGCACCATTTACTGGAAGCTCAACGAGGCTTACTACGTAGCTGGAGCCATCCGTGACAAGTGGGGCCAAACTGGTTGGGAGCAAGGATTCCTCGGCTACCCAATGAGCGACGAAATCAAGCTGCCCGACGGCCGAGGCCGGATGAACAGGTTCGAAAAGGGAAACGGCGTGATCTATTGGTCACCGACGACCGGTGCATGGCCGGTAATTGGACCGATCCTGGAAAAGTGGGCTGCGGCTGGCTACGAACGCAGCAGTTTTGGCTATCCCATCGGTGATCAGGTAAGCCGAGACGGCGACGTCACTGTGGAGCAGAACTTCGAGCACGGAACGATTACCGCGCCCGGGCCGAAAACAGCCGAGCTTGCACAACTGAGCGTCTACCTGACGGCGAACGATGTTCTCGCACTCGCACAACGTATCGCGCAAACAGGTTCTGCCACCGTCGTGGACTTCATCGAAGATGCTTTGGACGAAGCACGACGATCAATGATCATCCTGGCAGGAGACCCGAATCCCGGCCAAGACACGCCACTACCCGAGCCACGTGGTGCTGGCGACATCTTCTTCTCCGAAGCGGCTACCTACCGCGTGAGTCATGGCCACAACGGAATCTTCATCTCGAAAACGCATTCTGTCGAGGCGCTCAACCCTGAAAAAGGGGTGCGTGAGGTAGACAACACGGCGGACGGGGGCAGAATCATGAAGAGTCCGCAAATGATGTGGGTGAATACGTCCAGCGGCGTACGTGCAAAGGCTGTCGAGTTCGCCCAAAACAGAGTCGGTTTCCCGTACAACTCCAATTTCCTTTCCAACAAGGACATCCAGGGAAACGATCCCGGATCGCCGGGCTACAACTGTTCCTCACTCGTGTGGGCTTCGTTCAAATGGGCTTCTGTCAACACGCCGGGGTGGAACGGCGACCTTGACTTGAACGGTGACGGCGGTTGGGGTGTGTATCCGCGAGACATTCTCAAGTCATCCTGGGTCACGAAATATCCATGAGACTCGCCAGTGAATCGGTGAACCAAATGACTAGACGGGCCAGACGAATAAATGAAAAGTCGCGCCTACTGCAGCTTGCAGCGCTTGCGGCCAGCTGCAGCGTCGCCATAGGTTGTACATCGCAAAGCCAGCCCGGAGATCAACCGATCCTCGACACCTTCCCGCGCAAGCTATAGGGATTGTGTCAGTTGGTCCAAGCCAGCCGCCCATTATGTCGAAGCAGGACCACACTTACATTTATGCATTCGATAAAGATGGCCTACCCATTGGAAAATTGCAGGGTGGAGCAATTTACGACAGTCAGATCTTGGCATCGAAAAAGGCTGTCGTCACGACTGCCTCCGACTCAGTCACGAGACTAACGACGACTTCAAAAGCGGTCACAGTGGTCGATGAGGATATGGTCCAGGCCGCTGTAAATGACCCCGCTACCGGCCGGGCGTCGATTTGGTTCAACAGCGGTGTCATAGACGGACGTTATTCGACCAGATTCGTCGCAATCGACACCGACGCTAAGACTAACCGAGGATTAGTCCCCGGCATGGTGCTCGCCGCTGGCTACTGCAGGGAACGCTTGTTCGTCATATCGGAGGACCGCAAAGCTACACAGGCCACGCCATCGTACCGAACTGTCCTATACGAAATTTCGCCGGCCGGGAAGGTCGTGGCCCGTGGCGACTGGGACTACCCCGAGGACTTCAGACCCGCGACCCGGAGCATTCCGTGCTCGCCCGACGGAAAAACGTTGTCGGCTCTCTACGCCTCGCACGAAGCGCGATTATCCAACTCTGGCGATCCCGGCCTGTCACTGGTGCGGATACATACAAGGGACGGGGCCAGAACGGAATCTCAACTCGACATGCATGGATTCAGCTGGCGTATATCGCGGGGCTCACTGATCGACGCAGGTGATCGACTGATCTGGGCCACAATCTATGGGGATATCCTCTCCGTGCCATCGACAGGCTCAAACAAAGTCTTGCTCAAGTGGCGGCTTCCCGCGAACCATCTTGAAAGCAGAATCGATCTCACTTCGACGCATGTCGCCCAGATCGACTATCGCGAAAAGCCGACTTACACAACCTACGATCTTGCCACCGGACAGCGCCGATTCGGTCCCATTGATCTGCCGTGGCTGAAACCCATTGTTCGGTCGACCACCGAGAGCGGAGAATCCACATACACAATCACTGATGTCGCGGCCATCAACAATTGAAGTGACTAGTGATTGCGGCAATGGAGGGCAACTGTGCTCTATTGCGCACGACCTACCTAATTGATCATGTACGAGTTGACCTATGGCTTTGCCATGCTTGATATCCCGATACCGCGATCGCACCGGCACCTATCGGCACGAAATAAGCCCAAACCGCAAATACTGTGTCGACAGCCGGTACCGCGGCAATCGCCAGAAGAAGCAGCGCGATAGCCGAAAACCACGACCACCCACGGCAAATCCGCAGAGCGGGGAGAGCGCAGAAGAGTACCGGGACAGCAAGCAGGGCAATTAATTCCGGACCATAGTGGGCGAAAATTGACTCGCGACAAGCATCGTCAGCGTTCACAACCTCACACGAGGAAATTTGGTATCGCGGCTCGGACGCAACGAAAACGCTCCATGTCCCACATGCCAAAGCCAACAGCAGCCAAGCCACGCGCGTTGATCCCATACAGCAATCACACCACATCCAACTAAACCGTAGCGCTGGTCGTTGCGACCACCGCGATAAAACGAGGTCGGTCCAGCGGAATTCGACAGTGATGGGCCAGGCGGTCTTGACAAAGTCAGATGACCCGCGTTCCAGCACCGATGTGCGTGCTTGTCAGCCCAACGGGATGACGTCCTTCACCCGCGAGTGCTTTGAACTCGCCCACCGCCGGAGGACCTGATTCAGGATAGGCGATTCTGCTCGACCGGGCGGCGGCCGTGGTCGATGAGGCGTCACATCCGACGAGCGATACGAGCACACCGTGGTCGAGGAGCTCCGGACCTGCCGCTATCTGGAATCGGCCACCAACATTCTGCTGGTCGGCCCACCCGGCACCATTGCTGGACGCCGACCAAGACCGACTCGATACGCACTTTGTGGCCAGCTCGGTCTGGCGCTGACCCTTGCGCCAATAAGTGTGTATAGCGCATACTGTTAGCGACATATACCGTATTGAAGGGTTGGTGCAGGATGCGACGTACATCTGTTCTGATTTCTGGAGCCAGCATCGCGGGCCCGGCACTCGCGTATTGGCTGCACCGCCACGGCTTCGAGGTGACAGTGGTCGAACGGGCGCCGAGGTTGCGTCCCGGCGGACAGGCGGTCGACATCCGTGGCGTAGCGCGCCAGGTGGTCGCGTCTATGGGCTTGCTCGAGAACGTTCGCGAAACCGCGCTGCACCAGCACGGGCTGTCCTACGTCGATGCGTCGGGCAAGGTTTTGGCGCGCCTGTCGGTGGATGCTTTCGGTGGCGACGGCATCGTCTCGGAAATCGAAATCTTGCGCGGTGATTTGAGCAGGGTCCTCTTCGACGCTACGGCGGGAGAGGTGGAGTACCTGTTCGGAGACACCGTCACCGGCCTCGAGCAGGATGACGACGGCGTCACCGTCAGGTTCGAGAACGCGGGAACTCGACGGTTCGGATTGGTGATCGGGGCGGACGGTCTGCATTCGGCGGTCCGGCAATTGGGATTCGCTCCGGATTCCGAGTGCGTGCAATCGCTGGGCTGCTACACAGCGTGGTTCACGGCACCCGCCGCGCCGGACCTCGACGGTTGGTTCGAAATGCACAACATCCCCGGCGGTCGGGTGGCCTCGGTCCGGCCAGGCCGGCTGGACACCGAATGCAAAGCGAGTCTGAGCTTTCGCGAGCACAGCTCCTCGATCGCCGTGCGTGACCCCGCCGAACAGCGCCGGGTGATCGACGAGCGGTTCGCCGGAGTCGGGTGGCGGGTGCCTTGGCTGCTGGAAGCGATGCGCACGGCCGACGATTTTGCGTTCGATTCGATGGGCCAGGTCCATCTGGACCGCTGGTCGTCGGGACGGCTGGCGCTGGTCGGCGACGCCGGATACTGTCCCTCGCCGCTTACCGGACTCGGCACCAGCCTGGGCCTGGTCGGCGCCTACATTCTGGCCGGCGAACTGTCCCGCGCCGAAGGCCACGCCGCGGCGTTTGCGCGCTATGAGGAACTCATGCGGCCCTATGTTGCGCGTGCGCAAGAGCTTCCGCCGGGCGGGGTGCGCGGCTACGCACCCAACAGTCGCCTGGCCATTAAGTTGCAGACGGCGTCGGTGCGGTCGTGGACGCGCTGGCCGATGCGGCCCATTCTTGCCCGCGTCTTCGCCAAGGCCGACGCCATCGACCTACCCAGCTACGATTGCGCCGTTGGCCGATCGGAAGTGGGTGGGGATGTCGTCGGGTGCTGACCGACTGCCCAGGTCGATTGAATTGCTCTGGGGCCGTGACGAACCCGGGAGTCGTGGCCCCAAACGCGGACTGACGCTGACCCAAGTGGTCGACGCTGCGATCGACCTCGCCGACAAGGAGGGCTTTGCGGCGCTGTCGATGGCCCGGGTCGCCGAGCAGGTCGGCGTGACCACCATGGCGCTGTACCGGTATGTGGACACCAAAGACATCCTCATCGAACTTGTCTCCGACCGCGTGATCGGGCCGCCGCCCAAGATTGCCGTCGGCAAAGACTGGCGTCGCGGATTGCAGCAGTGGGCCACAGCGGAATACGAGGCGATCAAGAAGCATCCGTGGTGGCTCGATATTCCGCTCACCGCACCGCCGCTGGGGCCGAACAACACCGCATGGCTCGAGACCGCGATCGCCGTGTTCGATGAGACCCCCGTATCGGAACCCGTCAAGGTTCAGATGGTGCTCAATCTTTCGTTGTACGTGATCAGTCGTGCGCGGTTGCTGCGCGAGATGTCGGCAGGTGCTGATGCCGACGATGCGTATCCGACGGTGCTGCAGTCGATCATCGATCAGGAAACCTTCCCGGCGTTGACCCGCGCCATCGAGGGCGGCGCCTTCGACACCGATCGGCAAGCCAACTGGGAAGACGCCGATCTCCGATGGGGTCTCGAACGGTTGCTCGACGGCTACGAACGTTTCGTCAACTAGAACGTGTTGCAGTTTTATTGCCACTGCTGTTAGCTTTGGTCCACTAGCCGGCGGCGCTGGAGGCCAAGAATGACGGACTTGTTGAGCGGCAAGACGGTGGTGGTGTCCGGCGTCGGTACCGGACTCGGGCGCGAGATCGCGTTGGCAGCCAGTCGCGACGGCGCGAACGTCGTTCTCGGTGCCCGGACCGAGGCCAACCTGAAGGCCGTTGCCGACGAGATCGACCCCAGCGGGCAGCGGGTGTGTTACGCGGTCACCGACATTCTCGATTCGGATGCCTGTCGGGCTCTGATCGCCACGGCAGCAGAAAAGTTCGGTGGTGTCGACGCGCTGATCAATGTGGCCGCCAAGGAAGACGTCTTCGGCGGACTGGCCGGCGCGGATCTCGAAGACTGGCGGAAAATGCTGGACGCCAATGTGATTGGCACGCTGCAATTGACCCAGGCCGCGTTGGGCGAGTTGGAGCGCAACGGCGGAGCCGTGGTGTTCATCGGCACCCAGTCCTCTTTTCACCCACGGCTGCCGCAGTCTGCGTATGCCACGTCGAAGGGTGCGCTGCAGGCTGCCATGTTCAACCTGGCAAAAGAATTCGGACCGAAAAAGATCCGCTTCAACATGGTGGTGCCGACGTGGATGTGGGGACCGAACGTGGAACTCTACGTTCAGCTCACCGCCAAGCAGCGCAAAATCCCCGAGGACGAGGTCAAGGCGCAGATCACCAAACACATGCCGTTGGGCGAGATACCCGAGGACGGCGACGTGGCCAACGCGGCCGTGTTCTTCATCTCCGATCGGGCCCGGATGCTCACCGGGCAGACGCTGTTTGTCAACGCGGGGGAGTACTTCCGGTAATCGCACATGCACGGCCGTTGAGCAGCGGCGATGGATCGAGCCGCTAGCCTGGGGGATTGAATTCGCCAGCCGAGTTGTTAACTGGCATTGGTGACCTTTTGCGCTGGGATCGCAGCGCGCCGACACGGCAGAAGGAGGGAGTCCTTGATCGACCGGAATCGCCGCGCACGCCGTGGCAGCAGCGATGGAATGATGGCCACGGCATTGCTTGCCATCCATCGGTTCATGATGAGTGTGGTTACCTTCTTCCTTTTTGCCGCCGTCGCCTCGGTGCTGGGCATCGTCCTGTCCGGCTGGTTGGTGGTCGATTGGGCGCAATGGAAGCGGCAGCGGCGCCGCCGCCGCAAGACCCGACACTGCAGGTAGACGCACATTCGTGGTTTGATTGGGGTCGCTGGTTAATTCCCGGGGGGAGCAGTGGACAGCCATGAGCGGCGAAGGCGGTAGTCGAAATCGCTGCGACGACCGTCGGGACGGCGATCGCGGCGAGCGAGGTGCGCTCGTTTTTCGGGTCGCTTCGCACCTCATGTCAGCCACCGACCAACACGGCATGTCAGCCGCCCTCGAGGCGGTGGCCACCCACTTCGATGCTGCGCACGCCTTCGTCCGGTTCCAGCACGCATCGGTGGCCGGCCTGGACGCAGAATGGCCCGCTGGCAGCCCTGAGCAGGACCTCGTCACGGCGGGCTCGGAGATTCGGCTACCGCTCGTGTCCAGCGACAACACGATCGGCGTGCTGGTGCTGGTGCGCGCGAACGGGCGCGAATGGATGGCGGACGAGGTACGCACGCTGACCGACATTGCTGAGTTAATGGTGCTGACGCACTCGCGGCTCGATACTGACACTCAGCTGCGCTTCATCGCGGCTCACGACGACCTCACGGGGCTGTGCAATCGACGGGCGCTGCTGCAGCACCTGAACGCCCGGCTCGCGCCCGGTCAGCCGGGGCCGGTTGCCGTGCTGTTTCTCGACCTGGACCGACTGAAGGCGCTCAACGACTTTCTCGGGCACGCCGCGGGGGACAACTTCATCGAAAAGCTAGCGCTGCGGTTGCGCGAGCATGCCGGCCCCGGCGACATGGTCGCACGACTGGGCGGCGACGAGTTTGTGATCGTTCCGGCCTTCCCGCTGGAGCGCGAACAGGCCGAGATCGAGGCTCGCCGGATCACCCAGCTGGTCCGGGAGAAGGTCACGGTGGGCGAGGAATCGGTGAGCAGAGCCGTCAGCGTCGGAGTCGCACTGGGGATTCCGGGTCGCACGGCGGTCGCCGATCTGCTGCGGCACGCCGACCAAGCCGTCATGGTGGCCAAGGCGGCCGGCGGAAACGGCATCGCCGTCTTCACCGACCAGATGCTGGCGCGTGACGCGTTGCGCGCCGAGCTCGAGACGCAACTGCGCGGCGCGATCAGCGCCGGTGAACTGCGCGTGCATTATCAGCCGGAGGTCGAGTTACAGACGGGACGCGTGGTCGCACTCGAGGCGCTGGTCCGGTGGCAGCATCCGGAGCGCGGGCTGTTGACCGATCCGGAATTCCTCGAGATCGCCGAAGCCACAAATCTCGCCGGCGAGATAGGCCGCTGGGTCATTCGCACGGCCGTCGGCGATTTCGCCGGGTGGCGCCACGCTGGCCTGGCCGAGCGCGTGCAGTTGCGGATCAGCGTTTCCCCGGTGCAACTGGTGAGCCTGCAATTCCTGGCAACGATGCGACAGGCGCTCGCGGAATTCGGCCTATCGGGCCGGACGTTGTGCGTGGAGATACCGGAGCGGGTGATTAGCCAAGATCTCGCCCGTACTCGGGTGACCCTCGATGGTCTTGCGGCCCTTGGCATTCGAGTGACGGTCGCTGCGTTCGGGCGGGGCGCCAGTTCGCTCGCGCAACTCGGCTGCCTGGATATCGACGCGTTGAAGATCGATCCGGCGTTCGTGCAACGGGTCGGCTCGGGGGCGGAGCCAAGCGGTGTCGCCGCGGTGAAATCTATTGTCGCAATTGCTGATTCGCATGACCTGGGGGTGATCGCCGAGGGTGTGGACACGTCGGCTGCCCGGCAGCGGTTGCTCGAACTCGGCTGTCGGCACGGCCAAGGCGCGCTCTTCGGCGCGCCGCTCGACTGCGCGGGGGTACCCGACCTGCTGACGCGTGGGTGTGTTTCCGTGTCGCAATCTCGGCGCGGGTAACCTTCGAGAAGTTGTCCATATCCGGATAGGAGCCGAATGAGCGGCGCACTGGAAGGTAAGAAGACGCTGATCACCGGCGCGGCCAGCGGAATTGGCCGTGCAACGGCGATTGCCTCCGCTGCGGAGGGCGCGCGGTTGTTCTTGACCGACCGAAACGCGGAGGGCCTCGAAGAAACCAAGGAACTGATCGCGGCGGCTGGCCGCGGGTCGGTCGAATACCTCAAACCTCTCGACATCACCGACTACGAAGCCGTGGGCGCCTTCGCCGCCGACATTCACGACACCTTCGGCAGCATGGACGTCGTCATGAACGTCGCGGGCATTTCGGCGTGGGGCACCGTGGAAAACCTCGAGCATCGGCACTGGCGGTCGATGGTCGAGGTCAACCTCATGGGCCCGATCCACGTCATCGAATGCTTCGTGCCGAAGATGATCGAGGCCAAGCGCGGCGGTCACCTGGTGAACGTGTCATCCGCCGCGGGACTGCTCGCTCTGCCTTGGCACGCCGCGTACAGCGCCAGCAAGTTCGGCCTGCGCGGGGTGTCGGAGGTGCTGCGATTCGACCTCAAGCGGCACAACATCAAGGTGCATCTCGTGGTTCCGGGCGCGGTGAAGACGCCGCTGGTGGGGACGGTGGAGATCGCCGGCATCGACCGGAACGATCCGAAGGTGTCGCGCTATATTCACGCGTTCGAGAAGCGCGCGATCGAGCCGGAGACCGCGGCGAAGGCAATCATCAACGGCATCAAGAAGAATCAGTTTCTGGTCTACACCTCGCCGGATATTCGGTTCGGATACTGGTGGGCGCGCAAGTTCGCCTGGCCGTACGAGTTCGTCATGCAGAAGGCCAACGACCAGTTCAGCAAGTTCCTGCCGCCCGTTTAGCCGTCGTTCAGTCCGACGTCGAGAACCCTTGCGCCCGGGCCGAATTGGCCCAGCCGGTCGTGTGCGTTGACCAGCGTGCAGCTACCCAGCGAGAGGCAGCCACAGCCGATGCAGTCGCTGAGGTCATCGCGCAGGCGGGTGAGTTGCTCGATGCGATGGTCGAGGTTCGCGCGCCAGGTGGTCGATAATTTTTCCCAGTCCTTGCGGTTCGGCGTGCGGCCGTCGGGCAGCGTATCGAGGGCTTGCCGGATTTCGCTGAGCGGGATGCCCACGCTCTGCGAAATCCGGATGAACGCGACCCGGCGCAGCGTCTCCCGCGGGTAGCGACGCTGGTTGCCGCTCGTCCGCCGACTGGTGATCAGGCCCTCGCGCTCGTAGAAGTGCAGGGCAGACACGGCCACGCCGCTGCGTTCGGAAAGTTGACCAGGAGAGAGTTCCTTGGCTTTCCAGGACGGCTGGGTCACGGGCACCTCCGATCGTCGGTTACCTCAATATTACTTCAGGTTTTGTCGGCGCCGACTGCCGGCGCCGAGACCGAACAAATGGTCGCGTTTTGGCCGGAAATTTGAGCCATTCATTCGTGATCAACTCCGGTGGTTGCGGTGCGCCGATCTCGGCAGGACCGTCTACCGTGGTGCCATGGGTGCGGATGTGGTGCTCGGTGTCGACTCCGAGGTCGGCCGATTGCGATCCGTGCTGTTGCACCGCCCGGGCGACGAACTCAAGCGGTTAACGCCCCGCAACAGCGATCAGTTGCTGTTCGACGGGCTGCCCTGGGTGGAGCGCGCTCAGGCCGAGCACGACCGTTTCGCCGCGGTGCTGACCGAACGCGGCGTGGAGGTGCTGCTGCTCGCCGATGTGCTCACCGAAACGTTCGCCACCAGTGGCGCCGCGCGGGTACAGGGCATTGCCGCCGCGGTCGATCCCCGGCGGCTCGGCCATCCGCTGGCTCAGGAGCTGGCCGGTTATCTCCGCGGCATCCCGGCGCCGGACCTCACCGAGGTGCTTACCGCCGGCATGACCTTCGACGAATTGCCGGTCGGACCGAGCGCACCCTCGTTGGTTCGGCGCATGCACCATGGCGGTGACTTTGTCATCGACCCGTTGCCCAATCTGTTGTTCACCCGCGATTCCTCGTTCTGGATAGGAGAGCGGGTCGCCATCACCTCGCTGTCGATGGCGGCGCGGCGGCGCGAAACATCGCTCACCGACTTGATCTACGCGTTCCACCCTCGGTTCCTCGGTGTCCGGCGCGCGTACGAGTCACACACCGCGCCGATCGAAGGCGGTGACGTGCTGTTGCTGGCACCCGGGGTCGTTGCCGTAGGCGTGGGGGAGCGCACCAAGCCGGCCGGCGCGGAGGCGCTGGCCCGCAGCCTCTTCGATGATGGGTTGGCCCACACGGTTTTGGTGGTACCGATCGCGCAATCGCGGGCCACGATGCATCTCGACACCGTCTGCACCATGGTCGACGTTGATGCCGTGGTGATGTACCCGGGCGTGCGGGAGTCGTTGTCTGCGTTCACCATGCGGGCCGACGCCGATGGTGGCGTGGAAATCGCCGGCCCGGACCACTTTCTCGATGCGGCCGCCGACGCCATGGGTATCGGCAAGTTGCGGGTGATCGACACCGGGCTGGACTCGGTCACGGCCGAGCGCGAGCAGTGGGACGACGGGAACAACACGCTGGCGATCTCCCCGGGCGTCGTCGTCGCCTACGAACGCAACGTCGAGACCAATGCGCGGCTAGAAGCGTCGGGCATCGAAGTGGTGCGGATTTCCGGGGCCGAGTTGGGATCCGGGCGCGGCGGACCGCGATGCATGTCATGTCCACTCGCCCGGGACCGCCTCTAAAGGATGTCGTTGACCCGCTCGGCCGGGCGGGCGAGCCGAGTGCCCTTGCCAGTCACCACGATCGGGCGCTCGATCAAGATCGGATTGGCCACCATCGCGGCGAGCAGGGTCTCCTCATCGGCGTCGGCAAGGCCGAGTTCGGCGAAAATCGGCTCCTTGCGACGGATCGCTTCGCTGGGACGCAGCCCCGCATCATCGAGCAACTTCGCTAAAGCGTCCCTCGACGGCGGAGTTTCGAGATACTTGACCACGGTTGGCGCGATACCGGACTCCTCGATCATCCGCAGAACTGTGCGCGACGTGTTGCAGCGCGGGTTGTGGTAGATCGTCGCATCCCGGTCAGAAGTGTTGGCCATGGCAGTCATTGTGCCGGTACCTGCCGACAGGAGCGATGCAGTGTCCGTACCACCTGAGGGCTCAACAGCTGACCGCCTGCCGGTGGTGGTCGACCATGCCTCGGCAATCCCGCCGTTCGAGCAGCTCAGGTTGGGAATAGTGGCACTCGTGCGCGACGGCCAGCTACCGGCCGGAAGCAAGATCCCGACGGTTCGAACGCTGGCCATGTCGCTCCGGCTCGCGCCGAACACCGTTGCGCGGGCCTATCGCGAGCTCGAGCAACAAGGGGTCATCGAGACTCAGGGCCGGCGCGGCTCCTTCATCGCCTCGACCGGCGACCCCACCCGCGACAGTGCCGGTCGGGCAGCCACCGAGTATGTCGCAGCCATCCGCAAGCTCGGGCTGTCCGACGATGACGCCGTGCAGTTCGTGCGGTCCGCGATCCGGGCCTGAATCAGCGCCAACTCGGCAGCCAGAGCTCGTTGGACCACATGGTCGGCGAGATCGGCAGCGCGGTCAGCACGGGCCATAGCCAGATGAAGTTCGCGATGACAATGGCCAGGTACAGCGCCGCCACCAGCAGGCCGGTGTTGCGTCGTTCCAGACCATTGCGGGCGCGACCGATGATGTCGCCGAGAGTGAGCGCGAGGACCATCATGAAGAACGGCGCCATAGCGACGGCGTAGAAGTAGTACATCTGCCGGTCGAGGTCGGCGAACCAGGGCAGCAGCGCGGCGAAATATCCGGTCAACGCGGCGGTGTAGCGCCAGTCCCGACCGACGATCGCGCGCCAGAGCCCCCAGATCAGCACCGGGAAGGCCAGCCAGTAGATGGCCGGCGTGCCGATCAGCATGACGGCCTTCACGCAGGAGGCGGCGCCGCACCCTTTGATGTGGTCACCGTCGGCGAAGTAGTAGAGCATCGGACGCAGCCCCATCGGCCAGGTCCATGGTTTCGACTCCCACGGGTGATGGTTGCCGGCCGAATTGGTCAGCCCCTCATGGAATTTCAGGACCGTGCCGCTGTAATACCACAGGGAGCGTAGCGCGTCCGGGACGAAGGAAAAGTGGCCGCCGGTGCCGACCTTCACGCCGACCACGTGTCGGTAGACGCCGGTCTCGCTGGCGAACCAAGGCCAATAGCTAGCGAGATACACGCACAGCGGGATCAGGACGAGCGAATAGATGGTGGACGGCAGGTCGCGGATGGCGGTCCCCAACCACGGCCTGGCCACGCCGTATGCCCGCCGGTTGGCGATGTCGAACCCAATGCTGAGCACCGCAAAAAAGAGCAGGAAGTAGAGGCCCGACCACTTGGTACCGCAAGCGAGGCCGACGAGCACGCCGCCGCCGAAGCGCCACCAGCGCACCCCAAGTCGCGGCCCCAACGCCGAGACGCCGATCCGGCCTTCCGCCTGCACGGTCGCCATCCGTTCGCGCATGCGGTCTCTGTCGACGATGAGGCAGCCGAACGCGGCCACTCCGAAGAGCGCCAGAAAGATGTCGAGCATCCCCAGCCGAGCCGAGACGAAGCTGAGTCCGTCGACGATGAGCAGCAACCCGGCGATCGCACCGATCATGGTCGAGCGGGACAGTCGCCGCACGATGCGCACCACCAACAGCACGGTCACGGTGCCGGCTACCGCCGAAGAAAACCGCCAGCCCCAGGCGTCGTAGCCGAACATTGCCTCGCCGATGGCAATGAGTTGCTTGGCCACCGGTGGATGCACGACGAGGCCGTAACCCGGGTTGTCCGGCGTCCAGCCGCCGGTGAGCACTTGCCAGGCCTGTGGTACGTAGTGCTTTTCGTCGAAAACCGGGGTACCGCCGTCGGTGGGATAGTTCAGCATTGTGAACCGGGTGATGGCGGCGATCAGCGTGATGAAGGCGGTGACGACCCATCCGCGCTTGGTGTCGGTGGGACCGAAATCTGCCGGCGGAACGAGCGGGCCGGGCCCGACGGCGAGTTGATGCGTCGAGGCGGCGGCGCGTCGCTCGGCGGTCACGGTCACGCAGTCGATCGTATGCTGTTGGGGAGCCCGCTCGGCCACGCGCGCTTGCTGTCAGCTATCGGCGCAGGTAGGAGTGTGGAAGGACGGTGTGGCGATGACCGAGAACGGCGACGAACTCGGGCGACTGCTGTTGGCGGCCACACCACTCGGCGATATCGACGACGCGTCCCCGCGGCTGCGGGCGGCGCTGGCCGATGCCGACGTCGTCGCCGCCGAAGACACCCGACGGGTTCGTGCCCTGGCGCATGCTCTCGACATCACGATCGGTGGACGGGTGGTCAGCTATTACGACCACGTCGAAAGCGCTCGCACGCCGGCCCTGCTCGATGCGATACGCCGCGGCGACACGGTCCTGCTGGTCACCGACGCGGGCATGCCGTCGGTGAGCGACCCGGGCTACCGGTTGGTCTCCGCGTGCATCGACGCGGGCCTACCGGTCACGTGTCTACCCGGGCCGTCGGCCGTCACGACCGCGCTCGCGCTGTCGGGCCTGCCGGTCGAGCGGTTCTGCTTCGACGGCTTTCCGCCGCGTAAGCGCGGAGCTCGCCGGGCATGGCTGGACAGTCTCTTAACCGAGCAACGCGCGTGCGTCTTCTTCGAAGCGCCGCACCGGCTCGCGGAGTGCCTGGCCGACGCCGCCGATGTGCTCGGTGCACAGCGTCGCGCGGCCGTATGCCGTGAGCTCACCAAGACCTACGAAGAGGTCGTGCGCGGCACGCTTGAGGAACTCGCGCAGTGGGCCGTCGGCGGCGCCCGCGGCGAAATCACCGTGGTCATCGAGGGCGCGACCCGAGCCGCAGCGGATCCCGCCGAGTTGATCGGCGCAGTCGAGGAACTGGTGGAATCCGGAGTGCGGTTGAAGGAGGCCTGCGCCCAGGTCGCGACTGCCGGCGTTTCGCGGCGCGAGTTGTACGAAGCAGTGCTGGCGGCGCGGCGGGGCTAGCGCCGGTTCTAAGCGGTAGCTCTGCGTACGAATTCCAGGCGCTCGTAGCTGGTTTTTTGCGCCGCAGCCTCGATGACATGGGCTTCGGTTTGACGGCCGAGTTTCTGATCGATTTCGATGATGCCGCGCGCGGCATTGATTTGCGCGTCGCGAAGCGGCTTTTGGCGGTCCTCAGTCATCTGGTTCTCCCTCAACCTGCCTATCAGTATCGTTGCGGCGCAGAACCTCAGCAAGCACGAGCCGACCGACAACCAGCTCGTCGTGTCCTGCGAGACTGCTCGTCAGCATTGACCGAACCGTCTCGGTGCCCAGATCGGCGCGCCCGGAATCATCGACAACGCCAACTCGACCGCCCACTGAAACCGTCGCCACCATTCCTCCCTGCGGCCTTGCGACTCGCGTTGGAGTGTGGCGCCCCTGTTGGCCCGCCACACTCCAACTCCCGTCGCTGCAGCCACGATCAGTGTCAGACTCGATAGCAGAATCTGCGCGACGCCCACTCCGCGACCTAGCCGGCGATGCCCGTGGCGGGCCGATATCCGGAATCCTCCCCAAATGTCGCGCGATCGGCCGCGGCTCGGCCGGCCAGCCAGCCCGAGGGATCGATGGTGCCGGTCCGCATCGGTGTGGTGTTCGGGAACAACCTGCTGAACTCCGCGTCGACGTCGGCCAACTGGCTGGACAGCACCGGCAGGACGTCACTGACCGAGAGCGCCGACTCCGCCGCGGCCTGCATGGTTGCCTGACTGTCGGCCGCGCTCAGCCGCTGGCCGATACGCACGGCGAACCCGTATAGGAAGGCACGCCGGAACGAGGTGGTCGAACTGGCGTCAATACCACCAGCGGCGGAATGCATTGCCCGCGTTGCCTGGATGAGTAATGACGTGAACAGCAGTTCCACCTGATCGAGGTCGGTGGGTGTACCCACTGCGGTGGCCATGGCCAGCTTGGTGAAGAACACGGTGCGCACCCGGTTGGCGTCGGCAACCTCGGCGAGCAACTGGGCCTTCTCCTTCACGTACGGGCTGTGCAGATGAATACGCCGGCTGTCGACGGTCGTCTCCGAGTCGCTGGCATCGGCCCGCAACAGCACTGCGCTGACCGCGTGCTTGGACATGAGCTCTTGGGCCTTGGCGGTGAAAGTTTCGGCCTCCTCGGCGAATTCGGTGCTTTCGGCTTTAGCGAGCAGGCCGCGGATGCGGGCCAGCAACTTCGGGTCCGCGCCACCACGATCGGCGCGCTCCTCGAACCCCTCGTGCCACCGCGACGGCGGCGGCAGTTCCGCGGTCAACCGCGGGAGCCGCCGCCACAACCGGACGACGGAACTGCGCTGCAGCGGCGTGGACCCGAAACCGGCCGGATCACTGAACTGTTCGGCCAACGCACGCACCTGATTCAGCCAGCGCTTGGGCGCGCGGTCCGAATTCGGGTGCAACCGCGCGTCGTAGAGGATTGCCCACGCCGCGAGCCGGACTTCCGCGACGCCGAGCGACTTGCGGGTGATGTGCATGACGTCGGCGGGTTGCCAGCCGCGTTCATAGGCCTCGGCCAGCGCCTGCAAGACCGCATCCCCGTCGGCCACCAGCGATTCCAACGTTTCCCGAACATATGTTCTATCCATGCGGACAGTGTGCCCGAGGCCACCGACAAAAATTCAACGGCGGGCGGTCAGCGTCTGAAAAAGCTCGGTGAACTCTTTGAGTGCTCGCCGGTCTTCGAGGTCGGGCGGGTGGAAACCGCGGTCCGTGGTCACGGCGACGGCAGTGCCCCGGCGGATCTTCAATTCCTTCCAGCACAGCGAAAGGCACTGCGCGCCGACGCGGCGGCCGTGCACGATCAGCACGATCCGGGAGGTGAATTCGGCGGTCTTCCACGACAGCTCGTCGGCAATGTCGTCGGTGAGCGGCCCCGGGGCCACGAATTCCGCCAGGTACACCCTTACTCACCCCTTGCACTACTCCGGTTCGACGTACCTCGGAAACACCGGCGACGGCGCCGGCAGGGGTCGGCCCGGCTCGAGCGTCGTAGCAATATCGGCGAAACTACGCCGATCCGGCTCCACCGCAAGCAGATCGAGAATCTTGGCGGCCGAGTCCGGCATCACCGGCTGCACGAGAATGCCGACCACGCGCAGCACGCCGAGCGTCACGTACAGCACCGTGGCCATCCGGGCGGGATCGGTCTTGCGCAGTACCCACGGCTGTTGCGCCGAGAAGTAGCGATTGGTTTCACCCAGCACCGACCAGATCGCTTCCAGCGCCAGATGCATCTGCTGCACCTCGAACTCCTCGCGGCAGCGAGCCAGCAAAGCGCTTGCGCTGTCGAGCAGTTCGCGATCCTCGGGGGTGTACTCACCCGGCGTGGGCACCACGCCGTCACAATTCTTCGCGACCATGGTCAGCGAGCGCTGCGCCAGATTTCCCAGATCGTTGGCCAGGTCGGCGTTGATGCGGGTGACGATGGCCTCGTGGCTGTAGCTGCCATCTTGGCCGTAGGAGATTTCCCGCAAGAGGAAGAAGCGCACGGCGTCGAGGCCGTAGGTCGCAATCAACTGCGTCGGGTCGATCACGTTGCCCACCGATTTGGACATTTTCTCGCCCTTGTAGTTGACGAACCCGTGCGCGAAGACCCGCTTGGGCAGCTCGATGCCCGCCGACATCAAGAACGCCGGCCAGTACACGCAGTGAAAGCGAATGATGTCCTTGCCGATGACGTGCAGGTCGGCCGGCCAAAACTTCTGGAACGCAGGGGAGTTGGTGTCGGGATAGCCGACCCCGGTGAGGTAGTTGGTCAATGCGTCCACCCAGACGTACATCACGTGTTCGGGATGGTTGGGCACCGGAACGCCCCAGTCGAACGTGGTCCGGGAAATCGAAAGGTCCTTCAATCCGGACTTGACCGCGCTGATCACCTCGTTGCGCCGCGTGTTCGGCGCGATGAATTCCGGGTGCTCCTCGTAGTGCTGCAGCAGCCGGTCCTGATACGCCGAAAGCCGGAAGAAGTAGTTGGATTCCTCGCTCCAGGTCACCGGCGTCTTGGTTTCGGTCGAGATTCGGGTGCCGTCCGGCAGCAGAGTGGTCTCGTCCTCGGTGTAGAACGCCTCGTCGCGGACCGAGTACCAACCGGCGTAGGTGTCGAGGTAGATGTCGCCGTTGGACTGCATCCGGTTCCAGATGTCGATGCTCGCCTGCAGATGGTCTTCGTCGGTGGTCCGGATGAACCGGTCGATCGAGACGTTCAGCGCGCGGTCGAGCGCCTCGTTCACGTCCGAGTTGCGGGCGGCGTACACGCCGACCGCCGTGCCCTCGGCCTCCGCGTATTGCTGCACCTTTTGGCCGTGTTCGTCGGTGCCGGTCATGAAGAACACGTCGAAACCGTCAAGTCGCTTGAACCGGGCAATCGCGTCGGCCGAGATCGACTCGTAGGCGTGCCCGACGTGCGGGGCGCCGTTCGGGTAGTCGATGGCCGTGGTGATGTAGAAGGCTGGCCGGTCAGGTGTGCTCATGGTGGGCCCTACTCTAATCGGCGTGCCGACTGCTGATTCTGACGTGCCCGGCCTGCCGGGCAACAGGGCCCGTCCCGCGCCCGACCTGCCCGAGCCGCTGGCGCCGCTTGTCGACGCGCACACGCATCTGGACGCGTGCGGCGCTACCGATGCGGACAGCGTCGCGACGATCGTCGACCGGGCTGCCTCCGTCGGAGTCGGGCGGGTCGTGACGGTCGCCGACGATCTCGCGGCCGCCCGCTTCGCCGTCGACGCCGCGCGGTGGAACCCGCGGGTCTACGCGGCGGTGGCCATCCATCCCACCCGAGCCAATGCGCTCGACGACGCGACCAAGGCGGAGATCGAACGACTCGCCCGTGACCCGCGGGTCGTGGCGGTGGGCGAGACGGGACTCGACTACTACTGGCCCGGCAAGCTCGATGGCTGTGCCGACATTGCCGAACAGGTCGAAGGCTTCCGCTGGCACATCGACCTGGCCAAGCGGCTGCACAAGCCGTTGATGATTCACAATCGCGAAGCCGACCATGACCTGCTCGCCGTGCTGCTCGACGAAGGCGCCCCGGAAACCGTCATCCTCCACTGTTTCTCGTCCGACGCCACGATGGCCGACGCCTGCGTCGAAGCAGGCTACATTCTCAGCTTCTCCGGCACGGTCAGCTTCCGCAACGCCCGCGAATTGCACGAGGCCGCCAAGCTCGTCCCCGACGATCAGCTTTTGGTCGAAACGGACGCGCCGTACCTCACCCCGCACCCGTTCCGTGGCGCTCCGAACGAGCCGTACTGCCTGCCGTACACGGTGCGCGCACTGGCGCAATTGCGCGGTCAGGATCCGGTCGATCTGGCCGCCGCTGCCACTGCCAACGCAGAGCGGGTTTACCGACTGAGCTGATCACTGCTCGGTCGCTTCCCAGCACCTGGACCCGCGCGCTCGGCGAAAAAAATATCTTGGTGTATCGCGCCGTTATCTAGCTGGGCAAACGTTGTGTTTTCGTAACCAGCAAATCCGCTGGTTAACCGCGTTCAGTTGCAGACGGTCCTACGGACCGTTACCGTACCGTGACAATGTCAGCTTCAAGGTCAGCTTCCCCGGCCCAACGCGCCCATGCGTTGAGCCGAATCAACAGCTCGCGGTCGCCGATGCTTTATGCCATCGTCGCGGCGCTGTTGGTCACGCTGATCGTCGGCGGTGTGATGGCCGTGACGCGACACAAGAACGTGACACTCGAAGTCGACGGGCAGCGGATTTCGCTGCAAACCGTCGCCACGAACGTGGCCGGCGTCATCGGTGCCGCCGGCTACTCCGTGAAGGATCACGACGTCATTGCGCCGGGGCTCGACGCCAAGGTGTCCGACGGCGACACCGTACAGCTGCACCGTGCCCGCGAGGTTGCGCTCAGCGTCGATGGCCAGACCCGCACGGTGTGGACGAGCGCGCACCTCGCTGCAGACGCGGTGCGGCAACTGCAACTGCCGGCCGACGACTACTTGTCCGGCGCTCCCGATCGTCAGCTGCCGCTGGACGGCGCGGCGCTGCAAGTGTTCAGCCCGCGCACCGTGCAATTGACCGACGGCGCAGCGCGCGCGACGTCGGTACGCCTCGCCGCTCCGAATGTCGGGGAGTTCCTTCGCGCCAAGGGCGTGCCGCTCGAGCAGCAGGACACCGTCTCGCCACCAGCCCAGACGGCGCTCACCGAGGGTATGCACATCGTGGTCACCCGCAAACGCGTCGTGAACAAAACCGAAACCATGCCGCTGGCACCCCCGGACAACATCGTCAAGGACCCGACGATGAACATGAGCCGAACCGTCATCGACAGCCCCGGCGCGCCCGGTGTGCAGGACGTGACGTTTGCCGTCGAGGTCGTCAACGGCAAAGAAGTCAGCCGTCGTCAGATTGCCACGAAGGTGCTCACGCCCGCGCAGCCCAAGACCATTCGGGTGGGGGCCAAGCCGGGGACCGAGGTGCCGCCCGTGCAGAACGGCCCGATCTGGGACCGCCTGGCGCAGTGCGAATCCACCGGCAACTGGCACATCGACACCGGCAACGGCTTCTTCGGCGGCATTCAGTTCGACCAGAACACCTGGGTACGGCAGGGCGGACTGCGTTACGCGCCACGACCCGATCTCGCCACCCGCGAAGAGCAGATCGCCATCGCGTCGGTTACCCAGCAACGCCAGGGCTGGGGCGCGTGGCCGTCCTGCTCGGCTCGCCTGGGCCTGAACTAGCGGCAATGAGCGCGGCCTGAGATCCACTGCGCTAGCTTCTCCCCGTGCCCGAAACTCCAGACCCGTCCCGGCGCGGCCTTGCCGCATTACTCGGGCCGGCCGAGGTGCGCTCGCTGGCCGCGGAGTTCGGCGTGCGGCCGACCAAGCAACTCGGGCAGAACTTCGTCCACGACGCCAACACGGTGCGCCGGATCGTCACCGCCGCGCGTGTCGATGATTCCGACGTGGTGCTCGAGGTCGGGCCGGGGCTCGGTTCGTTGACCTTGGCGCTGCTCGACGTCGTCGATTCCGTCATCGCCGTCGAGATCGACCCCGTTCTGGCGCAACAGTTACCGCGAACCGTTGCCGAGCGCGCCCCGGAATTGCGACAGCGGCTCACCGTGATTCCCGCCGACGCTCTGCGGATCCGGCGCGCCGATCTGCCGACGGCCCCATCCGCGCTGGTCGCGAACCTGCCCTACAACGTCGCCGTGCCGGTCCTACTACATCTGCTGGCCGAACTGCCGTCGCTGGCCAGCGCGTTGGTGATGGTGCAGGCCGAGGTCGCGGACCGGCTCGCGGCCCCACCGGGCAGCCGCACGTACGGCGTACCCAGCGTCAAGGCGCGATTCTTCGGTGAGGTGCGGCGCGCGGGATCGGTCGGCAAGGCTGTGTTCTGGCCGCAACCGCAGATTCAGTCGGGCCTGGTCCGCATCGACCGGTACGCCGAAGCGCCCTGGCCGCTGGACGCCGAATTCCGCGCCCAGGTGTTCGCCGTTATCGACGCAGCATTCGCGCAGCGGCGCAAGACATTACGTGCCGCGCTGGCCGGTTGGGCGGGCAGCGCCGAGGAGGCCCAGCGCCGACTGGCCGCGGCCGGAATCGACCCGTCCGCGCGCGGCGAAACGCTCGACGTCGTCGACTATGTCGAACTCGCGAGGATTGCGGCGGGGTAGGCCACTACCCGGCCGACCTCAGGCATACCTAAAGTGGAAATGTACGAGTGAGATGCGTCATAGGAATCTATGTCTGCGAGGGCTGGCGTGAGCGACAGTGACCGGTTCGACTATGTGATCGTGGGTGCCGGCAGCGCCGGTGCGGTGCTTGCAGCCCGGTTGTCCGAGGATCCGGCGGCGTCCGTACTGCTCCTCGAAGCCGGCGGTGAAGACGACGCGGACGAGATCCACATTCCGGCCGCCTTTTCGTCTTTGTTCAAGACCAAGTGGGACTGGAACTACGAGACCGTGGTGCAGAAGCACATGGGCGAGCGGACTGCGTTCTGGCCCAGGATGAAGGCGCTCGGCGGCTGTTCGTCGATGAACGCCATGATCTACATCCGCGGCAACCGGTTGGATTACGACGGCTGGCGCGACGAATACGGTGCGCAGGGCTGGGGATACGACGACGTGCTGCCGTATTTCATTCGAGCCGAAGCGAATACCCGATTCGGTGCGCCGTTCCACGGATCCGACGGGCCGCTGCATGTAGAGGACCGCCGCTTCACGCACGAACTCACCGACGCCTGGGTGCAGTCCGCGGTCGCCGCCGGTATCAAGCCCAACGACGACTTCAACGGCGCCGAGCAAACCGGAGCCGGGCGGTATCAGGTGACCTGCAAGCGGGGCCGGCGGTGGTCCACCGCCGATGGCTACCTCCGCCCCGCGATGAAACGGCCCAACCTGACCGTTCGCACCCACGCGTTCGTCACCAAGGTCCTGCTCGATGGCGGTCGTGCTACCGGGGTGTCGTACCGCATTGGCGGCCAGGAGCGCACTGCGCATGCGGATGCCGAGGTCATTCTCAGCGGTGGCGCTATCAATTCGCCTCAGCTGCTTATGCTTTCGGGAATCGGTCCGGCCGCGCACCTGCGTGAGGTCGGCATCGACGTCGAGGTGGACCTGCCCGGAGTCGGGGAGAACCTGCATGACCATCCGGTGGTCCCGCTGCTCTGGCACACCAAGGACACGTCCGACATCACGGACTTCGTCAACCCGCGCCGACTCATTCAATGGCAGTTGACCGGCAAGGGGCCGCTGGCATCCAACATCGGCGAGGGCGGCGGCTTCTTCGCTTCCCGAGACGGCCTGGCTGGCCCAGATATTCAGATCCACGTCGCGCCGACCGGCTTCTACGACAACGGATTGCGCGAGCCGCAGGCTCAGATGTTCACGGCCGGCGTGACTTTGGTGAAGGTCGCCAGTCGGGGTCGGCTTCGGTTGCGCTCGGCGGATCCGACGTGGCGGCCGGAGCTGGACCCGGAATACTTTGCCGAGCCGGTGGACATGGACTCGGTCGTGGCGGGCACGCGTCGGGTCCTCGACATCGTCAGCCAAGGGCCGCTGGCACGCTTCTTGGACAAGCCGTTCCTCCCGGATCGCCTCGACGGGATCAGCGACTCCGATATTCGCGACCACGCTCGGGCCTGGACCCAGACGCTGTACCACCCGGTCGCCACCTGCGCGATGGGTAGCGGCGAATTGTCCGTCGTGGACCCGCAATTGCGCGTGCACGGCGTCGAGAAACTGCGCGTCGTCGACGCCTCGGTCATGCCTGAGGTGCCGCGCGGAAACACGAACGCGCCCACGATCATGATCGCCGAGAAGGCGGCCGACCTCATCAAAGGAGTCCGACAGTGAGTACTGCAATAACCGCGCCTGAAACCTCGGCAGATCAGGCGCCGCCGCAAACCTTCGATTCGCTCGACCCGGCCACCGGCGAGGTCGTGGGTACTTACCCAATCTTCGATGCTGCCGCAGTGAACGAGACGGTGGCCCGCGCCCGGACCGCCGCGGCGTGGTGGTCGAACCTCAGCTTCGACGAGCGTGGTGAGTACCTGCGGAAGTGGGCGGGCGTACTAACGCGTCGCATGAACCAGCTCGCTGAGGTGGTGCACGCTGAGACCGGCAAGCCGCACTCGGACGCTCAGCTCGAGGTCGCCATGGCCGTCGACCACATCGACTGGGCCTCGCGCAACGCCAAGAAGGTGCTGGGCCGCAAGCGCGTCCCGGCGGGTCTGGTCATGGCGGACCACGCGGCGTCGGTGGAGTATCTGCCGCTGGGCGTCATCGGCGTGATCGGACCGTGGAACTACCCGGTATTCACGCCACTGGGTTCGATTTCCTATGCGCTCGCGGCGGGCAATGCGGTGGTGTTCAAGCCGAGTGAGTACACCCCGGGTGTCGGGGCGTGGCTGGTGAACGCCTTCGCCGAAGTTGTTCGCGAACAACCGGTCCTACAGCTGATCACCGGTCTTGGCGCTACCGGAGAGGCGCTGTGCCGCTCCGGCGTGGACAAGCTCGCGTTCACCGGGTCGGCGGCCACCGGGCGCAAGATCATGCACTCCTGCGCAGACACCCTCACTCCCGTTCTGATCGAGGCGGGCGGCAAGGACGCGCTGCTGGTCGACGAGGACGCGAACATCGATGCCGCGGCCGATGCCGCGGTCTGGGGCGGTCTGTCCAACGCCGGGCAGACCTGCATCGGCGTTGAACGTGTGTACGTGCACGAGAAGGTCTACGACCAGTTCGTCAACAAGGTCACCGAGCTTGCCCGCGACGTGCGTGCCGGTTCCGACCCGGACGCGAAGATCGGCCCGATGACCATGCCGAGCCAGCCGGGCGTGGTGCGCAGCCACATTTCCGACGCCCTCGAACGCGGTGCCACCGCCGTGGTCGGCGGCCTCGACGCGGTCGGTGACCGCCTCGTTCAGCCGACAGTGCTGGTGAATGTGCCCGAAGACTCCACCGCCATGACCGAGGAGACCTTCGGTCCCACCCTCGCGGTCAACAAGGTGCACGACATGGACGAGGCCGTTACGTTGGCCAACGCCTCCAAGTACGGCCTGGGCTCCACGGTGTTCTCCAAGAAGCGCGGCGAGGAGCTGGCGCGACGGATCCGCTCGGGCATGACCGCGATCAACTCGGTGATCGCGTTCGCCGGAATCCCGTCACTGCCGTTCGGCGGGATCGGTGACTCCGGATTCGGCCGCATCCACGGCCCCGACGGGCTCAAGGAATTCACCTACGCCAAGGCGGTGGCCAAGCGCCGGCTGCCCGCGATGCTGACGCTCACCAGCTTCAGCCGCACCCCCAAGGCCGACAAGATGGTGACCACGCTGACCAACCTGCGCCACGGCTGATCGAGCCCCCTGTGCGTGAATTTTCACCGCGGGCGGTGAAAATTCACGCACAGGCGGGGGTGCGCAGAGGCGGCAATGCCGAAGCGCCAGGGGTCGCGAGCGCTAGCGCCCGAACCCTCGCAACCGCAGGCTGTTGCTGACCACGAACACGCTGGACAGCGCCATGGCCGCACCGGCCAGCATCGGATTGAGCAACCCGGCGGCCGCGGCGGGGATGGCCGCTACGTTGTAGCCGAACGCCCAAAACAGGTTGCCCTTGATGGTGCGCAGCGTGCGCCGGGACAGTCGGATCGCCTCGGCCGCGCCGCGCAGATCGTCGCGCACCAACGTCAGGTCACTCGCCTCGATGGCAACATCGGTGCCGGTGCCCATCGCGATGCCCAGATCCGCCTGGGCGAGTGCCGCCGCGTCGTTGACGCCATCGCCGACCATCGCGACCACCCTGCCCTCGGCCTGCAGCCGCCGGATGACGTCGAGCTTATCTGCTGGCAGGACGTCGGCAATCACTTCATCGATGCCGACCGCAGCGGCCACCGCGGCGGCCGTCGTCGCGTTGTCGCCGGTGAGCAGGACCGGGTGCAGGCCCAGCGCGCGCAACTGGGCGACCGCGTCCGCACTGGTCGGTTTCACCGCGTCGGCGACCATGAGGACGCCGCGTGCTGCGCCGTCCCAGCCGACAGCAATCGCGGTGCGCCCGGCGGACTCGGCGGCTGACCGCGCCGCATCGAGCTCCGGCGTCGACGCCATGCCGTGCGCAGCCAGCAGGCCTGTGCGCCCGGCGACGACCGCGTGGCCGTCGACCGTGCCGGTCACGCCCTGCCCGCCGTGGTTGCGGAAGTCAGTCACCGCGGCGAGCGGTCCAGCCGCGCGGGCCGCGGCCGCGATTGCCTGCGCGATGGGATGCTCGGACGCGTGCTCGACCGCACCGGCGAAGCGAAGGAGCTCCGACGCCTGGTCGGCGGGGAACGAATCGACGAGTTGCATGCGACCGGTGGTCACCGTTCCGGTCTTGTCCAACACGATCGTGTCGACGCGCCGCGTGGACTCGAGCACCTGTGGGCCCTTGATGAGGATGCCCAGTTGCGCTCCGCGGTTGGTGCCCACCAGCAGCGCTGTCGGTGTGGCCAGACCCAGCGCGCACGGGCAGGCGATGATAAGCACCGCCACGGCCGCGCCGAAGGCAAACTCGACGGAATCGCCCGCGATTAGCCAGCCAGCCAGGGTGGCGATCGCTATGGCGATGACGATCGGCACGAAGATGCCCGCGATCCGGTCGGCGAGACGCTGTACGGGCGCCTTACCGTTCTGCGCGTCTTCCACGAGCGCGGCCATCTGAGCGAGCTGCGTGTCCTTGCCCACCCGGGTCGCGCGCACGGTGAGAACGCCGCCGCGGTTCACCGTCGCACCGACCACGTCGTCACCGACGCCGACCTCGACCGGCACGGACTCACCGGTGAGCATGCTCATGTCCACCGCCGAGCTGCCCGCGGTGACCACGCCATCGGTGGCGACCTTTTCACCGGGCCGCACGACGAATACGTCACCGACACCGAGTTCGTTTGCGGGAATCCGCTTTTCGGTGCCGTCACGCAGCACCGAGACATCTTTGGCGCCGAGTTCGAGCAGCGCCCGCAACGCCGAACCGGCGCGTTGCTTGGCGCGGCTCTCGAAGTAGCGGCCGGCCAGGATGAACGCCACCACGCCGACGCTGACCTCGAAGTAGATGTTTCCCGAAGCATCGCCGCGGCCGACGGTGAACTCGAAGGGATGCCGCATGCCGATCATTCCGGCGGACCCGAAGACCAGCGCATACAGCGACCACGCGAACGCCGCGAGCGTGCCCACGGAGATGAGCGTGTCCATCGTGGCGACACCGTGACGCAGGTTGGCCACCGTCGCTCGATGGAAGGGCCACGCGGCCCAACTCACCACCGGCAGTGCCAGTGCCAGCGAGACCCATTGCCACGCCGGGAACTGCCACGCCGGGACCATGGCCAGCGCGATGACCGGAATGGCCAGTACGACGCTGACCGCCAGTCGGCGCCGCAGCATCGCCAGCTGCCCGTCCGAGTCGGCGTTTTCCGACGGCAGCGTCGCCGCGTAGCCGGCCTGCGCGACCTGGTCGATGAGCTCCTGGGTGGAGTGATTGGATCCAAAGGTGACTTTGGCTTTTTCGGTGGCGAAGTTCACCGTGGCGGTGACGCCGTCGAGCTTGTTGAGGCGTCGTTCGATGCGCGCCGCGCAGGAGGCGCACGTCATGCCACTGATGGCCAGTTCGACCGAGTCGGTGCGGGTAGTGGTCACTGATGTCGCTCCGCGTCGTAGCCAGCCTCGTCGATCGCGGCCACAACGGCGGCGTCATCGAGCGGCGCAGTGCTGTGCACCTGCACCATTCCGGTGCCGAGGTCGACATCGACCGCGCTGACACCCTCGATCTTGCCGACTTCGGCGCGCACCGCCGCCACACAGTGGTCGCAGGTCATTCCAGTAACGACGTAGTTCGTCACCGCCATCTCGCACTCCTCCCAAAGCGACTCAACCTACGTCCACTATACCCCCAGGGGGTAGTTACGGCAAACGCCTCGGGAGTGAACTCGGGCGGCTATTGCCGACCCATCTGCCGTAGGCTGTGATTTCGTGCTCTCCGTCGTTCCGCGCCCGGTCACCGTGCGCGCACCCGCCAAGGTGAACCTGCACCTTGCGGTCGGCGACTTGCGGACCGACGGCTACCACGAGCTCACCACGGTCTTTCAGGCTTTGTCGCTGTACGACGAGGTGGAACTTGCGCCGTCCAACGCGCTGCGGGTGCGGGTACGGGGCGAAGGGTCCCGAGATGTTCCCACCGACCGCCGGAACCTGGTGTGGAAGGCCGCTACCCGGCTCGCGCACAAGGTCGGTCGCGAACCGCTCGTTGACATTTCCATCGTCAAGGGCATCCCCGTCGCCGGCGGAATGGCGGGCGGCAGTGCGGACGCCGCCGCGACACTGCTGGGTCTCAACGCGCTGTGGCATCTGGAAATGCCGCGCGAACAGATCATGGCGATCGCACTCGAATTGGGCAGCGACGTGCCCTTTGCCCTGCACGGCGGCACCGCGCTGGGCACCGGGCGCGGGGAGAAACTGCTTCCGGTGCTGTCCCGCAACAGCTTCCACTGGGTGGTGGCGCTGGCCAAGGGCGGGCTGAGCACGCCCGAGGTCTACCGTGAACTCGACCGATTGCGTGGGCAAGGCCAGCCGCCGCGGATCGGCGACGCGCAAAAACTCATGCGCGCGTTGGCCAGTGGCGATCCGCACCAACTCGCGCCGCTACTGGGTAACGACCTGCAGGCCGCCGCACTGTCGATGAAGCCGGATCTGCGCCGCACACTGCGCGCCGGAATCGCCGCCGGCGCGCTGGCCGGAATCGTCTCCGGTTCGGGTCCGACCTGCGTATTCCTTTGTGCGGACGGAGATTCCGCGGTGGATGTGAGCGCCGAGCTCTCCGGCGCCGGAGTGTGCCGCAGCGTTCGAGTGGCCACCGGGCCGGTGCCAGGCGCGCGGGTCGTCGATGTCGAGCCGGTCGGACGCGGATGAAGTGCCGGTGTCCACGTGGCTAACCTGATCAACCTCGAACAGGTATCTAAGTCGTTCGGTATCACGATGCTGCTCGATTCGGTCTCCCTCGGGGTGCACGAGGGCGACCGAATCGGCGTGGTGGGTCTCAACGGCGGCGGCAAGACCACCCTGCTCGAGATTTTGTCCGGCGTCACCGAGCCGGACTCCGGCCGCGTCAGCCGCGTGGGCGGCCTGCGACTCGCGGTCGTCACCCACCGCGGCACGCTGCCCCCCGACGCCACGATCGGTGACGTGGTGATCGGTCCGCTCGACGCCGCCGAGCACGAATGGGCTGGCGACGCCCGGATCCGGAACGTGCTCAGCGGGCTGGGTATCGCCGACCTGGGCCTGGAGGCGTCGGTTGCGGACCTGTCGGGCGGTGAGCGCAGGCGCGTCGCGCTGGCGGCGGCGCTCGTGCAGGATCTGGACCTGCTGGTGCTCGACGAGCCGACCAACCACCTCGACATCGAAGGCGTGCAGTGGCTGGCCCAGCACCTGCTCGAACGCCGCAGCGCACTGGTGGTGGTCACGCACGACCGCTGGTTCCTCGACACCGTCGCCACGCGCACCTGGGAAGTCGTCGGCGGCCGGGTCGAGACCTATGAGGGCGGCTACGGCGACTGGATCTTCGCCCGGGCTGAGCGGGCCCGGCAAGCCGATGCCGCCGAGGCGCGCCGGCGAAATCTCGCACGCAAGGAGTTGGCCTGGCTGCGTCGCGGCCCGCCCGCGCGCACGTCCAAGCCGCGCTACCGCATCGAGGCGGCCGAGGCGCTGATCGCCGATGTGCCGCCGCCGCGGGACACCGTGGCGCTGAATACTTTTGCGCGCCGACGGTTGGGTCGGGTGGTCGTCGAGCTGGAGAACGCCGCGTTGCAGACGCCGGACGGGCGGGTGCTCGTCGACGACCTCACCTGGCGGTTGGGACCGGGGGAGCGGATCGGACTGGTCGGGGTCAACGGCTCCGGTAAGACCACGCTGTTGCGCGCGCTCGCCGGTGACGCGGAATTGGCCGCCGGGCGCCGGGTGCAGGGCCAGACGGTCCACATCGGCTGGCTGCGCCAGGAACTCGACGATCTGCCGACCGACGTCCGGGTGCTCGAGGCCGTGCAGGAGATTGCGCAGCGGATCACCCTGGGCGACAAGGAAATTTCAGCGGGGCAATTGGCCGAGCGGCTGGGCTTCAGTCCGGCGCGCCAGCGCACGCCGGTCGGTGACCTGTCCGGTGGTGAGCGCCGCCGACTGCAATTGACTCGGATTCTCATGGCGGAGCCGAACGTCCTGCTGCTCGACGAGCCGACCAACGACCTCGACATCGACACATTGCAACAACTGGAGGACCTGCTCGACGGTTGGGCCGGGACGCTCGTCGTCATCAGTCACGACCGCTACCTGATCGAGCGCATCTGTGACTCCACCTGGGCGTTGTTCGGTGACGGCAAGCTGACAAACCTGCCGGGCGGCATCGAGGAATATTTGCGCCGGCGCAGCAGTCTCGGCGCCGCTGCGGCAGACCGGTCCAGCCCCGCGACCCCGGTGCGTCCGGTCGTCGCCACGGACGCCGGTGCTCAACGCGCCGCCCGTAAGGAACTTGCTCGTCTCGACCGTCGCCTGACCAAGCTCGCCGAGCGTGAGACGCAGTTGCACGAGCAAATGTCGGGCGCCGCAACCGATCCGCAGGCACTGACCGAACTTGGTGTGGAACTGAAACAGGTCGTCGCCGAGCGCGCCGAAACCGAGGAGAAGTGGCTCGACCTCGCGAGCGAGCTCGAGGCGGATTAGCGCCGGTTACGTCACTGCACCTCGCGCCTGCGGTTGCGCTGGCCGGTGGGATCTTTGGTGTCGTCTTTCGGGGAGTCGCGGTGGGCGTAGCCGGGATGGAAGTGGCCCTCGGTGATCGGCAGGCACGCCTCGACGAAATCGCGGCCGAAACTGGTCAGCAGGATGCTGCGGGGGATGGCTTTGGCCGCAAAGCCGGCCTTCTTCAGCGTTTCCTGCATGTGCGGCTGGGCTTCCACCAACTGATAGCGCGTGGGATCAGCGACTTGCTCCTTGGAAAATTCCACCAGCCCCAGTCGGTTGAGGTTGGTCAGGTACGGGTGAATCTTGTTGGGCCGCAACAGGCCAGCGTGCTCGCCGATCATGTTCAGCCCGCCCTCGACGAGCTGCGAACCGATGCCCAACGGGCGGCCGGTGCGGATATCGATCGAGGGCTGCGGGCCGTCGAGGTAGAGGAAGCGCAGGATGCGTGCCTCGTCCGGGGCCAGTTCGGCGAGGATGCGGGCGTAGGCCGGGTGCCCCTCGTCATCGGACACGTGAACGTCAGCGGCGCGGCGCAATAGCGCCGCGCCGCGAGCCTTGAGAACTTCATCTCCCGAGGAGCTTCCGGACCGGGCCGGCTGTATCGGATCGCTCACCCCGAGCAATCGGCGCAGCCCTTTGCGCAGCTCGCTGCTGCCTTCGGCCAGTATGTCGCGCGGCGGCACGCCCGCGAGCGAACGTCGCCACACGAAGGTCGAGGCGTCCACGGTGGTGTCGAAACTCCAGGAAGCGAAGTCGCGCACCGAGGTAGCGGCGACCGAGGCCAATCGCGGTGCTGCCCTGAGTATGTCGAAGCGGGACGGTGATGGCATGTCCTCGTCCGCGTCTGACCGCTTGTCCGGATCTACCATGAGGAGGCCACCCCCGTTCCGAAGATGAGCAAGTGCAACCAGCCGGCGAACAGGCCCAGCACACCGCCGTGCACGAACAGCAGCCACTCGTCCTGCTTGATCGCCGAGCGCAGCATGTCTACGAAGTCGTCGGGACCCATTACCGACATCTGCCGAGCGACAAATTCTTTGACGCGTCGGCCCTGACGCTTGTTGAACTCGGCATCCGAGAAGGCGACGGGTGCGATGGCGGTGGCCTCGCTGGCAATGGTCGAGGTGATGTGCGCGTATTCGCGCGACCCGATGGCCGCCCGGACCGCGCCTCGCGCGGGGCCGAGGGCTCGGTCTGCGGCTGGTTTCAGCGTGTCCTCGAGCATTTGAACGGTACGGTCCGAGCGCGGACCGGTCATCAGTTCATTACCCACATTCGAGATGGTCACAACCTGATTGGCGACCATGTCCGCGTAGCCCTCGGTGATTTCGGGCTGCCGTTTGATGAGCAGGCCCTGGCGCCACGGGCAGTACCACTTGGGAAAGATCGGCTCGAAGATCATCGAGATGCCCACCCAGTTGACCACCCAGCCGATGATCACCCCGCCGATTGGCAGCACCACCAGCGGTGACCACCCACTCAGGTGCAGGATGCCGACCAGCACGAAACCCATCGGGAAACCGAAGTAAAAGCCGAAGTTCTGCATGAAGCGCAGTTCTTTGCTGCCCAGCACCTGAAACAGGTCGTTGAGGTATTGCGGGTTCGCGGTGAAGTAGCGGATCACCATGAGCTTGACGTCGATGAGTTGGTCGATATTGCGGCCCAATTCGACGGTGAGCTCGGTGATGATTTCCGGCAGCTGGGCCTGCACCCGCGAATACACGGCCTCCTTCACCGCCCTGGGCAGGTTGTTCCAGATCTGTGGGTATTCGCGGCTGAGAAGGTCGTCGACGATGTCGCGGATCTGCGTTTCGGCAACCTTGGTCAGTTGGGCTGCGATGGCCTCCGGCTCGAGCTCCTCATAGAAATCGCCAATGTTGCCCAGCTTGGCCAGGCCCTTGTCGACGGCCAGGCTGGCCATCTTGTCGGCCCGCGACGGCACGATGCCCTGCCAGCCGATGCGTCCGTCGTAGCGAATGAGCGGAAGCACCTGAATTCGCTTGGGCAGGAACGGAAAAAGAGTCTTGAGGCCGATCATCCGGAAGCCGTGGAAATCCAGCGGCTTGAACAGCATCAGGATGCCGGTCCAGTTGGTGATGTAGCCGATGATGCCAGTGAACAGGGGGATAGTGATCAGTTCCAACAAGTACGTCGGATGGACGCCGAAAACGCTCTCCAACATGTTGGGTCTCCTACTCCGTTCGCTAACTCCAGTCCCCGCGATCGGAGGTGACAGCTGCGCGGTGCGTTGGAATATTCAACACAGACAGTCGTTACCGACAACATGGGAAGCGGCCGCGGCTAGCCGTCGGTCACTCGATTCGGACGTTAGCACCGTCGCGGACGCGGCAATTGAGGTATGGCCGATTGGGGAGCAAACCCTGTTGCGGTAAAAGCCTGGGTTGACAGGCGAAAAGCCGGCCAGTTTCAACGCTGGCCGGCTGCACGCTCAGTGGTGTTTCTTCTTGGGCACCGGGGTGCCCTTGCCGATGATGTGGTCGCCCGGATCGTAGTGCGCCCAGCCGCCTGCGTTGTAGCCCTCGAGGTCGAACACGGTCTCGCAGAACTGCTTGCCGAACAGCGAGAGGTAAATGCTGCGGTAAACCGCAATCGCCTTCTTGGCCTTGTCCTTTGCCGCGTCGGCCTTGGGCTGCGCCTCCACCAGCGAGTAGCGGCGGAAGTCCTCGACCGGCTCTTCGGAGAACCGCACCAGCCCCAGTCGGTTGAGATTGGCCAGGTAGTGCTGGTCGCGGTCCGGCCACGCGCAGCCGGCCATGTCCGCGATCATGTTGATGCCGCCGGCGAGGCGTTCCGAGCCGACGCCGAACGGCGTCTTGGTGCGGATGTCGATCGCCGGTTGTGGGCCCGACACGGCGAGGAACCGCAGGATGCGCGCCTCGTCGGGGGTCAATTCGTGCAAAATCGCCGCGAACGAGGGATGCGCGCCCCGAGGCTGACTGGACGGGTTCCACGACTTCTTGATCAGGCCGTTGCCGTAGTTCTTGAGGTTGTCGACGGTCCCTCGTTTTGCCCGTGCCTCATAGCCGTTGGTGGAATCCTCGAGGCCGAGCACCGAAACCGCAGCGTGGCGAACCTGCTCGACGCGGGTGTCGAAGATCTCCGACAGGGGTTCGCCGGCGCTCACCTCCTCGGCGATCTCCTTGGCGGTGTCGATTGAGCCCTTCGTGAACGCGCCCATTGCCCGCAGCAGCGAGGACCCGGCGAGCTTGGCCAACGCCATCGGGTCGGTGGTGCCGCTGGCGGCACCGGCCTTGGCCAGGTCAGCGGCGAAGCTGGAGTGCTTTTCGTTCTCGGTCGACGGCCGCTTGGGCAGCTCGGCCGGTTCCGGCGTCTCGGCTTGCGGATTGGTGGATTCGTCTGGGTCCGGTGTTGCGTGTGTCATTGTCGTCACCATCCGAAAATGAGTAGGTGGACCGCGCCAACGACGATACCCAGCAGGCCGCCATGCGCGTAGAGGAGCCAAGCATCCTGTTCGATTGCCGAGTAGAGCAGGTCCATGAACTCGTCGACGGGTAGTTCTCGCAGCTTCTGCGAGGCGAAGGCGTCGATCTTTTCCGACTGTTCTTTGCTGAACTCCGCGTCCTGCAGGATCGACGGCGCGAATTCGACGGCGGCGCCGCCGGCGCCGGTCTGAATGGAGGAGAACTCGCGAGCACCGACCGCGACCTTCACCAGGGAGGTGACGGGTCCGAGGATTTTGGTGATTTCCCGTTGCATCATGTCCTGCAGCAGGCCCGTGGTCTTGTCACCGCGGGGTCCGTAGAGCAGCTCGTTGGCGATGTTTTCCAGCGTGAGCACCTGGTAGGCGAGCATGTGGCCGAAGTCGCCGGCGGCCTGATATTGCCGCTTGGCCAGCTTGGCTTGCTTCCATGGATACTTCCAGCGCGGCTGTGGATCACCCGGCGTGAACACCACCTTGATGGCGATGATGTTCACAGTGATTCCGATCAGGGCGGCGACGAGCAGAACGATGATCCATTTCGGAATCGCCTCGATGATCGGAATGTGCGGCATGGCGATCAAGAACAGTGCGAGGCCCACGCCGAACGGCGCACCGAGCAGGCCACTGCGAACCATGAAGCGCAGTTCCGGGGCGCCCATGCCGTGGAAGATGTCGACCACGATCTGCGGGTTGCGACGCATGTGCCCGACTGCCAGCAGCTTGATGTCGAGGAGTTGATCGATGTTGTCGCCGATGACGCGGAACGCCTTCTGGGCAATGCTGGGCAGTTCCTGCTCGACGCGCTGGTAGACCAGCTCCTTCATGTTCGGCGGCAGATCTTGCCAGAACTGCTTGTTCTCCTTCTCCATCACGTCATCGACCATCGGACGGAGTTGAACCTTGGCAATTTCCGCGACGTGTTTGGCGATTCCGTCCGGGTCGAGTTCGCGATAGAAGTCGCTGACGTTGCCGATCTTGGCGATCGCCTTGTCGACCACGATGCTGGCCATCTTTTCGGCTCGGGCGGGCACGAAGCCCTGGAAGCCGAGGATGCCGCCGGGCGCAAAGATCGGCAGGATCTGCAACTTGCGCGGCAGGAACGCGAAGACGGTTTTGACGCCGGGCACGTAGAAACCGCTGAATCGCACGGGAGAGAACAGCATGATCACGCCGGTCCAGTTCGTCAGCAGACCGGCGATGGCGCTGAATATCGGGATGCTGACGATGTCGACGACCCATTCCGGCTGGTGGGTTATCTCTTCCCAGTCGAGAAGCCCGAACATACCGGTGGAAGCTAGAAAGGTCGAATCCACATAGGACACGGGAACAGCTCCTTGCGAACCTAGATCGGCACTGCTTGGTCAATGCTTGCTCAATATCTTGGCCGGTTGCACGCGCCGCGTCCTGAAAATGGCGGATATCCGTACCCGTCGGTTACAAGTTTTGCGGACCGAATGTCGGGTGGACATTGATCAAGCGGTGGTGGAAACGCTGATCTTGTCGAGCCGGGGGGAGAATTGGCTCGACAAGATCAGCCGGTACGCACGCTTACCCGCGAGTTGTATTGACGAGTAAGAGATTTGTTTCGAGGCCGTGAGTGACCTTGTTCGCGATCGAGCCCAGCAGCCGGGACGGCCCACTCATGCTCTTGTTGCCGATGACCATCATTTCGTATTTCCAGCCGGCCAGGATCAGGGCGCTACCGGCCTGCGGGTCGACGAGCACCTCCCGGTCGACGTCGGCACCGAGCCCGAGCGCGGCAAAGGCCTCGTCGAGAACCTTGTCGCCGTCGTCCTGGCTGCGCGCGGCGGTGATGAGGCGGGCGCGGGCATCGAGTGCGCGGGCGATATTGAGCCCCCGGGTGACCGCACGGTAGGAGGTTTCGGTGCCGTCGGTGGCCAGCGCGACGAAGTTCCAGTGTTTCGGCGCGGGATCGCGCGCGTACAACACGTCGGCCAAACTGTGGTGCGACAAACGGTTGGACGTGCTGCCCACCAACCGGCTGCTGGCCCGGTGCAGGCCGGACGACCCGACGACGAGGAGGGAATCCGGATTGTCGTTGGCGGCGGCGATGAGCACGTCCGGCGGATCGCCGCCCGACTGCTTCGGGTTGATCTCGGCCACCCCGAGGGTCCGCAGTTGTGCTTCGGCGGTATCCAGAATGCCGGCGGCCCAGTCTTTGTCCTTGTCGTCCTCCCGAACACAGATGACCTCGACCGGCACGCCGAGCCCGACCGCAATCTGCCCAGCTACTTGGGTGGCGGCCTGCGCGTCGGTTGATCCATCCGTTCCGAGCAGAATGCGCGGATACGATCCCATCGATTGATCCTTCCAAATGTGGCGGAAGTCCACGACCGTTGTGGAAGTTTCGGTCTTGGCGTGCGAGCGACACCGGCCGCTTATGCTCCGTGCGGCTCGACGGGCGTTGACGCTACACCGAATCACTGTTTCGAGGAGGTGGTTCGCAGAATCCGTAACTGACCAAATCGCGGCCCAAGCTGGACGCAAGTCTCGGTTTGGCCGTCGTTGTCCGGGAATGGGTCATTTCCCTGACGCTGATGCGGTACCTTGACTGGCGTTCAACTCGGCAGGTTTATCCGAGATTAGGGATGAAATGACAACCGTGACGGCTGACGCAGTGACCCGCGGCGGCACACGGTGGCGGCGTACCGGGTTGTTGCTGCTGCCCGCGCTGCTGCTCGTGTTGCTGATGACCGTGTTGCTGCTGCAGGGCGTCATCCCTATTCACCTGGCCATCTCCGGGCAGCGGTTCAAACTTTCGTCCAATGGTCCGGCGAAATTACACGGGGTAGCCGCCTATCCGTCCACGATGAAGATGAAAGACGGTTCGCACGTACCTATTGTTCTGGCCGCAGTGCCGCAAGCGGATCTCCCGGACGGAATGTGCCTTTCGCTCGTTTTGACTTTTCCGATCATCGGGACGAACACAATTCAATTCAGAACCAATAATCGCACCGAAGCCAACGATCTCAGTGCAAGCATCGACCATTTGCAATTGACCGATGCGCTGCTCAACGCAAAAACCGTCGACAAGAAAGTGCCGGAAGACATCCGTAACAGCGTCGGCCAGGGCTTGGTGGTAAACAAGGACGCTTCGAGCCTGGTAGGTCTGCCGTCGGGGCAGCCAGGGGGGTTCGGGCTGCAAGGTGCAGGCATGGCGACGACGCAGAGACTGAAAGTCAATGCTGACGGCGCGATCATCGCCGGGACGGTGACGCTGAACGGTATTGCCATTCCCAAGGTGGGACACGGCAGCGGAGTCGAGCACCACGAGTGCTTTTAGAGGCGGAATGAACGAGCAAGCATCGACGACATCGAGCACGACGGAACCGCGCGGTGGTGGCCCGCTCGCCAGGTTTCGCCACTTCCGCTGGACCAGGCCGTTCTGGGGCGGGTTGTTCATCATCGTCGGCGGATTGATCATGGGTTGGCTGCCGCTTGGGCCGGTGACCGAGATTATCCACCTCGGCTTCGGCGGGATTGGCGGCTATCTGTGCGCTCTCGTGCTCATCGCGATGGGGCTGATCATCTGGTTCATCCCGGGCTCGCGCGTCGTCGCCGCAATCATCGCCGTCATTGTTTCGTTGATCTCTTTTCCAGTGACCAACATCGGCGGGCTCGTGGTCGGCATGCTGTTGGGCTTGTTTGGCGGCGCCATGGCGTTCGGATGGTCGCCGGACAAGCCACGCCGCGCCGGATGGCGGCGACGCCGGGCGGCTCGCCGGGACGCGCAAGAGCGCGACCGTGAGCCCGTCAGCGGGGGGGCACCAAGGTGACGTCGGTGCTGATTCGGCCAATGCGCGATGGCGGGTATACCCGCCACGTGACAGCGCCCTCGAGCAGTGCGACCGGTGCCCAACCGTTGCGCCGGGAGTCCTCCGACACGTTGAGGTTGTCTCCGAGAACGAAGACCATTCCCGACGGAACAGTTTGTGGCTCAGGGGCGTTGGATCTTTCGCCCGTGCCGTCGCAACAGTTGCTGGTGGCCATGCCCCAGTTGCCGCTCCATGCCGGGTTAGCCACGGTCAGCCACGGCCCGGTACCGCTCGGGCGCACCCGCACCACCCCAGGATCGGAGCCCCGCTTTTCGATTTCGATCACGTCGCCAGGCAGTCCGATCACCCGCTTCACAAAGTCGCCTCCGCCGGGCGTGAACCTGCCGATCATCACCGCAAACCGGGCCGGCGCAGCGTTCGGGTCGACCAGCACGCGATCGCCATTGCGCAGCGTCGGTTCCATGCTGACACCGTCGATGTGTCGGGCGCGCACCGCCACCACGGCGATGCCAGCGCAGATAGCGGCCGTAAAGATCGCGGCAACCACCAACAGTCGCTGTCGAAATTCAGGCCGTTTGATCATCTGTCATCCGATTCGTCAGTCATACTTGCGCCCGGACGGGGCCAGTACGAACCGTGAATCGGTCCCCTGTGTTCCCCGAACGCCGGAAGGGAAATCCGCATGCACCCAATGATTCGGCGCAGCGCGCACAGTATCGGACAACGTACTGCGAAGCTAGTACGGCGCTCCCAGCAACATTGCATGTCCGCCTCGCGGTCATGGAACGAGCACATGCTCGCCAGTGCTCAGAACGCCAACGGCACGCGCTGGGGTCGCGGTCTTGCGGTGATGCTGCCGTCTTTCCTCGTGGTAGGCGGACTCGGCGCACTGATCGCCCAGGGCGCGCTCGCCGCCAACTTCGCGGTAGGCAGTCAGCAGATGCAGATAACTGCCGACAAGATCGACGCACAGGGCCTCGGCATTGTGATGGCCTCGACGAATGTCAAGAACAGTGACGGCAGCACGTCCGCGGCGCCGGTCCTGCACGCAGCGTTGCAGTCGGGCACCATCGACAACCTCTGCCTGATCGCCACTCAATCTCTGCTCGGCGCAAAGTATTCGGTGATCATTGCCGCTCCGCACGGCGAACAGAACGTCAATGGCGCGGACGTCAACTTCGATCTCACCGGGCTCGAGACTTCGCCCGCGGTCCTGAACAACGCGATTCTCGGAAAGTCCGCCGACGAGATCTCGGTAGGTGGAAAGTCGCTGGGCGGACAACCTGGCGGGTTCGGATTGGATGTATCGCAAGGCACCGCAACCTTGAACAACCTGAAGGCGCCGGCCTATTCGGCCGATGTGCTCGGCTCTCTCGAGGTGCCCAATCTGAAAGCGTCGTTGAAGCCGGGGGAGGCGACGGGTTGCTGAGTAATCTCCTCGATCGCGAAGACGGCGACACGGCACAGCCGCCCGCAGAGTCAGCTCCGGCGCAAGCGGCTCGCCCGAACCTGCGTGACTCTATCGGCCGAGCAATCAGCAATGGCCGGAACCGAATTCAGCCGGCGCGGGCCTGGTTCCGAGCGTTCCGCCGAACCAGGCCGTTCTGGGGCGGCCTGTGGATGATCATCGGTGGCTGGTGCATTCTGCGACTGTCGATGGTGTCGATTCAGGTGGTCATGTCGGCGGGTCTGACCGGGTTCGGTGGTTGGCTGTCTGGCGGCGGCCTGATCATGTGCGGTTTGTTCGCGTGGGCGGCGCCGAGCCAGCGCTATGTCGCCGGCTTGATCGGTCTGCTCCTCGGCGTTGTGTCGCTGGTCATTTCGAATCTCGGCGGTCTCGGACTGGGCATGTTGTTCGGGGTCATCGGTGGTTCGATGACCCTTGCCTGGGGACCCAAACGCACGCGCAAACCTACTGCTGCTGCGGTGGAAGACGACACCGAGTCGTCGGACCACATCGAGGCGGGGGACCACACCGAGTCGGGCGAGGCAAGTGAGCCTGCCGGATGATCCCCGGCAACGTGCGGCAGCGTCGTGGGCCGCTGCGCATCCTGCTTGTCCTGACCGTGGCCGCGCTGCTGTCGGGAACTGCCTACGGTCCGGCGAGGATCGCGGATGCTCTTGGTCTGCACCGCATGCCACCGCCGCCGCCCGAGTCGGTCGGGTTTCTTCCGGATCCGCGCCCAATCGAAATTATTTCGCCTACCGCGAGGGTGATCGGGCTGTCGAAGGTCGTGCCCAATCAGGCGCTGCGCTTGGCCGACGGCAGCATGTCGCCGCCGGACATGCTTTACCTGCGGGCAAAGGCAATCGAACTCGACAAGCTCTCCATCACACAGTTGCGCCCGGGTCAGTCGAAGTTCTCGCTGAACAACAAGGGGTCCGGTGATCAGGCCGCGCTCGTCGGCTCGCCAAGTCCGGATTCGGTGGTCGAAATCTGGGTGCGGCCAGTTTCGCTGAAACTGTGCGTCACCGCCCAGACACTCAAAACGATCATCGTGAACTATGCGGGTGTGTTCGGCGGTCGCCTCGATCAGGTGCTCCAGTTGCTCGCCGACGCCTTCACGCCGTTTGCGAACGGTCCGCTCGGCCCAGTGGGGCCGTGCCTGCCGATCCAGTCGCTGTTGCCGCTTATCGGTGTGCTCATCGACTACGGTGTGCCGCTGCCGGCGGTGCTCCCCGTCGCCGGTTTGGATCTGAATGTGTATGTCCTGAAGGTGGCGACGAGCGGGCCACAGACGCCGTCGATCGTGCTGCCACTCGGTCAGCTGGAGGTAGCCCCGGCATGACAAAAAACGACGCAGCCAAGAGCGAAACGGAGCCCACCCAGCGTTGCGGGACCAGGTGGGGGCGCGCGTCGGTCGCTCTGGTGCTTAGTCTGGGTGTTTGCGCCGGGCTGGGTGTGGCAATGATGAACGGTGCACTCGCCACGACTATCACTGCTACCCAGGCCAAAGGCACACTGACGACCAGCGGCCTGCAGGGCACTGGCCTCGGCGCCGTCGTGAAGCCGGTTCCTGTCAAGGACTCCAGCGGCAAAGTGCATCAGTCGTGGGTGGCGCGGTTCGGTCTACAGCACGCTTCGGTGAAGGATCTGTGCATCACCGAGAAGGCGAGCCTGCTGGGCCAGGTGGTCACGTTGATGGTCACGGTTGGGGGGCCGAACACGCCCGCCGATATCGAGTTGGGCGGCGTGATACTCGACGCCTACAAGGCCGACGCCAGAATCGTCCTCAAAGGAACGACCGCCATCAACAAGAACGGCCGCGATGTGGCCGTGGCAGGTTCGCCGATCACGCTCGACGGTCAGCCGGATGAATTCGGATTGCAGTCGGAAGCAGCTGAACTGCAGAACGTCACGGGCACCATCTCGACCATCCAAGTGCCTGCTGGCTTGTCGGCGCCGAGCGTGCGCGGAACGTTCGCGTTCGGTGACCGCAACTGCCCGACCCCGTCGTGAGGGCGGGCAGTTCGGCCGTTGCTCGCTCGGTTGCTCAGTGGGTCGGCTGCAGCTCGCGGGTCCGGCGCACGGGCGCGGGGACCTCAGCATGGCGGACAGCGTCGGTACGGACGGCAAACGGGCGCTTTACGGCATTGAGCGCGCGTCCCCAAACGCCGGCCGGTACCAGCAGTAGCAGCCAGGCGAGCACGATGGCCGCGCCGACGAGCAGTGCGTGGTCGACCAAAAAGCCCATGCCGGCAAACAGATAGCCAACGATCAAAACGGGAAGCTCGGACATGGTCGGCTCCTCTCTGTAGTAACCACCTTGTGAGTGGAAGTCAGTCGCGGTTGCGCGTGGAATTGGTTCATCGGCTTCTCTCGAAGAGCTATCTACCATTCCGGTGTCGCTGCGTCGTATAACCAATATTGGTCGAGGTGGAATCCGACGGGAAGGCATTTGCGGTCGCGCTCACAAAGGTGGGGGTGGTTGTGACGACGCTCACCAAGGCCGTGAAAATACCGTTTGAACTGCGATTTCAGAAGTCACTGCAACGCCGCGTAACGGATATCGTCACCGCGCGAGGCGACCGTCACACAACCGCCGTCGGCAATAGTGAAGAATTCGCGAAGTAAACGCCGTACTGGAAATTGTTTCCGCAATCACATTCAGGAATTGATTGTGCTGCGGCTCACAATTATTCGCGGGTCGTGTTGACCAGCAGCAGGGGACACTCGGCGCTGTGGGTGACCTTGTTCGCGATCGAGCCAAGCAGCCGCGAACGTCCGCTCATGCTCCGGTTGCCGATGACCATCAGGTCATAGTCGCGGCTGGCCTCCACCAGCGCCTTGGAAGCCAGTACGCCCAGCAGCACATCGCGCTCCACAGTCAGGTCCGGTTGGCACAATTCAATCTCTGCCAGGGCCGACTTCATCAGCCGCGTGCCTTCTGCTTCATCCTTTGCCACGGTGACGATGTGCGGTGTGGCGCCGAGGGCAAGCGCAACAGCCAGACCGCGCCGTACCGCAATGCGCGAGGTGGCCGAACCGTCGGTCGTCAGTCCCACCGACTGCCATTGGGACGGCACGGGACTACGGGCGAGAAGCAGGTCGGCGGGACTGTGATGGGACAGGTGATTCGACAGGCTGCCGGTCAGGCGGCTCGTCGGGCTGCTGAGTCCGCGGGCGCCGATGGCGAGGAGGCTGTCGGGCGCGTCGGTCGCAATTTTCAGCAGGATGTCGGTGGCCGATCCGGTCGGCTGGTCCTGCCGCACGTCGGTCACCCCGAGCTCACGCAGCTGGTCCACCGCTGCATCGCCGACACCGCGCGCCCATTCGTAGTCTTGGGATCCCGGCACATCGGAGTCGCCTTCCCATGCGGTAACCACCGTGGCCGGGACGTCGAGCCGGGCGGCGATCTGGCCAGCGATCCGGATGGCTGAGTCGGCGTCCTCGGAACCGTCGGCTCCGATGAAAACCTGGGGGTAGCTATCCATTCAGCTTGTCCTTAAGGAAAGAGGATAAGGATGCTGCCCGGCGCGACGGCTCTCCATACACCGCGCACCGACATTAATTCCGACGCTACCACCAGGTTTCGGCTGATCACCGGGCCTTGCGGATACCCGTTGGGGCCGTTACGACAGGTGGTTGACTGTGGTGTCGGAGACTGTGTGGTATTCATCGCAGGAGTCGGGGCAGTCGATGGGCGGCACGGTATTGTGCTGAGCAATTCACGGGCATTCCACCAGTGACTTGCCCCCGGCTTGAGGTGAGAGGCCGGAATCCGGCTGGGCGGTCGCCCTGCCGGGTGACAAGACGAACTGATCGGACAGTAGGTAATGGCTAACGAGTTGGACCGCCGTCGGCAGAACGCGCCGGAGCGCATCAGCAACGAGGCCAGAGCCATTCGCAGTGCATTCCGGATCGCCGGGTTTGCCGCCGGCACAGTCGTGCGGAGCGGCCAGTGGGTGGCCGGGGCGGCCATCGACGCGGGCAAACAGGTGGTCCGCGCGGTCGAAGAAGGTGAGACGTCCGCCGAGTTCGCCGAACGCGCGGCCGCTGGTTTACGTTGGTGGGCTCGCAGCGTCCTCGGCGTCACCGAAGGATCGGTGCGCGAGATCGTCAGCTATGTGCCGTCGAGCATCGCTACCCCGAACGGGCCGGCGCTGTCGTCCCGGCCCACAACTGCGGAGGAATTGCGCGGGCGAGGGGACCAATTACTTGCGCGTTCGGCCGACCTGACCGTGTCCGACGACCTGCATCCGGCCTACGAGCGAATTCTCGACGAACTCGCCCCGGACGAGGCTCGAATTCTGCGTTATCTCGCGCTGTCCGGGCCACAGCCCGCAGTGGATGTGCGCACCAATCGGCCGCTGGGCATTGGATCCGAACTGATCGCCAGCGATCTGTCGTCCATTCCGGAGCAGGCCGGCTGCCGGCACCTGAACCGGCGCCGCACGTACACCATCAACCTGGCCCGGCTCGGTTTGATCAGGGTGTCCACGGACCCCGTGGAGCTGGGCCGCTACCAGGTGCTCGAGGTGCAACCGATCGTTGTCGAGGCGCTCAAGCGTGCGGGCCGCGCGCCGAAGGTGGTACGAAAGCGGGTTGCCCTCACGGATTTCGGCGCCGATTTCTGCGAAACAGTTTTTACCTTGGAGTCGCGAGAGAACGCTTTCACGGCCGGGGCGTTCGACAGCTCCGTCCACCCCGACACCGAACTGTCATAAAAAAGACCGTTCCGGCGAAATTCTCCCGAAATTTCGGGCGCTCGCACCCGCTATTGGTGGGATCGTTGAGTTATGGACCTCGAAGCGGTTGCGGCTATCAGCCGATTGAAGTATCGCTATCTGCGTTGCCTCGATACCAAGTCGTGGGATGAGTTCGCCGACACGCTGGTACCAGAGGCCACTTCGACATATGGGGAGTACCTCCAGTTCGAATCGCGTGATGCGCTCGTAGCCTTCATGCGCAATACCCTTGGCCCGCACGTGATCACCGAGCACCACTGTGATCACCCCGAGATCGATGTGCACGGCAATAAAGCGACGGGTGTTTGGTACCTCGCCGACACCGTCCTGATACCCGAACACAGCATGATCCTGCGCGGCGCCGCCTTCTATCACGACGAGTATGTGCTTTGTGATGACGGGCAATGGCGGATCGCGCACACCGGTTACGAACGCACCTACGAGGCTGTGGTTTCGCTGCGTGACCTACCGAGCTTCCGGATGACGTCCAACCGGTGGGCGTCGGTGCTGGCCGAGGGGCCATGGTCGATGGCCGAAAATCCCCGGGCGAGTTGAGGCATGGGGGCAACCGACGAGGCGTTTCCTAGCCCCGGTGCCTTGCCGTACCTGACCGTGCGCGGGGCAGCCGCGGCGATCGACTGGTACGTCAAGGCGTTCGGCGCGCAGTTGGTGGGCGAGCCGATCACGATGGAGGACGGCCGTATCGGACATGCTGAACTGCGCCTGCACACGGGGATGATCTACCTGGCCGAGGAATTTCCGGAGATGGGGCTGACGGCCCCGGAGGCCGGTGCCACCTCGGTCAGTTTGATGCTGCCGGTCGACGACACCGATCTGGTGCTGGCTCGCGCGCATGACGCCGGCGGCCGCGTGGAGCGCTGGATCTCGGAAAACTATGGGCGTCGCAACGCCACCCTCATCGACCCCTTCGGTCACCGGTGGATGCTCAGCGGACCGATCAAACAGCAGTGACGGCCGGCGGGTCGAGCGAGCTCGGCGATATCCGCGCCTGGCTGCGCTCGTTTGCGATGTCAGGCGGCACGCCGCCGGTTGGCGAGGCGCCACAGCCAACCGCGGCACCCCACGAGGTCTTCGTTGCCTGGTTGCGGCAAGCCGCCGGGGTGGTGGCAGAACCGCACGTGGGCGTGTTGTCGACGGTCGACGGAGACGCCGCCGACGGGCGCGTGCTGATCCTGCGTGACGTCGACGCCCGCGGCTGGTGGTTCTCCAGTTCGGCGTTGTCGCCCAAGGGTGTTCAGCTCAGCGCGAATTCTCATGCGGCGTTGACGTTCTACTGGCGCGAGCAGGCGCGTCAGGTTCGGGTACGGGGGAATGTGGTGATTGGCGATGCGGCCACGACGAGTCGCGACTTCATCGACCGGTCACCGTATGCCCGCGCGGTCGCGGCGGCGAGTCCGCAGAGCGCGACGCTGACCGACCCGGCCGACTACGACAGCGCCGTTGCGGACGCATTGAAAAAGGTTGAGAGCGAGCCCGATTGGGTGCCCGAGCATTGGCGCTGCTGGTGTCTGGAGCCGGATACCGTCGAGTTCTGGCAATCCGGGGCGAGCGGCCGGCATCTGCGCTGGCAATACCGCCGCGAGGGCACCGATTCCTGGCGGCTGACTACGCTGTGGCCCTGAGCGGCTGCCTCAATCCGCTGTCGCGACAAGCGGTTCGAGGGTAAGGTCCGGCAGTTCTTTCTGGATGTACTGCAAGCGCCACTTGTCGCTGAACAACGCGAGCAGCACGCCGTCGGAGCGGGTGAACACCTCCACGCCGCGCTGGCGAGCGAGCTCGTCGGCGGAGTCTGCGTCGGTGCGTCGAGCGAGCGAATAGGGCAACGGCTCGAGCCGTGCCTGGACGTTGAACTCGGTCCGCATCCGCGCCGACACCACCTCGAACTGCATTGGCCCGACAGCGGCCAACACGGGGGCCGCGTCGCCGCGAATGTCGTTGCGCAGCACCTGCACCACGCCTTCGGAATCGAGTTGGTCGACGGCTCGGCGAAACTGCTTGTATTTGCTAGCGCTTTCGGCGCGCAGGATGGAAAAGTGCTCGGGCGCGAAGGATGGGATGGGCGGGAACTCGACCTTCTTGTCCAGGTACAACGTGTGGCCGGGGGCAAGCGCGGTCGCATTGACCAGGCCGACAACGTCACCCGGATACGCGGTTTCCACGGTCGAGCGCTCGCGGCCGAACACGGTTTGGGCGTACTTGGTGGTGAACGGTTTTCCGGTCTGCGCGTGGGTCATCACCATGCCGCGTTCGAACACCCCCGACACGATGCGCATGAACGCCAACCGGTCTCGATGGGCGGTGTCCATGCCGGCCTGCACCTTGAACACCACGGCGCTGAACGGATCGGTGACTTGCCGGGGCAGGCCGTCGATGTCGGCACGGCTGCGCGGGGCGGGCGCGAACGCCACCAAGGTCTCGAGTAGTTGGCGGACACCGAAGTTCAGCATGGCCGAGGCGTAGATGACCGGCGAAGTCGTACCTGCGAGGAACAGTTCTTGATCGTGGTCCTGCTCGGCGACGCTGAGCAGTTCGCTTTCCTCGACGGCCGTTTCCCACGCCTCGCCCTCGCGTGCCGCGGCAGCCTCGGGGCTCATCAGGTCCTCCGGCGCGATGGTCGCCCCACCGGCCGTGCGAGTGAAATGCACGTATTCGGCCGCCTCGCCGCCTTTCCCGCGGCGCAGCAATCCACGGAAATCACCGGCGATACCGACCGGCAGGAACAGCGGGGTGGGCACCAGTCCGATTCGTTCGTGGATCTCGTCGAGGAGTTCCAGGGCCGCACGTCCGGGCCGGTCCCACTTGTTGATCACGGTGATCACCGGGATTCCGCGGTGTCTACACACCTGGAACAGCTTCAGCGTCTGCGGCTCGAGCCCCTTGGCGGCGTCGATGAGCATGACCGCCGCGTCTACCGCGGTGAGTACACGGTAGGTGTCTTCAGAGAAGTCGGAGTGGCCCGGAGTGTCGACCAGGTTGATCACGCTGTCGCCGTAGGTGAACTGCAGTGCGGTGGAACTGACCGAAATGCCGCGCGCCTTCTCCATCTCCATCCAGTCGGAAACCGTGGAGCGCCGGCCGGCTTTGCCGTGAATGGCGCCCGCCTCGGAAATCATCCGGGCGTGCAGCGCCAATGCCTCGGTGAGCGTCGATTTACCGGCATCGGGATGTGAGATGACGGCAAATGTGCGGCGGCGTTGGACCTCGGCCAGCAATCCCTTCGGGGCGGCCGGTTCGGCGACTGAAACGGCCGAATCGGGCTCGACTGACACACTGATTCCTCTCCCGAGGGGCTATTGACCGGCAGAACCAGGGTAGTCGAACTCGCACAAGGTCAATTTCACGGCTAAAGCGGCTCTGGGCGGTCCGTGCCGTCCGACACCTCGACGTACGCGCTGTGAAACCCGCCATCATCGGTTGCTAACCGATAGCTAACCGGGCAAGTTGTTGATCAAGCTAATTTTTTTCCGCAATGTCTGACCGGTGGGAGGCGGCACGTGAATACATCGTCGATCGGCTCCGACCGGCCACGGTGGCGCGATCGCCGGCGGTACCTGTGGGTGCTCGGGTTGATCGTGCCGGGCTGCGCGCTGCTGCCGTCGCAGGCAGTTCTTCATACTGGACAACCCGTCTTCTGGTGGGTGGGTCCGATGGTCATGTTCATCGTCATTCCGGTTGTCGACGCGCTGGTGGGCGAGAACCGGGACAACCCGCCCGAAGAAGCTGTTGCGTACCTGGCTGCCGATCGCTTCTACCGCTGGTGCACCTATCTGTTTCTCCCGATTTTGCTGGCCGGCCTCGGGGTTGCTGGTTACCTGTGGGCGAATGGCACGTTGACGGTTGTCGACAAAATCGGGCTGGCCGTTTCCGTCGGTTTGGTCAGTGGCGTGGGCATCAACGCGGCGCACGAATTGGGCCACCGCGTCGAAAAGCACGAGCGCTGGTTGGCCAAGGTGGCGTTGGCGCAGTCGGGCTACGGTCATTTCTTCGTCGAGCACAACCGCGGGCATCACGTCCACGTGGCCACGCCCGCGGATCCCGCGAGTTCACGTTTCGGTGAATCGTTGTGGGCGTTTCTGCCGCGCAGTGTGGTTGGTGGCTTCCGCTCCGCATGGCGGCTCGAACGTGACCGGCTGGCCCGGCAAGGTCGCGGCGTGCTCAGCGTGCACAACAACATCCTGCAGGCGTGGGCGATGAGCGCGGTCCTGTTCGGCGCACTCATTGCGGCGTTCGGCGCGGCGATCACCCCGTACCTGATCCTGCAGGCCGTTGTTGCTTTCGGGCTGCTCGAGGCGGTCAATTACGTCGAGCACTATGGGCTGTTGCGGGAGCGACGTGCCGATGGCCGTTACGAGCGCTGCTCACCGCGACACAGCTGGAACAGTGACCGCCTGGTCACCAACATCTTCCTGTTCCATCTGCAGCGCCACAGCGATCACCACGCCAACCCGGGCCGGCGGTACCAGACCCTGCGTTCGTTCGCCGAGTCACCGCAGCTCCCGGCCGGTTACGCCACGATGGTGCTGCTGGCGATGTTCCCCCCGCTGTGGCGCCGGGTGATGGACCCGCGGGTACTGGCGCACTACGGCGGCGACCTTTCCAAAGTGCATCGTCGAGGGGTCGATGCGCCGGAGCCGGAGTTGGTGTCCGCTTAGTCTTGTTGGGCTTGGTCGGCGTCCACCGCGTGGGCGGCGAGCCTGCCGAGTTCCACGACTGCACGTGACATGCGGGTGGCGATCGTCGCCGGGTCGTCGCCGAGGCGCTCGGCGAGGTTGCCGGTGAGTGCGAGCGTGGCGAATCCGTGCGACATCGACCATCCCGCCAACACCACGGCAATGAGGTCTTCGGTCGCCACCGGCCGGCCGTGCTGAGCTTGCAGGCTCGTCCGGGCGCTGCCATAGAGCAGGTCGAAGGCGGCGTCGCGGGCCGCGATCAGTTGCGGGTTGTCGAGCCGGTACAGGTACGGCCGGAACATCACCTCGAAGTAGCCGGGGTGGGTGAGCGCGAACTGGACGTAGGCCTGACCACCCCGGACGAAGCCGTCCGGCCCGTCGGCATGCGGCGCAATCATCTCGGTGGCCAGCCGGAAGCCCGCTGTCGCCACCGCCGTGAAAATGCCTGTCTTGTCGCCGAATTGGTACGCCAAGGCTGCGTGCGACACACCCGCTCGGCGCGCGATGCGCCGCATGCTCACGGCAGCGATGCCGACGGCCGCAACTTCATCGACGGCGGCGCTGATTGCCGCGCGTTCGAGGTCGCCGTGATGGTAAGGGCGCTGGGTTCTTTCCACGGTTGGCACCTTAGCGCCAGATCTGACCATTGATAAGTTTGCCGAAGTGGCGCAGACTTACCATTGGTAAGATGGCGAGAGCGGAGGCTCGAGATGTTCGATGTCGTTATCGTTGGCGCCCGCTGCGCAGGCTCGCCGCTGGCCATTCTGCTGGCCCGGCGCGGTCTGCGGGTCTGTCTGGTCGACAAGGCGAATTTCCCGCACGAAACCCCATCGACGCACGTCATCCAGCCCTGCGGGGTGCGCATCCTGGCCGAACTCGGGGTCCTCGAGTCAGTTCTCGCCACCGGCGCCGTCCCGCTCGACTGGTTCACCATGGTCAACGACGATGACCGCATCGACGCGTCGATAGATCTCGACGAGTTCGGGGCTCCGGGGCTGTGCGTGCGCCGGCTGACGCTGGATGCGTTGCTCGTCGAGGCGGCGGCGGCCGCTGGGGCGGACGTCCGAACCGGCTGCCGCGTGACAGGTTTGCTGACCGAGCCGGGCGGTCGGGTCGCCGGCGTCTGCACCGACGGCGGCGACATTCCCGCTCGACTGGTCGTCGGCGCGGACGGACGTAAGTCGACGGTTGCCGCGTTGGTCGGCGCCACCGAGTATCTGAAGACGCCGCCGGGCCGCACACCGGCGTGGGCGTACTTTGCCGGCGTCGGCGACCGAACTGGACGACTGCTCCTGGGCCGCACCGGCGATCTGGCTTTTCTGGCCAGTCCCACCGACGGTGGCCTATACATGGCCGGCATCGGCATCGACGTCGCCAGGGCGCCCGAATTCCATGCCGCGCGAGAGGCGTTTTTCGCCAAGTCGCTCGCCCAGTGCCCAGAACTTCCTGCCTTGCTCGATGGCGCTGACCGGGTGGGCCCCATCCGCGTGATGACCGACTGGCACGGCTACTTCCGGTGCAGCGCCGGGCCCGGCTGGGTGTTGGTCGGGGACGCCGGGCATTTCAAGGATTTCACGACTGCGCAAGGCATTTCCGACGCCTTTCGGCAGGCGCGTGCGCTGGCGCAGGCGATCGCAGCCGACGGCGGTGCTCTCGATGCGCGGTTGACTGACTGGTGGCACTGGCGTGACCGCGACGCCTTCGAGATGTATTGGCTGGCAGCCGATATGGGCCTGCCCGGAGCCGCGAGTCCACTCGTTGCCCGGTTGTTGCGCAGCATCGGGGAGGATCCCGCGGCGACGCGACTGTTCCTGAAGGTGCTCAACCACGATGTGCGGCCCGCGCAGCTGTTCACCGCGCGAAGGGTTCTCGCGGCGGCGGCCTGGGCGCTGGTAGAACGGCCGGATCGGCTCGCGGCGACCTCGCGCGAGATCGGGGCCGGGATACGCAACGAGATTTATCGGGCTCGAGCGCGACGGCGGCTCGCGTCGAAGTAGTCGGTTTACCCGCGATTCAGGCGCTCAGCGTGTGCAATTCGACCAACTGAGCACATCGAGCCGTGCGTTAATGCAACTGGTTTTGCGCGGCCTCGAGTCCCACTCGCAGCAGCAATTCGACGGCGTCGGCGGCCTGCTCACAGATCAGCGGAACTTCCTTGCGCTCCGGGGCGGAAAACGGCTTGAGCACGTAGTCGGCCGGATCCATTCGCCCCGGCGGCCTCCCGACGCCCACCCGGGTGCGTAGATAATCCTTGGTGCCCAATGCATTCGAAATGGAGCGCAGCCCGTTGTGGCCGCCCTCGCCGCCGCCGCGCTTGAGCCGGATCGACCCGAAGTCGATGTCGAGTTCGTCGTGGACCACAACGAGGTTGGCGGGATCGATCGAGAAGAAGCGGACCAGCGCGGCGACCGGCTTGCCCGAAAGGTTCATATAGGAACGCGGTTTGGCGATCACCACTGCGCGATCGCCAAACCGCGCCTGCACAACATCACTGCCGGACTTCTTGTGCGCGTTGAACTTTGCGCCGACCCGTCCGGCCAGCACGTCGGCGACCAGAAATCCCACATTGTGGCGGGTGCGTTCGTATTGCGGCCCGGGGTTGCCCAGGCCGACGACGAGCGCCGGCCCCGTAGCGGGATTGATCATGACGAGCGGTATCAGCCTGCTGGTTAGTCGCTGGCCTCGGCCGATTCGCTCGCCTCCTCGCCGGCAGCCTCGCCCTCGCCACCCTCTTCGCTCGCGGCCTCCGCTTCCGCCTCTTCCTCGGCGGACTCTTCCTCGGCGGGTGCGGCGATCACGTTCACGATCAGCGTTTCGGGGTCGGCCTGCAGGGTCGAGCCCTTGGGCAGGTCGAGCTGGCCGGCCAGCACCTGGGTGCCGATCTCGGCGCCCTCGACCGACACCTCGATCTGCTCGGGGATGGACAGCGCGTCGGATTCGATGGAAACGGTGGTGGCGTCCTGGGTGACGAGGCTGCCGGGGGCGGCGTCACCGGAAACGACGACCGGCACGTCAACGGTGACCTTCTCGCCACGCTTGATCACCAGCAGGTCGGCGTGCTCGATGTAGCGACGGATCGGGTGCACCACCACGGACTTGGTCAGCGCGAGCTGCTCCTTGCCATCGATGTTGAGGGTGAGCACCGCGTTGCTGCCGTTCTCGCGCAGCACGGCGGCGAAGTTGCGGGCGTCGAGCGCGAGGTGCTGCGGGTCGGTGGCGTGGCCGTACAGAACCGCCGGAACCAGACCGGCGCGGCGGGTCCGCCGTGCGGCGCCCTTACCGAATTCGGTACGGACCTGGGCTTCGAGACGGTTTACATCGGACGGCATGACGAATGAGCTCCTCGGTTACGTGCTGTGTGCATTTCGGTCGCTATCTGGCGGCGCCGACACGCCGCGACCAGGAAGGAGCCGCAGTCGCGTCGATCACGGTGGGCCGGTGCGGCCGCACCCTCGCCGAGACAGCCCGACCAGCTTACCCGACATCGTGGCACCGCTCAGCGCAGCCCCTTCAGCACCTGGACGAACCGGTCGAGGTCAGCCTCAGTGACGAAGTAGTGCGGCGAGGCGCGAACGACGGCGTCGAGCCGGCGCCGACGCATGTCCAGCAGGGTCGACGAGCGGTGGCTTACCGTGACGGTGACGGACGCGGCGGCGAGCCGGTCGCGAACCTCGACCGCTTCGACGCCGTCCACCGTGAACGACACAATTCCGCACTGCTGATCGCCCAGGTCACGCACCGTCACGAACGGCACCTCACCCAGGCGTTCGCGCAGGCCAGCGGCCCGCTCGGACACTGCGCCGTACACCGCGTCGGGCCCGAGATCGAGGAGATACCGCGCCGCCCGGCCAAGGCCGAGACGGGCCGCCACGTCGCATTCCCAGAACTCGAACCGGCGCGCGTCGGCGGCCATGTGGAACTCGTCAGGCGCCGTCCACGCTGCGCTGTGCAGGTCGAGCGCGGCCGGTTCGAGTCGTCCGAAGGCGCTCGGAGCCACGTAGAGGAATCCGGTCCCGCGCGGGGCGCGCAGCCACTTCCGTCCCGTTCCGGACAACGCGTCGACGCCGAGGTCATCGACTCGCACCGGCAGTTGGCCCATCGACTGGCAGGCATCGAGCAGCACCAGTGCGCCGACGTCGTGGCTGAGTTCCGCAACCGCGCGCACCGGATTGACCAGGCCGCCGTTGGTGGGCACGTGCACCACCGACACCAGTCGCACGCGCTCATCGAGCATCGTGGCCAGCGCGTCGACATCGAGTTGGCCAGCGGGATCGCTCGGCACTACCTCGACGGTCGCGCCAACCGCGCGCGCCCGCTGCAGCACCGCGATGGCGTTGCTGGCGTATTCGACCTCCGAGATGAGCACCCGATCGCCGGCTCGCAGCGGAACGGCATGAAAGAAGTCGCTCCAGGACCGGGTCGCGCTGTCGCTCAGCGCGATCGATTCGGCACTGGCGCCGATCAACGCGGCAAGGGCTTCTTTCACCGCGGCCAGGTCCTCGAGGCGTTCATTAGCGGCGCGATAGCCGCCGACTTCGGCTTCGCGGCACAGGTGTCCGATCACCGTGTCGAGCACCGGCAGCGGCGGCAGGGAGGACCCGGCGCTGTCGAGAAAGACCTGACCTGCCGCCCCGGGCGTGTCCGCCCGAACTAGCGCCATATCGAGCATGCGCCGAGGTTATTCTCCCGGCACAGCGTCCCGGCATGTCGGGTTCGCGAATTTGCAGATGCGTCGCGCGGTTAGTGCGCCTAGTGTCGTGGGAACTACTGCTGTCACGGTTCGCGCACATTGGCAGAGCGGAGTTCGGATGAGGACTGCGAAGAATCACCAATACTCCCCGGTCGGGGCCTGACGGCAATGTTGCTGCAAACCAGTGAGCTGACCTCACGCGCGGCCGCCGAGGCGTTCGTCGGCGGCGTGTGTTTCAAGGTGGGCCCACCGGTGCTGGTCGGCGCGGAACTCGAGTGGCTTACCTGCCTGCATCGCCCAGGGACTGCCAACCACGGTGCCCGGCCCGACCTGTCCCTCGTGCGACACGCCCTCGGTCCGTACGCACCGAAATCTCTTTCGCCCAGCTCGCCGGCCTTGCCGCTTCCGGCGGGCAGTGTGATCACTATCGAACCGGGCGGCCAAATCGAACTTTCCAGCCCTCCTGTGGCTTCGGCCGACGAGTTGTGCGGGCTGCTGCGTAGCGACGAAGGCTTCCTGCGCAAACTCCTCGACGCGCATTCGATTCGCTTGACCGGCGCGGCCGCCGACGCCGCACGTCCGCCGCAACGGCAGTTGCAATTGCCCCGCTACGCCGCGATGGAGCAGCGATTCGCCTCGATCGGCTGCTTCGGCACACTGATGATGTGCAACACTGCCGCCACGCAGGTGTCGCTGGATGCCGGAGCGTCCCCGGCGCAGATCGCCCAGCGGTGGCGCGCGCTCTACGCGATCGGTCCGGCGCTGCTGGCCGCGTTCGCTTGTTCGCCAAGGCTTTTCGGCGCACCCGACGGCGTATGGGCGTCGCAACGCATGCGGGCGTGGTTGCAGCTAGATCCCGCGCGAACCAACGTGCCTGTCGACGGCCCGGATCCCGTTGCGCAGTACGCACGGTGGGCGGTGCAGGCGCCACTGCTGTGTGTCCGGCGTCCCGGTGCCGATTGGACGCCGCCACCGGGAGCGACGTTCGGCGACTGGATCGACGGGGCGCTGGACAGCCAACTCGGGCGACGCCCCGACCACGACGATCTCCGGTACCACCTGAGCACGCTGTTCCCACCGATTCGCGCGGCCGGTCACCTCGAGGTGCGCTACATCGACGCTCAGCGTGGTCACGACTGGGCTGTTCCGATCGCCGTCATCGACGCCCTGATGCGCGCACCCGCAGTGGTTCCCGAAGCGCACAGCCTTGCGGCCGGTACCGCGGGACGGTGGTTGGATGCCGCGCGGCTGGGACTCCGCGACGGTGAGCTACGTTCTGCGGCAATCTCGTTACTGGAGCTTGCGGCTGCACACGCCGAACCGGTGCTTGTCACCCCGATAGCGAACGCGGCCCGCCGGTGCCGAGCCGGACGCACGCCGCTGGAGAGTCAGGAATGAGCGAAGACGTACGCGACCGCCTCGCCGCTGCCCTGCAGACCGCCCGCGCGCGGACCACCTTGCTGACCGAGAGCGTGACCGACGCCGAACTCGTTGCGCAACACTCGATTCTGATGAGCCCACTGGTGTGGGATCTGGCCCATATCGGCAATCAGGAAGAGCTGTGGCTGGTGCGCGACGTCGGCGGCCGGGAGCCCGTGCGTGCCGACATCGACCATCTCTACGACGCGTTCAAACACGCCCGCCGAAACCGGCCCGCGCTGCCGCTGCTTTCGCCGACCGAGGCGCGCAGATACGTAGCCACCGTGCGGGAAAAGGCTTTCGACGTCCTCGATCGCAACCCCCTGCACGGCAGCAGGCTCATCGACGAGGGCTTCGCGTTCGCGATGATCGCTCAGCACGAGCAGCAGCACGACGAGACCATGCTGGCCACTCACCAATTACGCACCGGCACGGCGGTTCTGGACGCAGCACCGCCACCGGCCGCAATCACGGGACTGCACGGTGAGGTCATTGTTCCGGCGGGGGAGTTCACCATGGGCACCTCCACCGACCCGTGGGCGCTGGACAATGAACGTCCGGCGCACCCAGTCTTCGTGCCGGCGTTCGCCATCGATCGCGCGCCGGTGACCAACGCCGAGTACGCGGCGTTTATCGACGACGGTGGATACGAGCGGCGCGACTTGTGGAGCGAGCGCGGCTGGTCGCACCGAGTCGAGGCCGATCTTGTTGCGCCGCAGTTCTGGGAACGCGATGCCAACGGTGCGTGGTGGCGCCGCAGCTTCGGGCGACTCGCGCCGATCCGGCCGGACCAACCGGTCATGCACGTGTGCTTCTTCGAGGCGCAAGCTTATGCCCGGTGGGCGGGTAAGCGCCTACCCACCGAGGCGGAGTGGGAGAAGGCAGCCCGGTTCGATCCGGTGACGGGCAGGTCCCGCCGATTTCCCTGGGGCGATGGCGAGCCGACCCACGCCACCGCCAATCTCGGCCAGCGCCACCTCGAACCGGCCGACGTCGGCGCGTACCCGCAAGGGGCGTCGCTGTTGGGCGTGCACCAGTTGATCGGCGACGTGTGGGAATGGACCTCATCGGGTTTCGACGCCTACCCCGGCTTCGAGGTGTTTCCCTACGCGGAGTACTCGCAGGTGTTCTTCGGCGGTGACTACCGCGTCTTGCGCGGTGGATCCTTCGGCACCGATCCGATCGCGTGCCGAGGGACCTTCCGCAACTGGGATCACCCGATTCGGCGCCAGATTTTCGCAGGGTTCCGCTGCGCGCGTTCGCTTTCCGAGGACGAGCTGCGGTAGTGATGTGTCGGCATCTGGGTTACCTCGGACCCGCGGTCGCGGTCAGCGAGCCCGTTCTGCGCGGGGAGCACAGCCTGTACCGGCAATCCTGGGCGCCGCGCGACATGCGCGCAGGCGGGACCATCAACGCCGACGGCTTCGGCGTCGCCTGGTGGCGAACCGACGGCTCGGTGTCGAATTATCGCAACCCCATGCCCATTTGGACCGACCCGGCCGTCGGGGACGTGCTCAGCCAGATCGAGGCGACGGCGGTGGTGGCGGCGGTTCGTTCCGCGACGGTGGGAATGCCCGTGGACCGCGGCGCGTGCGCCCCGTTCACGGCGGGCCGGTGGGCCTTCAGTCACAACGGGGTCGTACCGAACTGGCGAACGACATTGGGACAGTTGGCCACTTCGCTGTCGCCAGCGCACCTGCTGGAATTGGAAGCGCCAACGGATTCAGCTGCGCTGTGGCTGCAGCTGCGTGCCCGATTGACCCAGGAACGACGCGGCTCCGACTGGGTTGCCGGTGAACTCGCCGAATTTGCCGGTTCCGTCGTCGCGGCGGCACCGGATGCGCGGCTCAACATTCTGCTCAGTGATGGCGAGACACTGTGGGCAACAACGTACTACCACTCTCTTTCGCTCCTGTCCGACGATGCCAGCGTGGTGCTGAGCTCCGAGCCCTACGACCGCGACCCCAACTGGCAGCCCGTCGGCGATCGCCGGATCGTCACCGCCGTGCCGGGTCATGTCTGCATCGAAGCTTTTTAGGAGGCCGGATTGTCCGTGACCGTCGAGGTGCATCTCACCGATGACCAGATGACCGCCGCGCTGCGCGACGACGCCATGCGCGGGCTCACCTCGCAGCCGAAATGGCTGCCGCCCAAGTGGTTCTACGACGCTCGCGGCAGTGAACTCTTCGAGAAGATCACCGAATTGCCCGAGTACTATCCGACGCGCACCGAGCGGGAGCTGTTGCGCCGCTACGCTACCGAGGTAGCGGCCGTGTCGCAGGCGGACGTTCTGGTCGAGCTGGGTTCGGGATCGTCGGAGAAGACGCGGCTGTTGCTATCGGCCCTGCGCGATCAGGGCTCGCTGCACATGTACGTGCCCCAGGATGTGTCGGAGTCAGCGTTGACGAGCGCCGCGGCGCAGATCACCGAAGAGTTTCCGGGCCTAGCGGTGCATGGGGTGATCAGCGACTTCACCGACACCCTGCACAACCTGCCACGCGGTAAGCGTCGGATGATCGCGTTTCTCGGCGGTACCATCGGCAACCTGGTGCCCGACGAGCGTGCCGAGTTTCTGGCAGGCGTCCGCGACGTGTTGGGGCCGGGGGAGCAGTTGCTGCTCGGCATCGGGTTGGTCACCGATCCCGCCGTGCTGGTGCCTGCCTACGACGACGCCGCCGGGGTGACCGCGGAGTTCAACCGGAATGTCTTGCATGTGCTCAACTCTCGGCTCGACGGCGATTTTCGGCCGGATCGGTTCAAGCACGTCGCGGTATGGGATGCGGACAACGAATGGATCGAGATGCGACTGGTCGCCAGTGCGGCCATGCGCGCCCACATACGCGCGCTTGACCTCACGGTCGACTTTGCCGCTGGCGAGGAATTGCGCACCGAAATTTCGGCGAAGTTCCGGCTCGATGGCTTCGAAGCGGAACTGAGCGCCAGCGGGTTCGGCGTGGAAAGGGTGTGGACGGATCCGTTGCAGCGGTTCGCGCTGGTGCTGGCCGGGCGCCAGTAGGCGAAGATGCCAGCGGCGATCGGGTCGCCCGCTTGCGCGGCTCGCTGCGGCGCTGTTCAATACTGGTGTAACTAGCGGTACCGGTAAATCAGCGGTCGCCTGAAAGCGGTGTGAAATGAGTGCAGATTCCGCCGGCCGCCACGTCGACGTCCTCATTCTCGGTGCGGGGTTGTCGGGCATCGACGTGGCTGCCCATTTGGTTCGAGAGAAGACGGGACGCAGCTTTACGATTCTCGATCGGCGTGATGCCATCGGCGGGACGTGGGATCTGTTCCGCTATCCGGGGATTCGGTCGGACTCGGACATGTTCACATTCGGGTTCGGCTTCCGCCCGTGGCACGGCACCAAGATTCTGGCCGACGGCCCCCACATCCGGCAGTATCTGCAGGAAACCGCCGACGAGTACGGCATCACCGACCACATTCGCTTTCGCCGGAAGGTGACCGCGGTCAGTTGGTCGAGCGCCGATGAACAATGGACGGTGCGCACCGTCAACGGCGACACCGGCGACGAGGAGATCTACACCAGCAACTTCCTCGCCTGTTGCACCGGCTACTACAACTACGACGAGGGCTTCAAGCCCGCGTTCCCCGGCGAAGAGGACTTCACGGGCCAGATCATCCATCCGCAGCACTGGCCCGCCGATCTCGACTACCGCGGCAAGCGGGTCGTGGTCATTGGCAGTGGCGCCACCGCGATCACCCTGATTCCGGCTATGGCCGACGACGCCGAGCACGTCACCATGCTGCAGCGATCGCCCACCTACATCGTCGGGCTCCCCAGTGATGACCCGATTTCGGCTGGCCTGAAGAAGACGCCGATGCCGCAGTCGGTGATCTACAAGCTCGGCCGCGCTCGCAATATCGCGATCCAGCGCGGGTTCTACGAACTGGCCCGGGCACAGCCGAACGTGGCACGCAAGATGCTGCTGAACGCAGTGCGCATGCATGTCGGACCGGACATCGACATGCGTCACTTCACGCCCACCTACAAGCCGTGGGACCAGCGACTGTGTGTGGTGCCCAACGGCGACCTCTTCAAGGCGGTGCGCAGCGGCAAGGCGTCCATCGTCACCGACCGGATCCTGAAGTTCACCGAGACCGGCATCAAGTTGGAGTCGGGCGAGGAGATCCCGGCCGACATCATCGTCAGCGCTACCGGCCTGAACATTCAGGTGCTCGGCGGGGCTTCGATCGAGGTCGACGGCAAGGAAATCCAGACGCATGACCTGCTGCTGTACAAGGGCGTCATGCTCGACGGCATGCCGAACGCGATGATCGTGCTCGGCTACACCAACGCCTCCTGGACGCTCAAGGCAGACCTGGCGGCAACGTATTTCGCCCGCCTGCTCAACCACATGCGCGACAAGGGCTACACGGTGGCCGTACCGCACAGCGCGCCGGACGACCGAACCGAAGATTCGCTCATGGGCGCATCATTGACGTCCGGATACATCCAGCGCGGCAACGCCGTCATGCCCCGTCAAGGCAGTAGAGCGCCGTGGAAGGCCCCGCACGACTACTACCGGGACATGCCGACCCTGCGGCATGCGCCGATCGAGGACGGAGTACTGGAGTTCTCCGGACCCGGAGCGTCGGGCAATGGGCATGGCCGCAACGGTCAGGGTTTGACGTCCTCGGCGACGAAGCTCATCCGCGGCGCGGCCGGCCGGATTCCGTTTGTGGGGGCCGGCAGGTAGCTCAGCTGCCGCGCGCGACTTTGTCCCGCGACACCCCGTGCGCGGTGTGTTGGGGAGCAAGGTCGCGCGCGGCAACGGCGCCGTAGGGGAGCGCGGCACACTGGGACTATGAGCGATCGAATGCGGGCCTGGCGGGTGGCGACGCCGGCGCCCATCGACGAGATCCCGATCGAACAGCACACGGAGGCCGTCCCGCAACCCGGCGACGGCGAATTGCTGGTGCGGGTGTTGGCGTGCGGCGTCTGCCGCACCGACCTGCACGTGGTCGAGGGCGATCTTCCGGTTCACCGCGCGCATGTGGTGCCTGGTCACGAGATTGTCGGTGAAGTCGTCGACGCCGGTGCGACGGGCCGGTTCGACGTCGGTCAGCGCGTCGGCATACCGTGGCTGCGACATACCTGCGGACAATGCCGATATTGCCTGCGCGGCTCCGAAAACCTTTGCCCGCGGTCCTTTTACACTGGCTGGGACCACGACGGCGGGTATGCCGAGTACGCGACCGTTCCCGCGGACTACGCCCTCGAACTGCCGACGAACTACTCCGACACCGAATTAGCGCCGCTGCTGTGCGCCGGAATCATCGGCTACCGCGCGTTGCTGCGCGCGCAGGTGCCCGCCAACGGGACGCTGGGGATCTACGGGTTCGGTGGCAGCGCACACCTGACGGCGCAGGTGGCCCTCGCGCGCGGGATCCGCGTTCACGTGATGACCCGCGGGTCCGCGGCGCAGGAATTAGCCCGTGAGCTCGGCGCCGCATCGGCCCAAGGTGCAGCCGATCCGCCGCCCGAACCGCTGGACTCCGCCATTCTGTTCGCCCCGGTGGGCGAACTCGTTCCGCCGGCGTTGGAGGCGCTGGACTCGGGCGGAACGCTAGCCGTGGCCGGAATTCACCTGAGCGATATCCCGCCGCTGAACTACCAGCAGCACCTGTTCCTCGAGCGCCAGTTACGCAGCGTCACGTCGAACACCCGCGCCGACGCCGCCGAATTCCTGCGGTTCGCCGGTGAACACCACCTTGACGTGACGAGCCATCCCTATGCACTCGACGCCGCCCCGCAGGCGCTTGCCGACCTTTCCGCGGGCCGATTCAGCGGTGCGGCCGTGCTCGTGCCATAGGTCCCCGAACCCCGGTCACCGACTGCGGTCAGTCAACCGTCCTGGGTCTGCCTGCCACCCCGAGCACACCAGGTCGAGCGAGTCGATTCGATCCGACACCGTGGCGAACACATGCTGTTCGGCGATCCGGGCGGCTGCCGTGTCGCCGGTTGGCTGCATTCGGACTTGCCAGCGCAGGTACAGCCGATCCCCGACCCGGCCGAGCGAGGTGGCGACCAGCTCGAATGAGTCATCGCCACCGAACCAGGTGCGGAACTGCCCGGTCACCGCCTCGGCGCCGCTGACTTCGAATGGCCCGGGAGGCACCAGCGCGCGCAACCGGACGTCGTCGGCCAAACTCTGGTGTAGCGCAGTGAAATCGCGCGCCGTCAACGCGTCCAACAGTTGGCCACCCGCCAACCAGGAGGTCTGTGCGCGGGTAGTGGGCGTCGTGGCTGTAGTCATAGGTATTTTCTACGGCGGCACCGCGTCGCAAACATCTGTCGTTCGCCCGATCTTTTACTCGTCCGCGGCCGGCTCCACGAGGCCGTGGCGCATCGCGAACATCGCCGCTGCCCCTCGGGTGCTAACCCCGATCTTGGTGTAGATGTGCTCGACGTGGCTACCGACGGTTCGCGGGGTGATCGACAACTCGGCGGCGATCTGGCGGTTGGATTGCCCACGCACCACCCGCGCGAGCACCTCCACTTCGCGCCGCGTCAGCCCCGCGACCAGGGCCTGCCGCTTGCGCGAAATATGCCCTGCGGCACCGAGAACCGCCTCGACAGCAGAGGCGTCGAGATGCCGGCGGTGACTTCGTCGCGCAACAGCGTCGCACGCTCCTTGGGTCCGAGCGCACCGCGATGGCAGCGCGCCTCGCCGGCAGCCTGATATACCTCAGCGGCGGCAAGAATCCGGGCGGTCGGTGCGATCATGCCGCCGCCGATCCCGCGCGGATAACCGGAGCCGTCCATGCGTTCGTGAAGCATGCCGGCGATCGAACCGATGGTGCGCAGCAACGGTTGTCGACGCAGCACCCGCTCGGTCAGATACGGCACCGTGCGTACCCGTTCCCACTCGATGTCCGACAGCGGGCCGGGTTTGTTCCACACGCCCGTCGATACGCCGATGACCCCGAGTCGACACACCAGCGCGGCCAGCTCGACAAGTTCGACGTCGTCCCGATCCATTCCCGCCTGCCTTGCGGCCGCTGCTGCCAGCGCTGCCAACGCGCGCGAATGACCAAGAAACAGCGGCGATTTCAAGTCGGCATAGTCGCCGAAGGTGGTCAGCGCCGCGTGTAGCTCTCTTCTGGTCAGCGGCGTTTCCAGCACCGGCGAGCTGGCCAACACGCTGTTCCAGGCGTCGATTCCGTCGATACCGCCAAAGATCTGCTCAGCGTTGTCGCAGCAGCACCGCACGATTCGAGGATCGAACTCGGTGCCGGCGCGCGAGCGCAGCATCTGTAGCGTCGCGTCCAATCCTGAAGTGCGCAAGAATACTTCGGAATCGTCGGCGATGTGCACCACGCGCATGACCGCGCTGATCTGTTCGCCGCGTAATCCGTGCGGAGCGCCCTTGCCGTCCCATCGTTCGAAGGCCTGCGGCAGCGCAGCCGTCACGTCCGCATCGAGTCCGAGCCGATCCGCGATGTCGCCGGTGGTTTGGCAATGGCACAAGGCGGCTGGCCGAGACCAAGGTCGGTAGCCAGCGACAGGGAGGCTACCGACTCGGCGAGGCGCACGCCGGACGACGCGTTCGGGTCAACAACGTCGGGCACTAGTCAATTGTGTGCCAGATTCGGTCGGGAAGAGTTGATCTTGCCTTTCCCGGGTACCCAATTCGTACCTACAATTGACTACTACGGGCAAAACAGGCTTCATGTGGGTGCGGTGCTGATGGTCAGATGTCGACGGCAGGACGGGGGCCGCGAATGGACGACGAACGCGACAGCGCTCAGGAGAGCGAACTCACCAACGCGACCGACGAGACGACCCGAGAAGTGGCCGAGCGGCTGCTTCGGCAGTTCCCGACGGTAAAGATCGATGAGATAGTCGGCGTGGTGCGCCGGGCGATGCTTGACCTGCGCGACGTTCCGGTGACCGCCAAAGCCGAACTGGTCGAACGACTAGCGTGGTGGCGCATCGGCAATCCCGTGCAGATGGCCCGTACGGTCATTTATCCGCGCAGTAGCGATACCAGCGCCGAAAATGGTGGCACGCCCAATAGCGAAGATCAACAACACGGTTAGTGCAGCGCGGCGGTGAGCCAGTCGACCAAGGGGCCGATGGCACGCCAGCACTCCCGTACTTCGGTTGCCGCGCGCGCGGTGCTGAGCCACTCCGGCGCTCCGAACGTCCGGCCCGCGGTGAGCGACTTATGCCGGAGCAACTCGATGCGCTCGTGATCCGGCGCGAATCCCCGGGGCACCGTCTTCAGCTTCTCGCCGCCGATGGAAAAGCCCTGAGCGGCAAGGCTGTCGACGATGCGCACCAACTCGACGCCGCTGTGGGCGGCGTCGACGGCCGCGCGGTAGTGGGCCGTGTGCGCGGGTGAGTCCTGGTGGAATCCGCCGGCAACGAGCAGGCCGGCGGCGCTGACCTGCAGGTAGTAGCCGACTCCCGGCGCGGTGCCGACAAAGGCGCCTTGCGCGGTCTTGTACGGCGACTTGTCCCGCGAGAAACGAACATCCCGATACGGACGAAAGATCTTGGCCGGTCCGAACTCGTCTTCGAGCTCGGCCATCAGCGCGGTGATCGGTCCGCGAACGGCGTTGTCGTAGACGTCCTTATGCGCGGTCCACCAGACCTTGCTGTTGTCGGCCTCCAGATCCTCGTAGAAATCCAAGGCCGCCAATGGGATTCCGGTGAACTCGCCAGACATCTACGCCGATCCGTTGAACAGGCTTGTCACCGAGCCGTTTTCGAACACCTCGCGGATCGTGCGGGCGAGCAGCGGTGCGATCGAGAGCACGGTCAGCGTGGGGAACTTCTTTTCCTCGGTGATCGGCAGCGTGTTGGTGACGATCACTTCCTTGGCGCCGCAGGCAGCGAGGCGTTCGGCCGCCGGGTGGCTGAGTACGCCGTGAGTCGCCGCAATGATGACGTCGGCCGCGCCGGCTTCCTTCAAGATCTTCACCGCACCCGCGATGGTGCCACCGGTGTCGATCATGTCGTCGATCAGGATGCAGGTGTGGCCCGCGACTTCGCCGACCACGCGGTTGGACTTCACCTGGTTGGGCACCAGCGGGTCACGCGTCTTGTGAATGAACGCCAGCGGCGCACCACCGAGGGTGTCGGCCCACTTCTCGGCCACGCGTACCCGGCCGGCGTCGGGGGAAACCACCGCGATGTTTTCCACGCCGTACTTCTCGCGGATGTATTCGGCGAGCTGGCCTTGGGCGTGCATGTGGTCGACGGGCCCGTCGAAGAAGCCCTGAATCTGGTCAGTGTGCAGGTCGACCGTGATAATTCGGTCTGCCCCAGCCGTTTTCAGCAGGTCTGCGATCAGGCGGGCGGAGATGGGCTCGCGGCCGCGGTGCTTCTTGTCTTGGCGCGCATAGGGATAGAACGGCAAGATCGCCGTGATCCGCTTGGCCGAACCGCGCTTGAGCGCGTCGATCATGATGAGCTGCTCCATGATCCATTGGTTCAGCGGCGCGGGGTAGCTCTGCAGCACGAAGGCGTCGCAGCCACGAACCGACTCTTCGAACCGGACAAAGATCTCGCCGTTGGCAAAGTCGCGGGCCGTCTGCGGTGTCACGGCCACGTCGAGTTCTTTGGCGACTTGTTCGGCAAGCTCCGGATGCGCGCGCCCGGAAAACAGCATGAGGCTCTTGGAGTTGTCAACGGAAAACGCGCTCACTGCTTTTCGCCATCCTTTTGTTCTTGGCTGTCCGATTTCTCGCCTGCGTGCCGGTGCAGGGCGGCTTCGGCGGCCGCCGCTGCGGCTGTGCCAGCGCGGTTGCGCTGAACCCAGCCCTCGATATTGCGTTGTGCACCGCCGGAGACGGCGAGTGCGCCGGGTGGCACGCTGCGTCGTAACACGGTTCCGGCCGCAGAGTAGGCGCCGTCGCCCACCGTAATAGGGGCCACGAACATCGTGTCACTCCCGGTGCGTACATGGGAGCCGACGACGGTGCGATGTTTGTTGACGCCGTCGTAGTTGACGAACACGCTCGACGCGCCGATGTTGCTGTGCTCGCCGATTGTCGCGTCACCGACGTAGGTGAGGTGCGGCACCTTCGAGTGCGCGCCGATTTCGGCGTTCTTGCTTTCGACGAACGCGCCCAGTTTTCCGGACTCGCCGACCACCGTGTTGGGGCGCAAATAGGCGAACGGACCGATCGTCGCGTTGGGCCCGATGCTCGACTGCTCGGCGTGACTGCGGATCACCACTGCACCCTCGGCCACGCTGACGTCCCGCAGCGTCGTGTCGGGACCGACGACGGCGTCCTCTTCTATCGTCGTCGAGCCGAGCAGTTGCACGCCGGGCAGCACGGTGACATCGCGAGCGATCTGGACGTCCGCGTCGATCCAGGTGCTCTGCGGGTCGACGATCGTGACCCCAGCGCGCATGTGCCGTTCCAAGATGTAGCGATTCAGCACCCGGCCCGCGTCGGCCAGCTGGACGCGGTCGTTGACACCGGTCACCTTGGCGGGGTCGGCCAGTAGCGCGCCGAACACGGCGCGGCCGGATTGGCGGGCGATCTTCAAAACATCGGTCAGGTAGAGCTCGTGCTGGGCGTTTTCGGTGCTCAGCTGGCCGATTGCGGCGCGCAGGGCCTCGGCGTCGAACGCGTACACACCGGAGTTGACCTCGGTGATGGCCGCTTGCTCCGGGGTGGCGTCGGCGTGTTCGACGATCTCGGCGACCTCGCCGTCGGCGTCCCGCACAATCCGGCCGTAACCGTTCGGATCGTCGGGCACGAAGGTGAGCACCGTCACGGCGGGCCGACCCGGGTAGCTGCGGTGCTCGTCGAGCAGGGCCGAGAGCGTGTGTCCGTCGAGCAACGGTACGTCGGCGGCCGTGACCAGCACGTCGCCGGTGAAATCCGCGGGTAGTACGTCCAGTGCGCATTGCACAGCGTGGCCGGTGCCGAGTTGCTCTTCCTGCACGGCCAGGTCGATCTTGCGACCCAGTTCGTCTGCGATCTGTCCGACGGCCGCGCCCACGTGCTCGCGATCATGGCCGACGACCGCGAGGAGATGCGTCGGCGAAATGGCATCCGCCGCGTATAACGCGTGGGCGAGCATGCTCTTGCCGGCGAGCGGATGCAGCACCTTGGGCGTCTTCGACCGCATCCGTGTGCCCGCGCCAGCAGCGAGAACGACAACGGCGGTCTGCGCTGGCATAAAGCTCCCTCGGGCGTTTACTGCAGGTCGGGCTGCTCCGCCGCCAGGACTCGAACCTAGACTATCTGAACCAAAATCAGAGGTGCTGCCATTACACCACGGCGGATGGCGCCAACGATCCTCGCACGTTGAGGTGTGTGCCGTCGAATAGGGTCAGCATCACCACGAGTGGCATGACATCAGAGGCGGAACCTTAGTGCAACCCAACAACGGCGCGGCGATGCCGGAGCGGGCGCAGCGCACCCGGATGACCGGCACGCAGCGGCGTCAGCAGTTGATCGAGATCGCGCGTTCTGTGTTCGCCGAGCGTGGTTATGACGCGGCGTCCATCGAGGAGATCGCGCAGCGCGCCCAGGTGTCCAAGCCGGTCGTCTACGAGCACTTCGGCGGCAAGGAAGGCCTCTATGCCGTGGTGGTGGACCGGGAGATGTCGACGCTGCTGGAGATGATCAGCGCGCCGCTGACCAGCACCAGGTCGCGGCTTCGGGTCGAGCAGGTGGCGCTGGCGCTGCTCACGTACGTCGAGGAACGCACCGACGGGTTCCGCATTCTGGTGCGCGACCAACGGGTCGCGGCCAGTGAGGGCACCTACTCCAGCCTGCTCAACGAGGCCATCGGCCAGGTCAGTCACATTCTGGCGGGTGACTTCGCCCGCCGCGGGCTCGATCCCGATTTGGCGCCGCTCTACGCGCAGGCGCTGGTCGGCATGGTGTCGACAACGGCCACCTGGTGGCTGGACGAGCGCGCGCCCTCGAAGGAAATCGTGGCGGCGCATCTGGTCAATTTGTGTTGGAACGGGCTGACAAACCTCGAGTCCAATCCGCAGCTGCGGTCGGGTTGACGACGAACTGACCCACCACGGTGTTACGGTGCACAAAAGCTGAGAACGGGGTTAATGAGTCATGGCTAGGCAGGCGCGCGCCGAAATCACCCGTGACGCCGTGCTTGCGGGCGCCGCGGACGTCTTTCTGCGCCTCGGCTATGCCAATGCCAGCCTGAGCGAGATCATCGCCCAGTCGAACGTCACCAAGGGCGCCCTCTACTTTCACTTCGGTTCCAAGGAAGAGCTAGCGCGTGCCGTCGTCGAGCAAGGGATCGAACGCCTCAACGTCGCCTGCAAGGCGTTCTTCGACACCCGCACCCCGGCGCTGGAAGCCTGCATCGGGATCTCGTTCGTGCTGGCCGACCTGACTCGCAACGACCCGATGGTCGCGGCGATGCTGAAGCTGAACCACCAGATCGGTGACTATCGCAACAACGCCGGTGAAAGCACCGTGCTCCCGTGGGGCAAGGCGCATCACATCCTGGCCGAACGCGCGATCGAACAGGGCGATCTGCGGGCCGATCTGGACCCCTCGGTGGTCGGAATGCTCTTGCAGGAGATCAACGCCGGCGTGCACGTCGTGGCCGCGGGCACGGAGTCCATCGATCAGATGGCCGGCCGAATGGAGCGGGCGTGGTACTACCTGCTGCCCTCGCTCGTGCCGGAGGACAAGCTCGCTTACTTCCGGGAGTTCGCGGCGAGGCGTCTGAACCGCTACCAATAGACTTGAGCGGCATACCTTAACTGCCCCTCGAGGAGCTCGCTTGCCATCCACCGCTTCGGTGTCCGACGTCCGCGATAGCGTGCCGATGGCCGGGCTGGCGGCCGTGGCCTGCGCGGACGTTGCGCTGACGCGAGTTGCCGAATTGGTCGGGACGACGGCTGTCGAGCTGGTGGGACCCTCCCCGGTGCGCCCGTTCGTCGCCGCGACTGTCTCGCGATCGGCGCCGGTGCTGCTGGTCACGGCGACCGGGCGTGAGGCCGACGACCTCGCCGCCGAACTGACCGAGATGCTTGGTGACTCGGTGGCCCAGTTCCCGTCCTGGGAGACATTGCCGCACGAGCGGCTGTCGCCCGGCGCAGACACCGTCGGGCAACGACTCAAGGTGCTGCGCCGTCTGGCCCGGCCCGCCGATCGTGATCTCGGCGAGCCGTTGCGAGTGGTCGTGGCCACAGTGCGCTCGCTCATGCAGCCGATGGCCGCAGGGCTGGGCGAGATTGCGCCGATCACCCTGCGGGTGGGCGCCGACGTCGACTTCGACGGTTTGCTCGAGCAACTGGTGGAGTTTGCCTATACCCGTGTCGACATGGTCGGCAAGCGTGGCGAATTTGCCGTGCGCGGCGGGATCCTCGACCTCTTTCCGCCCACGGCCGACCACCCCGTGCGCGTCGAGTTCTGGGGCGACGAGGTCACCGAACTGCGCGCCTTCGCGGTCGCCGATCAGCGCTCGCTACCCGATCAACCCGTCGACCTGGTCATCGCGCCGCCGTGTCGCGAGCTGCTGCTCACCGCCGATGTCCGCGAGCGAGCGGCACAGTTCGCGGCCGATCATCAGTCCGATGCGGCGCTGGTAGAAATGCTGGACAAGCTTTCCGCCGGCGTGCCGGTCGAGGGCATGGAGGCGCTGCTGCCGGTGCTCGTGCCTAGCGAGCTGCAGCTGCTGACCGACGCGTTGCCCGCGGACACGCACGTGCTGCTGTGCGATCCGGAAAAGATCCGCACTCGCGCCGCCGACCTCGTCCGCACCGGCCAGGAGTTTCTCGAAGCGTCGTGGACCGCCGCGGCGATGGGTGGCGATGCCCCGATCGACCTGGGCGCGTCGGCGTACCGACCGCTGGCGGAGGTGCGTTCAGCCGCTCAGCAGCGCGAGCAGCGGTGGTGGACGTTGAGCCCGCTGGCATCCGGCAGCGACTCCGAAGTTGTCCTGCCGGTGCAATCTGCGCCGAGCCCGCGCGGTTCCGACACCGAACTCGCGACACTCTTCGCGTCGCTGCGTGCGCACCTGAGCACCGGTGGCAGCGCGACGATCGTGGTGGCCGGGCACGGCACCCAGCAGCGCGTGCTGGAACGGTTAGGCGAGGCCGATGTGCCCGCGCAGCCGCTTACTCCCGGCTCTCCTCCCACGCCCGGCGCTGCTGGGGTGTTGTGCGGATCGTTGCGCAGCGGAATCGTTTTCCCCGATGCCCGGCTGGTGGTGATCGCCGAGGCGGACCTCACCGGCAACCGGGCGGTCGCCGTCGGCGACGGCCGCCGCCTGCCGGCGCGGCGGCGCAACCAGGTCGACCCCTTGGCCCTGACGGCCGGCGACCTGGTCGTGCACGACCAGCACGGAATCGGTCGGTTCGTGGAAATGGTGGAGCGCACCATCGGCGGGGCACGGCGTGAATATCTGGTCATCGAATACGCCTCCAGCAAGCGTGGCCAGCCGGGCGACCGGCTGTTCGTGCCGATGGAGTCGCTCGATCAGCTGTCCCGCTACGTCGGCGGCGAGATGCCGAGCCTGTCCAAGCTGGGCGGATCCGACTGGGCGAACACGAAACGCAAGGCGCGCAAGGCGGTTCGCGAAATCGCGGGTGAGCTGGTGCAGCTCTACGCCGCCCGGCAGGCCGCTCCCGGTCACGCCTTCGGCCCGGACACGCCGTGGCAGCAGGAGATGGAGGACGCGTTCCCGTTCACCGAGACCGTCGACCAGATGGTGGCCATCTCCGAGGTCAAGTCCGACATGGAAAAGCCGGTCCCGATGGACCGGGTGATCTGCGGTGACGTCGGCTACGGCAAGACCGAGATCGCGGTGCGCGCGGCGTTCAAGGCGGTGCAGGACGGCAAGCAGGTAGCCATCCTCGTGCCGACAACGCTGCTCGCGCAACAACATCTGCAAACCTTCACGGAACGGATGTCGTCGTTCCCGGTGAAGGTGAAAGGCCTGTCTCGGTTCACCGACGCCGCCGAATCCCGGCAGATCATCGAAGGCATGGCCGACGGCACGGTGGACGTGGTTATCGGTACTCACCGCTTGCTGCAGACCGGTGTGCGGTGGAAGGACCTCGGCCTGGTGATCGTCGACGAAGAGCAGCGCTTCGGCGTCGAACACAAGGAACACATCAAGGCGCTGCGCACTCACGTCGACGTTTTGACCATGTCCGCCACCCCGATTCCGCGCACCTTGGAGATGAGCCTCGCGGGTATCCGCGAGATGTCGACCATTCTCACTCCGCCCGAAGAACGTCACCCGGTACTGACCTACGTCGGCGGGTACAACGACAAGCAGGTGGCCGCGGCCATTCGGCGTGAGTTGTTGCGCGACGGCCAGGTGTTCTATGTGCACAATCGGGTCAGCTCGATCGACAAGGCGGCCAAGCGACTTGGCGAACTCGTCCCGGAGGCGCGGATCGCGGTGGCGCACGGGCAGATGAACGAGGCGACGCTGGAAAAGACCGTGCAGGGGTTCTGGCAGCGTGAGTTCGACGTGCTGGTATGCACCACCATCGTCGAGACCGGCCTCGACATATCCAACGCCAACACGCTGATCGTGGAACGCGCTGATGCGCTTGGTCTTTCCCAGCTGCATCAGCTGCGCGGACGCGTCGGCCGCAGCCGTGAACGCGGGTACGCCTACTTCCTGTATCCGCCCGAAAAGCCGCTGACCGAAACGGCTTACGACCGGCTGGCCACCATCGCCCAGAACTCCGACCTGGGCGCCGGTATGGCGGTAGCGATGAAGGACCTCGAAATCCGTGGCGCCGGAAACGTTTTGGGAGCCGAACAGTCCGGTCACGTCGCAGGTGTGGGTTTCGACCTCTACGTTCGGCTGGTCGGGGAGGCCGTGGAGGCCTATCGTGCCGCCGCCGACGGCAAGACCGTCGAAGCGCCCGAAGAGTTCAAGGAAGTTCGCATCGATCTGCCGGTGGACGCCCACATTCCGCCGGATTATGTCGACAGTGACCGATTGCGCCTCGAGGCATACCGCAAGCTCGCTGCGGCGACGGATGATTCGGCGCTGACAGCGGTGGTCGAGGAGCTGACGGACCGCTACGGCACCCCGCCGACCCCCGTCCGGCGGCTGGTCTCCGTCGCCAAGCTGCGGGCCATCTGCCGCGAGTACGGGGTGCAGGAGGTGGCGGTGACCGGGACACAGTTGAAGGTGTCGCCGCTGCACCTGCCCGACTCCAAGCAAGTCCGGCTCAAGCGGATCTACCCGTCGGCCAGCTACCGCGCGGCCACTGGAGTGATCGGGATGCCGCTGCCGCGGACCGGCGGAATCGGGTCCGATCGCGTCCGGGACGAGGAGCTTATGCAATTCGTCGCCGATTTCCTGCATGGCCTGGACGGCAAGGCTAGCGTTCCGCTGTGACCGTCATCCTGCTGGACCCACAGCGTCCCACGATGGTGCCCATCGAGGCGCTGGACCTCCTCGGCGACCCGGTCCAGTTCACCGAGGAGGTGCCCGTCTCCGTGCGGTGGCGGTTGCCTGCGGCCGATAGCGCGAAGGTGCTGGTCAGCACGGATCCGAAGCATCCGGATGTGGTTGCGCGGATCGCCGCCGGCGAGGCGGTGGTGGCCGCGCCCGCGACCCCGGGCGACAACCTGGTCGAGGCGGTCACCGTCATGGACAAGTTGTGGAGCTTCGGCGGCTGGGAGGTCACCCAGACCCACGACAGCCTGCGGCCTTACCTTTTGGAAGAGACCTACGAGTTGCTCGATGCGATCGGGTCCGGTGATCCGGAGCTGGTCAAGGAGGAGCTCGGGGACCTGCTGCTGCAGGTGCTGTTTCATTCCCGGATCGCGCAGGCTTCGGAGCGTCCCTTCACCGTCGATGACGTCGCGGCGACCTTGGTGGCCAAGCTCGTACATCGCAGCCCGCACCTGGCCGAATCCGCCGTCGGGCCCATCGATGTTCGCGCCCAGGAACACGCCTGGGAACGCCGAAAGGCCGCCGAGAAGGCCCGTCGATCCTGCATGGACGGCATCGCCATGGACCAGCCGGCGTTGGCGCTGGCCGAAAAGGTGTTGGCGCGCAGCGCAAAAGCGGGGCTCCCCGATGATCTGGTGCCGACCGCGCTCCTGGCCGTAACACTTGGAGGTCGGGAGAGTGCGGAGGAACGGTTGCGTAAGGCGGTGTTGTCGTTCGTGGACAGCATTCGCGCCACCGAGGATGCAGCCGAATCGGCACGCGGAGCACGTAAACCCTTGACACCGATTCAGTGGCGCCGGTTCTGGGTGGACCGGTAGGTGTACGACTTCTGCGTGGTCGGCGGCGGCATCGTCGGCGTGGCGACGGCACGGCGGTTGCTTGAGGTCCGCCCCGGCGCGAGCCTGGTGCTGCTCGAGAAAGCCGAGGCGCTCGCCGTGCACCAGACCGGACACAACAGCGGCGTCATCCATTCGGGCATCTATTACGAGCCGGGCAGTCTCAAGGCGCGGTTGTGCAAGCTTGGCGCCGAGCAGACCAAGCAGTTCGCCGCCGCCCACGGTATCGATTTCGATGTGCGCGGAAAGCTCCTGGTAGCAACCGATTCCGGCGAGCTGACACGAATGCGGGCACTCGACGAACGGGCGCGGATCAACGGCATCGACGTCGAGACCATCGACGCTGCCGAACTGCGCCGGCGGGAACCGCACGTCGCCGGACTGGGCGCGCTGTACGTGCCGTCAACCGGGATCATCGACTACCGGCAGGTCGTTGACCAACTGGCGGCGCAGGTGCGTAACGCGGGCGGCGAAATTCGATGTGGTGCCGAGGTGTCCTCGATCATCGAAAGCAGTTCCGGAGTAGCGATTTCGGGGGAATCCGGATCCTGGTCGGCGCGGCAGTTGGTCGTCTGCGGAGGGCTGCAGGCGGACCGGCTTGCACGAATCGCGGGGATCCGCAGCGACGTTCGCATCGTTCCGTTCCGTGGTGAGTATTACCAGCTGCCTGCGGATCGCCGAGATCTGGTGCACCACTTGATCTATCCCATTCCGGATCCGGAATTGCCGTTCCTGGGCGTACATCTCAACGCGATGATCGACGGCTCGCTGACCGTCGGACCGAATGCCGTGCTTGGCCTTTCCCGGGAGGGCTACCGCAAGGGCAGTGTGCGCTGGGACGACGTTCGCGACATTTTCGGCTACCGCGGGTTCTACTCGCTTGCCCGCGCCAACGTGCGCACCGGTGCGCGGGAGCTGCGCAATTCGTTGTTCAAGCGCGGCTACCTCGCGCAATGCCGCATGTACTGCCCCGAGCTGACGCTCGCCGATTTGCTGCCGCGCGAGGCGGGGATCCGGGCGCAGGCGGTGCGCCGTGACGGCACCCTCGTGCACGACTTCCTCATCGAGCGGACCGACAGGAGCGTGCACGTGCTCAATGCGCCGTCGCCCGCAGCGACGTCGGCGTTGCCCATTGCCGAGCACATCGTCGACACCTTGCTGGGCGCGTGACCGCCGCGCGCAACCTTGCTGCATTGCACGGGGTTGGACCTGTGCAGCAGCGCAAGGTCACGCGCGGCAGGCGCCGCCCGGCCCGGCGGTCCCGAGCCCTATCCTCGACGGAATGCGGGTACGGAAGGCGGTGTTTCCCGCCGCGGCGGCGATCACTGTCCTGGCGGCGTGCAGTTACCACCCGTCGACCCCCGTCCCAGACCTGATGCCGCCCGGGCTCGGAGCGCCGCTGCCAGCGATCGACCAGCTGCCGCACTGGGCGACGTCGCTGGCCGACACCTTGCGTATGCCGGTACCGGCGCTACAGGCGTACGGCTTCGCGGCCGCGACCCTGGCACGCGACGAGCCGGGCTGTGGCATCGGTTGGACGACCATCGCCGGAATCGGCAGCGTCGAGAGTCGCAACGGCACCTACGACGGCGCGTCGGTGCAACCAAACGGCGATGTCACGCCCCACATTCGCGGTATCGCGTTGGACGGTTCGCCGGGCGTGGCCGACATTCCCGACACCGACGGCGGGGTCATGGACGGCGACTCCAAGCACGACCGCGCGATGGGCCCCCTTCAGTTCATTCCGGAGACCTGGCGGCAGTGGGGCACCGACGCCAACGGCGACGGCGTGGCCGATCCGGACAACATCGACGACGCCGCACTCACCGCCGCCCGCTACCTCTGCGCCCGCGGCGGAGACCTGCGCAGTGCGGACGGATGGCGGTCGGCGCTGCTCGCCTACAACATGTCCACCCGCTACGCCCGGCAGGTCCAGGAACGAGCGAATGCGTACAGCGTCGGAACGTCGCGTTGGTGAGGTCGGTGCTGGGCGCTAGGCTCGCAGGCGCGATCACAGAGTAAGGAGACTCAACCGTGGCCATCATTGAGCAGGTCGGAGCTCGCGAGATTCTCGACTCCCGCGGTAACCCGACGGTCGAGGTCGAGATTGCTCTCGACGACGGCACCCTGACTCGGGCGGCGGTTCCGTCGGGCGCGTCCACCGGCGAACACGAAGCGGTCGAGTTGCGTGACGGCGGCTCCCGCTACGGCGGTAAGGGCGTACAGAAGGCGGTGGAAGGCGTCCTCGAGGAGATCGGCCCCGCGCTGATCGGTATCGACTCGGTGGAGCAGCGCACCGTCGACCAGACGCTGCTGGACCTCGACGGCACCCCCGACAAGTCGCGGCTGGGAGCGAACGCCCTGCTCGGCGCATCGCTGGCCGTCGCCAAGGCCGCCGCCGAGTCGTCGGGCCTGGAGCTGTTCCGTTACCTCGGCGGCCCGAACGCGCACATCCTGCCGGTGCCGATGATGAACATCCTCAACGGCGGCGCGCACGCCGACACCGGTGTTGACGTACAGGAATTCATGGTCGCCCCGATCGGTGCGCCCACCTTCAAGGAGGCGCTGCGCTGGGGCGCGGAGGTTTATCACGCCCTCAAGTCGGTGCTCAAGGAGAAGGGCCTGTCCACCGGCCTGGGCGACGAGGGCGGCTTCGCGCCCGATGTGGCCGGCACGCGGGAGGCGCTGGACCTGATCAGCGTCGCCATCGAGAAGACCGGGCTCAAGCTCGGCACCGAGGTCGCGCTGGCACTCGACGTCGCGGCCACCGAGTTCTACACCGAAGGCAGCGGATACAAGTTCGAGGGCAGCGTGCGGACGGCTGCGGAGCTGGCCGACTTCTACAACGAGCTGCTCGACGCCTACCCGTTGGTGTCCATCGAGGACCCCCTGGGCGAGGACGACTGGGACGGCTGGGTCGCGCTGACCGACCAGATCGGTGACCGGGTACAGCTCGTCGGTGACGACCTGTTTGTCACCAACCCGGAGCGACTCGAGGACGGCATCGTCAAGGGCGCAGCCAACGCGCTGTTGGTCAAGGTGAACCAGATTGGCACGCTGACCGAGACGCTGGACGCCGTCGAGCTGGCCCACCGCAACGGCTACAAGACGATGATGAGCCACCGCAGCGGCGAGACCGAAGACACCACGATTGCCGACCTGGCCGTCGCGGTCGGTAGCGGTCAGATCAAGACCGGCGCGCCGGCGCGCAGCGAGCGGGTGGCCAAGTACAACCAGTTGCTGCGCATCGAGGACACCCTTGGTGATGCGGCGCGGTATGCCGGTGAGGTCGCGTTCCCGCGGTTCAATACCGAGGGTGCGGGTAGCTGAGCAAGACGTTGGAGGTTGCTGATGACTGAGCGCCGCAAGCGCAAACACGGCAACAGTCCCACCGGCCGCGACGCACGGTCGGTGGGCCGGCGTACCGATCGTGCCAAGCGGTCGCCCTCATCGAAGTCGACCCTCGACGGAGCCAAGACCAACCGGCTCGGCTTCATCAGCCGTCGGCGTAAAGGCGGGAAGAAGCCCGAGCGCACTATTCTCGGGCTTTCGACCACCCGTGCGGTGATCCTGGCGATCGTCGTGTGTGCCCTGGCGCTGACCCTCACTGTGCCGCTGCGCACGTACTTTTCGCAGCGCTCGGAGGCGTCGAAGCTAGCTGCTGAACGCTCCGAACTCCAAAGTCAGATCCAACATTTGCGGGACAGGCAGGCGCAGCAACAGGATCCGGCCTACATCGAGGCGGAGGCGCGCCAGCGCCTTCGGCTGGTGATGCCGGGGGAGACGCCCTACCAGGTGCAGCTTCCAGGTGCCTACGAGGCCGAGCAGGCCGCCCTTGCGAAACCCAAACCCAAGGGCGGGCCGTGGTATTCGGATCTATGGAAACAGGTTTCGCGCCCGCAATCCGATCCGGTCACGATACCCGCGCCGGCTCCGGCCCCACCGCCACCGCCTCCGCCACCACCGGCGCCTGCCGGAGCGGGGCAGTGACCGAGCCGGTGGACCCGGCGGATCTGGAAATCATTGCGGCACAACTTGGACGCGAACCCCGCGGCGTGCTCGCGGTGGCCTACCGAACCCCGGATGGTGTGCCGGCCGTGATCAAAACGGCGCCGCGGCTACCGGATGGCACGCCGTTTCCCACCCTCTACTATCTGACCGACCCCCGACTGACCGCCGAGGCGAGTCGACAGGAGTCGGCGGGCGTAATGCGGGACATGACCCGCCGGCTCGCCGAGGACGAGAACCTGGCCGCCGCCTATCGGCGTGCGCATGAGAGTTATCTTGCCGAGCGGGACGAAATAGAGCCGCTAGGTACGGAATTCACCGGCGGCGGGATGCCGGATCGGGTCAAGTGTCTGCACGTGCTGATAGCTCACTCGCTGGCCAAGGGGCCGGGGCTGAATCCGCTGGGCGACGAGTCCGTCGCGCTGGCCGCCCAAGGGCCCTTGCGAGGGACCGCAATTCCCGCGGATTGGCCGCAAATTGCCGGGAGTGCTTCATGACTCGCGTTGCTGCGGTCGACTGTGGCACCAATTCCATTCGCCTGCTGATCGCGGACACAGCGGAGCGGGGTTCCCTCGTTGACGTGCGGCGTGAGATGCGCATCGTGCGGTTGGGTCAGGGCGTGGACGCCACCGGAGCCTTTGTGCCCGAAGCGATTGAGCGCACGCGGGTCGCGCTGCACGAGTACGTCGACATGATGCTGGATGTGGGTGTGCAGGCCGTGCGGATGGTGGCGACCTCGGCGACTCGCGACGCGTCCAATCGGGAGGACTTCTTCGCCATGGCACGCGCGGAACTCGGCCGCGTGGTGCCCGGCGCCGAGGCGGAGGTGATCACCGGGGACGAAGAGGCTCGGCTCAGCTTCGCCGGTGCCGTCGGTGAATTGGACCCTGCCGAGGGACCTTTCGTGGTGGTCGACTTAGGTGGCGGCTCCACCGAATTGGTGCTAGGTGACAGTGACGGTGTGCACGCGGCATTTTCCGCGAACATCGGGTGCGTCCGGTTGACTGAACGCTGCCTGCACTCCGACCCGCCGACCGAGGATGAAATAGCGGCCGCACGGGAGTTCGTCAGTGAGCGGTTGGCTGAAGCGTTTGCGCACGTACCGGTATCGGAAGCGCGCACCTGGGTCGGGGTGGCGGGAACCATGACCACTATTGCCGCGATCGGGCGAAACCTGCCCGAATACGACGCGGAACAAGTGCATTTGTCGCGGTTACCGCTCGACGACGTGTACGACGTGTGCCGGCGGCTGGTATCCATGACGCATGAGCAGCGAGCCGCGCTCGGCCCCATGCATCCTGGGCGTGTCGACGTCATCGGCGGCGGCGCGATCGTCACATCGGTGCTGGCAGCAGAACTTTCCCGGCGGGCAGGTATCGATGCGCTCGTGGTGAGCGAACACGACATTCTGGACGGAATTGCGTTGTCGATCAGCTAGTTCGAGTGGTTTGCGCCACACCCGGCGTTAGGGCGTCGGTGGGCATCCATACGATGGAGCTCACAGATCGAGTTTCGATCACGTGAGGAGGTCGGAATGGACGCACGGCTGCCCAAGCACATCCTGATCGTCGGCGGCGGCACCGTCGGCATGACTGCTGCGTTGCGCCTGCAGAAGAAATTGCGCGCGGGCGAGGCCCGCATCACGGTCGTGGATCCCTTGCCGCACATGACCTACTTGCCCTTTCTTCCCGAAGTGTCTGCCGGGTCCATCGATCCGCGCCACATCGTGGTGCCGCTACGCACGGTGCTGCGCAAGTGCACGGTTATCACCGGCCGGGTCACCAGGGTCGCGCATGACGAGCGTAAGGCCTGGATTACCACACCGGGCGGTGAAATCGAACCGGTCTCGTACGACATCCTGATCGTGACTGCTGGTTCGGTCGCTCGGACGCTGCCGGTTCCAGGTTTGGCCGAGCAGGGCATCATGTTCAAAACCGTCACCGAGGCAACGTATTTGCGCGATCACGTGCTGTCGCGTCTCGACGCGGCATCTGCGACCGACGATCCGGACTTGCGCAAGCGGCTGCTGACATTCGTGGTGATCGGCGGCGGCTATGCGGGGATCGAGGCGCTGGCAGAACTGCAAGACCTGGCGCGTTACGCGTCCCGCTATTACCGCAATATCACTGCCGCGGACATGAATTGGTTGCTCATCGAGGCCACCGGACGGATCATGCCAGAGGTCAGCCCGAAGATGGGCGTCTACACCATCGAGCGCCTCACCGAGCGAGGCATCAAGGTGTACCTCAACACCTTTGCTGAATCGATGGTCGACGGGAACGTCCAGCTGTCCGACGGCAGCACCTTCGGCGCCGACACCATCGTGTGGACGGCGGGTGTCAAGGCGAATCCGATGCTGATGCATACGGACTTGCCGCTGGATCAGCGAGGCCGGTTGCGCTGCAGCGAAACTCTGCAGGTAGTGGGAGTGTCCGGCGCGTTCGGCGCCGGTGACGTGGCGGCGGTGCCCGATCTCTCCCGCATCGACGAAGATCCGACCGCAACCTGCAGCCCGTCGGCCCAGCACGCCGTTCGGCAGGCGAAAGTTTTGGCGGACAACGTTATTGCGCTGCTGCGCGGGAAGAAGATGCGTCAGTACAAGCACGCCTACGCGGGGTCTGTTGCGTCACTTGGCCTTTACCGCGGCGTGGCCGACGTGTACGGCGTGAAGGTCAAGGGTCTGCCGGCATGGTTCATGCATCGCGGATACCACGTGCTGAAGATGCCGACCTTCGCCAGTAAGGCGCGCATCATCGCCGACTGGACCCTTGCGCTGTTCTTCCGCCGCGAGATCGTCGCGCTCGATCAGATCGACCATCCCAAGGCGATCGCCGATTCCGTGCGGGCGCTGGAATCCGCCCGGATCGCCAGTTAGTAGGGTGGGGGCGGCGCTGAGCAACTTGCTCGTTGCCGGTGACGCCCCCATAGCCCAATTGGCAGAGGCAGCGGACTTAAAATCCGCCAAGTGTCGGTTCGAGTCCGACTGGGGGCACGGTGTTTGTCCAGGTGGAGGCATTTATCGCAGCCAGCTTCCTGCCTTACTACCACTCCCCGCTAGCGAGACTTGTGAATCCTGCTGTACTGCCAGGCCAAAGGTAGGTCCAGCACGGAGTGCCCGAGCGGGTCGTGACCGCGACCCGCTCGAACAGCCCTGAACTCGTGCCTTCTATTTCGTCGAGCCGAGTAAGCGCCTCAGTCACGCGATCGGGCCGAAGGGTCACCAGGACGCCTCGGACGATGTTCATCCCGGCGGTGACCGCGGGCCAGCCCCATGGCGTCGCCCACATCTGCCCTTCGATTTCCGCGCTCAAAACCGGCTTCGTCGAATCCACGTAGTACGCAAGGGCAGGCCACCGGCTCTGCCCAGGCTTGAGCGTCCCGTACATGAAAACGCTCTCGATCACTTCGACGCCGACAAGTCAACGGAGCGGCCATTTGCTGCCGCGGCGACACGGAGTCCGTGGCACGCCGCGATGTCCAACTCTTCGGCGGTAATCGTGCTGCCGGGCATCACAGTCACAACCCCGTCGACGAATTCCTCGCAGACGGTGAACACGTCAGCGGCCAGATCACGGTTGATCCGGCCGATGCGCAGGCCCTTGTCACCCGATGCTTGCGCAACTGTGCCCTGGAGTCTCGGTGTGAGGTCCAATGCATGCGGAGCGGTGAGTGCCACGTACCCGAGCACGCCGGCAGCAAGCAGATGCTCTCGTGAAGATGGGTCGATCCGGAAAGCTGGCGCTGGTCGACCGGTGAATTGAATCGGCTGCACGACCCAGCTCGGACGCGACCCTTCCATCAGTAGCAATGTGTGACTCGGGCAGAACCACTTGCCCGATCCCCACGTTGCAGTTCCGTGGTACGAGTCCGCGGTGATCGGTCCGATCATGAGGCTCGCGGTCACTTCTGTTGGCATGTTGTCCTTCTCCCGTCGTTCGGTTAGTGAAGACATCCTCCGATTGGGTTAGGACATCGCGGCCATGAGGTTGACGCGCCACTCCGTCAGCTTTGCTCGTGCCTGCGACAACAGTTGTCTTTCCGGGCCTTCGAGCGCAAGTTTGCTGAGGGCTTCATCGATCAGTGACAGCCGATCCTCGGTCTCGGGCAATGAATATGGGAAGAAGCCGAGTTCATCCATGCCGCATCCACGCGTCGGGCTTTGGCACCGCACGCTTCCGCGGAAAACCCGAACAGTTGTTGGAAGGTCGGCGGTTTCGTCGACGTCGTATCCGAACTCGATGCTCGTTACAACACCGCGATTGATGACGTCTTCGCGGGTCAGTGCATCGATCAATTCGTATACATCGCGCTGGGGGAGGTTCAGCCAGGATGAAAGTTGGCCCAGTTCAACCTCTTCGTCGTTTTCCTCGAGGAAACGCAGGATACGGCTGGCGTCATCGATGCCGTGACGTGGCGACTCTCGCGGTCTAAGGGGCGACACTGACGAGATCGTGCCTCGTAGGGCTCGGCGAGCTCTGCTGATCGCCGCATGTTCACGACCCGTGAGGTGGAGGCGCTCAGGTTTGGCAGGTACGCGTAGCCGAATGCCGGTCCGGTTGGGAGTCATTCGCGTCGAGAGATCGGTTTCTATAAGCCCGCGATCGCGCAGTGTCCGAATATCGCGCCGCCACATTCGAGCCCCGGCCGTTCCCTCGTAAATCCCGGCCATCTGTTCCCGTACCCGGGTAGCGGCAGCCACCACTGCGCCGCGGTCCTGCGCCTCGTTGATGAGCCGCAGAATTGTCAGTAGGCGCTCCGTCGGAGTCATTCGCCTCCTTTTGGAATCGCCTTTCCACACAGAGAATGTGGACATTAGAGTCAATTAGATACACGCTAACCTGCTGCTTCTTGCGACCTGGATCGGAGGGCTAGCCGTGCGAAAGCGATTCATCGCCGCCGTCGCTGCCGTGTCAATCACTGGCGCGGGAGCTGCAGCCGCGATAGCGCTCATCCACTCGACGAACGATCACCCAATCAGCGGCACGGAGGAACGCTCGGTGACGACAAACCATCATCAGGCTCCCGGCGGGTCAGGCAATGACAATCGCGATCCGGAAGAGCCGATTATCGAAGGCCCGCCGCCCCGCACAGCCCACGACTACGTTCAGGACTCCCGCGACCCCCAAACCGTCGATGACGGCCTTAGCGCGCCATCGGGTCCGTCTGTCGGCGGGGATGGATGGACAGTCCACGTTCCTTAACGCTATGCCGCGCACTGGTCGTTGAGCCCGCCCGGCCGCTGGGCTGTACAACGATCCGTTTGAGGTAGCTGCCCGCGGCGGCTACCTTCCGACTCCTTGACGACAGGATTCCCAATATGGTCCAGCGGCGCTACAACCGTCAGGTCATCGTCGATGACCATCTCATCTATCTGATGCAACCCTCGCCGGAATACGACGAAACCGCTTGGCCGCCATCGTCGGAACCGCAGCTGGTCGTGTTTACACCCGGTCAGCTGGTCATCCTGACCGGAATCTCATACGGCCCAGTCGAGATCGAGGTAGCGGTGTTCGACGACGAGCCGCCTCTCAATCTTAGTGACTGGCAAGACATCTGGGAAGGTGACCTTATATCCGATGGCAGCTTGAGGGTCTGTAGCGGCATGAGCGGATACAACCTCATACCCGGTGACGACCGGGAACTCACACCCAACGGGCCATCGCTGGATCGTGTCCGGGTTTTCGCCACGGGGAGGAACACAATGTATGACATGCCGCTGCTGGATGGCGCGCCAGTCGAGCGCTACCTACTTGAAATCTGGCCCGCTCCAGGTGCATCCGAGTTTGTTACCTATCGGCATCACTCGGGCGTATAAAGATGCGCCGCCGGTATCGGCCAGCGCGTGCTGACAAATAGAAGGATTGCGCCGGAATCGACTCCCGCCAGAAAGCTATGATCACCGACCGGAGAATGTATGCGTCGCTTGAGTGGTGAGATATTCGTGGAAGATCATGTGGGTTTTTCAAAACTGCCTGGTCCCACGAAAAACCTGGTCTACGGCTACGAGTCGGCTGACGAAGAGCGCTGAGACGATGAGCTCACTAGGGATTGTCCGAGAGTGGCACGACGAGGACGGATGGGGAGTCATCGACTCCTCCGATACGCCCGGGTTGCTGGACTCACTTCGGTGACGTGGCCGGAAAAGGTTTTCGATCGCTTCGGGCAGGCCAGCAAGTCGAGTTCGACTGGAAAGCGGTGACGAACATGGATGGCTATCTTTTTGTCGCAACAGAGGTCAAACCCGCTGCACCCTAAGGAAATCAGTCGCCGTGTAAGGCTGCTGGTTGGTCATGGACGGCAGCGGCTTGGATTGGCAGAGATGATGGCGATAGTCGGCTCGGTTCGTGAGTGGCACGTCGAGGAGGGCTGGGGCGTAATCGATTCGGACGCGACCCCGGGAGGGTGTTGGGCATCGTTCGCCGCGTTGAAGTCCGACCGGCGTCATCTAGTGGTCGGTGAGAAGGTTGAACTGGAGTGGGAGCGTGCGGAACAGGACGGCTTTCGCTTTCGAGCGCTTCGGACCTGGCCAGCGGGCACGACGCCGGTTGAACCAAACAAGCGCGCGGTTGGCCCAGCATCCGCGGGAATGATGGCTGCGTGGGACATAGATTCTGACGGCAACCCACGGCGAATAGGGAATTGAAGCCCAGCCGTTTCTCATCCACACGCAGTTGCCGATGCGAGCGATCGACAATTCCACTGCGGCATTCGAGCTGCTCGACACCCCGCCGTCGTGAGTTGGAAACAGCCTCGGGGGAGGTGTGCTGCATCGGAACGCGCTCCACCACCACGCGAGCAGTTTCCACCGGCCCGCGGCGGACCTAAGGTGGGTCTGTGGGGCATCCGGTCGAGCGTTACTTGCTGCGCGCGAAGGACTTGATGGACGGGCACTACGCCGAGTCATTGGACATTGGGGCGATGGCCGCGGCCGCGGGGTACAGTCGCGCACACTTCAGCCGTGAGTTCCGTAGGGTCTTTGCCGCCTCGCCGCGGCAGTATCTGATCACTCGACGACTCGAACGTGCGGCGGCATTATTGCGAAACACCGACAGGTCCGTGGCTGCGGTGTGTCATGCGGTCGGGTTGACCAGTGTGGGTTCGTTTACGGCCGCGTTCGGGCGCACTTACGGTATGTCTCCGACGTCCTACCGTGCGCAGTTCCCGCCCGCCGCCGCCCAAGCCGTGGTGCCCGTGTGCATCGTGCGTTTTTACACGACACCGGTGCGCGTGAAAGAGTCCGAGATCTCCGCTGGTGTTGGGCAGGTCAGCACGAATCGAGAAGTGTCCGAGAAGAACTCGCTTTAGCATCGGAGTCGCGTCGAAGAATCTCGAAGGGGTGGGCCATGCTTGCGTTGGTGGGAACCCAGGTGTGGGTGCACGATCAGGACGAGGCGTTGGAGTTCTATACGGGCAAGCTGGGATTGGAGCTGCGCTCGGATGCGACGCTGCCGCAGATGGGTTTTCGGTGGCTCACCGTGGGTGTTCCCGGCCAGGACGTCGAAATCGTGCTGATGGCGGTCCCGGGACCGCCTGTGTTGGACGAGCCGACGGCCACCGAAATCCGCACTCTGGTCGCCAAGGGATTTGCTCAAACCATGTTCCTGGCCACCGAAGACTGTCAGCGCACCTATGAGGAACTCCGCGCACGCGGTGTGGAGTTCACCGAGCCACCGACATCGCGCCCGTACGGGATTGACGCGAGTTTCCGCGACCCCTCGGGCAACTCCTTCCGCCTGACTCAGCGCACAGAGACGCCGTAACGGTTGCAGCACCGCACGATTCGAGAAGACAGCGCCGAACTGGGGTTCATAGGGTTGGCAGATCACGACAAGCCGCCCGAGGAGCGCTGATGAAACTCCCCGCCAGTTCCGAAATGTTTTCTGTCTCAAAGCGACCCGCCCCAGACGGTCGATCGGTCGGAAGCGCTCGGTTGTGGTTGTCGGCCGGCGCGCTGGCTGGCCCGGTGCTGATCGTGTCCTCGCTGGTGCAGGGCAGCGTTCGCAGCGGATTCGACTTCCAACAGCACCCGCCGAGTGCACTGGAACTGGGCGGAGCCGGAGTCGTGCAGCAGGCAACCTTCGTCCTCGCCGGTCTTCTGCTCCTCGCCGGAGCGCGTGGCATGGGCGTCGGTGAGTGCGGCAGGTGGGCGCCCGGGCTCGTGGCGGTGCTCGGCGCGGCGTTGACGGCGGCGGGCCTGTTCACGATGGACCCTGCGTTCGGGTTTCCGCCTGGAACACCACCCGGAGCCGGTGACACCGTATCCTGGCATGCCGCCGTGCATGGCGTGCTGTTTCCGGTCGGCGGCGCGGCCTTGGTCGCAACCGCCGTGGTCATGGGCCAGCGCTACGGCCGGGCGAAACGGCGCAGCATGCAAACGGTTGCCTACGTCGCCGCCGCCGCGAGTTTGGTGCTGTCGATCTGGCCGAATCTTGGCGCGCACCCGGACGGACGCTTCCTGCCCATGTGGCTCGGCGTCGTCATCGGGTACCTGTGGACCTCGCTGATGTTCACGGACCTTGCTCGCGCCGCGGCCGACGAAAGCGATGGGCGCACCGCGGCGGGGGAGCGTGCGTGATGAACAACGGCTTACAGCCGCTCGTTGCGGCCGAATGCCGGCGGTCCTCGCCCTGACCGGCCGTGCCATCGCGGTCTAGACCTGAACCTTGCCTGACGCGGTTCGTCTAGCGTTTTCGTCCCCGCAAGGCGGTCTCACCAGTGCGGTGCCTCGGCCACCGACGTACTGTCGAGAGCCCAAACGGCTATGGCTGCAGATAATTCCGTTCTCGGTCATTCGATGACGGGGAAGAAAGATGTGCCATCTTCTGGGCTGCCGTCGATCTGCCCGCGGTGGATGCCGGGATCCGCAACAACGAGCACGCCGTCATCGTCGCGTTCGAGTGGTGTGTCGGTATAGGTGAAAGAGTCGTCCGCGTCGCCGTCGCTCAAATCGCCGTCAACCGTTGGGTCTGGCTCTTCTTCGGCGAGCCGGTCTTCGAGCGTTTCGCCGACGCGTTGTTCATAGGCTGTGGTACCGAACTTGTCAGCTTCGGCCCAGCCATCGGGTGGATCCACGACGTCGTCGCCGTCGTTGTTGCGCACATCGTCGGAATCCCACGCCTCGCTAGGACTTAGGGTGTCTGCCGGGCCGTCGAAATCTAATTGGCTGGCCACGTCGTTGGTGAAACCATCTGTGCTCATTACGGCCTCCTCAGTAGCTGGACAATCAGTACCCATCCACGCTGGCGATCACGCGTTCGCCGGATAAGCGAGTCGCGAATGTTGCCGGCGACGGTCGGGCCAACGTGGACGTCGCCTGGTGGGCTGACGTCAGCGACGTCCGTTTAATTCGCTCAGGCATGGGCACTCACCGGCGGTACGCGAGCTTGCTTGAAATCCGAAGGGTTAGTTTTGGTGACTGAAACGTTTGCTCACAACACCGACGACGTCGTGGAGTTCCTCAAGGGACAGCACAACTTGATCGAGGACTTGTTCGACGAGGTGTTGCACGCCTCAGAGGCCACAGCACGCGAGAAAGCCTTTATCGAGCTGCGTCAATTGCTCGCCGTGCACGAGACGGCCGAGGAGATGGCTGTCCATCCCCGAGCCCGGAGTGCAATCGAGGACGGGGATTCGATTGTCGACGCCCGACTGGACGAGGAACATCAAGCGAAGGAACAGCTGTCGAGAAGATGGACATCGAATCTTCTGAATTCATCGACACGCTCACCGAGTTCCGGGACGCCGTCTTGGCGCACGCCGAGCAGGAAGAATCTCAAGAGTTCGTTCGGCTGCAGCAACAGCTCGACGCCGATGACCTCAAGCGAATGGCAGCAATCGTGCGAGTTGCCGAGGCCATGGCACCGACGCGGCCGCATCCCGGGGTGGAATCAGCCAAGGCAAACATTGTGGCAGGGCCGTTCGCCTCGATGCTCGACCGCGCTCGCGATCTGATCAAGGAAGCGACGCTCCGCTGATACCCGCGATTTGAGTACGACTGAGGACCCTGTTTCGTCACGCCGATGCCGCGCGAGTCAAAAGACCTGTTACAGGCTGACCGTCTCTCCGCGCCCGATTCGAATGATGCGGTCAACCCAGCCGCGGCGGCGCATGTGCTCTTCGAAATCGCTTAGGGGCGAAGCGAAGACGGTGTAGTCGTCGTAGTGGAGCGGGATGGCTCGTGGCAGGTTCAACAGGTCGACGAGCCCGGCGCCCTGGGCACCGTCCATGGTGACGGTCAGTCCGAACGGAAGCCGGGGTCCAGCCGGTAGCCGGGTGCCCCCGAGATGCAAGAGTCCAGCGTCGATCGCGTCGAATTTGCCTGGAATCTCGGCCAGATCCTCGATCAGTAGCGTGTCGCCGGATACGTAGAGGCGCCGCTGCGGCGGGCCCTCGATCGGTCCGAATTCCAGCATCGACCCCATCACCGGCGGCAACATCCGCCATGTCCATGCCGGAGCGTGCCGGCCGGGCAGTGATGTGACGCGCACCTTGTTGTCGCCCTTGATGACGTCCTCGCTGCCCCAGGTTTGCATTCCTGTGGCGGCTGTAAAACCGCGGCGACGCAGGCGTTTTGCCGCGTGCGGCGTGGTGAGAATCGGCAGTGCATGGTCGAGGTCGCGTTGCGCGGTGCGGTCCCAGTGGTCGCCATGCATGTGCGACAAGGTGATGGCGTCGATTGGTGGCAACTCACTGATGGTGCGCGCCGGTTCCCGCAGTCGCTTCGACACCAGTCCATAGCCCAGATAGGCGTACTGGCCTTGATGCAGGAAGTTGGGATCGGTCAGTAATGTCAACTCGCCGTAAGAGATGAGCGTTGTCGCGTTCCCGATGAACGTCACCGAGATGTCCATCGCCGTCTCCCGTCCGACTCGTCGCCCGCACCGGGGGTTGCCCGTATGAGGGAGGGATAACCACCGTCGGTGGAATACGAGGTGCTCCGGGGCCCGTCGATGCTGGTTTGGGTCTTCCGGAACGGACATTCCGCAATCATGGGTCGAGATCCGAGTTCGCTGTGTCGGTACCAGGGCGTGTTCAACGTGGTGGGTGGACTGTGGCCGCTGGTGAACCGACGCAGCTTCGAGTGGGTGTTCGGGCCCAAGGCCGACGAATGGCTGATGTACACCGTGGGCGGGTTGATGGCCTCACTCGGCTGGGTTCAGCTCGCCGCAGGCGGCACCGCCGAGGGTCATCGGCTGGCTCGGCGAGCCGGCACGGGCGCTGCGTTCACCTTGCTGACGATCGACCTGATCTATGTTCCGGCCGGAAGGATTCGCCCCACCTATCTGCTCGACGCCGCCATGGAAGTTGGTTGGTTGCTCGCCTGGTTCCGCACACCGCAACCGGGTTCGGTTTCGGCGGCAATGTCGCGGGTACGTGGTCGGCGTCGGTAACGAGAGAGGTATGGACGTGGATGCATTGACTTTTCTGCGGCGCGATCACCAGAGCGTGCTGGGCATGTTGGAGGTGCTCGACGGCGCGCCCCGCGGCGACGGTGCCGTCGAAAGCGGCCTGGACACCATGGTGACGAACTTGATCATCGCCGAATCCCAGCATGAGGCGATCGAGGAACAGTTCTTCTGGCCGGCGGTGCGACACTGGCTCGATAACGGTAACGCCATGGCCGACTATGCGGTCGCGCAGGAACAAGCGGGCAAAAAGCTGTTGCAGCGACTCGAAGACGGTAAGCCCGGCGAACCCGACTACCACGACGCGCTCGAAGAGTTCATCACGGCTGCGCGTAAGCACATTGCGTACGAGCAGGACGACGTATGGCCTCGCATGGCGGAGCTGGTCACCGAGGAGGAGCTGGAAAAAATCGGCGCCAAGATGGAAGCAGCGAAAAAGGTCGCGCCCACCCGGCCGCATCCGATGACTCCGCCGAATGCGGTTGTCCAAAAGACGATGGGGCTTGGGGCGTCGACCGTGGATCATGTTCGTGATGCCGTCACCGGCCGGGACGAAAAGAACCCGCCCGACGCCCCGAAGCCGTGAGCTAGGTCGTGGCCGAGTGCTGTTCGTGAGTGAACGGCTTGTCGCTGTCCACACCCGGCTGACCCTGCGGATTACGTTGAGCCCCTTGATTTTCGCGCATTGAGCTGCCCAGCCATTCCTGCGCGGGTGAGTGCACGTAGTTCCACTCCATACCCTGCGGCCACGGTCCCTGGCCCTGGTTCCATGGACCGCGGACGTCACCGTCGCCGTTGGACATATTGAACGCCACGTTCTGGAAACGCTCATCGCCCGCTAGCTGCCCGGGTGGGAAGTTGACCGGCAGTTCGTTCAACGCTGCGGTGAACTGCTGAAAGTGGGCGACTTCGCGGGTCATCAGGAAGGTGAGTGTGTCCTGCACCCCGGGGTCGTCGGTGAACTGCTTTAGGTATTCATAGACGATCTTGGCGCGTGACTCGGCCGCGAGGTTGCTGCGCAGGTCAACCGACGGGTCGCCGTTAGCGTTGACGTAGGCGCCGCTCCACGGAACGCCTTGGGAATTCCCGACATCGGGGCCGCCACCAGTGAGAGCGAAGTGCAACGGGTTTACCGCCACCTGGTGAATGGCCTGCTCGCGCCCGTCCGGGTTGGCGACCGCGGCCATCCAGTCACACCGCTGATTCGCCAGCTTGAGGTCGTCGTTGAGGCCGTCGAGCAGCATCGTGATCATGGAACCGACCATCTCGAGGTGACTGAGTTCCTCGGTGGCGATATCCATGAACAGGTCATACATCTGCGGATTCTTGTGGCGCAGAATGAATGCTTGCGTGAAGTACTGCATCGCCGCCTTCAGTTCACCGTTTGCGCCGCCGAACTGTTCCTGCAACAGCGTCGCGAAGCGGGGATCAGGCTTGTCGACTCGGACCTCGAACTGCAGATCTTTGTTGTGAACGAACATCATCACGTCCTTGATGAAGGGAAAACGGTCAAGTCCCGACCACGTACCCTCCCGCGGTGCGGTCAAACAACGTGCAGCGTTCCGTCCCTCGCCGACTGCTACCGATTCATGGATTGAGCTGCGACACAACCCATTGCGCGGTCTGTGGGCTGGACCGCAGCGAGGAGTGGTCGACGGCTGGGCTATGCGGGAACAGATCCTCGTAAAAGACATTCGTTACGCCGGGCTCGTCGATGAACGAGCAGGTCCCCGGTGGCGTGGCCACAGCGTCGTTCCTTGTCGCCACCACCGCATAGCGGACTCCTGGCTGGGTCAGTTGGCCGTCCATCACCGACCGGTAGACCTCCGATGCGGGCGTCAACTCCAAGGCCGTGCGCATGCTCGGCATCAATGACGAGAGCACCGGTACCAGCCACGGCATAGCCGTTATCGCCTGCACCGGTGTGATCGGCAGCTTCGGAATCCCGTACTGGGCAAGGAATCCCGCGCCATCACAGCCGCGAGCCTCCGGGGCGAGGAATACCGCGTCGTGGACATCGGGCGCTCCGTGGAGCACCTTGAGGAAGTAGTTCGCCGCGAATGTTCCGGCCGAGTGCGCGACGATGTCCACCTTCGCTGCATGCGTGCGGGCCTTGACGTCGGTCACGTACCGGGCGAGTTGCTGCGCCGACTCCACCATGTCCCCGGCCCAGCGCTGCCCATTCACCACACCACCCTGGAACACCAGGGTGCAGGCGCCGGCGTGACGCAGCGCCGTCAGCATCGTCGCCCATTGCTCGCCGGTCTGCGCTGTCGTGCCGTCCGCGCCAGGTAACACGATCACCGGATACGGGCGCGCGTTACTCGGCTGGCAGTCGACCGATTGCTCGATAGCCACCGATCCGTCGGCCGGTAATGCCACGGCGGGCGCAGCGCCGGCGATGAGCGCGCTAGCCACCGCCAATCCGACGCCGAACCTCGCCCACTTCGTCCACATCAATGCGCCACCGCCTTCGATACCATTTAGTATTGGATACCGAAAGGTATCATGCGTAGCGTGACCCGCCAACGCGACGAGACGCGGCGACGCCTGCTCGACGCGGCGTTCACGGTGTTCGCCGCCAAGGGATTTGGGCGCACAAGGATTGACGACATCTGCCGGGCCGCCAATTTCACCAAAGGCGCGTTCTACTCCAACTTCGCTAGCCTCGAAGACCTCTTCTACGCGCTCTACCGCGAGCAGTCCCGCTTCGCCGCCGTGCACACAGTCGACGTTCTGGCCACCGCGGCAGCCGATCCCGACCAGGCCATCCGGCGGTGGGCTGAGCAGCTTCCAATCGATCGCGACTGGCTGCTGATCAATACCGACTTCGTGTTGCACGCGGCCCGGCATCCCGAAGTCGCCGCCCAGTTGGCGCGCGAACGAACCCAATTTCGCCACGAGGTCACCGCGCTGATCGCGGCCTACGTCCGCGAGCATGCGGACCGCCTGCCGCCGACGCTGGCCGAACCCGAAAAATGGGCACGCGCGATCGTCACCGTTTACGACGGTGCGATCCATCAACTTCTACTCGACATGGACGAGTCCACCGTCCGCGAGCACTTCGCCGCAATCGCCTTCGCATTGGCCCGTACCGCGAGTCCATGAGGCGCAGCGCCGTGACTGCTTACGAAGAGTCGCAGGGCGATCAGGCTATCCAGTCCGGAAGGAACTTGTTGCCGACCACGCTTGCGCAGGCTGGGGCGTTGGCATCCGGAGTGTCCGGGACCACCATGCTGCCGGCAGCGGCGCAGACGATGGCTGACATTCCACAATGCGGGTCGGCGAAGATTTGGCGGCGGGTGTCGGCTGGTATGACCATCGTGTCGCCACTGGCGAGGGTCACATCGTCGTCGCCTACATGGATGTGAACGCAGCCGTCCAAAAGAGTCCACACCTGGTCGGTGTCGAAAACGTGGGTAGGACCGACTGCTCCGGGCGTCATGTCTACGCGCCACACTGCATGTTGACTGCCTCCTTGTGTGGGTGAGGCGAGGGTGGTCATGACTGCGTTCGGAGTTTCTGTCCGGCGGGCATCCGCGGCGTGGATAACAGACATTGGTAAGCCTCCCAACGTATTAGACAACAAAGTTGTCTAATATCGTCAACTAGGATGTCTATCTATGTCAATAGAGCGGCCCGGATATGAGTTGCCACTCCTGCTTTTGTTGGGGTTTCGCAACCTGATCGACGGTTTGCACGCGGAGCTGGCTCGATGTGGCCATCCCGATGTCCGGCCGATGTGCGGGTTCGTTTTCCAGGCCATCGGTCACGACGGAACGACCGCTGTCGACCTTGCGCACATGCTCGGCATCTCGAAACAGGCGGCCGGAAAGACGATCGACTCGTTGGAACGGCTTGACTACGTTTTTCGAGAACGTGACAGCAACGATGGTCGCCGGATGCTGGTCCGGTTGACCGACCGTGGGGTGGATTGTCTTGCCGCCTCGGCGCGGATATTCGAGCACTTACGCGGCGAATGGGAGGCCACCCTCGGTGAATCGAATCTGCGCGCGTTGGAAGACGCTTTGCGAATGGTGACCGCAGCAGGCCAGCCTCTGCGACTGGACGTTCCCGGCTGGTTCGCTAACTGAAGCTGGCCCTGCGGAAGCGCTACCGTGACGGCATGACGATCGTCTTCGTACACGGCAATCCCGAATCTGACGCCATCTGGGGTCCGCTGCGATCGGAACTGGGCCGCACCGATACGGTCTGCCTTTCCCCACCCGGCTTCGGTGCTCCACTGCCGGAGGGGTTCGGCGCAACCGTCCTCGAATACTGCGAGTGGCTCATAGGCGAATTGGAGGCAATCGGCGAGCCGGTGGATTTGGTCGGGCACGACTGGGGTGGCGGCCATGTGGTCAATGTGGCGATGCATCGGCCGGACCTGTTGCGCAGCTGGGTCAGTGATGCGGTCGGCGTGTTCGCCCCGGAATACGTATGGCACGACGCCGCACGAATCTGGCAGACACCGGGTGCGGGCGAAGAACTCGTCGACAAGATGATGAAGGCACCGCGGGAGGCGCGGGTCCGGCGCAATGTCGGGCTCGGCATGCCCGTCGACGTGGCTGAGGCGGTCGCCGACGCGCAAGGTGACGAGATGGGCCGCGCCATCCTCGCGCTGTACCGCTCGGCAGCCCAACCGGCTATGGCCGAGCTTGGTAAGGAGCTGGAAAACGCTGCCAGCCGCCCAGGTCTGAACATCGTGGCGACCGAGGACGGCTATGTCGGCGGTGATGGGCGTATCCGTGCCGGTGAACGCGCCGGCGCGCAGATCGCGCGGTTGGAAGGCCTGGGGCATTGGTGGATGCTGCAGGATCCGGCACGGGGTGCGGCCGTACTCGCCGACTTCTTTGCCGCTGCGCCCGGCACATCAAACCTCAGTCGATAGCACCCTCGGCACGCAACTGCGCGATTGCCTCGGTGTCGTAACCGAGCTCGGCGAGGATAGCGTCCGTATCTGCCCCGCTGCTGCTACCGGGTTGTGGCTGCGGCGCCGGAGTGCGGCTGAATCGCGGCGCGGGCGCCGGTTGCCGAATGCCGCCAACATCGACGAACGTGCCGCGAGACTGGTTGTGCGGATGCTCATGTGCTTCCCACGGCGAAAGTACCGGTGACACACAGGCATCCGAGTCGGCGAAGATCTGCGCCCACTCGTCACGCGGTCGGCTGGCGAAGACGTCGGCGATGCGTTTGCGCAGCCCCGGTGCCTGGTCGAGGTCGTACTGGAACGGCAGATCCTCCCCAGCCAAGCCGAGTTTGCTGAGGAACTCGGCGTAAAAATGCGGCTCAACGCAGCCCACGGCGACGTGCCGCCCATCGGCGCAGGTGTAGGTGTCGTAGAACGCCGCGCCACCGTCGAGCATGTTCTCGCCGCGCTCACCCTCCCACAATCCGGCCGCATGCATCCCGTGCACAAACGCGGTGATCAGTGCGGCGCCGTCGACCATCGAGGCGTCGATAACCTGCCCGAGGCCGGATCGTTCGCGTTCGTGCAGCGCGGCGAGCACGCCCATGGCCAGCATCAAACCGCCACCCGCGAAGTCTCCCAACAGGTTCAGCGGCGGCACCGGCCGTTCCCCGGCACGCCCGATGGGATCGAGCGCACCGGCGATGGCGATGTAGTTGATGTCATGACCGGCCCGCGACGCCAGCGGACCATCCTGGCCCCAGCCGGTCATGCGGGCGTAGATCAGCCGGGGGTTCGCCTCTTGACAGTCCTTCGGCCCGATACCGAGCCGCTCGGCCACCCCGGGCCGAAAGCCTTCGACAAAGACGTCGGCGGATTCGGTGAGGTCGAGCACCACGTCGCGGCCGGCCGGCGTCTTGAGATCCACTGCGATGGACCGTCTTCCCCGGTCGAGCACCCCCGACGGCGCCAGCAGGCCCATGCCGCCGTCGCCGCCCCGTTCGACGCGGATCACCTCAGCGCCCAGATCGGCCAGGATCATGCACGCGAACGGGGCCGGAGCGAGGCTGGCGATCTCGACAACTCGCAGGCCCTCCAGCGGACCCGGCATCAGTTGCCCGCCGCCGCGTCGCGGGGGAGACCGAGCATGCGTTCGCCGATCACATTGAGCTGCACTTCAGTGGTGCCGCCGTAGATCGTGGTGGCCCGCCCGGCGATGAGTTGCTCCATCGCCTTGTCGCTGGGCTGACCCGGCACGGCGACGGTGCCGGCGGCGCCGAGCTCGGCGACGACGAACTCCGAAATCGCCTGTCCCAAACCCATACCCAGCAACTTGCCGACGCTCGAGGTAGTGCTCACGTCGATGCCCGAGAGCTGCTTGAGAACCACCCGGGCGCCGATGACGTCCAGCGCTTGGCTTTCCGCGATCAGTTCACCCACACGGGTCCGCGCCCCCGGCGACAGTTCGCGGCCCGTGGCGAACTTCAACAGGTCGGTCTCGGTGGCGTAGGCCTCCATCTTCTGGCTCAGCGCCACCCGCTCGCCGGCGAGCGTGGTGCGTGCGACATGCCAGCCGTCGTTGACCTCACCGACCACGTTCTCGTCCGGGATGAAGACATCGTCGAGGAAGACCTCGTTGAACAGTGCCGAGCCGGTCATCTCGCGCAGCGGCCGGACCGTGATGCCCGGCGATTTCATATCGAGCACAAAGTAGGTGATGCCGTCGTGCTTGGGCTTGGTGGGATCCGTGCGCGCGATGAGCATCGCCCAGTCGGCGAATTGCGCGACCGTGGTCCAGATCTTTTGGCCGGTGATCTTCCAGCCACCGTCGACCTTTTCGGCCTTCGTGGACAACGACGCCAGGTCCGAGCCAGCACCCGGCTCGCTGAACAACTGACACCACACCAGTTCTCCACGCAGCGTCGGGACGGCGAGTTCCTGCTTCTGCCGCTCGCTGCCGTGGGCAACCACAGCCTGCACCGCCCAGGTACCCATCAGCAGTTGCGGCAGCGCGATCCCCGCAGCCTTGATCTCCTGCGCAATCACGATCTGCTCCAAGGGAGAAGCGCTGCGGCCGTACGGCTTGGGCAAGTGCGGCTGTACCCAGCCGCCATCACCGAGCGCGACCAGCTGATCGTCTTCGTCGGTGATTGCCGCGATGGTCGCCAGCTCGGCGCGGACCTGTGCGCGAATCGTCTCCGCTTCGGCGGGCAACTCCAGTTCGAGCGGGCGCCGCACGCCAGACAGGGCCTGATCGGCAACCCGATTGGCCGCCGCCTCGTGACCACCGAGCACGCCGCGAATGGCAAGTGCGCGACGGTAATACAGGTGTGCATCGTGTTCCCAGGTGAATCCGATGCCGCCATGCACCTGAATGCAGTCCTGGGCGACCTTGACCGCAGCGTCCGGAACGATGACCGCGGCGATGTCGGCCGCGAAATCTGCGGTCGCATCACCGTTGTCGAGGGCGGCTGCTGCGTCCCACAACACGGCACGCGCCTGTTCCAGCGCGATGCCCATGTGCGCGCACTTGTGCTTGACGCCCTGGAACTGCCCGATCGGCCGGCCGAACTGCACTCGCGTCTTGGCGTATTCGGCCGCGGTGGACACACACCACGACATCACGCCGAGCGCCTCTGCACCGAGGACGACGGTGGCGATCGAACGCACGCGCTGCTCGCTGAGGCCATCGAGCACGCGGTCACCGCCCACCTCGATTCCCACGGCCTCGACCCGTGCGGAGCCACGCAACACGTCGATGCTGTCCTGCGCAGTAATCGTCAGATCGGCACGATCGATTGCGGCCCAGCGAATGTCATTACCGATACGGATCGGCACGATAATCAGGTCGGCGTGCTGCGCGCCGATCACCGCGTCGGTAGCGCCGCTGATCTGATAGCGGCCCTCGGCCCCCACGGCATTCAGCGGTTCACCGAGTCCGACCGCGCCCGTGCTCGAACCGTCGATCAGGCCGGGCAGCGCCTCGATCCCGACCTTCGAATCGGCAGCCGCGAGCAATGCGGACGCCAGCGCAGTGGGCACGAACGGTCCCGGCGCCACCGACCGGCCGAGCGCCTCGAGGGCGACGGCCAGCGTGAGCAATCCGGCGCCGTGACCGCCCCGCGCCTCCGGCACATGCAAGCCCAGCAAGTCCTGGCCCGCCAACGCATCCCAGAACTGCGGGAACTTCTCCTGCTTCGGCGCGTCGACCGCTTCCCGCACCACCTCGTGCGTGATATTGCGCTCGGCGAAGGCGCGGACCGAGTCAGCAAGCAGGGTGTGCTCTTCGCTGATACCCAAGCCGAGTTCATATGCATTGCGTGCCATGAGTTTTTCTCCTAGCCGAGCTTGGTGGCGATGTCGTCGATGGTCCAGGGTCCGTCGGATTCGATGGTCGAAACGTCGTGCCAACCGGCCAGTTCCGAGATGCCGCCGCCCTGCACCGCGAAGACCTTCCCGGTCAGTGGGCAGTTGGCGCTGGCCAGGTAGGCGACCAGCGGCGAGATGTTGGCGGGACTGAATGCATCGAATTCGCCCTCGGGCACCTCGGCCGCGAAGAGGGCACCCATCCCGGGGGTGGCGAGGGTCAGGCGGGTGCGGGCGATCGGGGCGATCGCATTGACCCGCACGCCGTAGCGGTCGAGTTCCTCCGCCGCGACCAAGGTCAGCGCGGCGATACCCGCCTTGGCCGCACCGTAATTGGCCTGACCCGCATTCGGCATGAACGTGCCCGACGCCGAGGCGGTGTTGATCACCGAGGCAGCCACCGGCACACCGGCTTTGGACTGCTGCTTCCAATAGGCCGCCGCATGGCGCAGGGTGGCCGCATGTCCCTTCAAGTGGACGGCGATCACCGCGTCCCACTGGCTCTCGTCCATCCCGGCAATGAAGGAATCGCGCAGAATTCCAGCGTTGTTCACCAGCACATGCAGATCGCCGAATTCGCTGATGGCCTGGTTGATCAGCGCCGCGGCGCCATCCCAGCTGGCCACGTTGTCGGTGTTGGCCACCGCCTTGCCGCCGGCCGCGAGGATTTCTTCGACCACCTGCTGGGCCGGGCCGGCGTCGGCGCCGGTGCCGTCGTTCGCGCCGCCGAGGTCGTTGACGACGACGCTGGCGCCCTCCTTGGCGAACAACAGCGCGTGTTCACGACCGATGCCGCGTCCGGCGCCGGTGATGACGGCTACCCGGCCATCCAAAGTTCCCATTGTTGCTTTGTCTCCTGAATATTGGTGGATCAGCTGTTGGCGATGACTGCCAGGCCGTCTTTGATGACGAGCTCGTCGCCGACGGTGGTTTCGTAGGCGTATGCCTTCGCACCGTCTACCGCGGCACCGGCAGACCAAAAACGGGTCTCGATATCTTGTTCGGGCAGAACCGGTTTGGCGAAGCGCACGGCGAGCCGCCGCAACCGCTCCACGCGACCGCCGGCGAGTTCTGTCAAGGCGGCCCACGACGTGAAAGCCATTGTGCACAGCCCGTGGTTGATGATTCCGGGCAGCCCCGACATCCGTGCGATCTCGTCGTCGAGGTGAATGGGCATCGGGTCACCCGACGCGGGGGAGTAGCGGAAGGTCTGGTCGGCATCGATGTGTGCCTTCACCACCGCCGCCGGATTCTGCTGGCGCAGCGCCTCGTCGAACCGATGCTCGGGCGCATGCTCACCCTGGCCCGGCCCGGCATCGACCTTGCGGAAAAACGCCGTCAACCACTGCTCATTGACGAGTTCTCCGGCGTCGGTGCGGGTTTCGGCATAGACGACCACCGTGGAGCCGTTGTCGCGGCCGACGTAGCCGACCGGCTTGGCCCGGGCTACCAGCGTGTCGCCCGGATAGATTGGGCGGTGGAAGTGGAAGTCCTGTTCGCCGTGAACGAGTTTCATCAACAACTCCACGGGCGCGACCGACAGCGCGGCGGGCGCCATCGACATGAACACCGGAACCACCGCGAACACCGGCGGGGCGATCTCGCCGCGACGGTGCCGCTCGATCGGATCGTTGGTCGCTTCCGCGTACTGCGCGATCCGCTCGGCGGTGACCTCGAATCGTTCCTCGTCGGTCCATTCACCGAGGCCGGTCGCGTCGAATTCGACTGTGGGAGCGGTCATCAGGCGACGAGTTCGGCAAACTTGGCCAGCGACGATTCGAGGTCGGCCTGCGCGTTCTTTGCCACTGCCTTGCCGATCGGTCCGACGATCATGGCGCCGGTGAAGCTGGCCTCGATGCTCGCCTTCGAACCGTCGTTTTCCGGTTCCACCGCCAGGGCAAGTTCGACGACCACGCCGGCCATGCCGGTGCCGGACATCTTCATCCGGTGCGGGATGTCGAGTTCGTCGATGGTCCACTCGATCTTGTTCGCCATGCCCATGACCGAGACGACCTCGGTGAACTGGGTGCCGACCTTGATCTCGGTGGGGATTTCGCTCTTCCATTTCTGGTGAATGGACAGCCACTCCTCCCAGCGGGCGGCGTCGGCGAGGGTGTCCCAGGTCTTCTGGGGCTCGGAGGGAAGCGAGACGGAAACGGTTACGGATGCCATGGGTTTTCTCCTTCTATTTCGATGCTTGCGGTGGGGGATATCAGCGTTCGGCCGGACGGTAGGCGGTGACGACCACCGCGCCGCCGAGGCCGATGTTGTGTTGCAGCGCAATCTGTGCGCCATCGACCTGGCGCTGGTCGGCGGTGCCGCGCAACTGCCAGGTGAGTTCGCTGGCCTGGGCCAACCCGGTCGCACCGAGCGGGTGTCCCTTCGAGATCAGCCCGCCCGACGGGTTGACCACCCAGCGTCCGCCGTAGGTGGTGTCGTCGTTGTCGACCAGCTTGCCGCCGTCGCCTTCCGGACACAGTCCGAGCGCCTCGTAGGTGAGCAGTTCGTTGGTGGAGAAGCAGTCGTGCAGTTCGATCACGTCGACGTCTTCCGGCGAGATTCCCGACTGCTCATACACTTTCGCTGCCGCCTTGCGAGTCATGTCGGCGCCGACGAGGGTGATTGCGCTCTTATCGTCGAACGTGCTGTTCATGTCGGTGACCATCGCCTGGCCGACGATCTCGACGGCTTGGGAGGCCAGGCCATGCTTGTCGACGAACGCCTCACTGGCCAGGATCACCGCGCCCGAACCGTCGGAGGTGGGCGAGCACTGCAGCTTGGTGAGCGGACCGTAGATGGGCTTGGACGCGAGCACCTCGTCGAGGATGTACTCGTCCTGGAACTGCGCGTACGGGTTGTTGCGGGAGTGCCGGTGGTTCTTGACGCCGATCTTGGCGAATTGCTCGGGGGTGGTGCCGTAGCGCTCCATGTGCTCTTTGCCCGCGGCCCCGAACATGTACGGTGCCGGCGGCATGGCGAATTCCTGGAGTTCGGCCAGTGCCAGCAGGTGCCGCATCATCGGCTGCTCGCGGTCGTCGAACGTCGAACCGAGCGAGCCCTTCTGCATCTTCTCGAAGCCCAAGGCCAGCGTGCAGTCGGCAAGTCCGCCGCGAATTGCCTGTGCGGCAAGGTAAAGCGCGGTCGAGCCGGTGGAGCAGTTGTTGTTGACATTGACCACCGGAATGCCGGTCATGCCTAGTTCGTACACGGCGCGCTGGCCGGAGGTCGACTCCCCGTACACATAGCCGACGTAGGCCTGTTCCACCTTGGGGTAATCGATGCCGGCGTCGGTGAGAGCGTTGGTGCCCGCTTCCCGCGCCATGTCCGGGTAGTCCCACTCCCGCGCTCCCGGCTTCTCGAACTTCGTCATGCCGACGCCGACGACGAACACCCTGTTACCCATGCTGGCTACTCCCTGCGACACGCTCGCGGACTATCTGAGACACGATGACGCGGATAAGTTATCCAGACACGGTGTCCAAGTCAATAGGTTCGCCGTAACATGTCAGGAATGTCGAACACCGCGCCGCGGGGCGGCTCGCAGGTGCTCGACGGCCGGATGAGCCGTTGGGATGCCCACAACGCCGAGCGCCGAGAGCAGATACTCGAGGCCGCGATAGCCGCCATCAACGACGGCGACGACGCGATCGGCGTGAAAGAGATTGCGGTTCGCGCCGGCGTTCCGCGGTCGGTCGTCTACCGCATCTTTGCCGACCGTGACGACCTCGACGAACAACTGCGTGCGCGCATCGTCGAACGGCTGATGGTTCGGCTGGCTCCCACGTTGACACCGGAAGGCGCTGTGCGGGAATCCATTGCGCGGGCGGTGCGCACCTATCTGGATTGGGTGGTCGAGTACCCGAAGCTGCATCAGTTCCTCGGACGAGGTTCGCGCAGCAGGCCGAACCCGGCCTCGCGGGTCGTCACCGGCACCCGCACGGCAATCGCCGTTCAGTTGACCGGGCTGCTGGACGCCGTACTCGAAAAGCACTCCGCACCAACGACGCTCGCAGAACCGCTCGCATTCGGCACTATCGGACTCGTAAACGCGACGGTCAACCGATGGCTCGGCAACCGCAACTCCGTCGTCACTGCCGACCAGCTCGCTGACTTTCTCACCGAATCGGTGTGGGGGCTCATCGAACTGCACGCCCGTGCGTTAGGGGTCGAGTTGACTCCGGCCACGACGATCGCCGAGCTGAGCTGACGCGTAGTTGCTTTGCCGGGAGGTGCCGCCGCGCAACTCAGCCGACAAAACTTGCTCTGACAGACGGGATCCCGTCTGTCAGAGCAACTTTCGTTGGCGCAATTGCGCAGGGCGAACCGCATGGCGCCAGTTTCGACCAGGGCCGGCGTCAGGCGAACGCCCGGATCGTCCGACGCGCAATCTCGGCGATGTACTCGGGATCCACTGCGTCCGTGGTGAATAAGGTGCGCAGGTAGATCGGGCTGGCCGCCATTTCCAGTAGTGCGCGTGGGTCGGTGCCCGACGGGACTTCACCTCTGGTGACTGCTCTTTCGACGATCGCGCCACTGTGGTGGAAGCGTTCCTGCCAGAACCTGGACTGGGCGCCCCGGATGTCGTCGCTGTCTTCGGCACCGGTGAGGGTGCCGTAAAGGACGGCGCGCACTGCACGGTTGCGCAGGGCGCTGGCGATATCGCTGAGCAACCGCTCTAGATCGCCCTGCAGTGACCCGGTATCCGGTGTCGCGACATTGATCTCGGTGAACGTGGCGAGCAGGTCGGCGACGAGCGCGGCCTTGGTGGGCCAGCGTCGGTAGACGGTGGTCTTGTTGACGTGGGCGCGCTTGGCCACGTCGGACAACTGCAGGTTCTCGTAGCCGATCTCCGCGAGCAATTCCAGCGTCGCCGCGTGGGCGGCTGCGACGACGCGTGCCGAGCGTCCGCCAGGGCGGGGTCGAGGCGTTACGTCGGAATCGGTCACAGATTCAGTTTGTCAGGACCCTTGACCGTGGGCGCGGCAAGGGCGTATAAAAGCAACTACAGATGCTTTAATGAGTGGTTCCACCACCACCTCACCTGCGTGCGAACCCAATCGAACTGAGGACATATTCGTGTCGAACGAGAACTTGGCCATCGCTGCCGTGATCAATGGTCGCGCGGTGTCGCGCGACGAGGTGTTCGCGTGGGAGGCCAAGCGTATTCCCAAGGCTGCCCGCAAAATTGGTCTCGCTGTCCCTAGGGGTGATCTTGCCCGGCACAAGGCCGCGTTCACCGACAGCAAGCTCGCGCTGGGCGCCGACGAGATCCGTCGCCGGCTGTCCCGCGACATTCGCGTTTCCGACGTCGTTGCCCGCGCGACGACGCGGCTGTCATTCGGGCGCCGCGCTACGAGCGTGTGCGACCTGCATGTCACCGGCGGGAGCGCCAAGGAGTTCGTCGACTGGTTCACCGACACCGGGCGAGACGACTACGCCCGCAGCATGATAGCCGCGCATCCCGACCACTTTCTCATCGACACCGCCCCGGACGGACGACAGGAAGTAATCGAGACCACGGGCGGTAGCCCGCTGGCCACAAGGTTCTTCGTCGACTACGACGACACTTCGCCGCTGGTGACGCCGCGCGATACGGCGTTTCCCATCGATGCCGCTGGTGTGGCCCGCGCCGACGGTGGTTTGGCCATTGGTGGCGTTCGCCACGAATTCCGTGATGAGCCAAATGGTTTCCATGCCCGCCTGTGCGTCGAGTTCCCGCTGCTGACCGCACCGAACATGATCGCCGCGCACCGTTGGCACCTGGCCTGCGAGTTCAGTAACTGGATCGAGGCGGCGTTCGCCGAGCAGTGACAGCCGTCGGTCAGGCCTCGGCCAAGCGGTGAAAAGCCACCAAAGAGAACGATATTGGGCAATCCGACGATATTGCGCAATTGCCGCGGGCTCGCCGATTGCCCTGCCCGCCGCCGATGCGCCGAGGTAATCTCGGCCGTCCAAGATCAACACTCGCCGACGGGGGACCGATGATTCGTACCGCTACTGCCGCCACGCTGATCGCAGCGTCCGTCGCGATGGGCGGCGCGGGGATAGCCGAAGCTGCGACGCCAGTGGACAACCCGCTCGGTCCTGCACCAGGTTTCCTGGCTGGGACCGCGGCCGGCGCTACCGGCGGTGCGGCCGTGGGTGCCGGCATCGGTACCGCCGTTGGCATCGTGGGCGGGTGCATCGTCGGCGGCGTGATTCTGCCGGTTATCGGGTGCGTGCCTGGAGCTATCGCCGGAGGTGTCGGCGGGGGAATCAGTGGTGCGTCCCTCGGCGGAATCGTCGGCGGTGGGACGGGAGCAGCGATCGGCTACGGCCGCTGAGCCACCCGAGGTCGTTCATCGGCAGTCCCCCCGTTGGTTGCTGTGCGCCGCAGTACCCACATCCCAGCGGTCAAACCGCACCCTCAAATTTTTTTTCCGCGCTATGCCGCTCCCCGAACCTTTGCCTTCTTCACCGGACTAAGCAGGCGACATGGAAACAACTACCAAGATCAACTACGGAGGCCTAGGCTTTGAGTATGTCCGATTCGTCTGAACGTCTGACGACGTTGGCTCGGTCCGCTGCAGCGTTACTGAACGAAACCGGGATGGCGTGGGGTGAATCGGTGGCCACAGGTAACCAATTGACTTTGGAAGGTGCGCTGATTCAGGCCGCGACATCGCTCGGCGACGCGTTCGTCGTTGAGCGCGAGTTCTTTCGTCGTGCGGCGTTGGATACGGCTGAACTCGGGACGCGTGTTCTTCCGGATGCTTTCGTACCCGGCGCTGAACGGGCATATGTCGACTACTTGGCCGGACTCGATATCACCGATGACCATCTGCTCGACCATTTTGGCCCGAAATGGCAGCGCGTACTTGAACTCAACGTTGAAATCACATCGATCCCATTCATCGATTTGTCCAAGCAGGCCCGCCCATTCGCCCCGGTGAAAACCGTCGCGAGAAATACCGCGTGGGCCGCATTGCGCGACCATGCCCAGGCAATCGGCGTTTATAAACTGTGGCTTGATGCTCAAGAACTCGCATCAGTGTATGCCCAGCGATTCCTCAGTGACCCGAAACGTCCGCATCTCTCTGACAATTTGGCCGAAGAAAGTGCTGGCTGGTCATCAGCAGAAACAATTGCTCGAGACGCCCTCGCCTCGGTCTCGCTCCCGGACGCCGTACCCGAACTCGCTGGCGAGCTCGAGCGCCTGCTGGCACCGTGGCTGGCCATTCGTAGTCTCGCAGGCGATGACCTTACTAGGGCCGCAGAAGCACATCACCGCAATTCGGAACTCGCGAGCGGGCCGGCCCCCGACGACTACATACCCGAGATCGATGATTACGACCTGAGTCTCGAAGACCCGGTCATAGACGATGACCTGCCCTGAATCGAAAAGACAGACCGCTAAATCAAACGTCCGTCAGCGATCTCGGACGGCGGATTTGTATCTACTCGTCTCAGAGCCATATCACCATGGACGACCATCATTCGGAACTCGGCCGGTTGATTAGTCCCCAATGATCCTTCCGGGGAAAATATGCCGAGAATTGTCTATTAACTGTCCCGACAGGTGTTCTCCGCCAGCAATTCGCGGCCTGCCATCGGCTGTTAGGCGAGCGAATCTAGCGAGAAGCCCAGCGTTCACCCACATCACGTTGCGGCGGTGATTAGCGTGGTGGATTCTGCGACCCGCTGTTTGGTGAGGGCTCGATTCCGCCATGTGTAACGGGTCCGGATCCGGGCATTGGTCCGAATTCTGGGACGATGCCGCTCTGAGAATCGTGCCGGAAGTCTTCGGGATTTTGTGGTGTGCCATCTTCGATGGTCGGCTCTTCCACGCTCGGGTCGTAGTCCTCGGAAGGCTTGGGGACTGGTTGTTGTGTCATCGACTTTTCGTCCTTAACCGGCGTGTTCACGTCGTCGTGGTGGGTGCAGCCTGCGACGAGGAAGACCGCGATGGCAGATGCGGCCGTCCAGTTGACGAGTGAAGCGGTCTTCATTTGCAGTCTCTTTTGAATTCCGTTAGGCAGTGTGCCTAAAGTTTACCGTTTCGATCATGGGGGCGGGGGAAGCGCTCCTCCGGTTGCGGCCACATAAAACGCGTCGCCTCCGATGACCCGGCCGAATCCGTAAAATCTACCGAGGTAACTGCCGGCAAGACTGTTCTGACCAGCATCGATCATGCAGACGCTGTACCCGGTCGATGCCGTGCTGGTCCCCAGGTCTGGAACGTGGCAATTGGGGTTGAAGGTCCGCCCTGGGCCACCGCTGGCTGCGCCCTCTTTTGTGGATGCGAACGGATATTCGTCGCAGCTACGTCCGGAGACTTGCCTGGGACCGGAAATGCTCGCGGTGCGAGGACATGCCGTCAGCCTGTTGTTGTTTCTCGCGCCGACATCAGATTCGCGGTGAAGGGGACGCGAGAGACTCGCTCCAGGGAGTCCGGATCCTGTGGCGGACTGGATATGTCCCACCGCCTGCGGGAAACGCCCACCGTCGCTATTGCCTCGATAATCTAGGCCGGGAACGAATTTCGGCAGCACACAGCCTTGCACATATCCCTGCCGGTTCTTCATCGTCTTGTCGCACCGCAGGTCACCGTCGATGGTCACATACTCGTAAGGCGACGGGATGAATGGCGCGATATTGCTGAAGTCAAAGCGCAGTTCGGTAGTACGGTAATCAACCGCCCCATCGTCGAGTAGTTGCTCGTTCCAAGTAACCGTGATGGCCATGGTCGTGTTCGGCGATACGGTGGAACCCGACGTGAACCCGCTAACCGAATAGCGTGACTGGTCCGCGGAGCCTTCATAACTGAGCTGATAATTGAGCTTCGGCACGCCGATCTCTTGATACGGCGCCCCGAACTCGAAGCGGTATTCCTGGATGATCTTTCCGCTCCTGTGCGAGGTCAGGACACCTGTCCGCAGATTGAAAGGCAGTTTTCCAACGACCTCCACTGCTTGGGTTACAGGATCTTTACGTCGCACGGTCATGGCGAATGTCGAAAGCGAGCACGCCTGCTTTCTGTTGCCGCGGAGGCGACCATCGTTGGGAATGGTGAAGCACTCGCTGGGCAGGGCGTAGGTGGGCGGATCTGAGCTGGCCAGGTTCGGGTCCTCTGGGTCCACACATGACTGGTTAACACAGGGATCAGACCTCTTGACCACGTTCCCAACAAGTTCCGGTGCCCGAGAAGTGTCCTTGCCGACGTTCGCATCCGCGGCAAAATCGGCGGGCGACGTTGGGGATCCGTCGTCGACAGTCGGGTTGATATCACCATCATCGACGATCGCCGCCGACGGATTGGTTGGCCAACCCAATACGGCGAACTCGAAGTTCTGGCGAACTTCGATCCCGCCCGCCGATGTTTGGTCTGCGATGGGGTATCCGTAACTCCCGCGTTCGTATCCTGACGCTGCCCACCGGTCTAAAATGCCGCCGGAGACAGGATGTGCACCTGTCCACGGTGCCCAGTAGATAACTCCGTGTTCGAAGCGGTTCATACGGCCTTGACCGTCGGGCAGCTTGATCTCGTCACTCATCGGGTAGCCGAGAAACCCTTGCTCCCAGCCGGTTTGACCCCATTTGTCGCGGATCGACCCGGTGACGTAGTAGGCCTCGTTGAGCTTCCAGTAGATGGTGCCACCTTGAAAGACCTGGCGACGCCCGATTGGTGCCACCGGATCTGGGTTGACGATTTCGTCGGTCGTCGGGTAGCCGAGAACACCGGCTTCCCAGCCGTTGCGCTGCCAGCACGCGAAGAAGTGGTTGACCACCGGGTGCGCGCCGCTGGACGCCGACCAGTAAATGGGCCCGTTTTGAAATGTATTTCTCCGCCCAAACCCATCGGGGTTGACCAGCTCATTGCTGGTCGGCCACAGCAGAAAACTGTTCGGTCCGCCGAGCGAGTTGTACTTGTCCTTGATCGCTCCGCACACCTCATATGGCGAGGGCCAGTACACCTGGCATCCGGGCGCAACCATCGGCGACATCATCCCGCTCTGCGGTTGCAGCGCAGCTTCCATGGTTTCGGCCTTGTCGGCGTCAGCCTTGCTGAACCCGCCGGGCACCTTCTCGCGATCCGAGCGCATCTGTCCCGGAACGACTTTCGACTTCGGGTTCTGTGTGGGTGCCCATTTACCACCCGGCACCCCGACTGGATTCGAGGTAGTCGGTGCCGGCATGGCGGTCGTCGGCGAAGGCTCGGTCGTCGTCGATTTCGTCGCAGGCCCGTTTCGTCGAGGTACGGACGGCGGCGGCGTCGACGGGGTTGTGCCGATCGGAGCGGATGGTGTCGTCGAGCTGGATGTGGAATTCGAAGGAGTACTCGCCGGGCTCGGCGCTGTCGTGGTTGTAGTGACCGGCGTCGTCGGGGTCGAAGTGCTCGGTGAATCCGATTCTGGAGCGGCGTAGGCGACTGCCCCGTATCCGCTGGCGATGCCACCGACGAGGGCGGCAATGGCTATCCATCGAGCGGTTCGACGATGTCGCGGCAATCGGAAATTAGCTGTGATCATGATCCCCCGAACCCCCGTAGGCGGTCGTTGCTTAGCAAAGCTCTCTAAAGCCGTTCTTTGCCTATCTTTTGCGAACGCAACGGAACATTACAACCGCATCAGCTATCACTTTGGTAACAGAGGTGTCGGCGTGAAGACTTGACCTTTTGACCAAGGAGAGCGTTTTACAGTGCATGAACCCGCTCGAAGTCACACGCTTCGACCCTTCGAAGTCCACCCCACCTCGAGACCGGTGTGGCCAACCGGTCTCGACAAACTCAGTCGGCGTCGGTGCCCATGAGAAGCAGCTTGGTGCTTACGGACGTGTCGTTGGGAGCCCGAGCGGGGTCAGTCGCCGGCGTTCGGCGCGGTCAAGCGCGGCCAGCTTTGCGGCGGCGGCGTCGAGGCTTATTTGGAGGCCTTGAATTTCGCCGAACCAGCCGTTGGCTCGGGCTTCGTCGATGCGGTCGCGGAGGTTCTGGATGATCGCGCCAAGCCTGGGTCGGGCGCGGGGGTCCACCCGCAACATTGGGCACCGGATGCATGCATGCTCATGATTACAGGGGGTGGCGTAGGGGCGCCCGCAGGCGCCGAGTTCGAGCTTGCGGGTCTGGAAATGCTGCTGGAACTCAGCCCATTCGGCGTCGGTGGGTTCGCGGTATTCCTCGGCTGGGCGCACGGCTCGACGCTTGTCGAGGAAGGCACGGTAGGAGCGGATGAGGTCGTCGTCGAACACCGCGGTATAGCCCTGGGTTGTGACGAGGCGGTGGTGACCGAGGATCTTAGCGGCGATGTGGATCGGCAGCCCGCCGGTAACCATCTCGGTGGCGAACATCCGCCGGAAGTCATGCGCGGTGGCCGTGATGGATTCACCGGCGGCATCGCGGATGCCGGCTCGCCCCCAGGCTTGGGCGAGCAGCTTGTTGACCATTCCGGCGTTGATGACCCACGAGCGGTAGTCGCGAGTGCGTTGGAACAGGTGCGGCAGTGGTGGTCCCCATACCCGTTCGTGCGCGTCATGGCGGGGCACGAGTGAGATCGCGCCGCCGCCGATGGCGCGTAACCGGCTCACGACGCTGGCGAGGACGCCAGCGAGTTCGGGGGTGACGACAAGCAACCTTTCTTCGTTGGTCTTGGAAGGCACAATCTGGAGCAAGGGGATGACCTCGCCGGTATCGGGCAGTCGGTGGCTCACCAGGGCGAGTTGGGTGAGTTCGAGCAGCTCCTCGACGCGGACGCCAGTGTGTCGAAGCGTCTCGATGATCGCCCACGCCCAGAACGCTTCGTCCTCGAGATAGGTGACGTCGACTCGCTCACCGGAGGTGACAACTTCAACGGTGACCGGGTTCTCTGCTGTCCTGCGGACCGGGCCAATTTCTTCGGTGCCGTAGGGAAGTCGCCGGTAGCGGACGCCGTCGTGCAGAAAGATCTCGTCGGGTTCAGCGGACTGTCCGGCGGCCAACAGCTCGGTCTGTTGATGCAGGTGGTCTTCTGCTGAGTCGACCAAGCGCATCAGATGCGGCAGGCGGTCGCGGACACGCTGATGCATCCGTGCCGTCACCCGCCGCTTGTTCTTCATGTAGCCCGCGGTGTCGCTGCGCCGCACCGGGCAGGGCACCGCCCACGGAGCCCACGTCGGATCCTCGAGCGCCCAGGCTGCAATGTCGAGGTAGAACGCTCGAATCGACACGAAGTTGTTCAACGCCGACAGCCTCTCGCGCACGGTGCCGTCGCGGTGCACGACCGCGCTTGCCCGCTGCCGCCAGGCTTCCGCGACGTCCTCGGACAGGTGCAGTGAGTCGATGCCAGGGTTGTGGGCTTCGAGATCGGCCCAGAACGCGGCGAGGATATGCGCCTGGTTGGACAGCGTGCTGTAGTCCAGTGCAGGGCGACGTTTTTCCATGTAGCGCACGATCACGTCGCGAACGGGCTGGCAGTGCAGGTTGTGTGAGTCGACGATTTCTGCGGTCGAGAGCTGTCCGCGGAGCCGCATCGTGTGGAACGGTGCATCCGGAATCTGTGAGATGCCCCGCGCGAGGTCCCAGCCGATGCTGATGCCGCCTCGGGTTTGCCCGCCGGGCCGGCCGGTCGCGTGGCGCAGGTTCATGAAGTCGTCGAAGGTCAGTGCATCGAGGTCACGTCCGCTGTGCAGCACAAGCGTCGTGAGGGTGTTGATCGCCTGGACTCGCTGGAACTTTCGAAGCTCCAACTCGCGGGCTTTCTGCTCGACTTGCGCGAACAAATCCGATCGGAAGGTGGCGCGGGCCTTGGTGTAGAGGTTCTTCGATTGCAGGGTCCGCAGAAACCGGTGGCTGGGCAGGATGAACCGCACCAGCATGAGACATAAGAGTGCGTCGAGGAAGACTACGCGTTTCCTCTCCAACGATCGATGATCGTCTACGCTGATTTTGCCGATCCAATCTGTGGTGTCCTTCGGGTTCGCGGCCTCCCAGCGTTGCTGCCAACCGTCGCCGGGTTGGGCGGCCAGCCAGTCGAGGATCCTGCGAGCGGCAGTCATGACGGGACGTTGCTGACGCGGTGATCGATCGGCCATCTCGGGTGACGTCAGCAGTGTGGTTAGAACCTGCTCGGCGGACATGAGATCGAGGGGACCGCCGACGCCGCCACGTGCACCCCAGATGGTGCGCTGTTCCTCGGTGGCGTGCCAGATCGCCGCCCGCTTGACCGGGGTCGGTGTCGGCGCCCTCATTGCTCTCGACCGCCAAGCAGGACAGCGAGGTGAGCAGGGTCGTAGCTTGTTGTCGGTGGCTCGGCTGGTGTCGTCGTCCGTCGCTGGTCGAGATGCGCGACCACGCGCCTGGCGACCTCGGTGTCCTCCTCGAACAGGTACACCGAGGCGGTCGTATCGATGTCGGCGTGACCGAGGATGTCAACGGCCAAATTGTTGTCCCCGTTTGTGGCCAAGCAGAAGTCCCCGGGCGATGCCCGGCTTGACTTGTGGGCGTCCGCAGTAGGCCGACGGCTAGATCGTTGGATTGTCGAAAGCAGGAAGTTCCGGTATGAGATCGGACCGTCAGCGACGCCTCGCAGTGGCCTGACGCGGCACCTCACCAGGGACGTTTGCGACCAAGATCGCTTCCGTATACGTTCGAAACGCGTGATCGAATTCGGTTTTTCGTTGTGATGAGCCGACCCCCATTCGGGCTCCAAGCCCTGAGAAGGAGATCAGCAAGTGGTATGCCAGACATTTCCGCCGGCGCCGTTTCAGGTTTGTGGCGCGATCCTCGACAAATACAATTCACTGGGAGGACCCGGCAGCTTCCTGCTGTTTCCCAAAAGCAATGAGCTCGTGAATCCCGATGGGTTTGGACGACGGTCAGAATTTCTCGGCGGCAACATTTACTGGTCGGCCGCGACTGGCGCTCACCCTGTGGCGCACGACTTCTTGACGAAATGGGGAGACTACGGATACGAGGCTGGATTTCTCGGTTATCCCACGTCAGACGAGATCGTGCTGAATTCAGGTCGTCGACAAGAGTTCCGGGGTGCCTCGATTTACTGGTCGCCGCTTACCGGTGCGCATAATATCCAAGGGGCCATCAGGCAGAAGTGGACCGATCTAGGTGCAGATAGAAGTGCGCTCGGGTATCCCACGTCAGACGAGATTGTCACACCGGATGGCGTCGGCCGATGCAACCGGTTCCAAGCTGGGATGATCTACTGGTCGCCGTCTTCAGGAGCCCATGCGGTGGCTGGTCGGATCCTCGAGGTGTGGTCGCAGGATGGTTATGAGAGAAGCTCCTACGGCTACCCGACTTCCGATGCTGTCGCCGTCGACGGCGATCCTGGTGGATCAATCCAACAATTTCAGCACGGTTCGATCTACGTCAACGGGGATTACCTGCGCGGACTTCTCGTTCCCGCGGAGAGCTTCAAAAGTTATGACACTGCACTGCATCCGTTGTACTGCAAAGACCCATTGCACTCGCCTCCTACTTGTCCTGTGGATCTGAGCAACTACGACACAATGCCAGACCCTGAAGGGAAACTGTCGCTCGCCAATATCGCCGAAGCCAAACTGGTGGGAGAATACTTCGATCACCAAAACGAGCCTCACTCAAAGGACCTGTGGGACCACTACTATGAAAACACAGGCACCGATTACATTCTCGACCCACAACTCGTTGATTGTTGGGCAGCCGAAACATCGAACAATTACCAAGCTCCGAAACCTGCGGCTCCAGCGGCAGTCATCGCGGCGAACAAGGAAGATGTGATCGCCCATGCGATTGATCACGCAGATACGGCGGGACAAGCAGCAAAAGTCCTCGTGAGCACCGACTGGGAGCTTGTCGCTTGCGCCGACCATGACGCGGTGCACTCGCTGGGGCGGTTCCGTTTGTGCTCTACCACCGCCGCGATAGCGCAACCAGGTCCGCCCGGCGGCCACCAGATCGAACTACGGCAACGCTCGCACGTCTATGACGTCTACGACTATGCCTACGGTGATGACACCGGCGGGTTCCCCGCGCAGCAAGGTTCCAACGTCGGGGCAGAAGGGTGTGAGCTAGGCGTTGCGAAGCCATTCCTGATCTGGGGCGATGGCGTCGAGCACTCGTGGACCGGCCTCCGATAAGAGGGGCCCGGGCGTGGCGACAAGCCAAAGCAATGGCGCCGAGCGGAAGCAGCAGTGGGCCGCAGGGTGGGGCGTTCTGCTGGGGTTTGTGGTCGGGGCGTTCATCTATCTCCCCGTCACATTGTTTGCAGAGTCGCATCTTCACGTCCCGATACCCGACCCTGGTGAACCGATCGCCGACGTAGACCGCTCGTACTGGATCCTATGGGGCGTTTCCATTTTCGGGCTTGCACTTCCTGGCCTTCTGGCGAGCATCGTTCCCCGTACCCGCAAGGCGGCAATCGGGTATCTCATCACCGTTCTCGTCGTCGGGGGGCTCTTGGCTGCCTGGGTGATCGGTTTCAACCTCGGTCCACCCGCGTGGTGACCATTAGGTAGACCGAATTCGGCCCAACGCTCTGGATCATCATCTGCGGCTTTGTCCGAGTTGGGATTCGCGGATCCGAAATGACTCTCCGGAGGTTATGACGATGGCCGCATGATGGAGTAGGCGGTCGAGAATGCTTGCGGCGGTGGTGTGTTCGGGCAGGAACCGGCCCCACTGGTCGAAGGCCCAATGGGATGCCACCGCGAGTGAGCGGCGTTCGTAGGCGGCGGCAACGAACCGGAACAGCAGCTGGGTGCCGGTGTCGTCGAGCGGGGCGAAGGCGATCTCGTCGCAGATGAGCAGGTCGTTGCGCAGCAGCGTGTCGATGACCTTGCCGACGGTGTTGTCGGCCAACCCGCGATAGCGGCTGTCGACCAGGTCGGCGGTGGTGAAGTAGCCCACCCTGTATCCCGCGTGCACCGCCGCGACCCCCAACCCGATCAAGGTATGACTCTTACCCGTGCCCGGCGGGCCGATCAGCGCCAGATTCGATTGCGTGCGAACCCATTCCAGGGTGGCGAGGTGATCGAAGGTTGCCCGCGCAATGGAGGAAGCGGCGACATCGAAGGTGTCGAGGGTTTTGAGCACCGGAAACGCCGCGGCCTTGAGCCGGCGGGCAGTGTTGGCGGCGTCACGGGCGGCGATTTCGGCCTCGACCAGGGTGCGCAACACCTCCTCGGGCGACCAGCGCTGCGCTTTGGCGGTCAACAGCACCTCGGCGGCGCTGGCGCGGATGGTGGCCAGCTTCAAACGCCGCAACCCCGAGTCCAAGTCGGCCGGCAGCTGCGCAACACCGTGCGGGGCAACGCCAGTGGGGTTTTGTTGGGTGCTGGTCATGACGCCGCGGTCTCCTCATCGTCAGTACTGGCCGGGAGTTTGTAGGCATCCAGCGGGCGCGTCGGTGCTATGGGCAGATCCACCACCAGCGCCTCACCGGCCGGGCGGGGCTGCGGGTCCCAGCACCCGCGGCCAGAGTCGAGCGCACATCGACTGCACGGAACCGCCGGAACGCCACCGCGCGGCGCAGCGCGGCCCGCAACGCCTCCTCCCCATGGGCGACCGCCAAGCCCAGCAGCACGTCAAGATCCGCAGACAGGCGGGTGTTGCCGGCCGCGGCCGAACCGATCAAAAAAGCCTCGGCATCCGCACCGAGCGCGCAGAACCGTTGCTCGCTCACGGTTTTCGGTCTCGGACCCCGGTTCGGGGTGGCCGGGCGAGCCTTGTCGTAGTGGGCGTCGAGCACGCTGGCGGTGCCGGGCGCGGCCAGCGCATGCTCGGCAACGACCTCACCGGTACTGGGTTCGACCACCAGTAGCTTTCCGGCGTCGATGACCACGTGCACGGTGGCGCCGATCAACCGGGTCGGCACCGAATAGCGCGCCGAGCCGTAGCGTACGCACGAGAGTTTGTCGACCTTGCGGGTGACCGGGGCGGGACCGAACTGTGCCCGCAGCGACGGCAACGGTGACAGCACTTGACGTTCGGCCTGCAATCGTTGCTGGGGCACCGCGCAAATCTCCGAATGCAGCTGCGCGTTGACCTCCGCACACCACTTGCGCGCGGCCACGTTCGCAGCATGCACATCGACCGGTTTGCCCTCGTCGGCGTCGGTCAGCAACGGTATCAGCAGGTCTTGCTGGGCATACCCGCAGAGGTTTTCCACGATGCCTTTCGATTCCGGATCCGAGGCGTTGCAGAAATCGGGCTTGAACCCGTAATGCGTTGCAAAGCGCACGTATTGGGGTGTGGGGACGACCACGTTGGCGACCACACCGCCCTTGAGGCAGCCCATCCGATCGGCCAGCACGTTGGCGGGCACGCCACCGATTTCGGCCAGGGCTTCGGCGATCAACGCCAGCGTGGTGGTGGCACGTTCATCACCAGCGAAACGCACGAACCGCCAACGTGAGAACGCCAGCACCGCGCAGAACAGGTGCAGCCCGGCCCCGGCGTCGACCCAGTCGATCACCAGATACTCACCCGGCGCCCACACGCCGGGTCGGCGGCCACGGTGATGATCGGTGCGCCACAACGCTTTCTGCTCGGCCACCAGGCGGCGGAAGTTGCGCGCCGAACCCGTGTAACCGGCCGCGCGCGCTTTCGGCAGCAACCGTTTCGCCGAGATCCGGCCCTTGGACTTCGCGACCCGCTCGGCGACCAGATCGGCGACCGCGTCGTAATTGTGGCCCCGCCGCGCCCGGGAGCGTGGTCGCTGCCCATTCTGGTCGGCGTCGAACCGCTCGATCACCCGCCGGACCGTCTTGTGCGTGGTGCCGCACAACTCGGCCGCACCCCGATAGGTGCCGACCTCGCGATAGGCGGAAATGATGTCCATCCGTTCCAACTTTGACTTCAATGGGTCTCCTGGGTGGTGACGGGGATATGGCTAGCACCAATCACCGTCACCACCCAGGCCCTCACGCCCGGGTAGCAACACGCGTCAAAACAAACCGGTGGGGACTTTCAGACGGCCACCAACGGGGACCTCACCTGGCCACCGTTGGGGACCACGAACCGGCCACCAGTGGAGACTTTTCCATGGCCACGGACACCGAGGATCACCTGTACGTCACGCAAGGTCAGGTTCGGATCGCGAGACATTCGCAACGCCGCAGTGTGCCGTAGATCGTGCATCGACCAGTTGGTGCCGAGGGTGCTGTTGACACGCCGAAACACTGCGCGCAGCGCATCGTAAGTCAGTGACTGCTCGGCGAGTCCCGCGCCGCGGTCGCGGCGGCGGATCGTGCGCCAGATCGGCTCGTTCGGCCCGACCGGATCTGCTTGGGCCAGATAGAGCCGCAGCCATACGAACGCCTCGGCGCTGGCCGGCAGCCACTGTTCGGCTCGGCGGCCCTTGCGGATCACGCGAATGAGTTGATCGCCCCAGTCGATGTCGATCCCGCGCAGGCCGAGCAGTTCGCTCGCGCGGGCCCCGTTGCTCAGCGTAAGAGCCAGCAGTGCCCGGTCCCGATGCGAGCGCAGCGCGGCGAAGACATCACGCCATTGCTCATCCGAGAGCGTTCGGGGCCGGCGCTTCGGAATTGGTGGGTTGTATCGCATCCTGCCCTCGCGCAGGAATGGATCCATCGGGTTATGGTGCGCGTTCGGGCGAGCCCGCATCACACGCTGCACCGGGTTGACCACGGGCCCTTCACCGAGTTCGGCCCAGTATTCATAGAACTCGCGCAACACCGCTAGCGCGTGCCGGACCGTCCGCGGCTGATAGCGGTCGTTCAGGTAAGCCTTGCGGGTAATCGGGTTGACGGTGCCCGCCGTGGCGGCCGATGTCGTCCGCGCAACCGCGCCCGGCTTGGTCGCTGCTGCAAGCCAGAGCGAGTAATCGCGAACGGCGGCCGAGGTGGCGCGCTCCCATGGCACGTCGAGCAATCGCAGCCAACGCCACCACCGCAGTAAGTCGTAGGCGTAGCTGCGTACGCTGCTCGGGCGGTTGCCGCGGGCCGCAAACTCAACGAGATAGCGGCGGATAGGTTCGACCACCTCGCCAGCCTCGTCCACGACGAGCCACGGTGTTGGCCCGTCGCATTCGGCCACCGAGCCCCACTTCGGCAGCCGTGGTGTCGATCCGTCCATCGGTCACCCCGTTCGCGAGTCGGTTGTCGCTGAACGAGATCTACGCCGCCGTCTTTTGGTCGGCCACCAGCCCGGCCGGCGTGTCGTTTCTTAGTCCGGTCAATACCCCAATGCCTTGTCGAGCGACACCCGCACCAGAGCGGCCGCAAGGGGAGCACACGCACCGCCCGGCGCGAGCTTTGCGAGCTTTTTCGGATCGTCGGGGAGCCGCAACTCGCGGGCCACCTCGAGCGCGCGTTCATCGAAATAGGGCCGAACCCACGTCCAGGTGTCCTGCACCTCGCGCAGAAAGATAGCGGCGCCAACGCCACCGATCCCCTTGAACTCGGTGAGCAATTCCGTTGCCTGCTCGACGTTTGAGTCCGAGCGTTCGGCTAGCTTGCGCAAGTCTCCCTGGTACTTCTGCTGGACCAATTCCGCCGCTTCGTGCAGTCGGGTTGCGGTGCTTTCGTCATACCGCACGTAATGTCCGCGGCCCAACGCGTCGATCACCGATTTTCGCGACGCCTTACGCGCGCGTTCCGGCGTGCGAAGCCCGGCCGCCAATATTTCTTTCGTTGCCGCGACGGCGATATCGCTGGAGATTCGTGCGCTCAGCAACAACGGCATTTCGAGGAGTTGAAACAGTGCCGCAGGCTTGTCTTTTACGGTGATGCCCGCTTCCTGCGCGTAGGTCGGGCTGGCGTTTGCCAGCAACGCGTCAACTGTCGAACCGGTCGCCTCCGCCATCGGCACTCCTCGCGTCGAGCCTCGTGTGCCCGTGGGGGCCCCGTCCTGGCAGTGCAAACCCGCCCGACGCCCGTGGAGTTCCAGAATGGCCCGCTCGCGGCTTGTTAAGCCGCCCCAAATGCCATGCGGCTCTTTAGCCTTCACGGCGTACATGCGGCAATTGAGTAGTACTGGACAGGTGCCGCAGGCCGCTTTGGCTTCCTTTTCCCGTCGGGCGCGTTCGGGCCCGCGCTGGCTGGGCGGGAAGAAAATTGCCGGGTCCATGTTCCGGCACCTGGCTTCGAGCTGCCAATCCCATTCATCGACGGTAGGGGCCGGTAAGCCGGGTATGCCTTGACGGTATTTGGCGACGAACTTTTCGATTGCCGTCGCAGTCCATCGCGAATCTCGGAGCAGCTTGATCGACCAGTGCGCGTTGCCGGTGTGAGCCATCCACTCGCCTCCCGTCACTTGCCGCGCGACGTGCAGCCATTGACGCCGCACTCCAACCAACGCGGGTCATCCTAATTAGGAGTCCCGTCGGACCATATTGCCGCTGCCACAGATATCGGCCGATTGATTGTGTTCTCGCGACAATGACGAGAGGTTCTGCGCGGGCTATCCAGTTTTTCGAGTGGTGTTGACGAGCAATAAGTTCGATGTCGCTTTATGTGTGACGGTGTTGGCGGTCGAGCCGAGGACTCGGGCCAGTCCGCTCATTCCGCGGTTTCCGATTACCAGCAGGTCATATGCGGCGCCCGCTTCGACAATTGCGTCGGCGGCGTCACCGCCAACCACCTCCTGGGCCAATTCGGTGGCGCTGTCGAGTTGGCGGGCGACATCGGCGAGCACCTGCTTGCCCGCTGCTTCGTCGGAGTTGGCTGTGATCAGAATGACTTGGGCGCCAAAGGTTTTCGCGAGCCGGATCCCTTGCTCTGCGGCGAAAATCGACGTGGCCGAGCCGTCGGTGGCTAGCGCGACGGTTTTGAATCCGTCGAGGCGATTGTGGACGAACAACACGTCCGCGGAGCTGTGATGCGACAGCTGATTGGCAGTGCTACCGGTCAGTCGGCTGGCCGGGCTGCCGAGGCCTCGGGCGCCGACGACTAGCAGGCTCGGTGGTGACGAAGCCGCGACGTCGGCAAGCACGGTGGCGGCGTCGCCCTTAGCTTCGACGCGTTCGACGGTGTCGATGTCGAACTCGCTGAGATCAACGTCGGCGGACTTCGTGGTCATCTGGGCCCACGACTGCTCGCGGGCGCCGGGAACCGCGAGGTCCGGCTTCCATGCCGTCACTACTGTGACCGGCAGCGACAGGCGCGCTGCAATCGCGCCGCCCACCATGATCGCACTGCGCGACGGCGCCGACCCGTCGGTGCCAATAACGATTCTCGAATATTCGTCGTGCATGTGCCGCTCCTTGTTTGGGTGCCGCGACTTTCGTCAGGCGACGAGGATTTCGAGAGAGTTGCCGTCGCTAGGCGAGTTTGCGAATTGTATTCCAGGCACCGCTTCCAGCGCTGCGAGCTGAGTCTATTGACGTGACGACGGTTGAGGCGGCGTCGACCGCCAAGGTGAAGGCTGGTCGAACGTCGTCACCGAGCGCGTCGGCAAGAGCGCCGACATCGTGAACTGCGGTCGACCACGATTCCGCGACCGACATTTCGCCGTCGCTCGCGTCAGGTTCGACTACGCCGATCTCCACCGAATCGGTTGCTCGCTGCTGGTCGTTATTGACGAGGATGGTCACCGCGCGACGGAGTTCTGATCCAGCGTTTCTGGCCGACTCGACGGCGGCTGCGAAATTGCCGACCGTAGTGACAGCGAATTCCGCACCGGGCTGAATTCGCTCACCGAGCGCATCCACCAACGCGCCCATATCGCGAGCGGCGTCACTCAGTGAATCGCGAACTGTTGTTTGCGTCGCATCGGTCATTGTCGAGACTCCATTGTCGCTTCGGTTCGGGCACTGGCAGCGAGTCGACGGGCCCGTCGAGTGACGCTTGCACGTATCGATAGTAACACATGCGCAAGCGGTGTAAACGTTGATTACAGATGCGGTGTCAGTGTATTCTGCAACTGCTTACGAGTGCAGCGACCTCCCTGGGGAACTCTCGAATGCCACGACCCGCGTCGGCCAGACGTGCGGCGTACTACCGCTGCCACCGGCAAAACTGCGGCTCACACACCGGAAAGGTCTCGGTATGGAACTGATGCAACCGCTCGACGCGGCATTCTTGCTCGCCGAATCTCGCGAACACCCGATGCACGTGGGCGCCCTCATGCTCTTCGAACCGCCCGCGGACGCCGGTCCGGAATACGTTCGCGGGGTTTACGAGCGAATGGTCGCCGACGTGAACTACCACCCGACCTACCTCAAGCGTCCGGTCTCGCCGATTGGCAACGTGAGCACCTGGGCATGGGCGCAGGACGACGAGATCGATGTCGAGTACCACATTCGGCGGGTTGCGATGCCCTCACCGGGGCGGATCCGGGAACTGCTCTCGGTGGTTTCGCGCTGGCATGGAACGCTGCTCGACCGGCACCGCCCGCTGTGGGAAGCGCACATCATCGAAGGCTTGGCCGATGGCCGGTTCGCCGTGTACATGAAGGTCCATCACGCCCTCATGGACGGTGTCAGCGCCTTGCGCCATCTGGAACGGAGGATGTCGACCGACCCGAATGCCGACGACTGTCCGGCATTTTGGGCGCGGCGCGATGCTCCCGCCCGGACCGCCGCACGCAAATCGCCGGTTTCACCGCTGCGCGCGGTGCTCGACGGCGGTGCGAAGGTTGCCTCCGGGCTCGCGGAATTGGTTCCGGATGCCGTTCGGATCGGTCAGAAGGCGATCGGCGACAAGGACTTGGTCCTGCCCGGCACCGCGCCGAAGACCATGCTCAACGTGCCGATCGGCGGGGCTCGGCGGTTTGCCGCGCAGTCTTGGGAAATCAAGCGCATCAATGCGGTTCGGGACGCGGCGGGTGTCTCGGTGAACGATGTAGTGCTGGCCATGTGCGCCGGAGCGTTGCGCATCTATCTCGCCGAGCACGACGGGTTGCCCGACAGATCGTTGAACGCCTTCGTGCCCATCTCGACCCGCGCCGCAGATAAGGATGAAGCGCTCGGCAACGCCGTCGGCGTGATTCTGTGTCGGCTGGGTACCGAGATCGCCGATCCAAAGGAACGGCTTGCGGTGATCAGCGCATCAATGAACAGCGGCAAGGACCTGTATCGGTCTGTCGGGCCAATTTCAGGCCTGGCGTGGACACTGGCCGCCCTCTCGCCCATGCTTGCGGCGCCGGTGCCTGGAGCGCTGTCCATCGCGCCGCAATCATTCAACGTGATCGTGTCCAACGTTCCGGGCCCGCGACAGCCGATGTATTGGAACGGCGCCAAACTGACTGGTATGTACCCGGTTTCGGTGGTCGCCGAGGGGCAGGCGCTCAATATCACGCTGACCAACAACGATGAAAATCTCGACTTCGGGTTGATCGGCTGCCGTCGCAGCGTCCCGCACCTCCAGCACATCCTCACCCATCTGGAAACGGCGTTGCAGGAGCTCGAAGCGGCGTACGCCTAAAGCCGCGCCGTGAGCGATGCCGGTCCGGCGGCGAGCAGGTCGGTGATGTTCGGGCCGGCGTCGGTGACAAACCGAATCAAGCCGTGCTCGGTGCACTGCGGAATAAGCTCGGCCAGAGCGGTTTCAGCACGATTGTGGTCGCCGGCCGCCCACTGGCAGCAGGCGTGCAACAACCGCGCCTGCAACATCGCGCGCGGTCGGGGCTGGGTGCCGATTTCGCCCACCATGGCACCGGCCCGGGTGGCTGCCTGTTCGGCGGCTGACGCCGAGCCGTCGGCCAACAGCAGCCAAATCACCGAGGCCTGGTCGAATTCGGCGATGTCGGCGTGGATTCCGTTGTCCTGGCGCCGATACAGCGGCAGCTGCAGGAGCCGGGCCCGAACGTCATCAGGTATCGGCAGCCCGAGCCTGATGCGCTCGGCCGTGATTGCTGCGGCGAGCCGTGGCAGCGAGTACCGCTCGGCGATCTCGGCTCCGTCGGCCAGCCGGCGGTCGGCGGCGGCTCGGTCACCACGGATCGCCTTGACGCGCGCGCCGATTCGGTAGGTCGCCAGCAGGAACCATACGAAGCCGGCTTGCCGTCCGAGCTCGGCGCTCGCGTCGAGCAGCTGCTCTGCCTCTGTCAGTTGGCCCTGGTGATAGCGCAATTCGCCCAGCAATGCACCAACCATCCGGGCCGCGTGGCGGTTCGGGCCGGACCGTCGAGCCGCGTCGGCTGCGCCGCTGAACATCTCGTCGGCAGCGTCGATGTCGAGCTGTTCGAATGCGGCCAACCCGGCGTAGCACCGGCCGTGCACCAGTCCGAAGAGGCCCTTGTGTCCGCGATGCAACGGCATCGCCCGCTGCTGCCAGCGGCGTGCCTCGGCGAAGTCGAACCGCAGCAGCGCATCGGTCGACGCCATATTTGCGGCCGAGGTGGCGACGAACGGATTACCCACGTCGGCCAGGTGTTCGGCGACCGAGGGCGGGACTCCTGCGTAGCGGTCGGTGAGCAACTGCTGTCCCACGCGGACCAGCGCTACTTCGTCGCGCAACCCAGCGGCTTCGTCGGGATTGCACACCGCGCCCGAGTCGAGCGCCGCAGACGCTGCGCGCAGGGCACGGGCGACCCCGTCCCAGCGCTGGATGGCGAGACTCGCCCAGGCGGCCCAGAGCTGTAATCGCGGCCGGGACTCCACATTTCGCTGCGGCAGCTTGCCCAGCAAGCCGAGGAAGGTGGCGGTGCGGGCACGTTCCATCAGGTCGAGCGCATGCTGTTCGACGAGTTCGACCGCGCGGTCCGGGTCGTCGGCGGCGAGGGCATGATCGACGGCGCTGCTGAGCACGTCGTGCTCGGCGAACCAGGTGCTGGCCCGCTGGTGCAGCACCTCGAGCCGGCCAGGGTGTTGTCGGACGAGTCGGCGTTGCAGGTAGTCGGCGAACAGACGGTGGTAGTGAAACCATTCGCCGGACTCGTCGAGGCGGCGCAGGAAGAGGTTGCGGTCACAGATGTCGTCGAGTAGTTCGTGGCTGTCGTCGTGCCCGGTGAGGGCGCGGGCAAGCTCGCCGGAGATCCGGTCCGTAATGGCGGTTTCCATCATGAAGTCGAGCATCGCGGGATCGAGCTCGTCGAGGACATTCTCGGTCAGGTAGGTAGCGATCGACCGATGCCGGCCGCTGAGCGCGTCGATGAAAGCGCCGGGGTCGGAACGCCCCCGCAATGTCAACGACGCCAGCTGCAGTGCGGCGGGCCAGCCTTCGGTCGATTCCTGCAGCCGGCTCACGTCCGCATCCGAGAGCGGAAGCGAATTGGCCTCGGTAAGGAACGTATTGGCTTCCGCGGTGCTGAAGCGCAACTCGGCCACATCGATTTCGACGAGTTCATCGTGCATCAGTAGCCTGCTGACCGGCAGCCCCGCAGTAGTCCGGCTGGCGACGACCACCACCAGGTGGTGACAGCTATGTTCCAGCAGGTAATCCATTGCGGCAACAGTTGTTTCACTGGTGACCAGGTGCCAGTCGTCGATCACGAGCACCATGGCGCGGTGACTGTCGTGAATCTCGTCGATCAGCGTCGAAAGTACGTATCGGGCGGTGTCCGAGGCGCGTTGCTCGAGCGCGGCGCCGATCTCTTGGGCAAGCTCCGGCCTGACTCGACGGATGGCCTCCACGACGTGCGCGAGGAACCACACCACGTTGTCGTCGTCCGGGTCGGCGGTGAGCCAGGCGACGGGCACCCCTTCGGCGGCGAGTGCGCGTGCCCACTGGCTCGCCAGGGTCGTCTTGCCGAAACCGGCGGGCCCGTGAATCAGCGTCAGGCGCCGGCGGCCACCCCGACGAATCAGATCCAGCAGCCGCGAACGCTCGATGGTGGCACCCGGCGCGGTAGGCGGTCGGAATTTGGTCGCGGTGCTCGGCGGAGGTGGCGGGGTGACCGAGCCGGGGCCAGAGAACAACCCTGGCATGACTGCGGCCGTGGGGGATTCGGCCTTGGGCGGCACCGCCATGACATCGACGGGCAGCCCGCATTCGCGCTGCACGGCCCGAAATCGCTCGCCGAGTTCGAGCGCGGAGGCGGGTCGGTCTGCAGGCATCGGCGACATCGCCGCCGTAACAGCGTCACAGACCGGGTGCGGGATGCCGAGCGAGTGCAGATCGGGTAGCGAGGCGGTGGCGATGCGGGCGAGTTGCTCCTCCAATGGTTCGCCCGAGCGCCGCGCGAATGGCGCATGCCCGGTCAACAGGCAGAAGAGGGTGGCGCCGAGCCCGTAGATGTCGGATGCGGCCGACGGAGATGCCCCGCCGAGCACCTCGGGCGCGGTGTAGGCGGGTGTGCCCTTGACTGTGTGGCTGGACGTTGTTGTGGCCTCGCCGAATTGCGCAATCCCGAAGTCCGCGAGCTGCGGTTCGCCGTAGTCGGTGAGCAGGATATTGCCCGGTTTGACGTCGCGGTGGATGATGCCGATCGCATGGGCAGCCGCCAGCGCGCCCGCCATCTTCACGCCGATCGAGAGCACCTCGCGCCACCCGAACGGGCCGGTCGTGCGCATCAAGTGTTCCAGCGAACCGCGGGAGTGGAACGGCATGACAATGAATGGTCGTCCAGTGGGGGTGATGTCGACCTGCAGGACTTGCAAGATGTGTGGGTGGCCGCTCATCCGGCCGAGCGCTCGTTGCTCCCGGACGAATTGCTCACGCTCATCGCCGCGGACCTCGGCGGTCATCGCCTTGACGGCGACGTGGCGGTCCAACGAGTACTCGAAACAGCGGTAGACGGTGCCGAAGCCGCCACGACCGACTTCCTCGGCGTCGCCGAAGCCGGCCGCCGCCAATTCGGCCGCGATTCCGGTGCGAACGTCCCGATCGGTTCGGGCCCCGTCGAACTGTGCCATCCGACGCCCGCTCTCGTGGTGATGCTTGTCGCCCAACGATAACTCCGCTGGCTCGACTGCGGCGGCTGTCGAACGTGTTGGGGTCGACCAGCGCCGACGAGCTGACCGACATGCTGGAGAAGCAGGGAGGTGGACCGACGAGGAGAAGTCGAGCGCCCGAAGGATCTCGCCTAAGCGGCCGGGTGCGTCATTGCGCCCGAAAGATACTGCGCCGAGGTTTCGGCCAGCGACCGCGCGATGCGCAAGTCCGGCTCTGACCACGTCCGGGGCTGGCTCGAGTACAGCGCAAGGACGCCGATCGTGTCGCCGGCCGCTCGCAACGGGATCACCGCGACCGCGCCGATTCCCGCATAACGCGCGGTCGCCGCATAGCGCGGCCACGGCCCGTCGGGATCGCTCAGGTCGGCGATGCACACAGGATCGCCGCTCGTGACCGCGGCGAGCGCGGGCCCCACCTGATGACGCTCCTGCCACAGCTCGAGCAGTTCGGCCACAACGCCGACATTCGAGGTGACAAACCACATCCGGTCTTCGTCGACCAGACTGATCGCGGCGCCGGTCAGGTCCAGCACCGACGTCGCGGTATCGACGACTTCATCGAGCAGCCCGCCGTGGTCGTAGGGCTGGGAATGCATGGATCGACTGCTGAGGTCGAACTGTTCCATCGCGGCGTGCCCGACTTGTCTCATGGTGGACCTCCTGCATTGTCATGACCGCGCGCAGGTAACACGATGCTTGGTCCACCCGCCGCTCCGGCTGACCTGCCGTGCCACGACTACTTGCCGGGTGTGCCCAGTTGCCGATATTCGCCCGGGGTCTGGCCCGTCGTTGCCCGAAATGCCCGGTGAAACCCGGATTCACTGTCGAATCCGCAGGCGGCGCCGACCCGGCCGACCGGCAGCTGCGGTTCGTCGAGGAGCATCTGCATCGCGCGTTCGATCCGCATGCGGCGCAGCTGTGACGTGACGCCTTCTTTGCCGAGGATGCGGTACAGAGTCCGGCGAGAGACGGCGCACGCCTCAGCAACCCGGTCGGCGTCGAGGCCGGGGTCCGCGAGGTTGCGGCGCAGAAACTCCAGGACACGGTCGCGGGCATGAGCTTGTGGCGCGGGATCCAACGTCGCGACTGCCTGTGGCTGGACGTGCGCCACGATTCCGTGCAGGCAACCTCGGCTGATAACGCGTTCTACCGCAACTACTTTGGTCGACAGGCCGCTAGGCAGGCTGGCCACCAGGGTGTCGACGGCCCCGGTTCGGCACAGGTCGTTGGCGTGCTCGGTGAGCGCGAGTCGGTCGGGCACGTCGAGCTTGCGGCGCAGGTATTGGTTCATGACCACCACGTCGCCGCCGACGGCCATCACTCCGAGTGCATTGCGGCGGCATTCGCGCCGGTAGATCTCCAGCAGCGCGGCCTCGGTCTCGCTAGCGAGCGCGCACATCCGGTCCTCGATGTGGCTACTGGCGCCGTTGGCGAGGACGGACAACAGCGGGCTCGACCGGTCGGCCCAGCAGGTCAGGTCGATAACACCGATGACCCTCCGAGTCAGGGGATGCCGAATGGGCGCGCCGGCGCAGGCGAGCGCGCCGAGGCTGTGCAGGTAGTGCTCGCCCTCGCCGAGGAACGTAGGCCGTTCGGTACGCAGCGTGGTGCCCACCGCGTTGGTACCCACCAAATCCTCGCCGCAGCCGGCGCCGGGCTCGAGCCGCATGCCGTCCATTGCGTTCATCAGCGCGCGATCAGCGGTCAGGCGGTCCAGAACGACGCCGTCCACGGAAGTCAGCACCACTGCGATGGATTGTGCGGCCAGATCGTCGGAAAGCCTCCGCAGGACCGGCGCGGCGGCGCGCAGAAACGGCGAGTCGGTGTTCGGTTCGCGGACGAACGGCAGGTCGACTCGCTCCGGGTCCACATCCGACTCGCGGGAGCGGCGCCACGAGTCGAGAATGCTGCCGCGTAGCAAACCCGTATCCACCGAACCGCCGCCGAAGAAGCACTCCCGCGCCCGCTGGACGTCTGTAGAGATGTCCGCCGTGGGATTCATCGTTCGATCACCTCTGGCTGGCGGACTAAATGTCGACGTTCAGATTACGCCCGCAAGGTTGTGGTGTGGGCGACATCGCACGCGCGCGCTGAAGTCAGCCGTAGGGCGCCAGCCGGTAAGTTATGTGACGGGGACCACTGGTACAACCAGTTGACCAGTTGCGCTCCGAGCCGCATTCTTGGGTGCATGGACATCGCACCGATTCCCCGGGCCGCCGTCTCTGATGCCGTCTTCGCCCATCTCCTCGGCGAGATCTTGTCGGGCCGGCTTGCCGTCGGCGGGCCCTTGCCGCCCGAGCGTGAGTTGGCGCTGGCCTTCGCCGTGAACCGCCACGCCGTGCGGGAAGCGCTCAAGCGTCTGCAGCAAGCGCGACTGGTGCAGATCAGTCACGGGGGAAAGACCCGAGTGCTGGACTGGCGCAACTCCGCCGGGCTGGACGTGCTCAGCACACTGGCTGCCACCGGAGTCGTTCCTGCGCTGCAGGTCATGCACGACATCGCCGTCATGCGTCGGTCCGTGGGCGCTGATGCGGCCCGGATCTGTGCGCAGGCGGCGTCCGACGCTCAGGTGGCCGCAATTTCCGTTGCGGCGCAGGCGTATCCGACGTCCGAAACAGCGGAAGTCTTCCCCGCCGACCTGGCGTTCTGGACCGCGGTCATCGACGGTTCCGGCAACCTCGCCTATCGGCTCGCGCTGAACACGCTCGTCACTGCCTTCACCGACATTGGGTGGCAAGAGATCGCAAATCTCGGCGCCGCAGCGGAATTCGCCGACCGCGACGCCCACATTGCACTCGCCGAACGCATTGCCGCTCGCGATGCCGACGGTGCCTATCGACTCGCCGACGACTTGCTCGGCCGGATCGTCACGATAATGTCCGCCGCGGAGGGGTAATCCATGTTTGACCTGATCATGCATGCCGTACCGGTCTTCGTGATTTGTCTGGCGCTGGAGGCGCTTTCGTACTACTTCCTGCCAGACGACGAGGTCGGGTACGAGTTCCGTGACTCGCGCACCAGCCTATCCATGGGGATCGGCAACGTGATCGTCAACATCGGCTGGAAACTGGCGGTGGTCGCCGTCTACACCGGCGCGTACCTGCTGACCCCAATCCACTTGCCTGCCAATAATCCGCTGACCTGGGTGGCGCTGTTCGTCGCCGACGATTTCGCCTACTACTGGTACCACCGCACGCACCACACCATTCGGTTGTTTTGGGCCAGCCACGTCGTGCACCACTCCAGCGAGCACTACAACCTGTCCACCGCGCTGCGGCAGCCGTGGACGCCGTTCAGTTCGATGCCCTTCTGGCTGCCGCTGGCCTTCCTCGGGTTTTCGCCGTGGATGATCTTGCTGCAGCAGTCGATCAGCCTGGTGTATCAATTCTTCATTCACACCGAGCGTATCGATAAGCTTTGGGGCCCAATTGAGTACGTATTCAACACCCCATCGCATCACCGCGTGCACCACGGATCCAACAACCAGTACCTGGATAAGAACTATGGCGGCATCCTCATCATCTGGGACCGGTTGTTCGGCAGCTTCGAACCGGAAGGGGAGCGGGTGGTCTACGGATTGACCAAGAACATCAACACATTCAACCCACTGCGCGTCGCCACTCACGAGTTCGCTGCGATCTGGCGCGACGTGCGTGGTGCCAGAAAATGGCGGCACCGGCTCGGCTACACCTTCCGTGGACCAGGCTGGAATCCTGAGGCCGCCTGACCAGCTTTATACCACGCGTCAACACCCGGCGACCTGGCTTGGCGTCGTCGTTACCCGGCGCGGCGTTGTTGGTCGTCGGGGTCGTCGTCGGTGGTGAGGTATTCGCCGGGGTGGTGGTAGTTGTTGCGTCGGGGTAGTTGGTTGGGGTCGAGGATGGCGGGTGGGATCCACAGGGTGCGCCCGGTTTTGGGGTCTTTGATTGTCTGCCAGCCGTTTTCGGTGTCGATGTCGCGGTGATGGGTGTCGCAGGCGAAGGTGAGTTGGTCGATGTCGGTGGGCCCGCCGTCGGCCCATTCGGCGAGGTGGTGGACTTGGCAGCGGTAGCCGGCGGCGGCGCAGCCGGGTGCGGTGCAGCCGCGGTCTTTGGCGTGCAGCACGATGCGTTGATCGGGACTGGCGATGCGTTTGGACCGGCCCAGATACAGCGGGCGGCCGTGGTCGTCGAAGAGCACCAGGTAGTGGTGGGCGTGGCCGGCCAGCCGGATGAGGTCGCGGATCGGCAGGAGGGCACCGCCGCCGGTGACGGCGTGGCCGGTGGCGTCTTGGAGTTCCTTCAACGTGGTGGAGACGATGACGGTGACCGGCAGCCCGCGGTGCTGGCCGAGTTGGCCGGAGGCCAGCATGGCCCGGCACAACGCCTTGAGCGCGTCGTGTTGGCGTTGCCCGGTGGTGCGGCGGTCACGCTTGACGGCGTCCTCGGAGGGTTCCTCGTCGACGGCCGGGTGTTCGTCGTCGGGGTGGCAGGCGCCGGGTTTGGCCCATTTGGCGAAGATCGCCTCCAGGTAGGCGGCGAGTTCGGGTTCGACACAGAACCGCCCGCTGGTCATCTTGTCCGGACCCTGGGGGTCCATGTGGAAGAAGCGTTTACGAGCGCGGTCGTGTTCGTCGTAGTCACCGTCGGGATTCAAATACCCGTCGAGGCGGTTGGCCACCCGGCGCAGCTCGTCGGGGCGCAATGTGGCCGCCGCCGTGGCCAGTGCGTG
>NZ_VLIY01000008.1 GCF_007489285.1 Skermania sp. ID1734
GGACTGTTCTTGGGTCGCCTGCTGCGCGGCTGCAGGGCCGCTGCCGCGCCGTCGGTTCGTGCCCGCGCGCGGATCGCGTAGAACGTTTTCCGGGAAATCCGGTGTTCGGCACAGAATGTCGTCACCGCTCCGCGTGGCGCGTCATCAGGCCACTGGGCGATCGCGAGGCGGACACGAGGATCAACGGGTTCATTGGCGGTCGGCACCGCTCAAGAAACCAGAAGTGTCACCACCAAAACCACTCAAAACGCCACCGATGTCCAGATACAGAACTGTCACCGATGTCCTGCGACATGACAAATCCCCACCTAGAACCAACTCTTCGGCCGAATGGCATTCGCAAAATCAACAAGCGCATACCGATGACTCCGCCCGGGCGCTGCCCTCGCCAACGCCCGCAACACGCCTTCGCTGCCCTGTCGCAAACCGCGCTCGGTGAAGGGCGAGCCAAGAATTGACTTGTCCACCGACTGCGCGTCGGGATTGCGTCGTATCCACGCCAACGCAGTGCCTAGCACGACGGCCCGAATCTGCAGTGCGCGAGCTTCATCGGGCGGCAGCGCAGCAACCCGGGCCGCGGCCGATTGCAGCGTCTTCTCGTCGAGTTCGTCGAGCGGGCAACGCGTGAGAATCATGAGCACGGCGGTCATTTGCGCGACGTTGAAATGCCTTGACGTCGCGGGCACTTCGTCGAGCGCGGCGACTGCCTGGTCGTATTCGCCGCGGTGGGCAAGCTGGCGCGCCAGTCCGAAGGCCGCGCTGACCACACCATGATCGGTCCGCCAAACTTCGCGGTAATACCGCTCTGCGAGCTCATGCCACCGCTCGGCGTCAGTCGGATCAGTCTGCACAACGAGTTCCGCGCTGGCAGCCAACGCCAACTTCGGTGCGGCCTCGCCGGGCAGCGCGCGACGAACGCGGTCGAATTCCTCGTAAGCCACCTCGAACCGGCCGTTCAGTACAGCAACAAGTCCGCGATAATAGGCGATGCGCCAGTCGGTCTCGTCGTCCAATTCCGCAAGCAGTCTCGCGGCGGCGACACCGTCGCCATAGCGAACGGTCGCGCGCACCTCGGCGAGCGTGATTTCCCGTTCGAACGAAGCGATTGCCGCATCGCTTGCAGTGCTGGTGAATTCGGCAAGCTTCTTGGTTCGCAACTGGTGCAGCGAATCCAACGTCTGCTGTGGTTCACTGTGGACCGCAGCCGCAATCAACGGTGCCGTCGGCTCGTTCGGATCGACGAGTGGCACCGGCAGCGCCTCAACGACCTTTCGTGGCTGCAGCTTTCGCTGCCTGGCCAGCCCGTCGGTCGCGGAGTCGGTGAGCGCTACCTCTTCGTCGGTGCCGAAGCTCGTGCGCTGCGGGCTGAAAATCGTCGACAGTCGCGGGTGTTCCTCGCCGGTATCTTGCGACAGCACCTCCCGCAGCACACCGTTGAGCTGGTCCGCCATCTCATGTGCCGACCGAAAGCGCTGGGCCGGGTCGACGTTCGTCGCCCGTTCGAGCAGCGCGTTGAACGACTCGTAGCGCGCGAGCACCGGCTCGTCCTCCGGCGTCGGCAAAGTGTCGACATGGCGGCCTTTTTCGGTGGGTATGGTCAGCGTCAGCAGCGCCAGCGTACGGCCAACGGTGTAGATGTCGGAGGCGACTGTGGGACCCGTCCGCGTGATTTCCGGCGCCTGGTACCACTTTGTGCCGTACAGGAATCCGTATGACTCCAGGCCCGCCACCGCACCGAGATCGATGAGCTTCAGCTGGTCCTCGGTCAGCATGATGTTGTCGGGCTTCAGATCGTTGTACGCCAAGCCGACCGAGTGCAGATACTCCAGTGCCGGAAGAACTTCCAGGATGTAGGCGATCGCCTCGTCGACCGGTAGCTTGGGCGGCGAATGGGCGGCCAGGAGCTCCTTGAGCGATTGTCCACCAACGTATTCCATGACGATGTAGCCCATCATGGTGCCATCGGGCATGGGCAGCTCCACGAAATTGTGGATCTTGACGATGGACGGATGCGCTACCTCGGCAAGAAACTGCCGCTCCGTCAAGGCGACTGCCTGCGCTTCGGCATCGCCGGAATGCAGGAGGCCCTTCAGCACCACCCATCGATCGCTGACGTTGTGATCGATGGCCAGGTAAATCCAGCCGAGGCCACCATGGGCGAGGCACCCCTGAATTTCGTATTGGTCGGCGATCATGTCGCCGGGTTGCAGTTGCGGCCGGAAGTCGAACGGAGAATCACAGTTCGGGCACCGACCGACCGCGCTTCCCGGACTGGTTGCAGTGCCTCGGCCCACCGGTTTCCCGCAGCGCCAGCAATAGCGCTTGTTCTCTGCCACAACAGGATCGGTAAGCACGGCGCTGCGGGGATCGATCGGCTCCACTGCGGGAAGCTCCACCAGGCCGGCACCCAACCTGCGCAGCGACGGGTGGGTACGCCCGGCGCGGGCACTGCGTCCCGACGACCGACCGCTCGGGCTGGTGTGCCCAGACGTGTCGCCGCTACTTGCTGCGGTTGCCAGCTGCGCCGGCAGCGTGCCCTCCGTTTGCTGCTCGGGCTCGGCACGCTGGGTACCTTCAGTCTCCGGTGAACTCTCCGTACTCACGGTTCAGTCCTCGTACTGCGGGGCAGGCGGACCGGGTGACGGGCCGAGCACGCTGAGCCACCGGTTGTAGATGCGATTCCACGTTCCGTCGGCGCGAATGCGTTGCAGGGTGCCATTGACGAAGCGCACCAAATCGGGGTCGTCCTTGTTGATTCCGATGCCGTACGCCTCGGGGCTTATGCTCGGGCCGACAATCTGCACGTAGGGATCCTGGGCCACCATTCCAGCCAAAATCGAGTCGTCGGTGCTGACGGCGTCTACCTGACGCTGCTGCAGCACGACGAGGCAGTCCGCCCACGTGGGCACAGTGAGAATCGATGCGGCGGGCTGATATTGCTGGATGTGTTCGAGCGAGGTCGTACCAGTCGCCACGCACACCCGCTTGCCGGCGAGGTCTGCGAGGTCGTTGATCCCGGAGTCGCGCAGGGCGAGAATGCGCTGGTTTGCCTGGAAATACACAGTCGAGAACGCGACTTGCTGGCGCCGCTCGCAGGTGATGGTCATGGTGCTGGCGACGATATCGACGGTGTGCCGCTCGAGGGCGAGTTCGCGGTATTTCGAACCGATAATGCGGAACACAACGCGGTCGGGGCTGCCCAAGAGGTCGGCCGCGATCTCGCGCGAGATGTCCACGTCGAAGCCCTCGATCTGACCGGTCACCGGATCACGAAAGCTGAAAAGGTTACTGCCGGTGTCGAGTCCGACGATCAGCCGCCCGTGTGAACGGATGGCGTCGAGCGCGGCACTTGGTGGTGGCGAAGCCGGATCGGGGAAGGGCCGCAGGCTCGCGAGCGGGTTGCCACAACTGGCCGTGGCCGGCGTCGGTGACGGTGCGGCGGTGAGTTCTTCGGCATGCGCGGGCATCGGGGGTTGGCTGTAGTTACCCGATACCGACGGCAGGTTCGACAACGGCGCCACCGGCGCACCGCACGCACCGGCAACCAAAGGCACAGCGAGCACCGAAAGAATCCAGCGCCGACGAACGGTTCTCATCGGTACTCCCGTAATCGCGGCCAAATGCCCACGGCGGCCAAACAACCTGCGACCAGCCCGAGGCCCAGCCCCCCGGGCGCAAGCTCGCGAAGCGATTCTGCTGCCCGAGAGATGTTCCGTCGCAGGTCGTTTCGCAGCGCGACGATCGCCGTTCCCAAATCATTGTCCAACGCGTCGAACTGTGCCATCGAACCGGTTGACTCGGGGCCGGTGGCGACAATCGCCGCGCCCACGAAGTCGCCGACGTCGAGGGTGTCGTTCATGCGCTGGTGTGACTGCCGCCAGCGTTGCAGCGCCTGTTGGGCGTCGGCGATCTGGTCGGCGCCCGGTGAATCATGCGGATAACTCTTCAGCAATGCGGCCAGATCAGTGGTCTCGCTGTCGAAATCACGGTCGTACTGGCCGGTGGTATCGCGGCGGGCCAGCTTCAGAGTCTCCGCCGAGCGCGCCTGCTGGCCGAGAATGCGCGCCGTGGTGAGGTTTTCCAGCGGATGGGTGCCGTGGTCGAGGGCGTGTTGACTGGCGACCGACGAAATGGATCCCGCGATCGCGAACCAGGCGAACAACGCGACTATCGCGACCGTGGCGCCCACGAGTCCGAGGTTGAAGATTCGGTGCCAGCGACGCGCCACGTACACCTGCGCGAGCACCAGTGCGAGGAGCGCGCAGACGAGCAATGCAATGGCGGCCCAGGGCGGCTCCGAATAGCGCTGCTCGATGGTGGCCACTCGTTGGGTTTGCCTGTCGTGCAGCGACTGTGCCATCGGCAGGATGCGGCTATGCATAAGGTTCGAAGCCTCGCCCAAGTAGGCCGCGCCGACCGGATGACCACTGCGATTGTTGGTGCGCGCCGTCTCGATCAGCCCCGCGTACATGGGCAGCTGCGTGGCGATCGACGTCACCAGCTGGCGGATCGGCGTGTTCGCATCTTCGGTTCCGGCCGCACCGCCGGCGATCTCGGCGGCGGCGTCACCCATCGCCTGCAGGTACCTGTTCCGGACCGCCTGCGGTTCCAGCCCGCCCGAGATGAAGGCCGTGGTCGCCGCGGCGTCGGCAATCGACAGTGAGCTGTACAAGCGCTGGGACGAGGCGGCGAACGGTTCGTCATCGGCGAGCAGCGTGGTGAGCCGGGAACTGCGATCGCCCACCGTCGATGACGCGACGATCCCCGCCGCGACGCAGATGGCCATCAACAGCACCGCCAGCGCGATCAGCCGAGCCGGCGAGGAGCGCAGGAACTCGCGGACGTCGCGTGGATCGAAGTGTTGCCGGATCAGCGCGGCCGCGGCGCGCGGGCTCAAGTCGCTCAGTTGCGGTTGCAGCGCGACTTCGGAACTGCGACGCTTCGGCAGCGGGGTGGCTGCCACTGGAGTGGTTGCCACACCTCACCTCCCGACCGGTTCGCCACACGACTGCTTGGGCAGTTAGTCCCATTCTTGCCCGCAGCCTTCGGCATGGGAGCGAATACAGTCATAACTAGCACCTCCGGGTGTAGGTAGTAGTGGCAGTGCGGCAGGAGACACATGCGCGGTGACGGCGACGGCTGGGCGTTCAGCCCGGATGGCAGTCGGCACTGGGGCATTCACGGTGCCGCCGGTTTGCTGTTGCGCGCACCGCTGCCCGACGGCCGCCCGGCCGTGTTGCTACAGCATCGGGCGGTCTGGAGCCATCAGGGCGGCACGTGGGCGTTGCCCGGCGGCGCCCGAGACAGCCACGAGACCGTCGTTCACGCTGCGGTGCGGGAGGCCGAGGAAGAGGCCGGGCTCGCCGCAACTGACCTGCGCGTGCGCGCGGAGGTGGTGACAGCGCGGGCGCTGAGCGGGTGGACCTATACGACGGTGGTCGCCGATGCCTCGCGCCGGCTCGCCACCAGCCGCAATCGGGAAAGTGCGGAATTGCGCTGGGTGGCCGAGGAAGACGTCGAAAGCCTGCCGCTGCATCCGGGTTTCGCGGTGGCATGGCCCGGATTGCGCGCGGTGCAACTGCGGTTGGTGCTCGATATCAGCGCAGACCGACGCGCCTTGGCGACGGCGCTGCCGCGAACGGTCACATTGCCTGAGAAGGGGTTTGGCTGGATCCCGGGCATCGAGCGTGCGGAGGAAATTCGCGCCATCGAGGGCGGGTTGACCGCATTGATAACGGAAACTCCCCTGCAGCAGAGCGCACTTTCGGCGAATTTTGTCGCGATAACGACCGCTGAAGTGCTTTCTTGACCCGTTTTTCGGCCAATTGATCCACCGATCGGGTGCGGAAAGATCATTTAGCCGACTATGATCACGATATTGCAACCATTCATGCTCTGTTTGGCTGCGCGGTCGTGTTGGGTGAAGGTGTGGAGGTGGGTTCGTGGTAATGGGACGGTACGGGTTCGGGGGTGCTCGCTTAGCCGGCAGCTTGCTGGCGGCTGGGGTACTCGCTGCGCTGCCGTTCCTGGCGCCACCGGTGCCCGCGACCGCCCATGCGTTGGCGGGTATCAACGATTATCCATTTCAGACCGCGGTGTGTGTGAATACCGGCGTCCCGGTGGGATTGTGCCCGAGTTCCATGTGGGCCCAGTTCGGCGCCACCGCCAGTCCGGGCGGCTACAACTACCGCAACTGCACCGACTTCGCCGCGTTCCGCGCCAATCAGATCGCCGGCCGCATGGTCATTCCGCCGGGGTGGGGCAACGCCAGCAACTGGGCCAATGCGGCGCGGGCGGTCGGGCTTGCGGTGGACGGCAACCCGCGGGTGGGCGATGTCGCGCAAAGCTCGGAAGGCTTCTACGGGCACGTGGCGATCGTCGCCGAGGTCGGCCGTGGGGCGCGGCAAGGCCAGGTGCGTCTCGAGGAGTACAACCGGATCGTCAACGGCGCCTACGACGGGCTCTACCACAACGACCGGTGGTCTCAAATCGGCGCGTACCAGTACATTCACGTCCTGCCCTGGTAGCGGCGAATCATCCCCGCGCAGCGAGCAGCTGTTGTTTCAAGCTTCGCGCGGCCGCATAGGGATCGTCGGCCTGGGTGATCGCCCGGACGACCACAATTCTCCGTGCGCCAGCCGCGATGACCTCGGGTAACCGAGCCTGATCGATCCCGCCGATGGCGAACCATGGCCGCGACGGTGCCGAATCCGCCGTCGACCTGAGCAGATCCAGCCCGACGGCCGACCGCCCCGGCTTGGTGGGAGTCGCCCAGACCGGTCCGGTGCAGAAGTAGTCGGTGCCTTCCTCGATCGAGGCCAGCCCGGCTTGGCCGCGGCTGTGCGTCGAGCGGCCGATCACCACCTCCGGTCCCAGAATCTGCCGGGCATAGTGCACGGGCAGGTCGCCCTGGCCCAGGTGCAGCACATCGGCGCCGGCCGCGAGCGCCACGTCGGCGCGGTCGTTGACGGCGAGCAGGGCGCCGTGCCGCCGGGTGGCGGCCCGCAGCTCGGCGAGCGCGCCGAGTTCGTCCTTCACCTCGAGCCGACCGAACCGCTGCTCCCCGGCGGAGCCCTTGTCGCGCAACTGGATGATGTCGACTCCGCCAGCGAGCGCCGCCTCAGCGAACTTCGCCAGATCGCCGCGGTCGCGCCGAGCGTCGGTACACAGGTACAGCTGCGCGGAGGCCAAACGCTCGCGCGGCGTCAACCGGCCGGAATGGGTGGCATGCACGGTTCCGACGGTAGCGTCTACCGTGAAGATTGCGGTAGGAGCAGCGGTGGGGAGCGAGGTGAAACGTATGCGCCCGCGGGCAACTCTCGCGGTGGTCGGCGGTGGTGTCATCGGCCTGGCCATCGCCTGGCGTGCCGCTGAGACAGGCTGGCGCGTCACGTTGTACGACCCCGCGCCCGGCTCCGGCGCGTCCCATGTCGCCGGTGGAATGCTTGCGCCGCTCTCGGAGGGTTGGCCCGGTGAGGAACTGGTGCTCGACCTCGGTGCCGCGTCGCTGCAACGGTGGCCCGACTTTGCCGCCCGGCTCCAGCAGGCCACGGGCATCGACGTGTTCAGCGCACGCGAGTCGCTGACCGTCGCGTTGGACGGTGCAGATGCGGCGGACCTGCGCACGATCGCGGACTGTGTGGGCCGGCAGGGATACGAACTGCGCATCATCGACCGGGCAGGGTTGCGGGCGGCCGAGCCCGCCCTGGCCCGCAGCGCGCGCCTCGGGTTGCTCGCCGCCGACGAGCTGGCCGTAGACAACCGGGCCTTGGTGGCTGCTCTCCGGCGAGCATGCGCGGGCGCGGGCGTTGACCTGGTCGAGCGGGCCATCACCGACATCGACGCGCTGGCCGAAGAACAGGTTGTGCTGGCGGCCGGGTACTCGTCGGCGAAGCTGTGGCCGCGCTTGCCGATCCGGCCGGTGAAGGGCGAGATTCTGCGACTGCGTCGCCGTCGCGGTGTGGCGCCCGGGCCGTCGCGAGTGATTCGGGCGCGCGTGCACGGTCGACCGGTCTACCTGGTCCCCCGTGCGGACGGCGTCGTGGTGGGCGCGACACAGTACGAGGCCGGCGTGGACACCACCGTCACCGTCGGGGGAGTGCGTGACCTCATCGCCGATGCCCAAGCCATCCTGCCGAGCGTCGCCGAATACGAACTAGCCGAGTCCGCCGCCGGATTGCGGCCGATGACGCCGGACAACCTGCCCTTGATCGGGCGCCTGACGGACCGGGTGGTGGTCGCGTCGGGCCACGGCCGCAACGGGATCTTGCTGACCGCGATCACGGTTGACGCGGTGCTGGCCCAGCTCGAGGGAAATCAGCTGCTGGAAGCGAAAAGCGCCGATCCGCAACGCTTCACCGATGAGAAGGAGCGCCGATGAGTACACCGGTGGGCATCACCGTCAACGGCCAGGATCACGAATTCAGCGAATCGATCAGCGTGCGAGAGTTGTTGACTCGACTCGATTTACCCGACCGGGGCGTGGCAATCGCTGTGGACGGGTCGGTGTTTCCGAAGTCGCGCTGGGACGAGCAGGTGCAAAGAGGCTGGCGCATCGAGGTTTTGACGGCGGTACAAGGTGGCTGACCGGCTCGTTATTGCGGATCGGAGCTTCGGTTCGCGCCTGATCATGGGCACCGGCGGTGCCGACAATCTGCTGGTTCTGGAGGAGGCGCTGGAGGCCTCGGGTACCGAGCTGACCACCGTCGCGATGCGGCGCGTCGACGCGGCGGGCGGGACCGGCGTTCTGGACCTGTTGAAACGCCTCGACATCAAGGTGCTGCCGAACACGGCGGGCTGTCGCAGCGCAGCCGAAGCAGTTCTTACCGCCCAGCTGGCCCGCGAGGCGCTCGAAACCGATTGGGTCAAGCTGGAAGTCATCGCGGACGAGCGAACCCTGTTGCCCGACGGCATCGAACTCGTCAGTGCCGCAGAACAACTGGTGGACGACGGTTTCATCGTGCTGCCCTACACCACCGACGACCCGGTGCTGGCGCGCCGGCTCGAAGAGGCTGGGTGTGCGGCCGTGATGCCGCTGGGTTCGCCGATCGGAACCGGCCTGGGCATCGCCAACCCGCACAACATCGAGATGATCGTCGCCGACGCCGGAGTTCCGGTGGTCCTCGATGCCGGGATCGGCACGGCCAGCGATGCCGCCATGGCCATGGAACTCGGTTGCGACGCCGTGCTGCTCGCCAGCGCGGTGACGCGGGCGGCGAATCCGCCGCTGATGGCGACCGCCATGGCCGACGCGGTCCGGGCGGGGCGTCAGGCCCGCCTGGCCGGACGGATTCCGAAGCGGTTCTGGGCGCAGGCCTCGTCACCAATGTCCGACATGCCCGACATCTGATGCCCCTCGCGCCGACGTAAGGAATGCTGTCTTCCATGATCGAAGTAAAGGGATTGACCAAGCACTTCGGTGCCACCCGGGCGGTCGAGGACTTGACGTTCACGGTGCCGCCCGGGCGAGTGACAGGGTTCCTCGGACCCAATGGTGCCGGGAAGTCCACCACCATGCGGATGATCCTCGGCCTCGACCGGCCCACCGCCGGAACGGCGCTGATCCAGGGCCAGCACTACCACGAACTCAGCCACCCGCTGCGGACCGTCGGCGCGCTGCTCGACGCGAAATGGGTGCACCCCAACCGTTCCGCGCGGGCGCACCTGCACTGGATGGCCGCATCGAACGGCATCCCGAAGTCGCGAGTCGATGCCGTGCTGCATTTGGTCGGCCTCACCGAGGTGGCCGGCAAGAACGCCGGCGGCTTCTCGCTGGGCATGTCGCAACGGCTCGGTCTGGCTGCGGCGCTGCTCGGTGATCCACCGGTGCTGCTGTTCGACGAGCCGGTCAACGGCTTGGACCCGGAAGGCATTCTGTGGATCCGGCGCTTCATGCAGCGGCTGGCCGGCGAGGGCCGCACGGTGTTGGTGTCGAGTCACCTGCTGTCGGAAATGTCGCAGACCGGAGACCATCTCGTGGTCATCGGCCGCGGTCGCCTCATCGCCGACACGAGCGTGCGGGACTTCATCGCCCGTGCCTCGGAGACGGCGGTGCGGGTGCGCTCGCCGCAGTTGGCCGAGTTCGGCAACATCCTCACGGCGAAGGGACTGCAACTGCGCGAAGACAATTCGGTGCCCGACGCGCCCGCTGCGCTGGTGACTGGTGCCAGTACCGATGACATCGGCACGCTTGCCGCGTCCCACGGAATAACCCTGTATGAGCTTGCCCCGCAACATGGCTCGCTGGAGGAAGCATTCATGAAGCTCACCGGCGACACGGTGCAGTACCACGGTGAAGGCGTCGAGCAGGTCATGGGAGGTGCGCTGCGATGAGCGTATTGACAGCGGAGCGAATCAAGTTCACCTCGGTGCGTTCGCCGTGGTGGTGCAGCGCGATCATCATCGTGATCAGCCTTGCCTTCGCAGCGTTCATGGGCTGGGCCGCCAATTTGGCTGTCGACAATCCGCGGGACTCGGGCGGCTTTCCGGGACTGACCCCGGCCACGGCAACCAACGGTGTCGCCGGCTTCGGGGTAATGGTCTTGATGATCCTTGCCGCGCTCACCATTACCAGCGAGTACCGGTTCGGGATCATCCGCACCACCTTCCAGGCGATGCCGCACCGATCGACAGTCTTGTGCGCGAAGGCGCTGCTGGTCGGTGTGTACGGCGCGGTCCTGACCACCGTGCTGGCATTCTGCGCCGTCGGGCTGGCCGGGGCCATCGCCAACAGCACCGCCGGCATTCCGCTGCGCCTGGACACCGGCGAAGCCTGGCGGGCGATCTACGGCCTGCCGATCTACGCCTTCCTGTGCGTGGTACTCGCTATCGGTATCGGTGCGTTGCTGCGCCAGTCCGCGGCGGCCATTTCGTTGCTGATCCTGTGGCCGCTGCTCATCGAGAGCATCGTGGGACTGTTCGGCAGCTTCGGCCGGACCGTCCGGCCGTTCATGCCGTTCACCAATGCCCAGCACTTCTTGGGTTCGACCAGTGGCGACGTCGATTTCCATTGGGGGCCGTGGGGCAGCCTGGTGTATTTCGCGGTGATCGTGGCCGTGATCTTCGGGGCGGCGCTGTTCGTGGTGAACAAGCGCGACGCCTGAGCGGTATGCGCGTCGGGCGGGTGGCGGTGGCGGGCCTGCTGGTTTGCGGGCTCGCCGTTGCGTGCGGCAGCGAACCGAATCGGTCGATCTCCGCGGACGCGGTGGCGGCCGGCATCACGCAAGACGCCCTGGGCGCTGATCTGCACGATCTGCAACGCATCGCTGATCAGCACGACGGCAACCGGTCGGTGGCGACGGCCGGGTACGACGCCAGTGTCGACTACATCGCCACGAAGCTCCGCAAACGCGGATTCGATGTGCAGACTCCGGAATTCGACGTCTCGGACTTCCGGGTCGGCACCCACAGCCTGGTCGTCGACGGCCGACTGGTCCCGGTGGACGCGGTGGCCTACTCTCCGCCGACGCCGGACCAGGGCATCGACGCCCCGATCGTGGCCGCCGCCGGCAACGGCTGCGACGCCCGCGACTACGACGGCGTCAGCGGGTCGATAGCGCTGGTGCAGCGAGGCGTCTGCACCTTCGCGCAAAAACAGCGCGTCGCGGCCGCGCAGGGAGCACTCGCCGTCATCGTGGTGAACGCGTCCGACGATCCGCTCGGCGAGGCAACCCTCGGCGAGGACCGGGGCGGCAAGATCCCGATTGTCGGCGTCCGCCGGTCCGACGGAGCCGGGCTGTCCGGCTCGGCCCGGCTGGTGCTGCAGACCGAAACGACGACGATGCGCTCGCGCAACGTCATAGCGCAGACGAAGACCGGTTCCACCGAAAATGTCGTGATGGCCGGTGCGCACCTGGACAGCGTGCCTCAGGGGCCGGGCATCAACGACAACGGAACGGGGACAGCCGCGATCCTCGAGACCGCGCTCGAGATGGGGCCGTCGCCGCCGGTAGCGAACGCGGTGCGGTTCGCCTGGTGGGGTGCCGAGGAGCGCGGGCTGATCGGTTCCGACGCCTATGTCGATGGACTGACGAGCGCGCAGCGTCTGGACATCGCGCTGTACCTGAACTTCGACATGTTGGGTTCGCCGAACCCCGGCTATCTCACGTACGACGGCGACGATTCCGACCACCAGGGTGCGCCTGCGGGTCCACAGGGCTCAGCGGGCATCGAGCGCACGTTGAACGGCTACCTGAAGCGCGCCGGCTTTCAACCGGACGGCACCGACTTCGATGGCCGGTCCGACTACGGCGCATTCATCGAGCACGGCATCCCCGCCGGTGGTGTGTTCAGTGGCGCCGAGGAAAGGAAGTCGCCGGCCCAAGCCGCCAAGTGGGGCGGTAAGGCCGACGAACCGTTCGACCCGAACTACCACTCGGCAAAGGACACTGTGGGCAGCGTCGATATGGCCGAATTCCAGCGCAATGCTCGCGCGGCGGCGTACGGAATTGCCCTGTATTCGCTGGCCATCGATGGTCCCGACGGTGTGCCCGGCCACAGCGACCGCGCGCGGGTCCGCGGCAACGTTGCCTGACGAGCGCGGGGTGTCACGGCCCTGGGATACGCTCGTGACGTGACCGAGACGTCCACCGCCAGGCGGAGCACCCGGGTACCCGGACCGCTCTCGTCATGGTTGGAGGCGACCAACCGTCGGCCCGAGATCATCGAGTTGGTTCGGCGTGCGCGTGCGATTCTGCCCGGCGATCCGTCGTTCGGTGACCCGCTGTCCACCACCGGCCCCGGTGGTGCCCGCGCCGTGGCACGTGTCGCCGACCGGTTCGTCGGTGACCATCCCGGTGCTGCCCGGGAACTCGGACTCGGCGCGCTGCAGGTGTGGCAGGCGGCGCTCGAACGGGTTGGGCGCGGCAAAGGCACCACCGAAGTAACCATTGTGTTCACCGACCTGGTGGCGTTCTCGAGTTGGTCGCTCGCGGCCGGCGATGAAGCGACGCTGGAGCTGCTGCGCGAGGTGGCGAAGGCCATCGAGCCGCCCATCGTCGAGCGTGGCGGGCACGTCGTCAAGCGCCTCGGCGACGGTGTGATGGCGGTGTTCGCCTCGGCTGATCGGGCCGTGCAGGCCGTCGTCGCGGCGCGCGAGAACTTGGCGAAGGTGGACGTGAACGGATTTCACCCGCAGATGCGGGTGGGTATCCACACCGGCACGCCGCGAGAGATCGGCGGCGACTGGCTCGGGCTCGACGTCACCATCGCCGCGCGGGTGATGGAGGCAGGGGGAAACGGCAACCTCATGATTTCGGCAGCCACGCTCGATGCGCTGGCGCCGAACACGCTCGAGGAACTGGGGCTGACCGTGAAACCGTACCGGCGCAGCTTCTTTGCCGCGCCGCTGCAGGGAGTGCCCGAGGATCTGCGGATCTTCACGCTCAAGGAGGCGTAGGCGCGCGCATGCCGTCCCCTGCTTCCACGGGGTTGGCGCGCAACCGCCACAGCGGTGACACCGGCCCGTGTCCGGCGCCCAAGTCGTAGGCGTCAGCCAGGCAGCGGGTGACCCACTCTTTGGCGAACTGCACCGCGTCGGGCACCGAATAGCCATGGGCGAGCGCGCAAGCAATTGCCGCGGCCAACGTGTCACCGCCACCGTGGTCGTTGCCGGTAGCTATCCGGGGCGAGGTGAACTCGTAGAACTCCTCGCCGTTGAACAGAATGTCGGTGCTGGTGGCCGCGGAGCGCAAATGGCCGCCCTTGACCAGCGCCCACCGCGCTCCCATCTCGTGCAGTTGGTGTGCCGCCTCGCGGGCGGACGCGTCATCAACCACGTCGATACCCGTGATCAGGCGGACTTCGTCCAAATTCGGTGTCACCACAGTGGCGACGGGAATGAGCGCGTTCCGCACCGCATCGAGGGCTTCCGGGTGCAGCAACGGATCACCGTGCATCGACGCGCACACCGGGTCGACGACGAGTGGAATATCAGTGCCGATACCCAATTCAACACAAACCGCCGCGACCGCCTCGATGATCCGCGACGACGCCAGCATCCCTGTCTTCGCCGCGCCAACACCAATGTCGGTGACCACGGCGCGCACCTGATCGGCAACCACCTCAGGGGGAATTTCGTGAAAACCGCTGACGCCCACCGAGTTTTGCACTGTTACGGCTGCTACCGCGACGCAAGCGTGCACGCCGAGCAGTGCCATCGTGCGCGAATCAGCCTGAATGCCAGCACCACCACCTGAATCCGTTCCGGCGATGGTCAGGACTCGGCGCGGCGTGTCGCCGGGGCGCGGAAGCGGAAGCAGCTGCACAGCCGTCACCCTATGCGAAGCGTGAACCCCCACCCTCTGCCGTGATCATGAGGAAATCTACGCATCCGCCAGGAGTGCGCGCACGATTTGCTCATGATCACGGGCCGGCCGGGTGGTGCAGGCCGAGTGATACACGCGACATTGTCGGACCAATTGCCCGGTGTTCGCCTACGGTGGAGGTAACCGGTGCGCTTCGGCGCCACCGTTGCGTCGTAAATCATCGACTTCTTTTGCGGCGATCGATTTTGCCACCTGGCAATCTCGCCCACCTGTGCTGTCCACCAACTGCGCCACACGTGCGCGTTCGGTCCGGCACACATCGAAAGGCCTACATGAGCACCACAACTTTTGCTGCGCTCGGCGTGCGAGCACCGCTCGTCGAGGCGCTGAGCGCTATCGGAATCAGCGAGCCCTTCCCGATCCAGGCGGACACCCTGCCCGATTCCCTTGCCGGACACGACATCCTCGGCCGCGGCCGCACGGGCAGCGGCAAGACACTGGCCTTCGCCATTCCCCTGGTGTCGCGGCTTGTGGGATCTCCCCGACGGCCGAACCGGCCGACCGGACTGGTGCTGGCACCCACCCGGGAATTGGCTACCCAGATCGCCGCCACCATCGAACCACTGGCCGCCGCACACAAGTTGACCGTCACTACCGTCTTCGGCGGCGTGCCCCAGCAACGCCAGGAGCGGGCGCTGCGTGCGGGCGCCGATATCGTGGTGGCCTGCCCGGGCCGGCTGGAAGACCTGAAAAAGCAGGGACTGGTCAGCCTCGACGACGTCCGGATCACCGTCCTCGACGAGGCCGACCACATGGCCGATCTAGGCTTTCTCCCCGGCGTCACCCGTATCCTCGCCGCAACCCCGGCGGATGGACAGCGATTGCTGTTCTCGGCCACGCTCGACAACGGCGTCGACAAGCTCGTCAACAGATTCCTGCGCGACCCGTTGCGGCACAGTGTCGACGACGAGACGTCGCCGGTCGCCGCCATGACGCACCATGTCTTCGCGGTCGACGGAACGGCCGGCAAGCAAGCCGTCGTGCGCAAGCTCGCCGCCGGTAAGGGGCGCCGGATCCTGTTCACCCGCACCAAACACCAGGCCAAGAAGCTGGCGAAGCAGCTCACCCAGCAGGGCATCCCGGCGGTTGACCTGCACGGCAACCTTTCCCAGGGCGCCCGCGACCGCAATCTCGCGGCGTTCGCGGCCGGGACCGTGCGAGTGCTCGTGGCTACCGATGTCGCGGCGCGCGGTGTGCACGTCGACGACGTCGAGCTCGTGGTGCACGTCGACCCGCCCGCCGAGCACAAGTCCTACCTGCACCGCTCGGGCCGCACCGCGCGCGCCGGCAGCGCCGGCGACGTGGTGACACTGATGCTTCCTGACCAGCGCAAAGAACTCTCGGTGCTGATGCGCCGTGCGGCCATCGACGCGAAGCCGCAACCGGTCACCGCCGAGTCGGCGGCACTGCACACCTTGGTCGGACCTACCGCGCCCTACGTCGCGCCGCAAACAGCGACGCCGCCCCAACGGCGCAGCGGCAGCGCGACCGGACCGCGCCGCGGCTCAGCGCAACGACGCGGCCACCAGGCGGGCGCTGCGCGGCAGCGTCGCAACCGCAAGCCCGCCCGGGTCGCCAGCTAGGTCAGGAGACGACCGGCAGGTACACCTGCTTGCCGTGCTCGACGAACTCCGCCGACTTCTCGGCCATGCCGCGCTCGATCATGCGGTCGATGTCTTCCTGAGTTTCCAGCCCGTTGGTGGCCGCAAACTCGCGGATGTCCGCAGTGATGCGCATCGAGCAGAACTTCGGCCCGCACATCGAGCAGAAGTGCGCGGTCTTGGCCGGCTCGGCGGGCAGCGTCTCGTCGTGGAACTCGCGTGCGGTGTCCGGGTCCAGCGACAGGTTGAACTGATCGACCCAGCGGAATTCGAAGCGCGCCGTGGACAGCGCGTTGTCGCGCTCCTGCGCCCGCGGATGTCCCTTGGCCAGGTCGGCCGAGTGCGCGGCGATCTTGTAGGTGATCACGCCGGTCTTCACGTCATCGCGGTTGGGCAGCCCGAGGTGTTCCTTCGGGGTGACGTAGCACAGCATCGCCGTGCCGGCCTGCGCGATGATCGCGGCGCCGATCGCCGAGGTGATGTGGTCGTAGGCGGGAGCGATGTCGGTGGCGAGCGGGCCGAGCGTGTAGAACGGCGCCTCCTCGCACAGTTCCTCTTCCAGCCGGACGTTCTCGACGATCTTGTGCATCGGCACGTGGCCGGGACCCTCGATCATCACCTGCACACCATGGGACTTGGCGATCTTGGTGAGCTCCCCAAGAGTGCGTAGCTCGGCGAACTGGGCCTCGTCGTTGGCGTCGGCGATCGAGCCGGGCCGGAGGCCGTCACCGAGGGAGAACGTGACGTCGTAGCGCGCCAGAATCTCGCACAGCTCTTCGAAATGGGTGTACAGGAACGACTCTCGGTGGTGCGCCAAACACCAGGCGGCCATGATCGAGCCACCCCGCGAGACGATTCCGGTGACGCGCTTGGCAGTCAGCGGGATGTAGCGCAACAGCACGCCCGCGTGCACCGTCATGTAGTCGACACCCTGCTCGCACTGCTCGATCACCGTGTCCCGGTAGATCTCCCAGGTGAGCTTGGTCGGGTCGCCCTTGACCTTCTCGAGCGCCTGATAGATCGGCACGGTGCCGACCGGCACCGGCGAGTTTCGCAGAATCCACTCGCGGGTCTCGTGAATGTTCTTACCGGTAGACAGGTCCATGATGGTGTCCGCGCCCCAGCGGGAGGCCCAGACCATCTTCTCGACCTCTTCGGCGATGGAGCTGCTCACCGCGCTGTTGCCGATGTTCGCGTTGATCTTCACGCAGAACTTCTTGCCGATGATCATCGGTTCCGACTCGGGATGGCGGTGGTTGGCTGGGATGACGGCCCGGCCGGCCGCAACCTCCTCCCGCACGATTTCCGGCGAAACACCTTCGCGCGCAGCGCAATAGCGCATTTCTGCGGTGATGATGCCGGCGCGGGCCCAGGCAAGCTGGGTGGCCGCGACGGTGCCCGATTTCCCGTCGCTGCGCTCGCCCAGGGAACCCGATTTCCCGTCGCTGCGCTCGCCCAGGGAAATAGCCTCGGGCTTGGCCCACTCGTCACGGGTCTTCGGTAGACCCGCCTCCAGGTCGATGACGGCGTTCGGGTCGGTGTACGGACCGGAGGTGTCATACACGTCGAGGTGCTCGCCGTTGGTCAGGTGGATACGCCGGACGGGTACGCGTAATCCGTCGACCTCCAGGTATTCCTTGGTGCTGCCTTCGATTGGTCCGGTGGTGATGCCGGCGGCGGTTTCTACTGCGATGGTCATGAACTCTCTCTCCCTACGCCGGCATTACCCGGTCAGGTTCATACGGTTGACGGCCCTTGCGCCCGGGAGAGCTAGCCGTCCTCTCAGCCCGCTGGTGCGAGCCCCCGTGTGATGTGTGCGGCTGTACGGTCGCCAGGTTAGCCCAATAACACCGGGTCCAAAACGCTCCGCGCGACAACAGCCGCAACCGCCGCTATAGTGGCGTAGGTCACATATTGGTTACGAACACCGCGGTGGGAGCTTCGAACATGTGGGCGGACGGCCCTACTGCTGAAGTCAGCAACAATCAAGGTCAGAGCAGGTTCGAGCTGCGACTCAACGGCGATCTCGTCGGCATACTCGGCTATTACGATTTCGACTCGCCGCCGGGTCGCCGGGCGGCCCGGCACGCGACGGTGTCGTTCATGCACACGGTCATCACCGAGGACTTCGGGCACCGTGGCCTCGCCGCAGTTTTGGTCCGCGGCGCTTTAGACCACGCACGCGCGTATGGCTGGAAGGTGCGCCCGGTGTGCACCTACGTGCAGCGATTCGTCAACGAGAATCCGAACTATCTCGAAATCATCGTGCCGGTATGACGGCCGGTTCCGGGGTAGTCGAGACGCACAGCGGACCGGTCCGCGGAACCAGCACTTCAACCGTCGCTACCTGGAAAGGCATTCCGTACGCCGAGGCGCCCGTCGGTCCGCTGCGATTCCGTAGCCCGCAGCCGCGCGCCCCGTGGACCGAAGCGTTCGACGCGACCAGGTTCGGTCCGTGTGAACCCCAGGGCCGGCTGGCCGTGATCGACCTCGGCGCCGACGTCCGCATGGACGAGGACTGCCTGTCGGTCAACATCTGGGCGCCGGTCAACGCGTCGAACAAGCCGGTGATGGTCTGGATTCATGGCGGCGCCTACTTCCGCGGCGCCGGCAGCCAGCCGCTCTACGACGGCACGCACCTCGCCGAGAACGGTGACGTGGTCGTGGTGACGTTCAACTACCGGCTCGGCCCGTTCGGTTTCCTCGATTTCAGTTCGCTGGATGGCAGTTTCGACTCGAACGTCGCCCTGCGGGACATGATCGCCGCGCTCGAATGGGTGCGCGACAACATCGCAGGGTTCGGCGGGGATCCAGCAAACGTGACGCTGTTCGGTGAATCCGCGGGCGGCGGGGCGGTGACCACGCTCATGACCGTCCCGGCCGCGGCCGGGCTGTTTCACCGGGCGATCGCGCAGAGTTCGCCCGCAACATCGATGTACGGCGTCGACAGGGCGGCGGGCGTAGCCGAAAAGTTCTGCCACATTCTCGGCGGCGTCGATCGGTTGCGTTCCGCGTCGGCCGACGAGCTCTCCAAGGCGGGCGACGAACTGTTCACCGCAATACCGGAGGCCAGTCCAGGAATCCTGGCGTACGCACCGGTCGTCGACGGCGACCTCGTGCCAGACTCACCGGTCAACGCATTCCGTGCCGGCGCGGCACATCCGGTGCCGCTCATCATCGGCAGCAACAAGGACGAGTCGTCGCTGTTTCGGTTGATGAAGTCGCCGCTCATGCCGATCGACCCGGAGATCATCCGATCGATGTTCGGCGAAATAGCCAAGGAGCAGCCGGATCTGGAGCTGCCGACCGAACAGCAACTGCTCTCGGCGTACCAGTCACTCTCGCCGCTGCAGGTCGGGTTGGGCATCACCCGCGACTTCGGCTTCCGGCTGCCGACGCTGTGGATCGCCGAAGCGCACAGCCAGCGGGCTCCGACCTGGCTCTACCGATTCGATTACGCCACACCGATGTTCAAACTGCTGCGGATCGGTGCGACGCACGGCAGTGAACTGGCCTATGTGTGGGGCAACATCAAGCACGGCCCGAAAGACATCACGTACAAGCTGGGCGGGCTGAAGTCGGCGAAGAAGCTGACCAAGCGGCTGCAGCAGCGGTGGACGAGTTTCGCGCACAACGGAATACCCGACACCGAGCCTGCGTGGCCCGCGTTCGATCAGGAGCAGCGAGCGACGCTGGTGATGGACAAGCAGGACCGGATCGACCACGACCTTGACGGAACGGTGCGCAAAGCGTGGGGCGACCAGGTCATCGCCTTCGGCTGAGCCCGATCAGTCGTCGTGCCCGAACGGATCCGGGCCTTCCCCGGGCACCCAGCTCAAACCCGGCTTGCCCCAACCGTTTCGCTTGATCGCCTTTTTCGCCGCGCGGGCGTTGCGCCCGATCAGCGTGTCGGTGTAGAGGAAGCCGTCGAGATGGCCGACCTCGTGCTGCAGCATCCGCGCAAAGAACCCCGTGCCCTCGATGGTGACCGGTTCGCCCTTGGCGTCGGTGCCGGTGACGCGAGCCCAGTCGGCGCGCCCTGTCGGAAACTGCTCGCCGGGCACGGAAAGGCAACCCTCGTCGTCGTTCTCGGGGTCGGGCATGGTTTCCGGGATCTCCGACGTTTCCAGGACCGGGTTGATCACCTCGCCGCGGCGCATCACCTGCTGGCCGTTCTCGTCGCGATCTGGGCAGTCATATACGAACAACCGCAAGCCAACTCCCACCTGGTTGGCGGCCAATCCCACGCCGTTCGCGGCGTCGAGAGTGTCGTACATGTCCGCGATCAGGTCTGCGAGCTCCTCCGGCGACTGCGTCACTTTCTCGGTGGGCTGATGCAAGACGGGATCGCCGACGATGCGGATGGGAAGAATCGCCATGGTCGGCAAGGATACTGCGAGTTAGCCGCGCCACTTTCGCCCTGCTCGTCACGCTCGCGTCACACCGCGATTACGACGCGCCGTCGAAGTCGATCTTTGTGCCGCGCAGAACGTGATTGAATGTCCGTCGAACAACAATCGTGTGATTCACCAGCGGCCGAGTGATCGGTTTGCCGAACACGCGAGGGCACGACAAATTTTGCGGACTTTTCGAGGAGTGCGATGGACGGCGCAGCGGCACGTAGCCGGAATCAGCCCGCAAACGGGGGACGGTCCGACAACGAGCGCGGCGAGGACGGCCTCACCCGGCGTGAGCACGACATCCTGTCTTTCGAGCGGCAATGGTGGAAGTACGCCGGCGCCAAAGAAGAAGCGATCAAGGAACTCTTCGACATGTCCGCCACCAGGTACTACCAGGTGCTGAATGCACTCGTGGACAGTCCGGAGGCGCTCGCCGCGGATCCGATGCTCGTCAAGCGGTTGCGCAGACTTCGCGCCAGCAGGCAGAAGGCGCGCGCGGCGCGGCGGCTCGGCTTCGAAATCTAGCCGGTGCGCTCTAGTCAACTAGGGTCGTGGACGTGACAAGTCCGAATTCGCCTAGCGACGGGCCACCGCTGCGCGCGCTGGCAATGGTCCTGATTGCGTTGGGAATTGTGTTCGGCGGCCTCGGCGCGATGTCGCTGTCCAAATCGACCGCCAACAATTCGTCCGCCGTTGTCACGCCGAGTGTCATTCCCGCCAGCGGAACCGCGAACGTGCCGTCGGCGTCAGCGACGGCGACGGCGAGCGCATCGGCCACCGCCACTGCCGCGCCCACGGGAACCGTCGACAAGTCGATACCGGTGCGGGTGCTGAACAACACCACGGTCAGTGGGCTCGCGGCGCGCACGGCCGACAAGCTGCGCGCGCAGGGTTACAACGTCACCGAGGTCAGCAATTACAGCACCGGCGATATCCCGAAAACGACTGTCTACTACAGCAATTCGTCGGGTGAAAAGGCGGAAGCCGAGGCCATCGCGCAGTTGCTCGGCGCCTCGGCCCAACCCCGGTTCGCGGGAATCGCCAACGCCTCGCCGGGCGTGATCGTCATCCTCGCGGGTCCGTAACCGAACCGTCAGAACGAACCGGCAGAACGAACCGCCGACGGGCCAACTGCGGCCACAGTTATGATCATGTCCACCTGCTCGCCACCTCCCGAAGGAGCGGTTTGATGGCTTTGCGTACAGTTCGGCTCTCGTCTCGCATTGTGGTTCCGGTCATTGCTGTCGCCGCCCTGGGGCTTGCCGCGTGCAGCAACGGTCAGGAGGCCTCCAACAAGCAGGGGGGCGGTACGCCGTCGGTGTTTACCAGCGCGCCCGCGCCGGGCGGCGCCAGCGGCGGCGAGACCACCGAGCCGTCCGAAAGCGCGGGTGTCACCAGCGAGCCGGGCCAGGGCGGCCAATCGGTCAGCACCGAACTGAAGGACGCCAAGGGCAAGGCGGTCGCCAACGCGACGTTCACGCAAGAAGGCAGCTACGTCCAGATCAAGATCACCGCGCAGGGGCTAACGCCGGGCCTGCACGGCGTGCACGTGCACCAGGTGGGCAAGTGCGAACCGGATTCCACGGCGCCGAACGGCGGCGAGCCCGGCGACTTCATGTCTGCTGGCGGGCACTACCAGGCACCCGGTCATACCGGAACTCCGGAGAGCGGCGAGCTGACCACCCTGCAGATCCGCCAGGACGGCAAGGGCGAACTTGTCACCACCACGGACGCCTTCACCGTGCAGGAGATCAAGGCCGACGGTGGCCACGCGCTGATCATCCACGCCGACGCCGACTCGGGTCCGCGGGTGGCGTGCGGCGTCCTCAAGTAATTCCTATGGCACCTAGCTAGCCGCCGTGTCCGGTTCTCCGGAATCCCGCAACCTGCTGGATTTCAAGGGCTCGCCGAGGCACACCCTCGGCGTCGAATGGGAAATTGCGCTCGTCGACCGCGACTCCCGGGATCTGTCCAACAGCGCGGCGGAGGTGCTCGAGGCTGTCGGTGAACTGCGCGCTCACGACGGCACACCGCAAGTCACCAAAGAGCTGCTCCGCAACACCGTCGAGCTGGTCAGCGGCGTGCACGACACCGTCGCCGAGGCCATCGACGACGTGACCGGAACCCTGCGAACCGTGCGCCGCGCCACCGACCCGCTCGGCATCGACCTGCTGTGCGCCGGGACGCATCCGTTCGCCGAATGGTCTCGACAGCAGCTGACTCGGTCGCCGCACTACGAGGAATTGATCGAGCGCACCCAGTGGTGGGGCCGGCAGATGCTCATCTGGGGCGTGCATGTGCACGTCGGGTTGTCGCACCAGGACAAGGTCTTTCCGATCCTGAACTCGCTGCTGATCCAGTATCCGCACCTGCTCGCGCTGTCCGCGTCCTCGCCGATGTGGGCGGGCGTGGACACCGGCTATGCCAGCAACCGGGCGCTGATGTTCCAGCAGTTGCCGACGGCCGGGTTGCCATTCCAGTTCGAGAACTGGGCGCAGTTCGAGGCGTTCGTGCACGACCAGATGAAGACGGGCGTGATCGAGCAACTGGGCGGGATGCACTGGGATATCCGGCCGGCGCCCAAGTGGGGCACCATCGAGGTGCGGGTCTGCGACGGTATCTCCACCCGGACCGAACTGCGAGCGCTGGTCGCGCTGATTCACTGCCTGGTGGTCGACCTGGATCGCCGCCTGGAGGCCGGTGAAGAGTTGCCGACCCTGCCGCCCTGGCACGTGCAGGAAAACAAGTGGCGCGCGGCGCGGTACGGCCTCGACGCGATTGTCATCGTCGATGACGACAGCAATGAGCGGTTGGTCACCGAGGATCTCGACCTGCTGCTCGATCGTCTCGCGCCGACCGCAGCCCGTCTCGGTTGTGCAGACGAGTTGGCCATGGTCGCCGACATACCTCGTCGCGGTGCCTCCTACCAGCGGCAACGGCAGGTGGCGGACTCGTCGGGCGGGGATTTGGTGGCGGTGGTGGACGCGCTGGTGGCCGAACTCGATACCTAATCAAGTTCATACGGTGTCGAATTCGCGTTCACTGGCCGTTTACCATTGACCGGTGCTGATCGACGATCCGGGGCGCCTGCGAGCCCGCCCGCCGTCGAGGTACACGTTCGTCTCAGCTGCCCTCGCCGGGTCCACGGTGATGTTGGTCGTTTTCCAGTTCTTGGCACTGCGCGACCACCTGCAGGGTCCGGTGCTGGCGCTGCTCAGCGACTATGTGGCGACGCCCAAATCTGCCTCGGTGCCGTGGGCCGGGCTGGCGCTGGCGTTGGTGGGACTGAGTGTTCGGCAGCGGATCATTGCGGTGTCCGCAGCGGTCGCATTGGATGTCGGCTTCGCCGCCGAGCGCGCGCTGCGGGGTGGGCTGCTGACGGTCGGCAATGGACCGCTGATCGTGCTGACCGCAATAGCCGTTGTCGCCGGCCTGCGATGGTCGGGCCCGCAACGAGTGACGGCGTTGCGCGCCGCCGGCTTGGGCGCACTGCTGGTCATCGCCACCAAGCTCGGCGACACCTGGCTGCAGCTCACTGCGATCGCGCGGCCGACGGTGCTCGACGGCTACGTCGTTCTTGCGGACCGCGCACTCGGCGACCCGTCGTGGGTCATGGGCCGGGTGGTCGATGCCATGGGTTCGGTCGGCTACGGCGTGCTGCACTGGGTGTACATCGAACTCCCGGTGGCGGCGATGGTGGTCGCGGTGTATCAGCTCCGCCGGGTTGGCACCGGCGGTGAGTGGCCCAGGCATTACCTGGTGCGCACCTTTCTGGTCTTGGGCCTGCTGGGACCGATCGTGTACATGATTTTTCCGGTGGTCGGTCCGCTGTTCGCGTTCGGTTCGGGCGGGCACGGATTCGCCGCCGGCGATTACTGGCCGACCGTCGTGCCGCCGGACAGTTCGATCGTGGGCGCGATGCGGTTCGATGCGTTCACGCCACGCAATTGCATGCCGTCGATGCACACGGCGTGGGCGTTGTCGGTGTTCCTGCATACGCGCCGCGACATCGACGGGATCGATCCGGCGCCGCGCTGGCTGCGCTGGGGCGGCACGCTGTGGTTGGTCTGCACGGTCGCCGCGACGTTGGGCTTCGGCTACCACTACGGGGTCGACCTGGTTGCCGGCGCGGTCTTGTGCCTTACCGTCGAGGCCGCGCTGCGCGACCCGGTTCGCGGCTGGGGCTGGGTCCGGATCCGGTTGGTCAGCGGCGGGCTGGCGCTGCTGACGGGATTGCTGTTGGCGTACCGGTTCCTGGCCGTCGAGATGGCGCATAACCCGGTGTTGGCGGGAACGCTGATCGTGGGCGCACTGGCCGTTTTGGCAATAGGGTTCTACGCGACGTTCTTCCGCGCGAGCTCGCCGCGGGAACTGAGCACCGTGCAAGGAGGATCATGAACGACAGCGTGGACGTGATTGTCGTCGGTGCGGGGCTCGCCGGCCTGGTGGCCACCCACGAGTTGGTGAAGGCCGGCAAGCGGGTGCTCGTCATCGATCAGGAGAACCGCAACAACCTTGGCGGACAAGCATTCTGGTCGCTGGGCGGACTCTTCCTGGTGGATTCCCCGGAACAGCGCCGGCTCGGAATCAAGGACTCCTACGAGCTGGCGCTGCAGGACTGGTTCGGCTCGGCGGGCTTCGACCGGGAGCGCGAGGATTACTGGCCGCGCAAGTGGGCACAGGCCTACGTCGAATTCGCCTCCACAATCAAGCGGCAGTACGTGCACGACCTCGGGTTGCGCATCACCCCGGTGCTCGGCTGGGCCGAACGCGGCGGCGGTAACGCCGACGGTCACGGCAACTCGGTGCCGCGGTTTCACCTCACCTGGGGCACCGGCCCGGAGGTGGTCCGGGTCTTTCTCGAGCCAGTGCTGGCCGGCGAGCGGGATGGCTTGGTGTCGTTCGCGTTTCGGCGGCGCGTCGACGAGTTGATCGTCGAGAACGGTGCAGTGGTCGGGGTGCGGGGATCGGTCCTCGAGGACACCGACCTCGAACGCGGCAAGGCGTCGTCACGGACGGTGGTGGGAGACTTCGAGTTCCGCGCCCAAGCCGTCATCGTGACCTCCGGCGGCATCGGCCACAACCACGAAATGATCCGCCGTAACTGGCCGACCGAACGACTCGGGCCGTGCCCGAAGACGCTCATCTCGGGCGTGCCGGCATACGTCGACGGCCGGATGCTGCAGATCAGCACGGACGCGGGTGCCAACTTGGTGAACCGAGATCGCATGTGGCACTACACCGAAGGCATCATCAACTGGAATCCGATCTGGCCGGACCACGCGATCCGGATCATTCCGGGGCCGTCATCGATGTGGTTCGACGCCAATGGAAAACGGTTGCCGTCGCCGAACTTCCCCGGCTTCGACACCAACTCCACCATGAAGGCGATCCTCGCCACCGGCTACGACTACTCGTGGTTCCTGCTGAATCAGACCATCATTGAGAAGGAGTTCGCGCTGTCGGGCTCCGAGCAAAATCCAGACCTCACCGGCAAGGATCTGAAGTTCGCCGCGAAGAGCCGACTGGCCAAGGGGGCGCCCGGGCCGGTCGAGGCGTTCAAGCAGCACGGCGTCGACTTCGTCGTCGCGGACACGCTCGCCGAACTGGTCGAGGGCATGAACAAGATCGGCCGCGGCGGATACGTGGACCTAGCCGATTTCGAGCGGCAGATCGTCGCGCGCGACCGCGAGCTGGCCAACCCGTTCAGCAAGGATCTGCAGCTCATGGCAATCCACAATGCGCGCAAGTTCCTGGGCGACAAGCTGGTTCGGACCGCCAAACCGCACCGACTGCTCGACCCCACGCATGGGCCGTTGATCGCCGTGCGCCTGAACATTCTGACCCGCAAGACATTGGGTGGGCTGGAAACCAACCTCGATTCGCAGGTAATGACGCCGGCCGGCGAGCCGTTCGCAGGGTTGTACGCGGCTGGCGAGGTCGCCGGTTTCGGAGGTGGCGGCGTGCACGGTTACAACGCGCTCGAGGGCACATTCCTTGGCGGGTGCATCTTCTCCGGTCGGGCCGCGGGGCGCGCGCTGGCGAGGGATCTATAGCCGGACCCGGTGCACCAGATGTCCACTATTGGGGCCCCTGGCGCCGGATTCGACTGCGTAGGTGCCAGGAATGGACACTCAGTGCACGGGGCTCAGCTGAACAGCGCTCGCACGAACGGCACGCTGTCCCTGCGTGATTGGATCAGCGTGCCGGAGTGATCGGCCAGGTACGTCTTGAACGTGACCGGCTGGCGATTGGCCATCAATCGCGCGACATAGGCCGCTGTGACCGGGTACGGCACGTCGGTGTCGAGCAGGCCGTGGCCCATGAAGAAGGGCTTGTCGTAACCGGATTCGGGCATGGCCATGTAGTCGTCGATGATCGCGGTCCAGTTCGGGAGGGACCGCACCGGCGCGGTCACGAAGTCGCCGACGTTCACACCGCGCACATCGTTCTCGAAATCGAAGATGCACCGCGTCTGTGCCAGCGCCAGATACTTGCGGCCGGTGTCGGTGAGGATCGAGTCGATGCCCAGTTCCGGGTGGACGTAACGCAAGCTGGAGAGAATGTAGGAAAGGTAGGCCGTCATCCCGGCGGGCAGCGCGACCGGCGGCAACTTCGGCGCGAGCGTCGAAACCAGGTTCTCGATGTAGGCCGGCGTGCCTGTGCCGACCGCGCCGCGGTAATCGAGGTCGGCGCCGCCGAACTCGGTGGCATAGCGCGCCGTGTAGATCGCGGCACCGCCGCCCTGCGACTGTCCGATGGTCACCCACTTTCGGGAAAGCTGTTGGGCCGCGGGCAGATTCTGCTGCGCATACGCCCGGCCGGCCTTGACCATGTCCACCACGTTGTGCGCTTCGGACCTACCGTTCAGGTAGGCGGGCAGCCCGGGTGTGCCGAGCCCGGCGTAGTCGGAGGCGACGATCGCGTAGCCCTGGGTGATCCAGGTGTTCAAGTACTCGAAATCACGGTCGCGGTCGGCTGGGCCCGCGACTGACGGTGCACAGCTGTCGCCGAGTCCAGAGGTGCCGTGTGCCCACGAGATAACCGGCCAGCCACCCGGTGGTGCGGTGCCGTTGGGCAGGAAGAGTTCTCCGGTGCTCAGCGCCTGTTGTCCGAAGGCGTCGGTGGTCACGGAGGTGAGGCGGTAGGCGGCCGCGGTGCCGGGAATCCAGAGTGCCCGGTTCAACGGGGCCGAGGCGGTCACGGTACCCACCGGCGAGATGGGCGCGGCGTCCGCCGGTATCGCAGGCACAGCCATGACCGAGGCGACGAGGGCGGCGGCACACAGGAGCTTTCTCATGGTGTGACTATCGCGAAGTCAGGGTCCGGCGCATCGAGGTAGCCGACCAACTCCCCGAGTTTCATCGCGTCACCGGTGACAGTCACCGTGCCATTCGAGATGGCCTCGAGCAGGTTCGCGCCGCCGAGCAACACGCCCAACAGGACGGTGCGCGGCATCGTGAATGATGCGTCGGGCGGATCGAAAATTCCGTCGCCACAATCGAAATGCACCAGCAGGCCGTTGCGTAGCTCGGTGCGGCGCACAGTGCCCTCGTCGCTGATGTGCCAATCGATGACCACGGGGGCATCCCAGGCTCGTGGTCCGTCGATGCGCAAGGCCATCGCGTCGAAAAGCTGCTCGATGGTCAGCTCCGAAAGGATGTCGGTTCCACCCGTCCCGGCGGGTGTGCCGATGGAACCATTGCGCAGCTCGTACGCGCCCGTGAGGTAGAAGTTGCGCCAGGTGGCGTTCTCGGCGCCGAAGCCGAGCTGCTCGAAAGTATCGGCCTGCAGCGCAACCGCTTCGGCGTAGACCGCGGAGTCGGCGGGCTCAGCGAAGATGACGTAGTTGAGAACCTGCGCGGCCCAGCGTAGATCGCCCGCCGCGAGGGTCTCGCGGGCACGACGCACCACTTCTGCTGCGCCACCCATGAATTCGATGTGCCGACGAGCCGACTCCACCGGCGGGTACTCCCACAGGTGCGCCGGATTGCCGTCGAACCAGCCCATGTAGCGCTGGTAGATCGCCTTGACGTTGTGGCTGACCGAACCGTAATAGCCGCGAGTGTGCCAGGCCTGTGCCAATGCCGGTGGCAACTCGAAGGTTTCGGCTATCTCGCTGCCGGTCCAGCCCTGATTCATCCGGCGCAGCGTCTGATCGTGCAAGTACCCGTAAAGGTCTCGCTGCTGACGCAGGAATTCGGTGAGTTCAGCGGTTCCCCACGTCGGCCAGTGGTGTGACGCGAAGAGCACGTCGCAACGATGGGCGTAGAGGTTGATCGACTCGGTCAGATAGCTCGACCACACGTGCGGGTCGCGGACCAGCGCGCCGCGCAGCGTAAGCAGATTGTGCAGGGTGTGAGTCGCGTTCTCGGCCATGCACAGGGCGCGGTGCTGCGGGAAGTAGAAGTTCATTTCCGCCGGCGCCTCGGTGCCCGGTGTCAGTTGAAACTCGATCTCGACGCCGTCGACGGTCTCGATGTGTCCGGTTTCGGAAATGGTCACGGTCGGCCGGATCACCGTGACGGTGCCCAGCGACGTGGTCTGCCCCAGTCCCGATCCCACCCCACCGCGCGGGCCGCGCGGAAGTGCGGCGCCGTACATGTAACCGGCGCGCCGCGCCATGGCCGTGCCCGCGTAGATGTTCTCCGAAACGGCGTGCGCGATGAACCCGGCAGGCGCCAGTACCGGGCACTGACCAGCGGCGACGGCCTCAGGTGTAATAACTCCCTTGACCCCGCCGAAATGATCAACATGCGAATGGGTGTAGATCACGCCCGTCACCGGGCGCTCGCCGCGATGCCGGCGGTAGAGCGCCAGCGCGGCGGCCGCCGTCTCGGCCGAGACCAGCGGGTCGATGACGATGACTCCCGATTCGCCTTCTATCAGCGTCATGTTCGAAAGATCGAGCCCACGAACCTGGTAAATGCCTTCGCAGACCTCGAACAATCCTTGCTTGGCCGCAAGTCGCGACTGCCGCCATAGGCTCGGGTGGACGGTCGGGGGGCAGTCCGCGGCAAGGAATCCGTAAGAGTCGTTGTCCCAGACGACGCTACCGTCGTCGGCGGTGACGATTCCCGGCTCCAGGGCCGCAATGAAACCGCGCTGCGCAGCGGTCTCGTCCCCGGTCTTCTCGGTACTGACTGGATCGCTCGCGATGTCGCTCGATTCCACGGCACAACCGTAACCCTCGGGCGAGCAAACAATCGGCGATTTGCAGGCATTTCGATATTAAAAGTGGATAGACTTCCTCCAAAATAGGGTGGGGTGGAATTTTGGAGATGACAGTGCACTCGGCCGCTGCGGTACCCGGGGAGCGGGCGCGCATCCCCGAGGTCGCAGCGCCGATCGTCAGCCGTCCACGCCTGCTGCGCGCGCTCCTCCGCTCCGACAGCCGCAGCGTCTTTTTGGCCGCGGCCGCCGGAAGCGGCAAGACCGTCGCATTGCTCGATTACGCGCGGGAAGCGCACCGCACTGCGGACACCGCGGTCGCCTGGCTGACCGTCGACCCACGTGACAACGAACGTGCGGCGCTGGCCACCGACGTCACCGCGGCCTTACTCGGCGCCGGCAGCACGTCGCTCGGCGCCGCCATTCAGCAACTGCGACTGAGCGGTCAGCACGGCGATCCGCGCCGCCTGATGAATTCGGTGGGGCAGGCGGGCGAGTCCGTTCTGCTCTGCGTCGATGATGTGCATCTGCTTCGCGAGCCGGCCGCGCTCGAATACCTGTGGGAGTTGGTGCGGTCGGCGCCCGAGCGGTGTCGCGTTCTGCTGGCGGGTCGTTTCGAACCGCGGCTTTCCCCGCAACGGCCGTCGTTGCAGCGGCTGGTTCTGGAAGGGCGCGTCGCCGAGATCACGGGTCGTGACTTGGCGTTCACCTCGAGCGAGGCGGCGGCGCTGCTCGGCGAACACGGGGTCGCCCTCGACGACGCGGATTTGGCCGCGGTCATGGCCCGCACCGAAGGGTGGGCGGCTGGCGTGTGCCTGGCCGCCATGATGTTGTCCCGCCGCGCCGACCTGCACCGCGCCATTGCCGAGTTCAGCGGGGACGCGCGTGCGGTTGCCGACTACTTGCTTTCCGAAATCTTCTCCGAGATCCCGCCGGAGATGCTCGACTTTCTGGTCGCCACGGCGATTCCGCGGCACTTCGATGTCGATCTCGCGCAACGGCTTTCGGGCAGCGATTCCGCGCAACGCATTCTCGATGAGTTGGAGCGCAACAATTTTCTGCTGACGCGGACCAACGGCGCGCCCGCGCGGTACCGGTATCACCCGTTGTTACGCAGTTATCTCATCGCGGAAGCCCGGCGCGGCGGCAACTTTCAGAGTCTGCAGCGGGCAGCCGCGCACTGGTACATGGAAATGGGCGATGCACTGCAAGCGCTCGAACACGCGTTGGCCGCAAGCGATTCTGCGATCACTACCGCAATCGTGTCCCGATTCGGACCTGCGCTGGCGGTGGAGGCTCGCAGCACGCGCGTCGGCGAGCTGATTGCGAAGTTCCCGCCCGGTCTGCGGCGGTGTCCGGTGGTGCTGTTGATCCGTGCGGCGTCCGAGCTCGCCGGCGCGCACCCGCACGCGGCCGCGGCAACGCTGGATGCGGTGCACAATAGTGAACCGCTGGTCGGTGACCTCGGCGTGCTCTACCGGGCGCTGCGCATGCAGGTTGGCATGCGGGCGGGCACCCTGGAATCGACCATGAGGCAGATCGATTCGCGGTCGCCGGGCAGTTCGGGAGACTTACTGCTGGACGCCTTCGCCTTGCTGCAGTTCGGCAACGTCGAGCTCTACCGTGGTCACCTCGACGCCGCCGCGACACACCTCGACGGCGCGCTCACCAAGGCTGCCGCCGCCCGGTCCGATGCGCTGGCATTGCAAGCGATGACGGGACTGGCGGCCGTGCAGTTGGGCGCCGGACGACTGGCCGACGCGCGCTCGCACGCGGCCCACGCCATCGCTTTCGGCGCCGCGCATGACCTGCTGGACGATACGTACCAGCACATCGCGCACCTGGTGGACGCGCTGGTGGCGCATCTGCGCGCCGAACCGGTGGCCGAGCAGGTCTACGTCGAGAACCTGCCGACACTCGTCGAGGAAGCCGACGTCTCGATCGCCCGCGGCGCCGAGTGCCTCGAGGCCATCCTCGCGTTTCCGGCCACCAACGAACGCCGTCGGGTCGCCTCAACTATTCGCGACACCTTCCCGGATGCCCTCACGGGCACCGTTCCGCCACACTTCATCGCGTTGCTCGCGCCGGACGTGGCCCACATCTTCTGCGAGGTGGGCGAACCACATTGGATCACTGCGCTTTTGGAGCCGCTGCAGGCGACCCTCGGTGACGTCGCCGAACTGGCGTTGCTGCGCGCGCTGATTGCCTGGCAATCGCACCAGTTCGACCGCGGCAAGGCAGAACTCGATCCGATCCTTTCTGGCGCACTCCGTCCGGTGGTCGGCATCACGCTGGTGCGGGCGCTGGTGCTGGATTCGGCGATCGCGCACGAACAGGGTCGGCCCTCCTATGCGCACGAATCACTTTCGGGGGCCCTGGAATTGGCCGCAGGCGAGTCGATCGTCTGGCCGTTCCTCGAGCTGCAGTACGGCTGCCACGACGTCCTGCAGTCCAGCCGTGGCCGCTTCGGCGCGGTGGACTGGTTCGCAGATCGGGTCCTGCACGCGTTCCCGGAGAACGTTTTCGGCGGGGAAGGGTTGACGCCGCGCGAGCGCGAATTGTTGCGCGAGCTACCGAGCTGGCGAACCACCGAGCAGATCGCCGCGGACATGTTCGTCTCCGTAAACACGGTCAAGACCCACCTGCGCGGCATCTACCGCAAGTTGAACGTCCGCAGCCGCCGCGAAGCCGTGTCGGTGGCTCTGGAACGCGGCCTGCTCTGAACCTTCATCCTCGAGTTCATCCATGTCGGGTGAGGTTTCCGGGCATTCGTGCGCGCATCCTGGAGGGGTGGGGGCAGTGCCGTACGAGGTCGTCATCGGAGCCGAGCTTTCCGATCGCGCAACAGCAGCCTTTCCCGAGTTCGAGACCGTCGAACGCGGAAAGGGCCGCACTGTGCTGCGCGGATCTGTCGACCCCGCGGCGCTGCAATCCATCGTCGCCCGCATCGATGACATGGGGCTGGTCCTGACGGAGTTGCGTCAGCTCGGCGGGTGAACCTCGTCAGCCGGATTCCTGCCGTGCTCCTCGCGGTATGCCACCCGGCCGACCATGTGCGCGATCACCGGCGCAGTCACCAATGTGAACAGTCCGACCAGGACGAGCATCCAGACATCGGGGTTGCCGCGCAGGTGGATCACCGACCCGACCAGCACCAACAGCAGGCCGACCACCTGTGGTTTGGTCGCGGAATGCATGCGCGACAGCGTGTCCGGGAAGCGGACGATGCCGATCGCGGCCGTGAGTGCCAACGTGACGCCGAACAGGATCAGCACGCCGGCAACCCAGGTGAGAACTGTGCTCATTGGTCGTCACGCACCCGGAACCTGGCCACGCTCGCCGAACCGAGGAAGCCGACGAGAGACAGCGCGACGATCCCCGGCGCCACCGACGTGTCGCTGCTGTAGGTCGCCCACACCGCCAAACCGCACATCGATACGGCGATGAGCGTGTCGACGGCGACCAGGCGGTCCAGGGTGTTGGGCCCGGCGAGCAGGCGGTAGGTCGTCAGGGCCGCGGCGATGACGAGGACGATGCCCGCGATGAGGGTAACGGTGCTCACAGTGCCGGCTCGAAGGTCTGAATGAACAGCCGCTCCAGCCGGTCCATCGATCGGCGGAATCGGGCGACGGCCGCGGGACTGCCGGCGTCGAGCAAATGGATGTACACGAGCCGATCCTCCTTGTCGATTTCGAGCACCATGCTGCCCGGGATCATGTTCAGCACGTCCGAAAACAGCACCAGCACCAGGTCCGAACGAATGGATACGGGAATGGCCAGCAGCCCGGTCTCCGGCGGCGGCGTTGGCCGAATTGCCAACCAGGACACCGCAACGCTGGATTCGATCGCGTAATAAGCGAACAGCACAACGAGTTTGAGCACGGCGACCGGGTGGACCCGCCCGCCCACGGGCACCCGGGGCAGGGGCAGCAGCACCATGATCAACGCGCCGATGATCAGTCCAGCAATCACGTTCGCCCAACTGATGTCGCCCCACAGCCACACCCAGACGATCGCCAGCCACACCAGTACGAACGCCTTGACCCGAAGTTGCCCGCTCATCGCACACCCGATGAACTGCCCGGGCCGAGGACGGCATCGATATAACCGGCGCGGTCGCGCAGATCGGCCGCAGCGCGATCGGCAATCCCGATGAGCGGGCCCGCGAACACGGTGAGCGACAGGCCGACGCCGACGAGCGCTATGGTCGGCGCCACCATGAACGCCGGCATCCGGCCGACGTCGGCCCGGTCATCGAAGGAGATGTCGAACGACTCGTCGATCAACGCCGAGGGTGCCGCGTCCGCCAGCGCGCCCTCCGGAGCGTCGGCGCGCGATCGCCAGAACGCCTTGGTCCACACCCGCGCGCACACGTACAACGTCAGCAGGCTGGTCACGACGCCACCCGCTACCAGCACCCAAGCCAGCGGCGTCGCTTGCGCCGCACCTGCCTGCAGCAGCGCCACCTTGCCGATGAAGCCGGAGAACGGCGGGATGCCGCCCAGGTTCAACGCCGGAATCAGGAAGACGACCCCGAGCAGCGGGCTGGCTGCCGCCAGACCGCCGAGTCGGCGCAACGACGACGACCCGGCTTGCCGTTCGATCAGGCCGACGACGAGAAATAGGGTGGTCTGCACGATGATGTGGTGCGCGACGTAATAGACGGCGCCGGCCAGTCCGGCCTTGGTCGACAGCGCGATGCCGAACACCATATAGCCGATGTGGCTGACCAGAGTGAACGAGAGCAATCGCTTGATGTCGCTCTGCGCGATTGCGCCCAGGATGCCGACCAGCATGGTCAGCAGACCGCTCACCATGAGCACGTTGTCGAGTGTGTGGCCGGGGAACAACAGCGTGTGGGTCCGGATGATCGCGTACACGCCGACCTTCGTGAGCAGTCCCGCGAAGACGGCGGTAATCGGTGCGGGCGCAGTGGGGTAGGAGTCGGGCAGCCAGTTCGACAGCGGGAACACCGCCGCCTTGATACCGAACGCAACCAGGAGCACCGCAAAGATCGCCGTGCGCACACCGTCCGGGATAGCGCCGATGCGGATGGCCAATTGCGCCAAGTTGAGAGTGCCGGTGGCCGCGTAGGCAAACGCGATGCCGCACAGGAAAACCAGCGACGACACCATCGACACCATCACGTAGGACACCCCGGCGCGCACCCGATCGGCGCTGGCGCCCAATGTCAGCAGCACGAATGACGCGGCCAGCAGCACCTCGAAACCGACGTACAAGTTGAACAGGTCACCGGCCAGGAAGGCGTTGGAAATTCCTGCGCTCAGCGCAAGGTAGGTCGGCAGAAAGATCGACGTCGGCTGGTGCTCGGTGCCGTCGCGCACACCCTGCCCGACGGCGTACACCACCACCGCGAGCAGGACGATCGAACTGACCACCAGCATTGCCGCCGAGAGTCGGTCGACCACAAGCGTGATGCCGATCGGCGAGTTCCAGCCGCCCACCTGGATCGCGGTGGTCCCGTCGCGGTCGGCCAGATACAGCAGCAGTCCAGAGATCGCCAGGACCGCGGTCAGCGCGACAACGGTGATGATTCGCTGCGAGGTCGGTCGCCGCCCGAAAACCAGGGTTGCCGCGGCCGCGAGCAGCGGGATCAGGACGGGGAGCGGTCCGAGGGTATAGAACCAGTCGTGCGCGATCGTCATGTCGGCTCGGCACTCTCGTAGCTCTCGACACCCTCGTAATATTCGATGTCCTCGAGGTTCTGCAGCTCGGTCACGGGAATCGGGTTGCCGTGCGCGTCGAAGGCATCGCCGGTGATGCGCATTGCTCCGGTCACCGGGTCTTCGGAACGGTCCTGGTCGGGAGCCTCCGCCCGGGATGTGCGGCGCAGCACCTTGACGTCCTCTGGGTCGTTCTCGACGCGGTCCTTGGTGGTGAGCATGAAGGACCGGTACGCCAGTGCCAGAACGAACGCAGCGATGCCCATGGTGATAACGATGGCGGTCAGAATCATGGCCTGGGCCAACGGATCGGCCATTCGTTCGTGCAGGCTCGACCTGCCGACGAGGGGTGGCGCACCGTCCGGGCCGCCGACGGTGAGGATCAGCAGGTTCACCCCGTTGCCGAACAACATCATGCCCAGCAGCATCTTGGTGACGGTCCGCTCGAGCATCAGGTAGACGCCCCCGGCTACGAGGATGCCGATCAACACGAGCAGGCTCAGGTTGGCACTCATCGGCGGGCTCCTACCAAGACCTGCGCTTCGGCCGACGAATCCAAGCGGGCACCGAGACTGCGCAGCACATCCAGCACCAGGCCGACGACGATCAGGTACACCCCCACGTCGAAGAACACCGCCGTCACCAGCTTGGCGTGGCCGATCACCGGCAGCGTGAATTCGATGGTGGCCGACGACAATACCGGCGCGCCCACCAATATCGACATCGCCGCGGTGCCGGCCGCGAACGCCAGTCCCACACCGAGGATGTGTCCGGCGTCGATGGGCAGTGCCTCACCGAGTTCGTAGCGACCGCCGGCGAGGTACCGCAGCACCAGCGCCAGCCCGGCAGTGAGGCCGCCCGCGAATCCGCCGCCCGGCGCGTTGTGTCCGGCAAAGAAGAAGTAGAACGACAGCACCATGATGGTCGGGAAAACCAGTCGAGTGGTCACCTCCAGCACCAGCGACCGGTGCCGAGGGTCGATGAGTTCGCCGCCGCGCAGCCAGGTGACCTCGGCGCTGGGCTGAAACGACGGCACGTCGGACACGCGCGGGGCAGTGCCGAAGCGGCGGTGCCGGAACACCAGCGATGCCACGCCGGTCGCGGCGACCAGCAGCACCGAGATCTCGCCGAGGGTGTCCCATGCGCGAATGTCCACGAGCAACACGTTCACCACGTTGCGGCCGTTGCCGAGGTGGTAGGCCGCGTCGGGCATCTGCGCCGAAATGGGCGCGCTGCGGCGCGCGTTCGAAGCGAATGCGCCGATGACCGCGACCACCGCCCCGACCACGATGGCGAGCGCCGCGCGCGGTAGCCGAAACGCCGCGACGCGGGCGTCTTCGATCTCTGCGGGCAGCTTGCGCAAAACGAGCACGAAGATCACCAGGGTGAGCGTCTCGACCAGGAACTGGGTCAGCGCCAGGTCGGGAGCGCCGTGCACGGCGAACAGGACGCCGCAGCCGTAGCCGGTGACGCCGACCAGCAATACGCTCGCCAATCGGTTGCGCATGATTGTCGCGGCCAATGCTGCCGCGATCATCACCGCGGCGATGGCTGGTTGCCAGGGCGAATCCCACAGTCGCGCATGCAGTTGCGCGGTGGCGCCGAGCGCGAGCAGCACGGTGGGCAGCACTGCCATGGTGGTGAGGATGGTGGCCTGGGTCAGCGGCAGCGATCCGCGCTGCGTGGCGCTGGTCATCTCGATCGACAACCGGTCCATCATTCGCAACGCCGCGTCGTAGGCTCGATCGGCATTGCCCAGCAATGCTTTCCGTGGCCGCAGCCGGTCGACGATGCGGTGACCCGCGTACATAACGACACCACCGGCCACGACGACGCCGGTGAGCGCGAGCGCCAATCCGAAACCGTGCCACAGCAGCAGGTGCAGCGTCGCCGCGCCGGGCAGCGTCCGCGCATACGGCTCGAGCAGGTTGCCTACCGCCGCGGCCGCCGGTCCGGCGGCCAATCCACTTACCGCCAGCAATGCGGGCGGCGCTAGGAACAGCGCTCCCGGCGCGTGCATGCGCGCTACCGCCGGCGAGGGCTCCGTAAGTTCCTTCGAACCAAATGCGCCCACCCAGAACCGCAGGCTGTATGCGAGCGTCAACACCGAACCGAGCACGACCGCAGCCAGGGTGACGATCTGCACCCAACTAGCCAATGTCGGGGCATCGGCGATGGCCGTAAAGGCCGCCTCCTTGCCGACGAAGCCCAAAAACGGCGGCAATCCCGCCATGCTTGCGGCGGCCAGGGCGGCGACTACCGCCAAGACCGGCAACCGGCGACCCAGTCCGGCGAGCTTGCGAATGTCGCGGGTGCCGGTCGTGTGGTCGATGATGCCGACCGTCATGAACAATGCAGCCTTGAACAGGGCGTGCGCCAGCAGCATCGCCATCCCGGCCAGCGCCGCCGCCTGGGTGCCGATTCCGACGAGTACGGCCATGAACCCCAACTGGCTGACCGTGCCGAACGCCAACACCAACTTCAGATCGTGCGCGCCGAAGGCCCGCCACCCGCCGAGCACCATGGTGACCAGCCCGAGCGGAATGATCGTGACGTGCCACGCCGGGTTCTCGGCGAATCCGGGTGCCAGTCGGGCGATCAGATAGATCCCGGCCTTCACCATCGCGGCCGCGTGCAGATATGCGCTGACCGGCGTCGGTGCGGCCATCGCGCCCGGCAGCCAGAAGTGCATGGGCACGATCGACGACTTGCTGATCGCGCCGGCCAGGATCAAGGCGACACCGACTACGGCGGCGGCACCATGCGGCGGGTTCGCCAGCAGAACCGAGATCTGATAGCTGCCGCCTGCTTGGGCGAGCACGATGATGCCGACCAGCATCGCCAACCCACCGGCGGTGGTGACCAGCAACGCCTGAGTGGCCGCGCGCCGACTCGTCGCCCGTTCCGCGTAGTGGCCGACCAGCAGGAACGACAGCACGGTGGTCAGTTCCCAAAACGTGTAGAGCAACAGCAGGTTGTCGCTCGTGACCAGCCCGAACATCGCCGCGGCGAAGCCGACCAGTTCGGCGGCGAACAGGCCCAGACGCGGCTCATCGTCGGTGAAATATCGCGAGCAGTACAACAGCACCAACGCGCCGACGCCGAGCACCAGCGCGCACATGATCGCCGCCAGCGTGTCGAAGCGCAGGCTGATGCTCAGATGCAGGCCCGGGATCCAATCCAGCGTCTCGGCTGACCGACGGTTCCAGTGCCACCCCACCCACGCCAAACAGCCCAACGGCACTGCGGCGAGCAGCACGAAGGCGTTTCTGCCCAGCGCACGCACGCACAGCGGAGCCAGCAGGGCCGTGGCACCCAGGGCGAGCAAGATTGCGAGCATCGAACTCCGTCGGTCTCGGTGGCAAGGTGATCGCTGTGATCGGGGATCAGGCGGAGCACCCAAATCCTACTGGGCGCGCGATTCCGGCGACGTGCCGCACGAGATGGACTGGCGGTCAGCGCTCGGCGGCATAGGCGGCCAGCGCCGCGACCTGCTTCGGATCCAGTGACGGACGCACGGTCGCGCGAGCCGCGGCGACATCGGCGGCCGTGACGTCGGCGGCATCCACATTGCGTCGCATGGCCGACAGCGCGGCCTCGCGTAACAGGGCCGCGCAATCCGCGGCCGAGTAGCCGTCGAGATCCTCGGCCAGCGCATCGAGGTCGACGTCCGCGGCCAGCGGCACCGACTTGCCGGCCGTCTGCAGGATCTGTTTGCGTGCGGCCGCGTCTGGCGGCGGAACGAACACCAGTCGCTCCAGCCGGCCCGGGCGGAGCAGCGCCGGGTCGATCAACTCCGGGCGGTTGGTGGCGCCGAGCACGACGACGTCGCGCAGCGGTTCCACGCCGTCGAGTTCGGTCAGCAGCGCGGCGACCACCCGGTCGGCCACCCCGGAATCCGAACTCTGCCCGCGCCGCGGGGCGAGTGCATCCACCTCGTCGAGAAAGATCAGCGACGGCGCGGAATCCCGCGCGCGAGTGAACAACTCTCGTACCGCACGCTCGGACGCGCCGACCCACTTGTCCAGGAGTTCCGCACCCTTCACCGAATGCACACTGAGCTGACCGGAACTGGCCAGCGCGCGCACGAGAAACGTCTTGCCGCACCCCGGCGGGCCGTACAGCAGGACGCCGCGCGGCGGTTGCACGCCCAATCGCGCGAACGAGTCCGGGTGCCGCAGCGGCCACAGCACCGCCTCGGTCAGTGCCTGTTTGGTCTCGGCCATGTCGCCGACATCGTCGAGCGTCAGACTGCCGATGGACAGTTCCTCCGACCCCGCGCGCGACAGCGGCCGGATCACCTCGAGAGCGCCGAGCAGGTCATCCTGGTCCAACTGGGGTTTCTCGTGGGTGCGACTGGCCCGTGCGGCAGCTCGCAAAGCGGCCTCCCGGCAGAGCGCGGACAGGTCGGCGACCACGAAACCAGGTGTGCGTGCGGCGATGTCGACGAGGCGCAGCTCCCCGGTCGGCACAGAGCGAAGCAGCGACTCGAGCAGCGCCTTGCGCGCGGCCGCGTCGGGCAGGCCGATGCTCAACTCACGGTCGCAGATTTCCGGCTCGCGCAGCCTGTCGTCGACGTCGTCGGGATGTGCGGTCGTGGCGATGAGGGCGACACCCGGGCGGGCGACCGCGGCGCGCAATTGATCCAGAATCAGCGTGGACACCGGCTCGGCGGCGGCCGGCAGTAGCGCGTCGATGTCGGTGATCAGCAGCACTCCGCCGGGTGCGGTTATCGCGGCGACCGCCTCACTCACCATGCGCAGCCGAGCGCCGATTTCCGACGCGCCGACGGTGGGCCCGTCCAGTTCGATCACGCGGCGATCGGCGAGCACTGCACGCGCGAGCGTGGCCTTGCCCACCCCAGCGGGACCGGTGATCAGCACACCGAGCCGCGGCGACGCGCCCAACGTGCGCAGCAGCTCGGGTTCGTCGAGGGCGAGGCCGAGCCATTCCGTGAGCTTGGCTACCTGCGGGCCCATGGCCACCAGGTCCTCGACCGGGATCTCTGAAACATCGGGCGCCGCGGGCAGGGTGGGGGGTTCCGGCTCGGTGCTCGTGCCCGACTTCCACGACACCGCTGTGTTGGGCTGCACGCTCACGGGTGCGCCGACGGGATCGGTGGCCGTGACCGTCAGCAACTCCGAGGTCCACGCCACGCCGAAGGTGCGCGACAACGCCTGTGTCGCCGCGGATGTGCTGGTGCCCGGCCCCAGATCGCGCGGTAGCAGCGACACCGTGTCGCCCACCGACAGCACCTTGCCGAGCAGGGCCTGACGCAGCGTCACCGGTGAAATCGATTGGGTAGCAAGGGCGGAGCCGGATACGGTCACCGACCGCCCGCCGTACACGGTCACCGGGGTCACCACCACGGTCGCGTCCTCTTTGATGGCGGCGTTGGACAGCGTGACGTCATCGAGCAAGGCGACGCCGGTCGGCGTTCCGGGCGGCGCGAGGGCAGCGACGGCGGCAGTGCGGCGCGCGCCGATGAGTGCGATGCCGTCCCATTCGCGCAGGCCGAGCGCGGTGAGCGCTTCCGGGTGTAGCCGCACAACCCCGCGCCGGGTGTCGGCGGCCAAGGAATTCAGCCGGGCTGTCAGGGCAAGTTCGGGCATGGGCCGCTCAGGCGGCGGGAATGTCGGTTGGCCGTCGCGAGCGGGGGGCTCCGGGCCGGCGCAGACCCAGCCGCGCGGCGGAGCGCCGACCCGGTTGACGTCGGGTCGCGCGCCGCTCCGCGCGCCGTTCCGACGGCTTGTAATCCCAGGTCTCCGGGCGAGCGGCCACCCACCGCTGCGACCGAACGGCGAACGGAATGTGTGCGAGATAGAGCAGCACCAGCACGATCAGCAGGGTGAAGGGATAGGTGACCAGCGCGGCCGCTGCCAGCGCGACCAACACCAACAATCCCGCGGCCGCCTGCGGTGGCACCGACACCGACTTCATTGCCAGGGTTGGGACCGTGCTCACGATCAGCGCGGCCGCGAACAGCATCCACCCGGCCACGGCATAGAACGACGACCACCAGCCATCGCCCCATTGCTGCACCAGCGCGATCGGCAGCAACGCGGTCAGCGCGCCAGCGGGTGCCGGAACGCCCACGAAATAGTCGCGGGCGTAGCTCGGCCGGGTGTCGTCGTCGAGAAGCGCATTGAACCGGGCCAGTCGCAACACGATGCTCACGGCGTAGACCAGCGCGATGATCCAGCCGCCGCTACTGCCGTGCAGCAGAGTCGTGTAAAGCACGAGAGCCGGCGCAACGCCGAACGAGATGGCATCCGCGAGCGAGTCGAGTTCGGCGCCCATCCGGCTGGTGGCGTCGAGCAGCCGCGCGAGGCGGCCGTCGAGAGTGTCCAGAATTGCCGTAGCGGCGATCATCGCCACCGCCAGGCCGAGCTGATTGTCGAGCGCGAACTTGACCGCCGAGAGTCCGCCGCACAACGCGAGGATGGTGACCATGCTCGGCAGCAGTCGTACCGGCCGATAACGCAACGACTTCTCGCCGGCCGTCTTGATCGACGGCTTCGGCGATCCGGTCTTGGTGGTCATGCCCTTGGATGTCACGGATTTGGAACTCATGGTCTTCGGCGTCATCGGCTTGGAAGTCGTTGCTCTGGTGATCACGGCAACTCGGCCAACACGGTTTCCGCGCCGACCGCTCGTTGCCCCCGTTCCACCAGCAGCGTGGTGCCGGCGGGAAAGTAGGTATCCACCCGCGAGCCGAATCTGATCAGCCCGTAGGTTGCCCCGATCGGCAGCCGGTCGCCTACGGTGGCCTCGCACACGATCCGTCGCGCGAGCAGGCCGGCAATTTGGACGACGACCAGTTGGTGGCCGGTCGGCGTCTGCAGCAGCATGCTGTTTCGCTCGTTGACGGCACTAGCCTCGGCGAGGTCGGCGGAGAGGAACTGGCCGCGCTCGTACGCAACAGCGCGGACGGTTGCGGTGACCGGCGAACGCTGGACGTGCACGTCGAGGACCGACAGAAAAATGCTGACCCGCGGCAGCGGCGTGTCACCGAGGCCGATCTCCGGCGGCGGAACGGCACTGTCGACCAGCGCGATCTGGCCGTCGGCCGGGGCAACCACCACGTTCGGCCGGGTCGGCGGAACGCGGTTTGGGTGCCGGAAGAACCCCGCCGAAGCTCCCGCAGCGAGCAGCGCGGCGCGCCGAATCCACTTGCGTCGACGGCCTAAGACCGCGACGGCGAGCGGCGCGGCGACGAACGGCACACCCGCCCGGTGCAGCGGCGGGATGTGTTCGCGGACGAGTTCGACAACGTGCCCGACACCCGAGTGCTCGGGAGTGCCGGGAGGGATTGGTCGGCGGGCCACAGGCTCCTCTTGGCGTCGAGATATAGCGGCTTGATCGTTCACACCTTACGGGAACTGACCGACCCCCGAGCGCGCCCTAAGCAGGTTCTGCAGAGAAAGGCGGATGCGCCGGTTTGTAGCGACACCGCAGCCATACACCCTAAAATATGAGGGTGGCTCAGTTCTCGGTCTGTGGGCCGTCTCGGTAGGCTGCATTCGGATCGGTCATCGCCTCGAAGGAGACACCCCATGCCAGCTCAGATCGCGTCAACTCAGGGAGTCGAGCACACGCGGATGCTGGGTTTGGGCGTCTATCGCCCCCGCCGTGTCGTGCCGAACTCGGAGATCGTCGACGCGATCAATTCGAGTGACGAGTGGATCAAGACGCGGTCGGGCATCGAGACGAGGCGCTTCGCCGAGGAAGACGAGACGATCATCGGCATGAGCGTCGAGGCGAGCCGCCGAGCGCTGGACGCCGCGGGACTCGCGCCGGACCAGATCGACTGCGTCATCGTGGCCACCTCGTCGCGACTGGTCCTCGGGCCGGCGGCGGCGCCGCAGGTCGCCACCCAGCTGGGGATGAACGATTGCGCTGGATTCGACCTCGCGGCGGGGTGCTCCGGGTTCGATCACGCGCTCGCGGTTGGCTCGGACATGATCCGGGCCGGGACCGCCCGCCACGTGCTGGTGATCGGGGTCGAACGGCTGTCTGATCTGCTCGATCGCGCGGACCGGACGTGTGCGTTCATCTTCGCCGACGGTGCGGGTGCGGTCGTGGTCGGACCGTCGGACGAGGTCGGCATCGGCCCGGTCGCCTGGGGTTCCGACGGCAGTCAGTGGCACGCGATCCGCCAGGACAAAGACTTCGGCACCTACTTCGACGAGGTCGCCAACAACGCCGAGCGGCCGGAACGGCCCTACATTCGGATGGAAGGCACCGCTGTCTTCCGCTGGGTCGTGTCGTTCCTGGAGAAGGCGTGTCACGCGGCCGTCGACAAGGCCGGGCTGACCATGGAAGACCTCGACGTGCTCGTTCCGCACCAGGCGAACCTGCGCATCACCGATGTGCTGGTCCGGGCGCTGAAATTGCCGCCGAACATCATCGTGGCCAAGGACATCATCGAGTCCGGCAACGCCTCGGCCGCCTCGATCCCGATGGCGATGGAACAACTCCTCGCCAGTGGGCAGGCCAAGCCGGGCCAGACCGCGTTGCTGATGGGCTTCGGTGCTGGCCTGGCCTATGCCGGGCAGGTGGTCAAGCTGCCGCCGATCTCGAACTGATCGGGCGGAATCACACCGCCGCTTCGACCGATTGCTTGATCTTGGCGAGCGACTCGTTCATGCCCTGCACCAGCATCTTTTCGAAGCGTTCCTCGCCCCCCAGCGTCTTCTCGACGGTGAAGGTGGAGATCCAGGACAACCCGTTGGGGGTCTCGCGCCGTTCGATCAGTTTCGTCCCGGTCGCGGTGGGTTCCAGTTCGTAGGACCAGATCGAGCGGTTCGTGTCGACCTTGAAGGCCACCGCCTTGTTCGGGTCGAACCGGACAACCTGGGCCGTCGTCGGCCAGAATTTCCAGCCGTCCCGGTTGATGTTCAGGGTGCGCGCACCCTCGCGTACCTGACCGGGGATGAACATTTTGCGGCACTGGGGGCTCCATTCCGGCATGCGCCGCAGGTCGGAAACCACCGCCCAAACCTTCTCGGGACTGGCGTCGATGTCGATGCTCGCTTCAAGGGTGTTCGTCATTTCCGCATCGTACTTCTTGCGTGAATTAACAATCTTCCCGCGAGTCTCACGGGCAACAGGTAACCGAGCAGGCATCATCAGCGATGAAAGTAGTGAAAACCTGACACGGAGCGATCGGTCATGAAACTACATTCGATCCTGCGTCGCGGCCACGGACAACCCGTCCCGCTGCTCGAATCCGCCCGCATGCGTGGCAACCCGAAGTCGTGGTCCAGCGAGAAGCTCGAGCGACTGCTGACACCGCGCGAGATGGACATGGTGCTGCATCACCGCGTCTGACGGTGCGGCCCGCGGGTGGGCATACTTTGAGGGGTGACCTCAGCCGCTCCCGCGTCGATCAAGCCAGTCATCCTCAGCGTGGACGACGATCCCGGTGTGTCCCGCGCGGTGGTGCGTGATCTGCGACGGCGGTTCGGCGGCGAATACCGAATCGTCCGAGCCGAATCCGGCGATCAAGCGCTCGAAGTGCTCCGTGACATCAAGCTGCGTGGCCAGCCGGTGGCCGTGATCGTCGCCGATTACCGAATGCCCGGCATGGACGGCATCGAATTCCTCGAGCAGGCCATGGATCTGCACCCGTTCGCGCGCCGGGTCTTGCTCACCGCATATGCGGACACCAATGCGGCGATCGATGCCATCAACGTGGTGGACCTCGACCACTACCTGCTCAAGCCGTGGGATCCGCCCGAGGAAAAACTGTACCCGGTGATCGACGACCTACTCGCGGCGTGGTTGTCGGCGGACCACCGTCCGGTGACCGAAACCAAGATCGTCGGACACCGCTGGTCGGCGCGGTCCTCGCAGGTGCGGGAGTTTCTGGCGCGCAACCAGCTTCCGTATCGCTGGTACGTCTCCGACGAGGCCGAGGGCGCGCGCCTGCTGGAGGCCGCCGGGACCAACGCCGACCATTGCCCGGTGGTCATCACCACCGAAGGCCAAGCCCTGATCCAGCCGACGGACGCCGAACTGGCCGCCCACGTCGGTTTGAATACCACCCCCGCCCAAGACTTTTACGATCTGATCGTCATCGGTGGCGGCCCGGCCGGCCTCGGCGCGGCCGTGTACGGCGCATCCGAAGGGTTGCGCACCGTGCTGGTCGAGCGCACGGCCACCGGCGGCCAGGCCGGCCAAAGTTCGCGGATCGAGAACTACCTCGGTTTCCCCGATGGCGTTTCGGGCTCGCAATTAGCCGATCGCGCGCGTCGGCAGGCGACCAAGTTCGGCGCCGAACTGATCACCACCCGCGACGTGATCGGGCTGGAGGTCAACGGGTCGGCGCGGACCGTCCGCTTCGCCGACGGCGACACCCTCGACGCGCACACGGTGATCGTTGCCACCGGGGTGATGTACCGGCAGCACTCGGCCCCGGGGATCGACGAATTCACCGGGCGCGGTGTGTTTTACGGCTCTGCGATGACAGAGGCGCCGCGTTGCGCGAACGAGGATGTCTACATCGTCGGTGGCGCGAACTCGGCAGGGCAGGCGGCCGTGTACCTCTCGCGGCACGCCCGGTCGGTGACGATCGTGGTGCGCGCACCGTCGCTGCAGCAATCCATGTCGCACTACCTGATTCAGCAGATCGCCGAGATCCCGAACATTCGCGTGCGTGCCTGCAGCGAGGTGATCGGCGTCGAGGGCGGCGACCACCTCGACCGGATCACCTTGCGCGACAATGCATCTGGCTCGACCGACAGCGTTGATGCCAGCTGGCTCTTTCTGTTCATCGGCGCCGCGCCGAACACCGACTGGCTCGACGGCGTGGTGCAACGGGACGAGCGCGGTTTCGTGCTCGCCGGCCCCGACCTCATGCTCGACGGGGCGAAGCCGCGGGGATGGTCGCTCGACCGCCCGCCGCACCATCTGGAAACCAGCGTGCCCGGGGTGTTCGTGGCCGGTGACGTACACGCCGAATCGGCCAAGCGGGTCGCCTCCGCAGTGGGAGAGGGAGCGATGGCAGTGATGTTGGTGCACCGATACTTGGCGCGGAGTTAGGAGGACACCGCGATGAGTTCCGAAATTCTTTGCGACCCGGCCGAACTGCGGGAACTGTTCCTCTTCGAGAAACTCGATGACGACCAGCTCGCCTGGCTGTGCCGGGACGGCCGGATCCAAGTGCTCGAACCCGGAAAGGTCTATGCCGAGGGCGAGCCGGCCACCTGCTTCTACGTCCTGATGGATGGCGAGGTGGTGTTGACCAAGCTCTCTGGCGGCGAGGAAATCGAAACCACCCGAAGCGATCACAAGGGCGCCTACGCGGGCGCCTGGCAGAGCTACCTCGGTGACCGCGTCGAACAAAACTATGGCGCGTCGATGTATGTGACCAAGCCGTCGCGGTTCTTCGTGCTCGACGGCGGCACGTTCGCCCGGATGATCAACGAGTGGTTTCCGATGGCCGTGCATCTGCTCGAGGGCGTCTTCTACGGTAATCGCAATGCCCGGCAGATCATCGACCAGCGTGAGCGGTTGCTGGCCCTCGGATCGCTGTCCGCCGGACTCACCCACGAGCTGAACAACCCTGCGGCCGCAGCCGTTCGGGCGACGGCGTCGCTGCGCGAACGGGTGGCCGGGATGCGGCACAAGCTGGCCATGGTCGCCAAGGGCAAGTTCGACGCGGCCACCCTCGAGACGTTGATTCTGTTCCAAGAGGAGGCGGTCGCTCTAGTGGCCAAGGCCCCGACGTTGACGCCGATGGAGGAATCCGAGCGCGAAGACGAGATCGGTGACTGGCTCGACGACCATGGCATAAACGGCAGCTGGGATCTGGCCCCCAACTTCGTGCAAGCCGGTATCGACATCGACTGGCTGGAAAAGGTGTCCGGCACAGTGGGGGAGACGACCCCGGAAGTGTTGGAAGGCGCGATCCGGTGGCTGAACTACACGGTCGAGACCGAGCTGCTGATGAACGAGATCGCCGACTCCACCGCGCGCATCTTGACGTTGGTGGGCGCGGCCAAACAGTACTCGCAGATGGACCGGGCACCGTTCCAGGTGGTCGATGTGCATGAGTTACTGGACAGCACGCTCGTCATGCTCGCGCGAAAGATCGGCGACAACATCGAGGTGGTCAAGGACTACGACCGCAGCCTGCCTGACCTGCCGTGCTACGCAGCCGAACTCAATCAGGTGTGGACCAACCTGATCGACAACGCGGTTTCCGCGATGGCCGGTCGCGGCACGCTGACCCTACGGACCTATCGCGAAAACTATTGTGTGGCAATTGAAGTGTGCGACACCGGTCCGGGTGTACCGGAAGCGGTGCGCGACCGGGTCTTCGAGCCGTTCTTCACCACCAAGCCGGTGGGCGAAGGCACCGGGCTGGGACTGGACATCTCGTTCCGCATCGTCGTGAACAAGCACCACGGCGACATTCGTGTCGAATCCGAGCCCGGCAACACCCGATTCATTGTCCGCATACCGCTCACCCCGCCGAAGGAGCAGCGCGATGATCCAGCCGATTCCGGGGATTGACCCGTCAGTGCCGCCCAGCGGCCCCGGCTGCGTGGAGTGTGACGCCGCCGGCGGTTGGTGGGTACATCTGCGCCGCTGCGCGCAGTGCGGCCACGTGGGCTGCTGTGATTCCTCACCGAGCCGGCATGCGAGCGCGCACGCAGCCGAGACCGGCCACCCGTTCATTCAGAGCTACGAACCCGGCGAGGACTGGTTCTGGAACTTTCAGACCCAGCAAGCGGTTTCGGGTCCGGAGCTGGCGGCTCCCACCCACCATCCGATCGAGCAACCGGTTCCCGGGCCGGCCGGCCGGGTGCCGGCCGACTGGCAGCGCCGGATCCACTGATGCCCCATCATCTGCTGCCCATCTGCCTGGCGCTGTTGTCGGCGCTGTGCATCGCGGTGGGTGCAGTCGTGCGTCAGCGTGCGGCCGCCGCCGTTCCGGTCAGCGAAGTCGCCGACGTGATGAGTACTGTTGCACGGCAACCGGCCTGGTGGCTCGGCATCACTGTCGGGGTGGCGGGCTACGCGTTTCAGGCGGCCGCGCTCGCGCGCGGGTCACTGCTACTGGTGCAACCTCTGCTGGTGCTGTCGTTGCTTTTCGCGCTGCCGATCGGCGCCTGGTACGGCGACCGGATGATCAAGCCGCGCGAATGGGCCTGGGCTGCAACGCTCACCGTTGCCGTGGCGATTCTGGTGGTGGTGGGCGATCCACGACACGGTGCCGAGCATGCGGAGGCCTTGCACTGGGCCCTGGTCGCCGCGTTCGGAGTACCTGCGCTGGGGGCCTGCCTGCTCGCGGCTCGCGCGTGGCCGGGTCATCGGCGCGCATTGCTGCTCGGCGTCGTCGCCGGCGCGCTGTTCGGGGTCGCCGCGGTGCTCACCAAGGGGGTGATGGCAACCGCCCGCCATGGTGGATTGGCAGTATTGCTGTCGCCGGAAACGTGGGCGCTTGTGGTGGTCGGCGTAGCTGCATTGTGCTTGCAGCAGAGCGCGTATCAAGCCGGTGATCTGCAGGCATCGTTGCCGGCGTCGACAGTCGCGGAGCCAGTGGTGGCGAGCATGCTGGGCTTTCTGGTGCTCGGCGAATATCTGGACGTGGATAAGGAACTGACGGCGCTGCTGCTGGCCGCGCTTGTCGCCATGGTGGTTGCGGCCGTCGCGCTCGCTCGCGGAACTGGTGAGGCCGCGCTTGCCTAGCGATCTGATCAGGCACCTGCAGCAGTGGCGGAAGCTGCTTTTCGGCCTGAGCCCGACGGATCGTCGATGGAGTCGTGCCTTGCGCGCGGCGCTCGCGCCGGGCATTCCCGCACTGATTGCCGTGGGACTCGGGTATTCGCAGGAAGCGCTGCTCATGACCGTCGGCGGGTTCGCCGTGCTCTACGGGGAGCGCCGGCCGTATCGGGTCCGCTGGCGGGTGGTGCTCACCGCCGGTGCCGGCCTGGTCGTGGCTGTCGCGCTCGGCGGGTGGGTCGAAACCATCGATGAATCCGGCGTCGTCGAGGTGGCATTGCTGACCGTCGTCGCGATGGTCGGTGCCTATTCGGTCGATGCGGCGCGGCTGGGGCCGCCGGGTGCGTTTTTCTTTGTGCTCGTTACGGGTGTCTCGATGGTGCTGGCCCGCTCCGGGGTGCCATTGGGAACCGTGCTGATCTGTACCGCGATCGGCGTTTGCTCGTCGGTGCTGGTGTCGATGGCCGGCATCGTGCGCGACCGCAGTAAGCCGGAGCGAATGGTGGTGCGCGCGGCCGTGCAGGCCGTCGAGGACTATGCACAGTTGTCGGATTCGACGACCGTGGAGGCACGGCATGCCGCTGGTGCAGCGATCTGGGACGGCTGGTCCGCTGTGTACGACGCCGGACTGCCCGAGCGCGCACCCGAATCCGGGCTGGTAAGCGAGTTGCTCGCGGCGCACAAGCGGTTCGCCGGCGTGCAGGTCGACGATCGGTGGGCCGCCGTCGACCGGGAGGTGCTCTTGCCCCGGCCGCAGATGCCGCTGGCGCGTCCCACGGTGTGGTATCGCTTGCGCCGGTCGTTTTCGGTGCATTCCCATGCCAGCGCGATCGCCGTCCGCATCGGCGTGGCTGTTGCGGCGACGGGCGCCATCAGTCTGGCGCTGTCGCTGGACCGTCCGGACTGGGCAGTGGTTGCCTCCGTGCTGGTGTTGCATCAAGGACTCGACCGGGTGCAGGGGACGGTGCGTGGGCTGCACCGGTTTATCGGCACAGTGATCGGGCTGGGTTTGTTTGCGTTGATTCACGCGTTTTCGCCGACCGGATATGTGCTGGTCCTGGTGCTAATGGTGCTGCAATTCCTGGTCGAATTGTTTGTCGCACGCAATTACGGGCTCGCGGTCATCTTCATTACGCCGTTGGCGCTGTTGATCATTGTCGGCGCGCATCCCGGATCGCCGGTGGGGCCGGTGGTTCGTGATCGTTTCGTCGAAACACTGCTCGGCATAGCCGTTGCACTGGCCGCGTTGTGGGGCGTCCTGCCGCGCTCGCACCGGCGGACGTTCGGGTGGACGGAGGCACGGGTGCTGCGCGCGGGACGTCGACTCATGGCTTTGGATGTTCCGGCCGACCACCCGGCGGCGATGGTGTTGCGACGCGATCTGCAGTTCGAGTTGATCGGATGTGCGTTGAGCGGGTCTGACGCGGCGCACAACGAGCGGCCGTGGGCCAGGCAGCAGTGGACCCGTCATGCCGAGGTCCTGCAGTGGGGATACGACCTGCTTGCGCAGTGTTGGGCTGAGTTGTCCGGCGGCGGTGCCGACCGAACCGAATTGGGGGACCGCCTTTTTCGGCTGCAGGAGACGGTGCGGTCCTGACCGCCAGCCATACCTAGTTGATGCATAACGAAGCAGACTCCCTGAGTGATAGCACGATATCATTCACGTGTGGCGCAAATACTGATCCGACAACTCGACGACGACACGAAAAGCAAGCTGCAACGACTGGCCCGTCAGCACGGCCGCAGCACCGAGGAAGAAGTGCGTGAAATCTTGCGCAGCGCCGTGCGGAATGTCGACGATCCGCCGCAACGCCTGGGTTCGCGCATCGCCTCGCGGTTCGCCGAGGTCGGGCTCGAAAGTGAGATTCCCGAACTGCGAGGTCAGTCTGTCCGGCCTGCGCAGTTCGAATCATGATCTTGCTGGATACGAATGTGCTTTCCGCGTTGATGGGGAAAGTGCCTGATCCGGCCGTGGTCGCGTGGCTCGACAACCAGCCGGTCGAGTCGATCTGGACTACGTCGATAACCGTCTTCGAGATCCGCACTGGCATCGGTCTTTTGGAGCGCGGCCGTCGACGCAAGCAACTCGATGAGATGTTTTCGCAGTTGTTGGCCGACGATTTGGACGGTCGTGTGCAGTCGTTCGACATCTCGGCCGCACTGGCGGCTGGGACCATCGCCGCAAGCCGCCAACGTGCCGGGCGAACGGTCGAGATTCGCGATGTGCAGATCGCTGGCATTGTGGCTTGCCGCCGCGCAACCCTCGCGACTCGCAATACGCGGCACTTCGAAGGAACTGGCATCCAACTCGTAGATCCATGGAACTCGCCGACATGAATGGTATTTTTCTACCATGCGAACTACCATCGATTCTGCCGGCCGCATCGTCGTCCCGAAGGCCGTGCGCGAGGCGATGGGTCTGGAGGCGGGGAGGGCTATCGACGTGGTCTATGTGGATGGGCGAATCGAAATAGAACTCGCGCCCGCGGAGGTCGCCGTGGCAATCGAGGGCGGCTTACCGCTCGTTACCCCGACCGATGACCTCCCGCAACTGACAGACGATCAGGTTCGCGACACGCTCGATTCGACGCGACGGTGACGGCTAGCGAAACGTGCGACACCAGCGTCCTGGTCCCGGCCGTGCTGTCGTGGCACCCAGCGCATAACTCCTCGCGCCGGGCGGTCCGGGAACGAGTGGCGACGATTCCTGTTCACGTCCTGCTGGAGACCTACAGCGTCTTGACGCGCCTGCCGTCTCCGCACCGGCTCGCCCCGCACACCGCCGCCGAGGTGGTCGCGGGCATCGCCTTGCAGACCTGCGCATTGCCACCCGACGAATACCGGCCGCTGATCGCGAAGTTGGCGCAGGCCGGAATTCGTGGCGGCGCCGTTTACGACGGATTGGTCGCGGCAAGCGCTATGTATCACGGGTTCAACCTGATTACCCGGGACCGCAGGGCCCGACCGGCGTACGACGCGATCGGTGCGCGCTACAGCCTTCTTTGAACTCCACCGATCCAACCTTGCACTCACCACCCTCGAGTGCTAAAAAGGCACTTGGCACTCGGAACCATTGAGTGCCAGGTCGGGACGGTGAGAACGGGTCCACACCCGGTCGTCCGTCGCGGGCACCGAGCCTGGCCAGCAGCGCAACTCACCCCCATATCCGGAGGATCACTTCGCAATGGCCAAGATCATCGCGTTCGACGAAGAGGCCCGCCGCGGCCTCGAGCGGGGCCTCAACAGCCTCGCCGACGCAGTAAAGGTGACGTTGGGACCCAAGGGTCGCAACGTCGTTCTGGAGAAGAAGTGGGGCGCCCCGACGATCACCAACGATGGTGTTTCCATCGCCAAGGAGATCGAGCTCGAGGACCCCTACGAGAAGATCGGCGCTGAGCTGGTCAAGGAAGTCGCCAAGAAGACGGACGACGTCGCTGGCGACGGCACCACCACCGCCACCGTGCTCGCCCAGGCGCTCGTTCGCGAGGGTCTGCGCAACGTCGCCGCGGGCGCGAACCCGCTGGGTCTCAAGCGCGGCATCGAGAAGGCCGTCGAGGCCGTCGTTACCCGCCTGCTCGACGTCGCCAAGGAGGTCGAGACCAAGGAGCAGATCGCTGCCACCGCGGCCATCTCCGCCGGCGACCAGTCCATCGGTGACCTGATCGCCGAGGCCATGGACAAGGTCGGCAAGGAAGGCGTCATCACCGTCGAGGAGTCCAACACCTTCGGCCTGCAGCTCGAGCTCACCGAGGGTATGCGCTTCGACAAGGGCTACATCTCGGGTTACTTCGTCACCGACCCCGAGCGTCAGGAAGCCGTGCTCGAGGAGCCGTACATCCTGCTGGTCAGCTCCAAGGCGTCGGCCATCAAGGACCTGCTGCCGCTGCTGGAGAAGGTCATTCAGGCCGGTAAGCCGCTGCTGATCATCGCCGAGGACGTCGAGGGCGAGGCCCTGTCCACCCTGGTGGTCAACAAGATCCGCGGCACCTTCAAGTCGGTTGCCGTCAAGGCCCCCGGCTTCGGTGACCGCCGCAAGGCCCAGCTCGCCGACATGGCCATCCTCACCGGTGGCGAGGTCATCAGCGAGGAGGTCGGCCTCACCCTGGAGAACGCGACCCTCGAGCTGCTCGGCCAGGCCCGCAAGGTCGTCGTCACCAAGGACGAGACCACCATCGTCGAGGGCGCTGGTGACCCCGAGGCCATCAAGGGCCGGGTCAACCAGATTCGCGCCGAGATAGAGGCCAGCGACAGCGACTACGACCGCGAGAAGCTGCAGGAGCGTCTGGCCAAGCTGGCCGGCGGTGTTGCGGTGATCAAGGCCGGCGCCGCCACCGAGGTCGAGCTCAAGGAGCGCAAGCACCGCATCGAGGACGCCGTCCGCAACGCCAAGGCTGCGGTTGAGGAGGGCATCGTCGCCGGTGGTGGCGTGGCTCTGCTGCACGCGGCTCCTGCGCTGGACGACCTGACCGTGTCGGGCGACGAGGCCACCGGTGCCAACATTGTCCGCGTGGCGCTCGAGGCTCCGCTGAAGCAGATCGCGTTCAACGCCGGCCTTGAGCCCGGCGTCGTCGCGGAGAAGGTGCGCGGCCTGGGCCTGACCGAGGGCCTGAACGCCGCGACGGGTGAGTACGAGGACCTGCTGGCCGCCGGCGTTGCCGACCCGGTCAAGGTCACCCGCTCGGCGCTGCAGAACGCGGCGTCCATCGCGGCGCTGTTCCTCACCACCGAGGCCGTTGTCGCCGACAAGCCGGAGAAGGCCGCCGCACCCGCCGGCGACCCGACCGGTGGCATGGGCGGCATGGACTTCTAAGTCCGCGCTTCAAATAAAAAGACCGGTCACCCGAGTGCGGGTGGCCGGTCTTTTTGCTGCCGATTCGTCCGTAATGTGCGCAACCGACTGCCAGAATTGTCCGATGAATACCAGGTCTCGACGGGGACGGCGGGCCGCGCTGGCGGCGCTGATCGCCTTGCTCCCTTTGCTGCTTTCGGGTTGCCTGCGACTCGTTGTCGATGCGGACGTCGACAGCGACAACACAGTGACTGGTTCGATCGTGATCGGCGTCGACAAGAACCTGATATCGATGATGCCGGGAGGCCGGGACGCATTCTTCAAAAGCACCACGTCGCAAGGCGGCTGCGATATCCCAGGGGCCAAGCAAACACCCTACGACCAGGACGGTTACACCGGACTGAAATGCGAATTCAGCAACGTTTCGCTGGCCGACTTCACCAAGGCCGCCAAATCCGAAGAGGACCCGCTCTCGCTGACGCGCGAGGGTGACAAGTTCGTGCTCCGGGGGTCGATCGACCTGTCGCGCGGGAGCGAACAGACGGACCAGGACACGCCGGACTTCGGTGCCGCGCTGGCCGATTCCGATGTGCGGCTGACGTTCACCTTCCCCGGCAAGATCGAGTCGACGACCGGAACCCTGAGCAATGATGACCACACCGTGAAGTTCACTACCGACAAAAACGGCAAGGCGAAGATCGACGCCGTAGCGGGTGCGACGAGCGACAGCGGACCGGTGTCGTGGCTGCAAGACAATTGGTACTGGATTGTGCTGGCGGTTGTCGTCGCCGCGATCTGCGTGCTGGCGATCGTGTTTCTGATCCTTCGCGGGCGGCGCAAGCCAGCGGCGGCGCAGGGTTACGGGCCGCCGCCGGGATATGGGCCGCCTGCCCAATGAGTGGCGGGGCCGGTGCGCTGCCTCCCGTAGCATCCGTTGAGTGAGCTACTCGGCGACCAAGAAACAATCGATTCGGCAATTGCCGGCCGGCGTCATGGCCGGGCCGGTCGGTCACCTTGTCGCTGCCGCGGCTTGTCTACTCGGTGCTATTGCAGTTGTTATCCGCCTCGACGGTTATATTCCCGACGACGGATTCATCACGTTGCGCTATGCGCAGAACCTTGTAGATGGGTTCGGCTGGATATACAACTATGCTCATCCGACCACCGACGCCGCATCGGCACCGCTTTACACGCTCGCACTCGCCGGGATCGGTCTGATTATCGGAAATGTAAAGCTCGGTGCCATTCTGCTCTTTCTCGCGACAACGGCGATTTCCGGTTACTTGGCGTTTGCCCTATTGCGTCGCTGCGGACTGCTGGCTGGAGCTGTCGCGGCAGCTGCTTTGCTTGTGATAAATCCGTGGTTGCTGGCGACGGAGGGAATGGAGACGTCGCTCTTTGTGTGTCTGCTGCTTGCCGGAACCGTGTTGCTCGACCGCGGAAATTCGCTGCTAGCGGCGGGGTTGTTCGCTGCTGCAACCTTGGTGCGCGCAGATGGACTCGTGTTCCTGTCTGTCGCAGCTGCCATCGTGGTGTGGCGTGAGCGACGCTTTCCCACGCGATTCACGGTCGGCACGCTGTTTGTTGCCGCAGTGTGGGCGGCGATTTCGCTGTGGATCGACATTCCGCTCTTACCGGGCACGCTAGAGGCAAAAATTGCGCAGGGTCGTTCGGGGTTCTGGGCGCACTCGAATTATGTTCGCGGATTCTTTGCAATGCCCGTCTGGCTGGGTTTCACCGCGTGGGCGGTGGTGTCCGGCCTGCTCGGTCTGGCGGGGCTCGCAGTGCTCTGTGCTAAGTGGCGAAATCACTCGCTATGGCGGCCCTTGTTTCCATTCTTTGTCAGTACGGTGGGCGTTTCGATTGCGTATGCGGTCGTCATCAGACCACCTGCATATCATTGGTACTTCGGCCCGCAATTGGTTGCCATAGCCCTCTGCGCTGGGGTCAGCGTGGATTGGCTCGCCACCCGAGTTTCGCGGTTGATGAACGCTTCGTCCGGCCTGACGATCGGTGCGTCGGTAGCGCTGGCGGCAACGATTCCAGTTCTTTGGTTGGGGTGGCGACAGACACCGCACGGGACGGGGTCGCCGAGCTATGTGGACGCCGGTCAATGGATCGCGGCGAACACTCGCTCGGACGCAACCGTCGCGTGCATGGAGATTGGAATTCTCGGCTGGGAAAGCCATCGCGACATGGTCGACTATCTGGGTCTGCTCTCTGCCAACTCTGTCCAGGATTTGCGACGCGGTGACGTGGTGTCGTGGTTGGCGCGCGATCGCCCGGACTACTGGGTTGTCCACCAACCGCTCAACAAAGTGTTCGAGATTCCGGCCGCCAGCCAGCAATGGGTTCGGGCTACCTACACCCCGGTATGGACCGACGGGACGGTCGAGGTGTGGAAGCGCGATGGGTCAGCCACTCCGACCGCGACACGCTGAATAAACAAAACGCCGGTCTCGACTATGGCGTTTAATGCGACTTTGGGTACCATCTACGCCAATGACGCAGGTGGTGAGTTCCCGGACCTACGGCGGGCAATTAATCGAGGACCGACAGCGAGAGCGCCGCGAACGCTTTCTGGAGTCCGGCCTGAACGTTTTTGCCCGGGACGGCTATGCAAGCAGTTCCGTCGGCGCTATCTGTAAAGACGCCGGGTTGTCGTCGCGCCAGTTCTACGAGGAATTCACCGGTCGTGAGGCGCTGCTCATCGAGTTGTGCGACCGGATCGAAAACTCTTCGCGCGACGCAGTTTTGGCGGCAATGGACGCGCAGTCGGCGCCGCGCATCGGCCCGAAGATCGAGGCGGGAGTCCGCGCGTACGTGGAATCGGTCGGCCGCGATCCCCGTCGTGCTCGGGTGGCGCTCGTCGAAGCTGTCGGCGCGAGCCCGCGGATGGAGCAGTACCGGTTGGCGCAACGCCAGTCGTGGGCGACGATGCTGCAGCGGTTCGCCGAAGAGATGGCCGGCCACGGCGAAATTCCGGCCGGCGATTACGCGATGCGCGTCAGCGCGATTCTCGGCGCCGTGAGCTACGTGGTCTACGACTGGACGATCGCCTCGCCGCGCCCGGATCTCGATGACGTGATCAGGGTTCTGGTGCGCACGTTGGTCGGCGCTATCAGCAGTTAATGCGTAAGGTCGCGAACGTGGAGACCGTTCCGATCCAAATCCCCGATGGCAGCATTCTGCCGGTGCGGCTGTTTCCCAGTGAAGGCGCTCGTCGTCGCACAGATTCGCTCGACACAACTCGGATTGTCGTCGTCGTGCTGCCTGGGCTCGGGATTCCAGGCGGGTACTACGACCCCTTCGCGAAGGAACTGGCCAGTCGCGGTTTCGATGCGGCCATCGGTGAACTACGCGGGCAAGGCGACAGTCGGCCGCGCCCGAGCGGCGACTCCCGGTACGGGTATCAGGAACTGGCCTCGGTGGACATACCGGCAATCTTCGAAGTTGTGCGGGAACGATTTCCGGACAGCACGCCATTTCTGCTCGGACACAGCATGGGTGGGCAACTCGGGGTGCTGTACGCCGCGCGGGCGCGGGGCCGGCTCGGTGGCCTGATACTGGTCGCCTCGGGTACGCCGTATTACCGCAGCTTCAGCGGCGCCAAGTCGCCGGGCATTCTGGTGGGATCGGCGGCAATGTCGTTGACGGCCAACGTGGCGGGCTTCTGGCCGGGAGATCGAATCGGCATCGGCGGGTTCGGTCGGCAATCCAAGGTGCTGATCGCGGATTGGTCGCGGCTGGCCCGCACCGGCCGCTTCGACCCGAGTGACGCCGACATCGATTATGAAGAGCGAATCTCCAGGCTGAAACTGCCGGTGCTGTCCATTTCCATCGAAGACGACGAGGTGGCTCCGCCCAGTTCAGCTAAGCATCTGGTGGAGAAGTTGCCGAACGCACCGCTCACCGAGTGGCTGCAACCGGAGCCCCTCGGCCACAACGGCTGGATCCGAAATCCGCGCTCGACTGTCGACCGGATCGAGAAGTGGTTGCGTGACCGTGCGTGAAATTTCACCGCGGGCGGTGAAATTTCACGCACGGGCGTGGCCGGGCGCCGGCTCTGCGGCCAAATGCCGATCGAGGAACTCGAAAATCAGCGCATTCTGAAACGCCACCTGCGCGTTGTCCGCGGCGCCGCCGTGCCCGCCTTCGATGTTCTCGTAGTACCAGACTGTCTTGTCCAGTTCTTCGAGCAGCGCGGCCATCTTGCGGGCGTGGCCGGGATGCACCCGGTCGTCCCGCGTTGAAGTCGTCAAAAGTATGGGCGGATAGTCGACCTCAGCCCGGGTGTTCTGGTATGGCGAGTACTCGCTGATAAAGGCCCAGTCTTCGGGCTTGTCCGGATCGCCGTATTCGGCCATCCACGACGCTCCAGCGAGCAGTTTGTGATAGCGGCGCATGTCGAGCAACGGCACCTGGCACACCAGGGCGCCGAACAACTCGGGGTAGCGGGTAAGCATCACGCCGATCAGCAGGCCACCGTTGCTGCCGCCGATCGCGCCCAACTGCGCCGGGGTGGTGATCTCGCGCGCTACCAAATCCATTGCCACGGCGGCGAAGTCCTCGAACGAATGGTGTCGGCCCGCGCGCCGGGCGACCGTGTGCCAGTCCGGGCCGTACTCCCCGCCGCCGCGAATGTTCGCAGTCACCGAGACCCGGCCCTGCTCGAGCCAGGCCATGCCATTGATGGCGTTGTAGCCGGGCGTGCGCGAAACCTCGAAGCCGCCATAGCCGGAAAGCAATGTGGGGCCGGTCGCGCCCTTCTTGCGGACCACGAAGTAGGGAATCATTGTGCCATCGGCGGATTCGGCGAAGAATTGCTCGGTGATGACGTCGGTGGCATCGAAGAACGCCGGCGATTGCTTCAGCGTTTCGGTGCCGTCGCCGACCGTGCCGTACAGCAGCGTCGGCGGGACAGTGAAACCGCTCGAGGTCAGCATGTACTCGTCGCCGTTGTCGAGCGGATCGACGTCGTAGATACCCGTGCTCGACATCGGCGGCACGTCGGCGAGCGACGTCTTCGACCAGCCTTCGGGACTGGGTGTGAGCACATACAATTTCGTCTGCACATCGGCCAAAGTGCCGAGCAGCAGGTGGTTTTCGGTCCACGCGTACTGACCTAGGCTGGTGTGTGCATCGGGGGTGAACAGCACCTCGAAGTCCCGATCACCGGCCAGGAATGAGTCGACGTCGATGGCGAGCAGCGATCCCGCGCTGTAGGTCTTGTCGTCAATCTGCCACGGCGACTTCGGGTTTACCAGCAGCCAGTTCTTCTGAATCGACGCATCCGCATCGGTCGGCGTGTCAATCTTGGTCAGCCCGTTGGTGTCCGGATCTAACAAGTAGAACTCATGATTGAAGAAGTCGGTTCCGCGGCTGACAAAGTGGCGCTCGTAACCGGGGGTGCGGTCGTAGCCTGCGGACACGGAAATGTCGGAAGGCTCGCCCTCGAAAACCGTTTCGGCGTCGGTCAGTTCTGTGCCGCGTCGCCACCGCTTCACAATTCGCGGGTACCCGGAGTCGGTGAGCGAGCCGGGGCCGAAATCTGTTCCCACGTAGACGGTATCCGCATCGATCCAGCCGATCGAGGACTTTGCCTCCGGCAGCGAGAAACCGTACTCGGGGGCTTCCGGTGCCCGAAACGTCTTGGTACGAAGGTCGAATTCGCGCACCACACTGGCGTCGGCACCGCCGCGCGACAGGCTGATCAACGCCAGATGCTGGTCTGGTCTCAGCACAGACGGTCCGGCCCACACCCAGTTTTCGTCTTCGGCGGCCGCGAGCGCGTCGAGGTCGATGAGGACCTCCCATTCGATATCGTCGCGCCGATACTGCTCCATGGTGGTGCGCCGCCACAGTCCGCGTGGATGGTCAGCGTCGCGCCAGAAGTTGTAGAGGTACTCCCCGCGCCGTCCCGGGTAGGCAATGCGGTCATCGGTGTCGAGCATGCGTCGGATGCGGTCCCGCAGCGCGGCGAATCTGTCGTTCTCGGTGAACTCCGCGATGGTGCGATCGTTGCGCTGCCGGACCCAGTCGAGCGCCGTGTCGGCGGCGACCTCCTCCAGCCACAGGTAGGGATCGTCGGGCGTCGCAGACTCGGTCATGGCAGATATTCTGGCGGACCAGAGCAACCGCGCAGTAATTTCAAATGCGATGAACGCTCAGTTGCCCGCGTGGGCCGATTCGCTGGACCTGCGACCTCATCCCGAGGGCGGGTGGTTCCGTGAGACATGGCGCAGCGATATTGACATCGAACCGGTTGGCTATCCGGGCGTGCGGTCGGCCGGTACCGCGATACTTTTTCTGCTACTGCCGGGTGAGGAGTCTGCCTGGCACTCCGTGCGGGGCGCCGAATTGTGGTTCCACCATCGAGGCGGACCATTGCGGCTGGGAATCGGCGGGGACGCGCCACACCCCGGGGAGCCGTCGCACGTGCGGTTGGGCGCCGACGTCGCTGCGGGCGAACAGCCACAGATTCTCATCCCGCCCGGGCATTGGCAGCGCGCGGTGAACGACGGTGCGCACCCGTGCCTGGTCAGTTGCGTCGTAGTGCCCGGCTTCGACTTCGACGACTTCACGCTGGCGCGCGGCGATGACTGAGGCGGTGCCGGCGAAACTGTTGTGGGAACAGCACTGCTGTCTGCCTCTGCAGCCCACCGCAGACATCACCGAACTCGCGCGCTACCGAACCACGCGGCCGGTGTACCTCTCGGTGAACGTCGGCTACTCGCCGCAGAACAAAACGGCGGCAACTGAGATTGCCGCGGACTTTCGTCGAAAGGCCATAGCAGACGGGCGCTTTCGGCTGGTGCGAACGGTCGCCGACATCGAGGAAGCCGCGCGCGACGGCGCTTTTGCGCTTGCCTTCGACCTCGAGGATTCCGCACCGATCGAAGGCGAACTCGACAACGCCGCCCATTTCTACGACCTGGGCGTGCGATCCATGCTGCCGACCTACAACCGCGCCAACTCCGCTGGGTGCGGGTGCCTCGACACCATCGATACCGGGCTCACCGCGTATGGCAAGGCGCTGGTGCAGGAAATGAACCGGATAGGAATGCTCGTCGACGGGTCGCACTGCTCCATCCGCACCGGCCTCGACCTTGCCGACGCCACCGCGCAGCCAATGATCTACAGCCACAGCAATTTCGCCGCGCTCTGGAAGCACCCGCGGAATATCACTGACGACCAGGCCCGCGCATGCGCCGAGACCGGCGGTGTGATCGGTGTCAACGGCGTGGGCATCTTCCTCGGCGCGAACGCGCCCGAGCAACGCGGTGAGCGACTGCGTGCGATGGCGGATCACCTCGAGTACGGCGTCGAGTTGGTCGGGATCGAGCACGTCGGGATCGGCTCGGACTATTCCTTCGACCACGTCGATTTCAACCTCGAGTTACAGACCAATCCGCAGGCGTTTTCCGATGCGTATACCGCATACGGGCCGCTGCAGTGGGTGCCGCCCGAGGACACAGTGACGTTGGATTCGGTGCTGGCCGAGCGTGGCTGGTCACCGGCGGACATCGACGCGGTGTGCGGGGGCAATTTTGCCCGCGTCGCGAGACAAGTTTGGCGGTAACGAACCGGAGCAATCCACCCTGAGCGGCGACCGGGTCGGGGCGCTAGGCTCATCGGCGTGACTTCACACTTCGACGTCGTTGTCCTCGGTGCCGGTCCTGGTGGGTATGTCGCCGCGATCCGGGCAGCTCAGCTGGGTCTAAGCACCGCCATCATCGAGCAGAAGTATTGGGGCGGGGTGTGCCTCAACGTCGGGTGTATCCCGTCGAAGGCGCTGCTGCGCAATGCCGAACTCGCGCATATTTTCACCAAGGACGCGAAGCTGTTCGGCATCTCCGGCGAGGCCAGCTTCGACTACGGCGTCGCCTTCGACCGCAGCCGCAAGGTTGCGGACGGTCGCGTAAAAGGCGTCCATTTCTTGATGAAGAAGAACAAGATCACCGAGTTCGACGGTAAGGGCTCGTTCAAAGACGCCAACACCATCGAGGTGGAGCTCAGCAAGGGCGGCACCGAAACCGTCACCTTCGACAACGTCATCATCGCCACCGGCACCACCACCAAGTTGCTGCCGAACACGTCGCTGAGCGACAACGTTGTCACCTACGAAGAGCAGATCATGACCCGCGACCTGCCCGGGTCCATCCTCATCGTCGGTGCGGGCGCCATCGGCATGGAGTTCGCTTATGTGATGCGAAACTACGGCGTCGACGTGCGCATCGTGGAATTCCTCGACCGCGCGCTGCCGAACGAGGATGCTGACGTCTCCAAGGAAATCACCAAGGCCTACAAGAAGCTGGGCATCCCGATCACTACCGGGGCGGCGGTCCAGTCGATCGAGGACCACGGCGACAAGGTCACCGTCGAGATCAAGGACAACAAAAGCGGCGAGACCGAGACCGTCACGGTCGACAAGGTGTTGCAGGCGGTCGGCTTCGCGCCGCGGGTCGAGGGCTACGGCCTCGAGAACACCGGTGTGGAGATCGAGCGCGGCGCCATCGTCATCGACGACGTCATGCGCACGAATGTCGACCACATCTTCGCCATCGGCGACGTCACCGGCAAGCTGCAACTCGCTCACGTCGCGGAGGCACAGGGAGTGGTGGCCGCCGAGACGATCGCCGGCGCGGAGACGCTGCCGATCGAGGACTACCGGATGATGCCGCGCGCCACCTTCTGCCAGCCGCAGGTGGCCAGCTTCGGCCTCACCGAGGAGCAGGCACGCGACGAGGGGTACGACGTCAAGGTCGCGACCTTCCCGTTCACCGCCAACGGCAAGGCCCACGGGCTCGGCGACCCGACCGGTTTCGTCAAGCTGGTCGCGGACAAGAAATACGGCGAACTGCTCGGCGGCCACCTGATCGGGCCCGATGTTTCCGAGCTGCTGCCCGAGCTGACGCTGGCGCAGAAGTGGGACCTGACGGTCAACGAGCTCGCCCGCAACGTGCACACCCACCCGACGCTGTCCGAGGCGCTGCAGGAAGCCATCCACGGACTTGCCGGGCACATGATCAACTTCTGACCAACCCCCCCACCCGTGCGTGTTTTTCCACCGCCCGCGGTGGAAAAACACGCACAGGGGGCTTACCGGTCGCGCTGGATGCGCAGCGTTTTGATCGTGGTGGCCAGGCCGTCGTACTGGCTGATCAGCAGCACGATCTCGATCAGGCGGTGCTCGTCGTAGTGCTGGGCCAGCGCCGCCCACGTGGGGTCGTCGATGTCCTTGCTGGTGACCTGGGCATCGACGGCAGTAAGTAGCGCACGGTGTTTGTGGTTCCAGCCGTCGGCAGACGGACCCTGCCGGACCCGCTCGAGGATCTCCGGCGTCACGCCCGCCCGTTTGCCCAGGCGGATGTGGTGGTCCATTTCGTATTCGCAGTCGCGCAACTGGGCGACCCGCAGGATGACCAGTTCGCAGTCGTGCCGGGACAGTTTGCCGCCGGGCATGAGCCGGCCGGAGTAGTGCAGCCAGCCGCGAAACAACCCGCCCGTGCGGCCCAGCGTGCTGAACAAGTGCGCGTCCGGTACCCCGGCGCCGCGTGAAAGTACTTGCCACAGTGCCCAGTTGATGGGCCCGAGCTCTTTGAATCGACCGGGGGCGATGCGTGGGGTTTGCACAGTCACCACCTGAGGCTACCGTCCGCAATCCACATGCGAGACTTGTCGCGACGAGGAAGGATGCTCGGTGTGAGCCACTACAAAGCAAACGTTCGTGACATCGAGTTCAACCTGTTCGAGGTGCTGGGGCTGGACAGCCTGCTCGACAGCGGCGCGTACGGCGACCTGGACACCGACACCGCGCGCAACATTCTCGCTGAGGTCGCGCGGTTGGCCGAGGGGCCGCTTGCGGAGTCTTTCGTCGAGGGTGATCGACACCCGGTCGAGTGGGATCGGGAGAACGACACACTGAAAATCCCGGAAGGGTTCCGCAAGTCGGTGCACGCGCTGCACGAAGGTGGCTGGTCCCGTATCGGCATGCCAGCAGAGATGGACGGCGTGCCGGCGCCGGCGGCACTGACCTGGGCCGTGCAGGAAATGTTGTTCTGCGCCAACCCGTCGGCCAGTTTCTTCAACATGGGTCCGCTCATGGCGAACGTGCTGTTCGGTGTCGGCAACCCAACCCAACAGCGCTGGGCCCGCGAAGGTTTCGAGCGCGGCTGGGCGGCGACCATGGTGCTCACCGAGCCGGACGCCGGGTCGGACGTGGGCGCGGGGCGGACCAAGGCGATCGAGCAGCCCGACGGCACCTGGCACATCGAGGGCGTCAAGCGATTCATCTCTGGTGGAGACGTCGGCGACACCGCGGAGAACCTCTTCCATCTGGTGCTGGCGCGGCCGGAAGGCGCGGGTCCCGGCACGAAGGGGCTCAGCCTGTTCTATGTGCCGAAGTACCTGTTCGATCCCGAGACGTTGGAGCTCAAGGGGCGCAACGGGGTCTACGTCACCGGGCTCGAACACAAGATGGGCATCAAGTCGTCGCCCACCTGTGAACTCACGTTCGGCGGCACCGACGTCCCGGCGGTCGGTTGGCTCGTCGGCGACGTGCATGACGGCATCGCGCAGATGTTCAAGGTCATCGAGAACGCGCGCATGACGGTCGGGGTCAAGTCCACCGGAACCTTGTCCACCGGCTACCTCAACGCGCTGGCTTACGCCAAGGAGCGCGTCCAGGGTGCCGACCTCACGCACATGACGGACAAGGCCGCTCCGCGCGTCACGATCACCCATCACCCGGACGTGCGTCGTAGCCTCGCGATGCAGAAGGCCTACGCCGAAGGTCTGCGTGCGGTGTACCTTTACACGGCCGCGCACCAGGATGCCACTGCTGCCCAACATGTTTCGAGTGTCGACGCGGAAATGGCCGAGCGGATCAACGATCTGCTGCTGCCCATCGTCAAGGGCGTCGGCTCCGAGCGGGCCTACCAGTACCTCACCGAGTCGTTGCAGACGCTCGGCGGTTCCGGCTTCCTGCAGGACTATCCGATCGAGCAGTACATTCGCGACGCCAAGATCGATTCGCTGTACGAGGGCACCACGGCGATTCAGGCGCAGGACTTCTTCTTCCGCAAGATCGCGCGCGACCGTGGGGTGGCGCTCGGTCACGTTGCCGGCGAGATCAAGAAGTTCCTGGACGCGGGCGGATCGCTCAAGCCCGAGCGCGACTTTCTCGCCACGGCATTGGATGACGTGCAGGCGATGGTCGCGGACCTGACCGGGCATCTGCTGGCCGCCCGGCAGACACCGTCGGAGCTCTACAAGATCGGGCTTGCCTCGGTGCGTTTCCTCATGGCCATGGGCGATATGCTGATCGCGTGGCGCCTGCTTGTTCAGGCCGAAATCGCATGCACCGCATTGGAAGACGAAGAAATCTCCGACAAGGACCGGCGGTTCTACGAGGGCAAGATCGCCGTCGGCTCCTTCTTCGCCAAGAACGTGCTGCCGCAACTGAGCGCGACGCGCGCGATTCTCGCCGCGGTCGACAACGACATCATGGAGCTGGACGAAGCTGCGTTTTAACATGTTTTCGCAAAACTTAGGTATCGAAGCGGTATCGAAGTAGATACTGATCTTGTGGAGACTCGTGGGCGTCGACTCTGGGTTGTACTGATCTCGGCCTGTTTGTTGGGCTTCGGAATGGTCGGGCAGGCGGCCGCGGCACCCGCGCCGTGGTCCGGGGTGATTCAACCCGAACCCCCCGGGCCTGTGTCTGATGCGGCCCAGCCGGCTCCGGTTGCCGGGCAACCTGCGCCGCCAGGGCCGTGGGGCGACTTCTACAACCCCCCGGTTCCGCTGCCGCCCGGCAACCCCGGTGACATCATTCGTACGCAACCCTCGTTCGGGCTCGCCCCCGCAACAGCCACCCGGATCCTGTACCGCAGCGAGGACACACACGGCGCACCCACCGCGATCAGCGGTACCTACTTCGCGCCCGGCATGCCCTGGCACGGGCCCGGACCCCGACCGTTGGTGTCGATTGCCGCCGGGACCCAAGGCTTCGGCCGCCAATGCGCGCCGTCGATGATGTTCAATACGCTGCTCGAATACCACCCGCCGTTCGACCTGATGGCGGACTACGAATTGCCGTTCGTAGACCTACTGCTCGCCCAGGGTGTCGCGGTGGTGTTCACCGACTATGCGGGACTCGGCACGCCAGGCCCGCATCCGTACGTGAATCGGCGGGCGAACGGTCAGGCCGTTCTCGACGCCGCCCGGGCCGCGCTGCGCCTGCCGAACACTGGGCTGCAGCCAAATTCGCCCGTAGGCCTGTGGGGCTATTCCGAGGGCGGTGCGGCGACGGCGGCGGCGGCGGAACTGCAGCCGACCTACGCACCGGATCTCAATCTGAAGGGCACCTACACCGGTGCGCCGCCAGCAAATTTGGCGGCGACGCTGAACATGGCCGACGGGTCGCTGTTCGTCGGAGCAATCGGCTACGCGCTCAACGGCTTTGCCGGGTGGTACCCGCAGATGCGGCCGATCATCGACAAATACATCAACGACCGCGGCCGGCAGATGCTGACGGCCACCGCCACCCAGTGCGACCTGGAAACCATGCAGTACGCCTTCACGCGGACCAATGCCTGGACGAAGACCGGACAGTCGCTGTCGCAGATCATCGCGCAGGAACCGGCCGCCCAGCAGGTCATCGCGGAACAGTTCATCGGCAACGTCAAGCCCACGGCACCGGTCCTCGTGGTGTCGAACGTCAACGACGACCTGGTGCCCAACGGTCAAGTGCGCCAACTCGTTGCCGATTGGTGCGGCAAGGGCGCGACGGTGCAGTACTCGCAGATCGACCTGCCGCCGCTGTTGCCGGGAACCGTGCTCGGGCACGGACTTCCGGTGCTACCGGCGGTCGCGCAAGCGGACCAGTGGATGCTGGACCGATTCAACGGGGTGCCCGCGCCGTCAAGCTGCTAGTCACTGTAAGACGTACGGCGACACCGAACTGCGGTGCTCGCTGATGTCGAGGTCCTTGCCCAGCGGCGGGAACGCGCGCTGGGGGCAATTCGCCCGTTCGCACACTCGGCACCCAGCCCCGATAGGGGTCACGGCGGCGTCGTTGTCGAGGTCCAGTCCGTCGGCGTAGACGGTCCGGCCGGCATGGCGCAGCTCGCAACCGAGTCCGATGGCAAACGTCTTGCCGGGCTGGCCATACCGCTTGGCGCGCCGCTCGACCGTCCGCGCAATCCACAGGTACTTTCGCCCGTCGGGCATCTGCGCGATCTGGGTCATGATCTTCCCGGGGTAAGCGAACGTCTCGTAGACGTTCCACAGCGGGCAGGTGCCGCCGCTCGATGAAAAGTGAAAGCCGGTGGCCGACTGGCGTTTCGACATGTTGCCGGCACGATCGACCCGCACAAACGAGAATGGCACGCCACGCAGCTTCGGCCGCTGCAGGGTGGACAGGCGGTGGCAGATCGTCTCGTAGCTTTGGGAGTAGAACGCGGAAAGCCGCTCGATGTCGTACCGGAAGTCCTCGGCCACCTCGTGGAACTGCGTGTACGGCAAGACAACAGCAGCGGCGAAGTAGTTGGCCAGACCCAGCAATCCCAGCTTCCGCGACGCTTCGGACGTGAAATTCCCTTCCGCCACCAGCTTGTCGATCAACTCACCGTATTCCAGATAGGCGAGCTCGGCCGCGAACTTGAACACTCGCTGCCCGTCGGACAGGTGCGGAGAGATCTCGAGTATTCGAGTTTCGGGATCGAAACGGTGCAAGACGTTCTCGCCGAGGTCGATCCGCTCCACGATCTGCACCTCGTGCAGCGTCGTCAGACGCCGTCGAATTTCGCCGCCAAGATCGCCGCGATGGAAACGCATCCGTGCCGTCAACTCCTCGGCGGCGGCGTCGAGGTCGTGAATGTAGTTCTGGCGCTGATAAAAATAGTCGCGCACCTCTTCGTGCGGCTTGCTGATCGAGCCGGTGCCACTGCCGTCCGTGGTGAAGCGGTCTTCGGTCGCCGCCGCGAGTTGGGCGGAGGTATTGCGGTAGCGCCGGTGCATGTTCACCATGGCGCGCGCGAGGCTCGGGTGGGCGGAAACCATCTCCGCGATCTCCTGTGCATCGGCGTCGATGCCCATTTCCTGATCGAGCGCTACTTCTTGCAATTCGGCGATGAGCCGGGTGTCGTCCTGCGAAGAGAAGAAGGTGGCGTCTACGCCGAACTCCTCGCTGATGCGCAGCAGCACTGGCACCGTCAGCGGGCGCACGTCGTGCTCGATCTGGTTGAGGTAACTTGCCGAAATCTCCAGCGATTGGGCGAGCGCGACCTGGCTCATCCCGCGTTCGACACGCAATTGCCGCAGCCGGGCACCGACGAAGGTCTTGGCCATAAATCCAGCGTACGAGCGTTTCGCAAACCTGCAAAGGTCGGCCTTCGCAACTTCACATGCCACCTCGTGCCATCCGCTGTACGGCGCGGCCTGCACGGGCCCATGATGTAGACGGTCACGTCCGTGAGAGGGGCCCGCGGTGAATCACGACGAGCGCCCGCCCGCTGGGTTTCCACGCGCAATGTGGGACCGGCTGGAACAACATCCGCCGCCGGGGGTGCAGCGGTTGCAGCGATGGCGCAGCCCGCTGCGCGGGCCATGGCTCACGTCGATCTTCGGTGCGGTGCTGCTGGTGTCGCTGCCGCTGGTGATCATCACCGGTTTGCTGTCCTACATCGCGTACGGCCCGCAACTCGGGCAAGCGATTCCGGGTGACGTCGGCTGGCTCAAACTGCCCAGTTTCGACTGGCCGACGAACCCCGCGTGGTTGTACCGCCTGACGCAAGGGGTGCACGTCGGGCTTGGCATGGTGCTGATCCCGACGGTCCTGGCCAAGCTGTGGTCGGTGATTCCGCGGCTGTTCGCCTGGCCGCCGTCGCGGTCGATCGCGCAGGTCATCGAGCGAGCGTCGTTGCTGCTGCTGGTCGGTGGGGTGCTGTTCGAGATGGTCACCGGAGTCCTGAATATCCAGTACGACTACATATTCGGCTTCAGCTTCTACACCGCACACTACTTCGGCGCCTGGGTGTTCATCGCTGGTTTCGTGGCGCATGTGGTGATCAAGTTGCCGCGGATGGTTTCCGGCTTACGGGGGCTGTCGCTGCGCGCAGTGCTGCACACGTCCCGGGCCGAGACCAAGCCCGAGCCCTCCGATCCCGACGGGCTGGTCGCTTCGAATCCTGCCGAACCCACCATGAGCCGGCGCGGGGCGCTCGCGCTGGTCGGCGGCGGCACAGTGCTCGTCGCCGTGCTGACCGCGGGGCAAACGATCGGCGGCTGGACCCGCCCGGTCGCGCTACTGCTGCCGCGTGGACGCTCACCCGGACACGGCCCCAACGGTTTTCAGGTGAACAAAACGGCCGCGGCGGCCGGTATCGATCAGGTGGCGACCGGTGAATCGTGGCGGCTCACAGTCCGGGGTGGGCCGTCACCGGTCACGATGGACCGCGCGAGCCTGCTCGCCATGCCGCAGCACACCGCGGTGCTGCCGATCGCGTGCGTGGAAGGCTGGTCCACCACCGAAACGTGGACGGGTGTGCGACTGCGCGATCTGGCCGCGCACGCCGGGGTTTTGACGCCGACGTCCGCGAGCGTTCGATCGCTGCAACGCGGCGGTGCGTTCAACCAGGCATCGCTACTGGAAGATCAGGTGGCCGACGATGATTCACTGCTGGCGCTGCGCGTGAACGGCGCGGATCTCTCGCTGGACCACGGCTATCCGGCGCGCATCATCGTGCCCGCCCTGCCCGGTGTGCACAACACGAAATGGGTTGAGTCCATTGAGTTTCAGAGTTGACGTGCTCGCGCGGTTCCGTCGGTTCTATGGAGCACACGTGCTGCATCTGTTGGTCCTGCTGGCGTGTTTCGCGGTGTTCGGTTACGTCGTCGCGACCATTCAACCTGTCACGCTGTGGAATTCGCAGAAGTGGTGGCAGTCGATCGCCGTGTGGTTCGCGGCCGCCATCATTGCCCACGATCTGGTCTTGTTCCCGCTGTACGCCCTGGCGGACCGGGTACTCGCAGCGGTGGCCCCAACGCGGGCGCTGAATTACCTGCGCGTGCCGACGCTTGGTTCCGGCTTGCTGCTCCTCGTCTACCTGCCAGGCATCATCCGACAGGGCGGCGACACCTACCTCGCGGCGACCGGTCAGACGCAGGAGCCGTTTCTGGGTCGCTGGCTACTGATCAGCGCGGCGATGTTCGTCCTCAGCGCGCTTGTCTACGCCGCTACCCGTCCCAGACGACCAACCCGTTCTCGCGTAGTCGAGCGCCCGCGGCAACTTCGTGCGGAACCAGCCGACCGTCGTGCATGAGGTGCATGGCGACGGTGTCAAAACCCAACGCCGCCACATCGGCGACCAGCCTCCGATGACAACGCCACCACACGCTTTCGCTGCACATCACCAACGTGTTCCGCCGCGCCGCCTCGTCGAGCACGATCGGCAGGGCCGCCTCGAACGGCGCCGTCCGGGTGTATGCCGCGTAGGCAGCGAACTGCTCCACCTGCCACCACGTGTCTTCGCACGGCGCGTCCTTGGGTATGCGTCGCCGGCCGCCGAGCCGTTCCTCCCAGCGGTAGTCGACCCCGGCGGCGGGCAGCCACTGCGCCAACGCGTCTCGGGCCACGTCCGGGTGCGCGCGGCTGCCCGGATACCGCCGAATGTCGACGACCGACTCGACGGCGGCGTTGCGGAACAATTCCGTGAGTTCGTCGCGATCGAGCTGGCCGTGCCCGCCGGTCATCAACATGACGCCAGCGTACGAGCGCTACCGTCGAGGGGTGCTCTTGGCAAACGTTGTCAGCGCGTCCGGCCAGGTCGGCGCAACCCGGTCGCGGCGGGCGAAGATCGAGGTCCTGGCCCAGCTGCTCAGGGGGCTGGAGCCGGCCGAGATCGAGCCGACGGTCGCCTGGTTGTCGGGCGAGTTGCGCCAGGGCCGGATCGGCACCGGGTGGCGAACACTCGCGTCGGCACGGGCTGACCCGGCATCCGCGCCGACCCTCACCGTTGGTGTCGTCGACGATCTGCTGACCGAGCTGGCAGCGACCGGCGGTGCTGGGTCGGCGGGTCGGCGTCGTGAGTTACTCGGTTCGCTGTTTGCCGCCGCCACCGCTGACGAGCAAGAGTTTTTGTTCCGACTGCTCACCGGTGACCTGCGTCAGGGTGCATTGGAAGGCGTGATGACCGACGCGGTGGCGGTCGCTACCGCGCTGGCTCCGGACGATATTCGCCGCGCATTCATGCTGTCCGGCCGGCTTCCGCTGACCGCCGCGATCGCGCTCACGGAGGGTGCGGCCGGGCTCGCCGCGGTCCGGCTGCAGGTGGGCCGGCCGGTGCGGCCGATGCTCGCCTCGCCGGGCGAATCGTTGGCGGGCGCGCTCGCGCAACTCGGCACGGAGGTCAGCGTCGAGTACAAGCTCGACGGCGCACGAATTCAGGTGCATCGCGACGGCGGCGATATTCGAGTCTTCACTCGGAGTCTGCGCGAAATCACCACTGCGGTGCCGGAACTCGTGGAGCTGGTGGCCGGCCTCCCGTGCTGGAAAGCAGTATTCGATGGAGAAACCCTGGCTCTCAACGATTCTGGGCGCCCCCGTCCGTTCCAGGAGACGATGAGCCGGTTCGGCGCGCAATCCGAACGCGAGCTGATGCTGCGGCCGTATTTCTTCGATTGCCTGCACCTCGACGGCGTCGATTTGGTGGACGAACCGCTGTCGCGCCGGTTGGAGGCGCTCGAAAGTGTCGCCGCGCAATACCGAATCCCGTCGACCCTGCGGCCGACAGCGGATCAAGCCGCGGCGTACTTCGACAGCGCACTCGCCGATGGGCACGAGGGCGTGATGGTCAAGGCCCTCGACTCGGTGTATGCGGCCGGCCGGCGCGGCAGCGCGTGGCAGAAGGTGAAGCCGGAGCACACGTTCGACCTCATCGTGCTGGGCGCGGAATGGGGCTATGGCAGGCGCACCGGCTACCTCTCCAACCTGCATCTGGGGGCGCGCGATCCCGACGGCGGCGAACCGATCATGGTGGGCAAGACCTTCAAGGGGCTTACCGATGCGTTGCTGCGATGGCAGACCGAGGAATTTCCGCGCCATGAACACAGCCGCGATCAGCACACCGTCTACCTGAAGCCGGAGTTGGTGGTCGAGATAGAACTCGATGGGGTGCAGGTCAGCTCGCGCTACCCCGGCGGGGTGGCGTTGCGTTTTGCTCGGGTGCTGCGGTACCGACCGGACAAGACCGCAGCGGAGGCGGACACGATCGACGCCTTGCGGGCGCTATTGCGGTAGGGCCGACGAGATCCTGCTTGGGTACACCGTCACTCGAACAGCGTCTACCGATCCATGAACTCGATGTGAATCTCGCCACAGTGTGCAAGCCACCAGCGCGTCGCAAGCAGTACGCGCGTTCTGTTAAAACCCGAGGCCAGCGCGGGTTTTGGGTCCTAAACCCTACAGCCAAAATTTGCAAAGTTTGCAGGCCCCGTTGAAAAGCTAGCGAAGATTGGCATTAGCAACAGGTAGATGCCCTTTTTTGGGTGTGCCATGCTCGATATGTACATAGGAAACGTCTCGCAAGGCTGCGAAGATTTTGCCGCTGCGGGGCGCGATACCGAAAGTGAGTTGAGCTCTAGATGTCGACCACCGGCACTCCGAAGACCGCTGCTGAGATCCAGAAGGACTGGGACACCAATCCGCGCTGGAAGGGCATTACCCGCAACTACACCGCCGACCAGGTCGTCGCCCTGCAGGGCAACGTCGTCGAGGAGCACACCCTTGCCCGTCGCGGTGCGGAAATCCTGTGGGAAGGAGTGAACCAGGAAGACGACTACATCCACTCCTTGGGCGCCCTGACCGGAAACCAGGCTGTGCAGTACGTCCGCGCCGGCCTGCGCGCCATCTACCTGTCGGGTTGGCAGGTCGCCGGTGACGCGAACCTCTCCGGCCACACCTACCCGGACCAGAGCCTCTACCCGGCCAACTCCGTGCCGAACGTCGTGCGCCGCATCAACAACGCGCTGCTGCGCGCCGACGAAATCTCCAAGGTCGAGGGCGACACCTCGGTGCCGAACTGGCTGGTGCCGATCGTGGCCGACGGTGAGGCCGGCTTCGGTGGTGCCCTCAACGTCTACGAACTGCAGAAGGCCATGATCGCCGCGGGTGCCGCCGGTACCCACTGGGAGGACCAGCTGGCCTCGGAGAAGAAGTGCGGCCACCTCGGTGGCAAGGTGCTGATCCCGACCCAGCAGCACATCCGCACCCTGACCTCGGCTCGCCTCGCGGCTGACGTCGCCGACGTTCCGACCGTCGTCATCGCCCGCACCGACGCCGAGGCAGCCACCCTGATCACCTCCGATGTCGACGAGCGTGACCGTCCGTTCATTAGCGGCGAGCGCACCGCCGAGGGCTTCTACCACGTGCAGAACGGCCTCGAGCCCTGCATCGCCCGCGCCAAGGCCTACGCCCCGTACGCCGACCTGATCTGGATGGAGACCGGCAAGCCGGACCTCGAGCTCGCGCGCAAGTTCGCCGAGGGCGTCAAGAGCGAGTTCCCGGACCAGCTGCTGGCCTACAACTGCTCGCCGTCGTTCAACTGGAAGGCGCACCTGGACGACAGCACCATCGCGAAGTTCCAGCGTGAGCTGTCCTCGATGGGCTTCAAGTTCCAGTTCATCACCCTGGCCGGCTTCCACTCGCTGAACTACTCCGCGTTCGACCTGGCCTACGGCTACGCCCGCGAGGGCATGACCGCCTACGTCGACCTGCAGGAGCGCGAGTTCGCGGCCGAGGCTCGTGGCTACACCGCCACCAAGCACCAGCGTGAGGTCGGCGCCGGCTACTTCGACAGCATCGCCACGACGGTCGACCCGAACACCTCGACCGCCGCGCTGAAGGGCTCCACCGAAGAGGGCCAGTTCCACTGATCTGTCGGCATCCCCGGCAATCGGTAGAACGAACCTAGAGGGAGCTGATCGTGACCAGCGAGAAGATTCAACGCGTCGGCGTGGTCGGCGCCGGGCAGATGGGCGCTGGCGTCGCGGAGGTGTGCGCGCGGGCGCACGTCGACGTGCTGGTATTCGAGCAGACCCGTGAGCTGGCGGCCGCAGGACGCGCACGCATCCTGCGGTCGCTGGACAAGGGCGTGAGCAGCGGTAAGATCACCGAGCGCGAGCGCGAGCAGGCCGCGTGGCGGCTGCGCTTCACCTCGGATATGGGTGACTTCGCCGATCGCCAGCTGGTTGTGGAAGCCGTGGTCGAGGACGAGAAGGTCAAGACCGACATCTTCCGCGAGTTGGACGAGGTGGTCACCGACCCCAAGGCGGTACTCGCATCGAATACCTCCTCGATTCCGATCATGAAGCTGGGCATCGCCACCAAGGCACCCGAACGGGTGATCGGCATGCACTTCTTCAATCCGGTTCCGGTGCTGCCGTTGGTCGAGCTGGTGACCACGCTCAAGACCAGTCAGGAAGTCTCCGAGCGGGCCGAAGCCTTTGCCAGCGACGTGTTGGGCAAACAGGTGGTTCGTTCGGCGGACCGCTCGGGTTTCGTGGTCAACGCGCTGCTGGTGCCCTACCTACTGTCCGCGATCCGGATGGTCGAATCGGGTTTTGCCACGAAGGAAGACGTCGACAAGGCGATCGTTCTCGGCCTGGCACACCCGATGGGCCCGTTGGCGCTGACCGATCTGGTCGGCCTGGACACGGTCAAGTCGATCGCCGACTCCATGTACGAGGAGTTCAAGGAGCCGTTGTACTCCGCTCCGCCGCTGCTACTGCGGATGGTGGAAGCGGGCCTGGTCGGTAAGAAGGCCGGCGCCGGTTTCTACCAGTACGGCGATAACGGTCGGCGCGGCAAGTAGCTCGATGCATTGCAAATTGGGGAGTCTGGTGTCTCACTAGACTCCCCAATTGCGTTAGCGCGAAGGGAGCGACCGTCCATGCCTAACCAAGCGGGGCCCAACCAAACAGACGGCTTCGGGTCAAGCATCCTCGGATATCCGCGCATCGGTCCGCATCGCGAACTCAAGCGGGCACTGGAGGGCTACTGGCACGGCGGGTGCACCCGCGAGGAACTGCTTGCGGTAGGGCGTGAGCTGCAAGAACAAGCATTCAGCGAGCTGGCGGCCAGCGGCCTGACGCAGGTTCCCGGCAACACCTTTTCCTTCTACGACCACGTCCTCGACAACGCGCTGCTGTTCGGCGCGGTGCCGACCCGGTTCAAGCCGCTACAAGCCGACCTGGACCCGCTGGACTTTTACTTCACGCTTGCCCGCGGCCGGGAAGACTTTCCGCCCCTGGAACTGGTGAAGTTCTTCGGCACCAACTATCACTACCGCCAGCCCGAGCTCGACGAGACCACGACCTTCTCGTTGCACGCCGAGGCGCTGCTCGACGAGTTCGACCGTGCGCTGGCCCGCGGGATCGAATTGCGGCCGGTGGTGATCGGGCCGGTGTCGCTGCTGCTGTTGTCGAAGGTCGCGCCCGGTGCGGCCGATGGATTCGAGACGCTGCAGCTCCTCGATGACCTGCTGCCGCAATACGAGCAGCTGTTCGAGCTCCTGGCCAAACGCGGCGCAACCTGCGTCCAGCTCGACGAGCCGTCGTTCACCGGTGACCGCACCGAGGCGGAGCTGGCGGCCTTCGAGCGGACCTACCAGCGCCTGTCCACCGCTCCGCTGCGCCCCCGCATGCTGGTCACCGGTCAGTACGGCGATTTCGGTGAGGCACTGCGGATTCTGGCCGCCACCAAGGTGGAGGCGATCGGCCTGGACCTGGCGGCCTATCGGATGCGCCCCGAGGAACTGGCCAAGATTGCGGGTATCCGGCGCAAACGGCTCTATGCGGGGGTGATCAGCGGCCGCAATGTCTGGCGCGCCGACCGCTACGTCACCCTCAACTACCTCAACGAGCTGGCCACGGTGTGCCCGGACCTGGTGGTTTCCACGGGATGCACGCTGCTGCACGTTCCCTATGACCTGCTCGTCGAATACGACATCGAGGGCAATGTCGCGGACCGCCTCGCGTTCGCGAAACAGAAAGTGCTCGAGGTTGTTTCGCTGGCGAAGGCGCTCACCGAGGGGCCGTCGGAAAAGTGGCGCAAGCGCCCCAGGGAAGTCCACTTCAAGCAGAAACACGCAGTTCGCCAACGCGTTTACGCGATCAAACCGGAGATGCGGGTCCGCGAGCCCTACGAGGTGCGCCGTGCCGCGCAGCAGGAGCGGCTGCAGCTGCCGCTGGTGCCTGCGACCACGCTCGGCTCTTTCCCGCAATCCGTCGAAATCCGCAAGGCGCGTTACGAACTCGGTCAAGGGCGGCTCGGCTGGGACGAGTACGTCAAGCGAGTGCAGGACGAGATCGAGGCGACGATCCGCCTGCAGGAAGACATCGGCCTCGACGTGCTGGTGCATGGCGAGCACGAACGCAACGACATGATCCAGTACTTCGCCGAGCAACTCGACGGTTTCGCGACCACGCACAACGGCTGGGTCCAGGTCTACGGCTCGCGCTGCGTGCGCCCACCGATTCTCTACGGTGACGTGGCGCGGCCCAAGCCGATGACGGTCGAGTGGGCCACCTTCGCGCAGTCACTCACCGACAAACCGGTCAAGGGCATGGTCACCGGCCCGGTCACCATGCTTGCCCGCTCGTTCGTGCGTCAGGACCAGCCGCTGTACGAGACGGCCGATCAGGTTGCGCTGGCGATCCGCGACGAGGTGGTGGACCTCGAACGCGCCGGCATCGCGATCATCCAGGTCGACGAACCGGCCATTCGGGAGATGTTGCCGTTCCGGCACCAGGGCCGCAAGGAGTACCTCGACTGGTCGGTGGGTGCCTTCCGGCTGGCCACCTCGGGCGTCAAGCCGGAAACCCAAATCCACACCCACATCGGCTATTCCGGGCAGTCGATCGTGGTGGACGCGATCGAGCGGCTCGATGCCGACGTGACGGCGCTGGTGGCCACCCGGTCGATCACATGGGTGTTGCGTGCGCTCAAGGAGGATGCGGAGGGGGAGAACCGGCTGACCCACGGCGTTGGGCCGGGGATCTACGAGAGCCGCTCGGCGCGCATTCCGGACATCGATGAACTCGATGAGCTGCTCACGCAGGCGAGCGAAGCCATCGAGCTGGACCGGTTGTGGGCCAACCCCGACGGCGGCTTGAAGACACGCCACTACTGGCAACTGGACCCGTCGCTGCGCAATATGGTCGCCGCGGCGAGGCGGTTGCGCCGGCGCGCGGCCCAACGGGGCGACTGAACCTGCCGCTCGGACTTTCGCGCGGCCGCACCCGCGCGAGGGCGTGCGCCTGCGCAAAATCCCGCGCGGCGCGAGCGGCCCCGGACCCGGATGACGCGACTCCGACGGAGGCGAGTAGGGATAGAAGCATGGTTTCTGCCGCCGCCTATGCGATGCCCGCTGCCGACGCTCAATTCGAAAAGATCACGATCGCCCGCCGCGATCTGGCGCCGCACGATGTCCTGATCGAGATCAAATACTCCGGCATCTGTCACTCCGACATCCACACGGCCCGCAACGAGTGGGGCGGCACCCGCTACCCGGTGGTCCCCGGACACGAGATCACCGGCATTGTCGCGGCAGTCGGCTCGGAGGTGAGCCGGCACCGCGTCGGCGATCGGGTGGGCGTGGGCTGTTTTGTGGATTCGTGCGGCCACTGCCCCGCGTGTGAAACCGGTGATGAGCAGTACTGCTACAAACGCGTTGTGGCGACCTACAATTCGCCCCTGCCCGACGGTGATTACACGCTCGGTGGCTACTCGACGCACATCGTGGTCACCGAGCACTTCGTGCTGTCCATCCCGGACAACCTTCCGCTTGATGTGGCCGCGCCGCTGCTGTGCGCGGGCATCACCACCTATTCGCCGCTGCGGCACTGGAATGCCGGGCCGGGCAAGCAAGTGGCCATCATCGGGATGGGCGGCCTAGGGCATGTGGCTGTGAAGATCGCCGCCGCCATGGGCGCGGAAGTGACGGTGCTCAGTCAGACCACGAGCAAGCAGGACGACGGCGTCCGCTTCGGCGCCGAGCACTACTTCGCCACCAAGGATCCGGCCACGTTCAAGGCGCTGCGCGGCCGTTTCGACCTGATCCTCAACACGGTGTCGGTGAACCTGGACATGGATGCCTACATGTCACTGCTCACCATCAACGGTGCGCTGGTGGAACTCGGCCTGCCCGACAAGCCCATCGAGGTGCGGGGATTCTCGCTGGCCAACAACCGCCGCAGCCTCGCCGGTTCGATGGTCGGTGGCGTAGCCGAGACGCAGGAGATGCTCGACTTCTGCGCCGAACACGGCATCGGCGCCGAGATCGAGGTGATACCGGCGCAGCAGATTGATGTGGCATACGACCGGGTGGTGGCCAGCGACGTGCGGTACCGATTCGTCATCGACGCGAAGACTTTCGCGGACTGACGAGGCGGGCAGCACTGATCAGGGCTTGCGGGCGCTGACGAACTGAGCGATCCCGTGGATCTGCTGGTGGATATCGGTCAATCCGGCGTCGGCGAACATCGTCGGGAATGTCGACCGATCGAACATTCGGACGCCAATGCTTTTGGCGCCCATGGTGATCGCCTCACGCACCAGTAGGTTTTCCCGCGTGTAACTGGTCATGATCGTGACGCGACCGCCCGGCGCGAGCACCCGCAGCATTTCCCGCACGACCGTGAACGGTTCAGGCACCAGATACAGCGCGGCGTAGCAGCAGACGCCGTGGAAGGTGCCGTCATCGAAGGGAAGATGGCGCGCGTCGCCGCGAATGTAGGCGGCGTGGGCGTTGCGGTTTTCGCGGGCGGCCATGTCCAACATCGGCTTCGAGATGTCGAAGCCCACCGCGATGCCGTCGCCGTTCAGCCGCGATCCGAAGAAGCTGGTGAAATTTCCTGGGCCGCAGGCGACATCGAGGACTCGTTGACTGCCGCTGAGGTGCAGATCGTCTGCGGCCTTCTGTCGCTCCGCCGCGGGCGACAGGCCGTAGAAGCCCATGGCCGCCACTCCCGCTGGGCGCCAGAGGCGTTCGTAGATGGCCGCGACAATGCGGTTGTTCATGGCCGACTGCGCCACCGTGGGCCGTGGCGCGTCATCGCCGCCGAGCAGGTCCAGATAGCCGCGGGACGTGTCCGGATGCTCCGGCATGGCGCTGCGCCGGACCAGCGCGATGGCGCGCTCGAGGGCGGTATCGATATCCGAAGTCACTGTAGCTTCAGCTCCGTTCTGCGTGCAGCGGCGAGTAGTGTGCTCCCGTCAGCCGGACCGATTCCTCCCACAGCGCGGCGGCGAGCTCCTCGCTGCGGGCCTTGCGGGTGCGAGACGAATGGCGAACCGGTCCACGGATTCCGAACATCCAGGTGGGGCCCAGGTAGTCGCCGTTGCGCACGTCGGGCATCGTCGCCGCATACACCTGGCTCAGCGCGCCACCGCGTTCGCTGTTGCCGACCACCCGCAGTCCCGCGTGCATCAGCGCGGTCGCCCCAGGGATCGGCGGAACCATCGAGTCGAAGAGATTGGTCGCCGCCACGCCGGGATGCGCCGCGACCGAGATCAGCGGCAGTCCGGCGGCCGCGCTGCGGCGAGCCAGCTCGGCGCTGAACAGGAGATTGGCCAGCTTGGATTGGCTGTAGGCGGTCATCCGCCGATACCGTCTGCGCTCAAACCCGAAGTCGTCCAGAACAATCCGCCCGCGCCGATGCGCAATGCTGGCGAGAGTGACCACGCGTGGAGCGGACGTGGCCAACAGCGCCGGCAGCAACGCGTCGGTGAGCACGAAATGCCCGAAGTGGTTTGTTCCCACTTGTGTTTCGAAACCATCGACGGTCCGGCTGCGTGGGATGGCCATGACGCCAGCGTTATTGATTAGGACGTCGATGCGTGGCGCCGCGTCTATCGCCTGTTCGGCCGCGGATCGAACCGACGCGAGGTCGGCAAGATCGACAGGAATGAGCCGGTGATCGGTGGGTGCCGGAGAGAGCTGTCCAAGGCGCTCGAGCGCGGCCTGACCGGTCTGTTGATTGCGGCAGGCCAGCAGAATTCGGGCGCCCGCCGCCGCGAGCGCGCTCGCCGAGTGCAGGCCCAGGCCGTTGTTCGCGCCGGTGATGAGAATTGTGCGGCCGGTTTGATCCGGCGTGTCTTTGAACCGAAAGTGGGAGTTCTGCACCGTTCTCCGAGTCATGCGCGGGTCCTCGTCTAGTGGGCGGGTTGGGTGGAAAAAGCCTGCGGCAGCGGTACTTCCGGGTCGAATCGCACGCCGCTGAGAGTGGCCGCCGACGAGGCGATGCCGAAGACCGAGGCCGTGAGGTAGTTGGCGAAGGTTGCCTGCTCCATGGGACGGCTCGCGCCGAGCCACCAGTCGGTCGACGACCCGACCGCGCCGAAGATCGAGTAGATAACCATTTCGGCCCCATCGACGTCGACCGACTGCGGGTCCATCACCTCCACCAGCATCGTCGCGGCGCGTTTGGCGGATTGCCGGAGCGATTGCAGTGCGCGCTCGGAATCGGTTGCCTGCTGGGTGAAGTGGCTGTGCACCATGAAGCGAAAAACGTTCGGGTGCTCACTGACCACCCGCGCGTATTCGGCGATGCTGCGTCGCACGACCTCGCGCGCGGGATCATGAAGCAGATCGGTGTCGGCCAGGATGCGCTCCCACAGCAGGTCCTGCAGGCGTTCGACCACCGCGTTGTACAGATCGGTTTTGTCCTCGAAGTGCCGGTACAGCTTGGGTTTTGCGGCGCCGGCGTGGCGGGCGATGTCCCCCATGCTCACATCCGGACCTTGCTCGTCGAGGGCGCGAAATGCGGCGTCGACGAATTCGGCCCGGACTTTGATGCGATGCTCGCGCCACCGTTCACTGCGCGCGTCGACGCGCTTGCCGCACGAGTTGCCGTGCCCGGACGGACGCTTGGCTCCGCGCGCACTGTGGATCACGCCCGCGATGTTACCTGCTACCGCTGGTACTGGCTACTGGTGGAATCGAGCACGACGGGGGCCAACTCCGGTCGCCGAGCTACTCGGCCGTCGCCGGTGGACTTGCCGCGCAGTCGACGCACCACCCACGGCCGCAGTTCCGACGCCGCCCAGGACGCTTCGCGTCGCAGTACACCCACGACCGCCGCGGGCATTGGGGTGGGGACTGAGGCCAGTGGTTGCGCCCAACTGTGGTCGGCTCCGTCGAGCCCGAGCGCCTCCGCCGCGGCCCGCGCGAACATCTCGTGGCCCAGCGACGAGCCGTGTACCCGATCGGGACTCCACATCCGCAGATCGACCATCGAGGGCGCGGCATACAGGTCGACCAGGGCCAGGTCGTAGCGCCGCGCGCACAGCCGGATCCGCTCGTTGACCCGCTCGATGCGGGCGTACATCAGCCGGGAGGCCGGGAAGATGGGCCGCAGGTCGGGAAACGTGGTCGTGAGGACGACCGCGCCGGTCTGTGCGAACCGTCGGTACGTCAGCTCCATGAGGTCCAGGGGACCGGCCAGTTCGCCTCGTAAGCCGAGTACGTCGTTCATGCCTACACAGATGCCCACCAGATCCGGCGCCATCGCCAGCGCGGGCCTGAACTGCCTGTCGTAGACATCGCAGATCCGCTGGGCACGCATCGCGAGGTTCGCATATCGGATATCCGGGTTGTCGAGCGCCAGGCGCTGTGCCAGGCGATCCGCCCAGCCTGCCAAACCGGTCTCATCGTCGCCGTCCCATAGACCCTCGGTCTGGCTGTCGCCCAGTGCTACGAACCGATCAAAACCCATGCGCCGATTCTCCCCGTAGCTGATCAATCCAGCGTCGCGTGCATCAGGTAGACGTTGTATTCGTTCCACTGAGACATGGTGAAGTACAAGTCATTTCCGGTTGACCAGGGATGCAGGAATCCGCCGTAGAGCTGTGGGAATTCGGTGGCGTTCGCGAGTTCCACGGGAGCGGTCCAGGTGCCCTGCGGACTGCGCGCCTCGCGCAGCACGATTTGGCCGGTTTTGGTGTCGAAGTAACTGGTCTGCCACAGCCCGGTGCTCTCGTCGTAACGGACCGACATTTCCCCGACGGGCCCGTTGAAAAGCGGGCTGCCGTCGAACGTTTCGGCTGCCGGTATCCAGGTTCCCGCCTTCCAGTACTGATACGCCGATTTGTTCAGCAGCTGATCCTGCGGCACCCGGGCCAGCGCGGTGGTGCCGAAGCGGCCGTTGGGAGTGCCGAACATGTAGACATAGCCGTCGTAGGGCACCATCGCGCTGACCTGAAACTGCGCGAGCCCAAACAGGTTGTCCCAGCGAGCGTATGGGTCTTTTGTCCACGTCGATCCGCCGTCGTCGGAGTAGGCAAGGCCGCCGTAGTTGGTCAGCCAGGTGCCATCGCTTCCCCAGCAGTGCACGGACATGTAGCTCATGTACTGCCGGTTGCCGAGCGCGAAGCCTGAAGTTGGGATGGTGGTGATCTCGAAGTTGTCCACCTTGCGGCTGGCGAGCACCTCGGCGGCGTGGCAGGGTCCGTCCTGCACCATCGAGTCGATGTTCATCCCGTCGGCAAGGTCGTGGTCCGAGCTGAATCCGAGGACGTTCGAACGCCAGTCCGGGCCGGCACCACCGGGCGGTTGCCACCCCTTGCCGAAGGTGTCGCCGAAGGCGACGGCGATCTTGTTCGGCGCGGCCTGCCACATGATCCCGAGGTCGGTCGCGTCGACGCCGAACCGGACGTCGGTTCGGCTTACCGAGCCACGGCCGCTGAGCTTGGACACCTGGCTCAGCCCGCTGACGTGCGGCATCGGCGGCGCGGCGGTGACCGGTCCGGGACTGGTCGGCGGATGAGCGGGCGGTGGCGGCGGCGTGGTCGGGTAGTTGTCTCCGCCCGGGTACGGGATGGGCACCGTGATCGGCGCCGCGCGCAGGATCAGCTTCGGAAACGGCAAGCCCGTCGATGCCGAACCGGTGTTCCAGCTGGAGCCGGAGTCGTAGCTGGAGCCCGAGGACCCGGAAGAGCCCGATGACCCGCTCGATCCCAGAGATCCCAGCGATCCGGGTGCCGCGGGTGGCGGGTTCGGCACGGGCGGGCCGGGAGGCGGCGGTGGGCACGGGTTCGCGCAGGGGTCGGCTGGCGGTGGGGGCGAGGGAAAGCGGGTGTTGTTCTGCTTCGGCCCCGGGACCGGTACGCCCTGGAACTTCGGGTAAGGGAAGTTGATGGTGATGTCCGGCGGCGGAGCCGGCTGGCCGGGCGCGCTATGCGGCGCCCCAGGGCCGGAATCGGGTACCACGCGCAGCGGTTCGCCGCATTCGTTCACTGCGGTGGTGGGTCCGTCAGCGACGGCGGTGCCGGGTCCGAGGACCGCCAGGCCCGCCGCGGTCAGCGCTACGACCACGGCGAGCAACGCGGGTTTTCGGATCGGCACAGCTAGCACTGTGCCATAGCGCCGACGCGCTGTGGCACCAATGTGACTGTGCCATAGCGCCGCAGCGCATTTGCGAGTTAGGACAGGTAGGTGGTGATCACGTTCATTCCGGCGGCGAGCAAGGGCTGCCCGCCGGCAAGCCCGGTGCCGATCGCGCCACCGATGACGCCGCCGATCACGGCGCCTGTCAGGCACGGAACCGGGAGTATCCAGAACCCGAAGATGCAGCCCGCGATTGCGCCGACGACGGTTCCGCCTGGACCGCCGGCCTGCATGGCCGGACCCAGCAGAGCGTTGAAGTTGTTGAGCGCCTGCTGGTTCTGGTACGCCGACGCCACCGAGGTCACGCCGGGCATGCTCGCCGGAGCGGTCACACTGAGCGTGCGGCCGGCGTTGGTCACGGCGTAGCTCATCGGATAGGAGACGTTGTGGATCCGCGTCGTCAGCGGTAGTTCGACGACGGCATGCCCGGACGCGTCGTTGATGACGACTCCCGAGCCGTCGGCCGTGACGGTGAACGTGCCACCGTCCAGCGAGGTGGTCATCGTCCGGTCCACCAGTCGTGTCTGGTATTGGATCGGTCCTGGCGGCGATGACACCGGGTCGGCGCTTGCCGTGGTGGTTGCGATGCCCATGGTCGCCGTGGCCAATACGGCCGCGGCGAGGAACGTGACGGTCTTGCGGAGATTCATATCGCTGCTCGCCTCCTATCGCGGAGATGCTGACGAGAACGGTGTGTGCTTGTTGCCTCGGCTCGCAGAGCCGCTCAAATGGCCCCGCCCGCGGAAGCGGACGTGGACAGAAGCCGCAAGATCAATTACACGCCTAGTTAACGCCGTAAGCAATGGGCGAGTTATTCCAGACCTTCGCGCAACTGTGCCAGCGTCCGAGCCAACAACCTCGACACATGCATCTGCGATACGCCGATCTTCTCGGCGATCTGCGTTTGGGTGAGGTTGCCGAAAAACCGCAGCAACACAACCGTGCGCTCGCGTTCGGGCAACGCCTCGAGCAACGGCCGCAACGCCTCGTGGTTCTCGACGTTGTCCAACGCGGCGTCGTAATCGCCGAGCGTTTCCACCAGGGGCAGTTCGTCGGAACGGCTGCTGTAGGTGGTGTCCACCGACACCGTTTGATAGGCGCTGCCGGCAGCCAAGCCCTGCGCCACGTCATCCGGGTCGACGCCGAGCTCGGCGGAAAGCTCCGCGATCGTCGGCGATCGGCCCAGGCGCTGGGACATTTCGCCGATGGCCTTGCTCAATGACAGGTGCAGTTCTTTCATCCGCCGGGGCACCCGAACCGCCCAGCCGGTGTCGCGGAAGTGGCGGCGAACCTCGCCCATGATGGTCGGCACCGCGAACGAAACGAAGTCCGAACCGCGTTCCACATCAAAGCGATCCACGGCGTTTACCAGTCCGAGGCGGGCGACCTGCACCAAATCGTCGTGCGCCTCGCCACGGCCGTCGAAGCGGCGCGCGATGTGCTCCGCGAGCGGCAGGCAGCGCGTCACCAGTTCGTCGCGCAGCCGGGATCGGCGGGGGTCTTCGGGGTCCAGCGCCGCTATTTCTGCGAACTTGGCCGCGACATCTGCGTATTCGTCGTCTCCGCGGCTACTGCTCGATCTCTCCGCGTTCGGTCTCACGCGGCGCCGCCGGCCTTTTCCTTGACGAACTCGATCGACGTGCGATAGCTGTCGGGCCGATCGGGAATGGCGTCCTGAGTCATCGTCACGGAGTCGGCCAAAGTGTTGAGGACATGCCAACCAAAGGACCGCCGGCTCGACGAATCGGCGCCCGAGGTGATCGTCATGGCCGTCACCTGCAGGGCGTTCGGAGCCATCTCGAACGTGCACTGCAGCACGGCTTCGGAATGCGCCCGCACGATCAGATGCGAGCATGCCTCGTCGATCGCGAGCCGGACGTCGGCGATCTCGTCGAGATCGAAGTCGCATTGGCCAGCGATCGTTGCCGCGACGGCGCGCACTACTGAAAGCTGATTCGGACTTGCGCTGACGCGCAGCTCGACCGTCGAGGGAGAAAGCTGTGTGTCAGTCACTTCTACTGACCTCGACTTCGTCACCAGACCTCCGAATTATCACTCGATAGCAAACACAAACATGGCCACGCGCCGGGAGCAGCATTCTGCCTCCCGGCGCGTCACCCGGACTGAGCATGCCAGTCTCTTACCCGCATCCGGCAGTTTTCAAGCAAGGTCAGCGTCACAGGGCCGCCACGATACGGCAGGGGTTTAGCTGCGGTAAATAATCCTTGTGACATCCCAGCTGCGAGGGTAGGTTCAAATCAGGTTGAGCACACAGCCGCTCGGGAAGCGTATGGCGTTTCCGCATCAGTGATTGAGTGGCTAACAGTCCAGTTTGGTATTCAACCAATTTTCTGGCTCGCGGCCCAGTCCTCAAGCGGTCGTGCGTCGGGTTGGCTTCCCATCTCTCGATGCAAGAGAACGGAGGGCCACCACAGTGTTGTCCAATTTCGTTTCTGAGCTGACTACCCACGACGACCTCGCGGAAGAACCGCCGCGCGCCGGGTCGTTGGGAACTGTCTCGGAATCGCCTGGCGTGGGCGTTCGCGCCGAACGAATCAGCTCGTCGACGTTGTTGATCAGCGTCGACGGTGAAGTCGATATGCTGACCGCCCCGTCGCTTGCGGCTTTCCTCGACCGGCAGATCGGTCCGGGCCGCAAGATCGTGCTCGATCTGTCCGGCTGCGCCTTTTTCGGTTCTGCCGGGCTTTCCCTGCTTTCCGGCCTCGATCGTGCGGCCAATCGGGAGGGAATGCGCTGGGCATTGGTGGTCGGACGCTCGGTGCGGCGGCTGTTAATGGCCGCGCAAGCCGCCGAGCGGTATCCGGTGTACACGTCCTTCGACGCGGCGCTCGCCGCGGTGACCCACCGCGGGAGCTGATCATCAGCTAATCCCGTTGCCCAACAAGGTGAAACCTGCTCGGTCCAGAGATTCGCGGTCGAGCAGGTTTCTCGTATCTACGACGATCGGGTTTTCGATCGAACTGCCCAGCTCGCGCCAGTTCAGATTGCGGAACTGCGGGCATTCGGTGAGCACCACCACGGCGTGCGCGGCCTTGCCGACCAGGTACGGGTCGTCCACGACAGTCAGATTCGCTATCTGAAGATCGCCAGCCGCCTCGGCCGAGACCATCGGGTCGTAGGCAGTCAGGGTCGCGCTGGCGTCCGCCAATTCGTGGGCGACGCGAATTGCCGGCGAATGGCGGAGGTCGGCCGTTCCGGCCTTGAAAGCCAAGCCCAGCAAGCCGATTCGAGCACCGGCAAGACATCCGTCCGGCCGCCCGGTGATGGCCCGACGGACCTTACGCACCGTGCGTTCCGCCTGCGCGGCATTGCTGCTCACCGCCGCGTCGACGAGAGTGAGCGGGCTGTGCGAGCGGCGCGCGGTGTGCAGTAGCGCCGCGGTGTCCTTCGGCAGGCAGGAACCGCCCCAGCCGGGGCCGGGCTGCAGAAACGCCGGCCCGATCCGCGGATCGAGCCCCATGCAGTTGGCCACGTCCCGGACGTCGGCGTCCAGTGATTCGCACAGCTGCGCCAGTTCGTTGATGAACGAAACCTTCACGGCAAGAAAGGCGTTGCTCGCATACTTGGCGAGTTCGGCGCTCTCATAGCTGGTGTGCTGCACGGGCGCGATCAGGTTGTCGAACAGCGCGGCGACGCGGCGACCCACCGTGCGTGACGCGGCACCGATGACGATCCGGGCCGGATGCAGGAAGTCCTCCACCGCGTGCGATTCGCGCAAAAACTCCGGATTGCTGACCACGTGAATGCCAAGCGGCGCAAGGCGCTGCGCCACCCGCCGCGCCGTGCCAACGGGAACCGTCGACTTGTCCACCACGATCGAGTCCGGTCGCAGCAGCCGCGACAACTGCTCCATCACCTCGTCGACGGCGCTCAGGTCCGCGTCGCCGCCCTCCGACATCGGCGTAGGCACGCTGACGAAGACCACCTCGCACTCGCGCAGCGGGGAGAAGTCGGTGCTGAACAAAAGGCGCCCAGCGGCAACTCCTTCGGCCACGAGCCGGTCCAGGTCGGGTTCGCGCAGTGGAAGCTGGCCGCGCCGCAGCCGTTCGATCCGGCGGGCATCGACATCGACTGCACACACGCGATGACCGAGACACGCCATTCCGGCGGCGGTGGTCAGGCCGACGTATCCCACGCCGACGACACCGATGCGGCTATCCGACACTTCTGAACTCCTGTGACGATTGCATGGGGTAGCGCTCGAGTTGGCTTTCCACCACGGCGATGACGTGCGCGACGGTGAGCAGCAAGAGGCCCGAATGCGGCTGGGTGGCATGCGGATCCCCGACGTCGCCCGCCCAGAGCACGGCGTGGCGTGGCGTGGGCGGCGGGCCCCACAGTCGTGGCGGGGTGGGGCCGAACAGCAGCACCGAGGGGGTCCGGTAGGCGGTGGCGAGGTGTCCGGCACCGGTGTCGCCGCAGACGAGTAATCGGGCGGTCGCGACGGTCGTGGCGAACTCGGCAAGACCTTGATGACCCGCCAGCACCGCAGAATCATCAAGTCCCGCCGAGCGCGCGATGTCCAGCGCCAGTCCGCGTTCCGCAGCTGAACCGGTGATCCGCACGGTGAACCCGCGGCGATGCACATGCGCGGCGACCGCCGCGAAGCGCTGGGCCGGCCACCGGCGCGCCGGGGACGCGGCGCCGGGATGGATCAGCACGGGCGTGCCCCCGTCCCCCGTGCGTGTTTTTCCACCGCGGGCGGTGGAAAAACACGCACGGGACGGGGACGGGGACGGGGACGGGGACGGGGACGGGGGCGGCAGGTACAGGTCCCTGCGATCGGCGTGGACCCCGGCGTATTCGAGCAACCGGCACCAGCGGTCGACCTCGTGCACATGCCGGTCCCAGCGCAGCCCGGGAATGCCCGGAAATGCCTTATGCGCGTGCGTGATCAATCGGTGTGGTTGCAGCGCAACGAGATCGGCAATGCTTTGCGGACCGCTGCCGTGCAGGTTCACGGCGATCTCCGGGGTGTTGGTGCTCCAGCGGAGCTGCCCTAGGCCTGCTGTCGGGAGCAGAACGTCGACGGCGCCAATTCGTTCCACGATCGGCGCCAGCTGCTGCGGTGCGGCCAGCACAATTCGATGGTGTGGGTAGGCCCGCCGCAGCGCGCGCAGTGCCGGAATGCCGGTGAGCAGGTCACCGAGTCCCAGCGCGCGCAGCGCCAACAGCGACGGCCGGCCGGTCACGGCCAGGAACTCTCCGTCGACGCGCAGACCACCATCTCGCGCACCTCGCAGCCGGGCGGCTGACTCAGGGCGAAAACGACTGCTGCGGCAACGTCTTCGGGCTTGTTCAGCTTGGCGTCCGGCGGCGGTTTGTACTGCTCGTCGCGGCCGTCGAAGAAGTGCGTGTGCATACCGCCGGGAATGAGAAGCGTGACCCCGATTTCGCCGCCGGTTTCGGCAGCGAGAGCCCGGGTGAAGCCGACCACGCCGAACTTCGACGCGCAGTAGGCGGTGGCGTCGCTCACGGCCTTGATACCCAGTGTGGACGCGCAGGTGACCAGCGTGCCGCGGGTCGCCCGCAAGAAGGGCAGCGCGGCACGGGCCACGGCCGCGGTACCAAGCAGATTCACGTGGATGACGCGTTCCCAGTCTTTGGCCGGCACCGTCTCGAGGCGTCCGCAGCTATCGATTCCCGCCGCGGTGAACACGCCGTGCAGTTGGCCGTCAACGCGTTCGGCGAGGGTGCTGACCGCGTCGTGGGTGGCGTCGGTATCGGCCAGGTCGGCCTGGATAAAGTCGGTCTCGAGATTCACGGGCCCGCTCGGTGTGGCGCGGTCGATGACCAGCGGCCGCCCGCCGACCGCAGCGACTGCGGCGACCGTTGCGGCGCCGAGCCCGGAGGCTCCGCCGGTGATCAGAACATTGCCGAGAGGGGCTGTTGGCATCGGTGGTCTCCTCGGTTCCTGGTAGTCGTCGGCTATTCCTCAGGCGGTAGCCCGCGCGGCCGCGACGATGCGAGTTGTCGAATAGCCGCGCAGCACTGGGACAAACACCACACGACCGCCGTGCCGGTGCACCGTGGCCGCTTCCGGCAGTTGGTCGTATCGGGAAGCGGTGTGCGGGCTAGCCCAGTCCTGGCCCTTGACCCACACGTTCGGCCGGAGATGCTCGAGCAAGCGCGCCGGGGTGGGTTCGTCGAAGATGGCCACCGCATCCACCGATGCCAGCTCCAGCAACACCTTGGCTCGATCCTCGGCCCGCACGACGGGTCGGCCGTCGCCCTTTGCGCGCCGCACGGAGGCATCGGAATTCAGGCACACCACCAGCCCGTCGCCCATCGCGCGGGCTTGTCGCAGCAGACTCACATGGCCGGGATGCAGCAGATCGAAGCATCCGCCGGTCGCCACCAGCCGTCCACCGGAGGTTCTGATCCGTTCGGCGAATTCGATGGCATCGCTGGCGAACTCGCTGTGCGTGGGCAAGCCGCTGTGGTCACAGAGCACGCCGTGCGTCGACGCCCCGCCGCCACGTACGAACTCAGAGGCGTGTCGGGTGGCGAGACTGATCGCCTGTGTCACCGAGCCTCCCGCGAGCAGCTCGAGAGCGGCGGAGCTGGCAAAGCAGTCGCCGGCGCCGCACGTGTCGATGGCGTTCGCGCCGAAGCCGTCGAGGGTCGGGGCGGAGATGTGCACCGATCCTCCGCGGCCGGCCGTCCACAACGAGGCACCTGCGGAGCCAAGGGTGACAGCGACCGCATCGCTGCGCCACAGCTGCCCGAGCGTCGGCGCCAGCTCGGTCACATCCGTTCGCGACGGGCAGAACTGTTCGGCCTCCTTGCGGTTCGGCGTGACCAGCCGGGTGCCGGGCACCGGCGCGGAGCCGCGCGGATGCGGGTCCCAGACGACCGGTATCCGCTGTGCCGCATCGGCAATGAGTCCGCGCAGTTGCGGGTGTGCGGCGACGCCGCGGCCGTAGTCCGAGACGAGGATGGTGGCGGCGCGGGACAGCAGTTCGGCCACCGACTCGGGGGCGGGGCCGTGCACAGCGTGGCCGTCGCCGGAGTCGAGTCGCACGATCGACTGGTCACCGGCTCGCACCCGGGTCTTGCACACCGTCGAGCCGGCGAGTGGCAGGCCGATCACCTGCAATTGGTCGCGGAGGAGTTCGCCGAGTCTGCGGCCCGCGGAGTCGGTGCCGAGGGCGCACACGAGCCACACCTCCGCGCCGGTGTGTGCGGCGATCGTCGCGGCGAGCCCTGCGCCACCAGGCCGTTGCCGCTCGCCGCTGACGTCGACCACTGGGACCGGCGCCTCGGGACACAGCCGCTCGGCGCGGCCGAGAACGTCGGTGTCCAGCAACGCGTCCCCGATCACGACGAGCGGGCCCGTCATGCCGTGACTCCCAGCGCCGCGTCGAGTGCGGCACAGAGCGTGTGGACCAGGACCAGGTGCATCTCTTGAATCGTTGCGACCGTTGATGCTTCGACGCAGATCGCGTCGTCGCACAGCGCCGCCAACGGGTTCGGCGCCGGACCGGTCAGCGCCCAGGTCAGCACTCCGACATCGTGCGCGGCCTTCGCGGCGGCCACCACATTGCTGCTGGTGCCGCTGGTGGACAGGGTGACCAGAACGTCGCCCTTGCGGCCGTGCGCGTGTACCTGACGAGCGAACTGCTCGTCGGCGCCATAGTCGTTCACGATTGCGGTGCCCGCTGACGTGTCCGCGTGCAGGGCGATGGCCGACAATGGTCGTCGTTCCGCCCGGAACCGGCCGACCAGCTCCGCGGTAAGGTGTTGCGCCTCTGCGGCGCTACCGCCGTTGCCGCAGGCCAGCAGCCGCCCACCGGCGTCGAAAACCGTTGCGAGTTGCCGGCCCCAGCTCGAGACGCGTTGTACTGCTGGACGATTGGCCTGCAACGAGTGCGCCAACGCATCGAGGTGCTCGTGCAATTCCGCTGTGCCAGGGTCGAGCTTCATCGTTGCGCTCACCTCCGTTCTGTCAACTCAGCTATGGCAGCGAGGACTTCGCTGTCCGCGATGCCGTCGAGGCAGGGATGGCCGGGTATCGGGCACGTTCGCGCCCGCGAGCCGGCGCATTTCGCGTGTTGAGCCCCGAGCAGGACGATCGGCACGCCGTAAGGCGCCCAGCGCGAGGCGGGCACGACCGGAGCAAACAGGGAAACGACCGGCGTACCCACGGCCGCGGCCAGATGCGCCGGACCGGTATTGGGTGCGATCACCACCGCGGCCCGTTCCAGTACCGCGGCCAGTTCGGCGAACGATGTCGCACCACCGAGATCTTGTGCGGCATCACCGGCGACTACCGCGGTCAATTCCGCCTCGCTGGGACTGCCGGTGACGATGACCCGGTGGCCGGCGTGAGCGATGGCCGCCACCATGCGGCGTGCGCGGTCCGCGGTCATCCGCCGGGCGGGCACGGCCGCGCCTGGGTGCACGACCACGTAACCGGCCTCCCCGGTCAGGTTCGTGACATCGGGCAGCGGCCGGCGCACCTGCAGCGCGCCGGAATCGGTGGCGGACAGCACTATTCCAGCGGCCCGGCACAGCGACAGGGCCCGCTCGGGTTCTGGTGGATCACCGTCGACGTGATAACGCAGATCGAGCAGCGAGCCGGGGTAGTCCACGCTGATAGCGCCGATCCACGGCACGGCGGCCATCCGCAAGATCAGCGCCAACGGGAGCGGCGACTGGTGAAATGACGTGAACACGAATGCCTTGTCGATGTGGTAATCGCGAATTTGCTTGACCAGTGCAGCAACCGAGTCGGCGGTGAGTTCGTTTGGTTCGAAATCAACCCAGGGAGCGTGGTATTCGACAACTTCGTCCACGCCCGGCAGCAACTGCGCCGCCACCCGTCCGCGCGGCCCGACGAGAAAGACAAGGCTCTCCGCTGCCTGGGCGAGTGCACGGACCGCGGGGCCGGTCAGGAGCACATCACCGGCGCTGTCGAGCCGCGCTGCGAGAATTCGTTGGGTCATCGCGCACCTGCCAACGCCAGTTCGATCGCCGACACCAAGTCCGGCGCCAGCAGTGCGGTTTCGCGGGCGTGTTGCACTTCCTCGCGCAGCGTCCGCGCGGTCGGGACGAGGATGGCGCGAGCGCCGGCCGCCTGGGCCGCGCACACGTCGGCGCCGGTATCTCCGATGACGACACATCGCTGCGGCGACACCCCGAGGGCCGCCGCAGCCGCGCGCACCATTCCCGGGGCAGGCTTGCGACAGTCGCACCCATCGCTCGGTCCGTGGACGCACATGTGCCACGTGTCGAACGGCCCCAGCATTTCGTGCACCCGCGAGTTCACCGCCGCGAGTTGTTCGGCTGTGATCAGTCCACGCCCGACGCCGGATTGGTTGCTCACCACGCCCACCCGGCAGCCGAGTGCGCGGAGCCGGTGCAGCGACTCGACCGATCCCGAAACGGGTTGCACTCGTGCAGGATCGGTGTTGTACGGCACGTCGACGATGAGCGTGTCGTCCCGGTCGAACAGCACCGCCTCGGGCGGCTCGGGTGTATCGAGGTGCCAGCCCCGGCGCGCACGCCATTCTCCGCGCAGCCGGTGCAGGCAGGCGGCGGGCGGAATCAGCGCGCTGGTCACCACCATCGCGCTCACCTCTGCGGCGGTACGTGGACCGGGAGCAATGCGGCGCCAAGCGAATTCCGCCGTCAGGGCCGCCCATCCGGCCGCGGCGATGCCCGCGCTGGGCCGCCGCTGCAGACCCAGCAGCAGCGCGGTGGTCGCGGCAATCGTTGCCGCGCTGTGCTGTCGCATGCGGCCGGGGCCCTCACCGATGCGCTGTCGCCACTTCCGGCCGTACTTGCGCCGCATCAAGGCGTTGTCCTGGTTGCCACGCTGCGCGCGCAGGCTGCTGAAAAACGTTCCGCCAGCGGGCGGATGCACGACAGTTCGGTGCCCGGTGCTGATCCGGTAGCCGTGTTCGAGAACCTGCAACGCCAGGTCCGCATCTTCGCGGAAGGCGCGCACGAAGCGTTCGTCGAATCCACCGACCGCGGCCAGCGCCGTTCTGCGATAGGACATGTCGGCGGTGATCCAGCGAGCCTGCGCGAGTCCTGCGGTGCCGCGTTCGGCGTCGGTCGGTCGCCGGTCCTGCGGCAGCGGCACCTCGACCCGACCCTGCGATGCCCCCTCTGCGGTGGTGAGGCGACCGAGGTCAGTGACAAGGTCTGCCGGCCACGTCGGCGAGGGCAACACATCGTCGTCCAGAAACGCGATCCACTCGGTCATGGCACTGCGCCAACCGATGTTTCGGGCCGCGGCCGGGCCGCGACCGCCCGAGCGCAACACCCGAATCGGGACGCTCAGCGGCGGAAGCACGAGTGGCGGCTGCGGGGCGCGCCGGTCGTCGACGACGATGATCTCGGCGGGCCGGGTCGTCTCCTGTGCGGCGCTGTCGAGCCGGGCGAGCAAGGACATCAGGTTCTCGCGGCCGACAGTGGGAATGACGACCGTGTAGCGCGGGGTTTCCGTCATCGCCGCACCACGAAGGATCCGATGGCGAGCAGGTCGATGGGTGCGGAACCGAAGCACTCCAACGCATCTCGGGGACTGTCGACCATGGGCCGGCCCGCTGTGTTGAGGCTGGTGTTGACCACCACGGGCACTCCGGTTCGGCGGTCGAACTCGGTGAGCATCCGGCCGAGCAACGGGTTGTCGTCGGGGTCGACGGTTTGAATCCGAGCGGTCCCGTCCACGTGGGTGACCGCTGGGATGCGGTCGCGCCACGCCGGTTCGACATCGTGAACGAAAAGCATGTATGGGCTGGGCAGCGGTCCCCGGGAAAAGATCTCGGCCGCGCGGTCGGCGAGAACCATGGGGGCGACGGGCCGAAACTGCTCGCGGCCCTTCACCGCATTGAGACGCTCGAGGTTCTCGGCGCGGCCCGGGTGCGCCAGCAGGGACCGGTGCCCGAGCGCGCGGGGACCGAACTCGGCGCGGCCCTGGAACCAGGCGACGATCTGATCCGCGGCGAGCGCGTCCGCTACCGTCGCCGCCACATCGGCCGGGCGCTCGTAGCTGACGTGCGCCTCGCGCAACGCGTGTTCGATCGCGTCGTCGCTGAACCCCCGGCCCAGCGCGGCGGTCCGCATCGGTTGTGGCCGGTCTCCGGCCTCCGCGGCCACCGTGAGCGCGGCCCCGAGCGCGGTGCCAGAGTCTCCGGCAGCGGGCTGGACCCAGATCTGCTCGAACGGACCCTCGTGATGCAGCCGGGTATTGGCCACGCAGTTCAGTGCCAAACCACCGGCGAGCGTGAGGTATTCGGCATGGGTGCGGCGATGCAGCCAGCGGCACAGATCTCCCAGGACCTCCTCGATGCGTTGTTGCACGGTGGCTGCCAGGTCGGCGTGGTCTTGATCCATTTCGTCGTGGGCGTAACGACGTGGCGCAAACGCGGACCAGTCGATGGGACTCACCGAAAACGCGCCGTCGCTGCTGCGGATGAGGTCGGAGAACTCCTTGGCCCAGCGCGGCTTTCCATACGACGCCAACGCCATGACCTTGTACTCGTCGCTGGAGCGCTGAAAGCCGAGATGCTCGGTCAGTTCTTCGTAGACGAAGCCGAGGGAATGCGGGAGTCCTTGGGCGGCAAGGATATCCAACTTGCCATCGCGGTACTCACCGGCCAGCATGGAGGTCGCCTCGCCGCGGCCGTCCAGCACCAGCACTGCGGCGTCGCCACATGGCGCCAGTAATCCGCTCGACGCGGCGTGGGCGACGTGGTGGCGAACGAACCGGACCCGCGCGGGGTCGAGGCCCGGCAGGGCAGTCGCGAGAAAACGCGGCGCGCGGGCCGCATACAGGGTCCGCAGATGCTCCCAGGCGGGGTCAAGGCCACCGAGCGTGTGGTCCACCAACGCCGGGTCGTAGGAGTACGCAACCGCGTCGAGGTCTGCAGGTTCCAGGCCGCCCTGTTCCAGGCACCACCGTGCGCTGAGATCTGGCTGTTCCCAGGCAGAGAACGGCACCGGGCGCTTGCCATGCTTACGTCGGCTGAAGCGCTCCTCCTCCGCCGCAGCGACCACCTGGCCATCGACCACGAGCGCCGCCGCGGAATCGTGGAATACGGCGTTGACACCTAGTACGCGCAAGTTTCACCTCCCGGACGGGTTGGTCTCGCGGGGCGCGTTTGGGCGGAACTACCCGAGCCGGAAGGGGTTAAACACCTATAGGTAATTCACTTCTCACTCCCGCTCCACGCGAATGTTCGGCAAACCAGGCGATGGTTCGGCGTAGGCCGGTCTCGGCGTCCACCCGCGGCCGCCAGCCCAGTTCGTCGGCGGCCCGGGAGATGTCGGGGCACCTGCGCTGGGGGTCGTCCTCGACGGCGTCGATGAACGTGATGGATGCATCCGTGCCGGCCAGGCGGGCGACGAGTCGAGCCACCTCGAGAACGGTCATCTCGGTGGGGTTGCCGATATTCATCGGGCCCGGCCTGTTCGAGTGAGCTAGCGCGAGCAGGCCTTCCACGGTGTCGTCGACGTAGCAGATCGAGCGGGTCTGAGTGCCCGCCCCGCTGACCGTGAGTGGCTCGCCGGCGAGCGCTTGGCGGACGAAGTTGGGGATCATCCGCCCGTCGGCCCCGCGCATCCGGGGCCCGTAGGTGTTGAAGATCCGGGCGATGGCGGTGTTCGCGTCGAGGTCACGTCGATACGCCATGGTCAGCGCCTCGCCGTAGCGCTTGGCTTCGTCATAGACGCTGCGGATTCCGACGGGATTGACGTTGCCCCAATACGATTCGGTCTGTGGATGCTGTAGCGGATCGCCGTACACCTCGCTCGTCGAGGCGAGCAGAAAGCGTGCGCCGCTGCGCAACGCCAAGGCCAGTGCGCGGTCGGTGCCGATCGCGCCGGCCCGCAGGGTCGCGACGCCGAGGCGCTGGTAGTCCACGGGCGAGGCCGGCGAAGCCAGGTGCATGACCAGGTCCAGGCCGTCGAACGCAGCATCATCGGCGTCCAACTCGGCAACATCGACGTCGAGGAACGTAAAGTCCTCGCGCGCCCGCAACGATTCGACGTTGCTCATCGACCCGGTGCACAGATTGTCGACGCACACCACCTCGGTGCCGGCGTCGAGCAGGGCCGCGCACAGGTGCGAGCCGAGGAAGCCGGCCCCGCCGGTGACCAGCGCACGGTGAAAGACAGCCATGTGCTGCGCCGTACCCGCAACCTGCCCGGTCAAACCGTTTCAGCGCCCATCGCAGTGGTACCCGAGCGGTGTTGGAAGGAGTTGCGATGGCGTCGGGGACCAGAACCACCACCGATCACGACGAGATACGCAAGTGGGTTACCGACCACGACGGGAAACCCGCGAGCGTGCGCGGAACCGAGGGCGGCGACGCCGCCGGTGTGCTGCGCTTCGACTTTCCCGGTGGTGCGGGGGAGGACCAACTCGCCCACATCAGTTGGGACGAGTGGTTCGACAAGTTCGACAGCGCCGCGCTGGCGCTGCTCTATCAGGCCGAGAAGGCCAGCGGTGAAGACAGCACCTTCTTCAAGTTGATCGCGCGCGACTGAGCCGTCAACAGTGCCGCGCGCGCATTTGCGCAGCTGCAGGCATTGCGGGACGTGCACGACCCCAAGCAACCGCGCGGCAAGCGGATAGTGCGGCTGGCATGATGGCGTCGTAGCGACGAGCGGGGAGGGGCGATGGACGCGTCCGGGCGCCGAGACTTCGACGGCATGTGGGTGCCGCCGCAGTCGCAGTATGGTGCGCCGGGGATTCCTCCACAACGGGGGCGGGCCGAAAGCGTTCGAGTAGGCAGGCGGTCGGACCTGCAGCGGCGGCCGCCACGCCGGGGCGGTCCGCTGCGGGCGCTGTTGCTGATCCTCGTTGTCGTGGGCGCGCTCTTCGTCGGCTACGCGGCCCGCAGCGGCCGGCTTGCGACCTTGGTGCACGAAAACTCTCCAGGGTCCATCGCAGTCACCACCACCGAGCGCCAGCCGGATGCGGCGCCGATCGATCCCGCGGCGGTAGGCGCGCTCGTGGCACCGGCGCTCGTCGACATCACGGTCACCGACCAGTCGCTCGGCGTGGAAGGGGCCGGAACGGGAATCCTGCTGACTTCCGACGGTCAGGTGCTCACCAGCCAGCACGTAATCAAGGGCGCAAACAAGATCAGCGTTACCGCGGTGAGCAACGGTGCCACCTACGACGCCACGACGCTGGGCTACGACAGCGGTCACGATGTGGCGTTGATCAAGCTCTCCGGCGCGCAGGGATTGCCGGTGGCGCGCCTGGGTGACTCCGACGCGGTGATGCCGGGCGATCAACTCGTCGCCGTCGGCAATGCGGGTGGCGTCGGCGGTGCCCCGAGCAGTGTGGGCGGACCGGTCACCGATTTGAATGCGACCATCATCGCCCGCAACGAGGCCGACATGAGTCGCAAGAACCTGGCGGGCCTCATCGAGGTGCAGGCGAATGTTGTTCCGGGCCAATCGGGTGGCTCACTCGTGAACCGATCGGGCCAGGTCGTCGGCCTGATCACCGCAGCCTCGGGGCCCATGGTGTCGGCCCCAAAGGACAAGCACGGCTACGCAATTCCGATCAAGCAAGCCCTCGGCATCGTCGACCAGATCCGACGCGGCGTGCCCACCGACGATGTGCACATCGGACCCACCGCAACGCTCGGCGTGATGATTTCCGACCAGTCCGGCACGGCGACAACGGCCAGGGGCGTGCATGTGGACATGGTCGTGTTCGACTCGCCCGCCGAGTCGGCGGGGCTGGAGAACGGTGACGTGATCACGGCCATCGACGGGCGACCGATCGACTCGGTCAAGGCGTTGCGCGCCATCATCAACCGACACCGCCCCCACGATGTCATCGCGCTCAACTGGTCAGACGAGTCGGGTCACCCGCACACCGGCAATGTGGAGTTGGCAGACGGCCCGCCGAACTGAGTTAGTTAATCAGCACGTCGCTAGCGCCGCGTTCACCATCGCCAGGTGGTTCTGCACGACCGGCGCGGCGGTCTGGGCGACCATCTTCACGGCCGGCGACGTGCCGGTCGCCAGTTCCTGGTTGATCGCCGCGAGCGTCTGGGTGTGGAAGCCCTGTTGCATTTGCAACCACGCACGGTCGAAGTCGGCGCCGGTCTTCATCCCGGTGCTCATCAACTGCTGGGTTTGCGCGGCGCTCGGGGTGAGCGGCAACGCGACGCCGTTCTGCATGGCGACGCCCAGGCCGCTCGCGTCGAGCCGGCCGTGATCGGTGACCAGCACCGGTCCCAGCTGGCGCACGGCCGCGCACGCCACCTGCGGCGAGATCGTCGCGCGAGCGCCGGAGGCCATCTCGGCGAGATTGCCCTGATGGGCGGCGATCAAGAAATCTTGATCTTGCACCGACAGCGCGGCCGGCTGAGCCGAAGCAGTGCCAGGCGCAAACGCTGCCACCCCGAGAATCGGAAGCGCCGCGGCAACTGAGGCTGCCAGCGTGCGGCGTAGTGATCGCATGAGTACCCCTCCCGTCCTGACGATGGGTCATGCGAGCACCGAGTTCCCCATTGCTGTGCATGTATGCAAACAGCCGCCCGGTAAATCGAGTTCGGCTTAGCACGTGTACCGGGTGTGTAGCTCGGGTAGTCCGTCTACGAGCTACGAGTCTGGCCGAAATCAACAGATAATCAAAGGAGCGTCGATGGGCACGAGCAAGGTCGCCGACTACCTGTTGGAACGCTTGCGCGACTGGGGAATTGACAAAGTGTTCGCCTATCCGGGCGATGGGATCAACGGTTTGCTGGCCGCTTGGGGGCGTGCGGACAACTCACCGAAGTTCATCCAGGCCCGGCATGAAGAGATGGCCGCGTTCGAGGCTGTCGGATATGCGAAGTTCAGTGGCCGACTGGGTGTTTGCGCGGCAACATCCGGTCCCGGGGCGGTGCACCTGCTCAACGGACTGTACGACGCGAAACTCGACCACGTTCCCGTGCTGGCGATCGTCGGCCAGACGAATCGCAGCGCGATGGGCGGGTCCTACCAGCAGGAAATCGACCTGCTCTCGCTATACAAGGACGTAGCCAGTGAATACGTCCAGGTGGTCAACGTTCCCGAGCAGTTGCCGAACGTTCTCGACCGCGCGATCCGGACCGCGCTCAGCAGGCGAGCGCCCACTGCGCTGATTATTCCCGCTGACGTACAGGAACTCGACTATTCGCCGCCCACGCACGAATTCAAGATGGTCCCGTCGAGCACCGGCATCGAGTGGCCGGCTATCGCACCGAGCGCCGAGTCAATTCAGCGGGCCGCCGATGTTCTCAACGCGGGCCGCAAAGTGGCAATACTTGTCGGCCAGGGCGCACGTGCGGCCGCCGACGAGGTCGAAGAGGTCGCCGAGATCCTCGGCGCCGGAGCCGCCAAGGCGCTGCTGGGCAAGGATGTGCTGTCCGATGAATTCCCGTGGGTAACAGGCTCGATCGGCTTGCTCGGCACCCGGCCGAGCTACGAAATGATGCGGGACTGCGACACCCTGCTCACCGTTGGATCCAGCTTCCCGTACACGCAGTTCTTACCGGCCTTCGACCAGGCGCGCGCCGTTCAGATCGACATCGACCCCAGCTTCATCGGCATGCGCTACCCGTATGAGGTCAACGTGGTCGGCGACGCGAAGACGACGCTGCGGGCGCTGATTCCGTTGCTGAAGCGCAATGACGATCGGTCGTGGCGTGAGGGCATCGAGAGCAACGTCGCGCGGTGGTGGGAAACGATGGCCATGGAGGCCGAAGTCGAGGCGGATCCGATCAATCCGATGCGGCTGTTCTCCGAGCTCTCCCCGAAGCTTCCGGACAACGTCATCATCACGGCGGATTCCGGATCCTCGGCGAACTGGTATGCGCGCGAACTGAAGTTCCGCGGCAACATGCGCGGGTCCTTGTCCGGCAACTTGGCCACCATGGGCCCAGGCGTTCCGTACGCGATCGGTGCGAAGTTCGCCGAGCCGCAGCGACCGGTGATCGCGTTTGCCGGTGACGGCGCCATGCAGATGAACGGCCTGGCCGAACTCATCACCATCGCGCATTACTACAAGGAATGGTCCGATCCCCGGTTGATCGTCGCTGTGCTGCACAACAACGATCTGAATCAGGTGACCTGGGAGATGCGGGCCATGGCGGGCTCGCCGAAGTTTGCGGAGTCGCAGACACTTCCCGACATCGATTACGCGTCCTTCGCCGCAAGTCTTGGGCTGCAGGCGATAACGCTGACCGATCCGGCTGCGATTCCGGGTGCCTGGGACCAGGCGCTGAATGCAGATCGTCCGACGGTGCTCGATGTTCATTGTGATCCGAACATCCCACCGGTGCCGCCGCACGCGACTTACGAACAAATGAAGAGCGCCGCCAAGGCAATGCTGGCTGGCGACGAAGACTTCAAGGGCGTGGTCAAAGAAGGAATCAAGACCAAGGTGCAGGAGTTCCTGCCGCACAACAAGAAATAGGATTCGAATTGGGTACGCAAGTAAATCAACTAGGTCCCGACAGCGTCGTCGTTGTCACCGGCGCATCGGGAGGTATCGGTCGGGCCGCGGCTCGCGCGTTCGCCGAAAAGGGCTGCTCCGTAGCGCTTTTGGCCCGCGGCGAGACGGGCCTGGCGGCGGCGGCCGATGAGGTGAAGAAGCTCGGTGGCCAGCCGTTGGTGATTCCGACGGACATGGCGGACCCCGAACAGGTCGAGAGCGCCGCCGAACGCGTCGAAAACGAGCTGGGACCAATCCTGGTGTGGGTGAACGTCGCGTTCACTTCGGTTTTCGCTCCGTTCGACGAGATATCACCGGCGGAGTTCAAGCGCGTCACCGAGGTGAATTACCTCGGCTTCGTGTATGCCACCATGGCGGCGTTGCGGCGGATGCGTCCGCGTGACCGCGGCACGATCGTCCAGGTCGGTTCGGCGTTGGCGTATCGCGGAATTCCGTTGCAGAGCGCGTATTGCGGTTCCAAGCACGCGATTCAGGGTTTCAACGAAGCGCTGCGCTGTGAACTGCTGCACGAAGGCGCCAACGTGCACACCACGATGGTGCAGATGCCGGCCGTGAACACTCCGCAGTTCTCCTGGGTGCTCTCGCGGCTACCGCGGCAGGCGCAACCGGTTCCGCCGATCTATCAACCGGAGGTTCCGGCGAAGGCCATCGTCTACGCCGCCGAGCATCCCACGCGTCGCGAATACTGGGTCGGCGCAAGCACTGTCGGCACGCTGGCGGGCAACGCGCTCGCGCCCGGCTTGCTCGATCGATACCTTGCCCGCACCGGATTCTCCTCGCAGCAGACATCGGATCCCCGGCCGGCCGACCAACCGGCGAACCTGTGGGAGCCCGCCGACGGCACTGAGGGCCACGACTTCGGGGCGCACGGGATCTTCGATAGCAAGGCAACGTCGTCGACGAAACAAGTGTGGGCATCGCAGCACCACGGTTTGCTGGCGTCGGCGGGTGCAGCTGGATTGGCGGCGGTTGCCGTCGCGGCGCGGCAACTGCTGCGGTGATCCCCCTCGACGCGGTGCGAATCAGCCTGGGGACGGCGGAGCTTGGCCGCCCCCAGGCCTTCACCCAGCGGCTGGCTCCGGACGCCAATCCGACCACTGCGGCGGTGGTGCTGCGGGTGCTCGGTGCCCGGCACGTCGTGCAGGGTGCGATCAGCGCGCGCGTGGGCGACCGCGCGCTGTACCGGTTGGGTGCGGGTGTGGACGTGTTGCACGCGCTGAGCATGGTGGCGGTCGCGGTGGCCTCGCCGCGCTGGCGTCGGGCCGCGGCCACCGACGCGGTCGTTGCTACCGCTTTCGCTGTGGTCGGTCGGTCACTGTCCGGTTAATCCATGAATGGGGTTTGTTCCCCTGTGTCAGTGGATAATTCGACCTTGTGAGTCAGCGGGTGCCTCCCGTTCCGACGTGGGCGCTGATTTCTGCAGGGACAGCGCCCACGGCGTTGGTCGCCACCTCGGTGGCTGCGCACCTCATGCGGCACAGTGCCTACGACCCGTGGACGCAGACCATGAGCTATCTGGCCTCAGGCGGCAGCGGACGCTGGGTGATGACGGCGGGTTTCGTTGTTACCGCCGTGTGTCACGTCGTGACGTCGGCGGGGCTGCGGATTGTGCAACCGGTTGCGCGCATCGACCTGGCGCTGGCGGGAGTCTGCGGAATCGTGATCGCCGCCTTCCCCGTACCCCCGGGTGGTATGGCGCCGATACACCTCACCGCGTTCGGAATCGGTGCCGGTCTGCTGGCGGTGTGGCCGCTTCTGACGGTTTCTCGCGAACCATCGGCGCTGGTGCTGCGGCGCGCCCGCGTCGCGATCGGGGGGACGCTCGCGCTGAGCGTGCTGCTGGCCTGGTTGGTCTACGAGGCGCGCGACGGTGGTTTGGTGGGCCTCGCCGAACGGGTGGATGCGGTGGCCCTGACGCTGTGGCCGCTAGCCATGGTGTTCGTCTCGCGCCGCGCGGTCCGGGTCGATGCTGGATTGGATGTCGAGACGTCCGGCGCCCTCACCAACCTGTTTCCGTCGCGTGCCCCAGTGACGGACATAGCCGAGCCACGAGATCGCTACCACGACGAACACGGCGATCCGAACGGCGCCCGCCGCGTCAGACGGGTACAGGACACCCGTCACATAGGTCGCGATGAAGCCTTTGGAGGATAGCGGTGTCATGCCGCCGGCATCGCGCGCCCAGCGTTCGAGATCGGTCAGTGGACACTCGAAGTGGGCGAGGGTGATCGCGACGCCCCAGGCGGCCACCCCGATGTGCGCGACGATGGTTGCCCGCCAGCGCCAGGCCAGGAACCCACCGAGAACCAGATAGAACAAAAACGCGAAGTGTGCCGCGACCGCAGCGACGACGATCGCCTCGTACACCCTCGCTCCCTTCGCCGGGTTCGCTATCCGTCCTGTGCGCCGCCCTGTGCGCCGCGTCTCCCCCCTGTGCGTGATTTTTCACCGCCCGCGGTGAAAAATCACGCACAGCACGCACAGCGGGGTGGGCGGTGGGGTTGTTACTGACTGGCCTTCGCCATGGCGTCGGGCAATTGGGCGCTGTCGAACTCCGGCCCGGTGGCGTTGGTGGCATCGGTCGTCCGCGAGACGCGAGCTCCCTGGTTGTACACCAGGTATCCGCCGAGTGCGCCACCGATACCGATCGCGCAGTTGCCCAGCAGGGTAAGGGCTTTCGCGCCGATGCTGGCGGGATTCTTGCGGCGCTTGCGGTACGACGTCGCCATGATGGCGATGCCGGTGCCGTTGCTGACGGCGTGCACCAGTCCCACCCGGCGCTGGCGGGTGTTCAGCGTGGACCAGTCTGCCCAACCGGTGGCAACCACTGCTGGCACGCTGAGCAGGCCGAGCCCGGTCAAGGTGCGGGCCCCTTTGTGCGCGCCGGTCATATCCAGTGCCGTCACGCCGAGCCAGGCGCCGATCGGGATCCCCACCAGCATCGGATGGGCGGCGTGGCCGAGCCAGTCGCCGCGTAGCGCCTCGCCGGTGGAGTTGTCGAGCGCGGAGCCAATGGTGTTGCGCAGGCCGTTGCTGAGTCCGTCGACGGCGGAGAGGTCTTCGATCTTCGCGAGCAGGTCACCGATGTTGTTCATGGCCTCCTGGGTACCCGGGCGGGCCCGCATTATGTCGTGAGGATCTGCGGGGACAGCACCTTCAGCATGGCGTTCGCCCAGCGCTGCTGGCGCAGGGTCTCGGGATGGCAGCGCTGGGAGAGTTCGAGCAGATCGACGTGCTTGGCCGACTGTGCCGCTTGCGCGAGCAGTTCCCAATCGAGCGAAACGCCGGCGGCGACCCGGTGGACATGGCGCAGGTCCAGCAGGAGCAGCAGTCCGGGCTCGGGTCGGCGGCCGATCACCTCAGCGACCTTCTCCTGCATGCCAGCAGTGATCGGCTCGGTCCGCGGAGACTCCTTCAGATTCAGCCCGTAGCCGCGACCCGCCTCGGCGAGCAACTTGACGTGCTCCTCCGACCAGAGCGCGATGTCGTGGGCCGTGTACCAGATTTCGTGGTCGGTCTTGTGCCGTGCCGCCATCGTGTACAGGTCGCGCGCGAGCTTGCGCTCCGAGCGGTGCAGTTCGCGGATGGCGAGATCGAGTTTCATGTGCCGGCTCCATTCCGCAGCGTCTCCCGGGCCTGGGCATCTGGGCCGCCGGTGGTCGGCGGAATCGAGTCATCGACGGGTGCCGACGCAGCCGTGGTCGGCGCGGGCGCCGGCGAATCACCATGCTGGGCGAGGCGGATCCGCGCGGCGGCCGTCTTGTAGATCGGCTGTTTGGACGCCGGGTCCCAATCCGTGATGGTCAGTTCGTTTGCGGCGCGGTCTTTCTCGCCGTCACCCTCGGCATCCCAGTAGCCGTAGTGGAACGGGACGAACAGCACCCCCGGCCGGATCGCCGTGATCCGCGCCTTCGCGCGCAGGGTGGCTCGCGGCGAGGAAACCTCGACCAGATCGCCCTCGGTGATTCCGGCCTGCTTCGCATCCGTCGCTGACATCTCCACCCACACGTCGGGCGCGGCGGCCTGCAGCTGCGGTGCCCGAGCAGTCTTGGTGCGGGTGTGGAAGTGATACAGCGTGCGGCCGGTGATCAGCGCGTACGGGTAGTCCGCGTTGGGTGGCTCGTGCGGCGGAAAGTAATGTGCCGCTTTGATGATCGCCTTGCCCTGTGGGTTCATCGCCCGGTAGGCGGTCTCCTCGACCGGCGCTCCGGTCACCAGGTCCTTGCCGTAGGACTCGCAATAGTCAGGATGCGCCCAGAACCCGCCGTTCTCGTACAGCCGTTCTGTGCCGTCGGGGTTTTCGTCGTTGCAGGGCCATTGGATACCGGAGCCGCCCCGCAACTTCTCGTAACTGATCCCGGTGTAATCGCAAGGGCGCCCGGCGCTGCAGCGCTGCCACGCCGCGAACGCGGACTCGGGGTCGTGCCACGGGGGAAACGGCTTGCCGTCCTTGTCGCGGAAGTCCATGCGCCGCGCGTAGTCCAGGAAGATGTCGAGGTCGGCGCGCGCGAGCCCCGGCGGTTCGATGGCTTTGTCCGAAAGATGGACCGTGCGGTCGACATTGGTGAAGGTGCCGGTCTTCTCACCCCACGTCGCCGCGGGCAGCACGACGTCGGCCAGTTCGGCGGTTTCGGTGCGGAAAATGTCCTGCACCACCAGAAACAGCCGGTCCTGGGCGAGAATCGAGCGGATTCGGCCAAGCTCGGGCAGTGACACCGCGGGATTGGTCGCGCTCACCCACAGCATGCGCAACGAGCCCTGCTCCGCGTAGCGGAACATCTGCATCGCGTGCGTGGGCGGGGCGAAGTGCGGGATCTTGTTGATCTCGAGATTCCACAGGTCGGCAAGCTCGGCGATATGGGAGTCGTTGGACCAGTTACGGAAAGCGGCCAGATCGCCGTCCGCCCCGCACTCGCGAGTGTTCTCCGCGGTCGGTTGCCCGTTCATCTGCAAGACGCCGCAGCCGGGTTTGCCGAGCATGCCGCGAATCAGGTGTACGTTGTTGACTTGCACGGACGCGGCAGTGGCCTGATGAGACTGGTAAAAGCCCTGCAGCACAGTGGAAAGCAGCCGTGGCGCCGTGCCGATCAGCTGCGCCGCCCGCTGCAGGTCGTCGAGTGGTACGCCACAAATGTCGGCGACCCGCTCGAGCGGGTAGTCTGCAATCTGCTTGCGCAGCTCGGCAAATCCGACAGTGTGATTGTCGATGAAGTCGGTGTCGATCCAGTCGTTGCGGATCAGCTCGTGCAGCAGGCCGTTCATGAGCGCAACGTTCGTTCCCGGCATCGGTGCCAGATGCACTGTGGCGCAGCGGGCGACGGGTGTCGGGCGCGGGTCGACGCAGACGATCGCCGGAGGATTGTCCCCGGCCAACCGGTCGAGAATCCTTTCCCACAAGACGGTTTGGGTCTCAGCGACGTTGTGTCCGTACAACGCGATCACGTCGGCGTGGTCGATGTCGGTGTAGGAGCCGGGCTGGCCGTCGCAGCCGAACGACTCCTTGAGTGCTTCGGCGGCGGTTGCGGTGCACAGCCGGGTGTTGCCGTCGACGTGGTTGGTGCCGATGGCACCGTGCGCGATGGCGCCGAGGGTGTAGTACTCCTCCAAGAAGAGCTGGCCCGAGGTGTAGAACCCGATGGCGCTCGCACCCTGCTCGTCGAGTAACTCCTTGGTGCGCGCAACGATTCGGTCCATCGCGGTGTCCCAGTCACTTTCGACGAGCTTGCCGTTGGTGCGGACCAGTGGAGTGGTGAGCCGCTCTCGAGAGTTGTTGGCCTGCCAGCCGAAAAGATCCTTCGGACCGAGCCGGCCGTGGTTGACCCGGTCCACGGCCCGGCCCCGGACACCCACGATCCGGCCGTTCTTGACGGCGATGTCCATCGCGTCGCCGTTGGAATGCAAGATCGACGCCGACTGCACCCACGCGTCCACGGCGTCGGGTTCGATGCCGTCGGCGAGATATTCATCGATGCGGATCGGCCACTCTTTACCGGGTTCGTACGGTGTGCGGCTTCCCCATGGCATCGCTATGCGGTCACTGGTACCCACGAGCGAGGAGGTACCCGGCGATTGTCCGGTAAAACGTCAGCTGACCCGCACGCTCAGGTTCAGCCGCTTGCGCATCCGCACGCTCGTGCCATTTTCGGACGGTTCCAGCTCGACGTCGTCCATGAGCCCGCGCATGAGAAGTAGCCCACGACCGCGCAGGGTGCTGATCTCGGGCGGTCGCCACCAGCCGTTGTCGGTGACCGTTACCGTGCATTCGGCGCCGGTCATGCTGGCGGTGACAGTGACACGCGCGGCGGCGGAATCGATCCCGGTCTGCCCGGCCGACGTGGTGAAGGCGTGTTCGATGGAGTTCGTGCACGCTTCCCCTACCGCGATGAGTATCGCGTGCGCGTCGGCTGCCTCGACGTTGCAGTCGGTCAGCCACTCGCGCAGACGGTTTCGGGCGGGCGCCAGTTCCGTCGGCCGCGGCGCGAAAGCGATGTGCAGCTCCGGCGGCGGCTGAAAGAGCAGCAGCGCCACGTCGTCGTCGAAACCGATGGCTGGAGCCAGTTCGGTCATCAAGACGTCGGCAAGCTGGTGCACCGGCAAATCACGCTGTGCGCACAGCAGATCGGCGGCAGCGGCGATGCCCTCGTCGAGCAACTCGCCCCGGCGCTCGACCAGTCCGTCGGTGTAGATCAGCAGCACCGAACCGGGCTCGACCGGCGCGATCGCCACCGAGCGAGCGGATCGCCGGCGCAGCGCCAGGGCTGGTCCGTGTCCGCCGGTGAGCAATTCGGCGGTGCCATCGGCGCGCGCGAAGACGGCCGGGGGATGGCCGGCGCTGCTGTACGTGACGGTGTTGGCGGACAGGTCGAGAACCGCGCAGAAAACAGTCGTGCACATGGCGCCGGGTAGTCCAGCCGCGAAGTGATCAAGGGCCTCGAGGGTCTGATCTGGTGCCGACGTATTGAGCAAAACCGCGTGCGCGGCGCTGCGCAACTGCCCCATGATCGCCGCCGCTTCGAGGCCGCGGCCCACACAGTCGCCGACCACGATCCCGATTCGCCGGCCCGACAGGTGCACGATGTCGTACCAGTCGCCACCGATCTCCAACGGTCGGGTCGCGGGCTCGTACCGGACGGCAAACCCCGGCGGCAGCTTGGCCGGACCGAGAATGGCGCGCTGCAACTGCAGGGCGGTCTCGCGCTCCTGATCGCTGTGGTGCGCGCGGCGCAGCGTCTGCCCGATGTGGCCGGCCAGAGCCGCCAGCAGGCTGGCGTCCGCCGGGCCGAGCCGGCGCTTCAGGGCAAGTTCGATGAGCAACACCAAGACGCCCTCGGGATGCTCGACGGAAATGCCTACCTGGCGTGCGCCGAGGGTTTGCGCATCGAGCGGCGTACGGCGCCGCAACTCCTCCAGCGCCTCTCGGGTGGCGTCGGGCAAGGCAGCCCATTCGACGTCGCCTTGGTAGCTCGACAACACCTTGTGCGGCTTGGCATCCTTCACGCCGCCGTGGAAGTCATCGGCGAAGATGGCCGCAATAACACCCTTCGCCCGCCACAGCGCGGCGAGTTCCTCGAGCGACCAGGTCAGCGCCTCGGTGACGGTCGAAGCCTCGGCGAGCCGGGTGCCCAGATTGGCCAGTGCCGTTTCCCGAAGCGTCCCATAGTGTTCGACCGTGACGTCGCGTAGTGTGCCGACGCCTTTGAGTTCACCGGTTTCCGGATCGATGACCGGTTTGACGGATGTGGCGATCCACAACCGACGGCCATCGCGATGGTCGAGCGGCACCACTTCTTGATTGCTTGCGCCGTTTTCGGCGATCCGGGCCAAGGCGGCTTGCAGCTCTTCGAACCCTTCCGGGTCGGTGTCGGGGTCGGGCCACCACGGATGCGGCACCGCGTACGGCAACCCGTCGACGCCGTAACCGAGCAGGTCGGTGAAGGTCGAATTGATTTCGATGACGGTGCCGGCGGCGTCGGCGACGAAGAAGCCCTCCTGCAGTGAATCCACCAGGGCGCTGCGCCAATTCGCGTGCCGCGAGCGCATTCGGGCCAGTTCCACGTTCGCGCGGGCGCGCGCCAGCAGGTCCGCGGCCGAGAACGGTTTGACCAGATAATCGTCGGCGCCGGCTTGCAAACCTTCGATGGCGGACTCTTCGCCGGCGCGGGCGGAGAGCAGCAAGATCGGCACCGCCGCGGTGCGCGAGTCGGTGCGCAACGCGCTGACCAACTCGAGGCCGTCCAGCCGCGGCATCATGACATCGCTGACGATGAGATCCGGCGGATCGGCGCGGGCGGTGTCGAGCGCCTCGGCCCCGTCCGCGGCCAAGCGCACCCGATACGCCGGGCTGAGCAACCGACGCAAGTAGTCACGCATGTCGGCGTTGTCGTCGGCGACCAATACCACCGGACGGTCGACGGCCGCCGCGGCGGTTGGTGCAGCAGGCTCGAGCTCCGCGACCGGCGCGGGCTCGGCGACGTTCGGCCCCGGATTCCATCGGAGTGCTTCCTGCACAAAGGGTTCGGCTGTCAGACTGATCGACTGACCGGGCGCGTGCACGGCGGTGTCCGGTGTTACCACCGCTTCCGGAGGCAGGTGGCCGCTGCCGTAGTGGAGCTGAATCGTAAAGGTAGTGCCGACATTTTCCGCGCTGTCGACGCTGATGGTGCCCTTGTGTAGCGCGACGAGTTCGCCCACCAGCGCCAGGCCGATTCCGCTGCCCTCGTTGGATCGCGACCGTACGTTCGCAATGCGGTGGAAACGTTCGAACAGGCGAGGCATTTCGGATTCGCTGATCCCGATGCCGGTATCCGCCACCGAAACCACCGCGTGCTTGCCCTCGTCGCGGACGCGTACCGTGATGCCGCCCGTGAAGGTGAACTTCAGCGCGTTCGAAATGAGGTTGAGCACCACCTTTTCCCACATCGCGTGGTCGAGGTAGACCGGCTCCGGCAATGGGGCACAATCGATGTCGAGCGTCAGTCCGGCCCGGTCGATGGCCGAACGAAACACACTGGCCAGTTCGGCGGTGGTCTCCGCCAGGTCCACCGGCTCGTAACGGGCCTGCATGCGGCCGGCTTCGATGCGGGAGAAGTCCAGCAGTGTGTTGACGAGCTTGCCCAGCCGTAATCCGTTGCGGTGGATCATTTCCAGCGCTTCATGCGCCTGTTCGTCAGCGCCTTCGCAACGGGCGCGCAGTTCTACGACCGGCCCCATGATGAGCGTCAGCGGCGTCCGGAACTCGTGGCTGATGTTGGAAAAGAAAGTGGTTTTCGCGCGGTCGAGTTCGGCAAGTTCTTCGGCCCGGCGCTGCTGGGCCTGATAAGCAATGGCGGCATTGATCAGTGCGGCCGTCTGGCGGGCGACGAGTTGCAGGAACGCCTGGTAGCTCTCGCGCATCGCGCGGCCGGCGCTGGCGGCCAGCACTATCACTCCGATCGGATCCTGGCCGGCATCCCCGACGAGCGGCAGCACCATCGCCTCGGCCGGTGGGGTCGGCCATCCACCGGCGGGCAGCGGCCCGAATTGTTCGGCCACTCCGGACAATACGGACGCCTCACCGCTGCGCAGGACCTCATCGATGGGCCATCCGCGGTCCAGCGCCGAGACGGCTATCTCGCGTCCGGACGGCGGAGTCACCGATGCCAGGTGCAGCTGCGAACTCTCGTCGCGAAGGTAGATCGCTGCGTACGGCACGTCCTTGCGTGCTCGGTCGAGCGCGGCAGCCACCAGGGTGCACGCCTCGTCGACGTCGTGGGCGGATCCGGCCTGCGCGCCCAAGTGGTGCAGCGCAGCGAGCCGCCGCTCGCCCACCACCCGCTCGGTGGTGTCGCTGACTGCCGTGAAGACCCCGCGGACGGTTCCGTCGTCGTCATGCAGCGGGCTGTAGGAGTACGTCCAGTAGGTCTCTTCCCAATAGCCGTGGCGCTGCATCGGCAGCAGCAGGTCCTCGGACCACGTGGCCCGGCCGGTGTTCATCACCGAATCGAGCATCGGGCCGATGGTGTGCCAGATTTCGGTCCACACCCGCTCGCCGGGCTTGCCGAGCGCCGGGTGCTTGTCGCCGAGCAGTGGCAGGTACGCGTCGTTGTAGAGGAAGCGCAACTCCTCGCCCCACCAGACGATCATCGGAAAGCGCGACGTCAGGCAGATGCGCACGGCCGTTTGCAGCACGGATGGCCATTGGTCGGGCGCGCCCATGTCGGTGTCGGCCCAGGCAAAGGCGCGCATCCGGCGGGTCATTTCGCCGTCGCCGGGAAAGACGAGATCGTCCGGACCGGGCTGACTCTTTGCGGTCGCGCCAGACTCTGTCACGTGGGTCACAGCCTCCTTTTCTAGAGCAACCACACACCATGCCTGCGCGCTGGTCAATCCCGATGGTCGCGCACCGTGACGCCGGCGTCCGATGCCGGTTACACACGGGAATAAATTGGGTAGCCGGTGCCCGTAGCGACGTGTGCGCGTCTGGTTCGCACAGATCTGTAGTTCGCACGGAAGGGAGTCACGTTCTGATGGGCATCTCCAGCGGCGCTGTTTCCGAGGTGGAGCAGGTAGTCGATCGCGCACTGTGGGACGTCGCGCACGGCCGGTTCGAGCGCTCACTCTCCGGTCTGACGGCCTTCGCCGCCGTGGTGACGACCGCCGAAATCTACTTGGAGCACTACAAGGCCAGCTTCGGCAACAAGTGGATGTGGAGTCCCGTGGTGGTGACCCCACCGGTCGTCGTGGCCGGCATCGGCGGGGTGTTCTCCCGCAAGTGGGCCAAACGCTGGCTGCCCATCACCGCGGGGATCTACGCGGCGAACGGGCTCGCGGGCGAATACCTGCATGCGCGCGGGGTTGCCCGCAAGCCGGGTGGTTGGCGCAACGCGAGCTACAACGTGCCGATGGGCCCGCCGATCGCGGCTCCGGGATTGATGAGCATCGTCGGGGCCATGGGCCTGCTGGCCGCGGTACTGCGTCGAGAAGGCTGAGGTGGTGGCGATGCGAGACCTGTCCACCCCGGGCCACCTCCCTAATCGCCGTCCCGACCGGCGCGCGGAACATCCCGGCTGGCTGCCCAGGCAGCGGCGCGGGACGACACCTCAAATGATCGGGCGCTACCCGGATTTCGACGTCCTCGAGACCGCCGAGCACTGGGACGAGGCCACCCGGAAGGTGGTGCTTGCCCGGCTCGATCCGCCGGGCCCGCTGCGCTTCTTCACCGCCGACGAGCAGCCCACCGCCCGGTCCTTCTGCGACACCGTACTGGCACAGGACTGCGAACCGCGGATACCGGTGCTGGAGATGGTCGACACCAAGCTCGCCGACGGCAAGCTCGACGGGTATCAGTATGCCGACATGCCTGACGACCGCGACACCTGGCGGCTCACGCTGCGCGGCCTCGACGAGACAGCACGTGAAAGTGATGCAGCCACTTTCGCAGATGCGCCCGACGAGGTGCGCGAGGACATCATCGACCGTTTCGCGCACGCCAAGCTCTCCGGCGGTACGTGGGAGCAGCTCAACGTCTCGCGCGCCTGGTCGGTGTGCATGCGAATGGTACTGAGCGCCTTCTATTCTCATCCCTGGGCCTGGAACGAAATCGGGTTCGGCGGACCGGCATATCCGCGGGGCTTCATGCGGATGGGCGGGTTGGGAGTTCTCGAGCCGTACGAGTCTCCGGGTGCCTACAACACCGACCCGGCACGGGACGGTGATCAGTGATGAAAGACGGCTGGCGGACGCGGCTCGCCGGAGTCCTCAAGGGCTCGGTCGCCCCGGAAGACAACGACTCCCGTTTCCTACTCGATGTGCACCGCCGCGACCTGCCGGGCGAGGCGACCATGCGCCGCTACGACTGCTCCGACGAGGTCGACCTGGTGATCGTCGGCGCGGGCGCGGGGGGCTCGGTGTTGGCGCAACGACTTGCCCGGGCGGGTTGGCGCATCGTCATCATCGAGGCCGGCCCGTTCTGGCATCCCGACGAAGACTGGGTGTCCGACGAGGCGGGCTCGCATTCGCTGTACTGGACGCAGAAGCGGATCATCGGCGGCTCGGACCCGATCGAGTTGGGCAAGAACAACTCCGGACGTGGCGTCGGCGGGTCGATGGTGCACTATGCCGGCTACTGTCCGCGCTTTCACCCGAGCGACCTCGAAACCTACACCCGCGATGGTGTCGGTGCGGACTGGCCGATTTCCTACGAGGACATCCGCGCCCACTACGAACGGGTCGAACGCGAACTACCCGTGGCGGGGCAGGACTGGCCGTGGGGCTACCCGCACCGGTATCCCTTTGCGCCGCATCCGATCTCCGGCGCGGCGGCCCGGCTGTGGGAGGGCGCCATCAAGCTCGGCGTCGAGATGCGCGTCGGGCCGGTAGGAATTGTCAACGGTACCTTCGGAAATCGGCCACACTGCATCTACCGCGGTTACTGCCTGCAAGGCTGCAAGGTGAATGCCAAGGCCAGCCCGTACGTCACGCACCTGCCGGATGCACTGGCCCACGGCGTGGAGGTGCGGGCGAACTGCATGGCCAACCGGATCGAACTCGACGAATCGGGCCGGGCGCGTGGCGTCGCCTACGTCGACGAGGACGGCAAGACCCAGCGGTTGCAACGTGCGAAGGCTGTTGCGGTGGCCGGGTATTCGATCGAGACGCCGCGGCTGCTGCTCAACTCCGCGACCGCCGGCTTCCCGAACGGCCTGTGCAACAACGAAGACCAGGTGGGCCGCTACGTCATGGTGCAGGGCGCTACCCAGACGGCGGGCCGGTGGGGCGAAGAACTCCGCATGTACAAGGCGCCACCGCCCGAAGTGTCCTCGGAGCAGTTCTACGAGACCGACCCCAGCCGCGGTTTCGCTCGCGGCTTCTCCATCCAGACCGTGTCTCCGTTGCCGATCGGCTGGGCCGAGCACGTCCTCGCCGACGGTCACTGGGGCAATTCGTTGCGCGAGTACATGCGCGACTACAACCATTGGGCGACGGTCGGTGTGCTCAACGAGTTGCTGCCGCAGCCGGAGAACCGGATCACGCTGGCCGACGAAACCGACCAGTACGGCATCCCGGTGGCGCGGATGGACTACTCGTTGTGTGACAACGACAAGGCCAACATGGCGTACTCCACCAAGGTCATCACCGACCTCCTGCATGCCGCGGACGCACAGGATGTCTTGACCATTCAGCGCTTTGCCCACCTCATCGGCGGCATGCGGATGGGCACCGACCCGAGCAATAGCGTCGTGGACTCCGATCACCGAACCTGGGCGGTGCCCAACCTGTTCCTCGCGGACGGATCGGTGTGCCCGACGCAGGGGAGCGCGAACCCGGCGCTGACGATCATGGCGTTGGCATCGCGGCTAGCCGAACGCTTCATCGAGGGCAAGATCGATCCGCAACGCTCGGCGCGCCACGGCGCGGCGGTCGGCTGAGCGGTCCTGGTGGGGGGCGCGCATGCACGCGATTTTCGAAGAGTTCATCAACGACTGGCGCTGGCTCCCATACCTGTCGGTCATCGTCATCGCCGGTCTGATCGGCTACCTCACCAAGGTCGTCGCGATCGAGATGATGTTCAAGCCGATCGATTACTTCGGCGTCCACTTGGGCCCAATCCCGTTGGGTTGGCAGGGCATCATTCCGATGCGCGCGGCCCACATGACCAGTGTGGCCACCAACAAGATCGTCGGTGACCTCCTCACTCCGGAGGAGGTGTGGTCGCGGATAAAGCCGGACCGGCTGGTGGAGGAAATTCGGGAGCCGTTGATGACGCAGATCGACGCGATCTCTCAGGAAGTGGCCGCGACGATGGCGCCGGAGGCATGGGCGAATATGCCGGGGCCGGTAAAGGATCGGCTGCTTGCCCGGATCCGCGAGCGCGCGCCGGAGGCAATCCGCGATGTGATGGCCGACGTGGGCAACAACGTCGAGGAGATTCTCGACTTGAAGGCGCTGACCACGCGCAAGTTGGTGTACGACAAGCGGTTGCTGCAGCGGATTTTCCGTAAGGCCGGCAAGCAGGAGTGGCGGTTCATCCGCGGGTTCGGCGGTTTTGCCGGTCTCGGGATCGGCGTGATCCAGATGGTGCTCTATCTGGTCACGCATATACCGCTGATCAACCCGGTCATGGGTGCGCTCAATGGTTTCTTGACAGACTGGTTCTGCATCAAATTTCTGCTGTTCGAGCCGAAGCGGCCCAAAAAGTATTTCGGCCTCATCACCTGGCAGGGACTGTTTCTGAAATATCAGCAGGAAGTGTCCGAGGAGTTGGCCAACATTGTCGCCGACAAGGTCATTACTGCCGAGGCGGTGATCGAAACGATCATGCTCGGCCCGAAGTCGGACCGATTCTTTTTGATCGTCGAAAAACACATCGGGAACATGATCGAGGACGAACTCGGCATGGCGGCGCCCGCGGTCAAGGTGATGGTCGGCCAGGCCAATTTCGACAAGGTCAAGACGTTGATGGCCGAGCGCACCATGGTGAAGTTGCCCAAGGCGATGCGCGGGGCCGAGGATTACATCGAAGAAACCCTCGACATTCGCAAGACATTCGCCACCCGCCTGGCCGAATTGCCGCCGGAAGAATTCGAAGGGATTTTGCGTCCGGCCTTCCACCAGGACGAGTGGACACTGATTTCCACCGGCGCCATCCTCGGTGCCGTGGCCGGGCTGTTGCAGGACGTGGTGCTCGAAGTCGCCGACATCAGTTGCTTGTCGCTGCGTTGCGAATAGCAGCCGGAGGAATGGCGACGCCGACAATCGAGAGGAACTGACCATGGACCGAGTCAGCGGGCCGCATGAATTGCAGCCGGTACCGATCAAGGTGTTCGCCCAAGATATCGTCCGCCGCCTCGGATACACCTCGACCAGGCTGCGATACATGCCTGTCGAAAGCCTGGAGTTCGCAGGCAGGTTGGTGCCGTTCGGTCTGTTGCGGCGGCCGATCGCGATCACCGAGGAAGTGCTCCGCCAGGTTCTCGACGTCGGCGCGGAAGATCGGCCCGAGTCGGAGATCTATCCGGGGGAAAGCCACGGCGACGAGGCCTTCACCGCGCCGCCCGACGCCCATGCCTCGGTCCGCTCGATCGTGCAGGAACTCCTCGATCGGTCGATTCGGCAGAGCCCGGGCCAGGCCAAGGAGGCGAACTACAAGCGCTTGTTGCTGCAGCTGGTTCCCGATGAGGCGCGCATTCTGCACGGTCTGTCCGATGGCAAGCCGCGGGCGCTGATCAATGTGGGCGTCGGCACGCTCGGCGGGTCAGCCGATCACCTGGTGGGTCATTACTTTTCCTCGGTCGGTAGCGAAGTGGGGGTGCGCTGTCCCGAGGCGGTGCCCGACTATATCGAGCATCTGTTGGATCTGGGACTGGTCGAGACCGGCCCGGAGGACGAGTCGCTGCGCGAACAGTACGAGATCCTGCAAACCTATCCAGAAATCGAAGAGGCCGAAGCGGACGCGAAATCCGAGGCGGCCGGAGTGACCAACAAGCTCCGCTTGAAGGCGACGCAGATCGAGAAACATACGGTCTCGATCAGCCAACGGGGCAAGTCGCTGTGGGACTATGCCCATCCCGACACCCATACCTTCACGATTGCCGAGCAACGCGGTGAGCCGGAAGTCGACATGAGCCACGACCTGCCGCCCGAACCCGAGTGACCGAAGCGACGTTCAGGACGCGGTTTCCTTGTCGGCCGGGTCCAGATCGGCGAGCCGATGCGCCGATTCCAGCATCACCGCATGCACGAAGGCTTGCGGGACGTTGCCGCGCATCTGGCGCTGATCCACGTCGTACTCCTCGGTGAACAGCCCGGGCGGCCCACACGCGGCGCGGTTGCGCTCGAACAGGCGTAACGCCTCGACATCGTTGCCCTGCTGATGGGTCGCCCACGCCATGACGTATCCGCACAGCAGGAAGGCGCCCTCTGCGTCCGACAGCGGCCGCGGGTCTTGCCGGAAGCGGTAAACATAACCGTCCGCGCACAATTCGCGACGAACGGCGTCCAGGGTGGCCAGTGTCCGCGGATCGTTTTCCGCGACCGCGCCGCGGACCAGTGGGATGAGCAGCGCCGCGTCCACCCGGGTGTCGTCGGGTGCGCGCTGCCAGCGCCCCGTGCTGTGCAGGCACTCGCTGGACGTGTCGGCGACGATGACATCGGCCAGGTGATTCCAGACCGCGGCTTGTGGTGCCGGTGCGACCGCGCCCACCGCGCGCAGCCCGGCCGCGCAATTCAGGCGGGAGTGTGCCCACTTGGCGTTGTCGATTTCCCAAATGCCGGCATCTGGTTCCTGCCAACGCTTCTCGATGGCCGACACGGTCGCCTCCACGGCGTGCCATTGGACTACATCGAGCCGGTCGAGGCGGGCGCCTTCCGCGAAGAGCAGCAGCGCATCCCCGAAGACATCGAGTTGGAACTGCTTGTTCACCCAGTTGCCGGTCTTGGGCCGCCCGCCCGGATAGCCCGGCAGCTCGAGGTGCTCCTCGTCGGGCACGGGATCGCCCGACGTGGTGTAGGCCGGCTTGAGATCAGGTCCGTCGGTGAGGATGCGTTCGGAAACGAACCGCAGCGCATCGTCGAGGAGCGGATGCCCACCGGTAGCCGCTACGGCGATGCCGGCGTAGCACTGATCGCGGATCCAGGAGAAGCGGTAGTCGTAGTTGCGGTCACGGTGCGCACGTTCGGGAAGGGCCATGGTGGGAGCGGCCACCATGCCACCACCGAGCTTGGTCAACCCGCGCAGCACGGCGTAGGAGTGCGCCGAGTCACGGTCCGCCAGTGTGTTTCTCATCAGCGGAACCGACTTACGCCAGGTGTGGGCGGTGGCCTCCCACGCGGCGACAGGATCGACGGGCGGTTCGGTGAGGGCATGATCGGAAATCTCGAGCACGAGGTCGTGATGATCGCCCTCGGCCACGTCGATCTCGACCTGCAACGCTCCGTCATCCTCGATGCGCGCGTCCGCCGCCCCGGACAGCCGGATGTACAACGGCCCCGAGCGCATCCTCCACACGCCGTTGTTGTTGTGTGGCCTGGTCATTCGGTAACGACCGAAGTCCGCGCGGACGTCCAGCTCAGCCAGGACGTGGGCGTCGCCGTTGACCGGCATCACCCGCCGCAGAATCACCGCAGTATGCGGATCACCCGGCAGGGCCAACGCTTCCCGCGTCTCGACGATCGCGTCGTCGCTCACCCAGCGGTTGTGCCAGATGAGTGAGCCATCTTCGTAGCGACCGCCCCACACGAACCGAGATGCGGTGGGACGCAAGACGAAAAAGCCGTCGCCGCCGATGAGCGTCGAGAAGACACCGGGCGAGTGCCAGTTCGGTGCGCACATCCAGGAGATGTTGCCGGTAGGCCCGACCAGCGCCCCGCGCTCACCGTCGGCGATGAGGGCGTACTCCCGCAAGGAATGGGGATGGAAGACCCGGTTGCTGGGTTGTGAGGCCGCGCGCCGGGCCACTCGACATCACCTCCGCAGAATCGTCATTTCGGTTTTGTATACGCCCCTACATGTTTCGCTCGCATCAGTAATAATGCCGTCGGCCGCCGACAGCGTGGCCGAGGTAGCCGAGCAGCCAGAGGATGGCGCCGATGACCAAGATGATGATCCCGATCGTCCACAAGATCGAGATCTTGAAGAGGAAGCCTAAGATGAGCAAGATGATGCCGAGGACAATCATGGGGACTCCTTAGTCCGGTCCGCGCGGGCGCCCCGCGTAACCCTAATTCCCAAATCGCCTCAGTGATAAACGCCACAATTGGGCGATACGGCTCACCCGCTGCGCTTGCTGTGCGAGTCGGTGCCGTGCGCGAAGGATGCGGATTCCGTGCCGCGCTGGGGGCTGGACTGGCGTTGCAGGCGGGGGAGGGCGCGCTCGAGATCGTTGATGAGCAGGTCCGCCATATCGTGTGAAAATCCGTTGCGCACCACGATTCTCAAAACCGACAAGTCTTCCCGGTTCTTCGGGAAGCTGTACGCCGGTACCAGCCATCCGTCTTCCCGCAGCGCCGCCGAGACGTCGTACACGGAGTAGCCGGTTTCGGCATCCTCGAGCGCGCACGCGAACACCGGGAGCTGGGTGCCGTCGGTGAGCAACCGGAACGGGCCCAGTTCTTTGATGCGCCGGGCCAGGTCGGAGGCGACCTCCCGGCTGTACTGCTGGACGCGCTCGTAGCCGGCCCGACCGAGTCGGACGAAGTTGTAGTACTGGGCAGCCACCTGGGCGCCGGGCCGGGAGAAGTTGAGCGCAAAGGTGGGCATCTCGCCGCCGAGGTAGTTGACCTTGAATACCAGTTCTTCTGGGAGCGCACTCTTGTTGCGCCACACCACCCAGCCCACGCCGGGATAGACCAATCCGTACTTGTGTCCGGAGGTATTGATCGACGCGACCCGAGGCAGCCGGAAGTCCCAGACGAGGTCGCGGTCGAGGAAAGGCGCGATCATCGCGCCGGAGGCGCCGTCGACATGCACCGGAATGTCCCAGCCGTGGTCCTGTTGCAATTGGTCCAGCGCCGCGCAGATCTCGGCGACGGGCTCGTAGCTGCCGTCGAAGGTGCTGCCCATGATGGCGACCACGCCGATCGTGTTTTCGTCGCAGTATTTGACGGCTTCCTCCGCCGTCAAGTGGAACCGCTCACCGTCCATCGGCACCAGCCGTGGTTCCACCTCGAAATAGTTGGCGAACTTGTCCCAGCACACCTGAACGTTGATGCCCATCACGATGTTCGGCCGAGACCCATTCGGATTGTTTTGCTGCCAACGGCGTTTGAGAGCGAGCCCGGCCAGCATGCAGGCCTCGCTCGACCCGGTGGTCGAGCAACCGGCCGGATCGTCGGGATCCTCGGCGTGCCACAGGTCGGCGAGAATGCGCACGCACCGTTGTTCGAGATCGGCGGTGCGCGGGTACTCGTCCTTGTCGATCATGTTCTTGTCGAAGCATTCGGTCATGAGCGTCCGCGCTTGCGGCGACATCCAGGTGGTGACGAACGTGGCCAGGTTCAACCGCGCGTTCCCGTCGAGCATCAACTCGTCGTGCACCAATTGGTAGGCGACCTCAGGGGCCAGTTCGGATTCTGGAAGTCGGTTGCGCGGCACGTTTCCTGGCTCGCGGGCGAAGATCGGGTTGAGCGACAGGTCGGTGCGGTCGACGGAGTCGGTGTGCGTGTGATGCGGCAAGGGCATGGTCCGTCCTCAGGTGTGTGCGGATCGCTGGTTTCTTTGTGATGCAGCGGCTTTTTCGCCGAGCTGGTCGAGCGTCAGCAGGTGTGCCGGCGGTCGGTCGAGAATCACCCTCGACGTGACATTCAACTGGCCGTCGACGTGCAGTAACTCACCGGATTGCAAAGGGCGCCAACGAGGGTCTTCGTCCATTTGCTCGCTCGCGACCACCACGGCCGGATGGCGGGCCAGTTCGGCGCTGCGGGTGCGGACAGTACCGGCGGGGCTGGCCTGGTCGAGATGACGGCCGCCGCGCACCCCACCTGCCGCCCGCTCGAGCACGTTCAACTCGTGCGTGTCCGGATAGCGTAAGGCCCAGAGGTCGGTCGACGTAGTCAGCACCAGGTTGACCGCGAACACGGGCAGGTTCTCCGAAATCCATTGCACTGCATCGGCAATGCCCGCCCCCACGTCGCCGTCATGGCGGTCGGTGCGCTGGGTGATCAGCGCGAAGACCCGCTCGGAATCGGTGTCGCCGTCGACCAGGCTGCGGTAGTCACCGAGCTCGGCGTCGAGCCGGTCGAGCCCCTCCACCACGCCGTTGTGGGCGAACAACCGGCCGTGCTGGCAGAACGGATGAGTGTTGCGCGGGTTCAGCCCGCCGGTCGACGCGTAGCGAACATGGGCGATGAAGGTGGTCGACTCGCGCTCCTTGGCTTCGCGCGCGAACCGCATGTCCTGGTAGGCCGCGATCGGTTGCTTTTCCACCCGCGGGGACCCGTCGGGCGCGAAGGTGCCCAACCCGGTGCCGTCGGGTTCACGACGGCTTTGCTCGGCCAGGCTGTCCGGTGCTTCCAATAACCAAAATGTGGCATGGACCCGCTGCGGTGCCGCGGACATACCGAAGAGCCGACACATGCTGCAGGCTTACCACAATTGCCCGCAAACTATCCGTGACCGGTCAGCAACTCGGTCGCGTCCCGGTATACGTCGACTGGGTCGATGTCGGATACGAAGGACGCGCTGTGCGAGCACGGTTGCGCGGCGTCGGGATCGGCGCATGTCCCGCAAACCGGACAGTCTGTGCGCCAACTGATCCGCGCCCGGTCCACAAACCTTCCCAGCGGGCCGACGGTGAGCATGTTGACGATCCAGAAGATGCCGACCGTGGGCGTGCCGAACGCGCGGGCCACATGGCGCGGCCCGCTGTCATTGGCCAGTACCACCGCGGCCGCCGCGAGGGCTCCGCACATCCCGGCGTAGCCAAGACCGGTGAAACCGCGAATGTAGCCGCGCAGCACCGCGGGAAGCAGATCGCCGGTGCGGTTGACGACCTCGTCGACGAGTGGTTGCTCAGTCGGCGCGCCGATCACGGCCACCCGGTAACCGTCGCGTACCAACCGGCTTGCGACGTCGGCAAAACACTGCGGCGGCCACCGCCGGCGCGGGTCGCGGGCGCCGGGGTGCAGTACTACCAGTTTCTCTTCGCACCAACGCAGTACGGGCTGCGCCTCGTCATAGTCGTTCGGTGCCAGCCACATTCGTGGCTGCAGCCGCACCGGCGGCGCACCGGCCAGGCCCGCTACCTCCAGCCAGCGCAGCACCTCATGCTGATCGCGTCGGTAAGCCAGCCAGCGGGTGAGCGCTTCCGCGTCGGGGGTCTTGGTGCCGACCGTGTAGACCGGGTTCATTCGGTTGAGAAAACGGTTGGACCATCTACCGCCGCCGTGCACTTGCACGCCCAGATCGATGGGCTCGGTGGGCAGTTGGCTGCGTGGAACGTCATCGGGAATCGTCTGGCCCGGGGGTTCGTAGACGCCGCGGGCCGCAGGCAGCCCGACCACCCGGTGCACCGGTCGCATTCGGCCGCGAAACAGCGCGACGGTCCCCGGTTCGCACATCAGCGTGATCTGCGCGCCAGGGTAGGCGGCCGCCAGCGCAGCCAGCGCCGGCTCGGCGGAAAGCACGTCGCCGATGCCGCCACCGCGCACGACGGTGATCGCCCCGACGTCGGGGAATTTGTCGCAGACCGGCCCGATTGCGCAGGCGTCGGTGTCGAAGAGGGTCACGGTGTGGCGTATTGCCGCGAGTGCTTTCGCCAAACTCGTTTGCCGCGCCGCTCAACGGGAAGTGCTCGTCGGAAAGCGACACAAAGAAGGTGATGAATGTGGGCGGCGGCGCGGACGAGATCTCGCTGAGTGGCCAACGAGTTGCCGAGGTGCTGGCAGCGGCGGTGCACGTGGTGGTGGTCGGCGACGTGGTCCTCGACGAATGGATTTCCGGCGGCTGTGACCGGCTGTGCCGCGAAGGGCCGGCGCCGGTGCTTGACGTCACCAGTCGCACGGTGGCCGCGGGAGCTGCCGCGAACACTGCCGCCAATCTGGCAGCACTCGGTGCTGGAACGTCGATCGTGACCGCGGTAGGTGCCGATGGCGCCGGGGAAAGACTGCTCGCGGTGCTGGGCCAGCACGGCGTTGATTGCCGCCACGTGCTCCGGTTGCCGACCGCGACGACGCCCACCAAGTCGCGGGTGCTGTCCGACGGGCGGTTGCTGGTTCGGATCGACGAGGGCGCGCCGCAGCGGGCGGTGCCGGAGGTCGAGCTGCTCGAGCGCCTGCGGGCGGCGGTCACTGGGCAGCGCTGCGATGCCGTGCTCGTATGTGACTACGGCCTTTCCGTCGTGAGTCCGGCGCTCCGCGCGGAGATCGCCCGGCTGCGGCCCCGGATCGGACTGTTGGCCGTCGATGCGCATGACCTGCGGCCGTGGTCGTCGGCCTGCCCAGACGTGGTGCTGCCCAATGCCGCCGAGGCCGCGGCGTTGCTCGGTGTACGAGCAGCGCAGGAAGATTCGGGGCGCGCCGCGCAGTTCGACCAGCGGCGCCGCGAGTTGCTGGACGTCACCGGCGCCACTACTGCCGTGGTGACGCTCGACCGCGACGGCGCCATCGTGCTGAGCGGGGACGAGCCGATCCATCAGACCTGGGCGCGCCCGGCGCCCAACGAACACGCGGCGGGTGCGGGAGATACCTTCGCCGCGGCGAGCACCATCGCGGCCGCGGCTGGTCTGAGCTGGCCGGCCGCTGCTGAGATCGGACAGCTCGCGGCCGACGTGGTCACCCACCGGCCGGGGACGGCGGTCTGCACGCAAGCTGAGCTGCTGCAACGACTTTCTGGCCAGGACGAGCGGGTGGTCGGCATCGATGAGCTGGTCGAGACGGTTGCGCAGCACCGCCGGCTCGGGCACCGAATCGTGTTCACCAACGGCTGCTTCGACGTGCTGCACCGGGGACACGTGGCCTACCTCAACGAGGCGAAATCCATTGGCGACGTGCTCATTGTCGCGGTGAACGACGATGCGAGCGTGCGCGCGCTGAAGGGCGCGGATCGACCGGTCAATCCGGTCGCCGACCGGGCAGCGGTGCTCGCTGCGATCAGCTGCATCGATTACGTGACAGTGTTCGGCGGCGATACGCCCGCAGACGTGATCCGCGCACTCCAGCCAGACATTTACGTGAAGGGTGGCGACTATCGGCCCGAAATGCTCAGCGAGACAGCCATAGTGCGCAGCTACGGGGGACAGGTGCGGATGCTCAGTTACGTACCGGACCGGTCGACGTCCACGCTGATCAAACGGATCAGGTCGCAGCGCGAACCCGCAGTGGCAGCCCGAAATGTGGGTACAGATCCGGCGGGGTATGGAACCGGGTGACGGCGCCGATCTGTCCCCTGCTCGGGGTTAGCACGAATATCCCTGCCGGGCTGGCGAACTCGTCGTCCACGCCGGCCTGATAGGCCGCGAGTGCGGGGAGGTTGTTCGCCTGGGTAGGCAAGAGAATGATGCGAATTCGGTCCCGCGCACGGTAGGCCAACGCGGCCGACCAGAATTCCCGAATGGCCGCGATCCCGTCGTAGCGGTGCGGCGCCGGCGGCATCGTCAACCAAGCGTCGTCGGTGAGCAGTTCGACGGCGGCATCGATGTCGGCGGCGGCGTAGGCGTCCGCGAACCGGCGGGCGATCTCGGCGTCGGCGGATCTGTCGATGCCACCGTGCATTTCGGGCTTGTGCTGGGCAAGTGTGTTGCGGGCGCGTTGCAGCGCGCCCTTGACTGCGGTCGGTGTGGTGTCGAGCATCGCTGCAACCTCGTTGGTCGAGTAGCCGAGCACGTCACGCAGCACGAGCGCCGCCGTTTGCCGGGGCGGCAGGTGCTGCAATGCGGTGATGAAGGCCAGCTCGATGGCGGCGTGGCTCTCGTAGCGCGCCTCGGGACCCGGCGCGGGATCGGTGATTTCGTCGAGCAACGCGTCCGGATAGGGCTGCAGCCAGGTCAGCGCGTCGCGGCTGGTGGGCTCGGGCGGATCGAACGGTGGGGTGGGCTCCGGCGGTCGACGGCGACCGGAGCGCAGCGCATTGAGGCACCGATTGGTGGCGATGCGGTACAGCCACGACCGCAATGACGCCCGCTGCTCGTATCGTGGCAATCCCTGCCACGCGGCGAGCAGCGTCTCCTGTAGCAGGTCCTCTGCGTCGGTGAAGGAGCCGAGCATCCGGTAACAGTGCACGTGCAACTCGCGCCGGTAACCGGCCGTCAACTCGGCGAAGGCCTGCTCGTCGCCGGAGCGAGCGCGGTCGAGCAAGTCGGTCTGCACGGTATCGATGGTGCCACGGTGCGGGGTATCCACACCTGGCGCCGGGTGGTTCGGTGCCGAGGTATACACACTCGTATCCACACCTGGCGCCGGGTGGTTCGGTGCCGAAGTGTACACACCCGTGTACACACCTGCGGTGGGGTAGTTCGGTGCCGAGGTATACACACCCGTGTACACACCTGCGGTGGGGCGGTTCGGTGCCGAGGTATACACACCCGTGTACACACCTGCGGTGGGGTGGTTCGGTGCCGAGGTGTACACACTTTGTACACACCGTGTGCGGCCTCGGCCTCGGCCTCGGGCCTCGCGCTCGAGTGACTTTCTTTTCGGCGCACCGTTCCGTTTGCGCTCCCGCCGGTGTCTTAACAAGTAGCAACCAACACCCCACTACCTACTCCGGAGGTCACCATGAACACCACCACCAGCCCCGCGTTGCAGGTCGCGCTCGACTACTACCACGCGTGGACCGCCGGGGACCTCGACAAGGCGATGACCTACATTGCCGACGACATCGTTTGTGAGGCCCCCGCCGGACGGCTCGAGGGTGCCGCCGCGTTCCACGGCTTCATGGCGCCGTTCACCCAGATCCTGCGGCGCGCTGAACTCATCGCCGCGTACGGCGACGAGGACACAGCGCTGATCATGTACGACACCGAGACGGTTCCGGTCGCCAGCGCGCCGGCCGCGGAGTGCCTGACGGTCCGCGACGGAAAGATCACGCACGACCGGTTCATCTTCGATCGTGCGCCGTTCCAGGCGGCCAGGCAACAAGCCGCGAACTAGATGATCGGCCCGCGGCCGCCCTCGGTGCTCGGAGTCAGCGTGGTGTGCGCCCGAATGGCCGCTTCGACGGCGTCGGCGTCGTCCGGAGTGAGCAACGGGCGCACCCACCGACCGAGATCGAGAATCAGGCCAACCGATTTACGCGGTCTGCGTGGATCCAGATGCGCCCAGTACCGCGGATTGGACGTGCCCCAGATGCGTCCCTTACCGCGCGCGGCGCTCAGCTGGACACGGCGAACCGACTTGATATCGGCGTACGGAATGTGTTTGGTACCCCACGGGAAATAGTATCCGCGCACGCTTATTCCGTCGGCAGTGCACGCTATCCACTTGTCGTGGTACATCTTTCATCCTAATCGCTGTGGAAGTTCTGGTCCTCGCTGGTTGCGGACGTCGTCGTCAGCGACCCGCCGAGCTGGCGGGCCGTGTTGACCAGTCCGACCATGCTGAACGCCTGGGGAGTATTGCCCAGGTGCACTTTGTTTTTCGTGTCGTACTCTTCGCTGAGCATCCCCACGTCGTTGCGCAGACTGAGCAAACGCTCGAAGACTTCTTGTGACTCGTCGGTCCGGCCGATTCCGGCCAGTGCGTCCGCGAGCCAGAACGTACAGGCGAGGAACGCGCCCTCGGTGCCGGGCAGACCGTCGACACCGCCGTCCGCGTCGGGGCGGTAGCGCATGAGGAAACCGTCCTCGCAGAGATCCTTCTGCACGGCGTCGACCGTTCCGATCACCCGCTTGTCCGACCATGGCAAGAAGCCGACGCGGGGGATCAACAGCAGCGCGGCGTCGAGGCCCTTGGAGCCGTAGAACTGCGTGAAGGTGCCTCGCTCGGCGTCGAATCCGTTGGTGCAGACGTCCTCATGGATACGGTCGCGCAACTTCCGCCACCGATCGATCGGCCCGTCGAGGCCGTGTGATTCGACGGTGTGCACCGCGCGGTCCACGCCCGCCCACGCCATGACCTTCGAGTGCACGAAATGCCTGTTCTCGCCGCGGATTTCCCACAGACTCGCATCCGGTTGATCCCAGTGGCCTTCGAGGAAGTCCAGCAACGCCCGCTGCACATCCCACGCATTGTGTTCGACCGGCAGGCCGGCGTTGCGTGCGAGGTGTAACCCGTCGAGCACCTCTCCGTACACGTCCAACTGGAACTGGCCGGCGGCCTCGTTGCCGATCCGCACCGGCGTGGAGCCGTGAAAGCCCGACAGCCAGTCAAGCTCCTGCTCCGGCAGTCGACGGGTTCCGTCGAGGCCGTACATGATTTGCAGCTTCGCCGGGTCGCCCGCGACCGCGCGCACCAGCCACTCTCGCCACGCTTGAGCCTCTTCGATGAATCCCGTGCCGAGCAGCGCCTGCAGCGTGAAGGTCGCGTCGCGCAGCCAGCAATAGCGGTAGTCCCAGTTGCGGACGCCGCCAAGCTGTTCCGGCAGCGACGTGGTAGCGGCCGCGGTGATTCCGCCGGTCGGCTGGTAGGTCAGTGCCTTCAGGAAGATCAGCGCGCGGCGAACCTCCTCGTTCCATTTACCGCGATACGTGCACTGATTGATCCATTCCCGCCAGAAGTCCGCTGTCTCGGTCACCGCTCGATCGGGATGAAGGTGCTTGGGCCGCTTGACATGTGAGGATGCATGGGTCAGCACGAACGGAACCTTCTGGCCCGCTTCGACTTCGAACTCGGCGAAGGTTTCCATGTGCTCGCCGTGTAACTCGACGGGCGTGGTGAGATATAAGGTGTCGGGCCCGGCGATGGCAACCACGCCACCGTTGTCGTGGCGCACCCACGGCACCACGTGGCCGTAGTCGAAGCGAATGCGCAACTGCATCTTCATCCGTACGCGCCCGGAGATGCCCTCGACGATCCGAACCACGTCGGCGGCTTCCCGCCGCGGCGGCATGCAGTCGATGACTCGCACCTGTCCGCCGTCGACGTCCCATTCGCTTTCCATGATGAGGGTGTCTTCCCGGTAGCGGCGCCGGGTCGAGTTTCCCGCGCCCACCGGCGCTATGCGCCAGTGGCCGGCCGACTCGTCGTCCAGTAGCGCCGCAAAGCAGGCCGGGGAATCGAAGCGGGGCAGGCACAGCCAGTCGATGCTGCCGTCACGCCCGACCAGTGCCCCGGTATGCAGGTCACCGATCAGCGCGTAGTCCTCGATCTTGTCCGCCACCATGTCAAACCCCTCGCTCGACGACCGCAGGTTGGATTCCGCTCAGGTTGGATTAAGCGCGGTCGAGCGTAATTATCACCTTGACGTCGTCGGGTGCGGATTGGAACGCGTCGGCCGCGTGTTCGATCGGGACTCGACGGGTGATGAGCGAGTTCAACCAGTCGGCGTCTGCCGCGGCGAGCGACTTTGCGCCGTCGCGGTAGTGCTGCAGGTTCGCGTTGACGGATCCGATAATGGCGTCGTTTTCCAGCACGATGTCGCGATTGATCGAGCCTGCGTCAATAGACAGCGTGCGCCCGGTCGGGGACACGCCGGTGAGGCAGGTGATGGCATAGGAACCGGTGTTTTCCAGCACTCCGAACACCACTGGGCCGGCACCGGTCGCTTCGATCACGATGTTCGGTTGCAGCTTGCCCACGACCGTCGAAACGTCGTCGTGGTGGTAGGTGGCACCGAGGTCCGAGACCAAATCCGGCTTGGGTCCGTCGGTTACCCGATCGAGCACATGGACGTCGAGTCCCTGCTGCACGCCCAGCAGGGCGGCAAGCAGTCCGATCGGTCCCGCCCCGGTCACCAGCACCGACCGCGGTTCGAACCATGCCCGTTCACCGACTTTTCGCACCTGCTCCCAGGCCTTGGTCACGACGGTAGTCGGCTCGAGCAGCACACCGACCTCGGCCAGGCTCGGGTCGAGCCGCACAGCGTAATCGGTTTCCACGCACCACAGTTGGCTGCCGTATCCGTTCAGTTCCTTGATGCCGCGTTCGCGATAACGCCCGTTGCGGCACATATCGAACTGACCGTGCGCGCACGCCCCACACGGCACCGGATCGGGCCGGCGCACAACGCCCACCACCAGATCGCCGGCCTTGAACTGGCTGCCGGACGGCGCCGACCGGACTCGTCCCAGCGACTCGTGCCCGATGACAAGTCGTTCCGAACCCGGTGGAGCCCAGCCGTATTCGCCGCGAACGATCTCCTTGTCGGTGCCGCACACGCCCATGGCAATGCCCTCTACGAGGAGCTCGTTGGCCTTGGGCTGCGGTTCGGGGAGGTCGGAAACTTCAAGGCTGCCAGTCTGGTTCGGGATGACGGTCAGCGCTCGCACGCCTACCTCCGTATCGTTGGGCGCGGTGGGTTACCGCGACTGTTGTTGGCAAGAGTCCAGTGGCGCCCTTACGGTTGCCTTACCGGCATGTTCGAACGTGAACGTCACGGGCATCGGAAGCCCGGGCCGCACGGTGTCTGCGAGGTGCTCGATCGTGACGGAGAAGGGATCATCCGGTGCAGGCGAATCGGCAGGTTGCTCAATCGGTTGCCCGGCGGCAACAGCCGTCCCTGGTTCGATCACCAACGTCTGCGGCGATGCATCGATTCGAACCGAACTGCCGGCGGCGGTCGAGATAGCGACGAGCCGGTCGTTTTCGGTCTTGCTCTCATTCACCGCGGTGAAGCGCAGATGAGCTGGACCATCACGCTGGATGGTGCAGTCTTCTGCGGTCGCCGGGACGACGAGAACGTTGCGCAACTCGATGGTGCCGACTGTCGCCCCCGCACCGGTGACGATGGAGTCCTGGCCGGAGGGGTGAGTGTCGGGCCCGGTGGAGCAACCCGCGGTGACCGCCAATGCACCGACACAAACCACGGTACCCGTCGGGAGAATGGTTGATAGCGCTCTCACGCCGGCCGTATACCCCTGCACTTAGCCAAACGAAACAGTGGAGGCTCAGGACAGCACTGCGTCCACTGCCTTCTTCAGCGCCGACGGCTGCACTGGTGAGGTCGGAGCCTTCTTGCGCAGTTCGAGCAATTCCGCGCCGATCTCCTGAAGTTGCTTGCGGCCGAGTCGTTCCCGGACCTTCGGGAACCACTCGTCCTCTTCCTCCTCGATATGGTGGGTCACGTTTTCGATCAGCACCGTGGTCTTGGCGTCGAAGCGTTCATCACCGGCGTTCATCGTCGCTAACTCCATGACGAGCAGGTCGGCGACGTGGTGCTCCTCGAGCGACTCCAGGATGTCGTCGGTGATCTCCGGGACCAGCTCGCGCACCCGCGGGTACATGCACTCGTTTTCCAGATAGGTGTGGACGGTCAACGCCTTGATGATCTGATCTACCAGACGCTGCTTTTCTTTCTTCGCGTCCGGGCCTGCCTTGCCGAACTCCCGGAAGAGTCGGCGAATTTCCTTGTGGTCGTCTTTCAGCAGGACAATCGCGTCCGTCGACATGCACCTCTCCTTGCTAGTGACCCTCTGGGTCAGCCAACCGCTTACCCTCCATGTGCTTTACCCGTCGGCGTTCGAGGACAATCCACGTGAAGCCAACGATGAAGCAGACGGCGCAGATGGGGCCGGCGATCATGGCCCATCCGGTGAACCCGTACCCGAGGACCGTAAGGGTGACGGCCAGCAACACAAACGCGATCAGCAGCAGCAGGTAGGCCGGAATGTTTCGGGAATCGGCGATACCTTCGCCCGCATGGGTGCGAAACGTTCGGGAGTGGTCCGGGGTCTGCGTGCGGTCGCTCGGCGCACTGTCGCGGACGCGCTGGGTGGCGCGTGACTTGCGCGGAGTTTTGTTGGGGATGTCGTGCGGAGTAGACACTGTTACCTCGCTTCCTCTGACAGCTCCATCGCCTCCGGGTACCCAGTTGTCGAGCGGATGAACACCGCAGTGCACTACGGCTGCACGGTTGCGCGGGCTGCTTCAGCGATGACCTCGCGGGCATCGCGATTGCGGCGGAACACCGCGAGTTGGCGTGCGGCACCGTTGCCCTGGGCGCAGACGTCATCGAGTAACGCTCGCGCGCGATCCCAGTCCTTGGCCGCCTCCAACGCCGGCCGGACATAGGTGATCAGCCGGTCCAGGTGCGCTCGCCCGGACACTATTTCGTGGCTGAGCACGTCGAGAAATTCACCGCCCAGGCCGTCGCGCGCGGCCTTCCAATACGCCGCCCGCAGCTCCTCCGGATCCACCCGGGGTGCCCGGTGACCCGCACGGTCTTCTTCGACCGACATCATCACGATCGCCCGCACCAGCACCGCGAGCAGGACGGATTCCGTTGCAGTAGCCGGGATGTCGCTGACCCTTACTTCCACGGTGGGGAACTTCTTCGAGGGCCGAACGTCCCAATAGACCATTCCTTCGTCGAGGATCGCACCGGCGGCCAGCAGCAACTCGACGGCCTTGTCGTAGGCAGCGACGTCCTCCAGATACGGTGGCGGCCCGGCGCTCGGCCAGCGCCGCCACAGCACCGATCGCCAGCTCAGGTAACCGGTTTCAGCCCGTCGGTAGATCGGTGAGTTCGCGGTGAGCGCCAGCAGCAGCGGCAGCCACGGCCGCATCCAGTTGCACGCCTGCACCGCCACATCCTGATCGGGAACGGACACGTGCACGTGCGCGCCACAGATGCCCTGCTCGTGCGCGATCATGCCGAATTTTTCACCGATCATCCGGTAGCGCGCAGTGTCGGTGATCGGGAACCCGTTAGGGGTTGCCGGTGGAACTCCCACTGCCAGTAGTAAAGCCGAGTGTTCGGCGGCGCATTCGTTGACAGTCCGGCGTAGCCGGCGCAGTTCGTCGAGCAGTTGTGTCGCGGTATCAACCGGCGCGGTCGCGGTTTCGACCTGGCAGCTTGTCAATTCGAGCTGAAGATCGATCTGACGTTTGGATGCGGCGTCGGCCACTGCGGCGTTGATGGGCACCGGCGCGCCGGTTTCCTTGTCGACAAGCAAGAATTCCTCTTCCATGCCGATTGTCGGGACCGTGCCATACGCCGGCGCAGCCGTCGCCAACACCGAAGACACCATCGACGCGAAATACCCGCCACCGCCGCACCGAAAACCAGGCGTTTAGGACCACGATCGGCGGCAATAACCACCGCGTACGACGACCGCGTGATCGCAATGAGACCACGAAAGTTTTGCGATCGGCTCCGGAGGTAACACCATGAGCAGACTGTCCCGGCGCCCGGGTTTCGGGATGGTTCAGAGCGTGTCGGTTGAGTCGCCAGCCGACGCGCTCGCTTTCTGTTCTGCCGTCACCTTCTGCGCTCATGATCACCGGTTCATTCGGAGTCCGGCGCCAACCCAATGACGACGGCGAGCAGCGCAGCGGTGACCGCGGTGGTGGCGACCCGCAACCGCGCACCCGAACTGGCCGCTACCCTCGATCGGCTCCGTCGAGATGCGCCACAGGCGCCGATCATCGTCGTGGACAACGCTTCCGAGGACGACACAGCGGCTGTTGTGCGCGAGCGGATCAGCGCAACACCGGATATGGTGCGTCTGGTTCGGTTACCGCTCAACGCCGGCGCGGCGGCGCGAAACATCGGGGTCGCGCTCGCGAAAACGCCGTACGCGGCCTTCTGCGACGATGATTCCTGGTGGGCGGCCGACGCATTCGCACGCGCCGCAAAGATTTTCGACGACCATCCGCGGCTAGGTCTGCTCGCCGCCGAATTGGTGATGATGCCCGGCGGTACCGCCGACCCCATCAACGGCGCTCTTGCGCACAGCCCGCTCGAGCAGCGCAGCGACTGCCCGGGTCGCTCGGTGCTCGGTTTCATCGCATGCGCGGCGATCGTGCGACGGAACGCGTTCCTCGAGGTCGGCGGGTTTCATCCGATCCTGCATATCTACGGCGAGGAGTCGCTGCTCGCCTACGACCTGCAAGCCCGCAACTGGGACGCGTGTTTTGTCCCGGAAGTCGTTGCCTTCCATCACCCGTCGAAGCGACGCGACCCGAGCGCCGCACGGCGCCAGCGCGAACAACGCAACGCCGTGCTGGTCGCGCTCATCCGCCGACCCTGGCGCACGGCCCTAGGCATCGCCCGACAAGCGGGGTATTCGACTGTGCTGGAACTGGCTCGTGACGCGGACATCATCAGGCGCGAGCGGCACAGATTGCCGCGTGCCGTGGAACAACAAATCCGGCTGCTCGAGGACGCTAGCGTTCGTTGACGCCGATATGCGACCGCTTCGGATCTTCGAACATCGCGGCGGGAAGCGCGCGCTTGTAGACGCGGACCGTGTCGAGTGCCACGCGGTCCCAGGAGTACCGCGACTTTGCCCGGTCATATCCGGCGATACCGAATCCGATCCGGCGCGAGCTATCGGCGAACAACCCGCGAACCGCATCGGCAACCCGGTCGGGATTACGCGGCGGCACCAGGCAACCGGTGACCCCATCGACGACGGTGTCCAGCATGCCGCCGACTGCGCTCGCGATGACCGGACGGCCGCAGGCCATTGCTTCGAGTGGCACGATCCCGAACGGCTCGTACCACGGCGTGCACAGCACCGCATCAGCCGAACGCAGCAGGGCAGGCATCTCGTCGTGCGGTACCTGCCCGAGCATGCGCACTCGATCTTGTACGCCGAACCGCTCGGCGACCATCCTGAGGCGCCGGGCTTCCGCGTCGTCTTCCAAGCCGCCCGCCGGCGGGCCGCCAGCGATGACCAGTTCGGTGTCCGGGAGCTTGGCCAGCGCGGCGATGCCGATGTCGAATCCCTTGCGCGGCACCAGCCGGCCCACCGACACCAACCGGTGCAGGTCCTTGCTGACCGGCCGCTCCGGTTCATCGGCCGGGGTGAATTTTTGTACGTCCACGCCGCACGGCACGACGGATGTCCTGCTGCGCGGCACGCCCATCCGGGCCAGTTCGAAGACCTCGTCGGAACAGGTCGCGGCGATGCGAGTCGCTCCCCGGGCGATCAGCCGTTCCAAACGAATCCGGTCCGGCGGGCTGGTGTCGGCCGAGCCCTGATAGCGCCGCTTCACCACGCCGAGGGCATGGAAGGTCTGGATCATCGCGATCGAGCGCGGCCGGGCCGCCAATTGAGTTGCGAGACCGGACATCCAGAAGTGTGCGTGCGCGACATCGGGCCGCTCTTCCGACCACCGGTCCAGCAGGTAACTGCCGAAATCGCCCATGTACTCCAGCATCAGGTCTTTGGGTAGATACCGAGCGGGCCCAGCGGGCACGTGCACGACGGTGTAGCCCTGCTCGGTTTCCACTTCCTCGGGCAGGTCGGGATCATCGCGGCGGGTGTATACCACGACGTCGTGGCCGCGGCGGGCCAGCGCGGCCGACAACTCGGCGACGTGCACGTTCTGGCCTCCGGCATCGACACCCCCGAGCGCCGCAAGCGGGCTCGCATGCTCGGAAATCATTGCTATCTTCATCCCCAACCCCATGTCTCGAGTCACCGGACTGCCTCCTCGAGGATGCGGTCCCATTTGTGCAGAAACTTTTCGAGCCCGAACTTGGTGTGCGCGGCCGCACGGGCAGATTTGCCAGCTATGGCGGCCAACCCCGGTTCGGCGACGTAACGCCGGATGGCAGCGGCGAGGACCTCGGGATCGGCCGAAACCACGCCCGCCTCTTCGACAACCGTGGTCGGCGCAGCGGTCGAAGCCACGGCCACCACGGGCATACCCAGATACATCGCCTCGATCAACGACAGGCCAAGTGATGTCCACCGGGCCGTGTGGACGTACACCCGCCGGCGGGCCACCTCGCCGTGGAGCCGTTGAGTCGGTAGGTCGCCGCGGCCCACGACCCGGTCCGTCACCGCGAACTGCGAGGTGCCGATGCCGTACACGTCGATCGGCGCCGCCGCCGACAGTGTCGGCAGCAGATCGGACCCGGTCACCCGTGCCCGCCGGATCGGCTCGTTGATCATGGTGGCCGCCCGCTCGAACTCGCCGGTGTAGCGATGGCCCGGATCGACGACGCCGTGCTCGATCACCACCGTGGGACAGCGGCCGTTGTCCCACATCAGCTGATTGAAATGAGTGACGTGAATCAGCGGAATATCGGTCCGGTCGCTGAGCGGATGACGGGTAGCGGCGGCATGCTCGCGCGGTGCGTTGTGTTCCACGAAGACAGCCGGAATGCCGCGACCGGGCCGCCTACCCAGCCATTCGGTGACCAGGTCGATCTCCTCGATCCGTTGCAGCACGACAACATCGACTTTCATGTCCGCCAGGTCCGGCGGTGTCACCTCGATCGCGTTGGACGGCCATGGCCGGCCCGCGCGGCCAAGTCCCCACGGGGCGCCCGCATCCAACTTGGGAATCAGATAGCGATGCCGACCGTGCACGAAAGAGGTCATCCACGAGCCGTGTACGTGCCAGACGAGGACATTCAAGCAGCCGGTGGAAGTCATGAATCGCCTTACGCTACAACCGCATCGGTTTGTCGAGACCAGGCCCGGTGCGCGGCGAGTGCCGCGACGAAGGCATCGATGAACGCCGTTGTTATGTCGGTGCGAGCGGCCTTGGTCACGATGAGACCGTCGGCGTTGCTGACATCGGTCGGTCCCGCGTCGTCGGGCAGCGTGACCGCGATGCCGGCGCTGCGCAACAGCCGCACCCCAGAACCGAACCCCACGACGGGTTTGTTGTGCCGGAAGGCCTCGGCGATGAAGTGCAGCGCAAAACCGTTGCCCGACAACGTTTGCACCGAATCTGGACCACACGGCGCTACGACTGCGTCGTAGAGAACCGAGTTCATCGTCGGAAAGACCCGGTCGACCTCGAGGTCACCACCCGATCCGCCGGTCAGCGTGCCGCCGTGCGGCGCGATCACCTCCACCAAGGCGCCGCGATCGGTAAGTGCCGAACGCAGCAACTCGACCCCCTCGACGTCGACGCCGTCCGCGGCGATCACGGCGATCTTGCGCGTCGAGATGTCGTCGGGTGCCATGTTCAGTTGGGATAGGGCCGGGGACTTACGCGATGCGTCCGGCGTCGGCTCCGCCGCGGGCGCCGAGATGCCGAGCAATGCGCCGACACGCTCCGCGAGTCCATGATCGATCTTGTTGATCTGCGCGAGCACGGCTTCCCGGATGGCGATCGTCTCCACTTTCCCCAGTTCGAAGGCGAAGGCCGACACGATGTGTTCGGCTTCCGGCTCCGACATGCTGTGCCAGAACAGCGCCGGCTGGCTGTAGAAGTTCTGGAAGCTCTCGCTGCGCTTGCGGATCAAATGCCCGTCGACCTTTTCGGTGTAGTGCGAGAACACGTCCGAATCCGCGATAGCCGGGCAACCGGAGCCGAGGGTGTTCTTGTAGTAGGCCGTGCGGCCCCGCGGAATCCGGTGCTGGCTGTAGCCGTCCTGCTGGTTGTTGCGGACGTCGGCGACCGGCCGATTGATGGGCAAGTGCGCGAAGTTCGGGCCGCCGAGCCGGATCAGCTGAGTGTCGAGGTAGGAGAAATTGCGGAACTGCAGCAAGGGGTCGTTGGTGAAGTCGATCCCGGGCACGACGTTGGCAGTGCAGAACGCTACCTGCTCGGTCTCGGCGAAGAAATTGTCCGGGTTGCGATTGAGCACCATCTTGCCGACCGGCTGTACCGGGACCTCTTCTTCGGGAATGATTTTGGTGGCGTCGAGCAAGTCGAAATCGAAGTCGAACTCGCGGTCGGTGGGCACGAGTTGAACGCCGAGTTCCCATTCCGGGTAATCACCGTTCTCGATCGCGTCCCACAGGTCGCGGCGGTTGAAGTCCGGATCAGCCCCGGCGATGCGCTGACATTCCTCCCACAGCAGCGAGTGCACGCCGAGTTTCGGCTTCCAGTGGAACTTCACAAACGTGCCCTCGCCCTGATTGTTGACGAAGCGGAACGTGTGTACGCCGAACCCCTGCATCATCCGGAAGCTGCGCGGCAGCGCGCGGTCCGACATCAGCCACATAATTGCGTGCAGCGTTTCCGGCTGCAGCGCAACGAAATCCCACAGAGTGTCATGGGCGGAGGCAGCCTGCGGGATCTCGTTGTGCGGTTCCGGCTTCACCGCGTGCACGAAGTCGGGGAACTTGATGCCGTCCTGGATGAAGAAGACCGGCATGTTGTTGCCGACCAGGTCGTAATTGCCTTGCTCGGTATAGAACTTTGTGGCGAAGCCGCGGACGTCACGTACCGTATCGGCCGATCCGCGCGATCCGGCCACCGTGGAAAAACGCACGAAGACCGGGGTTTTCAGGCCCGGCGTGGTGAGGAACTTCGCCGCCGTCACACTGGCCAGATCGTCACCGTAGGGTTCGAAGTATCCGTAGGCTCCGGCGCCGCGGGCGTGCACCACCCGTTCGGGAATGCGCTCGTGATCGAAGTGGGTGAGCTTTTCGCGGGCGTGGAAGTCTTCGAGCAGAGTCGGTCCCCGTTCGCCCACCGTCAGCGAATCGTCGGTGTGATCGACTCGAACGCCCTGCTGGGTGGTCAGGTATCCCTCGTCACGGTCGAACCGCACCTCGTCGAGTTGGCGCTGCTTGGGATCGTGGCCGTCGTCAGGCATATACGTTCCTTTCGTTTCCCGACCTAGGCGCCCGGGCGAGTACCCGCGCAAAGTCGGGCTAAACGGTCAGGTCGGTCGCTGCAGACTCATTCCTTGCCCTTGCGCCGTGACCGGCGAAGCTGGAAAACGATCGCGAATAACGCGAAGAATCCCACCGCGGCACCGGCAACGGCCGCGCGGTTGTGCTGCAACTGCTCGGCTTTGGTCGCGGTCGCCGTCTTCACTCGGCCTTTCACGTCTGCCTTGGCTGCCAGTGCTTGGACCGTTGCCGCTATCTCTTCGCGTTGTTGCTTCAAGTCGGGCGTCGTGTCTGCATCGGCGGGCTCATTGAGTCGATGGCTGGTCATCGCAGACCCTCCTGCACGGCATCGACATCGGCGCGGACGCTGGCCATGGTGGCGTCCGGAGTCGGTGGTGATGCGCTGCGCGCCCGACCGGCGCCGACCACGGCGAGCACTGCGGCCAGCGCCAGGATCGCCACGCCCACGATCAGGGCGGACAGCCATGCGGGCAGCGCGATCGCGATAGCCAGAATCACGGTCGCGATGAGGGCGCCGAGCCCGAAGAGGGCAAGGATCGCGCCCGCACCGGAAAGCCCGACGCCGATCCCGATGGTGGTTCCTTTGGATTTCAGCTCGCTGACGGCCTGGCTGAGTTCTGTGCGCACCAACGTGGAGACCTGCGTGGTCAGCCGGTCCATCAACTGCACTGTCGACAGCTGGTCGAGATCGGACTCGGGCGCTGAGTGATCGGATAAGTGTTGCGCCATAAAACGGTGCTACCCGATGGAAGTGCTGCCAAACGCGATCATTACCGCTGCGCGAGCACCCCGCCACCGACACCGAGGAACAGCAGTAGGCACACGAACATCACCCAGCCGGCGCCTTGCCAGATCGGCCATGCGCCACCGTTGCGCCACACCAGATAGGTCTTGCCGAAGGCGATCAATCCGCCAATGAGCAGCACCAACGCCGGCAGGAACAGCACAACCGTACGGGCGCTGCCGTCGCAGAGCACGGAGTCGGCCTGCGCACAGGCCGCCCGGTTACTTGCCCAAATCAGCGCGGCGATAAGAGCGATAAGCGCCGCGGCGATGTCGGCGAAAGTGAAAGCAACCGCATGCCGAAACGAACCGCGGTCGTGCCAGCTCTTCTCGACGTCGTTCCGCGAACGCATCGCCCGCGATTCGCGTGGCTTATCTGCGAGTTCGTCGTCCTCGATACTGCGCGACCACGCTGAGCGGTCGCTTTCGCGAGTCATGTCCGTTCCAATCCTGGTGGGATCTGGCGCGGCTCGGGCATCGGATCGGGGACCGGGTTCGGATGCGGGTTTGGGGGGCGCGGATCCGGGTTGGGTCTTGGCGGCTCAGGAACCGGGTTCGGTGGCCCGGGCGTCGGCACCGGGCCCGGGGGTGCTGGGTCCGGCGGCAACGGATCCGGAGGTAGCGGTGGCTGTGTCATTTCTTTCGGGTACCCATCCGGCTGCGGACGCAACCGGTGCACCGGTAGTTGCCATCTTTCGCGTGGTTTGGGTTGCCCGTTCGGGGGTAGGCGGTTACGGTGCGAGCCCCCACAGACCGCGCTCATCGATATATTCTGGATGGCGTGCGACGATCAGGGGTGGCGTCGGCTCTATCAGGGTTCGGCGTGCACGACCATATTTGCTGGGGGTACGAGCACCCCGAGGAGTTCGTCGCGGGGGCTGTCGAATTTCTCGCCGATGGTCTCGATGCCGGCCTGCAGGTCTGCTACGTCGCTCCGGGCACCACCGAGGAACTCACCGCGGCCCTCTCCTCGTCGGGCCGCCTCCGGCGCGCGCTGGACACCGGTGCGGCGAGGGTCGTCTCCCTCGACGGCATGTACGGCAACCACGAGTTGTCCGACCCGCGCCGGCAAGTCACGGAGTATGCGGAGGCGACCAATCGTGCGCAGGCCGCCGGATACAAGGGTCTGCGAATCGCCGCGGAAGCCACGGGACTTGTCGACACTCCGGAACGCCTGGATGCGTTCGTCCGCTACGAGTACCTGGTCGACGAATACATGGTGGATCACCCGTTCTCGGCGTTGTGTGCGTACAACGTGGCTGAACTGGGGCACGACGCGGTGGCCCAACTCGCCTGTCTGCACCCGGTGTCCAACGACGGTACGCAGTTCCGCCTGCACGCCACCGGTCCGCCGCACACGGCGGCCGTATCCGGTGAGCTCGACATGGCCACGGCGCAGCTGTGGCCGCGCGCCTTGGAACGGGCGCAGCTACGACCGGTTGACGGCTGGCTGCGGTTCGATGCGGCGGGTCTGAGGTTTGTCGACCACCGCAGCCTCGCCGCACTGGATTCCTATGCGGCGCAACGTAACGTTGGCGTGTTGCTGACCAGTGCGTCACCGTTGGTGGTGCGGATGGCGCAAATTCTGCGTCTGCAGAACGTGCGGGCGCACACATGAGCGCGGGAGATCAACAGCAGGGGTCGACGCATTACGCGATGTTCTACGGTTCGGACGAGGACTACGTCACGAGCCTCCTGCCGTTCATCGGTGAGGGTGTCAGCCGGGGCGAACCGGTGGCCGTCGCGGTGCCGGCCCGAAACTTGGAACTGCTCACCCTCGCGCTCGGCGACCTTGCGTTCGACGTACGGATGCTCGACATGACTCACTTCGGCCGAAATCCCGGCCGCATCATCGGCCTGATCGACGAAATTGTCGGTGACTTCGGCCAGAGCCATCCGGAGCGGACCGTGCGCTACGTCGGTGAGCCAATTTGGGCGGGTCGAAGCGACGCCGAGTACGAGGCCTGCGTGCGGCACGAGGCACTGATCAATGAGGCGTTCGCGGGGCGGGGCGTCAGCATCGTCTGCCCGTATGACACTGTCCGGCTCGATGACTCGGTGTTGGCCGATGCACGCGCGACCCATCCGCTGCTGTGGGGCGGGGCGGTCAGCAGAGAATATGCGCCGGTTGACGTCTTGGAACGGTCGAATCAGCCGATTTCGGTTCCGCCGCATGCACGCACGCTCGTCATTGCGTCCGTGCTGGACTTGGGCTCGGCCCGGCGGTTTGCCGCGCAAACGGCCGGGGAGCTCGGTGTGGGCGCCGACCGTTTCGACGACGTTTTGCTGGTCGTCAACGAATTGGTGACCAACAGCCTGATGCACACCAACGGCTCGTGCGAGCTTCGCATGTGGCGTGCTGGCGAGCAACTCGTTTGTGCCACTGCGGATTCCGGGCACTTGCCGAGGTTGCTCACCGGTTATCTGCCAGCCGAGCAGCCGACCGGTCTGCGGCTTGTTCATCAACTTGCCGACCTGGTCCGCATTCACGTGACGGCAGGCGGGACGACCGTCAATGCGTTCTTCGGACCATCGAGCACGCGCGATCAACTGCCGGTCGGTCCGGACTTTTACCTGGAACCGTAGGCGTGAGTGAGTGGCTCGTGGGTACAGCCCGGGTCATGAGAGCAGCAACGTGGCAGGGCAAGCGCGACGTCCGGGTCGAGACGGTGCCCGATCCGAAAATCGAAGAACCGACCGACGCGATCATCGAAGTGACGACAACCAACATTTGCGGTTCGGATCTGCATCTGTACGAGATTCTGGGCGCGTTCATGACGCCCGGTGACGTGCTCGGTCATGAGCCGATCGGAATAGTTCGTGAAGTCGGTGCGGAGGTCGACAATCTCGCGCCCGGCGATCGGGTGGTGATTCCGTTCCAAATCTCGTGTGGGCACTGCTACATGTGCGACCGTCAGCTCTACACCCAGTGTGAGACGACGCAGGTGCGCGATCAGGGCACGGGCGCCGCGTTGTTCGGATACTCCCAGTTGTACGGGGCCGTCCCCGGCGCGCAAGCCGAGCTGCTGCGCGTCCCGCAGGCGCAGTTCACCCACATCAAAGTGCCAGAGGGACCGCCTGATTCGCGATTTGTCTACCTGTCCGATGTGTTGCCGACCGCGTGGCAGGCGGTGGCCTACGCCGATATTCCGGACGGCGGTTCGGTCACCGTGCTGGGGCTCGGTCCGATCGGCGACATGTCTGCGCGCATCGCCGCGCATCTTGGATATCGGGTGATCGGGGTGGACCGGGTTCCTGAACGCCTTTCCCGCGCGCAGGCGCGCGGCATCGAAACACTGAACATCGATGAGCACCGCGACGACATCGGTGACGTCATCCGCGATGCCACCGATGGCCGTGGCACCGACTCCGTGATCGACGCGGTCGGCATGGAGGCCCACGGATCGCCGATAGCCAAAGCAGCACAACAGCTTTCCTCTATCATGCCGGATGTTATCGGCAAGCCCATGACCGAGCATTTCGGCGTCGACCGACTGGCGGCGCTGTATGCGGCAATCGATATTGTGCGGCGCGGCGGGACCATCTCGCTCATCGGCGTGTACGGCGGTGCAGCGGACCCGCTGCCCATGCTGACCTTGTTCGACAAGCAGATTCAGCTACGACTCGGTCAGGCCAACGTCAAGAAGTGGGTCGACGACATCATGCCGTTGCTCACCGACGACGATCCGCTCGGCGTGGACAGCTTTGCCACTCACAGCCTGCCGCTCGAGAAGGCGCCGCTGGGTTACGAGATATTTCAGAAGAAGCTCGACGGAGCCGTCAAAGTGGTGCTTCGCCCGTGACGCTGACAGGTTCGGGCCGGACGGTCGGTGTGGAAGAGGAGTTCGCGCTCGTCGATGCGGCGGGCCGACTGGCTCCGCGTCGCACCGCGGTGTTGCGACGACTGGTCGGTTCCGTAGGCATTTTCAAGCCCGAACTGCATACCGCCCAGGTCGAATCGGTCACCCCGGTGCGCACCGACGTCGAGGCCTTGCGCGCCGATCTAACCACTGCACGAAGCGAATTGGCGGCCGCGGCGGCGGCCGAAGGATGTCGTGTGGTGCCGGCCGGCATGCCTGTCGGGCCAGCGATGCAGCAGGCCCCCGCGCCGCGGGCACCAGGACCGGACCGCCACGCGCGCATCCGCCAGCTCTATGCCGGCGCGGTCGGCGACTACTGCGCGTGCGGTTGTCATGTGCACGTGGGCGTTGTCGATCTCGACACCGCCGTGGCCGTGGTCAACCATCTGCGGCCATGGTTGCCGTCGTTGATTGCGCTCAGTGCCAACAGCCCGTTCCAGCACGGCCTCGATACCGGCTACGCGAGTTGGCGGGTGGTGGAGCAGTCCAAGTTCCCCGGCTTCGGGATTCCGCCGTACTTGGCCTCCGCCGCGGACTACCGAGAGCGCGTCGGCCGGCTGGTCGAATGCGGAATTCTGGCCGACGAACGGATGAGCGTGTGGCTGGCGCGGCCGTCGCAAGTCTTCACCACCGTGGAGGTGCGCGCCGCCGACGTCGGCCTGCGTGTCGCGGACGCGCTGCTGCAGGCCGTTCTCGTTCGTGGCCTGGTCGGCTCGGCGCTACGCGATTTGGCGGCCGGGATCGAGGGCCCGGTCATCGACAATCAGATCGGCGCGGCCGCGGTCTGGTCTGCGGCGCGGTACGGCCTCGACGGGCCGGCCATCGATCCGATCAACGAGATCCAGGTACCGGCTCGGACCCTGGTCGAGACGATGTTTGCCGCGATTGCGCCCGACCTCGACGAGCTCGGTGATCTGGATCTGGCGCGGGCGCTGCTCGACGCCGTACTGCGCGAGGGAAACGGCGCGTACCGCCAGCGCTGTGCGGGGATCGATGCCGTGCTGGACCGCTTTGCGCTCGCGGCGCCCGAACCAGTGGTTGAGACCGAACAGATGGTCGCAGAACGATGCGGAAATTGAGCCATTCATTCGTGATCAGCGTCAGACGTGCGGGAGGGAGGTTTCAAATTCGCTGGAACGGCTATTAGCTCCGAATTATCTGGGCGTTTTTGGAGGCGCGTGATGAATGGTGTGACCGCAACGTTCGGCAGGGCTCTCGCCGCGGTGGCGCTCACCGCCACTACCGCGCTCACGACAGCGGGACTCGGGGTCGTGGCCTCCGCTGCTGCCGATCCCGCCCCGCAGAGCGTCAACATGAACGGCGACGTCCAGCTCGCCGGCGGAAACATCCTGCACGTTGTCGCTCAGGCGACCAAAGCCGCGAACGGCACCACAACCGGCACATTCCTGGCCACCGGCGAGCTGGGCAGCATGCCGTTGCCGATGACTTTCGCCGGCCCGATGACCTGCCTGTCCGTCCACGGCAACACCGCGGGGTTCATCTATCCGGTGACAGCCGTGACGCCGACCTTCCTTGCGCCTGTCCTGCAGAACACGACGGCGGTGATGTGGACGGTCACCCAGGCCGCCAACGGTCAGCCCGCCCACGCCGGACTGATCGGTCCGTTGCCGATCCAGGCCTTCAACGGCTGCGAGCCGAATATCGCGCCGCTACCGTTTGTGGGAACCCTGTCGGTAACCGGATGAGTGTCGATCGGCCTGTGGCCCAAGTCGAGAACCGAATATGGAAAGCTGTTGACGTGCACGCAGATACGGCCGGCCCAGTAGTGGGACAACGGGGAGGTCGCTCGATGACGGCGCAGCGTGTCGGTAGTTTTCGGTTCTACGCGGCGCAGCAGCGGTGGGAATGGTCGCCGACGGTCGAACGTATGCATGGCTACGAGCCGGGGACGGTAAACCCGACGACGGACCTGGTGATGTCGCACAAGCACCCCGAGGATGCCGCTGGTGTTGCGGCGCTCATCGATAACGTCGTCAAGCACGGGCAGCCGTTCAGCAGCCGGCACCGCATCATCGATACGCACGGAAACGAACACCAGGTGATCGTCGTTGCGGACCGCCTCGTCGACGACAACGGCGATTTCCTCGGCACTGCCGGCTTCTATATCGACATCACCGACACGCTCGAGCGCGAAGTCCGCACCGTTCTGGACAACACCATCGCTGGAATCGCCGAACACCGGGCGGTGATCGAGCAGGCCAAGGGCGTGCTGATGCTGGCCTATGCGGTGCCGGCCGAAACGGCGTTCGACATCCTGGTCTGGCGTTCGCAGCAGACCAACGTGAAACTCCGCGACCTCGCCGCCCAGTTCCTTACCGATGTCATTCACGGCGTGCAGGCGCCGGACACCTTCCGAACCCAGGTCGACCACCTCTTCCTCACTGCCCACGAGCGCATCGGCCAGGCGGCTACCTGAGTCGTGCGGAGACCCCTCGGCAACCACTCGTGCAGTGTGCAACGATGGTGCAGTTGACAAACGTGTTGGATTTGTCGCGTAGCTGGCGGGGGCGTGGAGAGCCGGAAGGAACGAATTTGGTGAACGACGACTCGATCTCGGTCGCCGCACGCTGGAATGAACGTCGCGTGGTGGTGACTGTCACCGGCTCCGTCGATTTGGTTACCGCGCCGGAGCTGGAAAGTCTGCTCGATTCGGTGATCAGCGAGAACCCGCGCGACGTCATCGTTGACCTCACTGACGTCGACTCTCTGGCTTCGGCCGGGATGAGTGTGCTCACCGGGGCATATCACAAACTCGGCCCGGAACGTCCGCTCAGCGTGGTTGCGGACGGTCCGGCGACAGCGCGCCCACTGACCCTCGTCGGGTTTGCCGACATCATCCCGATCTACCAGACGCTGGATGCCGCGCTCGCAGGGCGCCCGCATGCGCAACCGGATCCCGCGCCGGGGAGCTAACTGGCGACCGCCGCAACGTCGAAGGTCAGCGTGACGCTCGTTCCGGTGTCATCGGAGGCGACCTCGGCCGTGTTGGCGAGCGCCCGGATCAAGGCCAAGCCGCGGCCCCGGATGGTGGTGTCGGTTTGCGTCTTCCACCGACCGGTATCGGTGACCTCGATCTGGATGCGGCCGGAGGCGGCGGTGCCGCGCACGTGCAGCGATTCGGTGATGCTGTCGTGGTAGGCGTGTTCGATGCAGTTGGTGAGCGCCTCGTCGACCGCGAGCACTATGTCGTAGATCCGCTCATCCGGCACCGCCGCGGTGCGCAGCCACGCGCCCACCTGGTGTCGCACGTCGGACAGGCAGCCAGCAGTCGCGCGGCGCGAGATGACCAGCGGTGCAGGCGCCTGACGGTACACGAGCATCGCCACGTCGTCGTCATAACCGGCGTCCGGGCGCACCTCCCGAATAATGGTGTCTACCAAGTATTGAGCCGAGTGACGAGAAGCGCCGTGCAGCAGTTCGACGACGGCATGAATGCCGTCGTCGATCGAGGCGCCCTTGCGCTCCACCAGACCATCGGTGTACAGCACCAACGTAGCGGCGGGGTCGAGGGCGATCGTCTGTTGCGGCCGGCGCTCGCAGTCGAACGACGCCAGCGGCACTGCCCGGGCGGACTCCAGTAGCGACACGTGGTCGGAGATCGTGGCCAGCAGCGGCGGCGGATGACCGGCATTGCTGAAGGTCAGGGTGCCGGCGGCAGGGTCGATGAGCGCGGCGAACACCGTGGTGCAGGCGGCGCCCTCGATGAGGCGCGCGACCTGGTCAAGGTTGTCGAGCAATGCCCCGGGCTCGAGCCCGCACAGAAACAGGGCGCGCGCGGCGCTGCGCAACTGACCCATCACGGCCGCGGCCGCCAGCCCTCGGCCGACGCAGTCGCCGATGATCACCCCGATACGTCCGTCGGCGAGCGGCAGCGCGTCATACCAGTCACCGCCGATTTCCAGCGGCGCCACCGACGGTTCGTAGAGGACGGCGAACCCCGGCGGCAGACTGATCGCGCCGAGGATCGCCCGCTGCAACGTCAGCGAGGTCAATCTGGCCTGGTCATAGTCGCGGGCACGCTGCAACGCGCTGTGGTACTGCCCGAGCAGGGTGGTGAGCAACGCCGGCGTGGGCAGTGGCCGATGTCGAAAGTCCAGCCAGACGGCCGCCATGCCCTCGGCACCAAGCGGCGCTGCGACGGAACCGCGCCCGGCGTCGATGATGTCTGCGCCCGTGCGATCGGTTCGACAGCGGGCCAGGGCCTCACGAACGGGTTCGGGTAATCCGTCCCAGTCGGACTCGATGTCCGTGCGGAAGACCTTGGCGTGCGGGTCTGGTGGGTCCCACAGCGCCACCGCCGCGCGCTGCGCTCCAGCAGCCGAACTCAATCCGGCAAGCCCGGCAGTGACGACCTCGCTGACCGTCGATGTTCGAGCAAGCCGGCGCGCCAGGTCGGCGGCGGCATAATCGAGCGTGACGTCGCGCACGGTGCCGACGAACAACGGTGCGCGAGCGTGCGGGGCGGTAATTCGGCGGGAGCTGATGGCCAACCAGACCGCCGCCTTGTCCGTCCGACGAGCTCGCAGTGTCGTGCGTCCGCCGTCGGCCCGCAGAAATTCCGGCAGTTCGATCGGCGGCGTGGCCTTTCTGGAGGCGACCCACGAATAGGGCCACGGCTGCGCGAGCGCGGTGACGTCGGTGCCGAGCATGTCGGCAAGCGCCTGGTTGGCCTCGATGATCGTGCCGTCCGCGTCCGCGACAAAAAAGCCGTCCTGCAACGACTCGACGAGCGCGCGCCGAAACGCGTTGGCCTCCTCGAGCTCGTCGGCCCGGGCGCGTTGCTGGGCGTAGCGGCGGGTTCCGTCGAGGTAACCACGGGTGGCGACGTCGAGTGCCGCGAGGGTCTGTAGCAGGAACTCGAGCGCGCGAGCATCTACGTCGGAGTGCGCGTCGGTGGTGCGCAGTTCGGTGAGGAGTCCGGCGTGAAATTCGACGACCTTGAGGATGCTGACGCCGTCGACGAGGGCGCTGCGACCGATCTCGTATCCGGCCTCGAGACTGGTCTCCGATGCGGCCCGCACGTGTGCCTGTAGAGCCGCGGCGTAGGCGGCTTCGAAGTGCTGCACGGCCCCATTCACACCACAGCACCCCGGTGACGGGCGGTGAGCACCATGGCGTCATCGGTTGGTTTGGCGCAGCGCCGCAGAATTTCCGCGGCGATGACCTCGGCCGGTTTCGCCAGGTCGACCTGATCGAGGTAGTCGCCGACGATCCCGTCGCTGACCAGTACCAGCAGATCACCGGTGTGCATCGGCAGCGTCATCTGCTGCAGTGTCTGCGGATACAGGTATCCGACCACGCCGCTCGACAGCGGTGCCGACGAGACGCTGCGGGAACCGTTCGCGGTGGATGCCACGAGCGTGGCGGTCACGTTGCCCACCCCCGCCCACTGCACCGCACCGTCCGCATAGGCTGCGAGCGTTATTGCCGCGCCACGTGTTTCGGTGAGCGACTGGTGGCACAGCAGCATGAGTGCAGCAAGGGGCTCCCCGCGGTTGTCGGCGATGGTCTCGGCCGCCAGGTCCGCGGCCACCGCCGCGGCCGGACCGTGTCCGAGACCGTCTATCACCGCGAGCAATCCCGTCCCGGCGCCCGAGTCGATGACCACTGCACGATCGCCACAAGCCTCCTCTCCAGGGAAAGGTCTTCCTGCCGTTGCCCATTCGAGCGGCCCCAGCCGTCCTCGGTCACGCATCGACAGGGATCCACTTCCACATCTCGACGCGGGTACCCTGACCGGGCGCAGACTGAACTTCCAATCGATCCATCAGTCGTTGCGCGCCGGGCAATCCCAGTCCAAGTCCGGCGCCGCTCGAATAGCCGTCCTCCATCGCCTTGTCCACGTCGGCGATCCCGGGACCGTCGTCGGCTGCTTCTACGACGAGCGCGGCGCGGTGGTCTCGCATTCCGACGAGCAGTCGGATCTGGCCCTTGCCGGCGTAGCTGGTGATGTTGCGCGCCACCTCCGAGATGGCTGTCGCGATCATGGTCACGTCGGTGATGGAGAAGCCGACCTCCGCAGCCAGATCCCGACCCGCCTGCCGGGCGGTGACGATGTCACCGGGATCGTTGACGTCGATCGTTCGGTCAGCGGGCACCGTCGCGTCCGATCGTCGGTCGTCGGGAAGCCAACCGGCGGTCCAGGAGCGCCAGGCCCTCCTCGAGGTCGAGGGAGGTATGCATGTCGGCGAATGTCAGTCCCAACTGCACCATCGAGAAAGCGACCTCCGGCTGTAGGCCGACGATCACCGTCTCCGCGCCGCGCAGCCTCGTCATGTGCGCAATGGTTCGCAGCGACCGGGCGGCGAACGAGTCCATCACGTCGATGGCGGTGACGTCGACGATGATCCCTTGTGCGCGATAGCGACTCACGCGATCCATGAGGTCGCGCTGGAGCTGTTCGGTGTCCGCGTCGGTGAGCGCGGACTGCACGCTCGCAATCAGGTAGCTGCCCTGCTTGAGGATAGGTACGGGCACCGTGGGCACCCAGTCAGCGCAGCTCGCGGATAGCCGCGTCACCGACACGGCTGACCTCGTACCCGAGCAGCCGCTCGGCCTCCTCGATGCCGCCCTGCAGGTCGCCGACGGCATTCATCTTCGACAGATCCAGGCCGATGGTGACCAGGGTCAGGGCGATCTCCGACGACAGGCCGGTGATGATCACGCTCGCGCCCATCAGGCCCGACGCGTCTACGGTCTGCACCAGGTGGTTGGCGACGGTCGAGTCGATGGTCGGCACACCGGTGATGTCGATGACGACCACCTTGGCGCGGTTGGCCCGGATCGCTCGCAAGAGTTGCTCGGTGAGCTGCCGCGCCCGCTGTCCGTCGAGCACGCCGATGATCGGCAGAATCAGCAATTGCTCGCGGACCTGCAAGACCGGCGTGGACAGTTCCCGAATCGCTTCCTGCTGTTGGCGAATAATGCGTTCGCGCTCCTGCACGAAGCTCACGCCCACGGTGTTGGCGATTCGGTTGGCGGCCGGCTCGTAGGCGTCGAGGACGCGGTTGAGCAGATCGAAGTCGGACTGGTACTTCTCGAACAGCGACCGCGCCAGAACGTCGCGCAGCAGCAGCACGATGCCGAGCACCTCGTGGGTTTCCACGCCCCGCGGAATGATGCGTTCGGACAGGTCGCGGGCGTAGGCCTGCAGCGCCTCGACGCTACCGGTCTCGAGCACCTCGACGTAGTTGTCGTACACGGCGGTGGCCTCGGAAAACACTTCCTCCGGCGTCATGGCCGTCAACAGCTCGGCGTCGGTGATGCGCCGCGCCCATTCCTCGCGCAGCACCGTCCGATTCTGGCGGAGGTGCTGGACGAGTTGGGGTAACAAGGTGTCGCTCGTCCGTTCGGTGCTCTGGGCGGGCCCGGACGAGTCGACGACGGCCTCGGTCATCTGCTGGACTCCCTCACGCGTGTGCAGTGGACGGCAAACTCAGGTGTCGCCGGGAGTATTTTCGCCCACTCCGGGGTCACTTCGGCGCCAAAATCCCGGTCAGGTCGGCGTTCTTGATCGGCGTCTTCGCGTTGGCCTGCACGCGACACAGCAAATCGATGGCCGTCATAGCCGAGTTGACCTCGGTGCCCGAGGGGTCGTTACCGTCGTTGCGACTCTTCAAGTACTTCGTGACGGTGGTGCGCTGGGTGTCGGAGTCTTGCCCGATGTACTCGTTGCAGGGCGTATCGCCGCCCTTGTTGGTCGCTTCCTTCACCTGGTCGCACGCCGAGAGAAACGGTCCGGCCGCAATCGCGGCCACGGCCAGGGAAAGGGAAAGCTTCGAGATCGACGATCTGGGGCGCATGGCTGTCTCCGCGGTCAGTTGTAGGGGCGAGCTCCTATAGAAGATACCCAGCCGCGATAGTCGAATTCGACGTGTTTGCGTCAACCGGGCCGTCGAGAACGACTAGGTCACCGGCAGGCAGCAATCTGGCTGCAAATCGCCGAAAAGTTTGACAGTCTCCGTTGCTGTGTTAGCCTTTCCCACCATGTCCGCGAACCGTTCCGCCGAGATCCGCCATGAACTGGCGTTGATCGCTATTGGCGCGCTTGCGGTTTCCGACATTGCGTGTTGTCGCTAACTCTTTGAACGCTGCTTCCCGGGCCCGACAAGTGTCGGCGTAGCCCTCGGGCGTTAGCTTCTCTGCCTCGCTTCGGCGAGATTCCTCGCTGGTCCCCGCGCACGCCGCTGCGCGTAGTGGGCTCGGCATTCCTCCCGCCAGGAGTCCCTGTGCGGGTCCGTTCGGAAGGACTGGAAATGAATAGTTTTGTGCTGCAACGGTTGCCGCGAAAAGCCGCGTTGGCTGCCCTCGCCGGCAGTGCGGTGCTGCTGACCGCCTGCGGCGGCGGCGCGAGTGACTCGGCGGCGTCGCCTGACCGGTCCTCCGGCGCATCCGCGGAAACGTTGAGCCTGTTCGCGTATTCGGTGGTGAAGCCGGGCTTCGACGCGGTTGCCCCCGCGTTTGCGCAGACCGCAGCCGGTAAGGGAATCACCGTGCAAGGCTCCTACGGACCCTCCGGTGATCAGTCGCGCAAGGTTGCCAGCGGTGCGCCAGCCGACGTGGTCAACTTCTCCGTCGAACCGGACGTCACTCGCCTGGTCAGCGCCGGGCTTGTCGACGCGGATTGGAACAGCAACGCCGACAAGGGAATCCCGTTCGGCTCGGTGGTGAGCATCGTGGTCCGCAAGGGCAATCCGAAGCACATCCACAGCTGGGACGACCTGCTCGCGCCGGGCGTGCAAGTGGTCACGCCGAATCCGTTCAGTTCCGGATCCGCCAAGTGGAACCTGTTGGCGCCGTATGCCGCACGTAGCGAGGGCGGCAAAAATCCGCAGGCTGGGCTCGACTACATTCACGCCCTCGTCGGTGACCACGTGAAGGTGCAACCGAAGTCCGGGCGCGAAGCCAGCGAGACGTTCCTGCAGGGAACCGGTGACGTGCTGCTGAGCTACGAGGACGAGGCGCTCGCGCTCGAACGCAGCGGTGCGGCAGTCGAACACATCGTTCCGGAGCAGACCTTCAAGATCGAGAATCCGGTCGCCGTGGTCAAGACCAGCAAGCACCTCGACAAGGCCACCGCGTTCCGGGACTACCTGTTCACCCCCGACGCGCAACGGCTTTGGGCCAAGGCCGGATTCCGTCCGGTCGACGGCAGCGTCGCCAAGGAATTCGCGAGTGAGTTCCCGGCCCCGAAGAAGCTGTGGACGATCGCCGACCTCGGTGGCTGGGCACGCGTCGACAAGCAACTCTTCACGCCCAACACCGGATCCATCGCCGTCATCTACGACACCGCGACCAAGTAGTCACGTCCATACCCAACCGATGAGGAAACGACCCATGAACACTCGCACCCTGCGCACCTCGGGCGCGCTCTCCGTCTTGACCGTCGCCGCACTCGGCGCCGCCGTCGCACCTGCCGCCGCTGACCCGGCGCCCGCACCGGACCCGGTGGCCGCCGCGAACAGCGTGGTCGCTCCCGCCGCGGGCCAACTCAACGCACTGCTCGAGCCGGTGCTCAGTCTGGTCGGCGCGCCGAGCCCGACTGGCGCCCCGGTGGTCAAGCAGGCGGCGGCGGTTGCCACCGTGCCAGGCACCAATCCGGCCGACGCGCCCGACCCGCGCTTCAAGACCTGGAGCGATCGTGAGCAGTGGGAATTCACCCGGATGAAGGACACCGTCGCCACCGGTGCGACCGCCGGTGCCGCCGGAGGTGCCGTCGCGGCGGGCGCCACCGGTTGCGTGCTCGGTGCCGTGACCGCCGGCGTCGCCACCGCGCCGCTGCTGGCCTTGCTGGGTGCCGGTCCGCTGGCCGGCTGCGTCGCCGGCGCTGCGCTGCTGGCCCCGGTCGGCGCCATCGGCGGAGCCGTTGTGGTGGGCGCTCCGACGGCCGCCATCGCGATCGGTAACTACGTCTACCAATCGCAGATCAAGCCGTTCACCCCGCCGCCGGCCGCCAAGTAGGAACTTGTGGACCCGGTCATGATCGATGTTTAGCGCCATTTGCGACGGGTAGTCGAGGGACGCAAGCAACCCCGACAAGGGAGGAAGATCAAGTGGCCCAGGAAAACACCGGACCAAAAGAAGGCGTCAAGGGCGTCGTTGAAGACGTCAAGGGCAAGGCCAAGGAGGCTGCCGGATCGGTTCTCGGCAGGGACGACCTGGCTCGAGAAGGCGAAGCCCAGCAAGACAAGGCCGAAGAACAGCGCGAGGTCGCCAAGCGTGAAGCTCAGGCGGAAGCGGCCCGCGGCGAGGCCAAGGAAGCTGAGGAGCGGCAGCAGTCGCATCAGAACTAGCAACCTCGCGATGGGGCCGGCACTTTCGGGTGCCGGTCCCATCTTGGTTTTGGGTCAGTTGTTCAGTTCATAAACCGCGTAGGCCGATTTCACTACCGGCGCCGCGACATTACGCACCGGGATCCCGCCCGCAGTTTCACCGTGTTCGGTACCGGCGTGAGCGTGACCGTGCAGCGCGAGGTCCGCGCCGATCTCGTCGATCGGCTCGCCCAACAGGTAAGAACCCAGAAAGGCAAATATTTCCGGGGGTTCGCCCGCCAAGGTGTCGCTGGTGGGTGCGTAGTGCGTGAGAACGACCGTCACGTCGGTGGTCAACGTCGCCAACGCCTTTCGGAGTTGGTCGGCGATTTCTACGGTATGGCCGACGAAGTCTTTCATCTGGCGCTCGCCGAACATACTGGCGCAGGCGCCGGCGAAGCCGCCGCCAAACCCCTTGACTCCGGCCACGCCCAGCGTGGTGCCGTCGATGTTCACCGTGGTCGAATTGCCCTCGAGCATGATTAAACCGGCGTCGTTGAGTAGCTGCAGAATTCGATTCTGCTGATCGCTGTGATAGTCGTGATTGCCCAATACACCGATGACCGGCACGTCGAGATCGGCGAGTTCGCCCGCCACTACCCGTGCCTCGGCCAACGTGCCGTGCCTCGTCAGATCGCCGGCCACCAGCAGCACGTCGGCGTGTTCACCGATATCCAGCAGGGCGGGACGCAGTTCGCCGCTCGAGTCCGCCCCGAGGTGGATGTCGCCGATTGCCGCGATTCGCATCAGCGCACCTCCTCCGGACGGCCCGGATGGGTGCAGTCGAGGACGTGGAGATCCTCGTGTACCGGTAGCGTCCCGGCGTGCTCGCGGATGATCGCCTGGATGTCTTTGCGGCGCTGAGCGTTCGAGACCTCGCCGGTCACATGCAGAACTCCGTCCCGCACCGTTACCTGGACGGCCGGTTCGGCCGTGCGCGGATCCTCGGCAATGGCACGGTGTAGATGGGCGGCCACATACTGCGGCCTGGTGCCGCTCGCGGCCGCCACTTCGGAGTTCGGCACCGCGATGCCGAGATCCGTCACCAGACCCAAAAAGGCACGGGCGTAGGGCGATTCGGCAGTGGCTTCGCGAACCTTCGCCCAGTCGACCTGTTCGCGCAAGGCGCGGGCAATCTGCAGCAGGGCAGTGAAGTCGAGTCGATGGTTATCGAGAACCAGCAACTTGTCGACCATCAGATCGGTGCCGGTGATCACCAGCGCTGTCGTTGTGCCCACGCGCATTTCATCGCAGCGGTCGAGCAATTCATCGGTGATCGGGCGATCGTTCGGCCGAAAGATCAGGTCCACCAGGGTGTCCCCGTCGTAAACCTTGCGCAGCCAGTTCTCCGGTGGCTGGGCGGCCCGCAGCCCGGCGGCTACCAGCGCGGACGCCGCGGTGGCAACATCGGACGGTTTGATGAAGATGTCGACGTCGTGATCGGTCGGCGGACCGCCGCGTGCATAGGCCGCGCAGCCGCCGGCCACAGCGAACCGAATGTCGGTGGTGGCCAACACGTTGCACACCTTGGTCAAGGTGTGCAGCAGCCGGTCGATGGTACTCATACCATTAGGAGGCCTTCGCGTGGCGTCCTTCCGCGAACTCCTCCACGATCTTGGCGCAGAAAGCGGGCAGGTCGCCGGGGTTGCGGCTGGACACCAGGCCGTTGTCGGTGACCACCTCTTCGTCCACGACATTGCCGCCCGCGTTGCGAATATCGGTGCGGACGCTCGGGTAAGACGTCAGGGTGCGCCCGCGCACCACGTCGGCCTCCACGAGAGTCCAGGGGCCGTGGCAGATGACGCCGACTGGTTTGCCGCTGTCGACGAATCGCTTGACGAACTGCACGGCTGCGCTGTTCTGGCGCAGCTTGTCCGGGTTGGTGGTGCCACCGGGCAGGATGAGCGCGTCGAAGTCGTTGGGGGAGACGTCGTCCACTACCGCGTCGACCGGGAAAGTGTCGCCCTTCTCCGTGTCGTGGTTCATCGCCTGGATGGAACCGGATTCCAGGGAAACCAGAGTGGTTTGCGCACCCGCGTTTTCCACCGCTTCCCGCGGCTTGGTCAACTCCACCTGCTCAACGCCGTTGGTAGCGAGAATGGCGATCTTGCGGCCGCGGAGGGTGGTTTCGGAAGTCATCAGTCGTCCTTTCCGTTCGGGTATGGGTTAGCTGGTTGTCCGAGCGGCCTCGTTGCCGGGCCCTCCAGCACGTCGCCGTCGGGGGTGAATCGCGAACCGTGCAACGGGCAGTCCCAGCTGCATTCGGCGTCGTTCCATCGCAGTACCCCGTACAGGTGCGGGCACACAGCGGAGACCGCTCGCGTGGTGCCGTTCACGGTGCTTACGCCGACGGGGCGCAGCCCGTGTCGCTCGACGCGCCCGGCGCCTTCGGCGGGTGGGGCCGACGAGTTGCGCAGCGCCGCGCGTAGCCAGCCCCCGGCCATTGCCACGGCGACCTCACCGTTGAGCTTGGCGGCCGTGGTCGCGCCGCCGATTTCCGCGGGCGTCCACGCCTCGTACGCCCGCGACCATGGCATGACACCCCCGAGGATGCGACCGGTCAGTGCGAGCGCCGCGGCGACCGCGTTCGTCATGCCCCACTTGTTGTAGCCGGTGGCAACGAGAATGCGGTTGGCGCCCGGCAAGATTGGTCCGACGTAGGGCAGGCCGTCCGCGGGTGCGTAATCCTGAGCGGCCCACGAGTGGGTGAGCTGGGCACCTGGAAAGTGTTGCTGCGTCCAGTCAATCAGCTCAACCACTTTGTCCTTGGTGGACTCGGCGCGGCCGACCGAATGCCCGTTCCCGCCGACGAGCAGGGCGTCGCCGGAATCAGTCGGGGCATAACGCAACGAGCGGGTCGGCGACTCGGCCGACAAGTACATGCCTCGGGGAATGCTTCCGGGCACCTGAAAGGCCAAGGCGTAGGAGCGATTCGGATGCAATCGCGCGAAGTAGCCGCCCCGGTCGAGAATAGGAGTGCCGGTGGCCAGAATTACCGCGTCGCAACGGATATCGCCGGACTCGGACTGCACTACCCGTTCGCCGAGGTGGTGGCGGACCGAGCAGTCGCCGTGGACACCGGTGACGCGGGTGTGTTCGAAGATCGCCACACCGCGACGTTGCGCCTCCTCGACCAGGGCATTGAGCGCGTCGACGGGATCGAATTGGGCTTGATCGTCGAGGCGGACAGCGCCAAATGTTCGAAACGGCAATTCATCCGGTTGCGCTTCCCATTGCGCGTCCAGACCGGCGCGGCGACAGTGTTCCAATTCGGCGCGGACCTGCTCGACGCCGTCGGGACTTTGGGCATAGGTGTAAGCAGACTCGTGCTGCACGTCCACGCCGTTGTCCGCACAGAATCGAAGCAGCCACTGCTGGCCTTCCAGGTTGGCCTCGACGTACTTGGCGACCTTGTCTGCCGAATGGCGCCCGGCAATCGTGGACAGTTGGGTGCCTTGCAACAGGCTGATCTTGCCGGTTGTGTTGCCGGTCGCCCCGGCTCCGATCGTTCGTGCTTCCACGAGCCCCACCTGGGCCCCACCGCGCGCCAGCAGTACCGCGGCCACCAAGCCGGTGAGCCCGCCACCGACGACGACGACATCGAAGCGCAAGTCCGGCGGCAGCGATGGGTGCGCCGCGGTGGTTGCGTTGTCCAGCCACAGAGACGTCACGAGGGTGAGGGTGCCCGCTGCGTCGGGTGACAAAACCAGCCGCGCGGATATCCCCACGTAAATGCGGGTACTACCACCTCCGGCCGATCGAGTCTTCGCAGGAGGTTGCCAATGCGACTGCGGCGCAGCCGCCCCTATGGGCCCGGGATCAAACGGGTCCGGCGCGGACGCGGGTTCAGCTATGTGGCCGCGGACGGCACGCGACTCACCGACGAGAATGCGCTCGACCGCATCCGCGCGCTGGTCATCCCGCCGGCGTGGCGAAAGGTATGGATCTGCCCGTACCGCAACGGCCATATCCAGGCGGTCGGCGTCGATGCCGCCGGGCGGCGCCAGTACCTCTACCACGAACAGTGGCGCAACGAACGCGACGAGGAGAAGTTCGACCGAGTGCTCGTGATGGCCGCCAACCTGCCGCGGTTGCGCAGTCAGGTGCGTGCCGACCTCACGCAGTCCGGCCTCGGACAGGAGCGCATCACCGCGGCCGCGCTGCGCCTGTTGGACCGGGGCGTGTTTCGGGTGGGCGGCGAGGAGTACGCCGAGGAACACGGGACTCGCGGTGTGGCAACGCTATTGCGCGAACAGGTCACGGTATCCGGAAACGAGATGTTGTTCGACTATCTGGCCAAGGGGAGTATTCGGCGCCGGGTGCGGATCTACGACCCCGAACTTGCGCGCGTGATCCGCGCCCTGCAGCGCAGTCGTAGCCCATCTGATCGGCTACTGGCCTACCGAAACGGCAACGGCTACCGGGAACTGCATGCTGACGACATCAACTGCCGGTTCAAAGAGCTCGCTGGAACTGATTGCACCGCAAAAGATTTACGAACATGGCAGGCGACGGTTCTGGCTGCGGCCGCATTCGGCGCGGAGGCGACCGACGTCGAGGGTATCCGCAACCACAAGCGGGTGGAGAAGAAGGTGATCGCCGGGGTGGCGGAGGCGCTGGGCAACACCCCGGCAGTGGCGCGCGGCTCTTACATCGATCCGCGCGTGATCGAGGCTTACGAGGCCGGGGAGACGATCGCCGCCGCGCTTCGCCGGGCCCAACGTGCCGACAGCGACGACGATCAGCAACAGATTGTCGACAAAGCGGTGGTTCGTTTGCTACGAAAAAGGTCCCGGCAGCAACCAAAGGTGATCAACGAGAAGGGGTGAGGTAAGCCATGACCGAACCGCTCGGACCAGACGACTCGCCGATTGAAGACGTGCTCGAGCAGAAGCAGTCCGTTGCTGAGGAAGAAGAGGTTGCGCAGCCGTCGAGCGTGCCGCTGGACGCCGACCCGGCAGACGTCTGGGAGCAGAGCTTCGAAGTAGATCTCGATGACGAGGAGATGCGCGACTAAGGCGCGTTTGCGTTTGTCGCAGGCGGGTAACGCTGTCTCCACTAGGTCTCGCGGCCGCGTCGAGAGGAGACAGCGTGACAACACCAGCCGACACGCTGCTGCCAGCTGTGCTGCTACGCATTCCCACTGTGTATCGCCCGCAGGAAGATACGCGGTTGCTTGCCGCCGCGCTGGCCGAGGCTTCGATGCCCGCCGGTGCGCGCGTGCTCGATCTTTGTACGGGCACCGGGGCGTTGGCGCTATGTGCGGCGCGACTAGGCGCTGAATCTGTTGCTGCCGTTGATATTTCCCGACGTGCCTGTGGCTGCGCCCGGTTGAACGCGCGGGTGCACCGGCTGCCGGTGGACGCCCACCGTGGCGGACTCGAAAAGGCGCTCGATCTCGCGCCGTTCGACGTCGTGGTGAGCAATCCGCCGTACGTGCCGTGCGGCCGAGCGACCGAGGGTATGCGGTCGCGGCGCTGGGACGCCGGCCCGGACGGGCGATTCTTTATGGACCCGCTGTGCGAGCGTGGGGCCGAGTTACTTCGACCCGGCGGCTTCATGCTAATTGTGCAGTCCGAATTCACCGGCGAAGATCAAACATTGCGCCAGCTCCGCGCGGGCGGGCTCAAGGCCGCTGTCGTGGCGCGTAGCCGAATACCGTTCGGCCCGGTGCTGCGTCGGCGCGCGAGCTATCTGTGCGATCAGGGGTTATGTCAAAGCGATTGTACAAGTGAGGAATTGGTGGTCATTCGTGCAGACAAGCCCAGCCGGCCCCGCTGACCGCGTGGGCAACCGGGTGCGCCCGGTTCCCGGCGGGCCGGTGCTGATCGACGGCCCCGTCGACATCGAACTTCCGGATGGAACGGTGGTGCGCTCGGAGCGCTTCGTGGTGGCATTGTGTGTCTGCCGGCGCAGCAAGTCATACCCGCTGTGCGACACCAGTCATCGCAAGCGGTGCCGAACGGCGAAACAACGTTCAGACAGTGCGGACGGGCAGCAGTGAGCTGACCCCCCGGCGCCAGTGGCCGAGCACGTGGTCGGCGAGTCGCGCTTCAAGCCATTCCGAAGCTTCGATGCCGAAGATCACGTCCGCAGCCAATTCCGGTTCCTGACGCAATAATTCGCCGACCACGTCGTGGCGCAGCACCTGCTCGTGGACCGCGTCGGCCTCGATGTGCTCGGTATAGAAGTGGCGGCATGGTTGCGGACCATCGAGTCGGTCGAGTGCGGCAACAATGCGCTTTGCGCTTGGCGCCGTGGTGATTTCGGCGGCGGCAAACAGTCCGACCAATGCGCCGCGCAGCCCGCGGTGCAGCCCGCACAGCGACATGAAGTTCACGGTGGCCAGCGCTTCCGGTGGGACGCAATCGATATAACCGAGGTAGGTCGCGTCCAGGTCGGCGGCGCGCAGGAGGGCCGCGAACAGCGTGGAATGCATGCGGTCACCGCGGCCGCCGCCGAACTCGTCGAATTCGACGGCGACAAACGCCGCCTTGGCGCCATCGACGAGCCGCGGAATCGCCCAAGCGTGCGGATCCGCCTCCTTGAGGTGATACAGCGACCGGTGGACGAAGAATTCGCGAAGCTGAGCCCACGTGCCATGCTCGGCGAGATAGTGCGACAGGCTGTTCGGTTGATCATCGACCGGCTCGGTGCTGAGCGCGTCGAGTGCGCCGGTGACGTCGGTGCCGCCGCCGGTGTGTCCCCGCAGGTAGTTCAGGAAGCGCTCTTCGAGCACCCCCCGGAACGCCAGCAGTTGCGGATCCCATTCCCAGTCGTCGTCGACCCCGCTGAAGCCGCGATAGTGCAACTCGTAGCAGACGTAGAGCGCCAGCTGCAGATCCCCGCCGAGCGGGTCGGCGTGGGTGATCGGATCGCCGGGGCGCCCGCCTGCCAGGTGCGAATGCGGCTGCGACTGCGCAAGCGTCGAGATCACCGCGTCGGAGACAGGACCGCGCGGCTGAGGCAGTGGGGCAGACATGCGCGCACGAAGCATGCTCACCGGTTACCTCTCTGCGTCTCGGCTGAAACCGGGAGGCGTAGGCGGGGCACTGCTTGCCGGCGTCGGATGTGGGTAAGCGGCACGTATGGAGTCGGAAACCGAACGTGAACCGGAACAGATCCCATACCCGGGCAGCACTGCAGAGATGGATCAACAACCGCGCGACGAAATGCGCGACTATGTCGGCCGCGGGCTTCTCGAAGGCAAGAAGGCGCTTATCACCGGCGGTGACTCGGGGATCGGTCGCGCGGTCGCGGTGGCCTTTGCGAAGGAGGGCGCCGATGTGGCCATCGCGTATCTGTCCGAAGATGACGACGCAAAGCACACCTGCAAACTCGTCACCGCGACCGGGCGCCGCTGCGTTTCCTTCCGCGGTGATCTGGCCAGCGAGCGGCAGTGTCGCCAAGTCGTTCACGACACGGTCGTCGAACTGGGCGCGCTGGACATCCTCGTCAACAATGTGGGCTGTCAGAACCCGGTGCAGGACTTCGCCGAGCTGACGGCGCAGCAGTGGCGCCACACGTTCTCGGTGAACATCGACAGTTACTTTTACTGCACGCAGGCGGCGTTGGAGCAGCTGACCGGCGGCGGCTGCATCATCAACACCGGCTCGATCAACGGGTTACGCGGCAACAAGTCGCTCATCGATTACTCCGCGACCAAGGGCGCCATCAACGCGTTCACCTACTCTTTGGCGCAGTCGTTGCACGAGCGCGGGATCCGAGTCAATTGTGTTGCGCCGGGACCGGTCTGGACGCCGCTCATCCCGGCCACGATGGACGAGGAGAAGGTCGCCAGCTTCGGTGGGCAGGTGCCCTACGGCCGACCGGCGCAGCCCGACGAAATCGCCCCGTCGTACGTCTTCTTCGCGGCCGGTGCGCTCTCGTCGTATTACTCCGGCGAGGTGCTCGCGCCCACCGGGGGCGAAACGCTGCCTGGTTAGTGACAGGGCACTAGCGCCCGCGGGCGCCTGCGATGCTCACTTCGGCCGTCACCGACTAGTACTGGCGGACGGCCGCGCAGGCACTGTCGATGCTGCGGAAGCCGGGGATGTTGCGGTCGATGCGCAGCACTCGGCACAGCCGCAGCAGTTGCATGCCGGCCGCGAGGGCGGCGCGCGCGTGCATGTTGTTGAACTCGAGGCCGACATCGTCGAGCAGCATCAGTCCGCGGGTGTTGATGAAACCGACTCCGCGCAGGTCCAGAACGAGTTCGGTGTTGCGTTCTACCGACTCGGCCAGCGCGGTGGCGAACTGTTCGTCGGTGGACAGATCGATCGTGCCGTTGGCGACCAGGACGGGCGGACGGTCGACGGTCGGTTCCAGGTAGGCGAGCACCAGGCCGGTGGGTTCGAAAGCTGGCGCGAACAGGCGTCGCGGCGCCGGGCCACCCTTCATGGCTTTCGCTATACCCGCGAAACTTCCTGCTCAAGCGGTTGGCGGTAACCCGCACCGAAACGGGTAGCCGGTGGCCATGGATCAGTCCCAAGCGCCCCTACTCGATGCCGTCGCCGAATACCACCGGCGCGGACGCTATGGATTCACCCCGCCCGGACACCGACAGGGTCGTGGCATCGACCAGTCGGTCCGTGACGTTCTGGGGATCGAGCCGTTCCGGATGGACGTCCTGGCGACGAGCGGCATAGATGACCGCCTCGCGCGAAACTCCTGTCTCGTCGATGCCGAGCAACTCATGGCCGATGCGGTCGGCGCCGAGGACGCGTTCTTTTCCACCTGCGGAAGCTCGCTGTCGGTCAAGGCCGCGATGCTGGCGGTCGCCGGCGGTAAGGGTGGCTTACTGCTCGGACGCGACAGCCACAAGTCGGTGGTGGCGGGATTGATCTTCTCCGGCGTGGATCCGAAATGGATTACCCCCCTGTGGGATGCGGAACGTCACCTTGCGCATCCGCCGTCGCCGGAACAGGTGGAGCAGGCCTGGCAGGACAACCCGGACGCCGCTGGCGCTCTGATTGTGAGCCCGACGCATTACGGCACGTGCGCCGACATTGCTGGGATAGCGCACGTGTGTCATCGACGTGGCAAGCCGTTGATCGTGGATGAAGCTTGGGGCGCGCACCTGCCCTTCCATCCCGACTTGCCCACGTGGGCAATGGATGCCGGCGCCGACGTCTGCGTGGTGAGCGTGCACAAGATGGGTGCCGGCTTCGAGCAGGGCTCGGTGTTTCATCGCCAAGGCGACCTGGTGGACTGGCGCCATCTGGCGGCTTGCGCCGACCTGTTGATGACGACAAGCCCGAACGTGATGATGTATGCGGCCATCGACGGCTGGCGGCGTCAGATGGTGCAACATGGCAAGGAACTCCTCGGTGCCGCACTGGAGTTGGCGGACGGCTTGCGCACCGAAATCGACCGAATGCCCGGCCTGCACGTACTGGACGAAGAGCTGCGCGGCAATACCGCCTCGGTCGATCTGGACCGCCTGCAGATCCTCATCGACGTGAGCGAAACCGGCCGCAGCGGCTATCAGTGTGCGGACTGGTTGCGGGAGAACGAATTCATAGACGTCGGTCTGAGTGATCACCGCCGGATCTTGGCCACAATGTCGTTCGCCGACGGTCCCGACACCGGCAAACGGCTGCTGTCGGCGCTGACGAGAATGCGCGAGGCGTTGCCGGACTTGCCACACCCTGCGCCGATGTCCCTGCCCAGCCCGCAGGATCTGCAACTTGAGACGGTGCTGACGCCGCGCGATGCGTTCTTCGGCCCAGCCGAGTTGGTGCCGGCCGCCGACGCCGTCGGTCGGATCTGCGCCGAGCAGTTGACGCCCTACCCGCCCGGAGTCCCGGCGGCGGTCCCCGGGGAGCGGCTCAACGAGGCGGTCATCGAATACCTGCGCACCGGGGTACAGGCGGGGATGGCGATTCCCGACGCGAGCGACCCAAGTCTCGAGCAGATTCGAGTCTCGCGGTGAACTGATGGCTAGGTAGACGTTTCGCGAGTAACCGTCTCCCTAGCCATTGTCTCGCCGGCTCGGTGGCGGGTTTTACCAGCACATTCCCCGGGTAGCCAGCAGCGGTGTGTAGTCCCGTGCAGCTTGCCGAGGCAATCGCCGAGTTGGCCGGTAAGACCGGCCGTACTGTGGCCGTCGCGGAGTCGTTGACGGGCGGCAAGATCGCGAGCTACCTCGCGGCGGCGCCGTCTGCCGGGACATGGTTTCGCGGCGCGGTGGTCGCGTACGCGCGCGATGTGAAGACCTCGGTGCTCGATGTTCCCGACTGCCCCGTGGTGAGCGAAACCTGCGCGCGGCACATGGCCAGCAACGTCGGCAAACTGCTCGGCGCGGATATGGCCCTGGGCGTGACCGGCGAGGGCGGACCCGAACCGCAAGAAGATGTTCCGCCTGGCACCGTGTGGTTCGCGTCGAGCACCCCGTGGGGAATCTTCGCCGAACTGCACGACTACGACGGGGATCCTGGCGAAATCGTGGACTGCGCTGTGGTTCAAGGACTGCGAATACTGATCGACAAGTTGAAGGAGGACCGCGATGCCCAAGACGACGAAGAGCGGCAAGGCTAAGAAGAGCGAGCTACCGAGCACTCTGCAAAAGTCACCGGAGAAGGCGCAGCGGACCTTCGCCAAGGCCCACGATTCCGCGGCCGACGAGTACGGCGAGGGCGAGCGCGCGCACCGGGTCGCCTACAGCGCGCTCAAGCACAGCTTCGAAAAGGTCGGTGACCACTGGGAAGCCAAGGACAAGAAGGGCCCGTCGGATCAGCGCGCCCGCAGCGGCGGCCCGAATGCCAAGGGCGCCAGCGCCGAAGGCGTCAACGCCAACTCGACGAAGAAGCACCTCATGGAAATCGCGCGGCGCCTGGATATTTCGGGTCGCTCGAAGATGAAGAAGGACGAGTTGGTCTCGGCCATCAAGAAGGAGAATCGGCGCCAGTCCGCGCGCAACCGGTGAGTTAATTGTGGTGCGCCCGCAGCCACAGCGGGAAGGCCAACCAGAAGTAGACGAACGCGCTGTCGATCGCCAGCGCCGCAACGACCGCGGCGATCGGGCCGGCGACAAAGTCGAAGATCAGCACGACGACGCCGGTCAGCGCGCCCCCGAGCAGCAGCAGCCCGGCGACGGCAATCCGGTGCGCCGCCGAGACCAATTCCCGCACCTTGTGCTGGCGGAACAGCACGCGATGCATGCCGACCGGGGCGATGATCAAGATCGTTGCGCCGATCGAGCACAGGACAGTCGCCAGGTACACCGCGATGAGCGGCTTGGACAGCTGATCCCAGCGGTTCTGGAACGGCAGCGTGAGGAGGAAGCCGGTGAGCAGTTGCACACCCGTCTCTACGACGCGCAGTTCTTGCAGCAGGCTGGTCCAGTTGCGGTCGAGGCGTTCGGTTTCGGTTTCGCCGCGGGCGTCGCGGTTCCAGCTGTCGTCGCGTTCGGGGTGGTCGATGTCCACGGTTGTATGTTCCCAGACCGACGTCGCGATATCCGCGCAGAACCCACCGCCTTGACATCGATTGACCAGCGCCAGAGACTCGAAGCGAGTACGTAATACCAGCGGTATCGCCAACTTGGTCGGGTGTGGCGGTGAAAGGGGTGCTCACGGTGTCAGAGGTCGCAGTGGAGTCGGCCGCAGCGGAGTCGGAGGTTCGGCGTACTCAGCGCGTACACCGGACCCGGGTGCTGATCGTCGGAACCGGGTTCTCCGGGCTGGGCATGGCCATCGCGCTGAAGAAGGCCGGCCAGCACAACTTCCTCATCGTCGAAAAGGCTGACGACATCGGTGGCACCTGGCGCGAAAACACCTATCCCGGGTGCGCCTGCGACGTGCCTTCGCACATGTACAGCTATTCCTTCGAGCAGAATGCCAACTGGTCGAAGATGTGGTCGGAGCAACCGGAGATCCTCGACTATCTGCGCCGCGTCGTCGACAAGTACGACCTGCGATCCCACATCCATTTCGGCGTCGAAGCCGACGGCGGCGAATGGGACGAACGCACCGCCAAATGGCACGTGGCGACCACCGGCGGCGCCGAGTACGTGGCGCAGTTCGTGGTGTCCGGGATCGGGGCACTGCATATTCCGAACATTCCGCGATTCGCCGGCGTGGAGCGATTCCGTGGTGCCAGTTGGCATTCGGCGCAGTGGAACCACGATTTCGACCTGACGGGCAAGCGGGTCGCCGTCATCGGCACCGGCGCCAGCGCCATCCAGTTGATCCCCGAGATCGTCGACCGGGTCGCCCACCTCGATGTGTACCAACGGACCCCCGCTTGGGTACTGCCGCGCACCAACTTTCCCATCCCGCATCAGCTTCGAGCGTTGTTCCGGCGAGTGCCATTGACCCGAATGGCTTTTCGCGATGGCATCTATTGGGTCTATGAGGCGCTGGGGCTGGGCTTGAACGGTCACGCCAACCTCATGCGCCCGCTCGAGCGAATCGCCGAGCACAACATCGCCCGCGGCATCGACGACCCGGAATTGCGCCGCAAACTGACGCCGCGATATCGCATCGGCTGCAAGCGGATACTCGGTTCCAACGACTATTACCCGGCACTGAACCGACCGAACGTCTCGGTGATCACCGATCCCATAGCGCAATTCACCGAGAATGGGATCGTTACCGCCGATGGCACCGACCGACCCGCCGACGCAGTCATCTACGCCACCGGCTTTCACGTAACCGACGGCTTCCAGAGCATGAACATCGCAGGCATCGGCGGGCGAAAGCTCGTGCAGGAGTGGAACGAACACGGCATCCAGAGCTACTACGGGATCTGCGCGCGGGGCTTTCCCAATGCGTTTTTCCTGCTCGGTCCCAACACCGGCCTCGGGCACAACTCGGTGGTGTTCATGATCGAGCAGCAGATTAAATACGTCATGAAGGCAATGGAATTGGTGGATTCCACCGGAGCCGCCGGGTTGGATGTCCGCACGTCGGCGCAGGACCGGTTCAACTCCGAAATCCAGCACAAGCTCGCCGGTGGCGTCTGGAGCACCGGCGGGTGCACCAGTTGGTATCTGGACTCCAAGGGCGTGAACCGGACCATCTGGCCAGGCTTCACGTGGCAATACTGGCGCCGCACCCGCAAACTCAATCCGGACGACTTCGAGCTGTTGGCGCGCACGCCGTAACGGCAGCTGGGTTACTGCTTGCGTTCGACGGTGATGGTGAACCGCGCCTTGCGCAACCGCTCGGCCAGCGTCTCGCCGAACACGGTGCCCGGAGTCAGTACGCCGGCGAGTTCACTGATCTTGTCGCCGTCCAACGCCAACGCCAGCCCGCACTCGCCCAGCATCACTGCGGTCGCTTTGTAGCCGGGGTCGCCTTGGGCGGCAAACGTGGTCAGGTACTTGGCACCCGATGACGTCTTGGTGAAAGTCTGCATCCTGAACCAGCCGTTGTCGCGGGCGTCCTCGCTGGGTCCCGTGCCGGGCTTGGGCAGCACACGGTCGAGCAGTTGCTTGCCCGGTCCGCGGGCGACCAGCGCGCCGAGAGTGAAGGCGGTGATGATTCCGCCCGTCACGCCGGCGGCAATCACCGGTGAGAGCAGCGAATTGCCCACGCTCATCACCTCGCGGTAGCGAAAGTTCTTGCCGTACGCCCAGCCCAGCAGCGCGTTGCTGCGCCGCACCACCCGAGTGTTGTAGGACGCCATCACAAAGCTGGTGACCCAGCCACGCAGGCTCGGGTCGATGGAGTCGGCGCGCTGCAGCGCGAAATCCGACTGCCGGCCCAAGTCGGGCTCTTGACTGCGGTCGGGGCTGAGCGAGTAGGGGCTGCCCGCCACCTTGCGCAGCGATGGATCTTCGGCCAGCGCCTCCATCTGCGCCCGCGCAGAGTCGATGGTTCCGCCGCTCACTCCGCCACGCAACGAGGCGACGAGCGTCGTCTCCTCCAACTCGCCCGTATTGTCCTGCAGCGACTTCAGATACGTCAGGTATACGCTGAGATCCGAAGGCACCGAGTCGAACCCGCACGAGTTGACGATCTTCGCGCCGGTTTGAACAGCCACCGAATGGAACTGGTCGATGCAGTCGCGCACGAACAGTGTCTCGCCGGTCAGATCTGCATAGTGGGTGCCGTTCTCTGCGCAGGCGCGGACCATCGCCAGTCCGTACCGGGCGTATGGTCCGACGGTGGTTACCACGACCCGGGTGCGCTTGGCCATCGCATCAAGCGCCGCTTGATCATTCGAGTCGGCGACAATGACGTCCCAGTTCGCCGCCGGGCCGGGCAAGTCTTCGCGGACAGCTTTGAGCTTGTCCAAAGACCTTCCGGCCAAGGCGATTCGGGCCGTCGGCGCGTTCTTCGCGAGGTACTGGGCGGTGAGCTTGCCGACGAATCCGGTGGCTCCGTAGAGCACCAGGTCGAACTCGCGCTTGTCAGCCATGTTGCCTCCAGTCGGTTGTCGTCGCGCGCCGGGATTCAGCGTTTGCGGACGATGTGATGGTCACGTTGCCACTGCTCGTTCAGTCTGCCCAATTCGGTCGCCGGTGGCTCGTCGAAGATCCACTCGCGAGCGATGCGGTGCCAGTTGCCGGTTGCTTCGATCTGCCCGAGCACACCGAACGTCAAGAACTCGGCCCGGCGGGAAAACAGATGTTCCGGCGGCAGGTTTTGGTGTTTCATGCCGCGGAACTCCGACGCCCGCGGATCGATGGCCAACAGGAAGGCGCCGGTTGCCAATTCGGGCGTGATGCGTAACTCCTCGTCCACCAGGCTCCATTGCGATGCCGCGTAGACGTAGTCGAGGCACTCCTCGGTGGTGACCGCGACATCCGGATTGATCACGCCGCGGCCGAGCATCAGCTGATAGAGGTCCTCGCCGCGCTCCTCGGCGGCGGCGCGCAGACAGTCGATTTCGAAGCGCACATGGTCGGCGTGCATCCGGTTGAACAGCCCGAAGTCGATGAAGCAGACCCGACCGTCCGCGCCTAACAAGATGTTTCCTGGATGCGGGTCGCCACAGAACTCGTGGTAGTCGAACAGCGACGCGACGTAGAAGCGGAAGATGATCTCGCCGATGCGATTACGTTCGGCGTCGGGCAGCGTGCGAATGGTGTCGAATCCGGCGCCCTCGAAGTATTCGGTGACCAGGACGCGGCGACTGCACAGTTCGGGAATGCTGTCCGGGATCACGATGAACGGGTGGTCGCGGAACAGTTCGGCGACCTGGCGCTGGTTCTCCGCCTCGGCGTGATAGTCGAGTTCGCTTTCCAAGTTGCTGCGCAGTTCGTCGAGCAGGGCCGGAGTGATGGCTGGCAGGAACGATTGCAGCAGCTTCTGAAACATCGCGATGTTGCGCAGGTCCGCGCGCACCGCCGCGTCGATGCCCGGATACTGCACCTTGACCGCGACCTGGCGGCCGTCGGTGAGCCGGGCTCGGTACACCTGACCGATCGACGCCGAGCCGATCGCTTTCTCGTCGAACTCGGCGAAAAGCTTGTCCAGCGGCGCGCCGAGATCCTCCTCGATCACCGCGCGCATGCCGGCAAAGGACACCGACGGGGCGCTGTCGCGCAGTTGGGCCAACCGGTAGCGGAACACGTCGCGGTGCTCGGGCGGCACCAACTCCAGATCCAGCACCGACAGCATTTGGCCCAGCTTCATCGCCACGCCCTTCATGCCGCCGAGCACCCGCACCAGCGACTCGGCGTTGCGCACCGCTGACTCCTGCGACAGCTTCTCGCGCGCCTCCTCCGAACGCAGCCGCATAGCCATCCGGGCGCGCTGGCTGCGCAGCATCTGTCCGGCGACCGCGACGCCCAGTTTTGAACCGCGGCTCAGCCGTGACGTCGGGACGCCTTTGCTCGCGCTGCCGGTGCTTTCGGTCATCGGTGAGTCACCACTCGCTAATCACCTGCGACCGCCGGATACGAATCATCTGCGACCACCGGAAACGCGTGCGGTTGCTCGTTGAAGCGCTCGGCGGATCCGCCCACCCGGCCGATGCCTTCGATCGCGCTCCACACCATCATCGTCAGGTAATTGATCAGGTCTTCCGAGGACATCGACCGGTTGGATATCCACCAGTGGGTGGCCAGTTGGACCGCCCCGACGATCGAGTACGCCCATGGCTCCGCACCTTCGGAGGCCAAACCGAACTCGGAAGCCCGCGACCGCAGCACCACGGCCACCAACTCGGCGAACATCCGCTCCGAATCAGCGACGACCGCATTGTTGCTGCCGGCGTGGTTCATGACGTAGATGTAGACGTTCGGGTCGGTGCCGACGACCTCGACGTAGGCCGCGATGGTCGACCGGGTCAGCTCGTACTCGGTGCGCTGCTCGGCGATCGCGTTGTAGATCCGGGGGGCGATCACCGTATCGACATAGCGCGACATGATGGCCATGGTCAGATCGCCCTTGTCGGTGAAGTACCGGTAGAGCACTGTCTTGGAGACGCCGATCTCGCTGGCGATCTCGTCCATGCCGGCGTTACTGCCACGAGCGCGAATCGCCGCGATCGCGCCGTCGACGAGTTCCTCGCGCCGGGCGATCTTGTGTTCGCGCCAGCGCTTCTTGCGACCGTCTTGCTTGTCCTGGCTGCTCGCCCGACCGCTCATCACGCCGCGTTCACTCATGGCTGCATCGCTTATGTGCTCGTTTCAGCTCGTCCCGATTCGTCCAAAGCTTATGCCGAAGTCTTCGCGGTCGGGGCGAACGTGACGTTGGGCAGAATGTCTTGAGTGGACTCGATAGCGGTCGAACCGCGCCCCGCGCCGCCGCAGCCGATTGCCCTCTCGGCAGCAGACGACGCCAACAAGCGCCGCGACCTTTTCCGAATGAAGTCACTTGCTACTGGCTTTCTGGTGGTGGCGACGCTCGTCTACCTCTTCTGTCGCTGGGAGGAAAGCCGCGGCGCAGGCGGGGACTGGGTTGGCTATGTGCGCGCCGCGTCCGAAGCCGGCATGGTCGGCGCGCTGGCCGATTGGTTCGCGGTGACCGCACTGTTCCGGCACCCGTTGAATCTGCCGATCCCGCACACCGCGATCATCAAGCGGAAGAAGGACCAGCTCGGAGAGAGCCTGGGCAATTTCGTGGGCACCAACTTCCTGGCCCCGGACGTCGTTTCCGAGAAGGTGTCCTCCGCACAGGTCCCGCTGCGCCTGGGCACCTGGATGGCCCAGCCGCGCAACGCGGAGCGGGTGGCGGCGGAGTCGACCACGATCCTGCGCGCCATCGTCGGGGTGCTGCGGGACGAAGACGTGCAGCAGGTCATCGACCACACGATCGTCAAACGCCTCGCGGAGCCCCTGTGGGGGCCGCCGATCGGGCGGGTGCTGGCCGAGCTCATCGCCGAAAACCGGCAGCTACCGCTGCTCGACATGCTCGCCGAGCGCGCGCATCAATGGGCGCTGGGCAGTCAGGAGACCATCGACCGCATCGTCATGCATGACGCCCCGCAATGGGCGCCGAAGTTCGCCAACATCTTGGTCTCGGAAAAGATCTACCGCGAGATCGTCGAGTTCACCTGGAAAGTTCGGTCCAACCCCGAACACGAGGTCCGGCTCGCGGCCAACAAGTTCCTCGTCGATTTCGCCACCGACCTGCAGCACGACCCCGCGACCATCGCCAAGGCCGAACGCATCAAGGCGGAGGTGATGGGACGCGAGGAGATCACTGGGCTCGCCGAAACCACATGGAGGGTGGCCAAGCGGTTGATCTTGGAATCGGTCGACGATCCGGACAGCACACTTCGCACAAAGATTGCCGACAATGTGCGCGAGCTCGGCGAACGGCTTCGGGACGACACCGAGTTGCGAACAAAAGTCGACAACTGGCTACTGCGTGGCACACGTTACGTTGCGGCCAACTATGCGAGCGAGATCACAACGCTCATCACGGACACGGTGGCTCGGTGGGACGCCGAGGAAGCGAGCAAGAAGATCGAGCTGCAAGTGGGCCGTGACCTGCAATTTATCCGGATCAACGGCACTGTCGTCGGATCGCTGGCAGGGCTGGTGATCTATACCATTTCGCACCTCATGTTCGGTGGGTAATCGGGATGAAAAAGTGGCGAAAGGTCACCTGACATGAGAGTGTGTGACCCGCATTGCAGGGGCGGTGCTTGCAATAGCTAGCAACCCCTCGGTAAATTGGGCCGCGGAAACACCCGCTAGGAGTGAGATATAGATGCAAGACCAGCCGCAGGGCTCGTCGGGGGCTGTCCAGGCGGCAAATGACTTTGCCAACCAGGGTGGACTCGGCGCGCGGAAGGTGAAAGACGCTGCGCAGGACATTGGAAGCTTCATCCGCGCACAGCGTGAAGCAGCCCAGGTCTCGCTTCGGCAGCTCGCGCAAATGGCGGGTGTGAGTAATCCGTACCTCAGCCAGATCGAGCGCGGATTGCGCAACCCTTCCGCCGAGGTACTCAGCCAGATCGCCAAAGGGCTGCGGGTCTCGTCGGAAGCGCTGTATGTACGAGCGGGCTATCTCGAACAACGTCCGTACAGCCCGGTCCGGGATGCACTACTGGCCGACGTCGCGATAACAGAGCGGCAGAAGCAGGTGCTCCTCGAGATCTACGAGTCGTTCTGTCGGGAGAACGACTTCTCTCCCGAGGAGTCGCCGGCCGAACAACTCGCGACCTCCGTAGAGGCGGAACCTGCCTCGACACCAACGCCCCTAGAACAGGAGAGCCAAGATGAGTGAGTCCAAGGACAAGGCACTGGAAAACGTGAAGAAGCCGTTGTACGCGACCGTCGGCGCCGGAGATGCCGCTGTTGCCGCCGTGGCCGACGTGGTCGCCAAGGTGCGCGAGCGCGCCGAGAGCACCAGCACCGACGTCTCGGAGCGGGTCGAGGGTGCGCGCGAGCGCATCGCCGCGCTGCCGGCCGACGTGCAGGAGCAGATCGAGGCGCTGCGTGAGCGGCTGGCCGCGCTGCCCTCGGAGCTGCCGGAGGAGCTTGCCGAGCTGCGCGAGAAGTTCACGGTCGAGGAGCTGCGTCGGGTTGCCGAGGAGTACCTCAAGGTTGCTCTCGATCTGTACACCGACCTTGCCGAGCGCGGCGAGGAGACCGTTGGCCGGCTGCGTCAGCGTCCCGAGGTCGAGGGCCGGATCGAGCGTGCCGAGGACCTCTACAACGAGGCGGTCACCCGCACCGAGGACGCCCTCGGCAAGGTTTCCGAGCGCACTCGCGCCGTCGGCGAGCAGGCCGCCAAGATTGCCGGTCGGGTGACCGGTCGGGGCGAGGACGCTGCCGACGACGCCGCGGACCAGGGTGACGAAGCCCCCGCCGCAGTGAAGAAGGCCGCCAAGGCTCCGGCCAAGAAGGCCCCCGCCAAGAAGGCGCCCGCTAAGAAGGCTCCGGCCAAGAAGGCTCCCGCCAAGAAGGCCGGGAAGTAAGCCACTGGCTTAGCTGACTGCTAGCGAACCGCCTCCACCGACTGTGCGTGGGGGCGGTTCTCTCTATCATGGAGGCGTGTTCTTTACGGTAAGTAGCCTCACTGGTTGGATACTGCTCATCTTGCAGCTCATCGCCATCGCTGCTGCCGTGTTCGCAATCTTTCATGCGGTGCGTCAACGCGCCGACGCCTTCACCGCCGTGGACAAGCTCAGCAAACCCATTTGGCTGGGCATTCTCATCGTGGCTCTGCTCGTGTTGGTTGCCATGGGCGCCATCGGATTCATCGGGATCATCGCTGTGGTGGCGGTCTGCGTCTATCTGGTCGACGTCCGGCCGCGGGTGGACGACGTGCAGCGTGGACCGCGTTGGTGAGCATGCACCTGCAATAACCCGGTCAATAGCGCCGAAGCGCGTCCGTTGCATCTTCAATCTTGACAATGTGCATTGGCACAATGTTAGCCTGGTGTTAAGTCCCACAGTGGGCTTCCGCGAGCACCAACGACGATGCGAGGAGGCGATTGCCGACGTGGTCAATCCCTCGATGAACTTCCTCGCCTCCGAATCGGCCCGGGTGCTGCGTGGGCTGGCGGGACTGCTCGAACCGGCTCGCCAGCCCACGGCCCCCGCCCAACACCAGGTCCGCGAGTTTCGCATCGACGATCTTGCCCGCGAAGCCGGGATGAGCGTGCGCAATGTGCGCGTCTACCAGGACCGCGGCTTGTTGCCGCCGCCGCGGCGCGAAGGCCGCACCGGCTGGTACAACGAATCGCATCTGGCTCGACTGGACCTGATCGGTCGCATGCTCGACCGCGGCTACACCTTCGCAACGATCAGCGAACTACTCACTGCGGCCCAGTACGGCATGCGCGTGGAGGAGGTCCTCGACACCGATCGTCTCGATACATCCCGGCCCAGCTACACCCAGGACGCGACTCTCACGCTCGAGGAATTGCGCGAGGTTTTCGGCTCGGAACAGTTCGAGCAGAACGTGCAACGCGCGCTGAAGGCCGGCCTGGTTCGCGAGGAAAGCGGCAACCGGTACCGCATCGCCAACGAACGCCTCCTCGAGGCCGCCCGGCTGCTCTTCGACGCCGGCGTGCCGATGGCCGAGATCATCGACCAGGCCGGGGCGGTCCGCCGCGACCTCGTCGATATCGCGAACCGGTTCGTCAAGCTCGTGACCGACCGTTACCTGCCCGCCGACGGCCGACCGGTAGCCCTCGATGAGTTCGCGGTCAACGAAATAGCGGAACTGGTGACCAAGGCCCGCGCGACTGTGCATGACGTGGTGAACTCCCTGCTCCTCGATGCCATGGAAGAGGCGATCGCGCAGGGCCTCGAGGATGCCGCGAGCCGGATGTTTGCTGGCGACGACGACCAAGTGTTTGCTTCCGGCAAACGGGGTAATTCAAACAACACTGAAGAGATTTCGTGCTAACGCGAGCAAGCGTCGTGCAAGCACGCTACTGTGAGCAGCGACACAAAGGAGTGTTCAATTGAGCCCACACAAGAGCCTTGCGCGCACGCTTTCGGGCGCGGGTCTAGGCGCCGGCGCGGTCGGAACTTTCGTTGCCGCGCGGCGGCGCAGCCACCGCTCCGAGCGGAGCAGCTCCGGTAGCGACCTCTTGCTCGCCACGCCCTCGACCGAGCCTGAAGTCATCCCGGTGACCACCGCCGACGGCGCCCAGCTTCGAGTACACGCATACGGGCCGGTGGACGGCGATCCGATCGTCTTCAGCCACGGCTGGACCTGCTCGATCGAGTACTGGTACCCGCAGATCAACGCGTTGTCCGAGAAGTACCGCGTCATCGCTTATGACCAGCGCGGACACGGCAAAAGCGAAATGGGCGAGCGGGAACCGGGCGCGGACGTGCTCGGCGACGACCTGGCCGCCGTGATTGCGGCCGCGGTGGCGCCGCGTCGCAAGGCCCTGATCGTGGGCCACAGCATGGGCGGAATGACCATCATGGCGTGGGCAAGCCGGCATCCGAAGCAGGCCGAGCGCAAGGCGTCGGCAGTATTGCTGGCCAACACGGGTGCCGATCACCTCGTCTCGGAAACGAAGCTGGTACCGCTGCCCGCATTCGCCGCGTTCGCGAAAGACGCCGTCGCCGGAGTCGTGCTCGGTGCTCCGGTACCGCTGCCGGGCGGCGCGATGACCCGTGGGATCTTCCGCAACCGCGTCATGTCGCCGACGTCGTCGCGACGGCAGGTCGAGTTCGCGCAGCGGATCATCTTGGCCTGCAAGGGCCGCGTGCGGGCACAGTGGGGGCTGGCCCTGGCCAAGTTCGATCTGCTCGACGGCCTGGCGAACCTGAACGTTCCCGTGTCGGTCATCGGTGGCAGCATCGACAAATTGACCCCGCCGCAGCACTCCGAGCGACTCGTCGCGGAGTTGGAGCGCAACGGCAACCTCGACCGTTTCCTCATGATCGAGGGCGTCGGACACCTGGCCAACATCGAGGCCATCGACCAGTTCAACGCCGAGGTCATTCGGCTGCGTTCGCTGGGCAAGCGCGGTCGTCGTTCACGCGCCGGCCTCGCCGTCGTCGCGAGTTAGTTGAAGATCACGGTCTTACGACCGTGCACGAGCACTCGATCCTCGAGGTGCCAGCGTAAGCCCCTCGATAGCACCAGCTTCTCGATGTCGCGTCCGCGGCGAACCATGTCGCGCACGTCGTCGCTGTGATCGACCCGGATGACGTCCTGCTCGATGATCGGCCCGGCGTCGAGTTCGGCGGTCACGTAGTGACAGGTCGCGCCGATCAGCTTCACGCCGCGCGCATGCGCCTGGTGATAGGGCTTGGCGCCGACGAACGACGGCAAGAAGCTGTGGTGAATATTGAGCACCCGACCGGACCAGTGCTCACATAATTCCGGCGGCAGAATCTGCATGAACCGGGCTAGCACCACGGCGTGCGGACGGTGCACGTCGACGAGTTTCCGCACCTCTTCGAACGCCGGTCCGCGCTCGGCCGGGTCGGCAGGAAACTGCACCAGGTGGAACGGCACGTGATGCGCCTCGGCGACCGAGCCGAGATCGGGGTGATTACCGATGACCGCTTCGATACTGGCCGGCAGTTCGCCGTCCGCGGACCGGCCCAGCAGATCGTGCAGGCAGTGCCCCTCCTTGCTGACCAGCAGCACCACTCGCTTGCGCTCGCCGGTGTCGTGCAGCGACCAATCCGTTTCCGGCCCCAGGGCATCGGCCACCGCGGCGAAGCGGGCACGGAGTTCATCGGCGCCGATGGTCAGGGATGACGCCCGGATCGCCTGCCGGGTGAAGAACCAGCCGGTGCCTTCGTCGCTGTGGTAGCCCGCTTCCACGATCCAGCCGCCGAGGTCGGCGATGAACGAGCTGATCCGGGCCACGACACCGGTTTGGTCGCGGCAGCCGAGGGTCAGGACGAAGCGCCGGTCAGGCTGCGTGGGTGCGGTCACCCGAAAAGGCTACGCGTAAGGTTCCCGCCGTGCCGCTCACTTACGACCGGGCCACCGTGGCCAAGCTCATCGATCACACGCTCCTCAAACCGGAGGCCACCGCCGAAGATGTGCAGGCACTCGTGGACGAGGCCACCGAACTCGGCGTGTATGCCGTCTGCGTGTCGCCCGCCATGCTGCCGGTTCACGCCGACGGACTCGTGATCGCGACGGTCGCCGGATTCCCGTCGGGGAAGCACCATTCGCTGGTCAAAGGCGCCGAGGCCAGGCTCGCGGTGGAGCAGGGCGCCCGGGAGGTCGACATGGTGATCGACATCGGTGCGGCCGTTGCCGGCGACTACAACGCCGTGCTTGCCGACATTCTGACCGTGCGCGAGGCGGTGGGTCGCGATGTGGTGCTGAAGGTCATCATCGAATCGGCGGCGCTGAGCGACGAGGCGATCGTGGGGTGTTGCCGCGCCGCCGCCCGCGCGGGCGCAGATTTTGTGAAGACGTCCACCGGTTTTCACCCCGCGGGCGGAGCCACCGTGGCGGCGGTGCGACTCATGGCCGACACGGTGGGTGGCCGCCTCGGGGTGAAAGCAAGCGGCGGCATTCGGACGGCCGAGCAGGCGATCGCTTTGCTCGAGGCCGGTGCGACGCGGCTCGGGCTCAGTGGCAGCCGGGCGGTGCTGGATGGGCTGGAAGACTGACGGTTCAGTCGAGCGTGACGCGGACTTTCACCCCGCCCTTTCCGTCCTCGATGGCCTGGCCTTGACCGGTGTATTCGACGCCGCGGATGCGAATGCGAACCGGCGCGGGGGTGCGCAGATTCCGCCACCACTGCTTGCGTTCGGGCCATTCGATCCCGATCTGTACCTCATTGCCGGTCCGGACATAGCCCACGGGAAATGCGTACTCGCGGCCGGTCTTTCGGCCGGTCACGGTCAGCGTCGCCATCTGCCCGCTGGCCACGAAGTGCAACGGTGAGGCAAGGATTCCGCTCAGCAGCGGGTTCACCGTGCGGTTGACGACGGCGAAGATCGCACGATCGACTGAGCCCTGGGTGGTCATACAAGTCCTCCGCACTGCGAGTTCTGGTCGGCGCGCGGCAAGGTGTACTGCCCGCCCGCCAAGGTCATCTCGATCCCGTTGTCGGTCACCTGGAACGTCTTCGGCGTCATGCCCAGCGGGTAGCTCTGCAGGCTTTCGCTCATCACCTTGACGATGCCGTCGACCAGGTCGGTGGGGATGCCGAGACCGAGGATCTCGGCGTTCACGGTGTCAACGGCGATGGTGCCGTCGCTGATGTGCGGGTGCACGGTGAGCTTGGCCAACCCGGCCGGCCCGATGTCGAACTCCAGCGTGCCGTCGGAGGCATTGGAGTGCACCGCGGACACCAGCGCGCCGAACGACTGGTCCTGCAGTGTCGACTGGATGCCGTCGGTTGACCACTTCACGTCCGCGCTCGAGCTGCCGATGGTCCCGGAACTGTCGGCCGAGTTTTGCAGCTGAATGTCGTTGATCCGCGCGTGCACATGCATGTCCTTGGCTGGGCCGAAGGCGCTGTCATCGCTGTCGACGGTGATGTACGGGACGTCCTTGTCCAGCATTTGCACCAACATCGGCTTGGGGCTCAGTCCGATGTCGACGTTGGTGCCGAGCTCATTGCGGAATTGCTGGCTCATGCAGCTCTTTACGGTGTGCCGGGCGTAAAACTCGCCGCCCACAAGCGCGACGACGAGTGCCGCGACGATCACTCCGGCGGTGATGAGGACCCAGTGCCGGCGGCGCAGCGGCGGCTTTGACGGGGGCGCGGTGCTGGTGGCAGTCGTTGATGGGGCCATGCTCGACGATTCTTCCCGATATTTATTAACGGTCTCTGTGATTTCTCCTGCGCGGATGGTGAAGGTACGTACGCGAATTTCGTGCGCCCGGCCCTGCACCGGCGGTAGCGTTCGACCATGACGGGCATCATCGATGCCTCATCGGCAGCCCCATCGTGGTCGGCGGTCATGCAGACCGCCGCCGATCAGGGCGGATACGTCACGGCCGGGCAAATTCTGCGCTGCGGTGTCGGGGCCCGTGAGTTCGCCGACGCGATCGCCGCCGGACGGTTGATCCGGATTCGCCGCGACTTGCTGCGCGTGCCGAGCGGACGGATCAGCAGGTTCGACGACCTCGCCCAGTGTTGCGCCTGGTTCGAGGGCGCAGCCACGGTCTCGCACCACACCGCTGCGGAATTGCACGGCATGGGCCGGTTGCATCCGGCGTACACGCACATCTGCGTCGGCGCGATGACTCGTCCGCCGGTCCCGCGCGTCGCGGTGCACCGGCGGTTCGTTCAGCCCGGGGAGGTGGGGGTCGCGGACGGGTTTCGGGTGACCACGCCGGCGCGCACCGTCGTCGACCTGGCCGCTGTGGGCGTGGGTCAACTCGCGCTCAACGAGGTGGTCGCCGACGGGATGGCCATCGGCAGGCTCGCCGTTGCAGAGGTTTTGGCGGCGGTTCGAACCAGCCCGCGGACCGTGATCGAGCGGGTGGAGCGGGCACTGTCGGCGTGTTAGTGCCTCCTTCGCGGGGCGCGGTGCCAGCGGATTAGGGTTCTGACATGCCCGTCGCAAAGGACCAGCTCGTCGGCATCGCGTTGCCCGAGTGTGGGGGTGCTCGCAGCAGCTCGGAATTCGGCCGCGCGGTTCTCGCTGATGCGGTGCGCAGCCATGACTCCGACCTGGCTCAGGTGATCGAGAGCTCGCCGACATGGCACGCGTCCTATCCGGCGGCGTTTCGCTCGATGACGGCGCTGAGCGCAACCGCAGCCGAGACCGGCTTCGGCATCGCAGCGGACGGGCTCGCCTCGACTCGGGCGCTGTTGCGCGTGGCGTACGGCAAGTCGGAGGCGAGTGTCGCTGGCGCCGCATGGCGGGATCTTGGGGCGGATCTCGCGACCGAATCGGTGCACGGGTCCAGCAGCGCACAGTGCGTGCTGGAGGTGCCGTTCTCCGGCAGCGTGTTGTCGGGCCAGGCGCTGCGCGATCAGTTGCACCGCTGGCGTGACGACGGCATTGTCGAGCCCGGATTCGCGGCGGCGATCGAGCGGGTGATCGACAATCCGGACTGGCTGTCGATGCCTGGGTGCCAGGTCGTCGTCATCGGTGCGGGCGCGGAACTTGGCCCGTATGAGCCTTTTACTCGTTGGGGCGCAACGGTTTTGGCCGTCGATTTGCCGGGTGCGGATCGTTGGGGTCAGTTGCTCCAGACCGCGCGGACCGGAGCAGGAAGCGTGCGGTATCCACTCGGGCCGTGGGGTTCTGGGCTCGATGTGTCACAGCACTTCCCGCAATTGCGGCGGTGGATTCTGACCAACACCAGCGAGCGGTCCAAGGTGGTGTTCGGGACGTATGCCCGGGCCAGCGGGGTCGCGCAGGTCGAGTTGGCGGCGGCGGTGGATCTGGTTGCCGAGGATCTGCTCAGCCTGGAAAACGTCACGCTCGCCTACCTTGCATCGCCGCTCGACTGCTATGCCGTGGGGGCGGAGGTCGTGGCTGCGGCACGCGAGCGGTGGCGGGAGCGCGGTCGTCGCGCCGTCATCCAGGACATGCTGCGGATTGCGTCGCGGTCGGCGCTGTTCCGGCCGAACTACGCTTTCGAAGTCGTCGATGCCAACGGAAACCATTGGGGGTTGGCCGACGCGCTGCTGCCGCTGCAGGGCGCAAACCACGCGTTGGCCCGGCGGCTGCAGCGGTGGCGTGCTCAGACGGCCGCGGCCGAAGGACGCTCCGTGTCCTACAACATTGCCCCGCTGTCGTGGACGCAATCGGTCCGCGATCACCGGGTTCTCGCCGGCGCCTTGCACGGTGCGGGCGCGTTCGGTGTCGAGGTGTTCGAGGCGGAGACGGCGCGGGTGCTGATGGCAGCGAAGTTAGTCAGCGACGTCTTTGCGCCTGAGGGCCCTAGCGCCAATCCAGAGACGACGTTTTATCGCGGCGCCGCGCACGGCGGGCTGTGGCGGCAGCCGTTCGAGCCGAAGTCGGTACTGGGGCTGGCCGCCGCTGCGGGGTATCCGCGTGCGGTGTTCGGTTAGTCGGCTGGTCGGTACCCATCACCCCCCAACCCCCCTGTGCGTGTTTTTTCACCGCCCGCGGTGAAAAAACACGCACAGGGGGTCCCGTCAGGGTCAGGGTGCGACGAGCTCCCACGGCACGGTCAGCACGCAGTCGCGTATTCGCCGGCGCGGCAGATCGACCGGAATGCCCTGCGCATGCAGGGCGGTCAACGTTTCCCGCCAGCGGGCGCGCGGGCCGAAGGCAGTGTGTCCGGCGCTGGCGAGCCACGCCCGGTCGACGGCGGCCAGCAGCGCGTGAATGGCTTCGCCGGCGACATTGCGGTGGATCAGCGCCTTCGGTAGCCGCTGCGCGACGTCGGAGGGCAACTCGACGGAAAACGGATCCCACGCCAGCGTCAGCGACACCGGTCCCGACTTGTCGAGCAGGATCCACGAGCAGTGCCTGCCGAGTTCGCCGCAGGTCCCTTCGATGATCAACCCATCGGGATGCAGGGCGGACTGCATCGCTGCCCACGCTGCAGCCACCTCCGATTCCGGATACTGACGCAGCACGTTGAACGCTCGGACCAGCGTCGGTCGCAGGCCTGCCAATTCGAATCCGCCCAGCCCGAACGTGACTCCGTTACGCGGCGGCGCCAACCGCTCCGGATCGATCTCGAGCCCCACCACACGCACGTCCCGACGGACGCGACGTAGCCGATGGGCCAACTCGAAGGTGGTCACCGGATGCGCGCCGTAGCCGAGATCGACCACCAGCGGATCGGCCGCGAACTCCAAAGTCTTGCGCACCCGCGGGTGGTGAATCAGCCAGCGATCGCTGCGGCGCAACCGGTTGACGCCCGTGGTGCCGCGGGTGATCGTCCCGTAGGGCCGCATTCCGGCACGTTAGACCGGGTAATGCTGGTCGAGCCAGGTTTGGGTGATTTCCGCCTCGGCGCGGAACAGGTCGATCAGGTTGACCAGCATCAGCTGCTCGAGCTTGGGCCCGACCATCGGGATGTAGACCTTCGCCTCCGATGATGTGCGCAGCGTGCAGCCGAGCTCGGTCGGAAACAGCCGCATGGTGCCGGTGAGGCTACCGGGACCAGCGGGAATCGACGCCTCGTACTTGCCGGTGACCTCCTCGCCGAAGGCCGAATAGCTTTCCTTGCGGGTGATCACCATGTCCTTGCGCATGACCGCTTGCGCGATTTCCGGCAGCTCGGAGCGAGGCAAGATGTGGTGCAGCACCAGTTCGATACCGGAGTCGTCGACCGAGAAACTCTCGACGTGATTGGGGGAGTACTGCCGCATTTCCTCTACGCGCGCTTCCCAATAGTCGCGGTCGCACAGCGCGGAGTACACCTGCTTGGTGGTGTGACAGTTGTAGCGCGCGGAATAGTCGATGCGGCGGGCCATGCTTGCAAAGGCTACCTATCGATGGGCGGCAAGCCATTCCCGGGTGAACTCGTCCTCTTTTTCCAGCAGCCGCTGCAACTGCCCGGCCGCCGCGCTGGCAATCTTGTTGCCGATCAGTGGCACTCGCACATCGACAGCACCGTCGACGCGGAAAGTGCAGTGCTCGCCATCGGGTTCGAGATACAGATCGCCCCCCAGCGTGGCCGGCGCACCCTCGACCTTTGCGGAGAAACTGCCGTGCGCGCGGCCGTCCTGCAGCGGCCCCCAGGTCTCCGTGCGGCTGATCAGCAGGTCGCCGCGACGGACCGCGGCAACGAAGCTCGGCAGCTTCTCGGCCGCGATTCCTTGAGTCATCTCGATGATGACCGTGTCACCGTCGGCGCGCAGCGACACGAGATCGGCCTGCGGACCACCGACAGCCGCAAGCCTGTCGCGCCAATATTGTTCGCCACAAAATGCGGCGTGGGTGACCTCGACAGATGCGGGCAAGCCGATGGAGTGCACGATTGCTGCCATGAAGGGCACGCTACCGTTTGCTGCTGTGTCGAAGCCACGTTTGCGGAGCCTGCTCGAAGATGCGGGCGCGCAGCTGAGAGAGCAGGTGCCGCTGGCAAGCCTCACGACGTTGCGCGTGGGCGGGCCGGCCCGCGTGGTCGCCGATTGCGGAACCACTTCCGCGCTCGTGGCGACCGTCCGCTTGCTCGACGATGCGCAGATCCCGACGTTGGTCGTCGCCGGTGGCTCCAATCTGTTGATCGGCGATGCGGGGTTCGAGGGAGTAGTCGTCCGGGTCGCCACCACCGATGTCGACATTGACGGAACCCGGGTCCGCGCCGACGCCGGTGCGGTGTGGGACGGCTTGGTCGAGCGGACGATCGAGCGTGGTCTCGGTGGCCTGGAGTGCCTGTCGGGGATTCCCGGTTCGACGGGTGCCACGCCGGTGCAGAATGTCGGCGCCTACGGCGTCGAGGTGTCTTCGGTGCTGCGCGGTGTCCAACTGCTCGACCGCCGCAGCGGAATGGTGGTGGACGCCGCGCCTGCCGAGTTGGGTCTGGGGTATCGCACCAGCGTGCTCAAACACTCCGATGCCGCGCTGGTCCTGTCGGTAGAGTTCGAACTCTTCGACGACGGACTTAGCGCGCCGTTGCGCTATCGGGAACTGGCCGACGCATTGTCCGCGGAACCGGGGGAGCGCCGCGATCCGGCGAAGGTCCGCGACGCGGTGCTCGGGTTACGTCGCGGTAAGGGCATGGTGCTCGATCCGGCCGACAACGACACCTGGAGTGCCGGCTCGTTCTTCACCAACCCGGTAGTTGCTGCAGATGTTGCCGAACGCGTCGCTGCATCGGTGGCGACGCCGATGCCGCAGTACCCGGCGGAGCAGGGAGTGAAGCTCTCGGCGGGCTGGCTTATCGAGCGGGCCGGATTCGCCAAGGGCTATCCCGGTCCGGACGCGCCGGCGCGGCTGTCGACCAAACACACCTTGGCCCTGACCAACCGCGGTTCGGCGTCCACGGCTGACCTGGTGGAACTCGCGCGGATCGTGCGTGCCGGGGTCGAGGACAGGTTCGGTGTGCGACTCGAGCCCGAACCGGTGCTGGTGGGCGTTACGCTCTGAGAAGTGTTGTGATCGCTACACGGTAGCTGTAGCGCACGCCACTGCGGCAAGTGCTTGCTGCAGCTAGCGTTGCGGCATGCGCAAGTTCCTCTTCGTATTGGTGGCGCTGCTAGCGGTGGTCCTGACCGGCTGCAGCAGCGGCGGCTCCATCTACGGCCTGCATCAGACCGTTGAGCAGCTGCACGTTTCCTACCAACCCGGTGCCGGCACGGAGGACGTCAGCCCGGTCGCGCCGATCTCGGTGACTGCAAACCACGGCGCCTTGCGGGACGTGAAGCTCACCAGCGAGAGCGGCACCGTAGTGAAAGGCCAGCTCAGCAATAGCGGGGCAACCTTCACCGTCGCCGAGCCACTCGGCTACGGCAAGACCTACACGTGGTCCGGTGAGGCGGTGGACACGGCGCAGCATTCGGTTCCGGTGCAGGGCAGTTTCACCACCGTGCAGCCTGATTCGACGGTTTCGGGTCAGGTCCAAATCGCCGACGGCGACGTCGTGGGCATTGCTGCGCCGATCATCGTGCAGTTCAGCGACCACGTCACCGACAAGGCCGCCGTCGAGCGCGCGCTGAAGGTGACCACAGACCCGCCCACCGAAGGCTCCTGGGCCTGGCTGAGCGACGACAACGGATCACGCGCGCATTGGCGGCCGAAGGACTACTGGAAGCCGGGCACCAAGGTGCATCTCGACGCCAAGCTCTACGGTGTGAACTTTGGCGGTGGCGCCTACGGAGCATCGGATCTGACCTCGGACTTCACCATCGGCCGTGCACAGATCGTCAAGGCGAGCGCGCCGAGCCACCGCATGCAGGTCATTCGGGACGGCAAGGTGATCTTCGACTTCGCGGTCAGCTATGGCGAGGGCAACGAGTCGCGAAACGTGACGCGCAGCGGTATTCACGTTGTGTCGGAAAAGCACGAAGATGTGTTGATGTCCAACCCGCCGTTCTACTCGAACGTGCACGAGCGCTGGGCGGTCCGGATTTCCAACAATGGCGAGTTCATTCACGCCAACCCGGAAACCACCGGCGTGCAGGGGTCCGAGAACGTCACCAACGGCTGCATCAACCTCTCACCCGAGGACGCGCAGGCATACTTCCCGACTGCCCTCTACGGCGATCCCGTCGAGGTGACCGGCACGCGCATCGAGCTGTCGGCCGCGGACGGCGACATCTACGACTGGGCGATCGACTGGAAAACCTGGCAGTCGATGTCGGCGCTGCATGGTGACGGATCGGGCGAATAGCCATGGTCGCCATCGAGGTGCTGCGCGTGTTCACCGACGCCGAGGGGCGCTACGGCAACCCGCTGGGCGTGGTGCTCGACGGCGCGGCAGTGCAGGATCAGCGCGACCGTCAGGCACTTGCGACGGCGCTCGGCTACAGCGAAACCATCTTCTTCGACGACTTGGCCGAGGGTCGGTTACGCATCTTCACGCCAGCGTCGGAGTTGCCGTTCGCCGGACATCCGACTGTCGGCGCCGCCTGGATCCTCGCGCGTGAACTCGGGCGTCCACCGACGCGGTTGGTCACTCTTGGCGGATCGGTGACCACCTGGGCCGACGGCGACAGCGTGTGGGTCCGCGGGCCGTTGGCGTCGACGCCGCCCTGGTGGCACGAGCGGCTCCCCAGCAGCGCTGATGTCGTTGCGCTGACCGGCCCGCTGGTGCCCGAACAGGACGCTACCCAGCTGTGGGCGTGGGAGGACGAAGCCACCGGGGTGGTCCGAGCCCGGGTTTTTGCTGCGCGCTATGGGGTGGCCGAGGACGAGGCGTGCGGGTCGGCCTCGATGCGACTCGCCGCGGCTCTCGGGCGAAGGCTGACTATCCACCATGGCCGGGGCTCGGTGGTATACGCCCAGCCTGGGCCGGCCGGGACCGCGGAGATCGGTGGGCGGGTCGTGAGCGATGGGTTGGTGGCTCACCCTCCTCCGCACTGATCACGACCAAAGGGTCGGCGACACGCCGAGGGAGGCGGGCCGTACGGTCGTGATCACCGGGGGTTTGGGCGGCGACAGCAAAGCCGACGCCGTCAAGCTTGAGTTAGGTGTTTTACACGACCCAAGGCCCTGAAGCGTGTAAAACACCTAACTCGTCGAGTGGCGAGCAGACTTCCTGGTGGCCGCCGGGAGGTTTTGCTCAGTACTAACCCAAGCGCCGAGCAAACCTCCTGTGCCTGATTGGTCGCTTCGCCCGGCACTAACCCAAGCGCCGGGCGAAACGACCGGCGGCCACTTGATCCCGCGGCTTCACCACAATCTGGTCGATGTTCACATGCGACGGCCTACTCGCCACAAACCCCACGATCTCGGCGATATCGGCCGCTACCAGCGGCTCGATCCCCTCGTAGACCTTCGCCGCCCGTTCCTCGTCGCCGTTGAACCGCACCAGGGAAAACTCGGTCTCGACCGCGCCCGGCGCAATCTCGGTCAGCCGCACCGGCTGGCCCATCAGCTCCCCGCGCAGCGTCCGGTGCAGCACTGCCTGGGCGTGCTTGGCGGAGGTGTATCCGGCGCCGTTGTCGTAGTGCGTCAGCGCGGCCACCGACGTGATGGTGACGATCAAGCCGTCGCCGCTGTCGATCAGTTTGGGCAGCAGCGCCTTGGTCATTCGCAGCGTGCCCAGCACGTTGGTCTCCCACATCCAGCGCCAGTCGTCGAGGTCGGCGGCCGAAACGGGGGCGAGTCCCTTCGCCCCGCCGGCGTTGTTGACCAGCACGTCGCAGCGCTCGACGGCGTCGGTGAACTCGGCGACCGATGCTTCGTCGGTGACGTCGAGCGGCATTGCCGTGGCGCCGATTTCGTCGGTAAGTCGCTGGAGCCGGTCGACCCGTCGCGCCCCGATCACCACCTGGAGCCCCTGCGCGGCGAGTGTGCGCGCGGTGGCCTCGCCGATTCCCGAGCTGGCTCCGGTGACGACTGCGGTGCGTGAACTCATGCAGCCGATCCTAGGTTTGCCGAGCTAACCGAGGAGGGGAGGGGCGTCGGAGTCGTCGCCGGTACCGCCGCGACGCAGCACTTCCGCACGGGCCCGATCGATACCGCCGTGTTCGAGGCCGGCCAGCGCGGACTCGCCGCTGAAGATGATGTTCTCGCGTCGACGCACCACCACGTGCAACCGGCCGCCGAGATGCTCGATGGCGCCAGGGACGTGTCGCTGCTCCGCCGGGAGCGGCACCGGCAGCACGTGCGCGTCACCGAGCGCCGCGTTGCCTTCGATTTCGATGCCTATCTGCGCGCTCCGGCCGTGCAACGACCAACGTTCGTCAGAGACCCGCGCCCGCACCGGCGACACCACCGGGTTGCCGAGCCGCATCACCTGCCCATTGGGCAGCCGAACGACGACGGCCGTCACCTCGGTGTGCAGCTTGCCGGTGCTGACGACACCACCCGCGAACGCGACGCACGCGCCCGGCTCCGCGAAACCGTGGGCCTGACCCCACCACCACGCCTCGGGGAAACCGCCCTTGCCCCAGTTCTTTTCGGAGTACACCTGCGCGCCATCGAGACTCCACGCCTCGCCGCCGAGCGTAGCCGTGCCGTGCGCGGTGCCGTTGAGCAACCAGGGATGCCAGTACTGGTTGAGCGCGGGAACGGTGTGGAAGACGCTCGATCCGCCGAACGACCGGCGCGGCCACTGCCTGTGCTCGCTGATCGCGACATCGAGCTTCGCGTCCGGTCCCAGATCGACCGTCACCCGGTCCTCGGTCGCCCGAAACGCCGTACCGGCGGTGGCACCGAACCGCTCCGGGTCCGCGAAGCCCTCCGGATGCACGGCGGTACGCAGAAATCCGTTCGGATACGACGCCAGTCCCAACGTCGACCAACTGCCCTGTTCAGACCGGTTCACGCCGATCAAGGCGATGACCACTCGGCCGGAATCCGGCTGAGTGAAGCGCCAGAAATAGCCCTCCATCGCGACCCCGTGTGCGCGCAGCGGGTCGCCGAACGGAAGATCGGCGCCGGTGGCCCGGAAGCGGTCGAGCGATGTCATGGGAATCACGCTTTCTGATAGCGTCGCGACATGTCAACGAAGACGCCACAATTGGCCGGACGACGGGTCGCAATTACCGGCGGGGCCAGGGGAATTGGCCGCGCTACGGCACAGGCACTGCTTGCCGCGGGGGCGAAGGTCGCGATCGGTGATCTCGACGCCGACCTGGTTGCTGCAGCCGCGGGTGAACTCGGCGACGGCGCGGTCGGATTGCCACTCGACGTCACGGATCGGGAGTCGTTCGAGCGGTTCTTTGCCGCCGCGGAATCGGCGCTCGGCGGTGTGGACGTGCTGATCAACAACGCCGGGATCATGCCGGTGGGCCGGTTCATCGAGGAGGACGACGCAACGGCGCGCCGCCAGATCGACGTGAACGTGCACGGCGTGCTCTACGGCATGAAGATCGCGCTGCCCCGCTTTGTCGAACGCGGCAGCGGTCATTTGATCAACATCGCCTCCGCCGCGGGCAAGGCCGGATTCCCCGGTGTGGCAACGTATTCCGGCACCAAGCACTTCGTTGTCGGGGTTAGCGAAGCGGCGCGGCTCGAGCTGCGCGGCACCGGCGTCGAGGTGTCTTGCGTGATGCCCAACATCGTCAACACCGAACTGGGTTCGGGCATCGGCCATGCCCGCTTCATTCAGAAGACCGAGCCGGCAGAGGTGGCCGACGAGATCGTCAAGGCGATTGCCAAGCCGCACTTCGACGTTTATGTTCCGCCGCTGCTCGGGCCGCTCAACAAGGTCGTCGGGGTGCTGCCGCGGGCCGGTCGGGAGGGTCTGGCGCGACTGCTCAAGGCCGACACAGTGATTCTCGACGGCGACTGGGACGCGCGGAAGACCTACGAGGACCGCGCCGCCCACTCAGACCCGACGCACGAGCGCTGATGGCCCTGCGCGAGGCGATCAGCGCCGACGGCACCGCCATCGCTTACCGGGTCGCCGGACCCGACGACGGTCGGCCACTGGTGCTCATCCACGGCTGGGCCGCCTCGTTGCGCTGCTGGGGCGAGGATCTGGTCGGCAAGCTGGCGCAGGACAACCGAGTGGTCGCGATGGACCTGCGCGGCCACGGTTACTCGGGCGTCGCGCAGCGCTACGACGACCCAGCCGACTGGGCGGCCGACGTCGCTGCGGTACTGGCGGCCGAGTCGACCACCCGTGACGCCGTGCTGCTCGGCTGGTCCTACGGCGGGTTGGTCATCTGCGATTACCTCGCGCACCACGGGACCGATGCGGTCGCCGGGGTGGTACTCACCGGGGCCATCAACGCCATTGGCCGCGAGGTCGAGGGTGGACGCATCGGCTCGGCCATGCAGGCGGCGATCCCGAACGTCTTTGCCACCGATCCGCGCACCGCCATCCGTGGTCTGGCGTCGTTCGGCAACGCCAACACCGGCGGCCGTAACGACGGCGCCATCGCGCAGTTGCTCTTCGGCATCAGCCTGAGCACGCCGCCGCAGGTCCGGGAGGGCATGTTCCGGCGCAAGGCCGACCACGACGACCTGCTGCGCACCCTCGACATCCCGGTTCTGCTGATGCACGGCACCGCCGACCCGGTCGTCGATATCGCGGCGAGCGAACACGCCGCCGCGTTGCTGCCTGCGGCGCAAACCTCCTGGTGGGAAGGCGCGCAGCATGGCTTGTTCATCGAAGACCCGGACCGTTTTGCCGCCGAAGTGCAGGCCTTCATTGCTGGCCTGGGCTGAGGGCTGCGGCCCGCAAGGCAGTATGGAGTGGTGAGCCTGGGACCTCGGCAACCACTGCGCCGCGTGGCGGTGCTCTCCGTGCATACCTCGCCGCTGGCCCAGCCGGGGGTCGGCGATGCGGGCGGGATGAACGTCTACGTGCTGCAGACCGCCATCGAGATGGCCCAGCGCGGGGTAGCGGTGGAGATCTTCACCCGCGCCACGTCGTCGACGGATGCCGCTGTCGTCGAGGCCGCGCCGGGCGTGCTGGTGCGCAACATCGTCGCCGGGCCGTTCGAGGGACTCGACAAGCAGGACCTGCCCACTCAGCTGTGCGCGTTCGCGGCCGGGGTGTTGCGCGAGGAGGCCCGGCATCCGGTCGGCTACTACGACCTGGTGCACTCGCACTACTGGCTGTCCGGTCAGGTCGGCTGGCTGGCGCGCGATCGGTGGGGCGTGCCGCTCGTGCACACCGCGCACACGCTGGCAGCGGTCAAGAACGCGGCGCTGGCCGACGGTGACCGGCCCGAGCCGCCGGCCCGGGAAATCGGCGAACGTCAAGTGGTGATGGAAGCCGACCGGCTCATCGCCAACACGGCCGAAGAGGCCAAGCAACTCGTCGAAACCTATGACGCGGCGAGCGACAAGATCGACGTGGTGGCCCCCGGTGCGGATCTGACCAGGTACCGCCCCGGCGATCGGTCGGGCGCCCGTGCCGCGTTGGGCATCGCCGCACATGAGGCGGTGGTGGCCTTTGTCGGTCGCATTCAGCCGTTGAAGGCGCCCGACGTTTTGCTTCGCGCGGCCGCGGCGCTGCACGCCCAGCAACCGGGCTTGCCGTTGCGGGTGCTGATCGTGGGAGGCCCGTCCGGTACCGGACTGGAGCGGCCCGACGCGCTCATCGACCTGGCCCACGGACTCGGCCTTGCCGATCGGGTGACGTTCTTGGCGCCGCAGCCGCCGGAGCGGCTCGCCGAGGTGTACCGGGCAGCCGATGTGGTGGCTGTACCCAGCTATTCCGAGTCCTTCGGCCTCGTCGCGATCGAAGCCCAGGCGTGTGGGACGCCGGTTATCGCGGCCGATGTCGGCGGTCTCGGGACCGCCGTGCGGAACCTGGAAACGGGCCTGCTCGTGCAGGGTCACGACAGCCAAGTGTGGGCGCGGGCACTGGGATCCTTACTGCGTGACCCCGCTCGCTTGCGGGACATGTCCGTGCAGGCACGTCGGCATGCGGAGGAATTCTCCTGGTCGCACACCGCGGACGGGCTGCTGGCCAGCTACGCCAGCGCGATCGTCGATTTCGCACCCGCGGGAATCTCCGAGTCGGCGGCGACGCAACGGGCACGATCCCGTCGGCTATGGCAGGCGCGACGACGACTGACCAGGGCCAACACGAGCGGAGAACGAGCGTGAGCACCACCGAGCTGGAAGGCATCATCGAAGGCGCCCTGCGCGAGCGGGACTTGGAGTTTTCTCGCAAGGGCGAGGAGAACTTCATCGTGCAGTTGCCGGGGGAGCGCAAGCTGAAAACCACCTGCCTGCTCACCATCGGTCAGCATGGCGTGCGGGTCGAAGCGTTCGTGTGCCGGCACCCGGACGAGAACATCGCCGAAGTGCACAAATATCTGCTGCGCCGCAACCGGCGGCTGTACGGCGTGCACTACACGATCGACAAGATCGGTGATATCTACCTGGTCGGACGTATCTCGGCGCACGCTGTCACCCCCGACGAAATCGACCGGGTACTCGGGCAGGTGCTCGAAGCGGCCGACGGCGACTTCAACCAAATTCTGGAGATCGGCTTCGCGGAATCGATTCGGCGGGAATGGAAGTGGCGGGTTTCGCGGGGCGAGTCGCTGGCGAACCTCAAGGCCTTCGAGCACCTCGTCGATCACGATGGAACTGACGATCGGTCCTAAGGGCTTGCCGCTCGTGTCAGGATAGGGCGGTGACTATCGGAACCCTTGTTTTGCTCCGCCACGGCGAGAGCGAATGGAACGCGATGAACCTGTTCACCGGTTGGGTGGACGTGCACCTGACCGACAAGGGCGTCGGTGAAGCAAAGCGTGCCGGGCAACTGCTCGCCGACCACGGCCTCCGTCCCGACATCGTCTATACCTCGGTGCTGCGCCGTGCGATCAGCACCGCGAATATCGCCCTCGACGCCGCCGACCGGCACTGGATTCCGGTGGTTCGGGACTGGCGTCTCAACGAGCGGCACTACGGCGCGCTGCAGGGCAAGAACAAGGCGCAGATCCGCGACGAATACGGCGACGAGCAGTTCATGACCTGGCGGCGCAGTTACGACACCCCGCCGCCGCCCATCGAGGCCGGCAGCAAGTACAGCCAGGACGGCGACCCGCGCTACGACGGCGTCGACGTTCCGCACACCGAGTGCCTCAAGGACGTTGTCGCGCGGATGGTGCCGTACTGGGAATCCACCATCTCGGAAGAGCTGCGGGCAGGCAAGACCGTCCTGATCGCCGCGCACGGCAACTCGTTGCGGGCCCTGGTCAAGCACCTCGACGGGATTTCCGACGAGGACATCGCCGGGCTCAACATTCCCACCGGCATTCCGCTGCGCTACGACCTCGATGAGAACCTCGAGCCGACCAACCCGGGTGGCGACTACCTGGATCCGGAAGCTGCGGCCGCGGGTGCGGCGGCGGTGGCCAGCCAGGGCGCGCGCTGAAATTTACGCACCGGGCAAACGCTGCGTTAACGGCGGGCGAACATCGCCGCGCAGCGATGTGACGCCCGCCAAAATGGCCGCACCCAGCGTTTATGTGGAGTGCGAAAACCGTACGATTTGGGCGTGAGCATTCCTGCGACCGTGACCCTGGCAGTGGTTGCGGCATGCCTCGGTTTGCTCGTCGGCGCGGCGATGATGTCGGTCGGTCGGCGTCGCCGGATCGAGCAGCGCCCGCCGCAGCAGGGCTTGACCACCTCCCAGGTGCTCGACCTGATCGTGCTTGCGTCGGAGAGCGGAATCGCCGTGGTCGATTCGCATCGCGACGTGGTCCTGTTCAATCCGCGCGCCGAAGAGCTCGGACTGGTGCGCAATCAGCTGATCGATGAGCGCGCGTGGGGAGCCATTCAGCAGGTCTTGCGCACCGGGAATCCGGCCGAATGCGTGCTCACCACCCGAGGTCAGTTGGGCCGTGAGCGCCTTGCCGTGCGCTGTGTGATGCGACCGTTGAGCAAAGAAGAGACCAATTTTGTTGTCCTCTTTGCCGACGACGACTCCGAACAGGCACGGATGGAGGCGACGCGGCGCGACTTCGTCGCCAATGTGAGCCACGAGCTGAAGACGCCGGTCGGTGCCATGGGGCTGCTGGCCGAGGCGCTGCTCGAATCGGCCGACGACCCCGACTCGGTTCGGCATTTCGGTGCCCGGGTGCTGGCCGAGTCGAATCGGCTGGGAAACATGGTCAATGAACTCATTGCGCTGTCGCGCCTTCAGGGTGCGGAGAAACTGCCCGATCTCGACGTCGTCGATGTGGATGAAGTGGTCGCCGAAGCGGTTGATCGGTCGCGCACCGCCGCGGAGGCCGCGGAAATTACCGTCAGCACCGACCGGCCCAGCGGGCTCGAGGTACTGGGCGATCAGACGCTGCTGGTCACCGCGCTGTCCAACCTTGTCGAGAACGCAATTGCCTACTCGCCCAAGGGTTCACATGTATCGGTCAGTCGCGCGCTGCGCGGCGGCAAGGTCGCGATCGCGGTGACCGACCGGGGAATCGGGATCGCCAAAGAAGATCAGGAGCGGGTGTTCGAGCGGTTCTTCCGCGTGGACAAGGCGCGCTCTCGGGCGACCGGCGGCACTGGGCTCGGGCTGGCCATCGCCAAGCACGTGGCCGCGAACCACAACGGCGAAATCACGCTGTGGAGCAAGCTCGGCACGGGCTCGACGTTCACGCTGCGTATTCCTGTGTACGAGGAGACCGATGCCGAATCAGTCGAGGAGAACGGTGTGGAATTGAAAGACTCATCGATGACGCGGGCGAAGGAGCCGAGTAATGACTTCAGTTTTGATCGTTGAGGACGAGGAGTCGCTGGCTGACCCGCTGGCCTTTCTGCTCCGCAAGGAGGGCTTCGACACGACGATCGTGACCGACGGGCCATCGGCGCTCGCGGAATTCGATCGCTCAGGCGCCGACATCGTCCTGCTCGACCTGATGCTGCCCGGCATGAGCGGCACGGACGTGTGCAAGCAGTTGCGCACCCGATCGGGCGTGCCGGTCATCATGGTGACCGCCCGCGACAGCGAGATCGACAAGGTCGTCGGCCTGGAACTCGGTGCCGACGATTACGTCACCAAGCCCTACAGCGCCCGCGAGCTGATTGCCCGCATCCGCGCGGTATTGCGCCGCGGCGCCGACAGCGAACTGGAATCCGCCGACGCCGGTGTGCTGGAAGCCGGCCCGGTGCGCATGGACGTCGAACGACACATAGTGCTGGTCAACGGTGAACCGGTGACCTTGCCGCTCAAGGAGTTCGACCTGCTCGAGTATCTGCTGCGCAACGCGGGCCGGGTGCTGACCCGCGGTCAGCTGATCGACCGGGTATGGGGCGCGGACTACGTGGGCGACACCAAGACCCTGGACGTGCACGTCAAGCGGTTGCGCTCCAAGATCGAGGCCGACCCGGGCAAGCCGGAGCATCTGGTGACCGTGCGCGGTCTCGGCTACAAGTTCGAGGCCTGAATCAGGAGTAGAAGTACACCGTCCGGAAGAACATGCCCACGGGCGCGAGGTTGTGCGGGTTGCCGGCAAGGTCGTACTGGACGCAGTCGTGAATCTGCACGTAGTGCCCGTCGCCGCGGCATTCGATCTTCTGGCTGGTGCCGAACGGGCTGATGATGATCGGACTGGTGGCCTTGTCGCCGAAGAGCGCGCCCGGCGCTAGCGGTGCAACGAAGTAGTCGGTGCGGTCCCGGACCGCGTTGAACCCGTACGGGTCGTTCGGATCGGTGTCGGCGCTCGCGATTGCCGGCAGAATCGCGGTGATGGCCAGCGCTGTCAGGACTGCGGTCAGGACTCGTTTGAACACGGCGCGATCCTCTCGGGCGGAAGGGTTACACCCTCTGCATCGCCGCCCGGCATGTCTGTATTAGCCCTGGCGTTGCCCGTGCACGGTCGCCGGGTGCACGGCGATGAGACCGAGACCGGCCCGCCGTTTGCAGTGCCGGGCGAGTTCTTCGTAGGCCGGTTTGCCGATCAGCTCGGTCAACTCGGCCGCATAGGACTCCCAGACCGGCCGGGTGCCCACGTGCGCATCGGGGGAGCCACTGCAATACCAATGCAGGTCCACGCCGCCCTCACCCCAACCGCGGCGGTCGTATTCGGTGATCACCGTGCGCAGAATTTCGACGCCGTCCGGTCGGGTCACCCACTCCTGGGTCCGGCGGATGGGCAGCTGCCAGCAGACGTCGGGCTTGACCTCCAACGGTTCGATCCCGCGGCGCAGGGCCATCGTGTGCAACGCGCACCCGATGCCCCCTGCGAAGCCGGGGCGGTTCAGGAAGATGCAGGCGCCCTGGTAGCGGCGGGTCCGCAACGACTCCTCGCCGTCGAGTTCGTCCTTTTCGACATAGCCCTTCTTGCCCAGGCCCTTGTCCATGAACTGCCAGTCCTGCGGTGTGAGTTTGCGCACCGCTTTCTTCAGCTTCTTGAGGTCGTCATCGTCGGACAGAAACGCGCCGTGCGAACAGCAGCCGTCGTCGGGGCGGCCCTCGATGATCCCCTGGCAGGCGGGCGTGCCAAAAACGCAGGTCCAGCGCGATAAGAGCCAGGTCAGATCGGCCGCGATGAGATGTTCGTCATTTGCTGGGTCGACGAACTCGATCCATTCGCGGGGGAAGTCGAGGTCGACCTCGGCAGTCGGATCCATCTTGCGCTGCGGCTCAGGGTGTGGCACTGGCTCGCCTGCTGTCACAACCGCAGACGCTAGACCAGTACCGTATTCCTGTGCGCCTTGGGGTTCTCGACGTCGGAAGCAACACCGTTCACCTGTTGGTGGTGGACGCGCATCGCGGCGGTCACCCCATGCCGATGAGTTCGACCAAGGCAACGCTGCGGCTGTCGGAAAATATGGACGACTCGGGCTGCATCACGACGGAGGGCGCTGATCGGCTGATCGCCACGGTCGACGAGTTCGCCAGCATCGCCAACACGTCGGGCTGCGGCGAACTGATGGCTTTTGCGACCTCGGCGGTGCGCGATGCGGTGAACTCGGACGACGTGCTGGCCGCAGTCCTGGAAAAGACCGGCGTCGAGTTGCAGGTGCTGTCCGGCGTGGACGAGGCGCGGCTGACCTTCTTGGCGGTCCGGCGCTGGTACGGCTGGAGCGCCGGGCGCATCCTGAACATCGACATCGGCGGCGGGTCGCTCGAATTGACCGCCGGGGGCGACGAAGACCCCGATGTCGCCTTCTCGCTGCAGTTGGGTGCGGGCCGGCTGACTCGTGACTGGCTGCAAGAGGACCCTCCGGGCAAGCGTCGCGTCGCAGTGCTGCGCGACTGGCTCGACGCCGAACTGGTGGAGCCAGCCAAGGAGCTGAAGGCCGCCGGGAAACCCGATCGGACGGTCGGCACGTCGAAAACCTTCCGATCGCTGGCTCGACTGACCGGTGCGGCGCCGTCGAGCGCCGGGATGCGGGTGAAACGAACCTTGACGAGCAGTGGTTTACGTCAACTTATCGCCTTCATCTCTCGGATGACGTCAGCCGACCGTGCAGAATTGGAAGGTGTCAGCGCAGATCGCTCCCAGCAACTGGTGGCGGGCGCGCTGATTGCTGAGGCCAGCATGCGGGCGTTGTCGATCGACACGATCGAAATATGTCCGTGGGCGCTACGTGAAGGCCTGATCTTGCGCAAGCTTGATACCGAGATGGGCGGTGACCAGGTGGTGGAAGAGCGATGACGGGACCAACCGGTAGGCCTGAGGACACTGGCCAAATCTCCGTGGCCGAGTTGTTGGCGCGCAACGGCCAGAACGTCGGCTCCGGGGGACGTCGGCGCCGGGGCGGCAAGGGCGGTATCTCGGTCGCCGAATTGACGGGCGACATCCCGGTGATTCGCGACGGGGCATCGCATTCGCGGCTGCTCGCCCGACCGGACGCGCCGGTACAAAAGCCGCCGATACCCGTCACCCAGACCCCGCCCAGTCCGCCGCAATACCAGCCGGTGACCACTGCCGCGGCCTGGTCGCAGACCAATCCCGAACCGGCATTGCTGTCCGGAAATTCGGTGGCCGGTGAACTGCTGCGCAACCGGCGTGCCGAGGCGCAGCGCCAACAGGACCAGCCGCCCGCTCCCGCCGCAGCCGCCGAGACTGGCGCGGACACCGCCGACGACCGCCGATCCGCGCTGCGCCAATGGGCCGTGCTGGCCGGCCAGGTGGTCATCGCGGTCGTCGCGGGTGCACTGCTGTTCAAGGGCTTCGAAATGCTGTGGGACAGCATGCCGATCTATGCGCTCATCTTGGCGCTGGTGGTGATCCTCGCGCTCGTGGCGCTGGTTCGCATTCTGCGCAAGACCGATGACATCTTCAGCATCGTCATCGCGATTGTGGTCGGCGTGTTCGTCACGATGGGTCCACTGGCCTTCTTGCTGAGCACGAGCTGACGCCCGCCATGGTTGTGCACGGGAGTCGACGCGACATCCTGGTGGGCCTGTCCACGGCATCGGTCTACCCGCAAAACACCGAGGCAGCGTTCCGCTACGCGGCCGAGCTGGGCTACGACGGCGTCGAACTGATGGTGTGGGCCGAATCCGTCAGTCAGGACGCCCATGCCGTCAAGCGATTGGTCCGCAAATATGCGGTGCCGGTGCAGGCTGTCCACGCGCCCTGCCTGCTGATTTCGCAGCGGGTGTGGGGCGCCGATCCGATCGCCAAGCTGGAGCGGTCGGTGCGCACCGCAGAGATCCTCGGCGCCCAGACCGTGGTGGTGCATCCGCCGTTTCGCTGGCAACGCCGCTACGCCGAGGGCTTCGCCGATCAGGTTCGCGAACTCGAAGAGACCAGCGATGTCGCAGTCGCGGTGGAAAACATGTTTCCGATGCGGGCGGACAGCTTCTTCGGTCGCCGGGAAAACGCTGCGGAGCGGCTCAAGCGGCGCGGCGGACCGGGCGTGGCCATCTCGGCCTTCAGCCCGTCCTACGATCCGACGGATTCCGATCATCAGCACTACACGCTCGACCTGTCCCACACGGCCACCGCCGGCATGGACGCGCTCGCGCTCGCCGGCCGAATGGGTCCGCGGCTGACGCATCTTCACTTGGCGGACGGCCGCGGCGCCGCCTACGACGAGCACCTCATTCCTGGCCAGGGCACCCAGCCGTGTGTGGAGCTGTGCGAGATGCTGGTGCGCACCGGTTTCCAAGGACAGGCGGTGGTCGAGATCAACACCCAGAATGCTCGGACCATGGCCGAAAGAGCCGTGATGCTCGCTCAGGCGCTGTTGTTCGCCCGGGTGCACCTCAACGGCCATCCACCGCCCGAGCCGTCGACATCGGCCGTCGAAGGACAGCTCACCGGGAACGGCAATGAGTGAACAGCTGCTGACGGCTGCCCCCTTCCTACAGCTGTGCACGGTCGCGCAACGTGCGGACGACGGTGGCGCCCGCTTCGACGCCTACATCGATCCGATCTGGACCATCGGGCCCAAGGTGCACGGCGGCGTCATGCTCGCGTTGTGTGCGGCCGCGGCCCGCCGCACCGTGCGCGAGGTACATCCCGCCGCCGAGCACATGCAGCCGATCTCGGTGTCCGCGGATTATCTCGGTGCCCCCGATCCCGGCGACGTGGTTCTGGCGGTGTCGGTGCGCAAGCTCGGACGCCAGGTGTGTCTGGCCGATGTGGAGCTGCAGCAGAATGACCGGACCATGGTGCGCGCGGTGGTGCACCTGGGCATCGTGGACACCGAGCCGCCCGCCTGGCAGGCGTCCGATCTGGCCGACATGCCGGTGGAGCCGCCCGCGGCCGCGATGAGCTATGAACCCGACAGCGAGATGGGCAAGATCGTGCACGTCGCCCAGGGTTGCCAGCTGCGCCTCGATACCTCGGCGGCGCCGTTTCTCACCGGTGCGCAGGGAGATCCGCGGTTGCGGCTATGGGTCCGTCCGCTGGCCGGCGACGAGGCCGACCCCGAGACGGCGGCGCTGTTTGCGATGATGGCCGGTGACATCAGCCCGCCGGTCGTGTTCAACCGCGGCCATTTCGGCTGGGCGCCGACAATTCAGCTGACCACCCACCTGCGCAGAATGCCGGCGCCGGGCTGGCTGCGAGTTGTCGCTAGCTCGTCGGCGGTCGGGCAGCGCTTTTTCGACGAGGATCATGTGGTGCTCGACAGCACGGGCGCGGTGGTGGTGCAGAGTCGGCAGTTGGCCATGCTGCCTCAGAAGAGCTAGAAGCGCTAGCTGAAAGGGCAACAACAATGACCAGAATCGCGGTGCTCGGCGGCGGCAAGATAGGTGAGGCGCTTGTCGCGGGTCTGCTCGAGGCCGGCCGCGCCGCCAAGGACCTGGTGGTGGCGGAGCACTACCCGGCCAGAGCCGCCGAACTTGCCGAGCGGTTCGGGATCCGGGTGACCACCATCGCCGACGCGGCGGAGGGTGCGGACGTCATCGTCGTCGCGGTGAAGCCGGCGGACGTCGAGGAAGTCTTGACGCAACTGGGCAAGGTCGATCTGGACGGGGACCGTGAGCAGTTGATCGTGTCGCTGGCGGCCGGGATTCCGACATCGCGCTACGAGGCGAGGTTGCCCGCCGGGTTCCCGGTGATTCGGGTCATGTCGAACACGCCCATGCTGATCGGTGAAGGCATGAGTGTGCTGGCACCCGGACGCTTCGCCCGCGAGCAGCACCTGCACTTGGTTCGCGAGGTGCTGTCCTCGGTGGGCAAGGTGGTGACTGTCGTGGAGTCGCAGATGGACGCGGTGACCGCTGTTTCTGGGTCTGGTCCGGCGTACTTTTTCCTGGTTGTCGAGGCTATGGTCGAGGCTGGGGTGGGACTTGGCCTGTCGCGGCCGGTCGCCACGGAATTGGTGGTGCAGACGATGCTGGGGTCGGCGACCATGCTGGACCGCTCGGGCGAGGAGGCCGCGGTTTTGCGCGCTGCAGTCACCTCACCTGCGGGAACGACGGCGGCGGCGGTGCGTGTGCTGGAACGCTCATCAGTGCGTTCGGCGTTCATCGAGGCGTTGACGGCGGCTCGTGACCGCTCGGCCCAGCAGGGCGAATCGACCGAAAAGTAATTAGTTTTCCCACACCCGTCGCAGTAATCCCACTAGTCCCGCTAAGCTCCATACAGCACGTGCGTGTCTGTTCCGCCGGAGGGGAAGCCGGCGGCGCGACACGTGCCGGAGGTATGTGGGTCTATGGCGTCTGCAAATAAGCCGTCGCAGGGTTCAGGCGGGTCCTCGGAGGGCCAGTCGGGCATCGGTGGAACACAGTTCCTAACCGTCGCCGAGGTAGCGAACCTGATGCGGGTTTCCAAGATGACCGTGTACCGGTTGGTACACGGCGGCGAGCTGCCCGCGGTACGGGTTGGTCGCTCCTTCCGCGTGCACGCTAAAGCGGTCCACGACTACCTCGAGACGTCGTACTTCGACGCAGGGTAGCGGTGCTGGCGGTTTTCACACCGTTGCGACGTCCGGCTACGATGGCAGGTGGTTGGACAAGTCTGTCGGTTCGTCGTGCGCTGACGTGACTGTGTGTTGTTGGCTTGTCATTACTCGTTGTCGTGCGCAGGTACGCAAGAAAAGGGACGTGAGGGACACCGGCTATGGGTTCTGTGATCAAGAAGCGCCGCAAGCGCATGTCGAAGAAGAAGCACCGGAAGTTGCTTCGCCGCACGCGGGTGCAGCGCCGCAAACTCGGTAAGTAAGGCCAGTGGCCCGCACCGATGCCCGTCACCTCCACAAGGTGGCGGGCATCGGTGGTTCAAATGTCAACGAGACGCTCGACCAGTTTTGCAATTCCGTCAGCCGCTCGGTGGACGGAATTTGTCGGTCGAATGAAGTATCAGTAAGAACGCGATTAACGGGTGTCGTGATCTGTGGGGGATAAGTAAGGTGTATAGCGGGATCGGGCAACTTCTCGGTGCTGTGCGGTGTCAGTCGAGGGGGCACGCGTGAATGGCGAACGTGCGCAACACATTCCACGGGTCGCGCTCGTCACCGGCGCCAGCCGATACGTCGGCGGATTTTTGGTCGCGAGACTAGCCCGTGATCCACGCGTCGAGCGGGTAATCGCCGTCGACGTGAAATCGCCGAGCAAGGACATGATTCGCCGCATGGGGCGGGCGGAATTCGTTCGTGCCGATATTCGCAATCCGCTCATCGGCAAGGTGCTCGCCAGCAACGACGTGGACACCGTGGTGCATGCGGCCACCGTTTCGCGGGCGCCGAAGTCGGGCAGTCGCGCCGCGATGAAGGACATCAACGTCCTCGGGGCGATGCAGTTGTTCGCGGTGTGCCAGCGCGCTGAAAGCGTGCGCAAGGTAGTCCTGCGGTCATCGTCCGCGGTGTACGGATGCGGCCCGAAGGATCCCGCGGAATTCACCGAAGAGATGAGCGCCCGGACCCCGCGCCGGGATGGCTATTCGCGCGACATGATCGAAGTCGAGGGCTTCCTGCGGGGGCTGGCGCGGCGCCGGCCGGACATCGCGACGTCCATCCTGCGACTCGCCCCGATGGTCGGTCCGCGGCTCAACGGCTACATGTCCCGGTACTTCTCCTCGCCGGTGGTTCCCACGATCCTCGGCCGTGACGCGCGCTTGCAGTTGCTGCACGAAGAGGACGCGATAGCTGCCCTCGAGCGCGCCACGCTCGATGGTCCGGCGGGCACGTTCAATGTGGCCGGCGACGGAATCGTGATGATGTCGCAGTCGATCCGCCGGGCCGGACGGGTCGAGCTGCCGATGCCGTTCCCGATTTACCGCACGATCGGGCGGACTCTGATGGGGCCGATCCTCCGCGACCTCGGCCCGGAGCAGCTGAACTTCCTGCGGTTCGGCTGCGTCCTGGACACCACTCGCATGCGTACCGAACTCGGGTTCGAGCCGCGGTGGACCACCATGCAGGCGTTTGACGATTTTGTCCAGGGCGCAGCGTTGCGTCCGGTGATTGCACCGCAATGGATTGATAAAGCCGAAACCACACTTCTCGGGCTCGTCGGGGCCGGAGCAGGAGCACACCGATGACTGAAGTAGCGAAGGTCATTCCGCTGCAACGCGATGATTCCGCATCTCAGGGCAAGCTGTCCCGTCGCCGCAGCGCGTGGGAGGCGTCCGGAGAAATTTCCGGCCAGGTCACCTCGCTCACCGAACGGATCGAGGAGGCCAATCCGCCGGCGTCGTTCCTCGATGGTGTCCGCCGCTCGATCGGCAAGCAGATCACCGGGACTGCGGAATTCCTGCGCCGCCGCATTTCCGGTGACTATGAGGTCGACGAGTTCGGCTATGACCAGCACTTCACCGACTCGCTGCTGATGCCCGCCTTGCGACCGCTGTTCGACAGGTGGTTCCGCGTCGAGGTGAGCGGGCTCGAGAATCTGCCGTCGACGGGCGGTGCGCTCGTGGTGGCCAATCACGCCGGTGTGCTGCCGCTCGACGGGCTCATGGCCCAGGTGGCGGTGCATGATCACCACCCGGCGCGGCGCTCGCTGCGGTTGCTCGCGGCGGACCTGGTGTTCGAGACGCCCGGCGTGGCCTCGATGGCCCGTAAGGCGGGCCATACGCTCGCGTGCAACCCCGATGCCGAGCGCTTACTGCGCCGCGGGGAGCTCACCGGTGTCTTCCCCGAGGGCTACAAGGGTGTGGGCAAGCCGTTCAGCGAACGCTACAAGCTGCAGCGCTTCGGCCGCGGCGGCTTCGTTTCCGCGGCCGTACGCACGGGGACGCCAATCATTCCGTGCTCGATCGTCGGCTCGGAGGAGATCTATCCCAAGATCGGGGACATCACGCCGCTCGCCCGGTTGCTGAACCTGCCCTACTTCCCGGTCACTCCGTTGTTCCCGCACTTCGGCCCGCTCGGCGCCATTCCGCTGCCGTCGAAGTGGTACATCGAATTCGGTGAGCCGATTCCCACCGACGGCTACGAATCCGGCGCGGCAGACGACCCGATGATCATGTTCGAGGTCACCGACCACGTGCGGGAAACCATTCAGCAGACGCTCTACCGGTTGCTGGCGAAACGCCGCGGCGTCTTCCTGGGGTAGCAAAGCCTGGGTCACATCTCTGTTACTGAAGTGACAGATGTTGCTTTTGTGAGGTTATCGTTGCGAAGAAACCTCACGAAGGCAGGTGCTCGATGTCCAAGGCTCGGTTGGCCGTGGTGGGATCGGTTCTGACAATCGCGGTCGGCGGGGTGCTGGTCAGCATGCCCGACATCGGCTCGGCCGCGTCGCCGGGCCTGGATACCGGTGCACAGAACAACGGCGACTGCACGGTGACGTTCGCGATCGACAATCGCACCAACGCCACCACGTTCACGATGGACTACTGGATCGACGACGAACCGCTGACCGGCAAGAACTACGGCACCGGTCCGACGGGCCGCCGCCCACCGCTGACGTCGGGCATCGCGCAGGCCACACCGCCCTGGCCGCAATACCCCTACGCGCGCAACATTTCTCCCGCGTTCCAGACCACCCAAAAGGTGGACCTCAAGACGGTGGCCAATCTCCCGAACCCCGACGCCGCCACCCACACCGTGCACTACCGGATCATTCTCGGACCGGAAAGCCAGGACTTCGTCGCGGAGAAGACGGTCACGGTCACCGGGTGCCCCAACCCGCCCGCGCCGACGACCACAAAGCCAGCCAGTAACGGATCCTCGGGTTCGTCCTGAAATAACCTCGCCGCCGCGCGCGTTCTTGCGGTGCCGCGCAACACAATTAGCGTGCACGACCGCAAAAGCGCGCGCGGCAGCGTCCGATCAGCTCGCCAACGGTTGCTCGCGCCGCCTGGTGAGCACGGCGGCCAGCGCACCGCCAGCGGCCCCCAGCGCCAGGGCCGTCGGCACGCCGATCTTCGCGGCCTTGCGACCGGTGCGGAAGTCGCGGATTTCCCAGCCGCGGTTCTTGGCCAGCTCGCGCAGATCCGAATCCGGATTGATCGCCACCGGCGTGCCCACCAGCGACAGCATCGGCACGTCGTTGTGGCTGTCGGAATACGCGGTGCAGCGTTTGAGGTTCAGCCCCTCGCGAATAGCCAGCGTGCGCACGGCGTGCGCCTTGCCCAGTCCATGCAGGATGTCGCCGACCAGGCGGCCGGTGAAGACGCCGTTCTCGCTTTCGGCGACGGTGCCCAGCGCCCCGGTCAACCCCAGTCGCTTCGCGATAACGCGGGCCAGCTCCACCGGGGTGGCCGTCACGAGCCACACCTGCTGGCCGGCGTCGAGGTGCATCTGCGCGAGCGCGCGGGTGCCCGGCCAGATCTTGTCGGCGATGATCTCGTCGTAAATCTCCTCGCCGAGCGCGGCGAGTTCCGCGGTCGAGCGCCCGGCGATGAACGACAACGCCTTCTCGCGCCCACTGGCCACGTCTTCGCTGTTCTCCTTGCCGGTGACCCGGAACTTCATCTGGGCCCAGACGAAGCCCGCCAGATCGGACGACTTGAAGTACTTCCGTGCCGCCAGCCCGCGGGCGAAGTGCACGATGGACGCGCCCTGGACGAGGGTGTTGTCGACGTCGAAGAATGCTGCCGCGGTCAGGTCGCGCGGGACGGCCGGTTCTTCGGTGTCAGCAGTCGTACCTTCCGCCTCGTGCAGCGCAAACGCGACGTCGGCACTCGCCTCGCCGGCGAGGTTCGCGCGCACCTCGGCGTCGCTCGGTCCCAGTGGATTGCGCCGGCGCCAGCCGTTGCCCCGCAGGCTGTCGACCGGACCCGAAAACCGCGCGGTGCCGAACATGCCAATGTGTCTCGGCACTCCCACCTCCCCAGCAGTGGCGTGTAAGAAAACCTTCGACAACACTAGCCCGCACGCGGCCGCGATGGCGTGCCCGCGTGCCCGACTCGCACGGGCGGAGTGCGACAGTGGAAGCTATGGCTCACACCGTGACTTTGCTCACCCGCGCGGGGTGTGGCATGTGCACCCAGGCGCACCGCGAGCTGGCGCCCATCTGCGCGGAGTTCGGTGCCGCGCTCGAGGTCACCGACGTCGACGAGGTGGCGCCGAGCCGCCCCGAACTGCGCGCGGAGTTCGGCGACCGCCTGCCTGTTGTCTTGCTCGACGGCCGTGAACACAGCTACTGGGAGGTGGATGCGTCGCGGTTGCGCACCGACCTCGCCCGCTGAGGACGTTTGTCCTGCGCTTTCGCCGACTTTGTGCATCGCTTCACAAGCGGTACCGTAGTTGCGACGACAGGCAGATCTTCCGTGTGCCGGTGCAGCCAGCAGCCGGTTGAGGAGTCGATAACGTGACCGACGCGCAGCAGACGCCGAATGGATTCGGTGTCGCGGGGAGCCACGCGCCCCAGAATGCGTCGAGTGACCGTGCGCGCGTTCCGGACAAGGCGCCGGTGAAGGACATCCCGCAAGCCACCGTCTCGCGGCTGGCGACCTATCTGCGGGTGCTCACTGGGCTCTCCGAGCAAGCCACCCAGATCGTCTCGAGTGAAGAACTCGCCACCGCCGCCGGTGTCGGTTCGGCGAAGCTGCGCAAGGACCTGTCCTACCTCGGTCCGAACGGGGTGCGGGGAGTCGGCTACGACGTCGCCAAGCTACGCACCCGCATCGAATCGGCGCTCGGCCTCGACCGCGGCCATCGGGTGGTCGTTGTCGGCGTCGGAAACCTCGGCCGTGCACTGGTCGGATACGGCGGCTTTACCCGTCGCGGGTTCGCCATGGTCGGACTGTTCGATCGGTCCGAGGACCGCATCGGCACGACGGTGGCCGGATTGCGGGTGCGCGACGTGCGCGACCTCGCCGCCGAATGCACGGAACTGCAGCCCACCATCGCGGTGATCGCCGTACCCGACGAATCGGCGCAGAGCATCTGCGACGAGCTGGTTGCTGCGGGGTTGCGATGCATCCTCAGCTTCGCTCCGGTCGTACTCGCCGCTCCGCCGAATGTCGAGATTCGTCGCGTTGACCTCGCGGTAGAGATGCAAATGCTTTCATTTAGTAGCTCGCGAAACTCCGACGGCCACGATGCCGCCGGTTCGCGGGCTACCGCCGAACCGCAACCACATGGCACCGCGGGTCCGGCACATTCGTCCGCAACGCGGCGGTCGGATGCTGACTCCAACCGCAAGGTGGTTCGGTCATGAGTGTTCTCCTCGTCGGAGTCTCACACCGCAGCGCGCCGGTGTCGGTGCTCGAACGTGTTGCGGTCGGCGAGTCCGACAGACCGAAGATGATCGACCGGTTGCTCACGTCGGCGCACATTTCCGAGACGATGATCGTTTCCACCTGCAACCGCGTCGAGGTGTACGCGGTCGTGGATGCCTTCCACGGCGCGCTCGCGGAAGTCGGCGAAATCCTGGCAAACCATTCGGGGATGCCGCTGGCCGACCTGACCAAGTACGCCTACGTCCGCTACAGCGAGGCCGCCGCCGAGCACCTTTTCGCCGTCGCGAGCGGACTGGACTCGATGGTGATCGGCGAACAGCAGGTGCTCGGCCAGATCCGGTCCGCCTACGCCTCGTCGGATGCCCAGCAGGCCGCCGGCCGGGTCTTGCACGAACTTGCGCAGCAAGCGCTGCGCGTGGGCAAGCGAGTGCACGCCGAAACCGCTATCGACTCGGCCGGTGCCTCGGTGGTGTCGGTGGCGCTCGATCGAGCGTCCGCACTGGTCGGTGCCGGCGGCCTCGTCGGCCGGGAGGCCGTGGTGGTCGGTGCCGGCGCGATGGGCGGGCTCGCCGTCGCGCACCTCACCCGGGCAGGCGTCGGCCGCATCCGGGTGGTCAACCGCACCCCGGAACGGGCGGAACGACTCGCTGCCACGGCCGCGGCCAACGGCGTCCCCTCGGAAGCGCTGGATTTGGGCGACCTGACCGACGCGATCTCAGCAGCCGACGTGGTGATTACGTGTACCGGCGCGGTCGGGGCCGTGGTCACTCTCGCTGACGCGCATCGGGCACTGTCCCGGCGAGCGGACGGTCCGTCCCGGCCGCTGGTGATCTGCGACCTCGGACTGCCCCGCGATGTCGACCACGCGGTGGCGGGACTGCCGGGGATCAGCGTCATCGACATGGAGACCCTGCAGGCCGATCCGGCCGCCAACCCGGCCGCGACCGATGCCGACGCCGCCCGCGCAATCGTTGCCAGCGAACTTGCCGCATACCTGTCCAGCCAGCGGCTGGCCGAGGTCACCCCGACCGTCACCGCGTTGCGGCAGCGGGCCGCCGAGGTGGTGGAAGCCGAACTGCTGCGGCTGGATTCGCGGCTGCCCGGCCTCGCCGAGCCGCAGCGCGACGAGGTGGCCAACACCGTGCGCCGGGTGGTGGACAAGCTGCTGCACGCGCCGACCGTGCGGGTCAAGCAGCTTGCCTCGACACCGGGTGGAGACACCTACGCCGAGGCGCTGCGTGAGCTGTTCGAACTCAAGCCGGGCGCCGCTCAGGCTGTGGCCGCGCCGATGGAAATCCGCGCGGTCGAGCTTGCCGACGACTTCACCGCCGGGCACGAGCGGCTGCGGGAGATGGGCGAACATGAGTAGCCCCACCAAGCAGCGCGTCCTCAAAATCGGCACCCGCGCGAGCCTGCTGGCCCGCACCCAGGCCGGCACCGTACGCGATGCCCTGATCGCGTCCGGTCACCCCGCAGAGCTGGTGTTCGTGCGTACGGCCGGCGACGAGTCGGCGGAGCCGGTGCAGCAGATCGGTGTCGGCGTGTTCACCTCCGCGCTGCGCGACGAGTTGGCGCGCGGCGCCGTCGACGTGGCCGTGCATTCCTACAAAGACCTGCCGACTGCCGACGACCCGCGGTTCACCATCGCGGCGATTCCGGCGCGCGAAGATCCCCGTGATGCCCTGGTCGCCCGGGATGGCCTTGTACTGGGCGAACTTCCGCCGGGCTCGGTCGTCGGTACCTCCGCGCCGAGACGCGTTGCGCAGCTGCGCGCGCTCGGTCTCGGTTTGGAGATCGTGCCGTTGCGTGGGAACCTCGATAGCAGACTGGCGAAGGTAACCACCGGAGAGCTCGACGCTGTTGTGGTGGCCAGAGCAGGGTTGGCGCGGATCGGTCGCCTCGACGCTGTCACCGAGGCATTGGAGCCGGTGCAAATGTTGCCGGCGCCGGGCCAAGGAGCGTTGGCGGTCGAGTGCCGCGCTGAAGACGCGGACCTCGTGGCCGCGCTCGCGCGGCTCGACGATCCGCGCACGCGAGCGGCCGTGGTAGCCGAGCGGACCCTGCTCGCCGAGCTGGAAGCGGGGTGCACCGCGCCGGTCGGGGCTTTGGCCGAGGTCGTGGAATCACTCGACGACCACGGTCGTGTCTTCGACGAACTGTCCGTGCGCGGCTGCGCGGCAGCCGTCGACGGCTCCGACGTGATCCGCGCCTCGATGGTCGGGTCCGTCGAACGTGCCGGGAACCTCGGGCGAGACCTGGCACGCGAACTGCTCGAGCTGGGCGCTCGAGAACTGATGGGAGATGGTAGCGATGCGTGAGACACCGCGTCTCGGCAGGGTCGGTAAACCCGTGCCGATCCGACCGCCGATCCCCGCCCGAACCTGCTGTTTGACGAATGCACTGGAGAACCACCGATGAGCCGAGCCCGCAAGACCAATCCCGGACGGATCCTGTTCGTCGGATCCGGTCCAGGTGACCCCGCGCTGCTCACGCTCCGCGCGCGCGAGGTGCTCGTCACCGCGGAGCTCGCGTTCGTCGACCCAGACGTGGACCAGGGCGTAGTGGCGCTGGTCGGCACCGCGCTGCCCGAGGACGTGACCCCGGAGACAAGGCCCGCCCTCGGCGAGCCCGGCGAGGTCGCCAAGACTCTCGTCAACGAGGCCCGCAACGGCCACGACGTGGTGCGCGTGGTCTCCGGGGATCCGCTGACCACCGACTCCGTCATCGCCGAGGTCACCGCCGTGGCGCGCACCCATGTGCACTTCGAGGTGCTGCCAGGCTTGCCTGCGGGTTCGGCCGTGCCGAGCTACGCCGGCATGGCGCTGGGCTCCGGCCACACCGAGGCCGACGTGCGCGGCACGGTCGACTGGGCTGCGCTGGCCGCCGCGCCGGGCCCGCTCGTGCTGCACGCGACCAACGGTCACCTCGCCGAGACGGCGAGCGCGCTGGTCGAGCACGGCCTTGCGCCGCAGACCCCGGTCGCGATCACCGTCAAGGGCACCACCCGCCAGCAGCGCACGGTCGAGGCGACCCTGGCCACCCTCAACGACGCCGGATCGGAACTGCTCGGGCCGCTGGTCGTGACCGTCGGCAAAGTGGTCAGCCAGCGCGCCAAGATGTCCTGGTGGGAATCGCGCGCCCTGTACGGCTGGACCGTGCTGGTGCCGCGCACCAAGGACCAGGCCGGCGAGATGAGTGAGCGGCTGGTCACCCACGGCGCCATCCCGATCGAGGTGCCCACCATCGCCGTCGAGCCGCCGCGTAGCCCCGCGCAGATGGAGCGCGCGGTCAAGGGCCTGGTCGACGGTCGCTACCAGTGGGTGGTGTTCACCTCCACCAACGCGGTGCGTGCGGTGTGGGAGAAGTTCGCCGAGTTCGGACTCGACGCGCGCGCGTTCTCCGGCGTCAAGATCGCCTGCGTGGGCGAAGCCACGGCCGCGAAGGTGCGCTCGTTCGGCATCAACCCCGAGCTGGTGCCCTCCGGCGAACAGTCCAGCCTCGGACTGCTCGAGGAGTTCGCGCCCTTCGACGAGGTCTTCGACCCGGTCAACCGGATCCTGTTGCCGCGCGCGGACATCGCCACCGAGACCCTCGCCGAGGGCCTGCGTGACCGGGGCTGGGAGATCGACGACGTCACCGCGTACCGCACCGTCCGGGCGGCGCCGCCACCGGCCGAGACCCGCGAGATGATCAAGACCGGCGGTTTCGACGCCGTGCTGTTCACCTCGTCCTCGACCGTGCGCAATCTGGTCGGTATCGCCGGAAAGCCGCACGCGCGCACCATCGTTGCCTGTATCGGCCCCAAGACCGCTGAGACGGCAACGGAATTCGGCCTGCGCGTGGACGTGCAGCCCGAGGTGGCGCAGGTGGGACCGCTGGTAGAGGCGCTGGCTTCGCACGCCGCCCGGTTGCGCGCCGAGGGTGCGTTGCCGCCGCCGCGCAAGAAGAGCCGCCGCCGGTAGTGTTTCCCGCCCACCGGCAGCCAGCCTTTCCCGCCCACCGGCAGCCAGCCTTTCCCGCCCACCGCCCGCGAAGGCTGCGCACTACCCCCGCCCTGCGTCGCCTCGTCGCCGAAACGACGGTGGCGCCACGGCAATTGGTGCTGCCGATGTTCGTCGCCGACGGCATCGAGCAGCCGCGGCCCATAGCGTCGATGCCCGGGGTGTATCAGCACACCATGGACTCGCTGCGCAAGGCGGCGGTCGATGCGGTCGCCGCAGGGGTCGGTGGGCTGATGCTCTTCGGCGTCCCGGACCCGCGCGACAAAGATGCCGACGGCAGCGGCGCCACCGATCCCGAGGGCATCCTCAACCGAGGCCTGCGGGCGCTGCGCGATGAAGTGGGCGACGCCACGGTGCTCATGGCCGACACCTGCCTCGACGAGTTCACCGACCACGGCCATTGCGGTGTGCTCAGACCCGACGGCTCGGTGGACAACGACGCCACGCTCGCGCGCTACGTGGAGATGGCCATCGCCCAGGCCGATGCCGGGGCACATGTGCTCGGTCCCAGCGGGATGATGGACGGCCAGGTGGGCGCCATTCGACAGGGCCTGGACGCCGCGGGGCACATAGACACCGCCATTTTGGCGTACGCGGCCAAATACGCCTCCGCCTTCTATGGGCCATTCCGTGACGCCGTCGCCTCCTCGCTCGAGGGGGATCGCCGCACGTACCAACAGGATTGCGCGAACCGTCGCGAGTCGATGCGCGAGGTCGACCTCGACATCGCCGAGGGCGCCGATCTGGTCATGGTCAAACCCGCCATGTCCTACCTCGACGTGCTCCGCGAAACCGCCGACCGGTCCCCGATTCCGGTTGCTGCCTACCAGGTTTCGGGCGAGTACTCGATGATCGAGGCGGCGGCCGCAAACGGCTGGATCGACCGCCGGGCCGCTGTGTTGGAGTCGCTCACCAGTATCCGGCGGGCCGGAGCCGACGTGGTGCTCACGTACTGGGCCGCCGAGGCAGCCGATTGGCTGGGCTAGCCGTGCAGTATCCCGCACACCAGTACCCGCAGCAGCCCTACCCCTCCCAGCCCTATCCGCCACCGCAGCCGCCGCGCCCGGTGCCGACCGACGTGCAGACAGCCTTCCAATTGTGGTGGGGTGTCCTCGGTTTGGGGTTGGTCAACCTGTTCGCCAACCTCGCGCTCATGTACCGCAACCGCGTCGACTATGCGCAACAGTTTCGGCACGACCTGCTCGCGCAGGATCCGTCGGCCACGATGTCGCAGGATTCCGCCGAGCACATTCTTGTCAGCGGTCTCGTAGTGATCGCGGTAGTCGGTGTCGTGGTGGTGGCGCTCGGCGTGCTCATCGATTTCGCGATGCGCAAGGGCCGCAATTGGGCGCGAATGCTGTTGACTCTGGTCGGTTCGTTTCTGGTGGTGATCGCCATCCCGGCGGTCTTCGGCCTGACCGTTTCCACTCCGGGTGTCGCGGCACTGATTGTCGGCGCGGCGAGCATCCTGCAAGCCGTTTTGGCGGGCGGTTCTATCTTTTTGATGCACCGCCGGGAATCGAACCGCTATTTCTTACGCTTCCCGCCGCCGGACGTGCGGTGAGAGCTGAATTTGCCCTAAACCTGCTCGGTTGTATTGTGAGTGGTATCACAAGCGGAGAGGTCTGGTATGCGCGTCGTCATCGAGCAACGTCACAGCATGCGACGAGAGATGGTCATCGTCGGTCTCATCATGCTGTTCGGTGCGGTGACGGTCGTCCTGCTGCTGGTACCCGGGCTCTTCGGCCAATAGCGCTGAGTCGGCAAGATTTTCGTGGAAGGTGAGGGCGGCCTGAGTGGCTCGCGCCGTCCATCCACCGTGACCGCGGCCTATTGGGTCTGGATCGTCGCTGCCGTGCTTCTCGTGTTGTTTGGTTTGCTGGCGCTGACGGCCTCGGGTGAGGCGATCCGCAACAACCTCTCGCAGTCCGGTGTGGGGGTGGACAAGATCGGCGCGCTGATCAATCTGTTGCGCGGCAACGGTTTGATCTGCCTGTTGGTCGGCATTGCCGTCGGATTGCTCGCCGGTCCGGTGCGCGGTGGTGACGGCCGGATCCGCCGTGCGCTCGCCGCGTTGTCGGTGGTGTTCGCGCTGCTCGAGGTAGCGGCAGTGGTGACCGAGCTGAGCCCGGGCGTGCTGCTGGTGGTGCCGATCCTGTTGTTGGTCGCCGTGGTGCTGGCCTATCGCGACTCCGCATCGACATGGTTCGGCCGATGAGCGACGCTGACCCACCGTCGGGCGCCGTGCTGTTCGCGGAGCCGGGCGCGCATATGCGGGCGGTGGCTTATGGCCCGGCGCTGTGCCTGCTGGTGGCGATCGTGGAACTGGCCACCGGGTCCCGGGTGCATGTGCTCATGCTGATCGTCTTCGCGGTGCTGATCGCCGGGATTGTGTACGCGCAGGTGACGGCCGCGCAGCGCTACCTAAGTGTCGAGCTGACGCCGCAGACGCTGCGCCAGGGCACCGAGAAGGTGCCGCTGAGCGACATCGCCCAGGTTTTTCCGCCGGCCGACGAGGAGTCCTGGGAACCGCAACCGTGGGAGTCGGCGCCGGCGCTGGGTGACCTCGTCGCGGTGCCACGTCGACGAACCGGCATCGGGCTCGAGCTGGAGAACGGGAAGGTCGTGCAGGCATGGGCGAAGGATCACGGACGGCTCCGCGCCGAACTGACGGCGGCGCTCGCACACGGCCGGGACGACGCCCTGTGACCAGGCAGCTACTCGTCGCCGGCATCGAATTCATCGCCGCGCTCGCGCTGGTTGCGCTCGGGGTGTGGTGCTGGAATCTCGGGCTCGTGACCACCTACTTCGATTCCCCAGTAGCCGGGACGCCCGGCTACTGGGACACCCACTACTCGGGCGCGTGGATCACCGGCACGTTCGTGGCGCTGACGGTGGCCGGCCTGGTCGTGCTGGACGCAGCCCGCCGGGTAGTCGCCGGGCGCTCACCGGCCGCCGTCGGTGCCGGGGCCGCCGAGCATGGCGGCGTCGAGTAGCTGGTCGGGAATACCGAATCCCTCGACCAGGTCCAGGGCGTGTGGCCGCAGTGAGCGGCATCGCTCATTGATCGCCCGAGTCACGGCCTTGGCCCGCTCCACCGAGAGGTGGCGGTGCTCGATATACCAGGCCTTGTCCTCGTTGATCACCGTCAGCGCGTAGAGGTCGCACAGCTCGTTGAGCACATCGCGGGCCGGGCCCTCCGGGCACTCGTCGATGCCCGCGATGAACGCTTCGAGCACCACCCGGTCGATGTGCGCGCGAGCCGCCCGCAGCATGTGGTCCTGCACGAAGTTGAAGGCGTCGAACGGGCTGTCCTCGCGATTGCGCGCGGCCTGCATTCGTCGCGCCGCGGTGGAGCGCATGTGCTCCTCGCGATCCTCGAACATCTGCAGCTGGGTGCCGCGGTTGTACAGGCTGCCGTCAGCGTTGTTGTCCTCGCGCGCATCGAAGATCGCCTGCACGATGTGCGCGGTGACGCTGCGCTTGCGGACCACGTCGGTGACCGTGTCGGCCGCGAACGACATCCAGTCCAGCGTGCCCATGTTGCGCACTTCGTCGGCGTAGCTGGTGAGCAGTTCCTTGCCGACGAGCTGGGTCAGGACGTGGTTGTCACCCTCGAAGGTGGTGAAGACGTCGGTGTCGGCCTTGAGCGCGACCAGACGGTTCTCCATCATGTACCCCGCGCCGCCGCACGCCTCGCGACACTCCTGGATGGCCCGGGTGGCGTGGGTCGTGTTGGCGACCTTCAGGCCCGCCGCCCGGGTTTCCAGTTCGCGCTGCTCTTGTTCGTCGGGATCGTCGGTGCTCTGCAACTCGTGCATCTTCGACACGAGTTCGTTCTGCGCGAACTGCAGCGCATACGCGCGGGCGATCAGCGGCAGCAGCCGGCGCTGGTGCACCAGGTAATCCATGATCAGGACTTCTTGGTCGCTGCCGGGGGCGCCGAACTGCCTGCGTTGCAGCGCGTAGCGGGTGGCGATGGCCAGCGCCACCCGGGCGGCGGCGGCCGCCGAACCGCCGACCGTCACCCGGCCGCGCACGAGGGTGCCGACCATGGTGAAAAACCGCCGGTTCGGGTTCTCGATGGGCGAGGAGTATGTCCCGTCCGCAGCGACGTCGGCATAGCGGTTGAGCAGATTGTCCCGCGGTATGCGCACCTGGTTGAAGCTGATGCGGCCGTTGTCCACGCCCGGAAGACCGCCCTTGTAGCCGTGGTCGGAGGTGGTCACGCCGAGTAGGTCATTGCCGTGCTCGTCGCGGATCGGGACGACGAAACAGTGCACGCCGTGTCCCTCCCCATTGCTGATGAGCTGAGCGAACACCGCCGCCATCCGGGCATGCTCGGCAGCGCCACCGATGTAGGCCTTGGTCGACGACGGTGTAGGGGAGTGAATGACGAACTCTTCGGTGGCCGGGTCGTAGGTGGCCGTGGTTTCGAGTTCCTGCACGTCACTGCCGTGCCCCATCTCGGTCATGGCGAAGCAGCCGAGCAGGTCGAGGTCGATCAGCGGTTTGACGTAGGCGTCGTGGTGGCGTTTGGTGCCGAGGTTTTCGATGGCGCCGCCGAACAACCCCCACTGCACGCCCGCCTTCACCATCAGCGACAGATCCGACATCGCCAGCATCTCGATGCTCACCACCGCCGCACCGGGATTTCCCGTGCCGCCGTGCTCCTTTCGGAAACCGTCGGAGACGTAGCCCTCCTTGGCGACGAGCTTCATCTGCTCGAGCGCCTTGGCCCGCGCCTTTTCCAGATCCGGGGTGAAGTGCGGCCGGAATTCGTCGCGCGTGAGGTCCGAGCGAACTTTCTCGCGCACGTCGTGCCAGCGGCCATCGAGGGTCTTACGAAGCTGATCGGAGATGCGGGTGTCGGCCATACCTCGACGTTACGCAAACGGTGTCCACTACACCCTGTCGTTGGGAGAAATCGGCGCGGCTGCGACACTGGATGCCGTGAGTTTTGGATCCGCTACCTCCGCGGCGCTGTTCGACCGGGCGAGCGGCGTGATCCCCGGCGGTGTCAACTCTCCCGTCCGCGCCTTCCAGGCGGTCGGTGGCACGCCCCGGTTCATGGCCAGCGCCAACGGTTACGAACTCGTTGACGCCGACGGCAACCGCTACGTCGATCTGGTGTGTTCCTGGGGCCCGATGATTCTCGGCCACGCACATCCGGCGGTCGTCGACGCCGTGACCCGCGCGGCACAGTCGGGGTTGTCGTTCGGAGCGCCCACCGCGGCCGAGATCGAGCTGGCCGAAGAGATCATGCGTCGGGTGGAACCGGTGGAGCAGATCCGGTTGGTGAACTCGGGAACCGAGGCCACCATGAGCGCCGTGCGGCTGGCCCGCGGGTTCACCGGTCGGCCGAAAGTGATCAAGTTCGCCGGCTGTTACCACGGCCACGTCGATGCGCTGCTTGCCGACGCCGGCTCGGGCGTGGCCACGCTCGGTCTACCGACCTCGCCTGGTGTCACCGGCGCGCAAGCCGCCGACACGATCGTCTTGCCCTACAACGATCTTGACGCCGTCGCGGCAGCTTTCAGTGCGCACGACGGCGAAATCGCCTGCGTGATCACCGAAGCCGCGGCCGGGAACATGGGCGCGGTGGCGCCGATCGACGGGTTCAACGCCGGACTGCGGCGGTTGTGCACCGCACACGGCGCGCTGTTGATCATGGACGAAGTCATGACCGGTTTCCGGGTGAGTTCCGCAGGCTGGTTCGGCCTCGACGGTGTGGCCGGCGACCTGTACACCTTCGGCAAGGTGATGAGCGGCGGATTGCCCGCGGCCGCGTTCGGCGGCCGTCGCGAGGTGATGGGCCGGCTCGCCCCCGCCGGCCCCGTCTACCAGGCCGGCACGCTGTCCGGAAATCCGGTCGCGGTGGCCGCCGGACTGGCCACGTTGCGGGCGGCCGGCGACGACGTCTACGCGGCACTGGACCGCAATGCGAAGCAATTGGGTGACCTGCTCGGCGAGGCCCTGACGCAGGCTGGTGTTGCGCATCAGGTTCAGTTCGCAGGCAATATGGTGAGCGTGTTCTTCAGTGAGACGCCGGTCACCGACTATGCGCGCGCCAAGACCGCGCAGACCTGGCGTTTTGCGCCGTTCTTCCATGCCTTGCTCGACCGTGGCGTGTACGCGCCGCCCAGTGCCTTCGAAGCGTGGTTTGTGTCTGCGGCGCTTGACGACAATGCTTTCAGTCGAATCGCCGACGCCCTTCCCGCAGCGGCGCGTGCAGCGGCGGCGGCAGCCCCACCGCAACAAAACCCGCGACAGCACTGAGGAACCCGCATTTTGATGGACGAGAACACCCCGGCCAACAAGCTTCGCACCATCGTGCACGTCGTGCGCCATGGCGAGGTGCACAACCCCAACGGGGTCCTCTACGGCCGTCTCCCCGGCTACCGCCTGTCGGTCACCGGCCAGTCACAGGCGCGGGCGGTGGCATCCGCCCTCGCCGATCACGACGTCACCCATGTCATCGCCTCGCCGCTGCAGCGCGCCCAGGAGACCGCCGAACCGATCGCCGCCGCCCACGGGCTCGAGGTGGCCACCGATGACAACCTCATCGAGGCGGCCAACGCCTTCGAGGGCCTGCGCGTATCCGTGGGCGATGGCGCGCTCGGCAAGCCGCGGCACTGGTGGAAGCTGCGTGATCCGTTCACCCCGTCGTGGGGCGAGCCCTACCTGCAGATAGCGCACCGGATGCTGGCCGCGGTCAACAAGGCCCGCGCCGAAGCTGCCGGTCATGAGGTGGTGTGCGTCTCGCACCAGTTGCCGGTGTGGACGCTGCGCCGGTTCTTGCAAGGCGAGCGCCTGTGGCACGACCCGCGACGGCGGCAGTGCTCGTTGGCCTCGATCACCTCGTTGGTCTACGACGGCGACACCCTCGTCGACATCGTGTACTCGGAGCCTGCGGGCGGATCAGATCCGAGGGTGACTGGAGCGTGAACACCAACGTGCTTCGCGGCCTGGCCGCGCTACTGATTGCCGTCGCCACTGTGCTGGCGGCAACGGGATGCTCGGGCAAAGACGCGGTGGCGCAAGGCGGTACGTTCGATTTCGTTTCCCCCGGCGGTAAGACCGACATCTACTACGACCCGCCCGAGTCCCGGGGCACCGTGGGCAATCTGTCCGGCCCGGACCTCATGAACGACGGCAAAACCATTGGCTTGAAAGACTTTCCGAACCAGGTCGTGGTGATCAACCTGTGGGGCAACTGGTGTGGGCCCTGCCACGGCGAGGCCGATGACCTCGAACAGGTCTACCAAGCCACCAAGCATCTCGGGGTCGCGTTCCTCGGCATCAACGTGCGTGACTACCAGAAGGACGAGGCGCGCGACTTCGTGGTCAACGAGAAGATCACCTTCCCGTCGATCTACGACCCGTCGATGAGCACGCTGGTGAACCTCGGCCGAAACTTCCCGACCAGCGTCATTCCGACCACGCTCGTGCTCGACCGGCAGCATCGGGTGGCCGCAGTGTTCCTGAAGGCGCTGCTGGCGAGCGATCTGCAGCCCGTGGTGGAACGCGTCGCCAAAGAACCGCAGGCAAGCCAATGAACCTGGCCGGCATCGGCGCGAGCTTCCAGTCGACAGCGGCGTCAGGCCCGCTGCTGCTGGCGCTCGGCGCCTGCGCCCTGGCCGGGCTGGTGTCGTTCGCCTCGCCGTGCGTGGTGCCCCTGGTGCCCGGCTACCTGTCCTACCTCGCGGGGGTGGTCGGAGCCGAGGCCCCGCCCGTGACGGCGAAGGAAGCGGTCACCCGATCCCGCGGCGGCCGGATGCGCGTTGCCGGGGCGGCGGCGCTGTTCGTAACTGGCTTTACCGTGGTCTTCGTGCTGGCCACCGCCACGGTTTTCGGTGCGGTGCAGGCACTGTCGATCAATCGGGACGTGCTGCAGCGCGTTGGCGGTGTGGTGACCATCCTCATGGGACTGGTGTTCGTCGGCCTGGTTCCGGCCCTGCAGCGCGACGTCCGCTTCGAGCCACGACGGGTGTCGAGCCTGGTGGGCGCCCCCCTGCTCGGCGCGGTGTTCGCGCTCGGCTGGACGCCGTGCCTCGGACCGACGCTGGCCGGCGTCATGTCGGTGGCGGCGGGCACCGAAGGCGCCACGGCCGCACGGGGAGTGGCGCTGATCGTCGCCTACTGCATCGGGCTGGGCCTGCCGTTCGTGGTGCTCGCCTTCGGTTCGGCCGGGGCGTTGCGCGGCGTCGGGTGGCTGCGCCGGCACGCCCGCGCGATCCAGATCTTCGGCGGCTTGCTACTCATCGCCGTCGGTGCCGCACTCGTCACCGGGATGTGGGACCACTTCATCAGCTGGGTGCGCGACGTCTTCGTCAGCGGGGTGAATCTGCCGATATGACAGCTACCCAAGCGCCGCCCCAGGCTCCCGCGCTGCCGCCGCGGCAATCCATGCCCCGGCGTGGGCTGGCGTTGGTGCGCAATACCTGGCGTGGCCTCACCAGCATGCGCACGGCGCTCGTGCTGCTGTTCCTGCTGGCATTGGCCGCCGTTCCCGGTGCGCTGATTCCGCAGCGCAGCCTCAACGCGCAGAAGGTCGACCAGTACATCGCCGACCGGCCCACCATCGGGCCGTGGATGGATCGGCTGCAGCTTTTCGACGTGTTCGGCAGCTTCTGGTTCACCGCGATCTACGTGCTGCTGTTCGTGTCGTTGGTCGGTTGCATCCTGCCGCGCTGCCTCGATCATGCGCGGGCACTGCGGACGGCGCCGGTGCCGACACCGCGCAACCTGTCCCGGCTGCCGCACCACTTCACGGGGGAGGTCGACGCCGATCCGGCCAGCTTCGCCGATCGGGTACGGACCGAACTGCGCGGGTGGCGGGTCGCCGTGCGCACCGGCGACGAGAACAAGTCGCATCACCCGGGCGAGATCACCATCTCGGCGGAGAAGGGCTATCTGCGCGAGTTCGGCAACCTCGTGTTCCACCTGGCGCTGGTGGGGTTGCTCGTCGCGATCGCCGTCGGCAAGCTGTTCGGCTACGAGGGCAACGTGGTCGTCATCGCCGACAATGACGCCGGCATCTGTTCCACCTCGCCGGCCGCGTTCGACTCCTTCCGTGCCGGCAACATCGTCAACGGCACCGGCCTGACGCCGATCTGTGTGCGGGTCAAGAACTTCAAGGCGGACTACCTGCCCAACGGCCAAGCCGAAATGTTCACGGCCGACATCTCCTATCAAGCCGGGTCCGACGTGCCCAACGGTCCCTGGCACGACGACCGCCTGCAGGTGAACCATCCGCTGCGCGTGGTCGGGGACAGGGTGTACTTGCAGGGCCACGGTTACGCGCCGACCTTCACCATCACGTTCCCCAACGGCGAGACGCGCACCAAGACAGTGCAGTGGCGGCCCGACGACGCGCACACCTTCCTCAGCAGCGGCGCTATCCGAGTCGACGCGCCCGCGCACATGTACGCCGACCCCGACGAGCGCCGCAAGCACCAGATCGCGATTGAGGGACTGTTCGCGCCGACCGCCGCGTTCGACGGCACCCTGCTCTCATCGAGCTTCCCGGCCATGACTGATCCCGCCGTCGCTATCGACATCTACCGCGGCGACACCGGCTTGGATTCCGGCCTGCCGCAGTCGCTGTTCTCGCTGGACCAGGACATGATCACCCAGCACCGGCTGGTCAAACAGGCCCGGGTCAATCTCCGGCCGGGGCAGAGCACGACGCTGAGCGACGGCACCAAGGTTTCCTTCGACGGCGCCAAGGAATTCGTGAACCTGCAGGTGTCGCACGACCCGGCCGAGCGCTGGGTGCTGATCGCGGCGCTGGCGATGATGGCCGGACTGCTGGTGTCGCTCGTGATCAAGCGGCGCCGGGTCTGGGTGCGGATCTATCCGAGTTCGGTTTCGGCAGATTCCACCGGCGAACGCACTACCGTTGTGGAGATGGGCGGGCTGGCGCGTACCGACCAGGCCGGTTGGGGTGACGAGTTCGATCGGCTGCGCAAGCGGCTGCTAGGTGACACGCGGGAGAGATGATGCCTGTCCACGAAAGCATTGCCAGCTACAGCGATTTGGCGTTTCAGTCGGCCTTCGCGGTGTACCTGCTGGCGGCCGTGCTGCTGATCGCTCAGTATGCGACCGCGCGCACCAGTCGCGTCGAGGAGCGCGAACTCGTCGGCGCCGGTGCACCGATGCAGCCGGGCCGGATAGCCGAGGAGCCGCGAAAGCCGTTGGCGGAGCGGTTGGGCAACATGGGCGCGGCCGTGATCGTTGTCGGTATCGCGTTGCAAGTCACCGCAATCGTGTTGCGCGGCTTTGCCACCGAACGCTTCCCGCTCGGCAACATGTACGAGTTCGTCACCATGGCCACCACCGCGGCGATGCTGGCTGCGTCGGTGTTCCTGCGTGGGCAGAAGTACCGCTCGATGTGGGTGTTCGTGCTCGTGCCGGTGCTGATCCTGATGTTTCTGGCCGGCACTGTGCTCTACGCCGACGCGGCGCCCGTGGTTCCGGCGCTGCGCTCCTACTGGCTGCCCATCCACGTCACGGTGGTGAGTGTCGGCAGCGGGATCTTCCTGGTCGCCGGGGTGGCTAGCCTGCTGTTCCTCATCCGCATGCATCAACCCGAGGGCGCCGAGCACGGCATCCTGGGCGCGATCGCCCGGCGCCTGCCGGATGCCCGGGCTCTGGACCGGCTGGCCTACCGAACCACCATCATCGGCTTCCCGATCTTCGGCTGCGGCGTGATTCTCGGCGCCATCTGGGCCGAAGCCGCGTGGGGTCGGTTCTGGGGCTGGGATCCCAAGGAGACGGTGTCGTTCATCGCCTGGATCATCTATGCGGCGTACCTGCATGCGCGGGCGACGTCGGGGTGGCGGGAAACGAAGGCCGCGTGGATCAACCTCGCCGGGTTCGTGGCGATGCTGTTCAACCTGTTCGTCATCAACATTGTGGTGAGCGGCCTGCACTCCTACGCCGGGCTGAACTGAGCTGGTTCTCACCTGTGATCCCGCGGTCGCGCGGGACTGGCTGTTGCCCCGCGCCCACCACATGGTGTCAGTGCGCGCCGAACGGAGCAGCCTCTGCCCGTGGTCAGTGCAGCGAGCCAGGCCCGGGCAGTAGGTCCACGTCGCCGGAGTGCATCGGCTTGCCGCAGTGCACGCAGCGCAGCTCGACCCGGCTGATCTGTCCGCAGGTGCGGTGGCGGTAGAGGACGGGTGGGCCGGCATCGCCGGCGAGCCATCGGTCGCCCCATCCGACCATCACCATCAGCAGGTCCACGAGTTCGGCGCCCTTGTCTGTGAGGTGGTACTCGAAGCGTGGACGCCCGTCGTATGGCCGGCGCTCGAGAATCCCCTGATCGACGAGGTGATTGAGCCGCTCGGTGAGCACCTTGCGCGAGATGCCGAGGTCGGCGTGGATCTGGTCGAAACGGTGCACGCCGGCGAACACGTCGCGCAGCACGAGCGGCGACCACGGCTCGCCGATCACCTCCAGTGTGCGCGCGATCGAGCACGCCATTTCACCGAATTTCGTGCGCTGCATTGAATCAGCATACGGATCTGGGTTCCCTTAAGGAACTTAGGGTGTTACCGTCGTGACCGTGAGTCTTTGTCGGCTGGTTCGACGGCCAGCCGGAATGGGCAGCGGTCGACGAGGTCTCCACGAAGTACACCGGCCAGCGCTACGGCCGTGACCAAGACCGCGTCGTCGGGCGAGGTCGACCACGACGACCAATGCGTCGGCCCGGGCTGATTGCACCGAAGCGACCCTTAGGGACCAGGACATGAACTCGACCGTGACAGACGAGCAGATCCGTGAGCTGGCGTCCACCGCCCAGCCCTACAGCCTGGTGTTGCTGTCGTGGACTCCGCAGCGACATCAAGACGGCGCCGAGGCCATCGAACTGGAACACCAGCGACGAATGGTCTCGCTGCGCGCCGACGGCGTCATCGCCATCCTGTGTCCGATACTGTCCGACACCCTCGCCGGCATGGCCGTCATGCCCGCGACCGAGAACCATGCCCGCCAAATCATGGCCGACGACCCTTGCGTCCAAGCAGGAATGATGACCTATCAGACCTACTCCTGCCTCGGCTTCCCCGGAGATTCGCTACCCGTGTGAACCATTGGGCCTCTTGTAATAGCCGGGCATCACCAGCGGACCGTCGGGGTGAAAGTGGTCGGTTGGTGCCGTTCGTCGTGCGTGTCCCGGGGCTCAACGCCGGTGAGCGGACTGCACTCCTACGCCGGGCTGAACTGAGCCGTCGCTGCTCGGCACCAAACGCCTCGCGTGATCGGCCACAGGGACGATACTGGGTTTGTGGGTGATGCGGAGTTGACCGACGACCAGTGTCAACGGTTCGCGAAAACTGACCCCTGGTGGGTTTCTGAAAAGTGACCCTCTGGAGGGTGTGTGTTGGGAACTTGGGCCGTAGCCCGGGCTCTAGATTTGGTCGGCGAACCGGTGCCGGATGGCTGCCAGTTGTCGGCGTACTTCGTGCAGTTCGGCGCGGCAGCGCCGTTCCTTGCGGGCATCGCCGTGACCGCCTTGAATGTGTTCGATCTGCCGTGTGAGCGTGTCTGAGGCCCGTTGGAGTTCGGCGAGGAAGTACTGCGCCTGTAGAACGTCGGCGTCAACTGTTGCCACCG
>NZ_VLIY01000009.1 GCF_007489285.1 Skermania sp. ID1734
ACACCCGAAGGCAAAGCCCTCTACAACCAGCGCAGCCACATCGCCGAAACCCCGTTCGGCCACGCCAAACACAACCTCGGATTCAAACGCTTCACATCCCGCCGAACAACCAGAGCCACAGCCGAATTCAGCTTCCACGCGCTCGTGCACAACCTGTTCAAAGCCATCACCACCGGCGCACTGACCCCAGCGACTGCATAACCCGCCAGCCCCCACCGGGCACGACGACGAACACACACCCGCACCATCGACACCAGCCCATCACACCCCGCCCCGAATTGCGCAACAGCCCGGATCCCTCGACGTAACGCTCAAGAATGGACACTGGGTGCGGGGAGTCCATGTATCACGTCCTCTAATGTTGACCCGTGACCGAAACCATCGCCACCGCCGACCTCGCCGACGAAATCGGACCCGAAATCCGCAGCTGTGATACGCAATTTCGCCAGTTCGGCGGCCGCGCCACCTTTGCCGGGCGGATCACCACCATTCGCTGCTTCCAGGACAACTTGCTGGTCAAACAGACGTTGAGCGAACCGGGCGACGGCGGCGTACTGGTGGTCGACGGCGGCGGCAGCATCCACACTGCGCTGGTCGGCGACATCATTGCCGGCCGCGGAGTGAGCAATGGTTGGTCCGGCGTGATTATCAACGGCGCAGTGCGGGATTCGGCGATTCTGCAGACCTTGGACATCGGCATCAAGGCGCTCGGCACGAACCCCCGCAAGAGCACCCAAACCGGTTCGGGTGAGAAGAACGTCCCTGTCGAGATCGGCGGCGTGACTTTCAATCCTGGAGACATCGTGTACAGCGACCCCGACGGCGTGGTGGTCCGGGCGGAGGGCTAGGCGCCCGGACCGTTCCAGCGTCCTAGCTGGCGGGCGGCATCAAGACGGTATCGACGAGGTACACGGTGGCGTTCGCGGTCTTCACTCCGCCGCAGATCACCGACGCGTTGTTGACCTTGAGGTCGTCGCCGGAACCGGTGACGTTGACGCTGGCGCCTTCGACCGTCTTGTGTTCACCGTCGATCTGACTGGGCGAGAGCTGACCCGGAACCACGTGGTAGGTGAGGATTTTGGTCAGCAGCGCCGAATCCGTCTTCAGCTTGTCCATGGTCGCTGCGTCGATCTTCTTGAACGCATCGTCGACGGGGGCGAACACGGTGAACTGGCCGCCATTGAGGGTGTCCACCAGGTTCACTTGTGGATTGACCTTGCCGGACAACGCCGCCACCAGCGTGGTGAGCAGCGGGTTGTGCGAGGCGGCGGTGGCCACCGGGTCTTGGGCCATGCCGTTGACTGATCCAGGGCCGCTGGGGTTGTTGGCGGCGTAGTCCTTGCAGCCGGGACCCACCAGATCTGCGGCCGGGCTGGCCGCAGCCGACGATGCGGCTGGCATCGAGGACGGCGTCGAACTGGAATTGTCGTTGCTGGAACAGCCAGCGACGCTCAGCACCGCCAGCGCTGCGATGCCGATCAGAGTGCTGCCGCGATGTAAACGCATGAGGTTGCGCTCCTTGGGTTTTCGGGATGGGGAGGTAGGTGCAGGCCATGCAGGTGTGACGTCGGGGAGTGATTCGGCGCGACCGCGCGTACGGATGGCCGCGAAGTTCTCAGCCGACCGTAATCACCCGCGACGCCCATCCGCTTGCACCATCTGGGAACGGGGCCGCACGCTTGGACGTCTGCACCGTGCCCGTGCCATCGGTGGCGCGAACCCGCAACGTGTGCGTTCCTGGCCGGGCGTCCCAGCTCCACTTCCATTGCCGCCAGGTGTCAGTCGAGTACTCCTGCGCCAGCTCCGCAGGCCGCCACGGCTCGTCGTCCACCTGCACCTCAACCGCGCGAATTCCGCGATGCTGCGCCCAGGCCACACCCGCGACGGTGACCCGACCGGGTGCGACGGTCGCGAACGCGGCCGGGACGTCGATCCGTGATGCAATCTTGATCGGCCCCTTCGCGGCCCAACCCCGACTGGTCCAGTAGGCGTTCGCACGGTCGAACCGGGTCAGTTCTAGATCGACGACCCACTTGGTCGCCGATACGTAGCCGTACAGCCCAGGCACCACGAGTCGTGCCGGATAGCCATGTTCCAGCGGCAGCGGCTCGCCGTTCATCCCCACTGCCAGCATCGCGTCGCGACCGTCCAACACGGCCTCGACCGGTGTCCCGGCCGTGAAGCCGTCGCTGCTGCGCGACAGCAACATGTCGGCGTCCGGCCGTACACCCGCGTCGTGCAGCAAGTCCGCCAACGGGTACCCGGTCCACACGGCGTTGCCGGCCAAGTCGCCGCCGACCTCATTGGAGACGCAGGTCAAGGTGATCATCCGGGCGATCGCGCGGTGTCGGCGCAGATCGTCGAATGTCAGCCGCAATTCCCGGTCGACCAGTCCGTGGATACGTAGCTGCCAGTCGTCCGCTGTCACGGCCGGTATTTGCAACGCGGTGTCGACGCGATAGAACGCGTCGTTGCTCGTCTGGAAGCTGGTAATTCCGGGCACGGACAACCGTGCACCCGGCGGTACCTGTCGTGCGGTTGCGCTGGGCACGGCGAATCGTCGCCGGTCAGCGGCGAGATCCCGCGCTGTTTTCCCGACGTAGCGCGCGCCGGCTGTTGCCGCCACGGCGACCGTCACTGCCGCCGCAGACAGTCCAAGGAAGCGGCGGCGCGAGAGCCCGGCGGTTGCGGGTTCGGCCTGACCCGCGGCCGCAGTCAGGATCCGTAATGTGCCGATACCCGCCATAACGCCGAGCGCTGTCGGGGCGACGAACCACCCCGTGGCCGCCGGGCGCATCAGCGCTGCGACGGCGACAGCGATGCCGAGAACAGCCAACATGGCACTGCCCGCCGGGCGACGCCGCTCCACGAGACCGACCACCGCGCTCAAAACGGCCGCGCCGACTCCGAGGCAGCAGTACAGCACGAGCTTGTCTTTGCTGCCGAAGCGCCCGATGATCCCTTCCCGCACCCCCTGCGGAGTCCGGTCTATGACGGTCGCACCGAGGACATAAAACGGCGCCGAGGCGGGATCTATCAGCGCCGCCACCAACTGCCCCACGCCGAGTACCACCGCACCGGCCGCTAGTCCGGCGATGACACCGGCCGCCCGGCTTCGAACCTGTGCCGCCATCGAATGCTCCTCACTGATACTGTGACAGAGGGGAGTTCGGTGCGGTGGGTGCGCCAGATTGAGCATCGGCGAGTTATAGGTCGTGGTGCGGGCCAAGGCCATCAGCCCGGACCCGCGCCACTCGCCCGAAGACCTATTTGACGGTGGTGATGCCCACCGTCGGCAGGAAGAAGCAGGAACTGGCACCGTTCTGGACGGTCCCGAAGATCGCCGCAAGCACCGTGCCCGAGCCGGTCTGCACCGGAACCGCCCGCACACCGCCGAGCGGCACCACCGAGTTCAGGAAGTTGCTGATCGCCCCGGCGACCACAGGCTGCAGCTCGGCCGGAATCCCACCCGGCACAGCACTCTTGGCCACATCGCCCAGCGTGCCCATCGGCACGAAACCGCCCTGGAATGTGTTGACGTTGAACCACGCGACCTGCATGCCTGAGGTATCGGCGCCGTCCTTCGCGATGCCGCCGGGCACGAAGGCAAACAGGGTTTGCCCCGAGGAGACGGCGTTCAGCGGCTGGCCCAGTACCTGCATGTTCGGCCACGGCCCGGGCACCGCGCCCGCGACGGCCGGCGCGAGACCCAACGGCGAGCCGCCGGAACAGAACGGTGCGGCAGTCGGGTACAGGAACGGGTTGATGCCCATCGCCTGCAAGGCCTTGACCGCCGTTTGATAAGCGCCCATCAGGTCCGTGGGCGACGCCGCAGACGTCGATGGGACGTCGCCGAGTGCGTTCTTCTTGCCGATAGCGTCGATGGCTTCGGCGGCCTGCAGGCTCAAGCTGTCACCACCGTTGCTGGTCAGCGTGCTGATTGCGGCGGCCAACGGCGAGGGATTCGGCGTGTCAGCCGACGCCAGGCCCGGCAGCGCGATCGCGACGCTTGTTGCCAGCGCAACGGCGTAGGCGGTCAACCGGGTCTTCCTCGACGTGAGCATTCGCACTCCTGACAGCGCTCGATGTTGCTGATGTGACATCTGTGATTGCTGTCAAGTGTGGCGATTCTTGGTGCAGCCACGCAAATTGGCCGCGCTTGTCGTTACGGAACCGGAACGAACGCCCAGCGATCAGCCGCCAACCTCGACGGACGTCCCGCTCACCGTGACGACGTCACCTCGCTGCAACTGGTGGCCCCGCCTGGTCTCCACCGCACCGTTGACCCGCACATTGCCGCTGGTTATCACGGCCTTTGCCGCCGCTCCGCTGTCGATCAGATTGGCCAGCTTGAGAAATTGCCCCAATCGAATCGAATCACCGGAGATCGGGATTATTTCGCGAGCCATGACCTCATCATTGTCAGGAACCGGCGCTAACGTCTAGGACGTGAACTCCAGCCAACCAGGCGTCCGGGCGCGCGTCGTCAAAAGCGACGAGCCCAAACCGAGCATCGTCGACGCCCCGACCGAACCCGCTGCCGCAGAAGTGGACCAACAGAGAACATCGAAGCCCACCAAGCCGAGCACCCGGCGCTGGTCCAACCTCACGCAGTTCCCGCACATCGCGGGCTCGATCATGGGTATCTACGCGGTCGTTTGCCTGCTGTGGAGCCTCTCGCCCGGTCTGCGTTACCTCACCCGGGTGCCGCGCGAGTTCATCGACAACTACTACTTCGACGCTCCCGACACCAGCCTGGCGTGGGCGCTGGTCCTCGTCCTGCTGGCTGGCGCATTGTCGAGCCGCAAACGCATCGCCTGGTGGCTGCTGACCATCTACCTGGCGCTGTTGGCCTTGGTCAACGCCTTGGAAATGGTCACCGAACACAACGTAAATGCCGGCATAGCCCTCGCTGTGCACTTGCTGGTGATCGGCCTGCTGGTACTGGCCCGCGGCGAGTTCTACACCAGGGTTCGTCCCGGCGCGGGCTGGAAAGCGCTGGGCGTGTTGGTCGTCGGCCTGGCCATCGGCTCGCTGCTCGGCTGGGGACTGGTCGAATTGTTCCCCGGCACCCTGCCGTCGGGGCAACGCGTCTTCTGGGCACTCAACCGCGTCACCGCCCTGTCGTTCATCGAGAACGAGCAATTCGACGGCCGCACGCATGGTTTCGTGAACTTCTTGCTCGGCCTGTTCGGCGCTACCGCGCTGCTGGCCGCGGTGATCACCCTCTTCAGGTCGCAGCGTTCAACCAACGCGCTGACCGGAACCGACGAGTCAGCCATTCGCGGTCTGCTGGAACGATCCGACGTCGAAGACTCGCTGGGTTACTTCGCAACTCGACGCGACAAGGCCGTTGTCTTCGCGCCCAGCGGCAAGGCGGCGGTGACCTACCGAGTCGAGCTCGGGGTGTGTCTGGCCAGCGCCGACCCCATCGGACTTCGCGAGGCCTGGCCGCACGCGGTGGAAGCCTGGCTGGCGCTGACCAAGAAATACGGTTGGGCACCGGCGGTCATGGGCGCCAGCAAGCTCGGCGCGCAGGTCTATCAGCGTGCCGGGCTGACCGTCTTGCAACTCGGTGACGAGGCCATCCTTTATCCGCGCGAGTTCAACCTCAACGGCGCGGAAATGAAGCCGGTGCGCCAAGCCGTCAACCGGCTGCGCAAGCAGAACTTCTCGATCCGCGTTCGCCGCCACCGCGACCTCAGCAAGGAGGAAATGGCGACCGTCATCGGCCGCGCCGACGCCTGGCGCGACACCGAAACGGAGCGTGGCTTCTCGATGGCACTCGGCCGCCTCGGCGACAGCCTGGACGGTGACTGCCTGCTCGTCGAGTGCCTGGCGAACACTCCCGACGGCGAGCGGGTGCTGGGCATGCTGTCGTTCGTGCCCTGGGGGCGCACCGGAATATCGCTCGATCTGATGCGCCGCGATCCGAAGGGGCCCAACGGCGTCATGGAGTTCATGGTGTCGGAGTTGGCGCTTTCAGCCGGCGACATCGGCATCAACAAGATCTCGCTGAACTTCGCCGTGTTCCGCTCGGTGTTCGAAGAGGGCGGCCGCATCGGCGCCGGCCCGATCCTGCGGATGTGGCGCAGCATCCTGCTGTTCTTCTCGCGCTGGTGGCAGCTCGAGGCGCTGTACCGGTCAAACGTGAAGTACCAGCCGACATGGGTACCGCGCTATATCTGCTTCGAGGACAATCGCGAGCTGCCGCGGGTCGGTATCGCTTCCGGAATTGCCGAGGGCTTTATCCCCCGCTTCGAAAGCGACGGTGCGACCAAGCACACCGGCACCCACAACGCCGTGCCAGCCGACCTCCCCGCCGTCAAGCTGCTGCATGCCGACGGCAGTGCACCAGATCTGCCGCCGCTGCCGCAGGCGGCGCGTGGCCCACGCCGGCCGGAGCAGGTCCGGGTCCGGCTGAGCAAACTGGACAAACTCGCCGCGGCCGGCGTCGACCCGTATCCCGTTGCGTACCCGCCGACGCACTCGGTGGCTGAAGCGTGCCAGGCGCCCGTCGGCACGCGAGTGCGGTTGGCCGGGCGCATCCTGCGCATCCGCGGCTACGGCGGCGTGGTCTTCGCCCTGCTGCGGGACTGGTCCGGCGACATTCAGTTGCTCATCGAAAGGGAGGCGGTCGGCGCAGAGAAGTGCGCTGCCTTCACCGACACCTTCGACCTCGGTGATCTCATCGAGATCAGCGGCACCATCGGTCGCAGCAAGTCCGGTGAGCTGTCCCTCCTCGCCACCGATTGGCGGATGACCGGCAAGTGCCTGCACCCGCTGCCGGACAAGTGGAAAGGCCTGTCGGATCCGGAAACTCGGGTGCGGCAGCGCTATGTCGACATTGCGATCCGTCCCGATGCCCGCAAGCTGCTGGTGGCCCGCAGCGCGGTGGTGAAGTCGCTGCGCGACACGCTCGCGGCCCGATCCTTCATCGAGGTGGAAACGCCGATTCTGCAGCAGGTACACGGCGGAGCCAACGCGGCACCGTTCCACACCCACATCAATGCCTACGATCTCGACCTGTACCTGCGCATCGCGCCCGAGCTGTACCTCAAGCGGCTGTGTGTGGCCGGCATGGAGAAGGTGTACGAGATCGGTCGGGTATTCCGCAACGAGGGAGTCGATTTCAAGCACAACCCCGAATTCACCATCCTCGAGGCGTATGAAGCACACAGCGACTACGAACGGATGATGGTGCTGTGTCGAGAGCTGATCCAGGCTGCAGCCGTGGCCGCGCACGGTCGTGCGGTGATCATGCGGCCGAGCCAGGACGGCCAGCTGGTCGAGGTCGACATCTCCGGCGAATGGCCGGTCAAACCCGTACACGAAGCGATCTCGGAAAAGCTCGGCGTCGAGGTGACGCCGGAGACGCCGCTGGCCGAACTGCGCAGGCTCTGCGACGCGAACGAGATTGCCTACCAATCCACGTGGGATGCGGGCGAGGTGGTGCAGGAACTTTACGAGCACCTGGTCGAGGCTGTCACCGAGTTGCCTACCTTTTACACCAACTTCCCAACCTCGGTGTCGCCGCTGACCCGACCGCACCCGACCATTCCCGGCGTCGCCGCGAAGTGGGATCTGGTGGCGTGGGGCATGGAGCTGGGCACTGCCTACAGCGAGTTGACCGATCCCGTCGACCAGCGCCAGCGGCTCACCGAACAATCGCTGCGCGCCGCCGGTGGCGACGCCGAGGCCATGGAGCTCGACGAGGACTTCTTGCGCGCGCTCGAACACGCGATGCCGCCCACCGGCGGTCTCGGCATGGGTGTGGACCGGATCGTCATGCTGATCACCGGCGGCAGCATCCGCGACAGCCTGGCATTCCCGCTTGCCAAGCCGCGCTAGCCGGTCGTTGACCCTGCGGTTATCGCGGTCGCTGCTGGCTCGAAAACCGCCCGGTCACGGAATTCGGCGCCCGGAAACTTTGAGCAACAGTTGCTGCGCCGGAGCCCTGAACGGCTCGCCTTCGCCGTACGACCAGTCCATATCGGTCGCTTCCAACCGGACGCCGGTGAGGTCGACGCCGAAGAACTTCAGCTGCCGTTGACCGAGGCCACCGAGCACCACGGCCAACCGTTCGGGCGGCACCTTGCGACCCAGGCCCAGCGCCTCGGTGACGTCGAGGCCGTGGATCACATCGTGGGAAAGGGCGCCGGCGAACCCGCCGCCCGGCGGCCGCCACGGGTGCTCGGCATTGGCATCGAGCAGCGCCACCAGTTCTTCGGACGTGTACTGCCCGGCGTCGCGCCGGGCGGTTCGGTCAGCCATCCGGTTGAAGTTGCCGCGGTCGCGCACCATCTCGAGCGCGAACCTGGGCATGGACATGCGGTACTGCATCGTGATGTGGGCGAGGACCTCCCGCGGGCGCCAACCGGCGCACAGTGTGGGCGCTTCCCACTGCTGCGGACTCAACGCCGAGAAGACTTCGGCGAGTTCGCGGCGCTCCGCCGCGATGTATTCCCGTGTCTGCGCCTCGGCCATATCCGACATATCTCCAGACGATAGCGCGCGTGTGCGACGCTGTTTGGCGTGCAGCTGATCCTGATTCGCCACGCCCTGCCGTTGCGCGTGGACAACGCGGCCGACGGCGCCGATCCAGCGCTGGCTCCCCTGGGACTGCAGCAGGCCAGCCGTGTCGGGCCGGCCCTTGCCCGGCACCGCGTGACACGCGTCGTCAGCAGTCCGCAGCTACGCGCTCGTCAGACCGCCGAACCGGTCGCCGCCGAACTAGGGTTGCCCGTGGATGTCGTCGACGGGCTAGCCGAATACGACGTGCACGCCCACGCCTACATCCCCATCGAGGTGGCCAAGGACGAATTCCCAGAGGCCTACGCGCGCATCAAAAGTGGCCAACTGCCCGCGGCCATCGATGCCGGGCAGTTCGTCGAGCGGGTCGTCGACGCGGTCAATGACCTCGTCGCCGAGACCGACCACCTCGACACGGTAGTCGGCTTCACCCACGGCGGGGTGATCAACACCTACATCCAGAATGTGCTCGGTAATCGGGACCCGCTAGCGTTCCCGATCGACTACTGCTCGGTGACTCGACTGCTGTTCTCCCGCAACGGAAGACGGACCGTCGCGGCGGTCAACGAAACGGCCCACGTGTGGGATTTGCTACCCCGCAACGCTCGGCGAAGCGAGTGAGGATCGCAGCGAAGCGAGGAGATGTAGCAACGGTGAGGACCCGCAGCGAAGCGAGGACCGGAGCCGGTGCGGAATCGACCAATCAGCGCTGGACCGGAGCGAGCGGGAGCCGAGCCGTCAGCACTGCCCTGCGGCGCGACTAACCCCTACTCTCGCGGACCGGATTGCTCCGGCGGATACCGCCCGATCGGCCCGGTCTGCGCGTCGTACGGCAACGGTTCGCCTTCCTCGCCTCGCTCAGCGGTGGGGTCGTACGGGAACGGATCGAACATGGACCGCGCTTCTTGTTGTGGCGCTTGGTGTCTGGCGTCGCCAGCGCGCGGCTCCGGAACCGGCTGGTGCGGTTGACGCTCGGTGAAGTCGTGGCGCGGACCGAACGACTCAGCGGGCACCGCCGCGGGTTCGGCCGCCGCCCGTGATTCGGGTCCCGCGCCGAACAGGTCGAACGATTCTGCCTGCGGGGCGGGCCTATTGGGCTCGGGAATGTGCGCGCCGGACGACTCCTGCTGCCCTTCACGCCCGGGATAGCCCTCGCCCCAATCGGTTCCGCTCAATCGCCGCGTCGGCTCGCTGTCATCCCCGCCGACGAAGGGCAATTCTTCGTCGTGCACTTCGACTGTCTTGCGACGCAACAGCAGTGCGAGGCCAAGCCCAATGAGCAGGCCTAGCACGAATGCAATGACGATCCAGACCCAGATCTGGCCGAATAGGTAACCCATGTGGGACGCCTTCCTACAGAACGACTATCTCGACGCGGCGGTTGGCCGCTAGCCCGGCGGCGGTGTTGTTCGGGGCGATCGGTCGGCTGGTGCCGAAGCCCAGGGCGGTCATCCGGTTCGGGTCGATACCCATCGAAGCAAGTCGATCCTTGACCGCAACGGCGCGTTGCTCGCTCAAGGACTTTGCTTCGCTCTCCGAGCCACCGGTGTCGGCGACAAAACCGTCGACCTCGATCCGCGCGGCGGGCGTGGCACGCAGGATGTCAGCGACTCGTTGCACCGCCGCGTTGCCCGATGCGGTGAGCGTCGCGGTATCGGGTTGGAAGCTGATGGCACCGCCGGCTATCGCGTCGTTGATCTGCTTTTGCAGGGCGGCCTTGTCATAGCCGGCCGCTGGTGGGGGCGGCGGCGGGGTGGCGGGCGGCGCAGGTGCGGCGGCCGCGGGCTTCGACGGCGCGGGCGCTTGGCCCGCAGTGACCGCAAGCTGGTTGTCCACCGTGGAGTCGGGCAGGACTTGGTGGATCTTGTCCGCGATGGTTGCCTTCTCCTGGTCGGATCCCACCGTGCCGGTCAGGGTCATCGTGTTCGCGCCGATGCGGATGCTGCGATCACCTGGCCCGGACATGGCGGCCACGATCTCGCCGATCGGCCCAGCACCCGCTGTCGGCGCCGCGTCCGGGGAAACAGCGAGTCGATCGACTACCTCGCGTCCAGACGCATTGTGCTGCGCCGCCGCAACGAGGGCGTCGCGCTCGGCCTGGTCGGGCACCGCGCCGATGAGCAGAATTTGGTTGCCAGTGAGAGCGATATCGACAGGCGCCGCCTTGGTCCCGGTTTGGACCTGCGCGTTCCGGACACCGTCCACGTGCGCCACGGCATCGACGGCCGCGGCGGCCCGGCCCCGCGGCACGTTCGTGATCGTCGCGTCCCGCCCGTCGAAGCTCACCTGCCCTTGCGGGAAGCCGGCCGCGGCCAGCGCCTGCTTGCTCTTGTCGGTCAGCTGTGACTCGACGTGGTCACGAACGCCTATCGGCGAAAAGGTGGCAAGAGCTGCAAGAATCAGCGGCACGATGATGGCGGCGAGCAGCAGCGGCAACCAGAGCATCCGCGAGGAGTAGCGCGTGATCGTCGTTCGCCGGCGCGCCGGCTCCCGCGGTTCCGGCGCCGCCGGATCCGGCCCTGCATTGGTCATCGTCACCATCCTGGCTCGAGCTTGCTTCTCGACTAGTAGCATCCGGCGGCGACACGCACAGCAGAATCGGCGCGATCCGTGTCGAGATCACAACCTCGCCCGCGGCCGTCAGGCGACCCGAATCAACCAGTTGTGCAGGTAGGTAGTTGCCGACTCGCCGTACGAATCCACCACAAACGCGTTGTAATCCTGATGGACCTGTGACCGGTAGAACGCTTCCAATTGCCGTCCGCGCTGTTGATTCGCCTGGTCCGTCAATTGGTTCTGCAGCACCGGAATCCCACCGCTGGCTTGCAAATCGCCATAGATCGCGTTCGCTTCCAACTGGTAGCGCCAGATCTGGGCTGGGTTGGGATCGGAGGTCTGGGCGAGGAATCCGGCGAACCGCATCACAAAGTCATCCCGTGCGGTCGAGCAGTACAGGTCGCCGGGCGCGCAGAAGGTCTTGACTACACCGCTGAGAAAGCCGAACCCGCCGATCCGCGGCCCGCCCGCACCGGCGCCACCGACCGGCGGACCCACCAGCACATCGGCGGGCGAGCGACGCGGATCGGAGACCAAACCTACGGCGGCAACCCGATTCGGCAGCACCGGACCGAGCCCGGAACCCAACTCGGCTGCGAGATCCCCGGCCGCGTCGGCCCCCTGGCTGTAGCCGATCACCGCCATCTTGGTGTTCGCACAGCGCTGGGCCATCGCGGCGATCATGCCGCTCGCATTGTCGGTCGCTTCCCGCTTGGAACGGCCGTAAATCTCACCTTCCCACGGGAAAGCGGTCGCCGCGTAGTTGACGTAGCCGACTTCGATGTTCGGCGGCAGCCCGTTGGTGGCCCAGGTCAACATTCCCGGTTTCGACGGCCCCCGGTCCGAGGTCTCCCACGTGCCCGGAATCGCCACCACATACAAACTGGGGCAACCCGGTTGCGCCTGCGCGGACGCGGCGCCTACAACGAGTCCCGTGGTCATCAAAAGCAGGGCCAGCACAGCCCCCGCTAACGACTTTGGTCGCATCCGCCCTCCAGGTGCGTAAATCCCTGCACGAATAACCAACCAGCCGACGCTTAGTGCCCGTATTGATACCTGTTTATGAACGCGCGATAGCCAAACGTTACCGAGATCTCGCGTCGGCAACATAACGATATAGTGGCTCGCCGACAGAACGTCGGACCGCCACGGCGGCAGGTTATTTCGCTATCTCATTTACCGCTGCGGCGCGGCAGTGGGCACGATCGGAGCCGGCAAGGCGGTCACACCTTCGAGGTATGAGTCCACCGCTGCCGCGCACGCCCGGCCTTCCGCGATGGCCCACACGATCAGCGACTGGCCGCGACCCATGTCACCCGCGACGAACACGCCGTCGACCGTTGTGCGCCAATCATTGTCGCGCTGGACGTTGCCGCGGTCGGTGTACTCGACGCCCAGACTGTCGAGCAGGCCCGGCTTCTCCGGTCCGACGAAGCCCATGGCCAACAACACCAGATCGGCGTCGAGGGTGAAATCGGAGCCCTCGACCTTCTCGAAGCGGCCGTTGACCATCTTTACCTCATGCGCTTCGAGCCCGGTGACGTGGCCGTCCTCGCCGACGAAACGCTCGGTGTTCACCGAGAACACCCGCTCGCCGCCCTCCTCGTGGGCCGAGGACACCCGGTACATGAGCGGGTAGGTCGGCCACGGGGTGGATTCGTGACGCTGTTCCGGTGGCCGCGGCATGATCTCGAACTGGTGCACGCTTACCGCGCCCTGCCGATGGGCGGTGCCCAGGCAGTCGGCACCGGTGTCACCGCCGCCGATGATCACCACGCGCTTACCGTGCGCGTGAATCGGTGGCAGGCCGTTCTCGTCGGTGACGTTGTCGCCTTCCTGCACGCGGTTGGCCCAGGGCAGGTACTCCATCGCCTGGTGAATGCCGTCCAGTTCCCGGCCCGGGATCTTCAGGTCGCGCGCCTCGGTCGCACCACCGGCGAGCACAACCGCGTCGAATTCCTCGCGTAGTTGCGCAGCCGTGATGTCGACACCTACATTCACGCCGGTGCGGAACACCGTGCCCTCGGCCTTCATCTGCGCCAACCGACGCTCGATGTGGCGCTTTTCCATCTTGAACTCGGGGATGCCGTAGCGCAGCAGTCCGCCGATGCGGTCTGCACGCTCGAAGACGGTCACCGTGTGGCCGGCGCGCGTCAACTGCTGCGCGGCCGCCAGACCCGCGGGACCCGAACCGACAACTGCCACCTTCTTGCCGGTCAACCGCGTCGGGTACACCGGTTGCACCCAGCCCTCATCGAAGGCGCGGTCGATGATCTCGACCTCGACCTGCTTGATGGTCACCGGATCCTGGTTGATCCCCAGCACGCAGGATGCCTCGCACGGCGCCGGGCACAGCCGACCGGTGAAGTCCGGAAAGTTGTTGGTCGCGTGCAACCGTTCGATCGCCTCGCGCCAGTTGTCCCGGTAGACCAGGTCGTTCCACTCCGGAATCAGATTGCCGAGCGGGCAACCGTTGTGGCAGAACGGGATACCGCAGTCCATGCAACGACTGGCCTGGTCACGCAGCGTATCGGTGGCGAAGTCTTCGTAGACCTCTTTCCAGTCCAGCAAACGCAGCGGGACGGGCCGGCGAACCGGCAACTCACGCGACGCGTGCTTCAGAAATCCGCTCGGGTCACCCACGTGCCGCCTCCATGATTGCTTCGTCCACGTTCCGGCCCGTCTTCTCCGCGTCCGAAATCGCCAGCAGAACCTTCTTGTAATCGCGCGGCATCACCTTGACGAAATGGTTCACCTGCTGCGACCAGTCGCTCAGAATGCGGTCGGCCACAACGGAACCGGTCTCGTCACGGTGCCGGGTGATGATCGACTTGAGCCAGCTGTAGTCCTCGCTCTGCAAATCCTCGAGGTCCACCAACTCGGTGTTGAGGTTCGCCTCGAACGTCCGGTCCGCATTGAACACGTAGGCCACGCCGCCGGACATGCCAGCGCCGAAGTTGCGCCCCGTCGAGCCCAGCACCACAACCTTGCCGCCGGTCATGTACTCGCAGCCGTGGTCGCCCACGCCCTCGACTACCGCCGTGACACCCGAGTTGCGGACGCAGAACCGCTCGCCCACCACACCACGGATGAACATCTCACCGTTGGTGGCGCCGAAGCCGATTACGTTGCCCGCGATGATGTTCTGCTCCGCGACGAAGTCTGCGGGCGCGTCGAGCGGCGGGCGCAGCACGATGTGTCCGCCCGAAAGCCCCTTGCCCACATAGTCGTTCGCGTCACCGAACACCCGCAGCGTGATACCGGCCGGCACGAAGGCACCGAAGCTGTTACCGGCGGACCCAGTGAACGTGATGTCGATGGTGTCGTCCGGCAGTCCGGTACCGCCATAGAGCTTGGTCACCTCGTGACCGAGCATCGTGCCGACGGTGCGGTTGACGTTGGTGATCTTTGTTTCGAACTTCACCGGCTGACCGCGGTCGAGCGCGTCGCGGCTTTGCACGATCAACTGCTGGTCCAGCGCCTTGTCCAGGCCGTGGTCCTGCACGCCGGTGCAGTAGCGGTCCTGGCTCATGAACGCGGTTTCCGGGTCGTCCAGGATCGGCGACAGGTCGAGCTTGGACGCCTTCCAGGTCTCCTTCGCCTTGGTGGTGTCGAGCAGCTGCACCTGGCCGATCGCCTCGTTCAAGGTGCGGAAACCGAGCTGTGCCAACAGTTCTCGCACCTCCTCGGCGATGAACAGGAAGAAGTTCTCGACGAACTCCGGCTTGCCGGTAAACCGCTTGCGCAGCACCGGGTTCTGGGTCGCCACGCCCACCGGGCAGGTGTCGAGGTGGCACACGCGCATCATGATGCAACCCGAAACCACCAGCGGCGCAGTGGCAAAGCCGTACTCCTCGGCGCCGAGCAGTGCGGCGATCATGACGTCGCGGCCCGTCTTCATCTGGCCGTCCACCTGCACGACGATGCGGTCGCGCAGGCCGTTGAGGAGCAGCGTCTGCTGCGTCTCGGCCAGGCCGAGTTCCCACGGTCCGCCCGCGTGCTTCAGCGAGGTCAGCGGCGACGCGCCGGTGCCGCCATCGTGCCCGGAGATGAGCACCACGTCGGCGTGCGCCTTGGAAACACCGGCGGCAACAGTGCCGACACCGGGCTCCGCGACAAGTTTCACGTGAATCCGAGCAGCCGGGTTCGCGTTCTTCAGGTCGTGAATCAGCTGCGCCAGGTCCTCGATCGAGTAGATGTCGTGGTGCGGCGGCGGCGAGATGAGGCCGACACCCGGCGTCGAGTGTCGCACCTCGGCCACCCACGGGTACACCTTGTGCGCCGGCAGCTGACCGCCCTCGCCGGGCTTGGCACCCTGGGCCATCTTGATCTGGATGTCGGTGCAGTTGGTCAGGTAGTGCGCGGTCACCCCGAAGCGACCCGAAGCCACCTGCTTGATCGCGCTGCGCCGCCAGTCACCGTTCTCGTCCGGCTCGAAACGCAGCGGGTTCTCGCCGCCCTCACCGGAGTTCGACCGGCCACCCAGGCGGTTCATGGCAATCGCGAGCGTCTCGTGCGCCTCCGCCGAGATGGAGCCGTAGCTCATCGCACCGGTGGAGAACCGCTTGACGATCTCCGATGCGGGCTCGACCTCCTCGATCGGGATGGGCTTGCGGTCTTCGGTCTTGAACCGGAACAACCCACGCAGCGACGCCAAGCGCTCCGACTGATCGTCGACGAGCTTGGTGTACTCCTTGAAGATCTTGTACTGGCCCGTGCGCGTCGCGTGCTGCAGCTTGAACACCGTGTCCGGATTGAACAGGTGGTACTCGCCCTCGCGGCGCCACTGGTATTCGCCACCGATCTCGAGCTCGCGGTGCGCGCGCTCCTGTCGGTTCTCGAGGTACGCGGTCGCGTGGCGCTTCGCCACATCCGCGGCGATCTCGTCGAGACCAATACCGCCGAGATGCGAGCGCAGCCCGGTGAAGTACTCGTCCACCAACTCCTGGGACAGGCCGAGCACCTGGAACAGCTGCGCGCCCGTGTAGGAGGCCAGGGTCGAGATGCCCATCTTGGACATCACCTTGAGCACGCCCTTGCCGGCGGCCTTGATGTAGTTCTTGACCGCGGTGTCGTAGTCCACACCGCTCAGCTGGCCGCGCTCCAACATGTCCTCGATCGACTCAAAGGCCATGTACGGGTTCACCGCCGCGGCGCCGAAGCCGACCAGCGTGGCCATGTGGTGCACTTCGCGGGCGTCGCCAGCCTCGATGATCAGGCCGACCTTGGTACGCGTGCGCTCCCGGACCAGGTGGTGATGTACCGCCGCAGTCAGCAGCAGCGACGGAATCGGCGCCAGCTTCTCGTTCGACTCCCGGTCGGACAGGATGACGATCCGCGCGCCGCCCTCGATGGCGGCGCTCACCTGAGCCTGCACCGCCTGCAGGGCATCCCGCAGACCCGCGCCGCCCTCGGCGACCGGGTACAGGCCGCGAACCACCACCGACCGGAGCGCGCCCTGCTCTCCGTCATCGTTGATGTGGATCAGCTTGGCCAGGTCGTCGTTGTGCAGGATCGGCTGCGACACCACAATCTGCTTGCACGACTCTGGGCCCGGGTTGAGCAGGTCGCTCTCGGGACCGACCGTGCCGCCGAGGCTGGTCACCACCTCTTCGCGAATGGCGTCGAGCGGCGGGTTGGTGACCTGCGCGAACAGCTGCTGGAAGTAGTCGAACAGCAGCCGTGAGCGGGCCGACAAAACGGCAATGGGGGTGTCGGTACCCATCGAACCAATTGCCTCGGCGCCGGTCTTAGCCATGGGCGACACCAGGATGTTCAGTTCTTCGGTCGTGTAGCCGAAGATCTGCTGCCGAATGAGCACCCTGTCGTGCGTCATGTGCACGTGCGGCCGGTCCGGCAGCTCGTCGAGGTGCAACAGGCCCCGGTCCAGCCACTCCTGATAGGGATGCTCGGCGGCGAGCTGGGCCTTGATCTCGGCGTCGTCGACGATGCGGCCTTGCGCGGTGTCGACGAGGAACATCCGACCCGGCTGCAGGCGGATCTTCTTGACCACCTTGGACGGATCGATGTCGAGGACACCGACCTCCGAGGCCATCACCACAAGGCCGTCGTCGGTGACCCAGATCCGGCTCGGGCGCAGGCCATTACGGTCGAGGACCGCGCCCACGACCGTGCCATCGGTGAAGGTGACCGACGCCGGGCCGTCCCACGGCTCCATCAGCGTCGAGTGGTAGCGGTAGAAGGCGCGGCGGGCCGGGTCCATGCTCTCGTGGCGCTCCCACGCCTCGGGAATCATCATGAGCACGGCGTGCGGGAGGCTGCGGCCGCCAAGGTGCAGCAATTCCAGCACCTCGTCGAAGCGGGCGGTGTCGCTGGCACCCGGAGTACAGACCGGGAAGATCTTTTCCAGCTTGCCTTCGCCGAACACGTTGGACTCGATGAGCGCCTCGCGGGCGCGCATCCAGTTCTCGTTGCCGGTGACCGTGTTGATTTCACCGTTGTGGGCGACGCGGCGGAACGGGTGCGCCAGCGGCCACGACGGGAAGGTGTTGGTGGAAAAGCGCGAGTGCACCAGCCCGAGCGCACTCTCGAGGCGCTCGTCCTGCAGGTCGAGGTAGAAGCCTTTGAGCTGCGGCGTGGTGAGCATGCCCTTGTAGACGAACGTCTTGCCAGACAGGCTCGGGAAGTAAACGGACTCCCGGCCGGTGGAACCGCGGCCGGCGCCATCAGTGCCCAGTTCGTGTTCGGCGCGCTTGCGGATCACGTAGGCGCGGCGTTCGAGCTCCATGCCCGTCAACGGCGCGCGCGATCCGGAGCGGGAGCCGATGAACACCTGACGGAACGTCGGCATCGCGTCCCGGGCGAGGGCGCCCAGCGAGGAATCGTCGACCGGCACCTCGCGCCAGCCGATGACCTCCATGCCTTCTTCTTTGACGATCTGCTCGACGCCGATCGCGGCCTTGGCGGCCTCGGCGCGAGCCTGCGGCAGGAATGCGACGCCGGTGACGTAAGAGCCTTCGGGCGGCAGTTCGAAGTCGACGACGGCACGGAAGAACTTGTCCGGAACCTGGATCAGGATTCCCGCGCCGTCACCGGTGTTCGGCTCGGCTCCGGCAGCGCCGCGATGTTCGAGGTTGACCAGGGCGGTGATCGCCTTGTCGACGATGTCGCGGCTGCGGCGACCATGCATGTCCACGACGAATGCCACGCCACAGGCGTCGTGCTCGTACGCGGGGTCATAGAGGCCTTGCGGACCGGGTACCCGGTGGCCTGGAAGCTGCTTCATGCCCTTCATGCCTCTTCCCTCATCAACTGCCTTTACATCAGCGGCCTTCGGTTAGCGGGTTGGTGCCCTGCCAAGACGACTGCCAATCTTCTCGATTTCCAGCAACTTTGCTGGCCTGGCCACGACGAGCGTGGTCACCGACACGCGCACGCGTCCTGCGGCGTCTGTGCGGGCCTGCCGTTAGGCTAGGACTCCGACGCGCCGAAGCTTCGCGTGCTCAACAACGTCGCTTTCGACAACGCCGTTTCATCAACATTGTGTGCCGAACGCCGCCGAGGAGCATCAGTGCAGGACTCGCGAGAAGTCCGGCCGGTGCAACCCCTACGTTCGGCATAAGAAGAAACGATAAGTCAGAACTGGGTGTCAGTACCAACTCAGGGCTTGCTCATTAGGTGGTCTAGCTGGGCTTCTCGGCGTAGTTTCGCCGCTCATCGACTCGTCGCCAGTGTAGCTGAACGTCGCCGTATGCAGACATCGTGGCTGCAGCTGGTGACCCGCCGTTCAGGGCCGAATTGGCGATTGTGAAACTAAGCACAAGTCGTCAGTAAAGATTCGCGCAGCACGTCGGCGATCTGTCACGCTGGGACTTCCGCTGGAAGGACAGGTCGAGATTTATGGGTGTACACAGCAAGTCGTCTGGCCCGCAAACCGTCCGATCCACGATCGGCGACACCCTGGTCTGGCTGGGGGGCGGGCATGCTGACGAGGAGAATACAAGGCATGAACATGCCGCCTACCAAGTGGGCGGCGTCGTGGTGCTGCTCGGTGGACTACTCGCCTGGCTCGTCGCGACCTTAGCCATCGCGAGCGCGACGTCGTGGTCAGTGTGGGCGATCCTGCCCTGCACGCTGCTCGTCGGTCTGGTCGCCGCCACCGTGTCCCGCGCGATCGCGAGCGGTTCCCAAATCCGCTGGTATGACTACGTGGCTCGGGGTGTTGTCGCGCTCTTCCTGGGCGCCGTTCTCGGTGAGCTCGCCTCGATCGCTCTGTTCTCCGGCTCCATCAACCAGGCGTTGAACGATCAGGCGGCGCATCAGGTCGCCGACAATCCTGCCGTCACCCGCGCTTCCTCGGCGCTCGATCAGCTTCGTGCCGACCGCGCGCGCCTCGACAACGACGTGCGCGACGCTCGTCAGCACCGCGACGACGCGTTGGTGGTAGCGCGCTGCGAATTCAACCCGAATCCGGCCTGCCCGCCGCAGAAGATCACCGGCGTCCCCGGCGCCGGTCCGGAAACCAAGACTGCCAACGAACTGCTGGCCAGCGCGCAGCAGGAGTTCGACGTTGCCGCGGCCACCCGCGATCGTGAGGCGCCTGGTCTCGACAAGGAAATCCAGGACGCCGAGACGACGCTGGCGCAAGCGCAGGCTGCCGCTCCCGCCCAGGTCGACCGCGGCCTCGCAGCGCGTTGGACGGCGATGCACAACTACACGATCCACAACGCGGGCGCGCTGATCTTTCGACTGCTGACCACCGCGTTCTTCGCGCTACTGAGTCTGCTTCCGTTGCTGCTCAAGCTGTGGCGCGGCGAAACCGGGCTGGACCGACGGACCGCGGCGGAGTTGGCCCGCACCCGAGCGGAGCTCGACGCCGACACCGCGATCGCCATCAAGCGCGCCGAGGTGCGGGTTGAGGCAGAGACACTGTGGGCCGACCAGAAACTCGCGTCGGCGCGGTATGCGATCGAGGCGCAGACCACGATCGACCGTGAGAACGAGCGGCAGCGGGCAATCGGCGCCGCGCCGGGCATTCGGCACCGCACGAGCGATCCGCTTCGGCTGGATCGGTCGGAGCCGGCCGTAGGGTTCGACGAGCCGGTGGTGGAAGCCGAGGTCGAGGATCCGCCGATCGCGCGCGATGTCGCCGCGGCCACCGGGCTCAACGATTCCGCGCCCAGCCAGCCCGAAAGCAGGAACTTGCCGGTGCCGGCGAAATCAGCCGAGGTCGCTCCGCGCCGTGGCGGTCCGCTCGGTGTGCTGCCGGCCGCGATGCAGGTCAGCAACCCGCTGCCGGATCTCACCAAGGCGGTCGGCGGATTTGTCCGCCCGTTCGTGCCACCGGTGATCTCGAAGACTTTCGAGCGTGGCAACAACACGGTTCGCACCGCGCGCTCGGTGATCGAGGAGTTCGATGAAGTTCGGTTCTCGTTCACTCGCCGCCGCAAGGTGGTCGAGGAGCACAAGGTCGATGAGCCTGCGCGGCCGCAGGAGCCGCTCGCGCCTGCAGATCCGGCCGAGCTCGGCCGGTCGTGGATCGACTCGACCCGCGTCGAAACGCCTCAGTACCACCATCAGATCAACCGGTCCTGGTCGTCGGACCCGATCGATGCGCCGTTCGAAGATCTGACTCCGGGCCTGATCGGCCGGGTCGGCGAGCCGGAATTGACGGAGGCCAAGGGGCCGCGTCAGTTGCCGCCAGGCAACTGACCGATAAGCACAAGTAGCTGCCGCCAGGCAACTGACGGGTAGGCAGAGTAGTTGCCGCCAGGCAGCGGACGATTGGAAACAACTGGCCGCAACGAGCGGTCTCAGCTGCGGCCAGTGTGACCAAATTGTAACCCACAAAGTGGTTTAAAAGGAAACATCTCTGCTAGGGATTCTTCGGTCATTTCACCCAAAGTCGTTCGTTGACGTGTCTAACGCCGATCCGACCGGTAGCCTCACTCGCGGGGGTCAGCCGTCAGCGTACGACGATGTATTGGTGGGGAATGAGTTTTATGGGGGAACGGCGATTCGTTGTCGGTCTGTTGGTGCTTTTGTTCGCGCTCGCGACCGCCCTTACGGGACAGGCGCGCGCCAAGGCACAGCCAGTCATGCCGGCGGCCGATCCGGATGCGTGGTATCTGGCGCCCGCGGACATCGGCAACTACAAACCCGGTGACGTCATTCGATTCCGGCAAATGCCGTGGAATCTGTACTTTCCCACCAGCGAGGTGTGGGAGATTCTGTTCCGGACCAACGATTCCGAGGGCAAGCCGATCGCGGCTAATACCACCTTCATACTGCCGCCGAATCACGCACCGGACGGCCCGCTGGTGTCGTATCAGCACATCATCAATGCGCTCGGACAGAAGTGCAAACTCATCTCGGAGTTGTACGCGACCGACCTGACCACGCAGATTCGGGAAGCACCCGGGCTCAACATCGCGCTCTTGCGCGGTTGGGCGGTCGCGCTGCCTGACCATCTTGGGCCCCGAATGGCCTACGGCGCCGCAAAGCTCGGCGGACAGATCACTCTCGACGGCATTCGTGCGGTGCAGAAGCTCCCGCAGTTGAAGGTGATGCACAGCCCGATCGGCATGGCCGGCTACTCCGGCGGCGGAATGGCCACCGCGTGGGCTGCGGCACTCGCGCCGACATATGCGCCGGAGTTGAACATCATCGGCGCAGTCGAGGGCGGCGTGCCGATGAACCTGGTCACCATGGCGAAGGTGCTCGGGCCGAACCGGCATGTCGCGTTCGGTCTGGCCCTGGCGGCGGCGATCGGGCTGGAGCGCGAATACCCGGACAAGGTCGACCTGACCGATCAGCTCAACGGCACTGGTCGCTTCCTGGAAGACCGGGTGGCCAACGAGTGCACCAACCTGATCATGTTCTGGGGTCTGTTCCACTCAGCGCCGGAACTCACCGACAATCGCGACTTCATGGACAACCCGGCGGCGTGGGAGGTGCTGCGGGAGAACAGCCTGGAGTTCTACTCGGGTGTGCCAAAAGCACCAATTTTCGAGTGGCACAGCCCAATTGACGGACTCATTCCGGTCGACGCGATCGACAACACGCTGCATCGCTACTGTCGGGACGGCGTGCGCGTCGAGTCGATCCTGACGCCGACGCCGGACCATCTATCTGCCGCGGTGCTCGGTTTCCCGGCCGCGCTGGACTGGATGGAGGCCCGGTTCCGCGGCGAACCGGCTCCGAGCAACTGCGCGACGCTTTAAGGTCGAAGCTCGTTATTCGGAATCATTGGTCGGTTCCGGTCGCGCTCCGCTCCTCGCTACGCTGCGATGCTCACCCGACCTACACCTCGGTGCCCATCGTCGGTTCCGGTCGCGCTCCGCTCCTCGCTACGCTGCGATGCTCACCCGACCTACACCTCCTAGGCCTGCGGGAGCTTGTGCGACCCGCGCCGCGGGGCCTTCGCCGAGGGCGGCGGCACCATTGGCCCGATGTCGCCGTCGGGCGCCGCATCCAGATCCACCATGACGGGGGCGTGGTCGCTCGGGCCAGTCCCCTTGCGCGCCAAGCGATCCACCCAGGCAGCCTGAACCCGCGCAGCCACCGGCGTGCCGGCGAGAATGAGGTCGATCCGCATGCCGAGGTTCTTGTGGAACATACCGGCGCGGTAGTCCCAGTAACTGAACACGGTCTCGTTGGGCCAGCGATCGCGGATCACGTCGCGCAGGCCAAGCTCCTGCAATCGGGCCAACGCCGCCCGCTCCGGCGCGGTGACGTGCGTCTGTCCGATGTACGCGGCCGGATCGAACACGTCGGCATCGGTGGGGGCGATGTTCATGTCACCGCACACCAGGACCTCGTCGGGACCGGCGGCGACCTGCGCACGCAACGCCTCGAGCCACGCGAGCTTGTAGTGATAGTGCTCCGAATTCGGCACGCGGCCGTTCGGCACGTATAGCGAATGCACCCGAATCCCATTGCAGTCAGCGGAGATTGCCCGCGACTCGACCTGCGGGAAGCCGGGTCCGCCCGGAATCCCCACCACGACATCGTCGAGGCCGACGCGGGACAGGATGGCGACGCCGTTCCACTGCGCCTCGCCGTTGACGGCGATCTCGTAGCCACGGTCGGTGAATTCCGGTCCGAGCACGTTGGCAAAGGCGTCGTTGGTGAGCTTGATTTCCTGCAGGCACACCACGTCGGGCTGACGCTGGTCGAGCCAGTCGAGAAGACGGGGCAAGCGTTGCTTGGCTGAGTTCACATTCCAGGTGGCCACACGCACGCCACCAACGTTAGCCGCGCTGCGAGCCCGCCTTCGGTTGGACCACGACGCAGCACCGACCACTTCGCGGCACCAGGACGGCCCGCTGCGGCGCCTCCCCAACCCCGTCGAGCATCCCTCGGATGAGCTCAAGGTTGAGACCGCACACCAATTCGGTGTGCCGGCGCGACAGTTGGTGGAAGGGACAATTTCGCAGTTCGATGCGCCCGTCGGCGTCCTCGACCGGTTCGTAGCCGCAGTCCCGTAGCGCAGACGTCACGTCCCGCCCGGATGCTGCCGCACGGCCGGCCCGCCGCGCCGCGGCGTCGACAGTGGCGCGCACCGCGCCTGTCTCGTCGGCAGCTACGGCATCTGCCAGCAGGCCACCCAACAATGCGTAGTTGCGCGGGGGTACCGAGACGGTGAGCTCATCCTGTGTGCGCGTGTAGCGCTTCGCCGGTCGCCCCGCCCCCGGGCCGCCGCGCCCGTCGTCGCGGGCATAGCTGACGCTGAAGATGCCGGCGTCGGCGAGTTTGTCCAGGTGATATGCCGCGAGCGTCCGGCCGATGCCAGCCGCGGCCGCAGCGTCCTCGCGCGAAACCGGCTCGTCGCGCGACGCCACGTATTCGTACAGCCGACGGCGCACCGGATCATCGAGGCTGCTCAGCCCCGCAACGGGATCGGTGCTCATGTCGACCTCCATATCTATAACCAATATATCTTGACAACCACTGCCGAGGCGCTCACTCTAAAGACAATATTCATTGTTGATAGAAGGAGTCGGAGATGATCACCACCGCTCTGCGCAGTAATCCAGCACCATCGTTTGCCGTGGCGCGCGACCGAGTGTGCAACGACCCGGCGTTCGGAGCGTTCCTGCTCTTACGCATCGGCTTCGCCGTCCTGCCGCTCTGGATGGGCATCGACAAGTTCCTCAACAAACTGACCTACTGGCCGCATTACCTGGCGCCGTGGATCACCGATCTGCTTCCGTTCACGGCGCAGACCGCGATGTACGTGGTCGGCGCGATCGAGGTAGTCGCGGGCTTCGCGGTGGCGATCAAGCCCCGCTACGCCAGCTACATCGTCGCCGCCTGGCTCGCCGGCATCATCGTCAACCTGCTCACCTATCCCGGCTTCTACGACGTCGCCCTGCGCGACTTCGGTTTGCTGCTCGGTGCACTCACGTTGGCGCGATTGGCATCGGTGTACGACCCGTCGTGGTTCCGGCACTCAACCGCAGCGCGGGCGCGATGATGACGCAGACCGTTCTGAACCTCCTCGACTGCGGCCTGCCGGATCTCGCTGCGGCCGAGGAGGCAGCGGCCGCATTTCTGCGCGCTCTCGGCGTCGCCACAGACACCGAGAACATGCGCGAGACACCGGCCAGGATGGCCCGCGCGTATGCCGAACTGTTCAGCTCGGACCCGTTCGAACCGACCACGTTTCCTAATGACGAGGGCTACGACGAACTCGTTGTGGCACGTGACATCCCGCTACGGTCGGTGTGCGAGCACCACCTGCTGCCGTTCACTGGGACCGCGTGCGTCGGCTATTTACCCGGAGAGCGAATTCTTGGACTCTCGAAGCTGGCGCGCGTTGTCGAGCATTTTGCCTGCCGACCGCAGGTTCAGGAGCGGCTGACCAAGCAGATAGCCGATTGGCTCACCACCGAACTCAATCCGCGAGCGGTGGGCGTCGTGATCCGCGCCGAACACACGTGCATGACGCTGCGCGGGGTGCAGGCAACGGGCTCGACCACGTTGACATCGGCGCTACTAGGCAGGCTGCGCACCGACGCTAGTTCGCGACAGGAATTCTTCGCGCTCGCGGGCATCGGCTGAGCCGGCTGGCAACATGGTCGGTTCCTGGCCGCCAGCTAGCGGCGTGGGAACGCATATCTGAGCCGGGCCGGAGCGCGGAACGGCCGCCACGCGCCCGGCCGCTGCGCGAGCCGGTCCGCGACCGCATAAAGAACAGCCGGGTGGTGGCCGAACCCGAAGTGGCTGCCCCATACTTCGATGTTCTCGGCCGTGTCGCTAGAGATGTCAAGACACGCTTGCCAGGCGACAATGCCGTCGAGTCGACTGTAAATGGACGTCGCCGGCACCGGCAGCGGGCCGAGACCATCCTCGAGGGGCATGATGAGCGGCTCGACATGCCGAGTGCGCCACAGGTTGTAGAACCGGCGGGCGTTGCTGTGCCGGTGCTTCTGCAGCCGGATCGGGCTGCCGAGGGTAATCACCTGCCGCACCGACTCGGGGTTCGAGCGGACCAGCCGACGAGCGAAGATGCCACCGAGACTCCACCCGATCACCGTCACCGGCTGCCCGTATTTCGCTGCGAGCGACTGCAACCGATCCGGCATGCCCTGCACAGCCTTGGCTGTCGGGCCGAGGTTGGTGCCCAGTCCCCAGCCATGCGCGGCGTATCCCAGTTGGCGCAGGAACCGGCGCAGCACAACGGTGGAGGCGTCGCTCGCGCCGAGTCCCGGGATGACCAGCACCGGATGACCGTCGCCGCGGGGCGCGCGCGCAAGGATCGGCCAAGCGAGGGTCAGCGAACCGAACTCGGCCAGCGACCGCGAGTAGTCGGTCCACAGCAGCGCGGCATTGGGAGCGCGGGTGGTGCTCATGTGAGCAACACCCCGCCGTCGACCGGCAGGGTGATCCCGGTGACGTAGCTGCTGGCGTCGCTGGCCAGAAACAGCAAGGCGCCGTTGAGTTCTCCCGGCTTCCCGAGGCGGCCGTGCACGGTGCGCGGAATGAGCGTGTTGCGCATCCAGTCGTTGTCGATCTGATCGGTCATTTCGGAGGCGAAGTAGCCGGGGGCGATGGCGTTGACGCGAATCCCTTTGCGGCCGGTCCACTGCTGCGCCAGGTCATGGGTCAGGCCGATCACGCCAGCCTTGCTGGCCGTGTATGCGGCCTGCGGCAGCCCCATGCTGGTGAGCCCGAGGATGCTGGCGATGTTGATGATCGAACTGCCGGGCTGCATTACCCGCCCGCACGCCTGCGCCATCCAGTAGCACGCGTTGAGGTTGAGGTCGATGACCGACCGGAACTCATCGGGCGTTTCCTTGGTCGCCGGGACAGCGGTGCCGACGCCGGCGTTGTTCACGAGAAGGTCGATGCGGCCGAATTCGTCCATCCCCGCCTGCACGGTCGATGTGCATTCCTCCGGACTGGTGACGTCGCACTTGACCGCGAGTGCCCGCCTGCCCTGTGCTTCAACGACTTTGGAAGTCTCCGCGAGCTTGTCTAGGCGTCGGGCGGCAAGGACCACGTCGGCGCCCGCTTGGGCCAATGCCTCGGCGAATTGCACGCCGAGCCCGCTGGATGCGCCGGTCACCACGGCGACCTTGCCGTCGAGGCGGAATTGGTCGAGTACAGAGCTCATTTAGTGTCTCCTTGTCAGGACATCAGGGCGTCGGACAGCCCCACGCCGTCGATCGTCGACCAGTTTTCATCGACGTTGTGGGCAAGAACGAGCAGATCGTGCAGGTGCCCGTCGCGGTCTCTGATGTGGTCACGCAACAAGGCCTCGCCGGTGAAGCCGAGACGGGAAAACATGGCGACCGCGCCTTCCTGGTCGACGGCGAGCTCGACCACCACCTTGCGGATTCCCGTCTTGAACGCCTCGGTGAGCGCATGCTGGGCAAGCCCCCGACCGAGACCGCTCCCACGCCGCGCCGGGTCGACCACGAGTCGCAGCTCGCCGACATGGCTCGACCAGCCGGGCAATCGCTCGACCGCCACATAGCCATCGACCCGTTCATCGTCGATGTCGACCCACCGCAGCGGGTCACCGGCCAGCGCCGAGACAGCCGCTGTGTCGGACAGGTCCTCGCGGACAAAGGTCAGATCGCGCTCGGACAGCGACCCGAAGAAACCAGTGAGCGCCTCGATGTTGTCGACGGTGACGGGCTGGATGGTCATGACAGTGGCTCGCTTCGCTGCTGCAGGAATTCGATGAGTTTGGGAATGGTCACCCGATGGGCTGACCTTCCGACTATGAGGCCGACGTGACCGCCCTGCATGCGCAGCACTTCCTTCTGCGCCGAGCCGACCAGATCCATGACCGGCGCTGAGGCCGGTTCGGGGATGACCGTGTCGCGGGTACCGAGGACAGCTAGGAACGGCGCCGTGATGTCCGAGAGGCTCACTCGGTCGCCGCCCAACTCGAGGCGCCCGGTCATGAACGCGTTGTCGCGCACTAGCATGTTCGCCGCCTGGCGTGCGGTGGCTCCGGGGAACGGGATGTGGTCGGTGGCCCAGCCATTCATCAGCTGATGGGCGGTCACGAACTCGTCGTTCCACATCCGGTCGAGCAAGTTCACGTAGTTGGTGATGTCCCCCATGGGGGCAAGCGACCGGAAGCTTTGCAGGATCACCCGCGCCGGTATGTTGCCGTCGTCGCCGACGACCTTGTCCACGTCCATTTCGGTGCGGCCGATGACATCGACGAGCGATCCCAGCTGACTGAAGTCGACGGGGCACGCGAGCACGGTCAGGCTGCGGATTGGCGACTTCTGATTGTGTGCGGCATGCATCAGGGTCAGCACACCGCCAAAGCAGTATCCGAAGAGGTTCACCTCGTCGGCCTTGGAACGCCGTTGGATTTGCCGGATGGCCGCGGGGATCGCCAAATCAACGTAGTCCTCGAACCGGTTGGCAGCGTCGCGTTCGTCGGGCGCTCCCCAATCCAGCATGTACACGTCGAATCCGGTGCGGACCAAGACTTCGATCAGACTGTTGCCTGGGGCCAAATCGATGATGTAGCTGCGGCTGACCAGGCTCGGGACGATCAGCAGCGGCGGACTGAACTTAACGGCGTCGTTGCGGTAATGCCACAGCTCAGCGCGTCCGAACGTCCAGACCACGTCCTTGGGCGACTGACCGTATTTAGGACGCGAGATGCCGGCGGCGAGTTTGATGCCGTTGCGGGCCCGCAGCGCGTTGCGTTCGATCTCCCGGCGCACCCGGTCGAGCGTCGAAAGCTCTTCAGTAGGTGCTGGCATCGCCGCGCTCCTCGAGGTATCGAGTCAACTCCAGCCGCAGCGTTCGGACCTCATGGTCGAGGTCGCCGATCTGGCGGCGCAAGCGCTTGATGTCGGTTCCGGCCGGCAGATTGAGCGCATGCAGGATCCGCGCGTTCACGCCGTCGATCGTGCGACCGACCACCGACTGCATCGTCGTGGTGACCGCAACCGCTTGCGAGAACCCTCCCGAAGCGGTCAGTTCCTGCAGTCTCGGCTCGAGCCGACTCTGAATCGCGCCGTACGCTTCGACCAGCGACGGAATCTTCACTTCTTCTCCTCCCCCTGCGCCCCGATGTTCACCGCAGCAGCGCCCCAACGGCCTGTTCGACCTTGCCGGCGTCCGGTGTCTCGCCGGTGATCATGTCGGCATAAATGAACGTCTCGGCGATGCGGACGATCAGATACGCGGTGTCATGCATCGGCAGCGGCAGGACCAGCCGACCGGTGCCGGCCTCGGCTTCCAGCAACTGCTCCACCGCCGCCGTCATCCGCGACTGGAACGGCGTGGCCTTCGTGGTCAGTAGGCGCAGCGCCCGCTCGGGCTCGCTGCGCACCCACTGCCCGAAGAACTCCGAATCGATCACCGCCTGCGAGAAGATGCCCAGCACCGAGGCCACCCGCGCAGCCCCCGCACCTTTCGCGCCGCGCACCGCGTCCTGGAAAGTCGGTTCGGCCACCGACCAAACCACCTCGGCCAGCAGGTCGTCGCGGCCGCCCACCCAGCGAAAAAGGGTGGCCCGATTGACGCCCACCGTTGCGGCCAGCTCCTGCATCTCGATTCGCCGACCCTCGATGAACGCGCGGCGCGCAACCCGGAACGCGCTCAGCGGATCCGGCCGACTCGGCGGCATCGCCAGCTGCCGGGCAAGCGGGGTCTGGCGCATGCGTTCTCCTCACGTGCAACATATGTTGGAAACATTGCACACAGGCAGCATAGCCGGAAAGTGTCAAATGACGCCAGCGCTATATCGCGCCTTGCCCCGGCGTGGTGCCGGTCGCGGCCATCATCGACGTCAGCTTGGTGTGCATCGCGCCGGCCTGCGCGGAGTCGTAGTTGCCGAGGTTCAGCGGGTCCGCCCTGTTGTTCATCTCTTGCGGATCGTTGTCGAGGTCGTACATCTCGTATTGCGGCGGCGCGATACCGGCGGGATCGAAGTACATCGCGTACTTCCAACGGTCGTCGCGGACGCAACGGATGTGGCTGGCCCCGGTCACGATGGCCTGACCGTTCGGCGTCGCGCAGTTCTGGTCGTCGTAGGTGAACATCACCGCGTCCCGCACCCGGGCGGTCGGATTCTCCGGATGCGCGGCGGCGTCGTCGATGACCGGCGTCAGGTCGACGCCGCGAAAGTCCCAGTTGCCTGGCGTACGCGAGATCGATGCGAGCGTCGGCAGCACATCGATCAAGGACGACAACGCAGGCGTCTCAACCGGTTTCGGGAACAGCACGGGGTTGCTCACCACCAGCGGCACCCGCAGCGTTTCCTCGTAGACATTGAAGATTTTCTGCCGCAGCCCGCCGTGCGAGAGGCCCATCTCGCCGTGGTCGGAAATCCGGAAGACGAGGGTGTCCTCGCGCAGCCCCGGCCGCGACTCGAGGGCATCGATGACCATCCCGATGTGCTGGTCGACCACCTTGTGCATGTACGCATACAGGTTGACGTAGTTGCGCGGGGCGTCGGGACCGAGCAGCGGTCCGAGGCCGCCGGCCAGCAGCACCTGCGACTCCGTCTGCGCGGTCGGTTTGTGGTTGAGCAGCAGCGATTCGCCGAATGTCGGTGGCAGGTCGATGCCCTGGTTGAAGCACTCCGGCGCGGCCGAACCGTAATTGTCGCAGTGCCCGTCGCTCGCATTCCAGGTCTTCGGGTAGGCGAGGATGTCGTGCGGATTGCCGAACGAGACGATCAGCGCGAACGGCCGCGAGGTGTCGACGGTCCGCAGGAACTCCGCGCTCTGTTCCGCGATCGGGGTGTCCAGGTTGGCGCAGCCGCCGCCGAAGTGCGCCGGCTCGGTGTCTTGCGCGACCTCGGGTGGCACCCAGCCCTGAAACCCGTAGGCGGCGAGATCCGCCGGGGTCGGTTCCGCGCCGTCCGGACCTTTGCTCATGTGCCACTTGCCGCGGTAGTGCACGTTGTAACCGGCCGCGGCCAGCACCTTCGCCATGTTCTGCTCGGTCAACGGCAGTTGTGGCTCGGTCGGCGAGACGGTCCCGCCGGTGGTGAGCGTGCTGACCACCCCATGCTGCGCCGGATACTTGCCGGTGAAGAAGGTGCTGCGACTGGGCGAGCACATCGCGCTGTTGCAGAAATTGCGAGTGAAGGTCAGGCCGGTGTCGGCCAGCCGCTGCCGGTTCGGCAGATTGCGTTGCGACCAGCCTTGCGGCCAGTACATCGGTTGACGCTCTTGGTCGGTGATGATGATCAGGATGTTCGGTCGAGCCGGTAGCGCACTGCGTCCGGCGGCCGCGGCGCGCTGGGGTCCGATCGCGGCACCTAGCCCGGCGAGGACGGCGGCGCCGGCCGCGCCCCCGATGAATGATCTGCGGCCAAACCCGGACACGCTCTCCCCCTGTCGATCGGCGTCGCCGAGCGTCCGGCGCTTCGCCGGTCAAATTACCGGAAATACGTCGTGCGAATTGACGAATCGTTAGGAAACGACGATCTGGCCGCCGCCGGGCACATGCGGGAAGTTGGTGTCGATGGTGATGGCCACCCGGCCGGGTCCGGTGTCGGGCGTCAACGGCACCCACATCGCGTTCGTCTCACCCAACGGGGTGTTGTCGCCCAATGGAACTCCCTGCGCGGGCACCACGCCCTGTGCACCGGTATCCAGGTTGCGCCAGTGCAGGGTCGCGTCGACGCCGCAGTATCCGGCGACCAGAAACGTGAATTCGGCACGCACCCAGATGGTCGGGTTCTTGCCGTAGAAGGTGTTTTGCGGGTCATAGAAGGACTCGACCTGCCCGATGCACCCGATGCCGCCACCACCCAGGGTCCAGGTGGGCGTCAAGCCGATCGGCTGGGCCGCAGCCATCCCGGTCGAGGCGAGAATCGCGCACGCCACCACCGCGGCCACCACCAGAAACCGGCGAATCATGGCGTCACCGCGCTGCTTTGCGGATCGATGAGTATCTTTGCGTGCACCTCCGGGTCACCCAGCGCATCGAAGGCGTTCGAAACACCGTCGAGTCCAACGGTTCCGGTGATCAACGGCGCCGGATTCACCTTGCCGTCGGCGAGCATGTGCAGCGTCTCGCGGAACTCACGCGGGTCGTAGCCGAACGCAAAGCGCAGGTCTATCTCCTTGTTAATAGCCATGGCCGGTCGGAAGGTGTCGGCTTGCATGCACACTCCCGCCACCACGACGCGAGAGCGCAGCGGTGCCCCGGAAATGATGTTCTCGATCACGCCGGGCATGCCGACGCATTCGAAAATGACCGGGCCGGAAGGCGTTGCGCCGACGGTCTCCGCGATCCGCATGAGGTGCCACCACGGCACCTTGGGCAGATAACGGAGCTTGTCCATGGCACCCACGGCGACGTCGAGCAGCTCCGACGCATTGCGGATCTCCCGGCCCTGCGGATAGGCGGTCCACGGCGACTCCGCTGCCGGGTCGACAACAACGTCAGCGCCGCATTCGGTGGCGAGCCGACGCCGACTCGGTGAGAAGTCGCTGGCCACGATCGTGCCCGCGCCGCTGGCTTTGAGCATGCTGATGACCGCCAAACCGATAGGCCCGCAGCCGATTACGATCGCGGTTCCGCCCCTGCCGACCTGACCCTTGCGGACCGCGTGCCAGGCAACCGCCATGGGCTCTGTAAGCGCCGCATGTTCGGCCGACAGGCCGTTGGGCACGTCCATGGTCAGCGATTCCTGCACCAGCACCTGTTCCGCGTAACCGCCCGGCGCGGCCTCGGAAAGTCCGGTCAGCTCAACGCCTTTTGACTGACGCACGATCGGGAGCGCAACGACGGGGGTGCCGACCTTCCAGCGCTTACGGCAGTCCGGGCCGTATTCCGCTACCGTGCCGCAGAATTCGTGGCCGAGAACGACCGACTGATCCGACCGCATGAACCCGGAGTATCCGGCCTCCGCCGACAGGTCCGCCACGTCGTCGCAGTGCACGCGGGCATGCAGGTCCGACCCGCAGATGCCGCAGCGCAGCACGTCGAGCAAGACCTGACCGGGCCCCGGCACCAATGCCGGTCGCTCATCGACGTGAAACTGCCCCCGCGTACAGACGGCTGCCTTCATGCGCTGCTCCTGATGTGGTGCGGTCTTCATCCGAACCTAGCGCTACTTCGACCCGTCAGGAACCGGCGGCTGTTCCATATGCGGTCTGGAAGCTGAGCACCTGCGGGTTCAGACAGGCCGCGCTCACCGCCGTACCGGGCGCGAAGCTCGACACCGTCTGACCGGTGCTCGCGGAGTTGAACACCAGCCCCGAGGGTGTGGCGAAGCCGACGAGTCCACAGGTCCAGTTCTCGCCCGGCGTGTCAGTTCCGAGAGTGACCGATCCGATGACCGGGCCGGAAGTCACCGTCGGGGCGGCAGCGGCAATTCCGGAACCAGCTGTCACCGTGGCGAACGCGGCGAAGCCGGCACATGCAACACGGGCGAAGAAGCCCATCGGCGAACCTTTCTCACAAGTGCCGTGGTTGGCACAGTGTTGTCGGCAGGCGGCACTCATCCGATCGCAGCAGTCCCCTCGCCGGCAGCGACGATTTCCGCCTTCGCCAACCGCAGCAACTGCGCGCGCACCCGACGCCACTGCCTGTCGACACGCGAGCGATCAGAATGCACGTAGTTGCTCACGAGGATTCCGCGCATCGTGTCCATGGCGGTAAAGGTGAAGTCCCGCACCACATCTTCGGCCACGCCCGGCACAATCGTCGAACCCAGCGCGGTGACATTGGTGGTGACCACCTTCTCCACCTGGGCCACATGCCCGGCCAACTCCGGATCGGTGCGCGCCGCCACCCAAAGCTCAACGGCCGCAACGAACAAGGGGCCCTGGTGGATCTCCCACAACAGATCCAACCCGCGGCTCAGTGCGTCCTCAGCGCCTAGCGCCTTGCTCAGCTCACGAATGGCCTCCTCGGCCCGCTTGGTAGCCAGATGCCGGACCGCGGCCGTCACCAGATCCGCCTTCGACGGAAAGTGATGCACCTGCGCGCCGCGGGTCACACCTGCTTTCGCGGCGACCCGCGGTGTGGTGGTTCCCGCATAGCCGTATTCGACAAGGCACTCGATGGTGGCATCGAGCAGCTTGGCGCGCGTCTCGGCGCTGCGCTCCTCTTGTGTCCTGCGCGCACGCACCACCGCCGGTGACCTGACCATAACGGGCATGGTACCGGCACAGCTGCATGTTTCTGGGCGGTGCCGGGTCAGTCCTTGGGACCACCGGCCACGTAGATGACCTGCCCGGACACGAAGCCTGCGCCGTCGCTGGCCAGGAAGGACGCCGTGTGGGCGATGTCCTCCGGCTTCCCGGTGCGTGCGACGGGAATCTGCTGTGCGGCCGCCTTGATGAAGTCCTCGAACGGCACACCCACCCGCGCGGCGGTCGCCGCGGTCATGTCGGTCTCGATGAAACCGGGCGCGATGGCATTCGCCGTGACACCGAACTTGCCCAGCTCGATCGCGAGCGTCTTGGTGAAGCCCTGCATGCCGGCCTTGGCCGCGGAGTAGTTGGCCTGGCCGCGGTTACCGAGCGCCGACGTGCTCGACAGGTTGATGATGCGGCCGAACTTCGCGTCGACCATGTACTTCTGTACGGCGCGCGACATCAGGAAAGCACCGCGCAGGTGCACACCGAGCACCGCGTCCCAGTCGTCGACAGTCATCTTGAACAGCAGGTTGTCGCGCAAGATGCCGGCGTTGTTGACCAGCACGGTCGGGGCGCCGAGTTCATTGGCCACCCGCTCGACGGCCTCGGTCACCGACTGCTCGTTGGAGACGTCGGCGCCGACCGCGAGGGCCTCGCCGCCGGTGGACTTGATGGCCTCGACGGTGTCACCGCACGATCCTTCGTCGAGGTCGAGGACCGCCACGGCGTAACCATCACTGGCCAGCCGCTTTGCCACGGCCGCACCGATTCCCCGGGCGGCACCGGTAACGATTGCAGTCCTGCGTTCCTGACTCATGTGCGCTGTCTCCTCGAATTCGGCGGCTTTTGACCATGATGGCACCGGGGTACGACACCGCGCGCGGGTGGCGCCGGAACCGACGGTGCAACGACGAGCATCGGATCGAGAAGGTTGTCGGTGGCCCCGAGTAGCTTGAGCCCGTGCGAAGCGATGGTGATTCATGGGATATCAAAACCAGCGTGGGGGCGACGGCCCTGTTCGTCGCGGCCGCGCGTGGATTGGCCGCACGGCAGCCGGATCCGCTGGCGGTCGACCCGTTCGCGGAGGTGTTTTGCCGCGCGGCCGGTGAGCAGTGGTCTGCGCTGTTCGAGCCGGGCGCGGACACCTCGGACCACCCGTTGGTGTCGACCGCGTTCGGCCGAAACTTCCAGGAGTTTCAGGCCGCCCGCACCCGGTTCTTCGACACCTACCTGACGCGGGCGGTAGGTGCCGGGGTGCGTCAAGTGGTGATCTTGGCCGCGGGCCTGGACTCGCGCGCATACCGACTGCCCTTTCCTGCCGGCACAGTCGTCTACGAGCTCGACCGTGCCCCGGTCCTCGAGTTCAAGCGCGAGGTACTCGCTGAGCACGGCGCGGAATTGACAGCGCAGCGCTGTGAGGTCGCTGTCGACCTTCGTGACGACTGGGCAAAGGCTCTGCAGCAGAACGGCTTCGATGCCGCAAACCCGACCGCCTGGCTGATCGAGGGCCTGTTGCTCTACCTGCCGGCCGACGCTCAGGACCGGATCTTCGAGACGGTCGACGCGCTGTCCGCCAGCGGCAGTCAGGTGGCCATCGAGCAGATGGACACGATCCCCGCGGACGTGTACTCGCAGATGACCAAGCCGTCAGCGGAGGCGCCGGGGCGAAACCAGTGGGCAACACTGCTGTACAACGAGCCGAAAAGTGAAGCCTCCGAATGGTTCTCGCAGCACCACTGGGCAGCCAATCGGACCGAACTGGCAGACTACCTCGCCGAACTCGGGGTCGCCGTCGATCCCGACGCCGGGCAGATCCGGCCGACCGCCGCCAGCTTTGTGGATGCGATCAAGCGCTAGGCGTCACCAGGTGGGCCACGCAGCGGTCCGGCTCGACGAACGGGTCCAGTCTGTCCACCGTCACCGCCGCACCCTGGGACTCCAAGGCGCCCTGCATGATCCCAAGATGGATGGGGCAGACGACGGTGCTCTGCGTCTCCGACATTTCCAGGAATGGGCAGTGGCGCAATTGGATATTCGCCTCCGCGTCCAGTTCCGGGGCGAAGCCAAGCCGTTCCAGCACCTCGACGAGGCTGCCGACCGCCTGCTTTGGCGTCGCCGGTCGTGTCGGCTCGGGCAGCAGGTGGCGTCCCCAGTTTTTGCCGGCCTCGGTCGCGCGCGCGGCGACATCGGGTTCCGCGGCGAGACTGGCCGTCAGGACATTGGCGAGCAATCGGTAGTTTCGCGGCCCGGCCGGGTCCATACCAGCCCTGGCGCGGAACATCAGCGGCGGGCGGCCCGGCCCGCTGCGCGGTAGCTCGACGCGCTCGGCCTGCTCGTTCCGGACCAGCGCGTCGAGGTGGAAGCGCACGGTGTTGGGATGCAGGTCCAACCGCTCGGCAAGTTCCTGAATGCTCGACGCCTCACGTGAACTATGTAGAACGGCAAGGACATCGGCGCGGCGTCCACCGAGTTCCACGCCACTTTCCGCTGGAGTACTCACGTCTGTACGCTCCGTTTCGCCAATCGCGCGACCACTGGGGCGTCGACCCCTAGCGGGCCGAGTTTGGCTGCACCGCCAGGTGACCCGAGCGGCTCGTCGTGACCGGGCAGCGGCTGAAAGAAGAAGGCGGCGTTGTCGTCGCGGTACTGCTCCCACTCCGCGGGCAGGTCGTCTTCATAGTAAATCGCATCAACCGGGCAAACCGGCACGCAGGCACCACAGTCGACGCACTCGTCCGGATGGATGTAGAGACTTCGACCACCCTCGTAGATGCAGTCGACCGGACACTCCTCGACGCAGCTGCGGTCCATGACATCCACGCACGCTTCCCCGATCACATATGTCACGGGTCTATTTATACAACATCAACTTGTATAAACTACGTGCAGCGGAGTTGGCCGCCGACACGTTTGAGTCGTTATCGGTTGGGTATGTCGCGGCTGTTTCGCCGACCGGCCTTAACGGGTTTCGCGTGAGGAGGGGTTGTGGCAGATCTAGCTACGCAACGCGTCGAAGAGTTGCAACCGGTACGCCCCTATCCCCGCCGAATAGCGCCGAAAGGCTCCCACCTCTACAGCTACATCACCACCACCGATCCCAAGGCCCTCGGCATTCTCTATATTTCCTCGTCGCTGGCCTTCTTCCTGATCGGCGGGCTGATGGCGCTGCTGATGCGCGCCGAACTGGCCGTGCCGGGAATGCAGTTCCTGTCCAACGAGCAGTACAACCAGTTGTTCACCATGCACGGCACGATCATGCTGCTGTTCTATGCGACGCCGATCGTGTTCGGATTCGCCAACTGCATTCTGCCGCTGCAGATCGGCGCTCCCGACGTTGCATTTCCCCGCCTGAACGCCCTGAGCTACTGGCTGTACCTGTTCGGCGCCACCATGGCCACGGCAGGGTTCATCACGCCGGGCGGGGCCGCCGATTTCGGCTGGACGGCCTACTCGCCGCTTACTGACGCAATGCACGCGCCCGGCGTCGGCGCCGACCTGTGGGTCATGGGACTGGCCGTCTCCGGTCTCGGCACCATCCTCGGCGGCGTCAACATGATCACGACGGTGATTTGCCTGCGCTGCCCCGGCATGACCATGTTCCGGATGCCGATCTTCACCTGGAACATCTTCATCACGAGCATCCTGGTCCTGCTCGCGTTCCCCATTCTGACGGCCGCGTTGATGGGTCTCGAATACGATCGCCGCCTTGGTGGGCACATCTATGCCCCGGCCTCCGGCGGTGCGATTTTGTGGCAGCACCTGTTCTGGTTCTTCGGTCATCCCGAGGTGTACATCGTCGCGCTGCCCTTCTTCGGCATCGTGACAGAAGTGTTCCCGGTGTTCAGCCGAAAGCCGGTATTCGGTTACACCGCACTGGTTTTCGCGACGATCAGCATTGCGGCGTTGTCGGTGGCGGTGTGGGCGCACCACATGTACGCGACCGGTGCGGTGCTGCTCCCGTTCTTCAGTTTCATGACCTTCCTGATCGCCGTACCGACCGGGGTGAAGTTCTTCAACTGGATCGGCACCATGTGGAAGGGCAAGTTAACTTTCGAAACGCCCATGCTGTTCTCTATCGGCTTCGTGGTGACATTCCTGTTCGGCGGGCTGACCGGCGTTATCTTGGCCAGCCCCCCGCTGGACTTCCACGTGACCGACTCCTATTTCGTGGTGGCGCACTTCCACTACGTGCTGTTCGGCACCATCGTGTTCGCTACCTATGCGGGAATCTATTTCTGGTTCCCGAAGATGACGGGTCGCATGCTCGATGAGCGGCTGGGCAAGTGGCATTTCTGGGCCACCTTCATCGGTTTCCACAGCACGTTCCTGATCCAGCATTGGCTCGGTGCCGAAGGAATGCCAAGGCGCTACGCCGACTACCTGCCCAGCGACAATTTCACCGTGCTGAACAGCGTGTCGACGATTGGCGCGTTCGTCCTCGGCGGATCGCTGTTGCCGTTCGTATGGAATCTTTTCCGGAGCTGGCGCTATGGCGAGATGGTGACGGTCGACGATCCGTGGGGTTTCGGAAATTCACTCGAGTGGGCCACGACTTGCCCGCCCCCGCGGCACAACTTCTATGAGCTGCCGCGAATCCGTTCCGAGCGGCCGGCCTTCGAGCTGCACTACCCGCACATGGTCGAGCGGATGCGAAAGGAATCGCACGTGGGCTGGGGGTCGGATACCGAGGACGTTGCCGTTACGCACTGACTCGCCCGGTATCGGGACCGGTACTGAGCCGACAAAACTTGGTCGCCGCGACGGGATCCAGTCTGTAGGAAGAACTTTCGTTCGCGCAGTTACGCGCCCGGGAAGTCGGCGCTGCGCCGACGGCGCGGCGGCTTGTCCCGGCCGCCACCGGCCGCTTGGATCGCAGAGTGACAAGGCTGGGCCGCCAGTTCGGGTGGCTGTGGGGTGCGTATGCGGTGAGCACCGCGGGCACCTGGCTGGCCTTCGACGCTCTTCCCCTCATCGCGGTGCTGGTGCTGCATACCGGACCGGCCGCGGTGTCCGCGCTGGCGGCCGCCGGACTGGCGGCGGGCGCTCTGCTGGCGATTCCGCTCGGGCCGTGGATCGAATTCCGCCGCAAGCGCCCGGTGATGATCTGGATGGACGTGACCCGATGTGTCGCGATGCTCAGTGTGCCGATTGCGTACGCCTTCGGCTGGCTGAGCTTCGTCCAGTTGGTGTTGGTCACGATCGTGGTTGCCGCCGCCGACATCGCGTTCAACGCGGCCAGCGGCGCCTTTGTGAAATCGCTGGTGCGCCAAGACCAGTTGCTGGTGGCCAATGCCCGCTTCGAATCGACCATGTGGACCTCGATCGCACTGGGACCACCGCTGGGCGGGGCGGCCATCGGCATGTTCGGTCCGGTCACGACCGTGCTTGCCAACGCCGGCAGTTTCCTGGCCTCTGCCCTGGGCTTGCGAGCGATTCGGGATGGCGAAGCGGTACCTACCCGAGACTCGCAGCGGTTGAATTCGCGAGACGTTCTCGCTGGTTGGCGATACATCCTTGCTCATCGGTCGCTGCGTCTGCTGCTGGCCAACACGATTAGCGTCAACGGGCTGATCATGGCGACGGCTCCGCTGATGGCCGTGCTGATGTTGCGCGACTTGGGCTTCGCGCCCTGGCAGTACGGCCTGGCGTTCGGCGCGCCATGCGTCGGCGGCTTGATCGGCTCACGTTTGGCTCGCGGACTCACCGCCCGGTTCGGCACTGAGCGCGTCTTGCGCGTCGCGGGAACGTTGCGCGCGTGCTGGCTGCTCGGATTGGCCTTTGTTCGGCCCGGCGCCGCTGGGATCGTGCTGGTGATCTTGGTCGAACTCGGTCTGGTCACCTGCGCGGGCGTGTTCAATCCGGTGTTCGCGACCTACCGGCTCGAGCACACCGCCGACGACGTCATCGCGCGCGTGCTGGCGGCCTGGTCGGTGACTAGCAAGGCGACCATCGCGGTGTTCACCGCGCTGTGGGGAGTTTTGGCGACGGTGACCGGGCCGCGCACCGCCGTCGCGGTTGCCGGGTTGCTCGCGTTGGCGACGCCACTCTTGTTGCGACAGCTCAGGTATGCGCCGCGACTCGACGAACAAGTCCTTGCCCCTTAGACGGAATCTCGTCTCTAGCAGGAACTTTCGTTGGCGCAGTCGCGGTCTCCAGCGTGGCCAACAGCCGACGCGTGGCCGCCAGTCCCGCGCGCAAATGCTCGGCCCCGACCTCGTTGCCGAGCGCATTCGACCATGGATGCTGGGCGACGCTGATCCGCCGCACGGCCCAGTATCCGGCCTCCGTGCATGCCAGCAGCTTGGCCCGGCGGTGCGCGGGATTGGGCCGGTACTCCGCGAGCCCGCGATCGACCAAGAGGTCAGCGATGCGCTGCACGGCTTGGCGGGTCAAGCCCATCCGCCGGCCGATGTCGGCAACCGATCGGGGCTGGTCCAGCACTCCGCCGAGCACCTGCCACCACGCAGCCGTCAACCCGCCAGCCGATGCCAGTTGCTGGGCGACATCGAGCAGCGCCGCGTTGAGCCGGAACGTTTCGATAACCAGTTCCGTCAGTAGTCGCCCCGAGTCGTCCTGCGGCGGCGGCTCGGGCCATTGCTCACGGGGCGGGACGCGTGTCACGCGTTGGCCTGCGTTGCCATCAGCACCGGGAAGCCGGTCGGATCGCCGCGGTAGAAGACGGCCTCGTATGCCTCGGCGACGTCGGCGGACATCAGTCCCAGCGTCTGCAAAGTCGTGCGGGCGAACTGAACCGGCGACTGCGGTCCTGCCGTGATGACGTCCCCGTCGGAAACGGCGCGCTCATCGACGTACTCGTCCGCGCCCGAATAACCGGTGGCGGCAAGGTATTCGGTGGCGGCGCTGGTGTGGCGCCGGCCGTTGAGCAAACCAGCGCGGGCAAGGCCCGCGGTGGCGCCGCAGATCGCCGCAACCGGCACCCCGGCATCCAGAAGTCGCCGCGCCAGTTCGACAAAGGCGGTGCCGCCGCCGGCGTCCCACATGGTCGAACCCGCCAGCACCAGGAGGGCGCTGTCCGCGACATCGCCGACGGTTACGTCCGGCACCACCGTCAACCCGCCCATGGTGGTGATCGGGTGCGTCGACTCACCCACTGTCACGATCTCGAACGGCGTACCCGTAAACCGTCCGGTCCGCAATTCCGTGAGGAGATGGCCGACTTCGAGTTCCGCGAAATCGTCGTACACCGCTACGTGGATGACCCGCCTATCCATAGTCAATATGCTGTCATCATGACAGGATATTGTCAATTGGCGGAGTAGTAACCATTGCCGCCGCCGAAATGGTGGCCCTTGGAGCTGCAACCCCAGCCGCCGCGCTCCCCACCGTTTCCGCAACTGGCACCGGCGTAGCTGATTTCGGCCCCGCGCCAGCCGATCGTGTTCCCGTTCGCATCGGTCACGGGCACACCTAGCTGTCGACTTCCGGAGCGACCAGTGAATCCCGGCTCCGGGTGTGCCGGGAGCCACGGGACGTCGATCACCAGGTTTGTCACCATGGGCCGCACCGGAGAGCCGGTGATTGTGAGCGCAATGGGCTGCGGAAACGCGCAACCGACGTTGCCGGTGGGATAGATCGCGCACTCGGTGCCGTCGCCGAGATCGAAGTAAGCGGTGTCGCCGACGAGGTACTGGTTTGGATCGACCGGCACCGGCTCGTAGGGATTCGGGAGCGCGCTCGCGGTTGCCGCGCCGGCGAGTAGGACCGCTCCGGCGGCAGCGGTCACAAGCGCGATTCCGACCTTCATGGCGACTCCCTCCGAGAGCGGATCTACCGGGACGTCGCCGGAAACACGTTGACCGTTACCTTGCAAACCGAGATGCTCACGGCCCCATCGCGATCTGGTTAAGGACTCCCCGCGTAGCAAGACGATTCACCGATTGCTCGCTACTGTGAAACAGTGGCCCTGCGCAAGCGTCCCGAGCCAGAAGAACCGTCCGACCCAGCTCGACTACGGGTCGGCATGCGCGTCGCGGTATTGGACAACAATCGATGGATTCCCGGCAACATCGTCGATGATTTCGGTGAAGGCCCGGATCCGTCGGCGTTCGGCCGCGATTGGGCGACGACGCGACGGTGGGCCGTCGCGCTCGAGGACGGTCGGCTGCTGTTCCGCAACAGCGCCGAACTCCGTCCGACGATCTGAGCTGCTGACGGGACATCAGGTGTCAAAACCGCTCACAAATTGACACCTGATGTCCCGCGCGAGCTAGGTCATGCGCAGCGCGTATGCGTGCGCAAGGTCGTTGCCCGGCACGAAGAAGATGTGCATCATCAGCCCGCTTCCGCCATTGCGGTCGTGGTAGTGCCAGCGCGTGATCGGGCCACCGGGATCCGGCGGAGCCTGCGGGAAGGACTCGTTGGCTGTGTACATCACGCCGACGAGCTTCCACGTGTTGTGCCCGGTGTATTCGTACATCAACGTTTCGGGCGCGCTGGGGTCCAACACCTTGCCGTCATGATGCGTAGCCGCGTTGCTGACGTGCAGCATCGGCATCTTCTTGGGCGTGTGCCCGGCATCGATATTGGCCAGCGCCTGGGCGAGTTTGGGGTGCTTGGCCTCGGCCTTCTTCAAGGCCGCACCGATGTCGTAGCCAGCTGCTTGGGCCTTGTTGGTGTCCGCATAGGCGGCCGTGGCAGCCTCGGTGCGCGTGAGGAGGTCGGTAGCGGCCGCCTGCTGCTCCGGTGTCGCTGAGGCGACATCGGGAAGATCCGGCATCTTCGTGAAGTCCTGGCCGTACTTCTGCGCCCACGCTTGTCGCGCCGCCCGACCGGCGGCGCCCTTCTTGGACGCATGCTTGGTAGTTGCCTGCTTCTGCTGGGGCTGCGACATCGCCATGTTCTGCGTGTCCTGCGAACCGCCACCGGAGGAGGCTGCCAATCCGATACCGGTTCCCGCGCCGACTATCGCGACGACTGCGACGCCAACGGCCGCAATCCGTCCGCGTTTGCCGAGCCTGTACCGGCGCTTCGGCTCGGGAGGCATGGGCGGCGGCGCGCCGTTGGGCATCGGCATGGTGGGTTGATCGTTCATGATCACTACGGTGAGCGGCGGAACTGAAGCCAAGCTGAAGAACCACGCTTCTTCAGCCGATCCTCAGCTCGTCGGCAGGCGCAAAACGAACAGCGCGCCGACCTGCCCCGGCGGCGGTTCGCACGTCAGATCTCCGCCATGAGCTCGGGCAATGCCTCGGGCGATGGGCAGGCCAAGCCCCGCACCGGCGCCATGGCCCCGAGCGGTGTCGAGCCGCACCAACCGGTCGAAGATGCGTTCCCGGTCGGCCGGGTCGACCCCCGGGCCGGTGTCGGCGACCGCCAATTCCGCAAAGCCCATCAGCTGCCGCACCGTCACGGTCACCGACCCTCCCGCAGGCGTGGCGTCAGCGGCGTTGTTGACCAGATTGGCGATCGCCTGCCCGATTCGCGCTGGATCGGCGGTCACCAGCACCACCGGCCCGTCGAGCACGAAGGTCAGATCTGGGCGCAACAATCGGGCCCGCTCCAGTTGCGCTGCTGCCAACTCGCGCAGATCGGTGGGTTCGGGCTGCAGCGGCAGGCCACTGTCGAGCCGCGCCAAATCCAGCAGATCCTCGACCAGCCGGCCCGCGCGGTGTGCTTCGCGGCCGAGCACCAACAGGAGTCGTTGCTGCGTCTGCGGGTCATCGCCGGACTGAGCCAGGACCGCTTCGGTGGCCGCGCTGATCCCGGCGATGGGCGTACGAAGTTCGTGCGCTGCGTCGGCGATGAATCGCCGCATCGCTTCCTGGGCCTCGAGCGCATGGCGTTCGGCGCCCTCGAGCGCGTCGAGCATCTCGTCGAACGCGCTGGCAGTTCGGCCGATCTCGGTGTCTCCACGCGCTGGAATCAGGCGTTGGCCGCGACGGCCGCGGGCGATAGAGCGAGCGAGGTTGGTCATCGCGTCCAGCGGTGCGAGCGCGTACCGGACCACGACCGGAATTCCGAGCGCGATGACCGCGACGGCGATCAGCGCGACGACGAGCAGCACCTTGACCAACCGGGCCCGCGCACCGGCCAGCAAGCGACCATCGACCTCGAGGGTCACCTGCGCATCGCCCAACTCGCCGTCACTGGAAGGTAGGAGAATTCGGCGCGTCTTGGTTGGGCCGCCCTCGTCCGGGTGCAGTCGCAAATTGCCCAGCACCTCGCCGTCGGCCAGGACGAGCCGACACCGCACCGAGTGCGTCTCCAGCCGCGACACGAATTCGGTAGGCGACGTGTGGGCGGCAGCGAGTTGTTCGGCGAGCTGGACATGGTCGGTGAGCACCGACGTCATACTGCTGTTGGTGATGAACGTGAAGGCGGCCCCGACCGCGAACACCGCCGCGACCAGCACCACGGCGAACACGCTGACCGCGGCAATGGTCACCCGGCGACGCAGTGATCCCGTCGCCAACCGGGCCGGCGTCGTCACGGCTCGGCTCGCAGCACATACCCGAGACCTCGCACCGTGTGCAACAGCCGGGGGCCGTGTTCTTCGAGTTTGCGCCGCAGCCCGCTGATGAACACCTCCACCAAGTTCGGGTCGTAGGCGTCGAACCCCCAGACGGCAGAAAGTATCTGCGTCTTCGTGAGTACCTGCCCGCGGTGCTCGGCAAGGTGGCACAGCAGCTTGAACTCGGTGGCCGTCAGGGTGAGCGTCTCGCTGCCGCGCTGGGCAAGACCCGCGTCGGGCTCCACGATCAGATCGCCCACCGTGAGCGTCGAGCGGATGCGGCCCATTCGGCGCAGCAGTGCACTCACCCGCGCCACCAACTCGGCCAGTACGAACGGCTTCACCACGTAGTCGTCGGCACCGCTGGTCAGCCCGCGCAGCCGGTCATCGACGGCGTCGCGAGCGGTGAGCATCACGACCCCGGCGCGAGACCGCGCGCGCACCACCTCCAACAACGCGAACCCGTCCCGCCCCGGCAGCATCACATCCAGCACCACCACGTCCGGGCGGAATTCGCCCACATCACGCTCCAAGGACGACCCGTCCGGACGCGACAAGACCAGGTGACCTGCCTCCTGCAGGCCCGATTCCACCGCCAGGCGCATCGCTTCGCTGTCTTCGATGACGAGCACCCGACCACCCGATTGCTCCGCTGCAGTGGTCAAGCGGAACTCCCTGGCGGCGATGTCATCGAGGCGGGCACCCCGCCAGTATGGAGCACGCCTGTGCGTGGACTCACAGCATCCGGCACGGGCACCGGCCGTGATCTTCGGCTACCGTCGAAATCTGAAGCTGCCGTGGAGTTGGCTTCTCCCAAGACAATTCGCCGAAATTGGACCTTTCCGGTGGAAGGAGGACCCGTTCGTCGTGCCCGAACCAAGTGTTGCCGCCGCAACCAAGTGGCGCTGCCCGATCTGCGGAACCCTCAACGCCACCATGGATCCATCGGTACCGGACCAGTGCGGTCTGTGCGGGCACCAACTCGTGCCCGCCACGGTCGGGTTCACCGAGCGGCAGTCACGTCGGCGATTTGGCCGATTCTTCTGACCGGTTCAGCGCCGAGAGCGGCAACGCGATGTCTTCCAATGATTTTCCTTCTGCCGCGACGCCGAATATCGCTGCGACTATCCCTCCACAGGCCATGACCGCCGCGCCGATCAGATAGCCGTAAAACAGCGGTGTGCGTTGGTCGCCGGACCCGATCAGCCAGCCGTAGAACACCGGACCGATTGCGCCGAAGCACTGGGCGATAGCAAAGAACACGGCGATCGCCTTGGCGCGAACCTCGAGCGGGAAGATCTCGCTGACGGTCAAGTACGCGGCGCTCGCGCCCGCCGAGGCGAAGTAGAAAATAATGCACCAGGCGATGGTCTGCGTCACGGCGTTCAGCACATCGGCCTCGAAAAGCACCGCGGTGATTGCGAGTAGGACGCCGGACAGCAGGTAGGTTCCGCTGATCATCCGCTTGCGGCCCCAGGTATCGAAAAGGTGGCCCAGGGTCAAGGGACCGGTCAGGTTTCCGACCGCGAAGGCGATCAGGAACAGCGGCGCATTGTCCGTGGAGATCCCATAGAACTTCGTCAAAACGAGGGTGTAGGTGAAAAAGATCGCGTTGTAGAGAAATGACTGGGTGATCATCAACGTAGCCCCGTAGATCGCCCGACTGGGGTATTCGGAGAAGAACACCCGCAGTAGCGCGGCATAGCCGATGTTGCTGGTCGGGCGCAGCTCGATGGCCTTGCTCTCATCGACCTTGCCGAGCTTCTTTCCGCTTTGCCGAACCTCGTCCTCGATGTAACTGATCGAGCTTTCGGCAGCTTCGGAACGGCCGTGCATCACCTGCCAACGCGGACTCTCCGGCAAATGCCGGCGGACGAACAGGATCACCAGGCCCAACACCGGTCCGATCAAAAATGCGAGGCGCCACCCGAGGCTCGGGCTCAACACCCGCAGGAAAATCAGACTGCCGATCGTGCCGAGAATCGCCCCGGCCCAGTACGTGCCGTTGACAGCGATGTCGACCCGTCCCCGGTATCGAGCCGGGATCAACTCATCGATGGCGGAGTTGATCGCCGCGTACTCGCCACCGATGCCGGTGCCGGCGATGAAGCGCGTGAGGTAGAGAAAACCCACCCAGGCACCGCTGTTGCCGATGGTCGCGGCCGTTAGGCCGCTGCCTATCAGATAGACGGCCAGCGTCACCATGAACAAGTTCCGGCGACCCAGACTGTCGGAGATGCGGCCGAAGAACAACGCACCGACCACCTCGCCGATGAGGTAGACGGTTGCGACGAATCCCGCCGCGGCCGAGGACAGGTGCAGAGTCTCCGGCTTGGTGAGCACTGACGTGACGGATCCGGCGATGGTGATTTCCAAGCCGTCGAGAATCCAGGCGACGCCCAGTGCGACGACCATCCTGGTGTGAAACGGTGACCACGGCAGCCGGTCGATGCGCGCCGGGATCAGGCTTCGCACGTTCTGGCCGCTCGATGATTTCGTCGATGTCACGTCGACACCTCCCGACCGGTTGCAACCCGCCCCGACTAATTGCCGCGTGGTTTCCCCCGCGAAGCGATCGAGAAACTGGGGCGAAATCAGCTACCGGTTGCGCTGGCCTGGGCGGCCGGTGGGATCGACGTGGTCGGCCGATCGCACCACGCTGCCAAACGCCAACCACACCACGATGGAAACGATCGGGAATGCGCCGAGGACCAGGAATGCGCTGTGGTAGCCCAACTCCTGCGCGAGATAGCCGCCGATCGCGGGACTGAGCGCCGCACCCAAACCATGCACGGTCATCACCGCGCCCTGCCCCGCGTTGACCCGGCCGGTGCCGTGCAGCACCCGTGCCACCAGACCTGGCACGGCGACGCTCTGCATTCCGGCGCCTACGCCGTCGAGAATCTGCACCGGAAACACTCCCCAGTCGGTGACGATGCTCGCCGCGAGCACTCCGCGGACCGGTAGCACCACGAACGTGATCAGCATGACCACCCAAAAGCCGTACCGCTCGCCCAGTCGCATCGCCACGAGTGCGGTCACCACCATCACCGCCTGCGCCACCACGATTGTCGCCGCCACCGTGAGGAAGGGGTCACCGTGGGCAGCCACCACCGCCAAGCCGTACAACGGCAACATTGCACCGTTTCCCAGGTGGAAGAACATCAACGCCAGGGCCAGTACCAGCAGTGGGCGCGATTGCAGGAGAACCTCTAAGCCCCTGGCTTGTTTGTGGTCAGCGCCCGTGGCGAGGCCGCGGGCCACCTTGTCGTCGATCGCGGACCGGGGAATCCGCAGCACGAAGACTATCGACACCACGGCGAACAAAGCCGCCAGCCAGAACACGGCAGCGAACCCGAATTGCCAGCCCAGCACGCCCGACAATGCCGCGCCCGACATGTTGCCGGCGTGATTGAACGCCTGGTTTCGACCGTTCTGCCGGTTGAAACCGCTCTGGCGCACCACCCCCAACGTGATGCCGAGCACCGCGGGACCTAGCAGCGCACCCGCCACCGCGGTGGCCACCTGCGAAGCCGACACCACCCAAAACCGCTGGGACACAAAGATCAGTCCGGACGCGGCGACCGTGCACACGCCGGAAGCGACTACGCACGCGCGTTTGCGGGTGGTGGCGTCGACGACGGCACCGGCTGGAGTGGTCACCGCCATGCCGGTGAGGCCGCCGATCGTCATCACCGAGCCGATCGCGCCGGTCGCCCAGCCACGCGCCTGCAGGAACACGCCGAGAAACGGCCCGATCCCGGCCTGCACGTCGGCCATGAAAAAGTTCAGTGCGCCCAGTGCCCGGCGCGCCCGCAGCTGCTCGGCCGATTGCTGATGGACGGCTACCACGCTCACAACCAGTCCATCGTCGCGGCCAGTACTGACTTACGCCTCGATCTGCCCGGCGATGTGCCGTTCGATCTCCATTCGGGCGTTGGTCGGGAGCACGATGAGTCCTTCGAGCTCCTTTTGCGCTTTCCGATAGGCACTTTGACGCTCGGCGGGCGTGGCGCCGGTATCCATCGCCAGCCGCAACAGGCTTTGCGCGCGCACGAGGCGCTGCTGCTCGTCCCAGGTAAACCCTTGTCGCCGTCGCCGCTTCGCTTCCGTCTCGGCTACGTCGAAGGCAATCGCGTAGGCGTGGACGGCCTCCCGGTAATCGGCCTGGGCTTGCCGATTGCCAACGAGCGCCTCGACATCCGACGGCCGGAGGAGGTCGGCGCGCCGTTTGGCGCGATGGAAATCGACCGTCAGCGGTTCGCGCATATCGGTCATCATTGGGAAGTCGAGCAGTGTCACCGGGTTCAATTCGTACGCGAACCAGCGGGCGTCGGTCTGGTCATGCTCATCGATCGTCTTGCCGATCTCGCGCCGTTGGGTCGTTTTGTCGGTTTCGTTGCGCGCCTTGGCTTGCGCCAGCGCAACCTTGGTCTGCTGCTTGATCCGAAACCGCTCCTGACGGCGCTCGATACGGCGCTGATGGGCCGCCGACACCGCCTTCAGTCCGGTGCCGATGGAGCCGCCGAACACAAAGATCAGCCACCAGAAGTGCTGGACGAACTGCAACACCTGGTCCACACAGCCATGATGCCACCGTCGGCGGGTCTGCCGGCGGTCGCCGATTCAGGCCGGCCTCGTGTCCGTCACGCGCGGTAGCTTTGCGACACGCCGCAAGCGCTGCCACCGTCGTTGTGTCACAAGAGGTTACGGTCTATTGCATGAGCGTCGAAGCAACCTTCGAACTCGCGCACATCGCCCTTTGCGGCGACTGCCGCTGTCTGTTCGACAACCTCACCGGCTATGACGACTGCCCGAACTGCGGCGAGGGAACGCACCTGGCCGACGTAGAGCAGTAATTCAGTCCTATTCGCAGGCGATTCCGTCGTCGTCGCGATCGAGCGCGCTGCGGTAACCGGGGTCGCCCCTGTGCAGCGGCGCGACACCGGCCTGGCGAGCGGCTGTGCAGTTCTTGTAGTAGGCCTCCGACTGAGATTGTGTCGACGGGGTCTCGACGGGAGCCGCGACAGCGGGCGCGACGACTCCGATCGAGACGAAAGCGACCGCGGCGGAAGTGAGCGTCAAGCGCGCGAAACGTGGCATGGGCTGGTCCTTGGGGAGCATGGTCTAGTGCGGGCCTTGTGTAACAAAAGATTTGGTAAAAACACAAGTTGATCTTCGGCTGCTGGGCCGCGGCGCTACTGTGCACCATGGCCACCGTCGTCGCATTCCATGCCCATCCGGACGATGAGGTGATCCTCACCGGCGGAACGCTTGCCGGCATCGCAGCCCAGGGTCACCGAGTTGTCGTCGTTTCCGCTACGGACGGGTTCATCGGCGAACCTCCGGACTATGCACCGGAGGTCGACCGGATGACGGAGCTGCGGGCAAGCGCGGAAGTGCTCGGTGTGCACCGAGTCGTCCACCTCGGCTACGCCGATAGCGGATACGGCCCGGTGTTCTACCCCGACCCGCCCGGCCGAACGCGCTTCGCCCGCGCAGACACGGAGGAGGCCGCGCAACGACTCGCTGCGGTTCTGCGCGAAGAGGACGCGGAGGTCTTGCTCAGCTATGAGGCCAACGGCGGCTACGGTCACCGCGATCACGTCAAGGTCCACGAGGTCGGCGAACGAGCCGCCCAGTTGGCATCGACTCCGAGGGTGCTGTACGCGACCATGCCGCGGGAGTTGCTGATGCGCGGCCTGCGAGTCGCGAATCGCCTGCGACTGCCGTACTTCTATGAACCCGCGCTTGTCCCGACCGCGTACAGTCCGCAGGCGACCATCACGCATCGGATCGACGTGCGGCCATTTCTGGGCAAGAAGAAGCGGGCGCTGGCGCAACACCGCTCGCAGATCCCGAGGTTCGCGCCACAACTGTTGCCGCTCTTGCCTTCGCCGGTGTTCGGCTTGCTCGCGGGCCGCGAATGGTTCGTCGATCGGGCGGCCGAGCCGGGCAAAGTGCGGGGAGACATTTTCGAGCGGTGAACCTCGCTGCGCTCTGGGCCGCGTCGGCAACTCGCGCGCGTGACACCGAATAAATGGTCACGTTTCGGCCGACATTTTGAGCCATTCATTCGTGATCAACGCGGCAGCATTGGGTCGAGTCCGACAAGTCGGACGTGTTTGGCATCAGCCGGGACTCGAATTCCACAACAATGTGTCATTCACCACGATGACCTTTTCGGCTCGTGAGTGAATAGCTGCCGTGAGAGATCCGCACATGCCGACGCCGGCAAATTCCGACCTTCGGGCCAGGCTCGCGCCCGCAATGAGTCACCGCCAGATGAAACTCGGTCGGTCGAACTATCTGTTGTTGCCGCTTGCAATCGCCGCGGCTGTCGTCATGGCGATTTGGGTCAGCTATCCGACGTTGCAGGATCCGTGGTTCCGCGCGGTTCTGTACGCCGACGTTGCCGTGTGTGTCCTGTTCGTGGCCGACTTCGTGTGGCGCTGGCGCGGAGCGAGGTGGCGTTTACAGTTCTTGGGCTGGAACTTCTTCGATGTCGCCGCCTTCATCCCTGCGCTCGTCCTGCCTGACTCCGTGCGGTCGATCGGTGTTGTCATTCTCCTTGCCCGGTTGGCTCGAGTCGTCAACCGGATATTCGGTGACGAGTTCGTTCTCAAGGTGCTGGGCGGCGTTACGGAGTTCGTTGTCGACGTGATCAAACGGCCGGTCACCATCGCCGTTTTGGATCAGGTCTCCCTTGTGCTCAAGGACGGGCATTACACCGGAAACGTCGCGGCGGCGCTCGAGGAGAACAAAACCCAGATCGACGAAATGATTCTCGAGTTGATCCGAAATGATCCCACATCGGGAAAGATCAAGCTGCTGCCGTTCCACGACGAGCTTGTCAGGCTGATGGAAAACACGATCTATCGGATCGTGCTCAACCTCCTGCGCGATCAACGCACCAACGAGTTGGTTTCTGATCTCGTGCGCGAGAACATCGAACAGATAAAAGCGTCGATCCACGGCGAGGGCGCCGAAAAGGATTACTTGGCTCGCCAGGGCGCCGGACTGACCCGCGACGGGGACGCCCAGTCAGATCCTCGGACCCACAAAGGCTGACTGAGGGGAAACCATTTGGTGGGCGAAGGGGGACTTGAACCCCCACGTCCCGAAGGACACTGGCACCTGAAGCCAGCGCGTCTGCCATTCCGCCACTCGCCCGAGCGACTCGCAGACATTATCACGACTCCCCACCCACAGCGAAAGCACCTGTCACCTGATCGTTCTATACGGATTGTGACGGGTGTGCAGACTGGTAGATATCATTCAGAGCAGGCGTGCAGCGGTAGACACGCTGACATAGACGTGACCAGATACAACGAAGCGCAAAGGACCGAACCGCCGAAAGGAGGACGCCGTGGGAATCGTTTCCCGTTTCGAGCGCAAGCTTCAGGGCGCGGTTGGTGACGCGTTTGCCAGGGTTTTCGGCGGAAACGTCGTTCCGCAGGAGGTCGAATCAGCGCTGCAGCGCGAGGCCGCGGACAACATCCAGGAACTCGACGGCGGCCACCTGCTGGCACCGAACAGCTACATCATCACCATCAACGAGTCGGACCACGAACAGCTGGCCGCCGACCAGGACTTGACCATCCGAGCGTTCTCCCGCCACCTCGCCGACTACATCCGCGAGCAGGGCTGGCAGACCTACGGTGAGATAAACGTCGCATTCGAGGCGTCACCTACTCTGCACACCGGCCAGTTCCGCACCCGTGGTCGCGTAGACCCGGACGCCGGTCGGGGCGAGCCGACCCACCAAGCCCGTCCCTCGTTTCGATCAGGAGTTGGACCCATGACGCAGCACCCCGGCTACGACCCGGCACGTGAGCCCGGGCAGCCCGCCGACGACAACGACCGGCAGGCTGGATTTGCGCCGCAGGGTCGCGATCCTCGCCGGCCCCAGGACTACCCGCCATACCGCAACGGCCGCGACGAGCCGCAATACCCCGCCGCGCCCGAGTGGGGCGACAACCGCGGGTATTCCGCCAACTACCAAGACCAGCACCAGGGATACCCGCCCGCCAGCTATCCACCTGGCTACTCCGACCGGGACTACGGCCACGCGCCGCAGCAGGGCGGCTACGGCTATTCGGACCCCAACTACGGGCGCGGTTACGAGCAGGGCTACAACCAGCCGAGCTACGACAACTACGGTGCCCAGCCCGGTTACGCCGACCCGCGCTACGGCGGGCAGCCCTACGGCGACGGCTACGACCCCAACTTCGCCCCGGCAGGCGCCACCTACAGCGCGACGCTGCAACTCGATGACGGTTCCGGTCGGACCTATCAGTTACGGGAGGGGTCCAACATCATCGGCCGCGGTCAGGACGCCCACTTCCGGCTGCCCGATACCGGGGTGTCGCGTCGGCACATCGAGATCCGCTGGGACGGCCAGGTCGCTATGCTCTCCGACCTCGGCTCCACCAACGGCACGCTCGTCAACGGTGCGCCGGTACAGGATTGGCAGCTTGCCGACGGTGACATCATCCGCGCCGGACACTCCGAGATTCTCATCAGAATCGTCTGACGCGCACCGGATAAGCAGGAGCAAATCACCCTTGAGGCGACGGGCCGGTGGCGCGCAGCCGGTAGCGTGGTGTGCGCACAGTTATCCTCATCGCAAGGCGACGCCTGGGCCCTATGATTCAGCAAGCAAGTTCGCTATCCGGATCATCGCCTCGCGTTGCCGAGTTGCGCTGTCCGACAACGCTGGATCTGACATCGAAGCAGGTTCTGACACCGGAGGAGGTGGATCGCCGTGCAGGGGTTGATTCTGCAACTTACCCGTGCGGGCTTTCTCCTTCTTTTGTGGTTGTTCGTCTGGGCGGTGTTGCGCACTCTGCGCAGTGACATCTACGCGGCGTCCGGCATCCGGCTCGCGCCACGAAGCTCCCGCAGCGCGGCGATGCTGCCGTCCTTCAATAAAGTCAAGGGCGCGCGCTACCTCGTCGTCACCCAGGGATCGCTCGCGGGAACTCGAATTTCGCTCGGCACCCAGCCGGTGCTCATCGGCCGGGCCGACGACTCCACGCTGGTACTTACCGACGACTACGCCTCGACCCGGCACGCCCGAATTTCACCACGCGGGTCCGACTGGTATGTCGAGGATCTGGGCTCCACAAACGGCACTTATCTGGATCGCTCCAAGGTGACAACGGCCGTCCGCGTTCCGCTCGGTACCCCGGTGCGGGTGGGCAAGACCGTGATCGAGTTGCGCTCGTGACAGTGAACCCTGCTGCGATGCTCCGGAAGGACGTCGCCTCGTGACCCTCGTCCTCCGGTACGCCGCACGCAGCGACCGCGGCCTCGTTCGCTCCAACAACGAAGACTCGGTATACGCGGGTGCCCGACTGCTCGCACTTGCCGACGGAATGGGCGGTCACGCGGCCGGCGAGGTCGCGTCGCAGCTGATGATCGCCGCGCTGGCCCACCTCGACGACGACGAGCCGGGCGTCGATCTGCTCGGCAAGCTCGAACGCGCCACCCGCGAGGGCAACGCGGCAATCGCCGACCATGTCGAGGCCGAGCCGGAACTTGACGGGATGGGCACCACCCTCACCGCCATCCTGTTCGCCGGCAGCAAACTGGGCCTGGTCCACATCGGTGATTCGCGCGCGTACATGTTGCGCGACAACGAACTCACCCAGATCACTCGCGACGACACGTTCGTCCAATCGCTCGTCGACGAGGGCCGGATCACCCCTGAGCAGGCGCATTCGCATCCGCAGCGCTCGCTCATCATGCGTGCCCTGACCGGAAACGAGATCGAGCCGACCCTCAACCTGCGCGAAGCCCGGGCCGGCGACCGGTACCTGCTGTGCTCCGACGGCCTTTCCGATGTGGTGAGCGACGAAACGATCGCCAACACCATGGCGTCCATGAACACTCCCGACGAGTGCGCGGACCGGCTGATCGAACTCGCGCTGCGCAGCGGCGGTCCCGACAACGTGACAGTGGTCGTCGCCGATGTCATCGACCTCGACTACGGCCAGAGCCACCCCATCGTCGCCGGTGCGGCATCGGGTGACGGCGACGACCACGCCCCTGCGCCCAACACGGCGGCCGGTCGCGCCGCAGCACTCCGTAGGCCCGCCGCACAGCCGCAGCGGGCCGTCGCCGCTCCGCCACCGCCGGAACGCAAAAGCCACAAACTTCGCTGGTCCTTGGTTGCGTTGGCGATCATCATCGTGGTGATCGTGGGGCTACTCATTACCGCGAAAATGGTTCGCAGCAACTACTACGTCGGCGCCGATAACGGCCGCGTCGCCATCCTGCGCGGCGTTCCGGGATCGGTTCTCGGATATTCGCTGCAGGCGGTGGACAAGCTCGGCTGCATCAGCAAGACGGGCACGTTGGAGCTCGTTGGGACGGACGAGCAGCACGCGTCATGCACCACGTTCAAGGTCGAGGATCTGCAGCCGAGCGCTCGTGCGCAGGTCAACGCCGGCCTGCCGTCCGGCTCCTACAGTGATGCCCGTTCGCAGATGGATCGGCTGGCCAAATACGACCTGCTACCGGTGTGCCGCAAGCCGGAACCCGCGCCCACCACTCCGCTGCCTCCGCCGGGCCCGCCAGCACCACCGCCTCCGGAGACGTCGTCACCAGCAGCTCCGGCTTCGCCGACAACGACGCCAGCGCCACCGACCACCTCATCAATGCAGGTTCCGGGCCAGAACTGCAGGGCGGAACGCTGATGTCGGTCGGACAAGCGCAGTCGTTCCCCAACCCGCCCGGCGGATTCGCTCCCGCCCCGGTCCCGCCGACCCGCCGCAACGTGGAATTGGTCTTACTGGCGTTCGCCGTGGTGATCACCACGGTGTCGCTGATCCTGGTCGAGGCCAGCCAGGAACAGCAGATCACCTGGGATCTCGGCAAATACGCACTCGCCTACCTTGCGCTGTTCGCGATCGCGCATCTGGCGGTGCGCCGGTTCGCCCGCTACGCCGATCCGCTGCTCTTGCCGATCGTCGCCCTGCTCAACGGCCTCGGTTTGGTACTGATCCACCGGTTGGATCTGGCCGACGCCCAGGACGCCGCGTACAACCACCAGCCGATCCCCTCGCCGGACGCGAGCCACCAGGTGCTGTGGACCGGCCTCGCGCTGATCGGCTTCATCTGCGTACTCATGTTCCTGCGCGACTACCGCCTGCTGGCCCGGTACAGCTACACACTCGGCCTCGCCGGAATCGTCCTGCTGGCCATCCCCGCCGTTCTTCCGGCGAGCCTGTCTCAGACCAACGGCGCCAAGATCTGGATTCGCCTGCCCGGTTTCAGTGTGCAGCCCGGCGAGTTCGCGAAGATCCTGCTGATCATCTTCTTCGCGTCGGTACTCGTGGCCAAACGTGAGCTGTTCACCTCGGCCGGTAAACACATGCTGGGAATGGACTTCCCGCGTGCCCGCGACCTCGGTCCGATCCTGCTTGCCTGGATCATCTCGCTCGGCGTGCTCGTCTTCGAGACTGACCTGGGCACGTCATTGCTGATTTTCGGCACCGTTTTGGTGATGCTCTACATCGCCACCGAACGGGTGGGCTGGCTGGTCATCGGTGGCGTTCTGCTCGTCGCTGGTTACGCGTTCGCAAATCAGTTGTTCGAGCACGTGCGGGTCCGTACCGACACCTGGCTGCACCCGTTCGACGACTACAGCAACACTGGTTACCAGATCTCGCAGGCTTTGTTCGGCGAGGCGACCGGCGGGTTGGCGGGTACCGGGCTCGGCAGTGGGCGCCCTGCGCAAGTTCCCTTCGCCAAGACTGACTTCATCGTGGCGACAATCGCCGAAGAGCTCGGTCTCATCGGCCTCACCGCCGTTCTGCTGCTCTACCTGGTGTTTGTACTACGCGGGCTGCGCACCGCCCTCGCGGTGCGCGACAGCTTTGGCAAGCTGCTCGCCGCCGGTCTGTCGTTCACCATCGCGATCCAGTTGTTCGTCGTCGTCGGTGGTGTCACCAAGCTGATTCCGCTGACCGGCCTGACCACACCGTTCATCTCGTACGGCGGTTCATCGCTGCTTGCGAATTATTTGCTGCTGGCCATTCTGATCAAGATCTCCGACTCAGCCCGCGCGCCGGCGCCAACGAAGAAGACCCAGGCCGCCGCGCCGATCGCTGACGCGCCCACCGAGATGCTGAAGCGGACGAAGGGTGCGGTGGGATGACTGTGCTTTCCGGCTGCGCCCACCCATCCGCTCCTCACTGCGCTCCTCGCTCCGCTGCGGTGCTCGCTGCGATGCTCCGGGAGGGCTCCGCCTCATGAACACTCCTCTTCGTCGTGTCGCGGTTGCCGTCATGGTGATGGTCGTCGCGCTGTTGGCAAACGCCACCTACGTCCAGGTCATCAAGGCCGACAGTCTGCGCGCCGATCCCCGCAACTCCCGTGTTCTGCTCGACGAGTACTCACGCCAACGCGGACAGATTTCTGCCGGCGGCCAGGTGCTCGCGATCTCTGTGCCGACCGACGATCGCTACAAGTACCTGCGCACCTACCCGGCCAACCCGTCGGCGCCGTCGAGCCCGCTGGCCAACGCACCGGTGACCGGCTTCTACTCGATGCAGTACGGCAGCACCGGTCTCGAGCGGGCCGAAGATTCGATCCTCAACGGCTCCGACAATCGGCTCTTCGGCCGACGGTTCTTCGACCTCATCTCCGGCCGCGACCCGCGCGGCGGAAACGTCATCACCACGATCAACCCGGTGATGCAGCAGGTCGCCTACGACCAGCTCACCAAGAACGGCTACACCGGATCCGTCGTGGCCATCGAACCGAGCACCGGCAATATCCTCGCGATGGTGTCGACGCCTAGTTTCGACCCGAACCGGCTCACCGGTCACGATGGCGCCAAGGTCACCGAGGCGTGGGACGAACTGTCGGCCGATCCCAAGAAACCCATGCTCAATCGCGCGATTTCGCAGACCTATCCACCGGGTTCGACGTTCAAGGTGGTGGTCACCGCGGCCGCGCTCGCCAAGGGCGCCACCCCGGACGAGCAGCTCACCGCCGCCCCCCGGATCACCTTGCCGGACACCGACACGACGCTGGAGAACTACGGCGGCGAAACCTGCGGTGGCGGACCTACCGCAACACTGCAACTCGCGTTCGCGCTGTCGTGCAACACGGCATTCGCGCAGCTCGGGATGAAGACCGGAGCCAAGGCGATCAAGGACCAGGCGGCGGCGCTGGGAATCGGTCAGGACATGTCCGATTTTCCGCTGCAAGTTGCCGATAGCACCGTCGGATCGATTCCGGATACTCCGTCGCTGGCGCAAAGCAGTATCGGGCAGCGCGACGTGGCGTTGACGCCGTTGCAGAACGCGATCATCGCTGCCACGGTGGCTAACGGTGGCGTGCGGATGGAACCGCACCTGATCAAGCAGTTGCAGGCCCCGGATCTGGCCAACTTGTCGACCACTCAGCCTGTTTCCGATGGTCAGGCGATTTCGCCGGACGTCAATGCGACGCTGACGCAACTGATGATCGGCTCCGAGCAGCACACGTACGGTGCCAATTCGGTGCCTGGCGTTCAGATAGCGTCGAAGACGGGGACCGCGGAACACGGCAACGACCCGCGACAGACGCCGCCGCACGCCTGGTACATCGCATTCGCTCCGGTGCAGAAGCCGAAAATTGCCATCGCGGTGATTGTGGAGAATGGCGGCAACAAGGGCCTCGGTGCAACGGGCGGGTCTGTGGCGGCTCCGGTTGCACGCTCCGTAATAGCTGCAGGATTGCAGACGATGCGATGAGGGGCCACCAACTGCTGCGGTGCAGCCACGAGCAAGCAAAACCGATCGAACCCGAAGGGGGTGGTGAGAAATGTTGAACAACGGCGCGGTGATTGCAAACCGCTACCGACTGCAACGGCTCATCGCCACCGGCGGAATGGGCCAGGTGTGGGAGGCCACCGACAACCTCCTCGGCCGTCGCGTCGCGGTGAAGGTACTCAAGGCTGAGTTCTCCGAAGATCCGACGTTCCGTGAGCGATTCCGCACGGAGGCGCGGACCACCGCCCAGCTGAACCACCCGGGCATCGCGGGGGTGTACGACTACGGCGAAACCCACGACCCGTCCGGCGCGGCCACCGCGTATCTGGTCATGGAACTCGTCCAAGGCGAACCGCTCAACGCAGTGCTGGGCCGGCTGGGCCGGTTGGCGCTGCCGCACGCGCTCGACATGCTCGAGCAGACCGGGCGCGCGCTCGACGTCGCACACTCCGCGGGCGTAGTGCATCGCGACGTCAAGCCCGGCAACATTCTGGTAACTCCTACGGGCCAGGTGAAGATCACCGACTTCGGTATCGCCAAAGCGGTCGACGCCTCCCCGGTGACCAAGACCGGCATGGTCATGGGCACGGCCCAGTACATCGCGCCCGAACAGGCGCTCGGCCAGGACGCGACGTCGGCCAGCGACGTGTACTCGCTCGGCGTGGTCGGCTACGAGGCGGTCTCCGGGCAGCGTCCGTTCGTGGGCGAGGGCGCCTTGACCGTCGCGATGAAGCACGTGCGCGAGGCACCCCAGCCACTGCCGTCCGAACTGCCGCCCAACATTCGTGAGCTCATCGAGATCACAATGGCCAAGGACCCGGCGGCCCGCTACACGACCGGCGGCGAATTTGCCGACGCAGTTGCCGCCGTGCGCGCCGGACGGCGCCCGCCCCCGCCCGGAAAGCTGCCGCCGACAGCCGGAATCGGGATGGCGGCCATGGGCATCCCGGCCGGTGCCGGTTCGGTGCCGACCGGCGCGGCTCGGGTGATCCCGCCCAACGGCGGCGGCAATGGCGGCAACGAGCCGCGCAGCACGCAGATGCTGCCGAACGCCCAGACCAACTATGGCGGCTATCCCGCCGCCCAGCGCGACTACACCGACGACCGGCCGCGTGCGACCGGCGGCCAGAAGGCGCTGGCCTGGCTAGGCGGTGGCGCCTTGCTGGTGGCGCTGGCACTTGCCGGCTGGCTCGTCGCCCGCGGTTCGTTCAACGGAAACACCCCGACCGTGCCGGTGACGACAACCACCACCGAAGAATCCGTCGCGCCGACCCAGACCACCGAGCCGACCACGACGCAGCCCACAACCACCACGCCGGAGCCGACCACAACGACCACCACACCGCCCACCAGCACGCCCAACAAGCTCACCATCACCATCCCGATTCCAGGCTTGCCCGGCGCCAGCGGTCCCATCGAGACCACCCCGTCCGAGCAGTCGTCGTCGCAGACCACGACGTCCACGACCAGCTCGAGCACCGGGCAGTCGTCGACGAGCCAGTCCGGGGGTGTTCCATGACCACCCCGCGCCGGCTCTCCGAGCGCTACGAACTTGGCGAGATCCTCGGATTCGGCGGTATGTCGGAAGTCCACAAGGCCATCGACCACCGCCTCGGCCGCGACGTCGCGATCAAGGTGCTGCGCGCCGACCTCGCCCGGGACCCGACGTTTTACCTGCGGTTTCGCCGCGAGGCACAGAACGCGGCGGCGCTGAACCACCCGGCGATCGTGGCGGTTTACGACACCGGTGAAGCCGAAACCGAGACCGGTCCGCTGCCCTACATCGTGATGGAATACGTCGACGGCGACACGCTGCGCGACATCGTCCGCACCAAGGGCCCGATGATGCCGCGCCGGGCGATGGAGATCATTGCCGACGTCTGCGCGGCGCTCGACTTCAGTCATCGCAACGGCATCGTGCACCGCGACATCAAGCCGGCCAACATCATGATCAACCGCTCGGGTGCGGTGAAGGTCATGGACTTCGGCATCGCGCGCGCTATCGCGGACAGTTCGAGTCCGATGACCCAGACGGCCGCGGTCATCGGCACGGCCCAGTACCTGTCGCCGGAGCAGGCACAGGGCGAGCAGGTCGACGCCCGTTCCGACGTCTATTCGCTGGGTTGCGTGCTCTACGAGATCCTCACCGGCGAGCCACCGTTCCGGGGCGATTCACCGGTGGCGGTGGCCTATCAGCATGTGCGGGAAGATCCGCAACTTCCCTCGCGGGTGCATCCTGGCGTTCCGCGTGAGCTCGATTCTGTGGTGCTCAAGGCCATGAGCAAGAACCCGGCCAACCGGTATCAGACGGCCGCGGAGATGCGCAGCGACCTTGTCCGCGTGCTGGGCGGGCAAAAGCCCAGTGCGCCGATGGTGATGACGGACGAAGACCGGACCACCATCCTCGGCGCCGTCGATTCGTCACAGCGATTTTCCGACCCACAGCGCTCGGCCCCGGCCAAGCCGGTCACGGTGCCGCCGGCCGAGCCCACGCCGCGCAGGCACCGGTTCCGCACCGCGGCCCTGCTCGGTGTCGCGATATTGGTGATCGCGTTCGTGGCCACCTTGGCGTGGAAGATTTGGTCGCCGGGACAGATCACCATTCCGGACCTGTCCAACCGGGCCGCCGCCGACGCGCAGAACACGCTGCAGGGCCTCGGTTTCCGCGTCGAACAGGTACAGAAGTTCGACAGCACCGTCCCGATAGGCAACGTCATCGACACCCGGCCGATTGCCGGGTCGCGGGTGAGCCAGGGCGCGACCATCAGCCTCGAGGTGTCCAAGGGTCCCGAACAGATCGCGATCCCCAAACTCGCCGGCCTGACCCAGCAGGCGGCGAGCCAGGCACTCAGTTCCGTCGGTCTGCGTCTCGATCCCTCCGTCGCGAGGGCGCCGTCGAGTCCCAGCGACATAGACCATGTCGTCGAGCAAGTTCCCTCGGCAGGGGCGAAGGTCGACGTCGACTCGGTCGTGAAGATCACTCTCGGCTCCGGCCCCGAGCAGGTTCGGGTCCCTGACGTGGTTGGTCAGTCCATCGACGTGGCCCAGCCGAACCTCGAGGGAGCAGGGTTCAAGGTCGAAATCGCCACGACTAATTCGTCGCAGCCGAAGGGCACGGTCCTGTCCACCACGCCCGGCGGCGGCAGCAACGCCGACAAGGGATCGACCGTCAAGGTGCAGGTGTCCAGCGGTGACCAGATGAAGATGCCGGACCTGACCAGTCTCACGGTTTCCCAAGCGCTGGCGACGCTGCGCGCGGCCGGTTGGACCGGCGAGGCGAATCAGCTGGTTCAGACACCGTCGCCGACGTTGGACCCGACCGCCGTCGGCAAGGTGGTCCACCAGGATCAGCCGGCCGGTTCCGAGGTCTCCAAGAGCGGCAACATCGGCGTCGGTATCGGGGTGCTCGGTATCCCCGGCGGTTAACAAACCTCTCAGGCCAGGGCGTTCGCCACCTCACGCTCGAGTGTTGCCACCAGGTTCTCGGCGGGCCGCCGCCCGCACACCTCGAGCCAGTTGGCGAGCATGCGGTGCCCGCCCTGCGTCAGCACCGACTCCGGATGGAACTGCACGCCGTGGATGGGCAGTTCGCGGTGCCGCATCCCCATGACGATTCCGCTGTCGGTTCGGGCGGTCACCTCGAGCTCGTCCGGAATGGTGTCCTCCAGCACGGTCAGCGAGTGGTAGCGAGTCGCGGTGAAGGGGTCGGGTAGTCCCGTCAGAACCCCCTCACCGTTGTGATGCACCAGGCTGGTCTTGCCGTGCAGCAATTCTGGGGCGCGAGTCACGGTCGCGCCGTACGCCGCGCCGATCGCCTGGTGGCCCAGGCAAACACCGAGCAACGGCGTTCCGGCGTCAGCACAGGCGGCCACGAGGCCCATCGTGGCGCCAGCCCGGTCCGGCGTTCCCGGGCCAGGACTGAGCAGGATGCCGTCGTAGGACTTGGCGACCGCGGTGAGATCGGCGAGGTTCGGGTCGTCGTTGCGCCACACCACAGCATCGCTGCCCAACTGACCGAGGTACTGGACAAGGTTGAACACAAAGCTGTCGTAGTTGTCGACGACCAGGATCTGCATACCTGCAGCGTACGTTGCACGGCTAAATTAGCAGCATGCCCAAGTCCAAGGTTCGCAAGAAGAACGACTACACGATCAATCCGGCGAGCCGGATCCCGGTGAAGGTCAAGGCCGGTCCGTCACCGGTCTGGTACGTGTCCGTCATGCTCGGCTTCATGGTGGCCGGCCTGGTCTGGTTGATCGTCTACTACCTCGCGGCCGAGCACATCTCCTGGATGGCCGACCTCAACGCCTGGAACTTCCTGATCGGCTTCGGCCTTATGGTTATCGGCCTCGTGATGACCATGCGATGGCGCTGAATTACATCGATGTCGTTTATCCCCATTGTTAATAACACCTGTGGATAACTCTCGAGTGTTGGCCGCGTGGTCCACACCCATTCAGGCAGTCGTTGCCGTCGCGGTTGGCGGTGTTTCGCTGGCAATTGCCGCGCTGATTGTGCCGACCGAGGCGGCCGGGAGGGTGCTGGTCCTGCTTGCGGCATTGGGATGTCTGGGCATCGCCGCCGTGGCGGGCCGCGAACGTCCGCGGCTGGCCGTTCATCCGGGCGGGATGTTGTCTGTCGGCGGTCTCCGCGGCCGCCGGAGCTGGTCGGCGGCCGACATCCAGCGCATTCGGGTACTGCGCTACCCGCGCCTGGGCCGCCGGGTGCCGATGCTCGAAATCGACATTCAGTCGACGAGCGAAGAACACTTGCTCGTCTTTGGACGGTGGGACCTGGGCACGAACCCGCAAGACGTATTCGACGCGCTGTGCACGTACGGACTCGTGCCCGCCGAGCGCGATTGACTCAGACGAGCGGGACCTGCGTGCGCAACTGCTCGATGCGGACGGCGATAACTACAGCGCAGAGCACGCCGATCGCCACGATCGATCCCCAACCGATCGCACGGGTCACCGACCCGCTCAATCCGCGGCCGTGAGCCAGCCACACCGGTACAAACAGCGCGCCGACACTCGCGAGTGTGCCCGCGACCAGTCCGCCGAGGTGACCCCAGATCGATATGCCCGGCAGCGAGACGCTGATGATCACGTTGATAGCAATGACGACGAGCACCGGACCCGGGCTCTGCCGCAGGCGCACCAAGATGATGGCGAGCGCGCCGAACAGCCCGAATATCCCCCCGGACGCACCCGCCGTGACGGCGTTGGTTTGCAGCACCATCACCGCCGCCGACGCACCGAGAATGGACACCACGTAGACGCCGAGGTAACGCCAGCGTCCCAGCACCAGCTCCACATCGCGACCAACGATCCACAGCGCGAACATGTTGACCAGGAGATGCACCGGGCCGAAGTGCAAGAATCCAGACCCGATCAACCGCACATAGTCGCCGTTGGCCACGGCCGGTGGATACAGCGCCCAGGAATTGAACAGCGATGAGCCGCGATCGTTCTCCCACACCGATTGCGCCTGGATGGCCGTAACCGCGAAGACGACGACGTTGACGGCGATAAGCGCGTAGGTGACGTAAGGCGTGAATCCGGCGTGCACCCGCGCACCCGCTGCCGTGCGCACGGGTCGCTGGGACTGTTGGCCAGCGCGCACACAGTCCACGCATTGGTACCCGACGGCGGCCTCGCGCAGACACTCCGGACACGCCGGTCGCCCGCATCGGTTACAGGACAGGCCCGTCGGCCGGTCACCGTGCCGGTAGCAGACCGGCGGCTGCGGCTGACCGGCGTTCGGCCCGCCCGGTGGCGGACCGAACCCTCCGGGATAGCTCATCGATGACGCAGGCTCAGGCGACGGTGATGCTGTTGATGACCACCGGTTCTGTCGGACGATCCATGCGATCGGTCTGCGTGGTGGCGATCGCATCGACGACCTTGCGCGACTCCGGATCTACCACCTCACCGAAGATGGTGTGCCGACGGTTCAGGTGTGGCGTGCGGTCGACAGTGATGAAGAACTGCGAACCGTTGGTTCCGGGGCCGGCATTGGCCATGGCCAGCAGGTACGGGCGGTCGAACTGCAGTTCCGGGTGGAACTCGTCGGCGAACTGGTAGCCCGGGCCGCCGCGTCCGGTGCCCGTGGGGTCGCCGCCCTGGATCATGAAGCCGGCGATGACGCGGTGGAATGGCGCACCGTCATAGAACGGACCGCTGGTGCCGCCCTGCGCGTTCTGCGTCGAATACTCCTTGCTGCCGTCGGCCAAGCCGACGAAGTTGGCGACCGTCTTGGGCGCATGGTTACCGAATAGGGCGATGGTGATGTCGCCGCGGTTGGTGTGCAATGTCGCGGTGGATGTCTGCTTCGGAGAAGTCACCACAACATCGTGCCATCACGTCGGGGGCGGCGGATCGAGACGCCCGACAACGACCGTGCGTGAGTTTTCACCGCCCGCGGTGAAAACTCACGCACGGGTCGGTTGACGCGTTGGGGCAACTCGCGCGTTTGGTGGCGTCCTTGTGTAAGAGTGGAGCGATGAATCTCGTTCGCAAGTCGAGCACGAATGGCGCAGTTGGTAAGGACGACGCTGCCACCCTTTCGCAGGAACGCAATCCGGTTACCTACGGCAGTGCGTTGCGACAGGTGGGCGCGGGCGCTACCGCGCTGGCGATGGGTTCGGGCGGTATCGGAATGCTGCTGGCTCGCAACGGCTTCGACCTCGCCAAACGGGGTGTGGCCCGGGCCCGTGAGGCGCGGCGCGACCTGGCCGAGTTGGCGGCGATGGATGCGGCAGCCGTCGCGGACACGCCCAAGGTGTCTCGTCCCCGCGCGCTGCTAGTGGTCGGCGGCGTCGCTGCCGCGGTACTCGCCGGTGGAGCCGTCTTCGGTTGGAGCCGGCGCCGCCACACGCCACCGCCCGCCGCTGAACCGCCGCGGCTCGGTGAGCCGTCCTCGAATGGCGTCGCGTCGACCCAACAAGCGCCGGCGCCGACCAGCCAGCCCGGCTGACGGTTTACTCGCGTCGGGCGAGCGGCGAGGGCCACCAGATTCGCTTGCCGATGTCGTAGGACAGCGCCGGCACCAATACCGACCGCACCACGATGGTGTCGAGCAGTACGCCGAACGCCACCGCGAAGCCCACTTCGGCCAAGAACACCAGCGGCATGACGCCCAGCACGGCGAAGGTCGCGGCAAGCACGACGCCGGCCGACGTGATCACGCCACCGGTCACCGCAAGACCACGACGGATTCCTGGTCGGGTTCCGTGTTGTTGCGATTCTTCCCGCACGCGGGTCATCAAGAAGATGTTGTAGTCGATGCCGAGGGCGACCAAGAAAACAAACGCGAACAGCGGAAACGACTGGTCGGCGCCAGAAAAGTTGAAGACGTGGCTGAACACGAACCCGCACACGCCCAGGGTCGCCGCGAAGGACAGCACAACCGAGCCGATCAGCAGTAGCGGTGCGAGCAGCGCACGCAAGAGGACCGACAGCACGACGAAGATGACCGCGAGCACGATCGGGATGATCAGGTCGCGGTCGTGCACGGCGGCCTGGTGCACATCCAGTGTCGCCGCCGATTGGCCGCCCACCAGCGCATCAGCACCGGGGACGGCGTGCACCGCTGCGCGCAACCGCTTGACCGTGTCCAATGCTCCGGGCTGGTCGAACGCGTCCTGCAGCACCACGTTGATGACGGTCCGGCCGTTGACCGGTTGCACCTGCAAGCTCGGCGGCACACACTGGCCGGCTCCGCCGCTCGGCGCCGTGCCGAGTTGACTCAGCAGCGCGGCCACCTTCTCGGCGTCGGCCTGAATGCAGACCGAAGCGGGCGCCGTCGATACCCCAGGAACAGCTGCGGCGACCTTCATCACCTCCCCCGCGGTCGACGCGTTGGCCACTATCACCGCCGGGGCGCCGGCGCCCTTGGGAAACTTCGCGTCGTAAAGCTCTTGTCCCACAATGGCTTGCGGTCGATTGGTGAAACTTTGCGCCGTCGTCAGCCCGTTGGTCTTCAGCAAACCGATCCCCGAGATTGCGATCAGCAGGATGACCGTCGCTCCGATCCACGCCGGTCGCCGATTGCTCACGACGGTGTTGGCGATCCGCCCCCACATGCCATGGGTGGCAAGGTCCGTCGCCTGATCCGCACGCGGAATCCGCGGCCAGAACACCCACCGTCCGCAGGCGGCGAGTGCGACGGGCAGGAACGTCATCATCACGAGCAGGGTGCAGCCGACGCCGACCGCGCCGACCGGTCCCATGCCCTTGTTCGAGTTCAGCTCGGAGAACGTCAGGCACAGCAATCCGAGGCTCACGGTCACCGCCGACGCTACGATCGCGGCCGCGGATTCCTTCCAGGCCTTGATCATCGCCTCGAACCGATTCTCGTAGACGTGCAATTCCTCGCGATATCGCGCAATGAGCAAGAGCGCGTAGTCAGTTCCGGCACCCAGTACCAAGACGTAGAGGATTCCCTGGCTTTGCCCGTTGAGCGTGATGATCTCGTCTTTGGCCAGCCAATACACCACCAGCGAGGCGATACCGAGGGCCAGGACATCCGACAACAGCGGGAAGACCCAGAGCACCGGCGAGCGGTACACCAGCAGCAAAATCAGTACGACGACACCGATGGCCGCGAACAACAGCGTGCCGTCGATCGAGCTGAATACGGAGATGAACGCGACCAGCAGCCCGCCCGGACCGGCCGGATACACATCCAGATCGGGTCCGACCGCGTTTTTGGCGGTGTCGAGCACGGCGTTCTCGGCATCGAGCAGCTCGTCGCCGTTGCGCGACTTGCCGTTCTCCTTGGCGATCAACGGCACGAAGGCAGCAGCGGTGGTTCCGTCGGCGGAGAACTGGATGCCGAGCATCGCCGGCTTGTCGACGCCTTTGACGCCGCCAATTGCCTGTACCGCGGTGGTTATCCGCTGCTTGTCCTGCGGCGTCAGCCCGGATGCGCGATGGAAGACGACGAACCCGGGCAGGTTTTCCACCTTGGTAAATGCGCTTGCTTCTTGCATCGCCCGGGTGGACTCGGCGCTGCCAGGCAGGAACGACGAATTGTCGTTCTTTTGGACTTCGCTCAGTTTCGCCTGGAAAGAGCCTCCGAAGCCACCAAGCAGGAACACCACGATTGCGACCGCAACGATAGAGAAGATCGGCCACCGAAAGCCGCGCGAGCGAGTGGCCGTCTCCTCCGGCTCCTCGATCGTTGATATCGGGTCGGACATCGGATCTCCTCGGCGAACGTCGATACCGGCCGGAGCTACTTTCCTACGAGTCGCAGCCTAGTGCCGGTGCAGAATTGGACCATGGCGGCGGCCGGTGAATTTGATCTAGATGCCTATTTCGCGCGCATCGAATTCACCGGCGACTGCGCTCCAACGCTGGATACGCTGACCTCGATCGCGTATTGCCACGCACTTGCGATTCCGTTCGAGAATCTCTATCCCTTTCTCGGACAATCCGTTTCATTGGACCTGTCCGCATTGCAGCGCAAGCTCGTCGACCATCGCCGCGGCGGCTGGTGCTTCGAACACAATTTGCTGCTGCGCGAAGCGCTGCTGGCGCTGGGTTACGAGGTGACCGCCTTAGCCGCGCGTGTGTTGTGGGGAGGTCCGCCCGATCGCATCACTCCGCGTTCGCACATGCTGCTGCGAGTGGGAGTTCCAGACGACCCGCAGCCGTATCTGGTCGATGTCGGTTTCGGCGGCATGACCCCCACCTCCGCGCTGCTGTTCTCGCGCGGGGTCGAGCAAACCACGCCACACGAACCGTTCCGGGTCGGCGATATCGACGGCGACTTCACGGTCGAGGCCTTGGTCGGGGATGCGTGGGTAACGCTCTACCGCTTCGACCTGACCCCGCAGTACCCGGTCGATTACGAGGCCGCCAACTGGTACCTGTCCACCCATCCGAGCTCGCACTTCGTGAACGGACTCACGGCGGCGCGCCCGGCCGCCGATCGTCGGTATGCCCTCAACAACCGTCGACTCAACGTTCATCACCTTGACGGGACGTCGGAACGGCACGTCCTCGGCTCCGCCGACGAACTGATCGAGTGCCTGCGGCGGGATTTCCACATAGAACTCGACAATCCGGATCCTCTGCGTGGGGCATTCGACCGAATCCCTAACGACTGACAGCCTTTTGGTACCGACGCACGGCGAGTGGAACGAACACGATCAGAATGAGCGCCGTCCAGATCAGCGTCGCCAGGACCGAGTGCTGCAGCGGCCATGCGTCGGGCACCCGCATCGCCGGATTGGTATTGCCGAACAACTCCCGCGTCGCCTGCGTCAGCGCGGAGACCGGATTCCATTCGGCGATCACCCGCAACGGTCCGGGCAGATTATCGCTGGGCACAAACGTATTGGCCAGGAACGTCAGCGGAAAAATCGTCATGAACGTGGCGTTATTGAAGACCTCCGGCGTCCGGATCCACAGGCCAACCACGGCCATCACCCACGACATCGCGTAGGCGAAGACCAAGAGCAGCACGAAACCACCCAGCGCCTCGAGCGGCGAGGTACGAATTCGCCACCCGATCAACAATCCGGTCAGGGACATCACGATCAGGCTGATCAGGTTGATCATGACGTCGCTGGTGGTGCGCCCGACGAGCACCGCCGACGGCGCCATCGGCAGCGAACGAAATCGGTCGATAATGCCCTTCTGCATGTCCTCGGCCAGGCCCAGCCCCGTCCACGACGCCCCAAAGACCACAGTCTGGGCAAAGACCCCGGCGATCAGGAACTCCCGGTAGGACATTCCCGGCAGGGTGATCGCGCTGCCGAAGATGAAACCGAACAAGAGCACGAACATGATCGGTGACATCGTCGTGAACACGAGCAAGTCCGGCACCCGTTTGATCTTGATCAGGTTGCGCTTGGCGATGGTGATGCCATCGCTGGCGGCCATCTGTAACGCGTTCACTTCGCATACTCCTTCGCTGGCGCCGTGGTGGTTTCGGATTCTTCGGCCTGATGCCCGGTCAATGCGAGAAATACATCGTCGAGCGTCGGACGGCGCAGGCCGACGTCACGGACGCGGATGCCGCGGGCCGCGAGTTTGCCCAGCGCCTCCATGAGCGACTGGGCACCCTCGGTGACCGGTATGGTCAGCCGCCGCAGGTTGGTGTCAACGCTCACCGCACCGACAGCGAACTGCGCCAACTCGTTTCGGGCGTCATCGAGATCGTCTGCGTTGGCGACGGTGATCTCGATGCGCTCGCCGCCTACCCGGTCCTTGAGCGAATCGGCGGTGCCTTCGGCAATCAATTGACCATGGTCGATTACCGCGATGCGGTCGGCGAGCCGGTCCGCCTCGTCCATGTACTGCGTCGTCAGGAGGAGGGTCGTCCCGCCCGCTACCAACTCGTCGATCACGTCCCACAGCCCGATTCGGGCACGAGGATCGAGACCGGTGGTCGGCTCGTCGAGGAACAACACCGGCGGGTTCGCCACCAGGGCGCCGGCCAGGTCGAGCCGGCGGCGCATGCCGCCCGAGTACCCCTTGACCGGACGGTCGGCGGCGTCGCTGAGATCGAATCGTTCGAGAAGTTCGCGCGCCCGCTGCTTACTGCGCTTGACGCCGAGGTGGTAGAGCCGTCCCACCATTTCCAGGTTCTCCGCGCCGGTCAGATACTCGTCCACCGCTGCGTACTGACCCGAGGCCCCGATGTGTTCGCGCAGCTTGCGCGGTTGCGCAAGTACGTCGATGCCCGCCACCGTCGCGGTGCCCGCATCCGGCCGCAACAACGTGGTGAGCACCCGGACCGTTGTGGTCTTACCCGCGCCGTTCGGGCCCAGCAGCGCGAGCACCGTGCCCTCGGCAACTGACAGAGTTAGGCCGTCGAGGGCCGTGAGGTTGCCGTATCTCTTGACCAAACCCTCGGCGACAATTGCGTCTGCCATCTGGTTCGCCTCCCTGTGCTCGAGCCGGGTCGAACGTCCGATTCGCCCGGTTATCGCTCCAGTATTATTCGAGCCACCGACAAGTTCGCGCATCCCTTTTTTTCGAGCCGGCAGACGCGTACCCGGTCAGATCGGTCAACGGCGCACCCGATAGCTCAGGTGAAGCACCCGGTTGCCCTGAACAACTACGTCTGGGCCATCCAGCAGGTGCTGCGCGTCGACGGAGCCGAAGTAGCGCTTACCGGACCCGAGCACGACGGGTGCGACGTCCATGCGTACCTCGTCGACCAAGCCTGCGGCGAGCACCTGGCCGCCGATATCGCCGGCAGCGACCTCGACAGTGCGGTCACCCGCAAGCTCCCGCGCCTTGGCCACGGCTGACTCGATGCCGTCGACAAAGTGGAACGGCGCCTCGGCGTTCCAGCCCTCGGGCGCACCACGGTGGCTCACCACGACGACATGGTCGACCCCGCTCGGAGGCGTCCCCTCCCAGCCGTCGGTGATGTCAAAGACGTGACGGCCAACAATGGTCACTGCGATCTCGTCCCAGTACGGCCGGATGTGGCCGTAAGAGGCCTGCGACACCTTCAGAACGCCACCGTCGTCCAACGGCACGTCACCGCTGACCAGCCACTCGAAGATCGGACCGGGATCGTCTTTCTCATCCGCGATGAAACCATCCACCGAAACCGACGCGTTCATGACCACTTTCCCCATGGATTCCTCCTCTGCTTGGAGTCCCAAGTCTTGTGCGGCGTGAACTTGTCGCTCTTGTAAGAAATCAATCGGCTGGGAGCGGCCAGCCGTCCAGGGCGTGGTCGGGATGATCGCGCAGGAACCGCCGCCGGAGTTCGGCGTACCGGGTCGGCGTGAGCCCGGTGAACTCCCGGAACTCGCGCACGAAGTGGGCCTGGTCGAAGTAGCCCGCATCGGCGGCGACTTCTCCCCAGTCGATCGGAGCAGCGACGTCGATAGCCAACACCGTGGAGGTGAAGCGGTAGCTGCGAGCCAACCGTTTCGGCGTGACCCCGACGACGGCCTTGAACCGATTCGCCACATACGTGCTGCTGACGCGCGCCGCGACATCGATCTCGCTGATCGGCACCGTCCCGCCTGTCGCCGCGATGGCGCTGCTCATTTGGCGGACCAGGTCAAGACCGTCGATCACCCGCAGCCGTCGCACCAGTTCCTCCTCGAGCAACATCAGCATTTCGTGCGGTGCGTCCGCCAAGATCAGTCGGTGTCGCAACTCAGCGACAGCGGGCCAGATCTGCTCCACGGTCGCCGGTCGGTCACACAATTCGGCCGCGGGCATCGGAAGCAACGGTGCCAACCCCCACGGCCTGAAGTGGACGCCCACGGACCGGGTCGGGGACGGGTAGCTGAACTCCCACGCACGCGTGGGGGTGGTGACCGCGCAGCCATCGGCGTATTCCACAGCTGCTACGTCGGCGCCTGCCCGGATGAGAAACGGCGCCCCGAGGTTGACGATGAGCAACGGCGCGGGCGCCGCAGGCAGCATCAACCGGGAGTACGGCGGGGTGCCCTCCAGGTAGTAGAGGTCGTCGATCAGCCCGTCCAGCGGCGGACCGGGCACCCTGGACACATACTCCACGCCGACATCATCGCCGACGGCTCGGCGCATTTCAGTCCCGAACTCAGTAGGAGCAGCAGCAGGCCTCCTAATCCGGCAGCAACGGCACCTGCGGCCGCGGTTGCCTACCAATCAATACTGCGCGGGTAAGCACGCCGGCGCCGAAGCGTTCCCGCAAAGCATCTATTGCGCAGTCGATTTCGGGTCTTGGCTGGGAATCGAGCGGAAGCTCGAGCTGCGCGGTCGATTCATTGTCGAGATTGGACAGGGAAATTCCGACCAAGGTGCACCCGCGCTCCGCCAACATCGGCATCGCCGCCCGCAAAAGTTCTTGCGCGACCGCACGCAACGTCTCGGTGTGCGAGGTGGGGTGCCGAAGTGTGTGGGATCGAGTGGCACGCGTGAAGTCGCCAAACCGCAACCGCAGGACGACTGTTCGACATCGTCGACCCGCCTTCCGCAGCCGCTTGCTCACTCGGTCGATGATCCCGACGACGATTGCCTCGAGATCCTCGCTGCTGGTCGGTCCACGGCCCAGCGCATGCTGGGATCCGATCGAACGCCGCCGCCGTCCAGTCTGGACTCGCCGCGGGTCGCGAGCCATCGCGAGCGCGTAGAGATGCCGGCCGGCGCCGTTTCCGAGCATCGACGTGAGAACCGGTTCGCCGAGCGCCGCAAGGTCTCCGACCGTGGTGATCCCGCGCTCCCGCAACCGTCGACTGGTCACCTTGCCCACCCCCCACAGTCGCTCCACCGGAAGGGGATGTAGGAACTCGAGTTCGGAGTCGGTGGGAACCTCGAGCAGTCCGTCCGGTTTGCCCACCGCGCTGGCGACTTTCGCCAAGAATTTGGTGCGGGCGATGCCTACGGTGATTGGCAGGCCCACCTGTTCGCGGACGTCACGGCGCAGCTGCTCCGCAATGGCGCGCGGGTTGCCGCTAATTCTTCGCACGCCGCGAACATCCAGGAATGCCTCGTCGATCGAGATACCTTCGACGTTCGGGGTCGTGTTCCGGAAGATCCCGAACACCGCCTTGCTCGCGGCGAGGTACGCGTCGAAGCGCGCCGGCACCACCACGGCCTGTGGACACAGCCGCAGCGCCTCGCGTCCGCCGATCGCCGTGCGCACGCCGAATGCTTTCGCCTCGTAGCTCGCGGCGAGCACCACGCCACCGCCGACAATTACCGGCCGACCGCGCAGTGCGGGGTTGTCGCGTTGCTCGACCGACGCGTAAAAGGCGTCGAGGTCGGCGTGCAAGATGTGCGGTTCGGCGGACACGAACATATGTTCGCACTAAGGTACGACAGTCTGAAGTCGGTGCCTCTGTGTATGTCAAGCGACTCAGTGTTCGAACATAACCCTGTTCCGGCATCTCTGGTCGCACGCAGCGGAGGGTTCGTCCCTGCTCTTCTTGTCGTTGAGGACTACGCCTCATTGCTCTAGGTAGTCCGTTGGGAGGTACTGGTAGTACCTGCCTCAGGAGGGCCTGTCGAGTAAGGGGCATTCGCGGTTACCTCGATAGAGCCAGTCGCTTCGACGGGCAATACGAAGGAGTCGAGGAATGAAAGCCGCTATTTTTCGTGGACCTGGCGTGGTCGAGCTGGGCGATCGCCCGGACCCGGTGATCGAGGCACCAACGGATGCAGTCGTCCGCGTCGTTCTAGCGTGCGTATGCGGTTCGGACCTGTGGTACTTCCGCGGCGAGAGCCCTCATGCGGAAGGGTCGATCGGTCATGAATTCATAGGTGTGGTCGAGGAGGTCGGAGCCGAGGTCGACACCGTTTCTCCTGGCGATCTGGTCGTTGCTCCGTTCCTCTTCAGCGACATGACGTGTCCGCACTGCCGCAACGGATCGACGATCAGCTGCGTGCGCGGCGGTTCCTTCGGAAACGGCATCATCGACGGTGGTCAGGGCGAAGTCGTGCGGGTTCCTCTTGCGGCCAGCACTCTGGTCCCGGTCCCTGGTTCCGGCCACTCGGATGAGGTTTTGCGATCACTGCTGGCGTTGTCGGATGTGATGTCCACGGGCCATCACGCCGCTGTCAGCGCCGGCGTTTCCAAAGGCGACACGGTGGCCGTTGTCGGTGACGGCGCGGTCGGATTGTCGGCGGTGCTGGCCGCCAAACGCCTTGGTGCCGAACGGATCATCGCCCTGAGTCGTCATCCGCAACGGCAGCAGATCGCGCGGCAGTTCGGCGCGACGGACATCGTCGCCGAACGCGGTGAGGCAGCGAACGAAGCCGTGCTGGAAGTGACCGGTGGAATCGGTGTGGACGCTGCACTCGAATGCGCAGGCACCGACGAATCCATCAGCACCGCGTTCGCCGTCGCCCGTCCGGGTTCAACGGTCGGAATCGTCGGGGTGCCGCACGGGGCCGTGCCGTTCGCGCAAACCTTTTTCCGCAACGTCGGCTGGCGCGGCGGCCCCGCACCAGCACGCATCTACATTCCCGAACTGCTCGATGACGTACTTGCAGGAACGATCAACCCGGGACTGGTGTTCGACTACGAAACCGATCTCGAACACGTCGCGGACGCCTACGCAGCGATGAACCAGCGCCGCGCGACCAAGTCTTTGATCCGGGTCGGCACGCTGTGAGCGGGGCTGACGACTGGACCGAAGGCGAGTTGAGTGTCATCGGCAACGCCGTCGAGCTGGAACTAGCCACGCGAAAAGTGGACGGTTCGCTGCGTCCGTACACCACGATGTGGGTGGTGCGGGTCGGCGACGGCATCTATGTGCGCTCTGCGGGCGGTCCCACCCGCGGTTGGTATCGCCACGCGCTGACCAGTGGAAAAGGCCGCGTCCGTGCCGGCGGGATCGAACGAGATGTGCGTTTCGATCAAGACATATCGAGTCCTCATTCCGACATCGACCGCACCTACCACGCAAAGTACGACCGCTACGGACCTGGACCGGTCAGCCATGTCACCGGTCCAGGTTCTCATCCGGTCACCATCCGCCTCATCAGGAGCCAGTCATGAGCGAGGTCGTGGTTGTCATCGGGCCCGGTTTGATCGGCCAAGCCATCGCCCGGCGCGTCAGTGCCGGCAAGAAGGTCGTGCTGGCTGACCTGCGCCGCGAAAACGCCGAGGCCGCCGCCGACACCTTGCTCAACGCCGGGTTCGAGGCCACCACCACCACCGTGGACGTATCCGATCGCGAATCGGTGCACGCCTTGGTCGAGGAAGCGAGCAAACGTGGTGCGATCACCCACGTCATCCACGCCGCGGGTGTTTCACCCAGCCAAGCCCCTCCCGAAGCGATCCTGACCGTTGACCTGTACGGCACCGCCGTCGTTCTCGAAGAGTTCGGTCAAGTCATCGCTCGCGGTGGGTCCGGCGTCGTCATCGCTTCACAATCGGGACACCGCCTGCCGGCACTGACTCCGGAGCAGAACAGAGCACTGGCCACCACCCCGGCCGAAGAGCTGCTGCGCTTGCCGATGCTCGCACCCGATCAGATAACAGACACACTACACGCATACCAGCTGGCAAAACGCGGCAATGCACTGCGTGTCATGGCCGAAGCCGTGCGGTGGGCCAAACGTGGCGCTCGGATCAACACGATTAGCCCCGGAATTGTCATCACCCCGCTGGCGCGGGACGAACTCACCGGGCCACGCGGGGCGGGTTATCGGCGCATGCTCGAACTCAGTCCGGCCGGACGCGCCGGAACCCCGGACGAAATCGCCACTGTGGCGGCGCTGTTGATGGGACCCGATGGCGGCTTCATCACCGGCAGTGACTTCCTCCTCGATGGCGGGGTCACCGCGTCGTACTTCTTCGGCGAACTCGCGCCCTAGCCGTCCGTGGCGGCGGCAGCATTGTATTCGTCGTCGGTCACGTGCTCACCCCACGTGGCGTTGTCGTCTTCCCACATCGCGAGGTTGGTCATGAAGTGCTCGGGTATGGCGCCGTGCCAATGTTCCTCGCCAGGTGGCGTGTGGACCGTGTCGCCGGGTCGCATGATGATGACCTCATCGCGAGTGGCGACGATCCCGATGCCGTCGGTAACGTGCGATGTCTGACCGACGCTGTGGCTATGCCACGCGGTACGCGCACAGGGTGAAAAGCGCACAGCGTTCACGCGTAGACGCGACTGGTCGGTTCCCCGGGCGATCACGTCGAACCAGACATCGCCGGTGAACAGGTCCGCTGGTCCCTTGGTGGTCGGTTGCTTTTCCAGACGTTTCACGATGCCTCGTTCCGAGTCGGATTCACGGGTTCTCTAGCGGTCCAGCTGGCCAGCAGGTTCAGCGCTTCGGCAGTGGGAGTGCCCGGTGGTGCGGTGTAGACGTTGAGTCGCTGTCCTTCATCGCCGGGAAGTTCGAGGGCCTCGAAATCGAGGGTCAGATCGCCGACGAGCGGGTGGTGGAATCGTTTGGTGCCGGTGCGGTGATAGCGCACATCGTGGCTGGCCCAGCGCTGCCGGAACGTTTGGCTGCGGGTCGACAGTTCACCGATGAGGTCCTGCAGGTCTTTGTCGAACGGGTCGCGCCCGGCTTCGGTACGCAGGAACGCCACGGCGTCGTCCTGGATCTTGTCGAAGTCGAGGAAGAACTCCGGTGCCGCCGGGCTGAGGAACACGAATCGTGCAGTGTTCGGGGTATCGGACTCTTCGTAAACCGGGCTGTACAGAGCCCTACCGAGGTCGTTGGCGGCGAGAATGTCGAACCGGCCATTGCGCAGGTACGCCGGCATCGGCATCAGGTCGAGCATTCGTTGGATGGTGGGTCGCACGCGCCGCCTCGTCGCGGTTCGGCGGGCGGGTTTACGCGTCGTCGCGGTGCGGATGAGCCGATTCAGGTGGTCACGTTCGGCCTCGTCGAGTTGTAGCGCGTGCGCGACGCCTTCGACGACGCTTTCGGAGACCGATCCAATATTGCCGCGCTCGAGGCGCGTGTAGTACTCGACGCTGATTCCGGCGAGCAGCGCAACCTCTTCCCGCCGCAATCCGCTGACGCGGCGGTTGGCCCCATAGATCGGCAGTCCCGCCTGCTCGGGCGAGAGTTTCGCGCGCCTGGTGGCGAGGAAGTCGCGGATGTCGTCTCTGGGTGTCACACCATCAACGCTACTGACGGCGGGCGTTCGTGGGAGGCCCTGCGCGTACCCCTCTCAACGGGGTCTGCCACCGACGACCGATACGGCGTTGTTTAGAAGTATGACGACTTTGCTCAGCACCGACACAGCGGGCACCCCGAGGACAACAACCGCTGCTAAACCGGGCGCAATCCTGACGATTATCCTGGTCAGCTACTTTCTGATCCTGCTCGACAACTCTGTGGTGTTCACCGGATTACCGTCGATCCGAGAGTCGCTTCAGCTGTCTTCGACCAGCCTGTCGTGGGTGCAGGACGCATACACCCTCGTCTTTGGTGGGCTGCTTCTGCTCGGCGCTCGCCTTGGAGACCTGATTGGACGCCGCCGCGTATTCATCACCGGGCTCGCGATCTTCGTCGGCGCCTCTTTCCTGATCGGCGTCGCACCGAGCGGCTCATGGCTCATCGCCGCCCGCGCCCTGCAAGGAATTGGTGCCGCGATCGTGGCCCCGTCATCGCTGTCGCTACTGACTGCCAGCTTTCCGGAAGGCGAGGCACGCTCGAAGGCCGTCGCCTACTACGGCGCGACGGCCGGAATTGGTGCCAGTTTGGGACTGCTGGTCGGCGGCGCCGCTGCTTCTTGGATCTCGTGGCGAGCAGGGTTCTTCATCAATCTGCCGATCGGGGTAGCCATGATCGCTCTGGCTCCCAAATACCTTCCAGAAACCGCCCGCCGTCCGGGCACGTTCGACCTCGCGGGGGCGGTCCTGGCCACGGTGGGGACCGGGGCGTTGGTGTTCGGAGTCATCGAATCCGCGGCTCGCGGTTGGGCCAATGCCCTTGTTCTGTCCTCGATCACAATCGCCGTCGCGATGCTCGCCCTTCTCGTGATCAACGAAAAGCGCGCGGACCAGCCGATCCTGCCGCTGCGGCTGTTCACCGACCGCCGGCGGGCCGGCGCCTACCTCGCGCGTGCGTTGTATCTCGGCGCCATGATCGGGTTCTTCTTCTTCACCACCCAGCTCATGCAGGGCATTTTCGGATTCACCGCACTCCAAGCCGGACTCGGCTTCCTGCCCATGACCGCCGTGAACTTCGCGGTCGCAATGATGGTGCCCCGATTGGTTCGACGGTTCGGCAGTGCCGCATTGCTCACCGCAGGCGTCGTGCTCACTCTCGCGGGTATGGCGTGGTTGAGCCAGGCCTCTCCCGCATACGGCTACCTCACTTCGGTTGCTCTGCCGATGCTGCTCATCGGTGTCGGTCAGGGACTCGCGTTCGCGCCGCTCACATCGTTCGGCATCGTCGACGCCCCGGCAGAAGACGCCGGCGCAGCATCGGGTCTGGTCAACACCTTCCACCAGCTCGGGATGGCACTTGGGCTCGCGATCCTGGTTTCCGTATCAGCGCGCGCCACGACACTGATGAGCCAGTTCGCCTACGCCCTCATAGCAGCGAGTGTGCTCCTGAGCGCCTGCCTCATCGTCGTCCTCCTCATGCTGGTGCCGGGTCACCGCGCGAAACTGGCCGCACCGAAAGCCGTGCGGACTCCGAATTCGATCGATGTCCTGTGACATGACACTCAAGCAACGGCGGGTTCGCGAAGGGAGGACGCGGCCCGCCGTTTTTCATCGGCGCACATAGTCATCCACAATCGTTTGGCGACCTGTCGTTTGAGACAGCGTCGTGCATCACGGGGAGCTTTACCTTCGGCAATTTCTCGGTGGTAATACGCGTAGCCTTCGCTTCCGCGTGTTTCGCGCTTGGCACATTGCAATGACATGGATGGCCGAGTTCATATTCGATCGCCTCCGCGCGAGAGGCGATGTCGATGCGTGTCGGCGCTGGAGAGATTTCGACCGGTGCGGTTCCTGTGTAGTTGGCGAATGCTGCCTCACTGGTGAAACGGAACGGATCGCCTGTGCGGCCGAGAATGCGGGCGGCCATGACCGGACCCACTCCGCAGATCTCGGTGAGCGTCGTACCGCAGTCGGTAAGCAGTTCCTCGGTTCGTTCGGTGATCTCGAGAATCTGGACCGTCAAACGACGCAGGTCACCGACCATTTCCAACCCCAGCCTCAGACGCATCCGAGCAGCGGCGGTCGCAGGGTCGATCTTGCGCAGAGCCAGCGACGCGTCCTCGTGGTCCATGCGTTTGTCGACAGCGCCCGGGATCAGTTCTCATAAGACCGCGTGGAGTTGGTTGCGAACGCGGATTGATTGCTCGACAAGGTTTTGGCGACGTTCGTCGAGTAACCGCAGTACGGCAGTGTGGTCTTCGCTGGCGACTGGTCGTGCATCGCCTTGCAAAGCCGCCACGCTGGCCGCCGCCGCACCGTCTATTCGATCGTTCTTGCGCCGGTTTCCACGGGAGAGCTGTCTAATCCGTGCCGTGGCGGTCGAGGGAACATCACTACCTATTCACCATTGCGGACAAGCCATTGCGAGAGATGATGTCCTAGGCTGTGCGCATTCTCCACCGCCCAGCGGCGTTGCGGCCACTGCCCGGCCCAGGCGAGGAGCTGTTCATAGTCGTGCAAGCGTCGACCGAATGCGAATTGATCCGATATCAGCGTTGGTTGCAGGGTTCACGGCTGTGGCCGTGTGGGTGGACTTGTGCGGATCGACTCCAATGCCGATCAAACTTCTCGGTCCTCCAGATAGGTTTCACTGTGGGTGATCGACCGCAGGCGACATTCCGACTTCATGACACCACTTCGGGGTATTCAGACCTCTGTTGAGTCAGCGTGCGGGCGGAATCGGAAGAGCAGCAGACCCTCTGAAAGCCAGCCCACCGATAGGCGGGCGACATGAAGCCGCCGAGCCAACTTTTCCGATCACCTTCGGCACGTTACGAACCCGTCGGTTCGAACACGAAACCGCGAACTCATATAAGTCAGAAAAGCCAACCGCACCCGAAACCGAGTTCACCGGCATCCTGCACTGCGACAACCCCGCCCTGCTCTACCCGGCCAACCTCGGCTATTACAGCCGCATCGAAGACGAGCTTGAATTCCTCCTCGAAACAACACTCCCGAAACCCCCACCGCCACAACCCAAACCGACACCACCGGACTCGCCACCGGGTGACGAACCGGCGCCGTTCTAGGCAGCGACGGTACGCAACATCCGCAACGAACGCTCGTGCGCGGAAACGGCGAGTGCACGTTCGCGGTCGGCATCGGGGCCGCCGAGGCTCGCCAGGTGCTCGTGCAGGCGGGACTTCGCTTCGTACCAGGCGGCCACGGCCTCGGTGCTCGCGCCGTTGTGGGGACGGCCGACCGACAGCGCGGTCATCTCGATCATCACGTTCATTGTGGGCCTCCTGCTCAGCACCCGAAGCTGTTACCTACACATCGCCGGAATGGACCCCGGCGCTACTGGATCCAGCAGGAAAATTCTGTCGGTTTCACATGAAACAGTTCGAGGGTGCGTCCCGGTCAGTGAACCGGTCTGCAAGAAAACTCAACACCCCAGGAATTGCGGTAACGGCAAGGCTGATGTGTTCGGCGAGCGGATCCACCACGAACCACACCCGTGATCCCTGACGACACCAGTCGGCGTCCAGTTTGGCGACCGCCGCCAGCGGCATGCCCTCGTCGTGCGCGGCGTGATACAGATACACGGGAGCCGTCGGCGCGGACTTTCCGAGCGTCAATTGATCGAAGACGCTCGCCAGTCGCGGATCATCGAGTGGATCCGGGACGGTGGTGAAGTCGGAGAATCGCCGGAACGGGTATGCAATCGCGCCGTCCTCGATACAGCGGCCACCCAGCACCTGTTCGGCCTGCCGTCCTTGGTCATTCAAGAGGCTTCGATAAGTGTCCAGCTCTGGATACTCCCGACTGGTACCTATGACAGCCATCAAGAAGACGCTCGACGCGATCCCACCGTCCATGGCCTTACCGGCCGCTCGCGGGTCCGCAGGCGTGCCGCCGAATGCGGCACCCACCACGTTCAATTCCGGTGCATAACGCGGTTGTTCCTGCACGGCCCACCCGGTGGCCAAGGCGCCGCCCGAGTATCCCCATAACGCGACCGGAGTCCGAGCCCCCACCAGACCCAACTCGGGCGTCGCCTCTGCGGCACGAATCCCGTCGAGCACCGCGTGCGCCGACATCAATCCGGCACCGTACGCGTGGCGGGGCCCCTGATGATCCGTCACCACGACGGCATATCCCTGCTGCACCAACTGCGCGATCACGCGCAGATCGCCCTCGGTTCCCACGCGAAGCCGATAGGACGGATCGCATCGGCCGGCGAGACCGTTTATCGCTATCTGATAGGCAACGACGCGTCGCGCCGGGCCCGTCCACCCGCCCAGGGGCAGGACGACCGTTGTCGCGGTAGCCACCGGTGCACCGTGGCTGTCGGTGGTCCGGAAATAGATCTGTGTCGCCGACAGCGGCGTCGGGATCGAGTAGAAGGTCAGTCCGACCTGCCGGGTCCGAATAACCGCACCAGGCGACAGGTTCGCGAGGTCAGGCGGTGGCACATAGAACGGATCGACCTGCGGCTCGACCACCGGGTCCGCGAATGCTCGTCCGGGAACAAACCCCGCGAACGCCACCAGCAGCCCGACGCTGGCAACCATTACCACGACCCACCGAAACCGCAACCCCGACAACGATAGTGCTTTCACCGGCTGTCCTTTGGCTCGGTAACGCGCTAACTGTCAGCGAATCGATCCGCTGGTCGAAGTATCTCAGCAAACCTTCGCTCAGGCAGGCAATATGGTGAGGCAAAGATCAAATACCGGCGGAGGTCTCATGGACGCGTCAGCGGGGCTGAAAGCCGTTGGCGTGGCTGCGTTGTCGGCGTACGTCGGTTACGCATTGCCCTCGGTCACCGCGCTCGCGGCCGTCCGTCGGTTCACCCCGCACCTGGCCGGACGCGGACGCGCAGACCATGTCGCCCTCACCTTCGACGACGGCCCACACCCGGTCGGCACGCCGGCAATCCTTGACATACTCCATCAATTCAGAGTCACCGGAACGTTTTTCGTGCTTGGCGAGCAGGTCGCACAGCATCCCGACGTAGCCCGTCGCATCGTGGCCGATGGCCATGAGATCGGCCTGCACGGCTGGCATCACCACAACAGCTTGACCATGACCCCAATGGCGCTGCGGCGCAGCGTGCGCGCCGGCCTCGCCGAGATCGCCGCGGTGACCGGCATGGAGCCGCGCTTCTATCGGCCGCCCTACGGGATCGCTTCGGCTGCCTCGTTCATCGAGGCCCACCGCGCCGGGCTGGTCCCGGTCTTGTGGGATGCCTGGGGCAAGGACTGGCGCGCAGACGCGACACCGCAGAGCGTTGTGGACACCGTGTGTCGCAATGCATGCGGCGGGAGCACCATCCTGTTGCACGACAGCGACTGCGCGTCGGCCTTGGATTCCTGGCGGACAACGGCCGCCGCGTTGCCGACGCTGCTAACTGAACTCCGGTCGCAAGGCCTCACAGTGGGACCCCTACGCGACCACGGCCTCCGCTAGCGCCGCACGCTCGCGAGAACCTCATCGAGCCCCGCGGTGAATGCCTGCGTCGGATCGTACGCTTCGATCTTTGTGCCCCGCTCGAGTACGGCGAGCGCGGATGCGGTCAACGACGCGGCGTCGGTCGACGCGACCGCGGCACCGCCGAGTTCGAGTTCCTGTTGCAGGTTCTCGCGGCCATGACCGGGCACGACATCCAACAAGAGCATCGGTCGCCCGACGGCCCGAGCTTCCGAGCAGGTCACTCCACTCGTCGTGATCACCAAGTCAGCGGCGCTCATCAGCGCGGGGACTTCGGTGGTGAACCCGAACGGTCGAATCCGCGGCCGCGACCGGGCGACGGCGCGCAATCGATCCGCCAGCGCGGAGTTGCTGCCCGCTACTGCCAGAACATGGACCCCGGCATCGGCCAAAGCGGCAGCCGCCTCGGAAATCGGCCCCAGTCCCCACCCCCCGGACATCAGCAATGCGCAGGGCTCACCGGCAGGCACATCGAACGCCCGGCGGGCGACGGACTGGCTGGGCGCGGTGAGGAAACCGCGCCGAACCGGGCGCGGCACCACCACGACATGAGCACGCGGCTGGTAGCGCCGGACGGCCTCGGCGGCGGCCTTACAGATCACCAGGTAAGCGCCGATGCCGTCGTGCACCCACAACCGGTGTGGTGTGACGTCGGTGCAGAACGCGACCACCGGCGGCGCGGCGCCGGCGCGGGCGAGTTCCGCGGTCGCGGCGGCACCCGTCGCGAAGACCGCGAGCACGACGTCCGGCCGATCCGCTTCCAGCACCTTGGCCAACCGGGGAACCATGTAGTGACGCGCCGCCCGATCGGCGAAGCGCGCCGGCCAAGTACCCGGACGCAGGCACGAGAAGTGGAAGGCGTCGTAGACGCCGGGGATATCCAGCAGCCGTCGAAACGCGGCCTCGCCGGCGGACGCACCCGCCGAGCCCAACAAGGCCATCGAGTCCAGGGTGTGCACCCGACAGCCGCGCGGAGCAAGCAAGTCTGCAACCGTAGCGGCCACGACCTTGTGACCAGCGCCGATATCACCGGACAGGATCAGCGCGCTGTGCAGCTCGGCAGAACTGGACGGGTCGGCGACTCCGGTGCGGGCCTCCCGCACCGCCGGATCTGCAGAGATCCGGCCAAAACCGTTGTCGGGCATACGCTCTCGAATCATCTCGGGCGGGCCGTGGCGGACCGCATTCGGCGGCACACATTTTCAGTGTAGTAGCGAACTAACGGCACTCCGGGTGCTCGCCCGTGACAATCGGGGACCGGCCGACGACAACGATCCCCACGACAATCGCCACCAGGCCGAGCACCTCCCCTGTGATGGCAAGCGGGGTCGTCCGAATGCCCTCCCCGTACAGCGCCAGGGCCAGCGCAATGCCGACGACGGGCTCGGTGGCCGTGATCGGGGGCAGTGACGACGACAGGGACGCCTCGTTGAAGGCGCTTTGGGCCAGCAGCAGGCCGAGGATTGCAAGCGCAACCAATGCGTAGGGCATCCAGTTCGTCACGGCGTGCAGCAATCCGCGGTCCACCAGGTTGTCCAGTCCCTGCGTCAGGGTGTCCTGCATCCCGAAGAGCAAGCCCGCGCCGGTGGCGAGGAGCCCGGCAGCCATCTCGGTGTTGGCGCGTCGCTGCAGGATGAGCAGCACCGCCAGGACGGCCGCGAGCGCCGCAAACGCCAAACTCCAGGCCAAGACGCCCGGCGATCGCGTCGATCCGCCCTCCGGCTGACTCGCCGCGACAAATACGCCGAGTCCGACAATCAAAATTGCTGCGCCAACGAGGTCTGCCGGGGGTACTCGTATTCGGTGATAGAGCGCCGTCAACGGCAAGGCGAAGAGCAGGTTCGCCGCCAGCAAGGGTTCCACGAGGGCGAGGGCACCCTGGTCGAGCGCGACCGCGCTGAGCACCTGGCCGACGACCATGCTCGCAATGCCGAGCAACCACCGCGGACGGCGCGCCAAATCGAGCAACAGGCCGGGATGCAACCGCAGCGCCGCAGGTTCCTCCTCGGCCGCATGCTGCTGCAACACGAATCCGACAGCAAGAAACGCCGCGGCAGCGAGGCCGAGCAGGTACACCACTCAGCCCAATCTAGTTGTGCATCCGCGATAGTTGTGGTGACGATCGCGGTATTCACACCGATCCGAGGAGAACTGTGGTCTACGTATTTGCGTTGCTAGCTGCGTGCGCGAATGCATTGAGCTCGGTTGCACAACGTGCCGCGAACAAAGACCTGCCGTCGTCGCACAACCTGCGACCGCGGCTCATTCTGGATTTGCTCCATGATCCGCGGTGGTTCTTCGGTATCTGCGGGATCATTGCCGGATTTTTGCTACAGGCCGCCGCGTTGAGTGCGGGACCGCTGGCCATTGTCGAGCCAATCCTCATCGTCGAGTTGCCGCTGACGCTCTTCCTCGGCGGTCTGGCGTTCGGCCAGCCGATGCACCGACGTGAATGGATCGCCACCGGGGCGATGACCCTCGGCTTGGCCGGCATGCTCTACTTCCTGGCGCCGAGCGGTGGGACGAGCAACCACGTGTCGTGGGACCTGTGGCTGCCGGCGGTCGGTGCCACGCTCGCTGTGATCGCAGTCCTGGTGGCGTTGGCCCAGCACCGACGGGTGGGGCAGTTGCCGTCGGCGGCGTTGCTCGGGATCGCGACCGGCACCGCATTCGGCCTCACCGCGGCGTTCATCAAGGCCATGACCGACGTACTCGATCAGCGCGGCTTCGCCGCGGTCTTTACCACCTGGCAGACCTATGCGATGGTCGTGTCCGGCTGCGGAGCGATGTTCCTGTTGCAATCGGCGCTCAACGCAGGTCCGCTGGTCGCGGCCCAGCCCGGCTTTACCATCGCGGACCCGATCGTCTCGGTGTTGTGGGGAGTCGTCGTCTTCGACGAAGACGTCCGGCAGGGTCCACTACTTGTCGTCGCGGTCGCCTCCGCCGCGCTGCTCGGCTGGGGAATTCTGCGGTTGTCACGGTCTCCGCAACTCAGCGAGTCAGAAACTGCCAACTCGCCCACGCGCTCTCAACGATCTCAGCCAAATCCCGGCTAGCCACGACGCCGAGTTCCGTTCGGATTCGATCCACCGCCGCTACCGCCCGCGCGGTGTCACCGGCCCGGCGCTGCACAATCTGCGGGGTCACTTCCAGCCCGGTCACCTTGCCGACCATGCGCATCACCTCGAGCACGCTGTAGCCCGCGCCGCGGCCCACGTTGTAGACCGCATTGTCCGCACCGCGGGTCAGGGCGCGGGCTGCGGCGAGATGCGCGTCGGCTACGTCGGCGACATGCACGTAGTCGCGGACGCCGGTGCCGTCGACAGTCGGATAGTCCTGCCCGAAGACCTTCGGTTGCTCGCCGCGGCACAACGCATCGAACACCAGCGGGATCAGGTTGGAGGCGTTGCGGTCGCCCAGCGCCGCGGTCGCCGATCCGGCGACGTTGAAATAGCGCAGACTCATCGCGCGCAACCCCCAGGCCACGCAGCAGTCGTGAATCAGCCACTCACACAACAACTTTGTTTCGCCATACGGCGAGAGTGGCCGACACGGCGCATCTTCACCGATCAGATCCGCGTCCGAGGGCCCGTACACGGCCGCGCTGCTGGAGAAGACGAACTGCTGCACGCCGGCGTCGCGGCAGCATTCCAGCAGGACGATCAGGCCGTCCAGGTTCTCCTGGTAGTACAGCAGCGGATGGGTGACCGATTCGCCGACCTGCTTTTTCCCGGCGAGATGCATGACGCCGTCGACGTGGTGACTGCGGAGCGTCTCGCGGACCAGATCCTTGTCGTCGACGCTTCCGACGGTCAGCGCTGCGCCCTTGACCCGCTCCGCGACGCCGGTGGAGAGATCATCGAGGACCACGACCGGCATCCCGGCATCGGCCATCGCCCGCACGACATGGGCCCCGATGTAGCCGGCGCCGCCGGTCACCAACCAGGTCATGACATCGATATAGCCCTACCGGCGGCAACTCATGCAAGCAAACCGGTGTCGCCGCTACCCGGTTGTTGCGGTGGTGGTCGCGCTCGCCGCCGTCCCAGACGTGAACTGCAGGCCCATCGACTGCACGTTGACACACGCTGCTCCCACGGCACTGCCGGGCGCAAGGTTCGCCACCGTCTGGCCCGTGCTCGCTATGTTGAGCAGCAATCCGCCCGTGGCGGCCATGCCGGCCACCGCGCAGGTCCAGTTTCCGCCAGCGGAGTCGGTGCTCATCGTGACCGATCCAGCCGTCGACCCACCGACCACGGTCGGCGCGGCATTGGCGAAACCGGCCCCCAGACCGATCATCGAAATCGCGGCAACACCGGCAATACCGGCGCGAGCAAACGTACGCATTGTCTTGTTCGTCCTTTCAAAACTGCAGGTCCAAGACAATTTTACGCGCGAAGTAGCAGTCGAAAAAGGCGCTCAGCGCAAAGTAAGCAAACTTGACGAAATGGTGGAGCCGAGGGGAATCGAACCCCTAACCCCTGCCTTGCAAAGGCAGTGCTCTGCCAATTGAGCTACGGCCCCGAGTTGGTCACTCGGCGTTGGTCACCTCATGCCATACGTCGTCGCTGTTGCGCTGCGTAAGCAGCTTCACAAGTCCCGCCACGAGCGCCACGACGGTACCGAGGAACAAAACGGATTTCATGGTGATTACCCTACGTTTCCCTCGGTGGTGGGCCTAGGAGGACTTGAACCTCCGACCTCTTCGTTATCAGCGAAGCGCTCTAACCGCCTGAGCTATAGGCCCTTACGTGTTCCGGCAACCCGGACCGAGGGACGAGATTACCGCACCCGGCCCGGTATGCCAAAACCGCTAATCCCGGTCCGCCAGCGTCACCTCTATGCCGCCAACCAGGTCTGAACACTGGTTGTAGATGAACGAACCGATGGTCGCCAACGCCGTGAAAAGCACCACGTTGATCAGGCCGATCACGGTGGCATATCCGAAGACCTGACCGGCACTGATCAGCCCACCGGACGACGATTCCGAGACGATGTCGGTGAAGGCGTTGTTGAGTCGGTCCCACACGCCCATTCCATCGAGCACCACGTACAGCAGGCCGACGGCCACCATCCAGACGAAGAACAACGCCACCGAGATCACGAACGAGACCTTGAGCGTGGACCACGGATCGATCCGGCGCACCTGAATCGTGGCGCGCAGCGGCTCACCTGCGGCAACCGTCTGCGGCGCCGCAATGGCGGCAGTCCGCGTCGATGTCGGTGAACCCGGCTGCGCCTTGGGCAGCGGATGGCGCACCTCGGACAGGTCCGGCATGTCCTTGGTGAGCTCCGGTCGCGCGATCGATCGGGTCGGACCGTCGATCACGGCCGCCTTGGCCTTCGCGGCCTGCTGGCGAACGGTCTTCTGATCCTGGCCCGCCGACTGCGGCGCCGGACCGGACGCGACCGGCTTGCCGGCGACCGGCGGCTGTCCCGGTCGATGCAGGTTGGACTGCGGTTCGCGCTGGGGGCCGGACTGCTGACCCGGTTGCGGCGGCTTCGGCTGGCCGTTCTGCGCAGCGGGCTGGCCGGCGGTGGGCGGCTCCGTTGTCGCACCCGCGGCCGGGCGCGGGCCAGTCTCGGAGATCCGCGGCAGCCGGTGCGAGTTGGCCGGGGGGTGCTGCGGCCGGGTCGGGGGTGCCGCTGGCGGCGGCGTGCCACCAGGAGTCTTCACATCCGGCTGCGCGGGAGGCTGTTTCGGAGCGCCCTGCGGCCCACGGTCCTGCGACGCCGGACGCGCTGGCTCGAACATCGACGGTCCCTGCGGACGCGGACCTGTCGCCGGTTCCCCGGGCCGCTGCGGTCCCGGGCCGGTTCGAGGCAGCGGCCGCGGCGGGATCGGCCGGGACTGCACCCTGTCAGTGGACGGCTGCGACTGAGCCGACGACTGGTTTACGGGCCGCTCACCGCCAGGTTCTGGGCTGCGCGGTGGCGTCGGCTGGTCCGGAGTCGTCACTTGGTCCCCTTCGCTGCAGGTGAAGCGCCGCCACTACCGTTGACGTCATCGGGCTCGTCGGCGTTGCGCGCGATAGCCAACAGGGTGTCACCCTCACCGAGGTTCATCAAACGCACCCCCTTGGTCTGTCGGCCGGCCTTACGCACCTGACGGGCGGCAGTGCGAATCACTCCGCCGCCCGAGGTGATCGCGTACAGCTCGTCATCGTCGTCCACGATAAGCGCCCCTACTAGGGTGCCACGCCGTCGGTCGTACTGAATGGTCAGCACGCCCTTGCCACCCCGACCTTGTGCGGTGTATTCCTCGATCGCCGTCTGCTTGGCGTAGCCGCCGGAGGTTGCTACCAGCAAATAGGTGCCGTCACGCACGACGTTCAGCGATAGCAGCTCATCTTCTTCGTTGAACCGCATGCCCTGCACACCGGACGTCGCCCGGCCCATCGGCCGCAGCACCTCGTCGTTGGCCGAGAACCGGATCGACTGACCCTTCGCCGATACCAGCAGCAGATCCTCGTCCGACGAGCACAGCACCGCGCCGACCAACTCGTCGTTGTCGCGCAAGTTCACGGCCACGATCCCGCCGCTGCGGTTGGAGTCGAAATCGCTCAGCCTGGACTTCTTGACCAGGCCGTTGCGCGTGGCCAGCACCAGGTACGGCGCGTCGTCGTAGGTCTTGATCTGAATGATCTGCGCGATTCGCTCGTCCGGCTGGAACGCCAGCAGGTTGGCCACGTGCTGGCCGCGGGCGGTGCGGTTGGCCTCGGGCAGTTCGTACGCCTTGGCGCGATAGACCCGGCCCTTGGTGGTGAAGAACAGGATCCAGTCGTGGGTGGAGCTGATGAAGAAGTGCTTGACGATGTCGTCCTGCTTCAGCCCCGCGCCCTGCACACCCTTGCCGCCACGCTTCTGGGACCGGTACAGATCGGTCTTGGTGCGCTTGGCGTAGCCGGTTTCGGTGATGGTGACCACGACGTCCTCGCGGGCTATCAGGTCCTCGTCGCTTACGTCGCCGTCCGCCGCGACGATCCGGGTGCGCCGCTCGTCGCCGTACTTGTCGACAATTTCCTTCAGTTCGTCACGGACGATCGCGCGCTGCCGCTCGGGCTTGGCGAGAATGTCCTTGAGGTCGGCGATCTTCGCCTCGATCTCGGCGAGTTCGTCGATGATCTTCTGCCGCTCCAACGCCGACAGGCGTCGCAGCTGCATGTCGAGGATCGCGGTGGCCTGGATCTCGTCGATGTCGAGCAGTTCCATCAAGCCGGTGCGGGCCGTCTCGGTGTTCGCCGAGCGGCGAATCAACGCGATGACCTCGTCGAGCGCGTCGAGCGCCTTGACCAGACCGCGCAAGATGTGCGCGCGCTCCTCCGCCTTGCGCAGCAGATAGCGGGTCCGGCGCACGATCACGTCGAGCTGGTGGGTGATGTAGAACCGGATCATCTGGTCGAGCCGCAACGTGCGCGGCACTCCGTCGACGATCGAGAGCATGTTCGCGCCGAAGCTGGTCTGCAGCTGGGTGTGCTTGTAGAGGTTGTTCAGCACCACCTTCGCGACCGCATCGCGCTTAACGGTCACCACGATCCGCATGCCTACCCGGTCCGATGATTCGTCGTGAATATCGGAGATCCCGGCGATCTTGCCGTCGCGCACCTGCTCCGCGATCGAGGCGATCAGGTTGTCCGGATTGACCTGGTAGGGAAGCTCTTTGATAACGATCGTGGTGCGCCCCTTGGCGTCCTCCTCGATCTCCACCACACCGCGCATCTTGATCGAGCCACGGCCCGTCGTGTACGCGTCGTGGATGCCCTGACTGCCGACGATCAAGCCGTGCGTGGGGAAGTCCGGCCCCTTGACTCGCTGCATACACGCGGCGAGGGTCTGCTCCTCATCCGCCTCGTGGTTGTCGAGCGACCAGTAGATGGCCTCGGCAACCTCGTTGAGGTTGTGCGGCGGAATGTTGGTCGCCATGCCGACGGCGATGCCGCCGCTGCCATTGATGAGCAGGTTGGGCACCCGGCTCGGCAGCACCGTCGGTTCTTGCGAACGTCCGTCGTAGTTCGGAATGAAATCGACCGTCTCGTGGTCGATTTCGCGCAACATCTCCATCGCCAGCGGGGTGAGCCGGCATTCGGTGTTATGGCTGATGAAGCCATTTGTCACGAAGGCATGGTCAGCCGTATCCACTCGCAGGCTGTAGACCGGTTGTTGTCCGCTGTCCTCGATCGACTCGACGGCCGCGTAATAAAAGCGACCATCGGTTAGTTCGGTGGCAATCGCGCGCGCGTCGGGTTCGGTGATGTGCTGCAGGATTTCGTCCCGGCGATGCATCCAGCGCTCGATGCGATCGATGTTGTGTTTGGCCAACCATTCCCGGTCTGCTCGGGCGGTAGCGCCGTGCCTGCGCAAGAATGCAGCCAGCCCGGGAACGAAGTCCGTGCTCATTGATCGTGAACTCGCAACCGGACTCGCGGCCTCGGATGCCGCGACGATCTTTCTCAACTTCTCTTGCTTGGCCCCGCCAAACCCCACTCGGTCGAGGAAAAGGACCGCGTCCCGACGATTCGTGATCGCGACTTTCACCTCGCCCGTGGCATGCCGGTACCGCTTGGCGATGATGCCGAAGTCCAGCAGCAGCTGCTGCACATCAGCGGCAAGTTGTTCACTACGCGTCGAGTAGGAAATTTGAATCGTGTTGCGCGGCAGTGCCGAGCACGAGCCATCACCCTCGAACAGCGCCTGCAGGAAAATGCGTTTGATGGCTGTCGAGGACCGCCAGATCCGGTCCGGAACGGATTTCTCCGCACTGCGTTGTCCGAGCAAATCCGCGAGCGGTGATTCCCTTAGCGCGCTGAGGTTATGAATGTCGAGTTCATGAATGTATGAGCCAGAGGCGATGGTTCGATGCGAGACGTAGCGGGCGCCGCCGACGACCGTGTCATAAGCAGCGACAACCATATTGAAGAACTCGCGATCGAGGTTGTTGAAGCCGGCGCGTTCCTTCGAAACGAAGCCTTCGCTGACAAACGCACCGAGCAGCAGAGCCGTTGCGGCCTCCGACCAATCCGGAACGCCGAGTTCATCGGCAGGCACGCGCTGCAGCGCTACGTGGTCACCGGGCCGAATCTCGGAAATGAGCTTCCACAGCAAGGTGGGGACACCGGCGACGTCCACGAGGCAGAGCACTGGGTGGTTGCTCGTGCCCGAGATCGAATAGCCCTCTCGGGTGCGGACATTCCACGTCTGGTGAGTTCCTGAGTGGAACAACATCTCTGCTCGGACCGGGTCACCGTGGCGGTCGACAACCTTGAGGTCGATTTCGTTGTCGCTGTTGGGCGCGGCGTTGCGCACAATGTCGGCGATTCGCACGGACTCGCCCAGGGGCAACCGAACCCGGGTGTCTCCGGTGACGCAGTACCGCATCGCGGCAGCCCCGTCGTTACCGCGCGAGCCGAAGTTGCCCTGCCCGTCGACGAGTGGGTACCGAAGCGACCACGGCTGGGCCAGCCGGACCAGCGCGTCGTAGATCGCGACGTCACCGTGCGGGTGATAGTTACCCATCGTTTCGGCAACGGGGCGAGCCGCTTTCACATAGCCGCGGTCGGGTCGATAGCCGTTGTCGTACATCGCGTAGAGGATTCGGCGGTGCACCGGCTTGAGACCGTCGCGCACCTCCGGCAGCGCCCGGCCGACGATCACGCTCATCGCGTAATCGATGTAGCTGCTTTGCATTTCGTGCTGAATGTCGACCGGTTCGATGCGGTCGCCGGGACCACCGTCCGGCGGCAACGTGGTGTCGGTCATCTAGTGGCTCCTTAAGTCGCTTGTGCGCGTTTCTTCACGTCCCGCGGTGAAAATTCACGCACGGCTAGACGTCGAGGAAGCGAACGTCTTTGGCGTTGCGAGTGATGAAACTGCGGCGGGCTTCCACGTCCTCGCCCATGAGAATGCTGAAGAGTTCGTCCGCGGCCGCGGCGTCATCGAGCGTCACCTGACGCAACACCCGCACGGTGGGATCCATTGTGGTTTCCCACAATTCCTTGGCATTCATCTCGCCCAGACCCTTGTAGCGCTGCACGCCATCGTCCTTGTTGATCTTCTTGCCCGCCGCAAGACCGGCCTCGAGCAGACCGTCGCGTTCGCGGTCGGAATACGCGAACTCAGGCTCGGCGCCCTTCTGCCACTTCAACTTGTACAGCGGCGGCTGTGCCAGGTAGACGTGGCCGTGCTCGATCAACGGACGCATGAACCGGAACAGCAAGGTCAGCAACAGCGTCGAAATGTGTTGGCCGTCAACGTCAGCGTCGGCCATCAGCACGATCTTGTGGTAGCGCAGCTTGGCGATGTCGAACTCGTCGTGGATGCCGGTGCCGAACGCCGTGATGATCGACTGGACCTCGTTGTTCTTGAGTACCCGGTCGATGCGGGCCTTTTCGACGTTGATGATCTTGCCGCGAATCGGCAGGATCGCCTGATACATCGAGTCGCGACCGGACTTGGCCGAACCACCGGCCGAGTCGCCCTCCACGATGTAGATCTCGGACTTGCCCGGATCGTTGGAGCGGCAGTCGGCCAGCTTGCCCGGCAGGCCACCGAGATCGGTGGCGCTCTTGCGCCGCACCAACTCCCGCGCTTTGCGGGCGGCCGTGCGTGCCTGCGCCGACGAAACCGCCTTGTTCACAATGACTTTCGCATCGGCCGGATTAGACTCGAACCAGTGCGCGAGGTGCTCGTTGCACGTTTTCTGCACGAACGACTTGACCTCGGTGTTGCCCAGCTTGGTCTTCGTCTGGCCCTCGAACTGGGGCTCGCCGACCTTCACGCTGATGATCGCGGCGAGACCCTCGCGGATGTCGTCACCGGTGAGTTCGGCGTCCTTCTCCTTGACCAGCTTCTTGTCCTTGGCGTACTTCTTCACCACCGAGGTCAACGCGGCGCGGAAGCCCTCCTCGTGGGTACCACCCTCGTGGGTGTTGATGGTGTTGGCGAAGGTGTGTACGGACTCGGAGTAGCCGTTGTTCCACTGCATCGCGACTTCGAGTTCGTGGCCCGGGCCCTTACCGGTGAAGCCGACGACCGAGTTGTGCAGCGGCTGCTTGGTCCGGTTGATATGCCGAACGAAGTCCTCGAGGCCGCCCGGGTAGTGGTACACGCGCGACTTGACCTTGTGCTTCTTGCCTTCGCCAGCCGCGCCGTCCGCTTCGACGTCGGCGTGCGACTTCGGGGCCTCGGCATGTTCACTGACCACCTCGTCGGTGACCTCCGCGTCCGAGACTCGCTCGTCGGTGAAGGTGATGGTCAGGCCCTTGTTCAAGAACGCCATTTCCTGCAGGCGCCGTGACACAGTCTCGAAGTTGTAGTCGGTGGTTTCGAACACGTCCGGGTCCGCCCAGAATCGCACGGTGGTGCCGGTCTTGCGCGTCGGGGCGCCCTTGATCAGTTCGCCGGGCTTCGCATCGATGTACTGCTGCGTCCAGTGATACCCGGCGTGGTCGATTTCCACCTCGAGCTTCGTGGACAGCGCGTTCACGACCGAAATACCGACGCCGTGCAGGCCACCGGAAACGGCGTAGGCCTCCGAATCGAACTTGCCGCCGGCGTGCAGTTGGGTCATGACGACCTCGACCGTCGGGATGCCCGAGGCGTGCATTCCGGTCGGAATGCCGCGGCCGTCATCGACGACCTGGACGCCGCCGTCGGCCAGCAACGTCACGTCGACTCTGCTCGCGTAACCCGCCATGGCTTCGTCGACGGAGTTGTCGACGACTTCCCACACCAGGTGGTGCAGTCCTCGCTCACCGGTGGAACCGATGTACATGCCGGGCCGCTTGCGTACCGCCTCGAGTCCCTCGAGGATGGTGATGGACGAAGCACCGTAATCCTTGGCGGCGTTCGCCTTGTTCTTCGAGCCCTGCGCAGCCACGAGTCTCCTAGCTCTGTCGTGCCGACTTCCGGCAACCGCAATGCGACGTCCGGGCAGGCGCTTCGAGGCCGCACGCGAGCACCATCTGTTGCGCAGATGAGTGGCCGGAAAGGGTATCGAAGCCGCGCGCCGAATAGATCGCCGCTATTTACGTGACCATCTTACTGGTTCATTCGGGTCACAGTGCGCCTATCACTGCCCTGACGCGCCCGTGAGCCGATTTTCTCGACCAGAAACGAGTGAAACCCTAGCGAAGGGGTCGCGGGTTGCCGAAGCGACGATCTCGGCGCGCAATCAGCCGTAGGTGTCGCGCGGGCCGCGCCCCGGAACATGCCGCGGACCCTTGCGCCAGCTCGGCGCCTGCGGCCCGGTGATATGCAGGCTGGTCACCACACCATTGCCGACGGCGGCGTTGATTTTGGCCAGGATCTGCGTCTGCATCAGCCGGAGCTGAGTGGCCCACGCGGTCGACTCCGCCGCGACGTGCAAGACACCGTCGCGCAACGCGGTGGCTTCGGCGTGATCCGCGATCTCGCTGCCCACCACTTGAATCCAGCGTCCGAGCACCGTGCCTTCGGCCACCCGCCCCGACCAGCCACGGTTTTTGGCTATTGCACCGGCCAGCGCGCCGAGGCGCTGCGGGTCACGGTCGTCGGGGCGCGCCCCGGACCAGCCGCGGCGGCGCGGCAGCGGCCGGCGACCGGTCGACGCCTTGCCCTGACCCACGGCCTTGCCGTTGGCCCGGGCCGCCGCCCTGGCCTCCTCGAGGGCGCGGCGGGCCAGATCGATACCCCGCAATTCGGGTTCACCCTCCGTCACTGCTCCCACCCTTCCGCCTCGATTGCCACCGTGCGCGACGTTCGCCCGTCTTCGCCACCGACCATCTCCACGCCGATCTCACAGGCGTCGAGTTCCTCGGGGACGTCCTCGGCCACCGCGGCGGTGATCAGCACCTGTTCGGCCGCACCCGCGGCCTTGGCCAGCGCCGCGCGGCGCGGGCGGTCCAGCTCCGCGAACACGTCGTCGAGCAGCAACACCGGATCGGTCCCATCTTCGCGCAGCAGAGCGAACGACGCCAGCCGCAACGCCAGCGCGAACGACCACGATTCACCGTGACTGGCAAAGCCTTTCACCGCTTCGGTACCCAACCGCAAGTCGAGATCGTCGCGATGCGGACCGACCAGGCAGACCCCGCGCTCGAGCTCCTTGCGGCGCGCCGCGGCCAACTCGGAAAGAAAGGCCGCCTCGATAACAGCCTGATCATCCGTACCCGGGCTCCGGGCCGGGTCGAGCAGCTCCGCTGGCAGTGACTCACCGAGACTGCAGCGGTACCGCAGATGCGCCTCGCGGGAGGACGGCGCGATGGATTGGTAGGACGCGGCCAGATGCGGGGCCAGGTCGTGCACAAGTCGCAACCGCTGCGCGAGCAGCACCGAACCGTGAGTCGCCAGATGTCCGTCCCAGACGTCCAACGTGCTGAGGTCGGCCCGGGATGCACGCGCCGCCGTTTTCAGCAGCGCGGAGCGCTGGCGCAGCACCCTGTCGTAGTCCGCGCGGACCCCGGCCAACCGCGGCAACCGCGTGGTGAGGAGCTCGTCGAGAAACCGGCGACGTTCTGCAGGTTCGCCCCGAACCAGCGCCAGATCCTCCGGCGCGAACAGCACGGTCTTGAGAATGCCAAGGATTTCCCGGGTCCGGCGCACGGGAGACTTGTTAACGCGCGCCCGGTTTGGCGCCGAGGAGTTCAGCTCGACCTCGACCGACAACTCTCGGCCGTTGTTGACCACGGCAGCACCGACGTTGGCGCGCGTCGTCCCGGTTCGGATCAGCGCGGCATCGGCCGAGACCCGGTGCGAATCCAATGTGGCGAGGTACCCGAGTCCCTCGAGGAGATTGGTCTTGCCGCTGCCGTTGGGCCCGATAAAGACGGTGCAGCCGGTTTGCAGGTCCGACGAGAAACCTTCCCAGGAACGGAAGTTTCCGAGAGTCAGCGCTCTGACGAACACGTGCGGGTCGGGCCTTAACCCGGTAGCCGAACCGGCATCAGCAGGTAGGTGTACTCGCTGTCGGGCGCCGGGAAGTTTCCCGAGCTGTCGGTCTGAAGTTCCTCGTCAGGCGCCGGGCGCAGCACGGCCGGCCGGCTCGGTGTGGTGAAGCCGAACGCCACCCGATCGCTGTGCAGCGAGGACAACCCGTCGACCAGGTAGCCCGGGTTGAACGCGATGGTGAGGTTCTCGCCCTGGAACTGCGCCTCGAGGAATTCTTCGGCGCGTCCGGCGTCGTCACCGCCCGCCGAGAGCATCAGTCCGTCGCCGGAAAACTGCAACCGCACCTGGGCGCCACGGTCGGCCACAAGCGCCACCCGCTTGATCGCCTCGACCAACGGCTGCACGTCCATGACGGCCACCGACGAGTGCTCCTTGGGCAGCAACTGACGGAACTTCGGAAACTCCGCGTCCAGCAGCCGGGTGGTGGTGCGCCGGCCCTGGCTGACAATGCCGAGCAGGCCGTCGGCACCGACCGACGAACCCGCCCCGAGGGACAACTCCACCGGCGAATCATGCGAGCCGACAAGGGTTTTGGCAGATTCGGAGAGCGTCCGTGCCGGGATGAGTACGGCCGCGGACACGTCTACCTTGGCAGGCTGCCAGTCGACGTGGCGCACCGCGAGCCGGAATCGGTCGGTGGCCGCGAGGACCATGCGCTCGCCGTCGATCTCCACCCGGATACCGGTCAGCATCGGCAGCGTGTCGTCCTTGCCGGCCGCGACCGCGACCTGGCCGACAGCCTGCGCAAAGTCGTCGAGCGGCAGCGACCCGGTGCGCTGCGGCAGCTCTGGAAGCTGCGGGTAATCCTCGACCGGCATGGTAGGCAGCGAGAACTTGGCACTGCCGCAGGTGATCAGGACCCGTGTGCCATCCACGCTCACATCGACCGGCTTGGCCGGCAGCGCCTTGGTGATGTCGGCGAGCAGACGGCCCGACACCAAAACCTCACCGGTCTCGGCCACCTCGGCGGCGACCCGGACTTGCGCAGAGACCTCGTAGTCGAATCCGGAGACGGTCAGCCCGCCCTCGTCGGCGGCGAGCAGGACACCACCGAGGACCGGGACCGGAGGCCGGGACGGCAGGCTGCGGGCCACCCAGGCAACGGCGTCGGCGAAGTCTTCTCGAGCGAGTCGAAACTTCATGCTCCCAAGCTCCATCGCCCGGCAAATCCTCTCGATTGGTCACTAGCTCGCTATGACGGAAGTGTCGCACACCCCGCAGACACAACACCGTATGCCAACGATCGGTGACTTCGAAAGTGAATGGGCTACTGCGATCTCGGGCAAGTTGTCGGTCCGGCGAAGGTTTATGGAGCCTGTGGACCGGGTAATCCCCAAGCCCTGCTTTTAAAGAGATCTTCAAGAAGAAAAGATCAAAGCAGTATTAGGCGTTGTGGATTCTGTGGAATTCGGCCGAAGCCGCAGGTACCGCCGCGTGCCGTGCTGGGGATCGACGCTGAAGCAGTTCGTGGACGCCCGCGGTGCGCTGTGCACAGTCGAATTTCATCGACATCGCGTTCAACGCTGATCCACAGTGATTCGCACTTATGCACACGGTTATCCACAGATGTGAGTAGTTCATCAGCACCTCGTTGCCGCGCGGGTTCTTGCGGCGTTGCTCGGGTACGCGGGTAGGGCCGCAGCGCAAAAACGCGCGCGACGCGGGTCTGAGTAGTTCGCGGAGTCAGCGCTTGGAGCGCTGCTTGATGCGCGCTGTGAGTTCCTGCACCTGGTCGTACACGCGCTTGGATTCGCTCATTTCCTTGCGCACCTTCTTTTCCGCGTACATCACTGTCGTGTGATCGCGGCCGAAGGTCTGCCCGATCTTGGGCAATGACAGGTCGGTCAGCTCCCGGCACAAATACATGGCGATCTGCCGGGCGGAGGCGAGTGGTCGGGCCTTGCCGGGCCCGCGCAGTTCCTCGATTGTGGTGTTGAAGTACTCGGCGGTGACGGCCATGATCGTCGACGCATTGATCTCGAGGGCCGCGCTGTCGGGCATGAGATCCCGCAGCACGATCTCGGCCAGCGTCAGATCCAGTGGCTGCCCGTTGAGCGACGCGAACGCGGTGACCCTGATCAGCGCACCCTCGAGTTCACGGATATTGCGTTCGATGCGGCTGGCGATGAGTTCGAGAACGTCGTGCGGAACGTCGAGTCGATCCATCCGGGCCTTCTTGCGGAGGATCGCGATTCGCGTCTCGAGTTCCGGGGGCTGGATGTCGGTGATGAGTCCCCATTCGAACCGCGTGCGCAACCGCTCCTCGAGGGTGGCCAACTGCTTGGGCGGTCGGTCCGACGAAACCACGATCTGTTTGTTGGCGTTGTGCAGGGTGTTGAAGGTATGGAAGAACTCCTCCTGGATACCTTCCTTGCCCTCGATGAACTGGATGTCGTCGACGAGCAGCACGTCCGTCTCGCGATAGCGGCGCTTGAATGCGACCTTGCGGTCGTCACGGAGGCTGTTAATGAAGTCGTTGGTGAACTCCTCGGTGGAGACATACTTCACCCGCATGCCCGGGAACAGCCGTAGCGCGTAGTGCCCGGTCGCGTGCAGCAAGTGCGTCTTGCCCAGCCCGGAGGCGCCCCAGATGAACAACGGGTTGTACGCCCGCGCCGGCGCCTCGGAGATCGCCACGGCGGCCGCGTGCGCGAACCGGTTGGAGGCGCCGATCACGAAGGTGTCGAATGTGTACTTCGGGTGCAGGCTCGCCAGCGCCCCGCGATCGGGGGCTTCGCTGGTGGTCGGTTTGGTGAAATACGACGGCCACGACCGCTGCACGCTGACCACCGCGTCGCCGTCGTCATCGACTTCATCGAATCCGTGGCTGTCGCCGACCATCCGGCGGCGGGCAAATCCGTCGCGGGTGGGCAACTGGTCCGGATCGACGCGGGTGATGGGCGTGGGTTCAGGTTCGTCGTCGTAGTCGTCGACGTCATCGACCGATTCGGCGGCGCGGGCGTTGATGCGCACACCGAGGCCTTCGATCGGTTCCCCCAGGTGCCGGCCCAGTGCGTCAAGAATGGGTTCGCGCAGATCGCGCTCGATTGCTTCCTGAGCCAGCGGCGACGGCACGGCGAGCAGCGCGAAGCCTTGCGCGACCGTCAACGGCTTGACCAGGTTGAGCCAGGCGCGCTGAGCAGCTGACAGCGGCGCGATGGATCCACCGTTTCCCGAGCTGAGTTCGCGAACTACCTGTGGCCAGACGATCGAAAGGACATTTGGATCGTTGTTCACGGCGGTGCCTCCCCGACGGGTTCTGCGACGAGTGCTCTGTGCGGATCTGCTTCCGAGGCTGTCCTCCCGGCGCTCATCGGGCTCCCGCTCGGCATACGAATATGCCACCGCGACCGTGTTTCCACACAATTATCCACAGATGTGGAAAACCACAGAGGTGTGTTTTTCGAGGTCGTGCGGCGTGTGCACGGTGTCGTCAAAGAGGCCCTGACCTGGGTCTATGACATGAGAATGGACAGTGCGTGCGGACTGGGGGTCAGCGAGCGGTTGCCCGGAAGCAGGGTGTGAAGGTGTCGAGGAGGCCGGTGGAAGTGGCTCGTCGGCAGCTGCATTGCACGAAGTTAGCAACTCGTTGCAAGCGCGCGGGCGGAATCGGCGCAAAAGTCGATACTTACATGAATGTAGTTATGAACGTGGCCTGAACGGGGAAAATTTGATTCTGGAAACCCGCATCAGTACCCTCGAACAGTCACCCGTTGGTGTGGTGGCTGTCTTGTGCTGGCCGCAATAGTCCGGTCGAGCTCGGCAGCCATGCCATCGCCGATGCGGACCACAGGCTTTTGCAAGACACCGAGTGTGTGAATGAAAAGTGGGCGCCGACAGCGGCCGCCCCGATGTCGTATGAGGAGTGTTGACCGTGGCCAAGGGCAAGCGGACGTTCCAGCCGAACAACCGTCGTCGTGCACGCGTTCACGGCTTCCGTCTCCGGATGCGCACGCGGGCGGGTCGGGCCATTGTGTCGGCTCGTCGTCGTAAGGGTCGCGCATCGCTGACTGCCTGACCTTCGGTCAGGTTCGGACGCTCGGGTGTTGCCTGAGCCGCATCGGTTGCATCACCATTCAGATTTCTCCCGGACGGTGCGCCGTGGCCATCGGATAGGGAGGCGTTACTTCGTTGTGTACGCCCTAGACCGAGCGACCGCCGATCTGGCAGTGGACGCGGGACTCTCGGTACCCGTACTGGGTTGTGGCAATCCCCGTTTCGGATTGATAGTCAGTAAGTCGGTCGGCAACGCCGTCGTGCGGCATCGCGTCGCGCGGCGGCTTCGTCATGTGTACGCAGCGCTTCTACCGAACATCCGCCCCGAGGTCGATGTGGTCGTTCGGGCACTGCCACCGGCCGCTGCCGGCACCTCCGCCGAATTCGCCCGTGACCTCTCCGCTGCGCTGCGACGGCTGCGGGTGCTTGCCGACGGTGGTGGGACTCCGTGACCGCCTCGGTCAGTCTTCGACGAGCCCCGGCCCGGGCGGTCATTCTGCTCATCGAGGCGTATCGAACATTCATCTCGCCGCTGCGGCTGCCGACATGTCGATTCACCCCGACCTGCAGTGAGTACGCCGTCACCGCGTTGACGCAGTACGGCTTGTTGCGCGGCGGCGCGCTGACCGTCGTCCGGCTCGCAAAATGCGCACCCTGGCACCCTGGGGGGTGGGATCCGGTGCCGGAACGCAAGGCTTCCGACCCATCCGCGTGTGGTCACCGTGCTTCGGTGGCGACAACCGAAAAGAGGAGTACATAGAGCAGTGCTCAACTTCATCTACTATCCCGTTTCCGCGATCTTGTGGTTCTGGCACAAGGCGTTCGGGTTCGTCCTCGGAGCCGATAACGGATTCGCGTGGGCACTGTCGGTGGTGTTCCTGGTCTTCACGTTGCGTCTGGTGTTGTACAAGCCGTTCGTCAAGCAGGTTCGGACGACGCGACAGATGCAGGAACTGCAGCCCCAGATCAAGGCGCTGCAAAAGAAATACGCGGGCGATCGGCAGCGGCAAGCTCTAGAACTCCAGAAGCTGCAGAAGGAACACGGCTTCAACCCGTTGATGGGCTGCCTGCCGATGCTCGCGCAGGCCCCGGTGTTCATCGGTCTCTATCACGTGTTGCGATCGTTCAACCGGACCGCGAACACGGGATTCGGTCCGCTGAAGACGGGCGGGATGTCGACGACGGAGAACGCCATGACATCCAACTATGTCTTTGGGCCCGACGAGGTCCAGTCGTTTCTGCGCGCTCGACTCTTCGGGGTGCCGATCTCGGCCTACATCACCCAGCCGAAGGAACAACTGAAGGCGTTCGCCGATCCGATCCTGGGTGCGCATCTGTCGGTGCCATCGCATGTGCACATCGCGCTGGTGGCCGTTCCGTTGATGATCGTCGCGGCGCTGGCGACACACTTCAACTCGCGGGCCTCGGTGAGTCGGCAGAGCGCCGCCGCGGCCGCACAGCCGCAAGCCGCCATCATGAACAAGCTCGCGCTGTATGTGTTCCCGCTCGGTGTGCTCGTGGGTGGTTCGTTCCTGCCGATCGCCATCCTCGTCTACTGGGTGAGCAACAACATCTGGACCTACGGGCAGCAGCACCTCGTCTTCGGCCGGATCGACAAGGAAGAAGAGGCCAAGAAGCAGGAGGCGATCGAGCGGCGCACGCAGAACGCTCCGAAGCCCGGCGCGCGCCCGGACCCGGTGAAGAAGAAGCAGCAGACCCAGTCCCCCACCTCAGCGCCGAGTGTCGATGGCGATTCACCCGAGAACGCCGGCAATCAACAGAAGAAGTCCGCCGCCGGACAGCCGAAGAAGTCGGGTGGTTCGCCGAACTCTCAGAAGAGACCTCCGCAGAAGCGGTCAGGCAATCGCGGCCGGCCAAATCAGCGAAAGCGGTCGGGCCGCTGAAATCTTTGTGCGCAAACAATCGTGAGTAAGTAACGAAAGGCGAATGCGATGTCGAATGCGGGGATGACGTCGGATCCCGAGGTGACGGAGTCGGTTCCGTCTCCCGACGATGCGACGGCGGTGCAGGTGGGCTCAGCGGACACGGAAGATTCCGACGAGCTGGAGACCGAAGAAGAACTGATCGAAGAAGGCGAGATTGCCGGGGACTACCTTGAGCAACTTCTCGACGTGCTCGACTTCGATGGAGACATCGATCTGGACGTCGAAGGTGACCGAGCGGTGGTGAGCATCGACGGCGGCAAGGACCTGACCAAGTTGGTTGGTCGCAACGGCGAAGTCCTGGATGCGCTCCAAGAGCTGACGCGGCTGGCGGTGCAACAGTCAACCGGTCAGCGGAGCAGGCTGATGTTGGACATCGCGGGGTGGCGTGCGAAGCGGAAGTCCGACCTGACGGCGTTGGGCCGCCAGGCCGCGAAGCGCGTGTTGGAGAGCGGCGAGCGTGAAGCGTTGGCGCCGATGACTCCGTTTGAGCGCAAGATCGTCCACGACGCGGTCGCCTCCGTTGACGGCGTGACAAGTGAGAGCGAAGGTGCCGAGCCATCGCGGCGGGTCGTTGTGATCCGGCAGCAGTAACGCTGAGGAAAACCGACGGGGCTTCCGGTTGTTGCCGGGAGCCCCGTCGGTGTTTTCACGAGTTTTAATTACATGGGTGTAGTTTGTCGGTGGGAGGAACGTTTCACGTGGAACAAGACGCATCCCCGCAATTGGATCCCCCGCCGGCCGCGGCTCGGGTCTTCGGCGACCGTCTAGATCTGGCCGTCGCGTATGCGGAGGTACTGTCACGTGACGGTGTAGAGCGCGGGTTGTTGGGACCACGTGAGGTCGACCGGATATGGGACAGACACCTTCTCAATTGCGCTGTTATCGCGGAGTTGATCGGTACGGGCGAATCGGTCGTGGATGTCGGCAGTGGTGCTGGGTTGCCCGGAATCCCGTTGGCGATAGCTCGTCCGGACCTTAAGGTGACCTTGGTCGAACCGCTGCTACGTCGCACGAAGTTTCTCGTCGAATTCGTCGAATCGCTCGGTCTCGACGTGGTGATCGTTCGTGGCCGAGCGGAACAGCCGGGCGTCATTCAGGAGGTCGGTGGCGCCGACGTGGTGACATCCCGAGCGGTTGCTCCTCTCGACAAGTTGGTCAAGTGGTCGTTCCCGCTGCTGCACGACCACGGTCGGATGTTGGCGATCAAAGGATCGTCCGCAGTTTCCGAAGTCGCGTCGCATCGAGCTTCCCTTTTGAAGGCGGGAGCTGGCAAGCTTGACATCGTCGAATGCGGTGCGGGGATTGTTGATCCGCCGACCATTGTCGTTCGCGCGGATCGTGTTCCGCGCAGACATCAGCGTCGTTGAAGTGGGGGGTCGATAACGCATGGATGCAGTGCCGTCGAAGCGTCGATTCTGGAATTTCGGTTCATCTCGGGTAAGGAGTCAGTTCATGTCGGGTCACTCCCCTGTTTCACGTGGAACCGTTTCACGTGAAACGTCAGCACCCTCACCGGACACCGGTGGTGCGATAGCTGACGATTTTGCAGCTGACCCGTACTCGGGCATCTCCCCGCTGGACACCCCGATAGGTGCGGCCGCGCAACGCGCGAGCCAGGTCTTGCACCCAGGATCGGTGACGCTACCGAAGCTGGCCGAGCGGCGGGTCATCACCATCGCAAACCAGAAGGGTGGTGTCGGTAAGACCACGACCGCCGTCAACCTGGCCTCCGCGCTCGCCATCCAGGGGCTGACCGTGCTGGTGGTCGACCTTGACCCGCAGGGCAATGCGAGCACGGCCATGGGCGTCGACCACCGTGCCGGTACGGCGTCGAGCTACGAACTGTTGCTGGGCGAGGTCAGCGCCAAGGACGCCATGCAGCGCAGCCCGCACAGCGAACGCCTCTTCTGCATCCCCGCAACGATTGACCTGGCGGGCGCCGAGATCGAACTAGTCTCCATGGTTGCCCGCGAAGGCCGACTGAAGACGGCGCTGTCGGACCAGGCACTCGATGGGCTCGACCTCGACTTCGTCATCATTGACTGCCCGCCGTCGCTTGGTCTGCTGACGGTCAATGCGATGGTCGCGGCACGGGAGGTCCTTATCCCGATTCAGTGTGAGTACTACGCCCTCGAGGGTGTTGGGCAGTTGCTCCGCAACATCGAGTTGGTGCAGGCGCATCTGAACCCAGGCCTGCACGTTTCGACCGTGCTGCTCACCATGTACGACGGGCGGACAAAGCTGGCCGACCAGGTCGCCGAAGAAGTCCGCCGGCACTTCGGGGAAGCGGTCCTGCGATCGGTGATCCCGCGTAGCGTCAAGGTTTCCGAGGCTCCCGGCTACGGCATGACCGTCCTGGATTACGACCCTGGTTCACGTGGAGCAATGAGCTATCTCGATGCCGGGCGCGAGCTGGCGGCCCGCAACTTGAAGTCCGCGGCGGCGACGGGGGCGCAACGATGAGCCAGACACGCAAGGGCGGCCTGGGCCGCGGGTTGGCCGCGCTCATTCCGACCGGGCCGGCGGATGGCGCACCTGGACTGGGCAACGCTGCCGCCGATGTGATCATCGGTGCTCGGCCGGCAAAGGCGGGGCCGGCGTTCACCGCGACGATCGGTGCCCCGCCGGTGGCCGAGGAGGAGCTCTCCCCCGCCGGCGCGACCTACCGGGAGATTCCGCCCGCCCAGATCAAGCCGAACCCGAAGCAACCGCGAACGGTATTCGAGGAAGAGTCGCTCGCCGAACTCGTGCACTCGATCCGCGAGTTCGGCTTGATGCAGCCGATCGTGGTTCGCGAGATCGGACCGCAGCAATACCAACTCGTCATGGGCGAGCGGCGGTGGCGGGCCAGCCAGGAAGCCGGCCTCGAGAAGATCCCCGCCATCGTCCGAGAGACCGCGGATGGTTCGATGCTGCGCGACGCGCTGCTCGAGAACATCCACCGAGTACAGCTCAACCCGCTCGAAGAGGCGGCGGCATACCAGCAGCTGCTCGAGGAGTTCGAAGTAACCCACGAGGAGCTCGCGAGTCGGCTGGGCCGGTCCCGTCCGGTCATCACGAACATGATCCGGTTGCTGAAGTTGCCGATCGCTGTGCAGCGACGGGTCGCGGCCGGTGTCCTGTCCGCTGGACATGCTCGCGCGCTGCTTGGCCTCGAGGCGGGTGCCGATGCGCAGGAGGCGCTGGCGGCCCGGATCGTGGCGGAAGGCCTGTCGGTCCGCGCGACCGAGGAGGCCGTAACTTTGGCCAACCGCGGGGACGACAAGGCGCAGCCCCCGGCCCCGCGGCGCAAGCCGATTCAGATGCCGGGACTGCAAGACGTGGCCGAGCGGCTGTCCGAATCCTTCGACACCCGGGTCACGGTGAGCCTGGGCAAACGCAAGGGCAAGATCGTCGTTGAGTTCGGCTCGGTGGATGATTTGCAGCGAATCGTCGCGCTGATGGAGCGCGAAGCGGCGAAATAACAACGGTGTCGACGGGTGCCGTCATATGTGGCCGAAACGTCACTGTGACGGACCCGCCCGACTCGTATTGTTTGTGCATCCCTTTGGCGTTGTTCCTCGAACGGAGACCGCAGGATCGTGTCGACAAACGTGAGCGCCCTGACTCTCGATGGTGTCAGCAAACTGCCGGCTCATGCCCGGCGGTGCGTGTTCTGGGAACTCGATCCGGCGGTCGCGAAGGACACCGAGAAGTTCGCCGATCCGACCTTCGAGAAGGAAGCGTGGCTGTCCACGGTCATGCTCGAGTGGGGATCGTGTGGACAGGTCGCTTCGATCAACGGTTACCCCGCCGGGTGCGCCCTCTACTCGCCGCCTAGCGCTGTGCCGAGAGCCGGGCTCTTCCCCACCTCCCCGGTCAGCGCTGACGCGGTGCTCCTTACGGCGTTGAGTTTGGAACGCGGCCTCGGTCGTGAAGGAATCGTCGACTACGACGGTTTGGCTCGTCAGTTGGTCCAGGCTGTGGTCGGCGACCTTGTTCGTCGGGGCGTGCGCGCCCTGGAAGCGTTCGGGGTTCGTGACGACGGCGTGTCTGAGGCACCTCTCTCCCCCGCGGCCTCTGCGCTCTTGCCGGAGGCGCGCGGCGAGCGACGGGGCAAGTCGAAGCGTGGTTGTTCGCCGGAGAAGTGCATGATCGACGCCGACTTTTTGGAGAGCGCGGGGTTCGAGGTGGTTGCGCCGCACCGCCGTTTCCCGCGCCTGCGACTAGAACTGGACAGCGATCACAGCTGGAAGGCAGACGTCGAGCACGCACTCGATCAACTGATGGCCGCGGCGACGCTGACCGTCGCCGATATCAACGAACGCTCGAGCGTTGGGGTATCCGGTCACGCGCGTTTCACGTGAAACTTCAGTCGCGCTAGCCGCGGTCGGAAGAAGCCAACTCTTCGGCCAGCAACTCGGCGAACGTGTAAGTGCCGGTGGGTTGATCATCTTGACCAAGCAGATATAGGCGCTTGACCGCAATGAGAATTGCCTCGGCGATAATGTCGCGGAAGCGTGGCGTCGCCAAGACCGACGCATCGTAATCGTTTGTGAGGTAACCGATGTCGACCTGCACGGTCGGCATCTTGGTGAGCCGCAACAGGTCCCACGTGCGGCCGTGGGATCGACAGTCCTGCAGCGCAGTTCGAGCGACCACCTCACGCTGGATGAACCCGGCCAGCACCTGGCCGATCATCGAGGTGGAGCCATGCGAGTTCCCGAAGTGAAAGCTGGCCACCCCGTTGGCTTGCGGACTCTCACTGCGGGCGCAGCGCAGCGAAATCATCAGGTCGGCGTCGAATGCGTTGGACGTCTCGGCGCGCTCGGCATCCGTTGGATTCGCATGGTGTGGGCGGGAAAGGAACGTCTCCATCCCGGTCGCTGCCATGCGTCCCTCGAGGCGGCTGGCGAGATCCCAGAGAATCTCGGACTCGAACATGTCGCCGAATTCCGTTGGCACGGTGAGACCTCGATCCTCACCACCGAGGCCAGGATCGATGACGATGCGCTTGCCGGTCAGCTGCGGGCCCGAACGCCGAACGATCTCCTCTTCGCTGATCCGGTGCGGGTTGCCGCCGGTGACGCGCGGCCCAAGCAACTCGAGCGAGCGCAAAGTATCCGGACCGCAGATCCCGTCGGCGGAAAGGCCGATCTCGCGTTGAAAAGCGATGAGGGCCTCGTGGGTTTGCGCGCCGAAGTACCCGTCGACGCGATCCACGTAAAACCCGAGATCCTGCAACCGTCGCTGCAAGGTCGCCACATCGTCGCCGTACATCGGCGCCGAGAGCTGATAGATCAGCGTCCGGGCGCCGAGTCGGTACGAGGCCTCCTTGAGCGCCCGATAGGTCGCGGGCCCGACCACTCCATCGACGAGCAGCCCACGCTGCTGCTGGAACGCACGCACCGCCCCGTCGAGAGTCTCATCGAAGACTGCGTCGGCCGCCCAATAGTGACCGCTGCCGGACTCCCGATCAGTCGCCGATGCGCCGTCGTCGATAAACCCAAGGCCAGCTAGCGTGCCACGCACCTCAGCGACGGCCGGACCATGATCGCCGTGACGGAGTCGGTGCATACCGTGAAGCCTTCCCCTACCTCTTGGCTGGATACCTCGCGCGGAGGTCACCCCAAACTACGGAATCTCCCAGACCGAAATGCCTGTCGATCGATTGTCGCAGAAGGAAGCCGGATTGCTGCAATCACGCTCGAACTGCTGCAATCCGGCTATCGCTATGAGATACGAAGCGCTCAGAGCACGTCGGCGAGATCGCGCAGCAGCGCGGCCTTGCCTTTCGCGCCGACGATCTGCTTCGTCGGCTTCCCCCCGGAAAACAGGATCATCGTGGGGATCGACATGACCTGGTAGTCGCGCGCGGTCGAGGGATTCTCATCGATATCGAGCTTGGCGACGGTGAGTTTGTCGCCGTGCTGCGCAGCGATCTCTTCGAGAACGGGAGCAACCATCTTGCACGGGCCGCACCAGGTGGCCCAAAAGTCGACGAGGACAGGCTTCTCGCTGGAGAGCACGTCTCGGTTGAAGGAGTCGTCGGTGACTTTGATGGTGTTGGACAAGAGTGGCTCCTAGTGGTGACTTGTGGTGACCGGGCTGTGGTGGCTGGGCTGGCCGGGTTATGCGGTGACTGCCGAGGGGCGGGCGTTGGTGATCGTGTTGCGAGAGATGTCGCCACGCTCGGCAAGCCAGCGCTCGGCGTCGATAGCGGCCGAACAGCCGCTGCCCGCCGCCGTGATTGCCTGTCGGTAGGTGTGGTCGACCAGGTCACCCGCGGCGAACACGCCATCCACGTTGGTGCTGGTGGTCGGCAGGTTCACCAGGACGTATCCCTCGGCATCCGTATCAACCTGTCCGGCCACGAGTTCGCTGCGCGGGTCGTGGCCGATCGCAACGAACATGCCCGTCACGTCGAGCGTGCTCTCGGCGCCGGTGACGGTATCGCGCAGCGTCAGACTGGTGACACTGTTCTCGCCGTGCACCGCGACGACCTGTGAATTGGTGATGAACCGAATCTTGTCGTTGGAGCGGGCCCGGTCGAGCATGATCCGCGACGCCCGGAATTCGTCGCGCCGGTGAATGACGGTGACGCTGCGGGCGAACTTGGTGAGGAAGGTCGCCTCCTCCATCGCCGAGTCGCCACCGCCGATGACCGCGATGTCCTGGTCCTTGAAGAAGAAGCCGTCACAGGTCGCGCACGCGCTGACGCCACGGCCGAGCAATTCCTGCTCGCCCGGCACGTCGAGATAGCGCGCGGCGGCGCCCATCGCGAGGATGATTGCGCGCGAACGATGGACCTCACCGTTCACGGTGACCGTCTTCACCGGGCCGGACAGGTCGATCTCCTCGACATCTTCGGTACGAATGTCGGCGCCGAACCGCTTGGCCTGCTCACGCATTTGCTCCATCAGATCCGGGCCCATGATGCCGTCACGGAAGCCGGGGAAGTTTTCGACCTCGGTGGTGGTCATCAACGCACCGCCGAACTGGGTGCCCTCGAACAGCAACGGCGAAAGCTCGGCACGTGCCGCGTAGACGCCGGCGGTGTAGCCCGCGGGCCCCGAGCCAACAATGATCAGTTCGTGAATCGCGGTGTCGTCGGTGCTCATGCGGACCTTTCGGGGAACGGAACTTTCTCGTGCTTGTCAACACCAGGGTATCCAGTGATGTTCCCGGGACCTCGCAGTTGAGCCGCTCGGTCAGCCGATGTCCGCGCGGGCGAGGGTGTCGGGCTCACCGGCTGCGCAGGCGGGGCCAACGACGATCGCCGTAATCTGCGGCGGACGCGGTCCGGGCACCAGCAGAGCGGTCGCCTGCTGGCCGTCGAACTGAACCGGGGCGGCGCCGAGGACGGTGCCGGACACCTCGTTGGCCGTGAGGCACGCCGCGAGTTCGTCGGGATCGCGCAGGCGTCCGGGAAGGTCGTGGCGACCGACGAGAGCGGTGACGGCATCCGGGCGCAGCCGACTACCGAGATCCACCAGCGTGTCGGCGGAATGACCAGGCGTTGCCTGTGCCTGCACGGGCGCGTTGGGCGGCGCCGAACGTATCCCGGTGAACGCGAGCACGCCGACGACCGCCGCGGCGGCGGCGATCGCAGCACCGGCGTACGCCCAGCGGCGTGTTGGCTGGAATCGCGCTGCCCGCGGCGCACCCTCGGCCGCAATGGCCGATTCGACGACCGCGAGCACATCGGGAGGAATCGGCGCGCAGGCGTCTGGCTGGTCGGCGAGCTCACCGAGTTGGGCGCTGACCCGGTCCAGGGCGTGGATGACCGAGGCGGCCTCCGGATCGTCGTGGACGTGTGCCCACAGCGCCGCCGAGGCGTCGCCGTCGAGATTGTCCGCGTGCAGCTGGGCGAGCAGCTCGGCAGACCACGGCGGGTCAGGCAGGTGGCCGCCGCGCGTCGCCATCGCTTACCTCCCTGATTGGTGCGCTCGCCAGACCTGACCAGCTATTGAATATGACGCCGGCGAGCTATGTCCGGTTCCCCGGATCGCGGAGGAATTCGAGCCGCTGAGCCAGCTTGAGACGCGCACGCGCACACCTGCTCTTGATCGTGCCCTCGGGCACCCCTAACAAGCGGGCGGCATCCGCAACGGAATAGCCCTCGACGTCGACCGCGACCACCGCGGCGCGCTGCTCCGGTGGCAGCGCAAACAGCGCCCGATCGATCACCATCGACATCTCGAAGTCGGCGATCGTGTCTCGTTCCGTCCGTGGCTCGACGTCGTCCTCGCCGGACAACGAGACGGTGGGGCGGACCTTGTTGCGCCGGATCCGATCCAGGCATGCATTCACCACGATGGTGTGCAACCAACTCCGCACCGCTGCGTCGGCGCGGAAGCGCGCCGCGGTGCGATGTGCAGACAGCAGCGCCTCCTGCAGTGCGTCGGCCGCATCCTCGCGGGTATATGAGGTGCGCAACGCGGTGTGCCAGAGATGGTCGTAGTGGCGTCGCAGCAGCACGGCAAAGGCCTGCCGATCGCCACCGACGTGCGCCCGCAGCAACTCCAGGTCCGAAGGCTCGGTTGCCGCGATTACATAGCTATCTTCAGATAAGTAGCTCAAAACGCCAGAAGAGCGGCCACGGACGCGCCCAGCATCGCTTTCTCGCACTGTTCCCCCGCCCCCGGCCGCTCATGGATGTGTCCCCCGATGGCACATCTAGTCACTCAACGCGAGCGCAACCGGATTCTATACATCAATCGGAGAACTCGGCAATCCGTTAGCAAACATGGGGTAAAGAGCGGACCAGGAAGAGGAGTAACTCGGATGGTTCTGCCGAGGCGACCCCTCGCGGTGCCTGCCAGCGCCACTCGCGGCAAAAGCGGTGGTTGTCGCGGCGGCATTTCCTCTCGGAAGAACCGTCCGAATCGCCTACACTAGGCGAATCTTTGGCGAATCGCAACGCGATTACACCTCGACGCGCGCGCTGCGGAACGGGATGTTGCGAACCCCGACCGTATACTGTTCGACGGACACGCTGAGGCAACGCTGCGGATATCGACAACACAGTGGAGGCGGATACATGACGTCGAGGCGTCAGCGCTTCGGAATGATCGTCCGCGCGCGACGCGCACGACTTGGCATGACGCACGACGATGTCCGCGCGGCCGGCGGTCCGTCGGACCGGTTGATGACGAAGATCGAACACGGCCAAGGCCCCGAGCCCTCCCCGAGCACGTTGCGGAAGATCGATTGCGCCCTGCGTTGGCAGCCCGGTAGCGCTGCCGCCGTGCTCGGCGGCGAAGATCCACGACCCCTCGAAGATGCCCGGCCAACTCGTGCCGACATCGATCGGCACGACCGCCTGCTCAGTGCCTTGGAGCGCCGCGGCGTCACTCATATCGCGATGCGTGGAGCAGGCCCCGCCGATGACGGCCACACGCTCGCGCCGGAACTCGTCGAGGAGATCATCGCGCTGCTCAACGAATTGCCGATGGGTCCGCGTCCGACATAACGCGCTCGAAGTTCAGGCAACGCCGCACGATTTTGCGCACGGTCGACCACACGGCGGCCAGTTCGTCGAGATGATGAAGATGATCATGCTCGATTTGCTTGTAGGGGAACGGTTTTGCGCCGTTCTTGCGGGATTCGGCGGCTACTTGCAAGCGGGCCGCGGCCAGCGCCGCGGGGTGCGAGGTCGGCGGCAGCTGGCGAACGACGGCGGCGGTGATAGCACCGGAGACATCGCGGGTGTAGCGGTTGAGAATCGCGATAGCATCGCGGATTTCGGTCTCGAGGGCGATCCGTTCCGTGGTGGCATCGAGGCGGCGGTGACCCCAAAAGCTCGCCTCGAGCACCACCTCGGGCACGGCGTCGGTGAGATCCCGCCACACCCGTCGCAAGGCCGCCGACCGTCGCGCCTCCGGGCTGACCCGCAACTGCCGGCGCAGCATGGTGAGAACCGGCGCCGCGGCCGCCGCGGCGCCCAGCGCCGTATACATCGACACTTCTTTGCCGCTCGCGCGAGTGAAGATCTCCGCGGTGAGCGGGTTCGGCAGTCCTGCCGTGCGAAGTACCTCCGCCAGCAGAATCAGCGCCTCCTGGCCAACTCCAACCACCGCCACGACAATGACCGCAAACAGGGGAAGGCGGTCGCGCAACCGCGATGCGTGCGGGAATTGGTCAACGCAGATCTTGATCATGACCGTGCCCGCGGTCGCCGGAAAGACAAAGTAGGCCGCGTCGTAGGCGAGCGGCATCCACGGCTGCGCGGCGTCACCCGCATCGAGCATCGCGATCTGCGCGAGCTGCAGAACCACCGCTGTGATGACAAGTCCCGCGATGGCTCCGCGCTGACGCGAAGACATCCCTTCTCGACCGGTGTCCCAGCTGATGGCCAGCGCCAACACCGAGATGTGACCGAGCAGGAGTAGTAATAGAAACCCAGCCGTGGCGAGCGCCTGCTGGAAGTTCGACAACTGGGTGAACCCGATGTCGGCGACGATGCGGCGAAGCGTCGCGGCAGTTCCCCAACAGATCAATATCCGGTTCGCCCACCGCTCGCTCGGCGTGTGATTGGCCAGCCACAACCGGCCGAAGACCACGAGCCAGATCCAGCACAGCAGCGGCACGACGACAAACTCGGGATAACTGTCGTACACCTAGAAACATTCCCGACCAGGCACTAGAACGAATCCAGAATGCGGCGAATCTTGCCTTCCCGCGGGGCGCCGTCATGTGTGTCCCGAACTCGCGCTATGAGCTTGCGAGCGAACAATTCAGCTTCGAGTTCCTCGATGCGATCGAAGTTGGAGTGGCCGCGCGCCCGGACTACTTCCATGTCCACACCAGTAACTTGGTGCGCCAACTCTGCTGCCGTCAGCGACGTGTCCGAGGTGTGCTCGAGCAGCATGTGCGCCAGCTCGTGACAGATGATGACTTCCTGATGCTCGTCGACCGTGGACGTTTCGTGCACGATGACGTCTCGGTCCGGCAGGGCCAGCCACAGTCCGCACAGTCCGGTGGAGGCCCGCAATGGCATCGCGTGCAACATAATCGGCCGTCCGCGCTGCGCGGCGACGGCATCGACGTAGTCACCGATCTGCCACGGGTCGGGCAGCGCGACAGTGTCCAGCGCAGCGTCGACCCGGTCGGCCGCCGCCCGGACAGACTTCTTGCGATGTCGCCGCATGGTGAACATCAGCTTGTAGCGGTGAAGCCGAGATCTGCAATGGCAGACTGGTTCTCCTTGCCGACCTTGGCCAGATCGGTGATCCAGACGAGCACGTACCGAACCGGCTGATCGCTTTGCACCGGGATCTGGGTGACACCTTGACCCAGCGTCGCGCTGCCGATGATCTGAGTTTGATCAAGCGTGGGCGAGGCCGAGGGCGCCGAGCGAATCTCGACCTTGGTGCCCGGACTTGGTGAGTTGATCCAGACCCGGGTCAACTTGTTCGGGTTCGGCAGTGTGACGAGCAGGCCGACGCCGTTCTTGAGTGCCGGGAACGGCTGATAATACGAGTCGGTGCGCCAGATGGTGCCGGCGTTGTTGTCGAGCACCAGCGACGCGCCATCGGGATCGTCCGGCGTGCCCTTCGGGGAAAATACCCGCACGTCACTTGCCGGGACCGCTACCCCAGCCGGGGGAGCTGGCGCGGCTGGTGCCGCTGCGCTGGGCGGTGCGGTGGTGAGTCCGAGGTTGGGGTCGTTCAAGGGGTTGTCCGAGCCGCTGCCGCCGAACAGGCTGGCCAGCCACCACGCGACGATCCCGAGAATGATGACGCTCGCGGTGGCGAGACCGATGAGAATCAGCCGCATCCGCTTGCTCTTGGCCGCCTCGGCCTCGGCGGCTTCCGGGTCGGCGAGCGAGTGGCCGCTCGCGCCCGGCGCGCGCTGACCCAGGCGCAACGCGGGCATCAGATCGGTTTTTTGATCTACTACCGACGCCTGGTCGAGGACATGCTGCACGGTGGCCGCGGTCCGCACACCGCGATCGGTTTCCAGCGCTCGCACCGCGATCGTCGAAATCTCGAACGGTACTTCGGGCCGAATCTCGCGCGGCTCGATCGGCGCGCCGTTCGGACCGTGTTGCGCAAGCTTCAAACCGCCGACGGTCGGAGCGGGCGCCGCCGTGCCGGTGACGCCGCCCGGCGTCGAGCCGATCGGCCAGCGGGCAGTGATCAGGGCGTACAGCATCGCGCCGAGGCCACGGACGTCCGCCTGCGGGTTGGCATCGGCCAGCGTGCCGGGGAAGGCCAGGACCGCGTCACCGTTGACGCTGATGCGAACCCGATCCGGGTGGTCGATCGACAGGCTGCTGCCAGCGCGATGGGCGAGTTCGGCCGCCGACGCCAGCGCCCTGATTGCGCGGGCCGCGCCGATCGGCGACGGCTGAGTCTCCGCCATTTCCCGCAGCGACCGGCCGGGCGTCCATTCGGCGACGACGATGCCGCCGGAGCTGCCGCGGACGACGTCGAGTACGCGCGCCAAACCAGGAGAATTGATCCGGCCGAGCCGAAGGGTGCGCGACAAGATTGCCTGCGGCCCGTCCTCACCGGCGGTCGCCGCCGCCTTCTGATCGGCGTCGACGAACGTGAGCGCAACCTCTCGGTCCAATTTGGTGTCCAGGGCCTGCCAGAACTTCAGACCGCGCGCGCCACCATGCGGAGCCAGCAACCGGTAGCGGCCGCCGGCGACAGACGCGCCGGGGATCAGTTTCGGTCCACGCAGTATCCGGCGCGGCGGTTCGGGCCGGGCCTGCTCAGGAGAAAGGTCCTTCGGCGGTGGCGTCTTGCGATCGGATTGTGGCCGCGACCCGGCAGTCGAGACGTTGGCGGAACCAGCGCCCGGTGGCCGCGCGGCGTCCGTGGCGGCATTGCCGGTTCGCGTATCGGCGATAGCGTCGTCGCCCACCCTCACTCCTTCGCGTATGCCTGCCCGCGGTGCGGGTAGCTGACCTGGTGAACCCGGATAGACCTGCGGTGGTCTTCGGCTCGCGCCAGGGTGCGGTCCGGGATAAACATGCCGGGGCTGCGAGAGTGCCTCCCCCGTCACCCTCTGCCGAATAGGGTACGTGAACTGACCGACTCCAGTGATATCGGTGGCTTCCGGCCGCAGTACCGGTAGCACCATCGTTTCGGCGTCCATCACCGGGTCATAGGGACGTTCGACGACGTGCTGCACCGGCTCGTGTGCTGGCACATCCGGCTCCGGTCGGCGCCGGAAGCGACGGGTGACGGCCACCGTTATCGATACGACTTCGGAGACATTGGCCAAACGCAGAATGGTGAAGGTCACGACGAGCAGCAACAGTCCCTCGATGGCCACGCGAACAGCCGAACCGGGCCCGCCCAGTTCCGCGCTCAGCCGATTCAGTCGCAACAACCGATCGGCGGCCAGCATCACGGCACCGCCGGCCAGCGAGGCGAGCAGCGCAATCCATGCGGTCTTGCCCACATTGGCGGTCCGCAAATTGCCCAGGCTGCGGCGCAGCAGCAGCCCTCCGATGACGGCGCCGACGATGAACGACACCCCGGTCACGCCGCTGAGCAGCACCACCACGTGCTTGTTGTCGGTGGCAACCATCGGCACGAGCGCGGACAGCACCACCTTGACGCCGGTGATCCCCAAGATGATCCAGGTGGGCGTCCACACTTCTTGGCGCGCATAGAACACACGCAACTGAATCAGCGTGATCGCGTACGGGATCAGCGTGAAGGCCGACCAGCTGACGGCCTCGCCGAGTCGGCCGGCGTCGCCCGCACCGAAGTTGCCGTAACCGTAGAGCGCCTCACCGACCTGCGGTCCGGCGATAGTGAGGAAGGTGATGACCGGGACGAGAGCAATGAGAGTGAGGCGGGTCGCCACCGATAGGTCGTCTACCACGGCCGGAGTGTCGTCGGCCGCGGCGTTTCGGCTGAGCCGCGGCATGATCGCGGTCAGCACGGTCACACCCAGCACTCCGTACGGCAGTTGCAGCAGGAGCCAAGCATTGTTGTAGATCGCCGGTCCGGCGGCGTCGTAGTGCGAGGACACGCGGGTGGCAAACACCATGCCGGAGACGCTGATCAGGACGTAGAGCATGATGGCCAGCGCCATGCCGCCGAACTTCTTCAGCCGGTCGTCGATCCCCCACAGCGGCTTGAGGCTGATGCCCTGGCGCCGGATCATCGGCACCATGCTCACCGCCTGAATGACCACGCCGAGCGTCACACCGATCCCGAGGGTGAGCAGTTTCGGGTCGCTCATCCGCACCGGATCGAGGCTGATCTCGCCGGGCATCAGTAGATAGATGCCGAGGACCACAAGGACAACCACGTTGTTCAGGACCGGGGCCCAGGCGCCCGGCTTGAAAATCTGCCGGGTGTTGAGCACCGCGCTGAAAAGCGCCGACAGGCCGTAGAACAGCACTGCCGGTAACAAAAGGAAGGACAGCGCCGTGGTCAGGTGGGTGTTGACCTTGCCGTCGGTGGACAAGAACACGTGTGTGGTGAGCAACGGAGCGGCGGCGACCGCCAGCAGTGCGGCGGTGCCCAGCAGGATCACCGCGGTGGTGAACAGCCGACGCACGAATGCCGCGCCGCCGTCCTCATCCTCGCGTTCGGCCCGGACCAGCACCGGTACGACGATGGCGGTGAGCACCTGACCGAGCACCAGCTCCGAGATGATGTTCGGGATCTGGCTGGCGACGGTGAACGAACTGGCGATGCTGCCGCCGAGGACGGTGAGTAGCAGCATCTGTTTGAGAAAGCCGGTGATCCGGCTGACCAGCGTGGCGATCGCGATCGATCCGCTGGCCGCGAGAAGCCCTGTGTTGGAATTCGCGGAGGTCTCGGCTTCGGGCACGGGCTCCGGCTCAGGTGTCGGTTGGTGCCGGACGGGCTGGGCGCGATGCGGTGTGGGGTACGGCCGCACCCGCTCCCAGGGCGCCGGCCGGGCGGGCGGCGGGTATGCGGCGTGCTCGCCGTAGCCACTACCCGTCATTACTTCCTCCGGTCCTCTCCCCGAGCCCTTGCACTATGGAACGTCGACGCAGCGACGCACTCGGCGTCGTTAAACGTCGATCTGCTTGTCCGCGGGATCGGGCTGACCACGGAAGCGGTGCCACAGACGTCGTCCGGCGAGCAGCAGCAGCAACGCTCCTGCGCACGCGGTAATTATCGCGAGCGGCTTGCCGTATGCGTTGGAACGTACCGAAACTGTTGTGGGATCACCGAGCGCTTGCCCGGTAGGGGTGGTGAGCGACACATCCACGACGAGGCTGCGACTGTCGTTGACTTCCGCGGGTACCTGCAGCGCGCGGGAGCCGCGCGGCGGCAATTGTTGCTCGCCGATGTCGGTGATGTGCATGTCCGACGGCGCATCAACCTTGAGTCGGACCCGGATGCCGACGGGGAGATCGTTGCGTGCCACGAGCAGCAGCGGGCTCTGCTCGGACGCAAGGGTGTACACGCCGCCGGGAGCCAGCACCGTGACCCCCTTGAGCAGCGTGTCCATCGACGCCGCTTCGACGATCACCCGCGAGTAGCCGGCCAACTCGGAGTTCGCCCGGGTGGCGTCGCGCCGGCCGGAGAGGCTCATCGCGCGCAAGAGGTCCTCGCGCAGTGGCGCCGAAAAGCGCTGGGGGGTCAGTTCCGAATTCGGGTCGTCGACGAGTGCCGCCGTCAAGGTGTCGATGCGCCCGGCCTGCTCGGCCGCCGGCAACCGGATCGAATCTGGAATCGCGTCGTCCACCGCATGTTGCGGGTAGTTCGCGGTGAACGGGCGCGCATCGGCGGGCTCACTCACCAGGGTGTCGAGGGTCCGCGGGACCGCTAAACCGGACCGAATCAGCGTTGCTACCTGCGACAACACTGCGGACGCTTCGTTTCCGTCGACGCTCCACTGCTGCGGCGGCGCAATGAACAGGGATCGTGGGTGATCGGGCTGCGGCGTCAGCGCGGGCCAGGCGAGGGCGCCGAGCGCGTCCTGCAGGCGAGCCGGCCGCGAATCACCGGTGAGGTCGTAGCGCGCCTTGCTCGGCGTGAACGACGGCGTCTGCGGCTGGCTGCCGACTGCGGCCAGCGCCGTCGCGGCGGAAACGTCGAAGGTCGCGGCGTGCAGTTCCGGTTCGGCGGTACTCGCGGTGGCGGCGGTGGCGGTCCCAGCGTCGGCGTTGAGGTTGGCCACGCGTACGACATCAGGCGGCGCGATGGCCTCGTCCACGTTGGCGGCAACAGCGTTTCCGGAAACCAGTAGCGTCTTGGTGCCGAGTCCGGCGAGCATCGCGGCGGTGTTGTCGTCGACAGTTCCGGAATCCGGCCAGGTGATGCCGCGCTTGCTGGTCGTGGCCAGGATGCTGTCGACGATGTCGGCCGGGGCGACGACCGCACTCGTGCTCAGCGCGGAATTATGGATCTGGCGCAGCGCCGTCAGATCCACTTGGGCAAACGGCAACGCCACTGTGCACACGTTGTCGGCCAGATTGCGGACCCGGTCCAGCCAGGCGGCTGCCACCTGCGCGCCGGTGCCTTCGCGAGCCGGTCCCATCGGATTGCTGGGATCGGCCACCACCAGGTAGCCACGTGCCATGTTGGACACCGTGATCAACAGGTCGGGGTCGACGGCAAGGCAGATGCTCTGGGCGAGCTTGTGGTCGCGGTCGACGTTCGGTCGCAGTGCGAATTCGAGGGCACCGACGAGTTGATCGAGGCGGCCGCCGGGCGCGAGAGAGGTGGCCAGGTCGTCGTCGACGAGACGCACCGGCTGATCGAGGGATCCCGGAATTCCAGCGGCCAAGCGCGGTTTGTCGGCCAGCGGCCAGAGCATGGTCACGGCGATCGGGCTGTCGGTGGACGGTGCGATCGGGCGACTCTGCGGCTGCTGCGCGTCCGTGACCGTCGGGTCGGCGGGCAGGCCCAGCACCGGAAGCAGAAAGCGGGCATCGTCGAGGCGGGCCGGGTTGCCGTAGGCCGGTTGACCGTTGACATTGAGCAGCATCGGGTAGACGCCCGGATCGGTGATCCGCAGGGTCGGGGTGCCGGGATCGGTTTGCGCGCTCGGCCGCAGCGGCATGGTCAGGGTGAACTGCTTGTGCTGGCCGACGTCGAGGTGATCGGCGACCGTGATGAACGTGCCCACTACGTCGAAGTTCTGTTGGTCCAGCTTGAGCGTGGTGCGCAGCTCCGCGGAGGTCGCCACCGCAGGTGCGCGTTGCAGGCGGACATCCACGTCATTGACTCGCCTGTCGCCGACGTTGGTGACGGTGGCGGTCACGGAGACGGTCTGATCACTCGTCGTGGTGACCACAGATGGGGTGACCGAGTCGATGCCGAGTTCTAGAAACTCCGGTGAGCGGTCGGATCGTTGGACGGGATCTGGGAGGCCGTGCGCGGGAGTGGAGGGCGCAATCGGTGCCGCGGGCGCTGTGATTGCCGCGGGTCCCAATCCGATAGTGGTAACCGTGAGCGCGACAGCCGCGACGCGCGTCCACCGAGCGATCATTCCGAGTCGCGGCCTTCAGGAGCCGGTTGTGCCCGGCGACCGTGCGGGTCGCCGGGGGTTGACTCGCTGCGCCGGTGAAAGGCCATCCGGGCGATGAGCTGACCGGCCTTCTCGGCAAGTCGCCGCTCATCGGCGTACGCCAACCGGGTCTCTAGTTCGGTGAGCGGCACCCACGCCACCTCGGTGACCTCGACATCGGCGTCGGAGAGTTCGCCGCCGAGAAACCGCAATAAGTAATGGTGCACGGTTTTGTGGACGCGGCGGCCCTCGGTGACGAACCAGTAATCGATGCTGCCGAGTTCGGCGAGGACCTTGCCACGGATACCGGTCTCTTCGGCGACCTCACGCATGGCGGTTTCTTCGGCGGTCTCGCCCTTTTCGATATGACCTTTCGGCAGCGACCACAACAACCGGCCGCGGCGGTCGGTACGTCCGATCAGCGCCGCGCGCAAGGCTTCTGGCGGACCGTCGAGTCCCGAGATGACCAATCCGCCCGCCGACGTTTCCTGAACGGTGCGCAACCTGGGACGCGGCGGTTTGCCGACTGCGCCACGGCGCCGCGGCTGGCGGCGTCGATTATTGGCACGTTCGGCTGGAGACACCCAATCAATCCTAGCCGCCGGAGTCCGTATCACCGCCGACCAACACCGTACGGTGTATGGCCCACGCGCCGGTAAGCTGGCGTCCCGTGGTTTTGCCCTCCCCTGCCGCGTCGGGCGCGGATCCAAACGCCGAGCGGCGTAATCGCTTGCTTGCCTCCGCCGCCATTTCGTTGCAGCGCTTCGCCGACGTGCTGACCCCGCTCGGCGATCTGTTCGCCGCGCGCGGGCATGAGCTGTACCTGGTCGGCGGCAGCGTTCGCGACGCCGTGCTGGGCCGGTTGGGCACCGACCTGGACTTCACCACCGACGCGCACCCGGAACAGGTGCAGCAGATCCTGCGCGGTTGGGCGGACAACCTGTGGGACACCGGCGGCATCGCCTTCGGCACGGTCAGCGCCGGTAAGGGCGAGCACACGATCGAGATCACCACCTACCGCGCCGACACCTACGACCGGGTTTCCCGCAACCCGCAGGTGAGCTTCGGTGACTCGCTCGAGGGCGACCTGATCCGCCGCGACTTCACGGTGAATGCGATGGCCGTGAAGATCGGCGTGGATGGCGCCCAGGAATTCGTCGACCCGCTCGACGGCATGACCGCCCTGCTCGCCGGGGTGCTCGACACCCCCGCTGCGCCGGAGGATTCCTTCACCGACGACCCGCTGCGCATGCTGCGCGCGGCGCGATTCGTGTCCCAGCTCGGCTTCACCCTCGCCCCCCGGGTGAAGCAGGCCATGACCGACATGGCTCCCGAGATCGAGCGCATCACCGCCGAACGGGTGCGCGCGGAATTGGACAAGCTCATCCTCGGGGAACACGCGATCGAGGGCATCGACGTCATGTGCGAGACGGGTTTGGCCGGCTACGTGATTCCCGAGATTCCAGCCATGAAGCTCGAGATCGACGAACATCACCAGCACAAGGACGTCTACCGGCACTCGTTGACGGTGCTGCAGCAGGCGATCGATCTGGAGGACAACGCGACGGGTGATGTACCCGGTCCCGACCTGGTGCTGCGCTGGGCGGCGATCCTGCACGACATCGGTAAGCCGGACACCAAGCGCAACGAGCCGGGCGGCGGCGTGAGCTTCCACCACCACGAGGTGGTGGGCGCCAAAATGGTGCGTAAGCGGCTGCGCGCGTTGAAGTATCCGAAGCAGATGACCGACGACATCGCGCAGTTGGTGTTTCTGCACCTGCGCTTCCACGGCTACGGCAAGGGCCAGTGGACGGACTCAGCCGTGCGTCGCTACGTCACCGACGCGGGACCGCTGCTGTCCCGGCTGCACAAGCTGGTGCGGGCGGACTGCACCACCCGCAACAAGCGTCGCGCCGCCGCGCTGCAGGCCAGCTACGACGATCTCGAACAGCGGATCGCGCGCCTGCAGGAGCAGGAAGATCTCGCGCGGGTGCGGCCTGACCTCGACGGCAACGCGATTATGGAAATTCTCGGCCTGCCGCCGGGCCCCGAGGTGGGTCGCGCGTGGAAGTACCTGAAGGAACTGCGATTGGACCGCGGGCCGCTTTCCCGCGCGGAGGCCGAAGACGCGCTGCGCACGTGGTGGAACGATCAGCACCCCGACGCACCGGGCGATACCGCTACCAGACGATAAGTCCGGTCCCGGCGACGATCGCATTGCGGATCTGTCCGAGGTCGAGTGAACCGGAGAACGACGGGAGATCCAGCACGAACTCCACCTCGTGGTCGTGCCTGCGCGCCGACACGACACGCGCCTCGTATGGCAGCGGTCCGAGCGGAATCGCGCGCGCTGGCAGCAGTGCCTTCGGCAGCGGCAGGCCGTTCCAGCGGGCGCTGAGCACCTTGATCCGGACCAAGTCGTCGACCACGGACGCGTCGACGACCGCGCTGAGCTTGCGTTGGCGATGCTCGGCGTGAATGTGCCCCGACGGCGTCACGCTCAGGCGCCAGTCCAGCTCCTGGCTGTTGAGCCAGGCGACCAACGACTGCATAGATATAGTGCCGATGACGTCACACTGGCGGGTTTCCAACCGTGTCGGCACCCCGGGGACCAGCCGGACGCCGTGGGCGACGATGCGCAACTGGTGCACCGGGTGCCCCACCCAATCGACGTCGGTGAGAAAGATTTCGGTTTCGAAGAAAGCGCCGCGACGGCGGACTCGTAACTCGTTGAGGATCGCCCGAATGGGCTGGCCATGCAGCGACAGATCGATCTCGCGCCCGGTGAACTGGCGGCTGATCCCTTCCGAAAGCACGCTCATGAGCACGTCCGGCAGCAGTGCGGTGACGGTGCCCGCGCCCAGGGTAGCGACCGGGTCGACCCAGGACGAGGTGGTGGCGACCCAGCTGTCCAGCCAGGATCCGGCGCCGCGGAGCGGAGACCAGGACCCGGACCACGAGCGAGGGTCCAAATACGAAGCCATGATTGATCCGACAATACTGGTGCGCCGATTCTGGTGCGGCGTGTCGCAATCGGGCGGCGCCCGACGCGGATTTCTCCGGTGGTTGCAGCCCGCAAATGCGGCGGCTCGCCCTCGATAGGCGCTCAACCGCGTTACAGTCGGCGGAATGACGTACTTGCGCATCCGCGACGCTGCGGAGCTGCTGGGTGTGAGTGACGACACGGTTCGGCGCTGGATCGATACCGCCGCATTGCCTGTCGGCAAGGACGCGTCGGGCCGGAAAACCGTGGACGGCGGCGCGCTGGCTCAGTACGCGCGCGAGCACGCCATCCGGGTGCCGCAGACGTCTATGCCGGTGCAAAGCTCGGCGCGCAATCGATTCCCCGGGCTGGTCACCAAGGTGGTGAGCGATTCCGTGATGGCGCACGTGGAAATGCAGTGCGGACCGTTCACCGTCGCCTCGCTCATGAGCGCGACCGCCGTCCGCGAATTGGGCCTGGAACCGGGAACGGTGGCCGTGGCGAGTGTCAAGGCGACGATGGTGACCGTCGAAATCGAAGGGTCCTCGGCAGAGAACCCGCTGGCGTGAGGGCGCCGGCTGCCGCCACCGGGCTGCCGCGCTGGATCTACGTACCGGCAGTGATCGGGGCACTACTGGTGATGCTGCCCCTCGTCGGGATGCTGAACACCATCGACTGGACCAACTTCTTCGGTCTCATTACCTCCGAATCCGCGCTTATTGCTTTGCAATTGAGTCTGAAGACGGCCTTCGCCAGCATGGTCGCCTGCGTGATCCTGGGCGTGCCCATGGCGGTGGTCCTGGCCCGCGGATCGCTGCCGGGGCTGGCCATCTGGCGGTCGGTGATCCTCTTGCCCCTGGTGTTGCCGCCGGTGGTGGGCGGTATCGCGCTGCTATATACATTCGGCCGGCAGGGTCTGATCGGCCGTCAGCTCGACGTACTCGGCATTCACATCGCCTTCACCACCGCGGCCGTTGTTTTGGCGCAGACGTTCGTCGCACTGCCTTATCTGGTGGTAAGCCTCGAGGCCGCGATGCGCTTGCACGGCAACCGATACGAGTCGGTGGCAGCGACCCTGGGCGCCGCGCCGACCACCGTCCTGCGCCGGGTCACTCTGCCGCTGCTAATTCCGGCGGTGATTTCAGGGGCGGTGCTCTCGTTCGCCCGCGCGCTCGGTGAGTTCGGGGCCACGTTGACGTTCGCCGGCAGCCTGCAGGGCCGTACCCGCACTCTGCCGCTCGAGATCTATCTGCAGCGCGAGACCGATCCCGAAGGCGCAGTGGCTCTTTCGCTGCTGCTCGTGGTCATCGCGATCGTCGTCATGGTGGCCACCCGCCGCCGGTTGCCGGGTGCACCGTGGTGAGCGGGCTCGAACTGTCCGCGCGCGTGGACCAGCGCGACGTGGAGGTGACCCTGTCTGCGGCGGACGGTGAAGTGGTGGCGTTGCTCGGGCCGAACGGTGCCGGCAAGTCCACGGTGCTGGGGATGATCGCTGGCTTGATCCGACCGAATCGGGGACGAATCACGCTCGACGAGCGGGTCCTGACCGACACAGACGCGTCGGTCGCGGTGGCCCCGCATCGTCGTGGGGTGGCGCTGCTGGCCCAGGAGGCATTGCTCTTCCCCCATCGAACGGTGCTCGGCAACATCGCCTTTCCACTCGAGTGCGCGGGAGTGGCGCGCCGCGAGGCCGAGGTGCAGGCGCGCGGATGGCTCGAGCGAGTCGATGCCGTACAGCTCGCCGACCGCAAGCCGCATCAGCTCTCCGGCGGCCAAGCGCAGCGAGTGGCGGTGGCTCGGGCACTGGCGGCCGAACCACGGCTCCTGATGCTGGACGAACCCTTTGCGGCGCTGGACGTTTCATCGGCGCCGGAATTGCGCAATCTGCTGCGCCGACTCGTGCGGATCCAGCGCAGAACCACGTTGCTGGTCACCCACGACATCGTCGACGCGCTCACCCTTGCCGACCGGGTGGTGGTGCTCGAGGACGGCCGAGTCGTCGAATCCGGCTCGGTGCACGAGGTGCTTACCCAGCCGCGTAGCGCGTTTGCCGCGCGGATCGCCGGAGTGAACCTCTTGGAGGGTCTGGCACGTCCCGATGGTGTCGTGGTGGGTGGCGACGTGGTGTACGGCCGGATGGACGGCGACTGTCAGCCGGGCGTGGCGGCGTCGGCGGTGTTCCCGCCTGCGGCGGTGGCGGTACACCTTCGACCACCGGAAGGCAGTCCACGCAACGTGTTTCGGATGCGCGTCACCCATGTGGACTTCCATGGCGCCGCCGTTCGCGTCTATGCCTGCGAGGAATCGAATGCGGACATCGAGTTGATGGCCGACATCACCCCGGTCGCGCTGCGCGAACTCGGCATCATCACCGGACTCGCCGTGTATTTCGCGGTCAAGGCGAGCGAGGTGGCGATCTATCCGCGCTGAATTAGATCGTGGCGCTGAGCAACACCTCGTCGGTCGATTCCGAACGGATGTCCACCCGGGTGATGTCGTGGGGTGCAACGGCGCTCACTGCCGAACCGGTAATTGTGTCGCCGGGATTGGCCGTCCACTCGGCGATCTTGCTCTGCACGCCGGATTGAGTGGTTACGTACATCGCGTATTTCCCGCTGTAGCTGCCCGCGCTGCCGCTCTTGTCATAGCTGCATCGGAAGTCGACGCGGGTGCCGCCGCCGGGCTGAGTCATAAGTTTGACGCTGGCAGAAAGGGGTGTCTGGACCAGTTCGTCCAGACTGCGCGCCGCCACCACCTGCGGACCGGCCGGCGTTGGTGGCGTCGACTCATTGCTGTGCGCCAGCGGCAGGGTGATGAGCACGGCTGCGGCTGCCGCCACGACAGCACCGCCGATCGCGAGCATCCGATTGCGCCACCGCGTGCGGGCCGTGCGCCGGGCCAGCGTCGTCAAAGTGTCGCCTGCCGGCGGCGCAGTCGACAACTGGTCGCCGTCGAGCATCTGCTCGGCCACATCGCGGGGAACGCTGGCCAGCATTCCGGGCAGCGGGGCGAGTTCGGCTACCGACGCACGGCATTGCTCGCATTCGGTCAGATGTGCCTGAAATTCGAGGCGTTCGCTCGGGCTGAGCGCGCCCAGCACGTATGCGGCGTCCCAGGTTCGGTAGGGGTCGCGTGTCGAACCCAGGTCGGCTGGCGCGTTGGTCGGTCCGGTCATCAGCGCGTCACCCCCATCTCCTGCAGTGCCAGCCGCAACGACCGGATCGCATAGTGCATGCGAGATTTCACGGTGCCGTCCGGAATGTCGAGCTCGGCAGCGATCTGCTGCGTCGACATTCCCCCGTAGTAGCCGCGGATGATCACCTCGCGATGGTCGGCGCTCAGCGTTGCCAGCGCGTCGGCGATGAGCCACGAATCCAGCGCACGTTCGGACCGGTCGGGCGTCGACTGCTCGGGCGGGGAATCCGTCCCGAATTCCCGTCGGGCGCGCGCGCTGCGATGTTCGTCGAATGCGAGATTGCGCGCGACCGTGAACAGCCACGCGCGCGCGGATTGCGTCGATTGGTCCAGCACGCTCGGCCGTTGCCAGGCGCGCAGCAAGGTCTCCTGCACGATGTCTTCGGCACGGCCCGGATCACCGATCAGGCTCAGGGTGTATCGCCACAGCGCAGAAGCGTGTTCGCGGTAGAGCGCATTGAGCAGCTCCGCCTGATCATCGGGCATCGACCACCTCCCGCCTGCAGAACGGTATAGCGAGCCACCCGGTTCAAACAGACATTTACGGTGCGTTGCGCAGACAAGTTTCGCTGGTTACTTGCTGAGGTATTCCCCCGGCCGTGGGTGCCGAGGAATTCCTTCCGCACTCGCGCAGCCTTTCTGATCTGCGCCAGGCCGCGGAATCCTGTCGGGGGTGTGACCTGTACCGGGACGCGCACCAAACGGTGTTTGGGGAAGGCAGCCAACACGCGTCGATCCTCCTGGTCGGTGAGCAGCCCGGGGATCAGGAGGACCGTCGCGGTGAGCCGTTCGTCGGCCCGGCCGGGCGAATACTGGATCAGGCGCTGCGCGATGCCGATATCGACCGCACGCAGACCTACGTGACCAACGCGGTCAAGCATTTCAAGTTCGTCGAACGCGGTAAGCGCCGAATTCATAAGAAGCCGGGCCGAACCGAAGTTGTCGCCTGCCGGCCGTGGTTGCTTGCCGAAATCGAGGCCGTCGATCCGCGGGTGGTTGTCTTGCTTGGCGCCACCGCGGCGCAGTCGTTGCTGGGACCGCAGTTCCGGATCACCAAGTCGCGCGGCGAACCGCTGCACCTGGAAGACGGGCGTAGCGCGGTGGCGACCACGCATCCCTCGGCAATTCTGCGCGCCGGCGATGATGATCGCGAAGCAGCCTTTGCCGAACTGGTTGCGGATCTGCGGGTGGTTGCGGAGCTGCTCGATGAGCCGCGACGAGTTCATGGATAGGGACTGACGCACTCGGCATTCGGCTACAGAGCCATCATCTCGGGGCCTAGTTGCGCTCGAGCTCGATCGGGTGCGTCGCCAACATGGACAGCGGGTGCGGTTGCCGGCGCAGCACGCTCGCCCAGATATCCGTGCGCGGCGGGGCGAGGAGGTCCGACGCCAGGCCGGACAGCACCATCCAGTCGTCGCGGTCAAGTTCGCCCTCGAGTTGTCCGAACGTCCATCCCGAATATCCGGCGAACACCCGAATGCCTTCGACCAGCGGAGCGATCTCGGACGGGTCACTGTCCAGGTCGACCATCGCCACCCGACCATCGACGCGCCGCAGTCCGGAGGCGCCGGTGATGTCGGCGCCCACCCGGAGCACCGCGAGGCACACGGCAGCATCCCGTTTCACCGGGCCGCCGATGAAGAGGGCCCGGGGCTTGGCGGCCAGCTGGGCCCACTGCGGCAGCACGTTGTGCACGGCAGTGTCGCTCGGGCGGTTGATCACCACACCCAGGCTGCCGCCTTCGTTGTGCTCGATGATGTAGATGACCGTTCGTCGGAACGTCGGTTCCAGCAGATCGGTCGACGCCACCAGTATGCTTCCGGGCCGCACGATTCGGCCGGTCGCGGAGCTGCGCTCGCTTGGCCGCGCGGTGCGGTCCTCCGGTTCCTCTGCCTGTGCCACAAAACCATCATGTCACCGTTGCCCGAGTGCCGTCCGCTCATCCGCCCAGGCCCATGGTTTCGACCAGAACATCCAGGTGATGGGCGAACAGTTCGGTTGGATCGGTCAGCGTCCCGGGGCCATATTGATCGAAGACCTCGAAGGTGACAATGCCGAAAAGACTTGCCCAGGCGAACATTCCGCGGGTCAGCACGGTGGCAGGCGCGGAAAGGCCGAATTCGTCGGCGATGCGGGCGCAGTCGGCTACCAGCCCGGTGGCCGGCGTGGGTGCTTCGCGCGGCGAAATGGACCCGGCGCGGTAGGCTCGCTCGATGATGCCGATGAGCGCGACGATCACTCGGGTGCCCGGACCGGTGGTTTGCTCCGCCGGGGCTTGATAGCCGGGCACGGGCGTCCCGAACAGCAATCCGTACCGTGCGGGTTCGCGCCGTGCCCAATCGCGAACGGCCCAGCCCAGTGCACGGAACTGCCCGGCAAAGTCGGTGTCTGGAACGGTCCGCACTGCTTGCTCGACCGCCTCGCCCAGCTCGTTGTATCCATCTACGACCAGCATGGTCAGCAGTTCGTCGCGGCTGCGGACGTAGCGGTATACGGCTGATGAGACGACGCCCAAGTCGCGGGCCACTGCCCGCAGCGAAAGTCCGTCCGCGCCATGCTCGATCAGGTGGGCGCGCCCGATGCGCGTGATGTCGGCCATTGTCTGCGCCCGCGCCCGTTCCCGGGGGGTGCGAGGTGTCGCCTGCTCACCGCTGGTCATGTGGCCAGCGTGCCGTGAAGCGAGAGCACCGTCAACAATTGCGCTGCCCGCTCACCTTGAGCGAGTAGTGCTGCCAGCGGATACGCTCGCTGGGTGTCCGATTTCGCGCGCAACCGCTGGTCGCGCGCGCGTATCGCCGCAGTGATTCGTGAGAGCCCCGGTCTGGGCAGGCTCGCCACCATCCGGTTCGCCGGGCAGTTCGGCGACGGCATGTTTCAGGCGGCACTCAGTGGTGCCATCCTCTTCAATCCGGAGCGGCAGACCGATCCCATCGCGGTGGCCGCTGGCTTCACGGTCTTATTGCTGCCCTATTCGGTGGTTGGACCATTCGCGGGAGCGCTGCTCGACCGCTGGGACCGGCGCGCCGTTTTGTTGCTGGCCAACCTGACGCGCGCGGCGCTCATCGTCACGACCGCTGCCATGCTCGCCACGGGCGCGCGCGATCGGGTGCTCTTGTTGTTTGCTCTGGCAACGGTCGGCGTGAGTCGGTTCGTCCTGGCGGGCGTATCGGCGGCGCTCCCGCACGTGGTGACCCGCGAGCGACTGGTACCGATGAACTCCGTGCTGACCACGGTTTCGTCCGGCTGTGCCGCGATCGGTGCGGGCTGCAGCGTCACGGTCATCGGCATTGTCGGTGCGGGCGACGCGGGCTCGGCCTTGGCGGTCTTGGTCAGCGCCGCCGGTTCCGCTGCCGGGGCGCTGGCGGCCGCGGGTTTTGCCCCGCAATTCCTGGGACCCGGTGACCTCTCGGTCGGCGCCGGACCCCGTCCCCACGGCGTCGCGGTGATGGCGGCAATCGCCTCCGGTTTGCGCAACGGGGCGCGCGCAGTGTGGGCGGTGCCCGGGGTAACCACGGCGATGACCGGCATCGGTGCACACCGGATCGTCTTCGGGGTGAACACGATGATCATGGTGCTGATCCTTCGCGACACTGACGCCGGCTCGCGGATGCCCGGTGGGCTGGTGGGTTTCGGCGTCGCCATCGTGGCGACCGCAGCGGGAATGCTGTTGGCTGCGGCTGTTGCACCAGTGCTCATTCCGCGACTCGGCCGATCGCGAACCGTGACCGTGGCCGTCACGTTCGCGGCCGTCGTGCAGTTCACCCTGGTGACCACATTGGTGCCCGGCCTGCTGCTGCTGGGCGCCTTCCTCCTCGGCTTGGCCGGTCAAACCATCAAGCTCACCGGTGACGCAGCCATGCAGATAGACATCCCCGACGACCGGCGCGGCCAGGTCTTCGCCTTGCAGGACACGGTCTTCAACATCGCTTTCGTGCTCGCCCTGGCCGTGACTGCCGTATCGGTGCCAGCGGATGGGCGTTCGCCGAGCATCGCGTTTGCCGCTGGCGTGGTGTATCTGAGTGCGTTGGTCGCGATCGCCGCAAACACTCGACGCGGACGGGGAATGGTCGCGCGCAATCTCGGCTGAACCAACTCGGCGCGCATCTCGTGTCACTGCGAGACTCCTGAGGAGGTTTTTCGTGAGCCAGCGCGCCGTCGTGACCCGCGTCGCCGACTATCTGGTCGACGCGGTGGTCGCACTCGGCGTCCGCCACGTTTTCGGCGTCGGCGGAGCCAACATCGAAGATATCTACGACGCGATCCACAACGCGGGCGACCGGATCACCGGCGTGGTGGCCAAGCACGAGTTCTCCGCGGCCACCATGGCCGAAGGCTACGCACGCAGCACCAACGGAATCGGCGTTGTCGCGGTGACCTCGGGCGGCGGCGCGATGAACGTCGTAGCGGGTCTGGCCGAGTCCTTCACGTCGAAGATCCCCATTCTGGCGCTGGTGGGCCAAGCTCCAACCGAACTCGAAGGCCGGGGCGCGTTTCAGGACAGCAGCGGCAAGGCGGGTTCGTTAGACGCATTGGCGCTGTTTCGAACCGTATCCCGGTTCGCTGCCAAGGTGACGTCCGCCGAAATGGTCTCCGAGGTCCTCGCCGACGCCGTGACGGCGGCGATGTCGGGCGGTCCCGCGGTGCTGTTGCTGCCCAAGGACATTCAGCAGTTGCCGTATGCTGGCCGGCCGTTCGACCCGCCGCAAATCAGCCAAGGCTACGACGAGGCAGCGTTGGGGATGATCGCCGAGGAGTTGTCCCGGGCCGGTTCGGTCGTGATCATCGCGGGCGAAGAGGTTTCCCGTGCCGATGCACGCGCGGAGCTTGCGCTGCTTGCCGAGGCGCTTGGCGCAACGGTTGCGGTCACCGCCGGGGGCAAGGACGCCTACCCCACCGACGGACCGGGCTACTGCGGCGTAGTCGGCACCATGGGCAACCCCAAGTTAGCGCAAGCGATCTCGGCCAGCGAGATGTGCCTGGTCGTGGGCAGCCGGATGCCGATGACCGATCGCGCCGGTATCGCGGCCGCGCTGTCACACAGCCGTCTCGGGTGGATCTGTAGCGAGCGGCCGTTCGTCGAGTCGGCGCAATCGACCTACTGCGGCGCCGACGACATCCGCACCGCGCTGGGAAAGCTGGCCAATGCGGTGGACGCACGTCCGAAGGTCGCCGCGCAGCGAGCGCCGGCACCGCCCCAGGTTCCGGCAGTGCGCGGCCTGGGACTGCGTTATCAGGAGGCGGTCGCGGAGCTCGCCGCGGCGCTGCCGCCGGAGGCTGATGTCTTCGCCGATGCAGGAAACACCGGAAGCGCGGTGGTGCACCATCTTCCGCTGACTTCGACGCAGCGATTCGTTCTCGCACTCGGGATGGGCGGAATGGGTTACAGCTTCGGCGCGGGTATTGGTGCGGCGTTTGCTTCGGGAGGTAGCCGGCGCACCTTTGTGATAGCTGGTGACGGCGCGTTCTTTATGCACGGCATGGAGATTCACACGGCAGTCGAACACCGGTTGCCCCTCACGTTCGTGGTTTTCAACAACAACTCGCACGCCATGTGCCTCACCCGCGAGCAGTTGTTCTACGGAGATCGATACAGCTTCAACCGTTTCCGCAGCACGGATTTGGGAACTGGACTGGGTGTGATGTTTCCGGGACTGCCGAGCTGGAATGCGCGCACGATCGACGAACTGCGGACTGCGCTCGCGCACGCGGAGGACACCGACGGTCCCGCCTTCATCTCCGTCACCTGTGATCCAGACGAAATACCGCCCTTTGCACCATTTCTGAATAAGGAATCGTGATGACACTTCCCGCGCTCAGCGACATCCCCGACACCGCCGCCATTGCGGGGCTGATCCGTATCGAGAACTCGGACAAGGATGCCACCACGCCGATCATCATGGACATGCTGCGGTCGGTCTACCCCCACGACAAGATCTACGGTGACTTCTGCACGGTGCAGGGCTATATCGACGCCGACCCGCGTGCGGTATTCGAATACCTTTCCGATACCAGAAGTTTGGAAGAGTGGACCTACAGCCTGCGTGGCTTCACCGAAACGGACAAGCCGGGCCTGTGGCTGGCGTACGACCGGCTTGGCGATCAAACCAAGATCTACACCCGAACCGTGGCCAGCGCCGATGCCATGACCGTCGACTATCACTGCGCCTGGGATCAGGGTGAGCATCTTTGGATGATCTACCTGATGCGCGTTGTCGACGCCCAAGTGGTATTCAACAAACCTGGAGCCGTTGTGCTGTGGACGAATTGCCACCACCCGTTCTACGACCAGAACGGTTATCCGGAGACCGCGCCGAAGAAGCGGCCGGTGTGGGTAGGTGACTTCTGGGACATGTTCTCCGCCGGCCACCAACTCGAGCTGGACAACCTGCGGGCCATCTGCGAGTACCGAGCCGCGCGGGGGCTGCCGATCAAGCCGGAGTGGATGCAATGAGCACGACAGTCGCTGAACCGCCCGTCATCAGCCTGCTCGATGTCGCGAGCTACCTGCCCGAAAATCGGGTCAGCACCGACTATTTCACCCAGTTCGCCCGCTCGGACCGGATGGCGAAGAACGTCATGTTTCGGTCGCCGACCTACCGTCACCACGTCGCACCGGACGAGACCGCCGTCGACATGATCGAGCGCGCGGTCGCACCCCTGATCGAAAGGCACGGTGCGGCAGCCATTTCGGACGTGGACATGCTGTTGACGCACGTGCAGCTGCCGGACAACCCGGTGCTGGGCAGCGGGCCCGAAGTCGCCCGCCGGCTAGGCATGCGACCCGACTGGGTGCTCGACATTCACAACGGTGGATGCGCCGCATTTGTGCATCTCATGCAACTGGCGCAGCAAATCATGCAGAGCAGCAATGCCCGTTCGGCATTGATTGCGGTCGTGCAGAACAGCGCCGGTCAGGCCTTCACCCAGTCGGAGATCCGGAAACTGGCCCAGGCACCGGTGCCCGGCGACGGCTGCGGCGTCGGTCTGCTGGTGAAATCTTCGGATGCACCCATTTTGGGAATCGAATGCCGCACCTATCCGGAATTCGCCGGCGACATGAACTTCACCGGCTTTCCGGAGACTGACCGCAAATACTGGGAGCCCGGAAAGGCGCAGGCGTGCATAGGTTTTACCGAATCACGGATCACCAAGGTCTTCGCGCGCGGGAACCGGCTGGTGCCCGAGGTGGCACTGAGCCTGTGTGGCCGACTCGGAGTGCGCGGCGCCGACGTTGACACCTTCGTCACCAACCAGCCCAATCGGTTGTTCCTGCGCAACTGGACCGAAGCGCTCGAACTGCCGAAGGATCGGCACCCCGACACCTTCGACGAATGCGGGAACCTTTTCGGCGCAGGAATCCCGGTGACGCTCGATACCGAGAATCGGGCCGGCCGGCTACGTACGGGGTCGTTTGTACTGATGTCCGCGTTTGCGCATGCCGGCGATTTCGCTGGTGCGGCGGCGGTCCGCTGGGGCGCAACGCAATGAGCGTCGACCTCGATGTCGCGCCCGCGATGCGGTTACAGCTGGCGCTGAGCGAAAACCCGTTCCCGCCGTTGCCGTCGGTTGTGACCGCGCTGAATTCCGCGGTGGCACAGGCAAATCGCTATCCTGAGTTCGTTCCGACTCGGCTCGCGAAAATCATCGCGACGCACCTTGGTCTGGCGACCGAGACAGTCGTGGTCGGTAGCGGCGCCACCGGAGTGGCAATGCAGGTGATGCAGGCACTGCTCGCCGACGGCGACGAGATCGCCTGCGCCACTCCGACCTTCGACGGCTACCCAATCTTGGCGGCGATGCGGAGTACGCCGGTGCGCGCCGTGTCGCTGGACGCGCTGGGGAACCAGAACCTCGAGGCCTTGGCCGCGGCCGTGGACGAGCGCGTTCGGCTCGTGATCGTGTGCCGGCCGCATAATCCCACCGGCACGCTGATCAGCGCAGCAGACCTGGAGTGGTTCCTCGGTGTGGTCGGCGCGCGGACGTACGTGCTGCTGGATGAGGCATACGTGGAGTTTGTCGAGCCGCGGTTGCGCTTGGATGCCCGGCGATTGGTGGTCGAGCACCCGAACGTCATTGTGTTGCGCACGTTCTCGAAGGCTTATGGGCTGGCCGGTCTGCGCGTGGGCTATGCCATCGCCACGCCCGAGGAGGCGGAGCGCATCCGCCGGTGGCAGGTGCCGTTCGGGGTGAACGCAACCGCCGTTGCCGCAGTCACCGCGTCATATGCGGCCGAACGCGAGTTGCGGATCCGGGTCACCCGCATCACGCGTGACCGCGAACAGCTTCGTGACGCGTTGCGGGCGCGCGGCCTGCGCATCCCGGCCAGCCACGCCAACTTCCTCTATCTGCCCGCGCCGGCCGCCGAGCTGTTGCGGTGGCATGGGATCGCGGCCAAGGGCTACCCCGACGGTGCCGCGCGTGTCGCGGTCGGGGACCCCGAGGCGAGCGCCGCAGTCCTCGCGGCGCTGTCGTAGCGTAAAACCACGCAAAAGCCCCACCGCGAATTGTTCCGGGCGTAGCGTAGTGCGGCAGCCGCTACGGAAGGGGTTGGGACGTGCGCAAAGCATTTTCCTCCGTAGCAAGCGTGTTGTGTGCCCTGGCTGTTGCGGCCGCGGCGGCCGGCTGCGGCGACGATTCGACCGACACCGCGTCAGCGGACCAGCACGATGCGGATCTCGGTTACGCGGCATACCAGGAAGCGGGCAAGCTGTTCGACTGCTCAACCGCTTACGACGATCTCGACAAGGCGCAGATCAACAACGACGTGGCCGGTGAGCACGAAGCGGCCAAACAGTATCGGGAACTGATAGTCGACTGGGACAAGAAGATTTCCGAAATCAGGTTCCCGCCGGACAGCCGCGACGAGCAGGAGCGGTTGCACCAGAACAACCTCGCCGAAATCGACGCCCTGGCCGACATTGCCGCGGCCGTGCGCCCTGCGGACGCTCGCGAGATGGTCTGGCGGGCCTTCGTCCTGGAGGACAAGAGCTACCTCGCGGCAGATGATCTCGTTGCCAGCCTCGGCCACCCGCGGCCACAGGCGCGGTTAGCGGCCGACCGGCTGATTCTGGCCCACGCCGAGGCCGACCTGGCCGCGCTGCCGGTACAAGGTCTATTCGACGCGGCACTCGATGCGCATGACCTGACCGCCGCCACCGCGGCAAATCAGATCGAGATCCGAGCGGACCAACAGTATCTCGACAGCATCGGCACAATCGATTTTCCGGCCAAGGTGACCGCGCAGGTCCAAGCGCTGAAGCAGGCCATCCAGACTGGGATCGACTTCGATCGGCAACAGGTCGCCGTGCCAACTACCGCAGACGTCGTGCGCGCCCCCGCGGGCGGCACGCCTGCGGTGCAGCAGGCCGATCAGCTACGGGCAGAAATAATCGCGACGCTCGGCGGAATGGAGACCGCACCGTCGAAACCGGACTGTCCTAAAGCCACCGGATGACTAGCGACAGTCTTCTCCGAAACGCTGATCCGCGAAGCCGTTGATGATTCCAGTAATCGTCTCGGCGCGGGACAGCGAAATTGTCAATTGCAATCCGCTGGCCGTGTCGATCTGAACCGCCGGGCCGGTATGGGTGACGATCCCGTACCGCCGATGACCGCGGGTGCGCAGTCCCCAGCCGCCGAAGTCCTTGAACGGATTCACTTCGGTGATCTTCGCGCCGACTACTTCCGCTAGCGCGATGTCAATTGTGGCGAATCCAAAGTTGGTGACCCGGATACCGCGACGATCGACGATTATTTCGAAACGCATCAATGCGGCAATCAAGATGATGACCGGAATCGATATGGCGAGCGGCCAGTAGGCCTCGGCCAATACGCATCCCAGTACCGCCAGCCCGCCACCGACAGCACAGAACACCACCACACCGGCCCAGCCGAACCCCGCCGACGTGCGCACGGGAACCGGTGTCGCGCGCGGCAGCGTGCTCGCGGGCGGTTGGCTGGCGTACGCGCGGACGCGGTAGTCACGCAGCAATCCCGCGCCGACCGCTCCGACGATGAACCCGAGAACCACGCCGAGGGCAATCGCGTTTGCTGGCAGTCGAATCCCGGCGGCATCGGTTCGGTCAAGCTGCACACGCAGCATCTCGACGTACAGGGTCAGCAGCAGGCCGATCACCGTCACGCCGATCATGAGCAGCATTCGGCGCATGAGCAGCAACGCTTGCGCGAAGGCAGCTAGCACGGTTGCGCCGCCGCCGACGATGCAGATCACCAGCACGAACACCCAGGCGGTCTGCATCGGTGGTGCGAAGCGATCGGGCGCCGTTGCGGACCAGTGCACAGCGATCCGTTCCGGGAGGCGACTGCGCCACGCCAGTGTCAGGATCAGTGCCGTCACTGCAGCCAGGACGGGCAGCACGACGCCGAAAGCGAACCCGGCCGGGTCAACTGTCCGCCCTGCGCTGGAACCGGTCGGAGCGCTTGAGCCGCGTTGCCACCGCGGATTACGATCGAGCGGGCGCGATTTCATCGTCCACCGGAAGTTGTCGCCGATGCAGTTGAGCACAAGGGCATGCGGCGTTGGATAGAACTTCGACCAGGGTCCGCCATCATGTTCATTAATTTCGTTCCCGGTTTCCACCCAGCGCTGCTCGGTCCTGCGACGAGGCTGTGCACGCCGTTCGGGATGATTCCCTTTTTCGGAACTCCCATTTTTGCACTCTGCGCTGTCTGATTCTTTGGGGCGCTCCGGGCACGTGGCTTCTTAGTGCGCTTCGCACGCTCCCCGCAGCGAGCAGGCGCCGCACGCTTGACCACACTCACCAACGCGGCCCGCTGCTGCGGTCCGGGCGGCCGCGTGGGTTCCGATCGACGCGCCGAGTCCAATCAGCACGAGCGCGCCGATCGCCGTGACAACCGCGACCGCGGCCCCGAACCCGCCGCCGATAACTCCACCGGCGATGCCGCCGAGAAGTAGCACTACCGCCGCGCCGAGAATTGTGGGCGCCGCGACCCGGTTGGCCAGCCGAAACGCCGCTTCGTCCTGGACCGTGCCGGCGGTGCGAACTCCGACCCAACTATTGAGCGGCAGCCGCTGGGTCAACGCCGCGACTCCGATTGCGGCGACGACGGCAGCCAACACCACGAAGACCACAGCAACGATCAGCACATAGGCAGGATACGTGGCGTCGTAATCCGCGGCCGAGGCAACCGGACTGTCTGGCGAGGCTGGCCTCGGCACGTTTTACCCTGGTAGCCGACGTGTGAGGCAACCGAAAGAGACGATCAGTGCACAACGCCGCGGGCCAGACCGCAGGAGAAACCCCCCAGCACCGGTACACGGCCGAACTCGCGGGGCAGCTCGAGCGACGCTGGCAACAGCGCTGGCGTGAGCTGGGGACGTTTGAGGCGCCGAACCCGGTCGGTCCGTTGGCCGGCCCGACTCCGGCTGACAAATTGTTCGTTCAGGACATGTTCCCCTACCCCTCGGGGTCGGGTCTGCACGTCGGCCACCCGCTCGGCTATATCGCCACCGACGTGTACGCCCGCTACCACCGCATGCTCGGCCACAACGTCTTGCACGCACTTGGTTACGACGCGTTCGGGTTGCCGGCCGAGCAGTACGCAGTGCAGACCGGCACCCACCCACGGACCACCACCGAGGCGAACATCGCCAACATGCGCCGCCAACTCGGCCGCCTCGGGTTGGGTCATGACGAACGACGCTCAGTGGCTACCACCGATCCGGAGTTCTATCACTGGACGCAGTGGATCTTCCTGCAGATCTACAACGCCTGGTACGACCCGCAGTTGCAGCGCGCGCGGCGGATCGACGAACTCGTGGCCGAGTTCGCCAGCGGCACCCGCGCGCTGGCCGACGGCCGCGCCTGGGACGCCTTGACGGAGGCCGAGCGCCGCGAGGTGATCGACTCCTATCGGCTGGTTTATCTGTCCGATTCGCTGGTGAACTGGTGTCCGGGGCTGGGCACGGTGCTGGCCAACGAAGAGGTGACGCCGGACGGGCGCAGTGAGCGCGGCAACTTCCCCGTCTACCGAAAGCACCTGCGGCAGTGGATGATGCGGATCACCGCATACGCGGATCGACTCCTCGACGACCTCGACAACCTGGACTGGCCCGACAAGGTCAAGACGATGCAGCGCAACTGGATCGGGCGTTCGCGCGGCGCGCAGGTGCGGTTTGCGACGTCCGATGCGGCTATCGAGGTGTTCACCACCCGGCCGGACACGCTGTTCGGCTCCACGTATGTCGTGCTGGCTCCGGAGCATCGGCTCGTCGATGTCCTTGTCGCCGACGAGTGGCCCGCGGAGGTGGATCCGCGCTGGACGTATGGAGCGGCCACGCCGCGGGAGGCGGTCGCGCAGTATCGCAAGGACATTGCCGCCAAGAGCGACCTCGAGCGGCAGGAGAACAAGGAAAAGACCGGAGTGTTCCTGGGCGCCTTCGCGCAGAACCCGGTCAACGGCGCCGACGTTCCGATCTTTGTGGCCGACTACGTGCTCAGCGGCTACGGCACCGGCGCGATCATGGCGGTGCCGGGGCACGACCAGCGCGACTGGGAATTCGCGCACGCCTTCGGGCTGCCGATTCGCGAGGTCATTTCCGGAGGTGACGTGACCGCCGCCGCCTACTCCGGTGACGGCGTACTGGTGAATTCCGGCTATCTGGACGGGCTTTCGGTCGACGACGCGAAGACGCGGGTGATCGAGCAGCTCGAGGCGGACGGGCACGGCAAGGGCATGGTGCAGTACAAGCTGCGGGACTGGCTCTTTGCCCGCCAGCGGTACTGGGGGGAACCGTTTCCGATCGTTTACGACTCCAACGGCGCACCGCACCCGCTGCCGGAATCGATGCTGCCCGTGGAACTTCCGGATGTCGAGGACTTTGCGCCGGTGTCGTTCGATCCGGAAGACGCGAACTCCGAACCGTCACCGCCGCTGGCGAAAGCGACCGACTGGGTCGAGGTCGAACTGGACCTCGGTAAGGGCGCGCAAAAGTATTGGCGCGACACCAATGTCATGCCGCAGTGGGCGGGCAGTTCGTGGTACCAGTTGCGCTACATCGACCCGACCAACACCGAAACCTTTTGCGCCCCTGAAAATGAGCACTACTGGGTGGGGCCGCGCCCGGAACTACACGGGCCGAACGATCCCGGCGGCGTGGACCTGTACGTGGGCGGCGTCGAGCATGCGGTGCTGCACCTGCTGTACTCGCGATTCTGGCACAAGGCGTTGTTCGACCTCGGGCACGTCAGCTCGAACGAGCCCTACCGAAGACTGTTCAACCAGGGCTACATTCAGGCCTTCGCGTACACGGATGCTCGTGGTGTGTATGTGCCGGCCGAAGAGGTCACCGAGCGTGACGGCAAGTTCTTCCATGACGGCGCCGAGGTGTTCCAGGAATACGGCAAGATGGGCAAGAGCCTGAAGAATGCCGTTGCCCCCGATGAGATTTGCGACGACTACGGCGCCGATACGCTTCGCGTGTACGAGATGTCGATGGGTCCACTCGACGCATCGCGACCCTGGGCTACCAAGGATGTTGTTGGTGCGCATCGATTCCTGCAGCGGGTTTGGCGCCTGGTGGTGGACGAAGAGTCCGGTTCGGTACGGGTCGCCGAGATCGAGCCAGCCGATGTGACTATTCGCTTGCTGCACAAGACTATCGACGGTGTTCGGGCGGATTACGCTGCGCTGCGCGACAATACGGCCGCAGCCAAGCTGATCGAGCTGACCAACCACCTGACGAAGGACTATGCCTCCGGCCCGCCGCGTGCGGTCGTGGAACCGTTGGTGCTGATGCTGGCGCCGCTCGCGCCGCACCTGGCCGAGGAACTGTGGGAGCGACTCGGCCACGACAGTTCGCTCGCCCATGGACCGTTCCCGGTGGCCGACGAGAAGTGGCTGGTTGAGGACCAGGTCGAATATCCGATCCAGGTCAACGGAAAGCTGCGCAGCAAGATCAGCGTGCCGGCCGACAGCTCGGTTGCCGACGTCGAAGCCGCCGCGCTTGCGGACGAAAAGATCGCTGCGCTGCTCGACGGGAAACCGCCGCGCAAGGTGATCGTGGTGCCGGGTCGGATGGTCAACGTGGTGCTGTAGGCACGCACCCTCCCCCGCGGTGATCACGATTGAATGGTCAGCTTGACGGCGTACAAATCGACCATAGGCTCGTGATCACCGGTCAGAGAGTGGCGGATGTTCGCGCTCGACGAGGCTGCGCGCGATCTGCGCGAGCGGCGTATTGGTCTCTTGGGACAACCGGCGCAGTAGGTCGAACGCCTTCACGGCGTCAATGCCGTAGCGCTCCATGATCATGCCCTTGGCCTGCCCGATGATGTCGCGGGTGGCCAGTGCCGATTTGAGTTGCGATTCGCGCAGCGCCCCGGTCAACGCGATCGCGGCGTGGGTGGCCAACAGCAGTCCCGCCTCATAGGACTCGGACGGGAACGCGCGGGGCGTCTTCGCGTACAGGTTCAGCGCGCCGAGTGTCTCGTCGACGGTGTACAGCTGAAACGACAGCATCGATCGCACGCCCAACTCGACCGCCCGCGCAGCGAACTTTGGCCAGCGCTGGTCGCCTTCGAGGTCGTCGACGTCGACGGTCTCGTACAGCCACGCCGCCTGCACACACGGCCCTTCGCCGAGGCTTTGCTGGAGTTCGTCGAGTTGCCGAGGCAAGGCTGAAGTGGCTGCGCGCGACTCGAACCGGCGTCGGCCGATGACGAGGGTGACGCCCGCATGGCTGGTCCCGGGCACTGTCTCGACCGCGGCCGAAGTGATGACTTCCAACGTCTTTTCGACGCTGCCGTGCTCCCCCTGGATCTCTCGTGCCCCTTCCCGGATGCGCAGGCGAAGGCTGTGCTGGGTCTGGTCCACGAGCACCCCCCGGTGCGTCGGCACGGGCAACGTTGCGGTGAAAAGTCTAGTCGGCAGTGCTACGGTGAGCATCAGACTAGAACGTGTTCTAAATCCGAGGTGGTTCGATATGGCGACTGAGCAGGCAATCGAGGACGTGGTGCGCCGGTACGTCGAACTGGTTGCGACCGGTAAGCCGGACGAGATCGTCGCGCTCTACAGCGCGGAGGCAACGCTCGAAGACCCGGTCGGCAGCGGTGTGCGCCAGGGTCACGCCGCGATCCGCGAGTTCTACCAGGTGATCGAGAACATGGAGCAGGAAAGTGAGTTGCTTACCCTCCGCGTCGCAGGCAACCGGGCGGCATTCCACTTCAGCCTGCTCACCAAGGTTGGTGACAAGCAGATGGCGCTGTCGCCCATCGATGTCATGGAATTCGACGAGGATGCCAAGATCACCAAGATGCAGGCGTTCTGGAATCAGAGTGACCTGAGCTTCACCTAGCGACTGGCTCGTCTTCGATCAACGAATTCAGTGCGCGCTCGGGCCCAAAGTTGCGTCTGGCCGCCTGGCCGATGGTTCCTTCAGTTCGACAAACAGGGCGTGGGTTTCGGTGTCGCCGATGTTTTCGCCGGCGTGTTCCTGAGCGTCGAGCCAACGGACCTGACCAGGCGCGAGCACGACTTCGACGTCGCGTCCATCCGCAGATATCCGCCGCCGGAATGAACTCAGCGGATAGAGCACGCTGTCGGGGTGCCGATGCGGGTGCGTCCGGTCGCCCGGCTTGTCTCGGTACTCCAGCACGCGGACGCGGTCGTTTTCGAACACGACCCGGTAGAGCTCCGGGTCGACAACGGCGGGATCGCTGCTCATGGTGCCCTCCGAGGTTTCAATATGTGATCAGAGTACCATGATGGTAATGAGAATGCCATATGAAGCCACTGGCCGGCGTAGCCAGAAAGCCCGGACCCGAGCCGCGCTCGTCGCTGCTACCAGGAGGCTCCTTGATCAGGGGGTGCTTCCTACTGTGGAGGAGGCAGCGGAGGCGGCCGATATTTCCCGCACAACCGCGTACCGGTACTTCCCGAATCAGCGTGAACTACTCGCGGCAGTGCATCCGGAAATCGACAAGGATTCTCTGCTTCCGGATCCGCCGCCTGCCGAGGTCCAAGCCCGGCTTGAACTCGTCATGCGGGAGTGCGTGCGGATCTGCGAGGAGTGGGAACCGGAGTTGCGCACTTCATTGCGGCTGTCACTGGAACCCGGTGCTGCAGACCTATCGGTGCTACGCCGAGGACGTGCCATCGGCTGGATCGAACAGGCCCTCGCTCCGCTGCGTGAATCCCGCCCGGACATCGACGTTCGGCGACTCGCCATCACTATCCGTTCCGCCACCGGCATCGAATCCTTCATCTGGCTGCTTGATGTCGCGAAAGTCTGCAGGACGGAGGCGGCCGAGATTCTGTGCGGCACTGCGCAAGCCCTGCTCAGCCACGCGTTGTCCGCGATGCCGAACGAAGAAGGCACCACCGTCGGCGATTGAGGGCAGCGACACCTGCGCGCTTCGACGATCGCGGATCCGGTCTGTGTCGCAAGGTTCGAACTGCCGCCAAAACGCCGATAATTTGGTCTTGATACATACACGACTGCATGTTTGTATATAGAACAAGCGGCGGGTGCCGAGTTGGGGCCAAAAGGAGCGCAATGGCGAACAAGGTCTATGTCATCGGCGTCGGAATGACGAAGTTCGAGAAGCCGGGCGCACGGCCGGACTGGGACTACCCAGACATGGCCCGGGAGTCCGGGACGAAGGCGCTGGAAGACGCCGGAATCTCCTATCAGCAGGTCGAACAAGGCTATGTAGGTTACGTCTACGGCGAATCCACGTCCGGGCAGCGGGCGCTGTATGAGCTTGGCATGACGGGCATCCCGATCGTCAACGTGAACAACAACTGCTCCACCGGGTCGGCAGCGCTGTTCCTTGCCGTGCAGGCGATTCGCGGCGGCTTGGCCGACTGCACCATCGCGCTCGGCTTCGAGAAGATGCAGCCCGGGTCGCTCGGTTCCACCTACGACGATCGCGCCCAGCCCATGGAGCGCCACATCATGGCGTTGGCCGAGATCTCCGAAGTGCTGTTCCCGCCTGCGCCGTGGATGTTCGGTGCGGCCGGGCGCGAGCATATGCAGAAGTACGGCACCACTGCCGAGCACTTCGCCAAGATCGGGTACAAGAACCACAAGCACTCGGTGAACAACCCGTACAGCCAGTTCCGCGACGAGTACTCGCTCGAGGACATTCTGGCGTCGCGGATGATTTACGACCCGCTGACGAAACTGCAGTGCTCCCCAACCTCGAATGGTTCCGGGGCAGCGATCCTGGCGTCGGAGGCGTTCGTCGATAAGCATGGCCTGGCAGGTCAGGCGGTGGAAATCGTGGGGCAGGCGATGACTACGGACTTCGAGTCGACCTTCGACGGCACCTGCAAGTCGATCATCGGCTACGACATGAACGTCAAAGCGGCCCAGAAGGTCTACGAACAGTCCGGCCTCGGGCCGGAAGACTTCCAGGTGATCGAGCTGCACGACTGCTTCTCCGCCAACGAGTTGCTGCTCTATGAAGCGCTGGGTCTGTGCGCGGAGGGTGAGGCCGGCAAGTTGATCGACTCGGGCGAGACCACCTACGGCGGCACGTGGGTGGTGAACCCGTCCGGCGGACTCATCTCGAAAGGACATCCGTTGGGCGCGACCGGACTTGCCCAATGTGCAGAGCTGACCTGGCAGTTGCGCGGCACCGCGGATAAACGACAGGTCGACAACGTTACCGCCGCCTTGCAACACAACATCGGACTTGGCGGCGCCGCCGTCGTCACCGCCTACCAGCGTGCCGAGCGCTGAAACTCTAGAAAGGACAACAACAATGGGACACATCGAGGCAAGCAAGAAGCTCAACGCCACCCCCGAAGCGATCTGGGCGACCGTATCCGACACCTCTACCTGGGACAAGTGGTTCACCATTCACGAGAAGTGGATGGAGGAGCCGCCCACGCAGCTCGCGGTGGGCTCCAAGCTGGTGGCCAAGATCGTGATGCTTGGCATGGCAAACAAGATCGAGTGGACAGTTCAAGAGGTCGACGCACCGCACAAGCTCGTGCTCGGTGGCACCGGCATGGCTGGTGTGAAGGTGGAGTTCACTTTTCAGATCACCCCGGACGGTGAGGGCAGCGTCTTCTCCGCGTCGGGTGACTTCGAAGGCGCGCTGATCAAGGGCGCGTTGGGTAAGGCCGTCGAAAAGGACGGCATGAAGCAGATCGATAAGACGCTCGAGCAACTCGATACCCTCGCCACCGCGTCGGCCTGATCGGGCGACTCGCATGGGCTACATCGAATTTGACGACAATGGTCTGGACACCTGGACCGACGAGACGCGGTTCGAGGTCACCCGCGAACGCATCGCCGAATACGCCGCGGCCACCAACGATCCGATCGAGGCACACCGAAACGGTGACGTCGCGCCACCCGTGTTCGCGATAGTTCCCGTCTTCGAGTCGTTGATGGAACCGACGCTCGAAGTGGTGCCGATGGAGATCTTCGGCCGCGGTGTGCACGGCGAGCAGGACTTCCACTTCCATCGCCCGATGCGGCCGGGCGACAAGCTGGTATCCCGCGCCAACATGACCGGGTACGAGGGGCTGGAAAAGGGCACCCGGGCGTGTGTCTACATCGAATGCCGCACGGAGGATGGCGAACTCGTCAACGAGCAGTACGTGACGATCTTCTTCCGTGGCGCCGATGCGAGCACCGGTAAGAAGGTCGGTGAGCTGAGCCCCGACCACCGCTTCGACGCGGCGTTGCGCACTTCGGCGCCGGTGGCCAAGGTGTCCGCGCACGTCGATGCGGATCAGACGTTCCGGTACGCCCCGGCGTCGGGCGACCCGGTGCCGATCCACCTCGACGAGCAGGTGGCCCGCGACGCCGGGCTTCCGGGAATCATCGCGCACGGGTTGTGCACCATGGCGTTCACGTCGTGGGCGGTGCTGAGTGAGGTCGCCGATTCGGACGTCACGCGGCTGCGTCGGCTCGCCGTTCGCTTCGCCAAGATGGTCTTCCCGAACGACGATCTGGAGACCCGGATCTGGCGCGTCGGATCGGAAAACGATTCGACCACTTATGCATTCGAGACGGCCCGCGGCGATGACCTCGTCATCACTGATGGGCTCGCGGAAATCAGAGACTAGGAGAATCTCTCAATGGGTGCACTCGATGGCAGGGTTGCCGTCATTACCGGCGCGGGCCGCGGTATCGGTAGAGAACATGCGTTGCTGTTCGCAAGGGAGGGCGCGAGCGTCGTGGTGAACGACCTCGGCGGCAACAACGCCGGGGAGGGCGCGGATGCAGGACCGGCCCAGCAGGTCGTCGACGAAATCATCGCGGCCGGCGGCAGGGCAGTCGCGAACACCGACAATGTCGCCTCCTGGGACGGCGCCAAAGCGCTCGTCGACCAGGCAGTCCGCGAATTCGGTGGCCTGGATGTGGTGGTGAACAATGCGGGCATCCTGCGCGATGCCTTCATCGCCGGTATGGACGAATCGCAGTGGGACGCGGTGATCGCCGTCCATCTGAAAGGTCATTTCAACGTCCTGCGGCACGCGGCCGCGTACTGGAAGACGCAAAGTAAGGCCGGCGACCAACCCAATGCTGCGGTGATCAACACCGCCTCGGCATCGGGCACTACGTTGCCCAACGCCGGCCAGGCCAACTATGGCGCCGCCAAAGCCGGCATCGCTGCCCTGACCCTGGTCGCCGCAGAAGAGTTGCAGCGCTATGGTGTTCGGGTCAATGCGATCGCGCCGATCGCGCGCACTCGGCTCACGTTGGCCACCCCCGGCATGGGTGAGTTTCTGGCCGCCGAAGTGGAAGAGGGCGAGTTCGACGCGTTCAGTCCGGCCAACATCTCACCATTGGTCGCCTACCTGGCCACCGACAAGTGTCCGATCACCGGGAAGGTGTTTGCGGTGCAGGGCGGCGCCATCTCCGAGCTCGGCGGCTGGCATGACGTGAAAACCATTGAAACCGACGGTCCCTGGGCCATCGACGACATTGCGGCGAGGCTCCCATGATCGAGTGGTCTGACACGGATCTGATGATTCGCGACGCGGTACGCGAGTTCATCGACAAGGAGATCCGACCCAACGTCGACGCGCTGGAAAGCGGCGAGTTGCTGCCCTACCCCGTGCTGCGGAAGCTGTTCAGCGAGTTCGGTATCGACGTGATGGCGGCCGAGACGGTCAAGAAGATGCTGGACAAGCAGCGGGCACGAGAAGCTCGTATTGCTGCTGGCGAGCCGAAGCCTGCGAAGAAGAAATCTTCAGGGGGCAGTCCGTTCGGCGGCCAGGAGTCCATGGCGCTGATGGTGGTCAGCGAACTCTGCGGCGTGAGCATGGGTTTGGTGGCTGCCCTCGGTGTGAGCCTGGGACTCGGTGCGGCGACGATCATGGCGCGGGGCACCCTTGCGCAAAAGGAGCGCTGGCTGCCCCCGTTGATGACGCTGGAAAAGATTGCCGCCTGGGCGATTACCGAGCCGGACTCCGGCTCGGACGCGTTCGGGGGGATGAAGACCAACGTTCGCCGCGACGGCGACGACTACATCCTCAACGGGCAAAAGACGTTCATCACCAACGGCCCCTACGCCGACACCATCGTCGTCTACGCCAAGCTCGACGAACGCGACGGTGCCGACCCGCGCTCCCGCAAGGTGCTGACCTTTGTGCTGGACTCCGGCATGGAAGGCCTGACGCAGGGCAAGCCGTTCAAGAAGATGGGTATCCACTCATCCCCGACCGGTGAACTGTTCTTCGACAATGTGCGGTTGGGCAAGGATCGGTTGCTCGGCGAGACCGAGGAGCACAAGGGCGGCGACGGGCGCGACAGCGCTCGGGCCAACTTTGTGGTCGAGCGGGTGGGCGTTGCTGCCATGGCGCTCGGTGTGATCAACGAATGTCATCGCCTCAGCATCGATTACGCGAAGAATCGCAAGCTGTGGGGCCAGGAGATCGCCAAATTCCAGCTGATCCAGCTGAAGCTGGCGAAGATGGAGATCGCCCGAATCAACGTGCAAAACATGGTGTTCGCCACCCTGGAGAAGATGCGCGCGGGTCAGATCCCGACGCTGGCCGAAGCATCGGCGATGAAGTTGTATGCCTCCGAGGCCGCTACCGACGTCGCCATGGAAGCGGTTCAGCTGTTCGGCGGCAACGGCTACATGACCGAGTACCGGGTGGAACAGCTTGCCCGCGATGCGAAGTCGCTGATGATCTACGCCGGCTCGAACGAGGTGCAGGTCACCCACATCGCAAAGGGATTGCTCAGTTAGCGGGCGATGGGACGCAACACGATCTCGGTGGGGTGGGCGTCGCGCGGTGTGTCGATTGCGTTGCGCACCGCGCGCGCAACCGTTGCCGGGGTGAGGAATTCGTCGGGGTCGTAGTCGCGGCCTTCTCTTGCGACGATGGCACGTTGCATGTCGGTGTCGATGCGTCCGGGAAAGATCGAGGTCACGCGGATTCGCGGCTCCTCGAGACGCAACGCGTCGGCAAAGGCGCGCAAGGCGAACTTGCTGGCCGCATAGGATGACCACCCGGCGTTGGCGCGTAGTCCGGCCCCGGAATTGATCACCACAACGTGTCCGCCGCTGTCCCGAAGTCGTGGCAGCAGCAGGCGCGTCAACTCGACCACCGCAAAAACGTTCGCGTCGAACGTGTTCCGCCACTGCTCGATACTCGAGTCGGCCACCGAACTCAGCTCGGCGACACCGGCGTTGTGCACGAGCACGTCGAGGCGCTCGACGTCGGCAACCGCGTTCGCTACCGCATCAGCGTCGGTCAGATCCACCACCCAGGGGCGCGCCGTCGGTATGTCCGCTTCGACGTCGGCAAGCGAATCGGCGCTGCGCGCACCGAGCAGCAGATCATGACTTTCCGCGAGTTCGCGTGCGATGGCAGCACCAAGCCCGCGGCTCGCCCCGGTGATCAGCGCAGTAGGTCGCATTCCGGCAGCTTACCCCGAAAGGGTGAGGTCGTTGCATCAGATGCGATTAGTCGTAACATCAGATGTATGCGTACCACAATCGACCTGGATCCCGTCGTTCTCGCGCAGTTGAAGCAAAAGCAGCGTGAAGAGGGCAAGTCGCTGGGCCAGCTGGTGTCGGAGTTGCTCGCGCGAGAGTTGGCTCGTTGCGAACCGCAGCGATCCGACATCTCCTGGGTGGCGGCCAATCTTGGCCGCCCGTTGATCGATCTAGAGGACAAGGACGCCCTGAATGCGGCACTGGACCGGGCCGAGTGATGGCGGAGACCGTCGATACCAACGTATTGGTATATGCGTCCAACGTGGACGCACCTGAGTTTGCCATTGCGTCCGACGTCGTGGCCAGCGTCCTGCGTGGACCGCAACTAACCACGATCTTCTGGCCCGTGGTGGTGACTTACTTGCGGATAATCACCCACCCGGCGATCCTGCCGGCCCCGCTGAGCGCGGCGAAGGCGCAGGCGAACGTCGATGCCCTGATGGCTGCGCCTTCAGTCCGCGTGGTGGGAGAGGGCGAGCGGTTCTGGGAGTGCTACCGAAGCGTCGGCGGCGGGCGAGGCAACGATGTGCCCGACGCCGTGATCGCCGCACTCATGCATGAGCACGGGGTGGGCACGATACTTACTAGAGACCGGGACTTTCGCAAATATCCGGGGATAACGGTGCGCGACCCGTTCGCGACTCCTTAACCCGACGGGCGCCGCCGCAGCGGTGACTTCTCTTGCGTCGGCATCGAATTCGGCGGAACCGGATACGGTATGCCGGCATTGAGAAATCCGGTGGCGACGTTGGGCACGCACTGCGGCAGCTTCTGCTGCGCCACCGGCACGGCGGGGGTAATCGGCGGACGCACCGGATTGGGCGTCGCCGCAAAGTTGAACGTCGACGTCATGTCGCCGGTGGTGGCGCGTCGCCACTTGGTTAGGTTCGGCACCTCGACGCCGAAACGTGCCTCCAGCAACCGTAATTGGGAGGTGTGGTCGAAGACTTCCGAGGCCACCAATCCCCCGCGACTGTACGGCGAGATCACCATTCCCGGCACCCGGAAGCCCAGCCCGATCGGCCCGGGGATGCCGTCCGACTCGGCGACCGGCCCCAGCGGCACGGTCAAAAATTCCCCCGGCGTGCCCGGCGGCGGGGTCGGCGGCGTCACGTGATCGAAGAAGCCGCCGTTCTCGTCGTAGCTGATGATCAGCGCTGTCTTCTCCCACACCGCGGGGTTGGAGGTGAGGATGTCGAGCACCTGCATGATGCCGACCGCGCCCCCCGCCGGCGGTAAGGCCGGGTGCTCGCAGGTGAACACGGATGGCACCACCCACGACACCGCCGGCAGCGTTCCGGCCTGCACGTCGGCCTGAAAGTGGTACGGAAATACCGGATCAATCCCGCGCGCGTACAGACTGGTTCCGGGATTGCTGAATTGCTTGAAACAACCCAGCATGCCGTCGAGAATCACCGCGGACGCCGGGCCGATGTCCTTGTTCTGATACACCTTCCAGCTGACGCCGGCGGCCTCGAGGTTCTCCGGCATGGTGCGCCAGCTGTAGACGTTTTTGGGGATCAGGGTCGGCGTTTCCACGAGCGGTCCGCCGTTGTGGCCGTCCGGGTCGATGGTGCCGCTGATCCAATACAGCCGGTTCGGGTCGGTGGGGCCCAGGACCGAACAGAAGTAGTGATCGCAAATGGTGAACGCGTCGGCCAGTTCATAGTGCACCGGAATGTCGGCGCGGGTGTAGTAACCCATTGTGGCCGGGCCGTTTCCGGGTCCTTCGTGCTGCAGGTGCACCCGGACCCACTGATCCATCGCGCCGCCGTTCCAGCACTCGTGCTGCGGGCCCCACGCATGGGTCGGGTCGTTGACGCATTCGCCGGACAGGTTGGTGCCGGTATTGGTGTCAAGCCGGAAGGGCATGAGGTAGCCGTCGGGCGTCGGCCCTACCCCGGGTTGGTAACCGTATTGCCGCCAGGCGGGCGAGGGGTCATCGAAACCCCTTACTCCCGAGAGGGTTCCGAAGTAGTGATCGAACGAGCGGTTTTCCTGCATGAGGAAGACGAAGTGCTCGATGTCCTTCAACGAGCCGTGGCCGCCGGGATCGGCCGCGTACGCGCGTTCGATGATCGGCCCCGCCCACGAAGCCAGCACCGCGGCGCTGCTTGCGGCGGCGGCCTTGCCCATGAAAGCTCTACGCGAGTACTCCCCAGCTCCGCTCATTGCGCCCCTTCCCGACTGCACGCGCCGGGTCGATCCTAGGGTGCGCCGTCCCGACCCGTGCGTGAGTTTTCACCGCGGGCGGTGAAAACTCACGCACGGGCGAGGGCGCGCTGCTCGGCGATAGCCTCCGGTGTGCCCGGGACTTCGGTGCCCCGCAACGACATTCCCTTGGTTTCGATGAGGAAGTAGGCGGCGACAATGCCGATGAGGCAGGCTCCCAGCATGTAATAGGCGGGCACGATGTGCGAACCCGTTGCGTCGATCAGGGCGTCGTTGATGGCCGACGCCGTGCCGCCGAACAGCGACGTGGCCACGTTGTAACCGATGGCTACCCCGGCAAAGCGAACGATCGTCGGGAACATCGCCGGGAAGGTCGCCGAGATCGTCGCCAGCTGTGGTGCGTAAAGCAGGCCGAGCACAGTGAAGCCGACGATCGCGCCGGCCAGGTTGGTCCCGATGAGCAGGTACATGGGCACCACCGCCACCACCAGTGCGGTGCACGAGAACAGCCACATCGGACGGCGGCCCACCCGGTCGGAAAGCCGGCCGAACAGCGGCAGTGTGCACAGCATGACTATCTGACCGAGCAACGGCACCAGTAGCGCGTGTGACTCCGTCATCCCAATCGCGGTTTGCAGATACGTCGGCATGTAGCTCAGCAGCGTGTAGTTCACGACATTGAGCGCGATCACCAGGCCGAACAGGGTGAGAACCGGCCGCAGATACCTTGTGAGCAGATCACGGAACACTCCACGAACCCGCTCTTCGGTGTGCTGACGCTCCTCGAGTTCGGTGAAGACGGGAGTGTCCTGCATCCGGGTACGCAGATACAGCCCGATGAGACCGAGCGGCGCGGCCACCACGAACGGTACTCGCCAGCCCCAGGACTGCATCGACGCGTCATCGAGCACGTTCACCAGAAGTAGTGCGATCAGGTTGCCGAGCGTGAAGCCCGTCAGCGTGCCGACCTCGAGGAAGCTGCCGTAAAACCCGCGCTTGCGGTCGGGGGCATACTCGGCCATAAACGTTGCGGCGCCGCCGTATTCGCCGCCTGCGGAAAATCCCTGCACGATGCGCAAGGCGTACAGGATGACGGGAGCCCAGATGCCGACGGTGGCGTAGCTGGGGATCAATCCGACCGCCAGCGTAGAACCGGCCATGAGCACGATGGTCATGGCGAGCACGCGTTTGCGGCCGATCCGGTCGCCGAGCGGTCCCCAGAACAACCCGCCGATCGGGCGGATCAGGAAGGAAATGGCGAAGCCCACCAGGGTGTAGAAGACGCCGTTGGCGCCCTCCGGAAACAGCGACGCGGCGATGTGCACGGTCAGGTACGCGTAGACGCCGTAGTCGAACCACTCGACGGCGTTGCCGATAGCCGACGCGCCGATGGCCCGATGCAAAATTGCGGGCGAAACGTCGCGCGTGGGGGTGACGGCGGAAGTGTCCGGCATGAATCGCTCCTATGCGCGGCGTACCCGGGGCCGGGCTGCGATCGTGCGTGGGCGCTACGCAAATCGGAAATAGGGTCCAAACAGACCTATCAGAACGCCGCGGCGTGCGCCAATCAGCGTCCCATCCAGCTATCGATTTGATCGAGCGCAGCGGGGTCGTATGCGGCTGTGACGTGCTCGCCCGGGATCACGTGCAGCTTGATGGAAACCCCGGCGTTCTTCCAGGTGTTGTACAGCGCTTGTTCGCCGGCCAGCGGGATCCACAGGTCATTGGACCCGTGCCACAAGAATATCGGCATCCTCGGTATCTGCTGTCCGGCCTTGGTCAAGGCAAAGATGTTCTGCACCACCGTCGTTTGGTACGGGTTCGTCGTGCACAACAGGCGCAGCGGCAACGGCGTCACACCCAGGACTGCGGCATTGAAGCACGAGTTCTTGAACTTCTGACCGGTCTGCACGCCGACCGAGTTGAGTAGTTCCAGTGCCCCCGGCGACGCCTTGGCCACGCCCAGCACGGCGAGCAGATACAGCACAGCGGCCGGCGGCTTCCCATCCATGCGCGGTGGCAGGAGGCTGAGATCGGCGGGGGTGCCGCCGGCCGCGGCGCCGACCATGTTCAATTCGGGCGCGTAGGTGGGCTGCAGTTGGGCGGCCCAGACGGTCGCAATGGCACCGCCGCTGTAGCCGACCATCGCGACGGGGCTCCCGGCGAGCCCAGCCGCTGGAAAGGCCAGGGCCGCGCGAATTCCGTCGAGCACCTCCGGGCCTTCCGTGGGCCCGTGCGCATATGCCATGAGGGGGCCTTGGTAATCGGTCATCACCACGGCGTAGCCGCGGCCTAGCAATTGTCGGGTGATGTCTGGCGCCTCGATCTGGCCGTTATGAATTAATGCGTATGAAGGATTGCATTGCAGCCCGTCGCCGTCTATAGCGTAGTTATTGCTGACCACCTTGCCGTTCCATTTCTTCGGCTTCAGCAGGGTTGTCAGCGCGGCAATCGGTTGACCACCGGCATTTGTCGATTTGAACCAGATCTGCCAGGAGTCAAAGGAATTGGTGATGGCCAACGGCGGCAGGACAGCCACGCTTCGCGAGGACAGGATTTTGCCGTTCGGCATCGACGCATCGACCGGAAGGTGCTGATCAAGATACGAATCACCACTGGGGCCTGGGTAAAACGATGCTTCGTAACTCGCGGTGTCAGCGCTCACGACCGTCTCCGGCGCGAGTGCAGCCAAAACCAGCGTGGCAGTCACGCACACTGCTCGTTGCCAACCGCGCCGCATGGCCATCCTCCGTCGTTCGCAATTACGTATCGCGGAGACGTTAAATGAGCGGGAAAACCTGCATGCGGTTGGGTATCAAATTGCGACCAAACAGGTCGAAATCGTAATCAATCAATTAGTTTGCTTAGCGAAAGCGACTTTCTACGCCAGCCCGGTCAATGCCTCGGGATTGTGTTCGTCGCGCCACTGCACGGCGTCGATCACCTTCTCCATCGGGTAATCGGGCCCGCTGATGCCGACGGTGAACAGCGAAACTCCCGCGTCGACAAACGTCTGTGCTTTCGCCGCGCCCGGCCACGGCACCGAGCGCTCGATCCGGTTCGGGTCGCGCCCTACCGCCGCGCAGTGCTCGGCCAACACGTCGGACTTGTGGGCGAGAGCCTCGAGATTCGCAAAGCTGTGCCAGGTATCGGCGTATTCGGCGACAAGACGCAGCGTCTTACGCTCGCCGCCCCCGCCGATCAGGATCGGAATCCGTCGTACCGGCTGCGGGTTCAGCTTGTGCAAGCGCGCGTCGATGCGTGCCAGGTTCTCCTTCAGCAGCGCCAATCGGGTACCAGGCGTACCGAATTCGTAGCCATAGTTGTCGTAGTCCTTCTGGAACCAGCCCGCGCCGATGCCGAGAATCAGCCGGCCGTCGCTGATGTGGTCGACCGTGCGGGCCATGTCCGCCAGCAAATCGGGGTTGCGGTAGCCACCACCGGTGACCAGCGCGCCGATCTCTACCCGCTCAGTCTGTTCGGCGAATGCACCCAGCATGGTCCAGCATTCGAAGTGGGCACCGTCGGCATCGCCGGTAAGCGGATAGAAGTGATCCCAGTTGAAGACGATGTCGACGCCCGCCTCCTCGGCCCGTAGCACCGCGTCGCGGATCAGGCCGTACTTCGGTGCGTGCTGCGGTTGAAGTTGGACACCAACTCGAATGGGACGCGACATGTGGATCTGCTCCTTTCGCGGCGACCGGTGATGCAACCGAGGCTACCGAGCGCCGAACGATCGGCCATACTGCCAGGCGAACCGTTTACGAATCTCCGGTGCCACGGCGCCGGTGAAGGGATTCCAGCCATGGCCGCAGTGACCTTCGATCGCGCGACTCGCCTGTTCCCCGGGGCGAAGACACCGGCTGTCGACCAGCTCGAGCTGCACATCGAAGACGGCGAGTTTCTGGTGCTGGTCGGGCCGTCGGGATGCGGCAAGTCCACTTCGCTGCGCATGCTGGCCGGGCTCGAGGACGTCAACGGCGGGCGCATCCTGATCGGCGATCGTGACGTGACTAGCGCGGATCCCAAGGACCGCGACATCGCGATGGTGTTCCAGAACTACGCGCTCTACCCGCACATGACGGTCGCGCAGAACATGGGATTCGCGCTGAAATTGGCCGGCAAGAGCAAAACCGAGATCGCCGAACGCGTGGGTGAGGCCGCCAAACTGCTCGATCTCACCGACTACCTCGACCGCAAGCCCAAGGCGCTGTCCGGCGGCCAACGGCAACGAGTGGCCATGGGCCGGGCGATCGTGCGCCAACCGCAGGTGTTCCTGATGGACGAACCACTGTCCAACCTCGACGCGAAACTGCGGGTCCAGACGCGAACGCAGATCGCCCAGTTGCAGCGGCGCCTGGGAACCACCACCGTCTACGTCACCCACGACCAGGTCGAGGCCATGACCATGGGCGACCGGGTGGCGGTGCTGCGCGACGGCGTCCTGCAGCAGTGCGCGTCGCCGCGCCAGCTCTATGCCGAGCCGGCCAACGTCTTTGTCGCCGGATTCATGGGTTCGCCGGCCATGAACCTGCTCACCTTGCCGGTCTCGGCGGGCGAGGTCACGATCGGCGATTGGCGCATATCGCTGCCGTCCGCTGTCGCCGCCGCGGCCGGTGAATCCGTGGTGGTGGGCATCCGCCCCGAACATCTGGAAATCGGGGCCGAGGGCCTGGAAATAGAAGTCGACGTGGTCGAAGAGCTCGGCTCCGACGCCTACATCTACGGGCGCGGGGGCGACGATGTGACGCTGGTTGCGCGTGCGGACTGGCGCAACCCGCCGGCCAAGGGATCCCGGGTACGACTGCAGGCTGAGCGGTCCCAACTGCACTTTTTCGCGGCCGACGACGGGCGTCGACTATCCGGGTGACGGGCACCGCTGGGTCGGCTCGGGTGCGCGCGGGCGAATTGCCGCATAGATTTAAACGTCATGACAGTGATTCACGCTGCGGACCTCCCCTCCGCTCCTCACTTCGCTGCGATGCTCAGGGAGGTCCTCGCGCCGGCGACTCACGCTGCGGACCTCCCCTCCGCTCCTCGCGCCTATGGCGCTGCGATGCTCAGGGAGGTCCTCGCGTCATGACCATCGATCAGTTCGCTTTGGGATCCCAACCGTTCGCCGTTCGCGTCGAATGGCAGGACAGGTTGGCACTGGTGGCCGTCCAAGGTGACCTCGATTTGGCCAACGCTCCCGGATTGACGAAGTCGCTGGACGCGGTCTTCGCGGAGGAGCCGCGCGCGATAGTTATCGACCTGTCCAGAGTCGCCTTTCTGGCATCGGCGGGGATGTCGGTCCTGGCCGCAGCCCACCAGCGGGTCGACCCGTCGACAGCTTTCGCGGTGGTCGCGCACGGTCCGGCAACTGGGCGACCGCTGCAACTCGTCGGACTCGATCAGACCTTCGCCGTGTACCCCACCACGGACGAGGCGCTCGCGGAACTCGCGGCTGGCTGACCCTCAGCCAAGGGCGACTCCACACTCCGCCAACGTCGTGCGAAGCAGGAACGCCGCCTCGGCGCCGAGCACCCCGTCCACCAGCTCGACATAGCGACCGCAGAACTGCGGCCCATGCGCGGCCTCCTCGTCGTCCGGGGATTGCAGATGGTGCGCCAGCTCGTGCAGCACGACGAGTTCACGCAGCGCCCACGCCCGACTGCCCACGTGCGTCGGCACGGCGATCACTGCTCGGTTTCCGGTCCGCTCGTAGTGCGCGGCGGACTGCCCGGCACGTGCCCGCACGGCAACCGGAACCGAAGCCTGCGGCCACTGCTGTTGGATCCATCCGAGCGCGAGCACCTTCTGCACGTAACTCTGCACGGATTCGATCGAGGCGAACTTGCGCTCCACGGGCAGGGTGAGGTGCGAACCGAACACCTCGATCTGTCTAACGCCCGTGGTGTCGGCCCGTTCGAATGCATTGCGGACCAACTGATCAGCGTCGTAGACGCGCGCACGCTGACTGTCGCGAACAGCATTCATGAGGGCAATTGCCCACGCGCCGTTCCTAATTCGGGTGCCGTTCCCAGGCGGGCGGCACGACCCGCCCGATCGCCCGCCCGCCGCGCCTGCACCGAATAACCGGCGCTCGCCTGCGCCCCACGCCACGTGCCGCGAGCTTGCGAAGTCTGTCGGTAAAAGTCGACGAGCTCGATTTCCTTGTTTCGCAACGCAAGTGCGGTGCCAGCCGTGCTGTCGTGCGCGCTGTCGTCGCGGATCGCCTCCGCCTGTGCTTGGGCCCGGACCTCCCCGAGACGTTTGCCCACCCGGGCCGCGAAGGCCAGCTGAAAGTTCAATCGAGCGGTGACGCCGGCGACCGGCGCCTGCACAGTCCGCGCGATCCGGCGGTGACCACGCCGTTCCACCACCACCTTCTCCACCGTCGCGCTGCGATAACTGCCCGACTTGATGTAGGCGTCCGACGCTCGAACCATCTGCACGATCAGGCTGGAGTAAAGGGCCTCACAGGCATCAATGTCGGTGTCGAAGCCGTACGCATATACCTGCGCGGACGACTGCGCGACGTCACAGCGAACGTCATTGGCTGCAGAGATAGCGAGGAACAGCTGCACATACGTGCGGAGACCCTTCTTGCCGGGCTCGCCGATCTTGATGATGCGCTGCGTCGGTACCGGCCGACGCTCCCGGTTGACGATGTGTGCACGCGCCACGGCCAGGTCGATCGAGGCTTGCGTGGCCAACCGTTGGGCGGCCGCGAGGAAGGCCTCGGCCTCGTGTTCGTTGTCGGTCGACTCGGCCTGCCGCAAGAGACCGCCGATCCGGCCGAGGAGCTTTTCGCCGCCCGCGCGGCCGGTCACCTTGTCGCTGCTCACGGTGCGAGGGTACGTCGGGCCGCCGACAACACCGGCCATTCCGCCCAGTCAAGCCGACGGCCCTGTAAGTTGCCTGGCGGAACCCCCACGCACTTGGAGAGTCGCATGCCCTTGAGATCGCTGGTCCCACTAGTCGTAGCAACGACCGCGGCACTGCTGGTAGCTGGCTGCTCGAGCAGCAGCAACAGCAACGATGCGATGTCGCAGAACCAGGACGCGCGCGGTCCGATCACCTACGTCGAGGGCAAGGACACCACCGAGACCGGCGTGGTCAAGCAACTCGTCGGGCAGTGGAACGCGAGCCACCCCAATGAGCAGGTGACGTTCAAGGAGCAGTCCAACGACGCCAGCCAAGCCCACGACGACCTGGTCCAGCACCTGCAGGCCAAGGAATCCGACTACGACGTGATGGCGCTTGACGTCGTCTGGACAGCCGAATTCGCGGCCAAGGGCTGGCTGCAGCCGCTCAAGGGCAACTTCTCCCTCGATACGTCCAAGCTGCTCGCGCCCACGGTGGACAGTGCCACCTACAAGGGCACGCTGTATGCGGCGCCGAAGAACACCAACGGCGGGCTGCTGTTCTACCGCAAGGACCTCCTGCCCAGCCCGCCGGCGACGTGGGCCGACATGCTCAAGGACTGCGCCATCGCGAAGGAGCACAACATCGGGTGCTACGCCGGACAGTTCGCGCCCTACGAGGGCCTCACGGTCAACGTGTCCGAGGTGATCAACGCCTTCGGCGGCAGCTTCGTCGGCCGCGACGGCACCACGCCAACCGTTAACTCCGCGCAGTCCAAGCAGGGCCTGCAGACATTGGTCGACGCGTACAAGAACGGCGACATTCCCAAGCAGGCCATCACCTACAAGGAGCCGGAGAGCCAGCAGGCGTTCCAGTCCGGGCAGTTGTTGTTCCTGCGCAACTGGCCGTACGTCTACGGCACCGCGGGCCAGGCCGGATCTGCGGTGCAGGGCAAATACGCGGTGGCACCGCTGCCCGGCAAGGACGGCATCGGTACGTCGACCCTCGGTGGTTACAACGTAGGCATCAACGTTTACTCGAAGCACAAGGCCACCGCCATGGACTTCCTGCGGTTCATCACCGGTGAGCAGGCTCAGCGGATCATCGCCGACGGCGCACTGCCGCCAACGATGGGGTCGCTGTACGACGACCCGGCGTTGGACGCCAAGATGCCTTACCTGCCGACGCTGAAGGAGTCCATCGAGCACGCGGTACCGCGGCCGGTGACCCCGTTCTACCCCGCCGTGTCCAAGGCGATCCAGGACAACGCCTACGCGGCGCTCAAGGGTGACAAGTCGGTAGACCAGGCGATTTCCGACATGCAGCAAGGGATCGCGTCCGCGGGGTCATGACGACGGACACGAAAACGGCCGAGCTCTCGGCAGCCAGTCTCGGCGGCGGGGAGTCACGACCGCCGAAACGGCGCGGCCTGCGCAGTGTGCACGCCTGGCTGCTGATCACCCCGGTGCTGATCGCGCTGGCCGTGGTCATCGGTTACCCGGTGTTGCGCGCGCTGTGGATGTCGTTCACCAAGGACGCCGGGCTCGACCCGACGACCGGCATGTTCACCGCCGGGGGGTCGGCCGGGTTTTCCAATTACACCCATTGGTTGCTGCAACAGTGCCCGGCGCCCGGCGGGGCGCTGGACGCCTGTCCGCCCGGCACGCTCGGCTCGCAGTTCTGGGGCGCGGTCGGGGTGACGTTGTTTTTCACCGTCGTCACCGTGGCATTGGAGGCGACCATCGGCCTGGGCATGGCCGTGGTGATGGGCAAGACCTTCAAGGGCCGGGCGCTGCTGCGCGCGGCGGTGCTGATCCCGTGGGCGATTCCGACCGCTGTCACGGCGAAGCTCTGGGCCTTCATGTTCGCCTACGACGGCGTGGTGAACCGGGTGTTCGGCACGCACATTTTGTGGACGTCGGATGCCTGGCCGGCACGCTTTGCGGTGATCATCGCCGATGTCTGGAAGACCACGCCGTTCATGGCACTGCTGATTCTGGCGGGGTTGCAGATGATTCCCGAGGACGTCTATGAGGCGGCGCGGGTGGACGGCGCTTCTGCCTGGCAGCGATTCGTGCACATCACCTTGCCGCTGGTAAAGCCCGCGCTGCTGGTAGCGATCCTGTTCCGGACCATGGACGCGCTGCGCATGTACGACCTGCCCGCGATCCTGACCCTCGACAATGGCGCCACAAGGACGGTGTCGATTCTGGTGGTGGATCAGATTCGGCAGGGGGCGAACAGCGCGGCGGCCCTGTCCACGATCACCTTTGTGATGATCTTCCTGGTGGCGTTTGTGCTGGTGAAGTTCTTGGGTGCGAATGCGGTGCGAACCCAGGAAGCTCAGCGGGAGGCGCGATGATGGCTCACCGCGCTCCCGAGGCACCTGTCGTCATCAAGCGCCAACGCTTCCGCATCGGCTCCCTGCGCGTGTACGTCGGCGTGCTGATCATCTTGATCTGGGGGCTGGCGCCGTTTTACTGGATGGCGGTCACCGCATTCCGCGATCCTGCCTACACGTTCGACACCACCCCGTGGCCGACGCACGTGACACTGACGAACTTCGTCAATGCGTTCGACACCAGTCGCGGCAACCACTTTGGCCAGGCGCTGATCAACAGCCTGATCATCGGCGGCGCGACGACCCTGATCGCGGTCGTGCTGGGCGTGTTCGCCGCCTACGCGCTCGCTCGGGTCATGTTCACGGGCCGCTACCTGGTGGCTGGGATCATTCTGGGCGCGTCGATGTTCCCGGTGGTCGCGTTGGTGACCCCGTTGTTCCAGCTGTTCACCAACATCGGCTGGATCGGCCACTACCAGGCGATGATCATCCCCAACATTTCGTTCGTGTTGCCGATGACGGTGTACATCCTGGCGTCGTTCTTCAGCGAGTTGCCATGGGAGCTGGAGGAGGCGGCGCGGATCGACGGCGCCAACCGATTCCAGGCCTTCCGGTTGGTGATGCTCCCGCTGGCCGCGCCGGCGGTGTTCACCACCGCGATTCTCGCGTTCATCGCGGCCGTCAACGAATACCTGCTCGCCCGATTGCTCTCCAGCGATGCGACCGAGCCGGTGACGGTCGCCATCGCACGCTTCTCCGGGAATGACCCGCACGTGGAGCCGTACACGGCGATCATGGCAGCCGGAACGATCGTGACCGTGCCGCTCGTGGTCATGGTGCTGATCTTCCAGCGGCGCATCATTTCCGGCCTGACCGCGGGCGGCGTCAAGAGCTGAGCGGACTGGCCGACCATGTGCGTCTGCGGCTAGGGTGGCGAGCGGCAATTTTTCGCCCGATTCCCGGGGCAATCGGAGGCGGCACACATCGTGAGCGAGCATCGCCACGCGGCAACTGCTAGATCGGCGACATCGAAGCGATCGGCTGGTCGGCGTGTTCTGCGCGTCTGCGCATGGCTGCTGGCAATAGTCATCGTGGTGCCGCTGGTGTGGTTCGTCATCAGCTACGCGCGCACAGATGTGCCGGAGCCGGCGGACATGCGCACCAATCAGGTAGCCACCATCGTCGCGGCAGACGGCAAAACGGTGCTGAGCAAAGTGGTTCCGCCCGACGGCAACCGCACCGAGGTGCCGCTCTCGGCGGCGCCGAAACATGTGCGGGACGCGGTGCTTTCGGCCGAGGACCGCAACTTCTACTCCAACCCCGGGTTCTCGGTCACCGGCTTCCTCCGGGCCGCGCGCGACAACATTTTGGGCCGCGACAGCGCGGGTGGCGGTTCGACGATCACCCAGCAATACGTGAAGAACGCGCTGGTCGGGTCGCAGCGCACCATCGCGCGCAAGTGGGACGAGCTGGTGATCTCGGCGAAGATGGCGCGCGAATGGAGCAAGGACGACATCCTCGAGGCCTACCTCAACACCATCTACTTCGGCCGCGGCGCGTACGGCATCGCCGCCGCATCGAAGGCGTACTTCAACAAACCGGTCGAGGCCCTGAGCGTCGCCGAAGGCGCGGTGCTGGCGGCGGTGATCCGCAGTCCGTCGGGACTGGACCCGGATACCCATCTTCCCCAGTTGCGGGCCCGCTGGGACTACGTCATGGACGGCATGGTCGAGATGGGCGCATTGAGCAGCGCTGATCGGCACGCCACGGCGTTTCCGGCGATCGTGCCGCTCAATCAGGTGGCCGACAACGGGGCCAGTCATGGGCCTGAAGGGCTGATCCGCACGCAGGTGGTGCGTGAGTTGGCCGCGATAGGCGTCAGCGAGGACGATCTGAATACCGGCGGATTACAGATCACCACCACCATCGACCCGAAGACGCAGCAGGCGGCGGTCGACGCGGTGAACAACGTGATGGACGGCGAGCCCGGCGAATTGCGCACCGCGGTGGTGTCGATCGACCCACGAACCGGCGCGGTGCGCGGCTATTACGGCGGCGCGGACGGCGCCGGGTTCGACTTCGCGCAGGCGCCGCTGCAAACCGGCTCGGCTTTCAAGGTGTTCGGCTTGGCCGCGGCGTTGAACGACGGCATTCCACTGTCCGCGATGTACAGCAGCGCACCGCTGACCGTTGGAAATGTGAATATCACCAACGTCGAGGGCGAGTCGTGCGGGACATGCACGATTGCACAGGCACTGAAGCAGTCGCTCAACACGAGCTTCTATCGGCTCGAGTTGTCGATGAAGCACGGTGCCCAGAAAATCGCCGATGCCGCGCACGCTGCAGGAATTCCGGAGTCCATCCCTGGCGTGCCCGGCAAGAGCCTGAGCGAGAACGGTGGTCCGCCGGAGAACGGAATTGTTCTCGGGCAGTACCTGGTTCGGCCCATCGACATGGCCTCCGCGTATGCCACTCTCGCCGCCAACGGGATGTACCACGCTCCGCACTTCATCCAGCGCGTCGTCAAAGCCGATGGCACCGTGCTGTTCGATCGGCCCGCCGATCCCGGCGAGCAACGGATCAAGCCAGCGGTCGCCGAAAATGTGACTCAGGCGATGATCCCGATCGCGTCATATTCGCGCGGCCACGGTCTGGCCGGCGGGCGGCCGTCCGCCGCCAAAACGGGCACCACGCAGCTTGGCGATACCGGGTTGAACAAGGACGCCTGGATGGTCGGCTACACACCATCGTTGGCCACTGCGGTGTGGGTGGGGACCGAGAAGGCGCAGTCGATCACCAACGCCAACGGCGCGATGATCTACGGCTCGGGCCTGCCGTCGGACATCTGGAAGAAGACGATGGACGCGTCGCTGAAGGGCACCGACTTCGAAAACTTCCCGTGGCCCGATCCGATCGGCGGGCAGGCTGGCGTTCCGTCGTACTCCGGCCCTTCCGGTCCAGCGAACACCAACGCAGACGATGCACCGGCGCCCGCTCCGGCGCCCATGCCGCAGCTGCAGATTCAGCTGCCGCCGCCACCCCGGTTGCCGCCGTTGCGGCAGGTGGAAATCCTGCCGGGGATCACGATCCCACTGCCGGGCTGAGCCGAGGCCAGCTTCCGCTTAGCCGGACTTCCACCGCGGAAGCAGGGGTCCCCTACTGCACGCTGACGCAAGTAGTGGTCCCCTGCTTCCGCGAAATAGGGGAACAAACTGCGAACGCTGCGAACGCCCCCGGGACAGCAGAAGGCCCGCCGACACCTGGCCGGCGGGCCTTTCGACAACTGCTATCAGGCCTCGACGATGAACGCCTCAAGCTCGGCACGGGCCTTGTCGTCGGCCATCTGCACCGGCGGCGACTTCATCAGGTACGCCGAAGCCGGGTAGACCGGACCGCCGATGCCGCGGTCGAGCGCGATCTTCGCGGCGCGCACCGCGTCGATGATGATGCCCGCCGAGTTCGGCGAGTCCCACACCTCGAGCTTGTACTCCAGGTTCAGCGGCACGTCACCGAACGCGCGACCCTCGAGGCGGACGTACGCCCACTTGCGGTCGTCGAGCCACTCGACGTAGTCCGACGGGCCGATGTGCACGTTGCGGTCGTGTACCTTGCCCGACAGCGGGCCCTCGAGGTTGGAGGTGACGGCCTGAGTCTTGGACACCTTCTTGGACTCCAACCGCTCACGCTCGAGCATGTTCTTGAAGTCCATGTTGCCGCCGACGTTGAGCTGGTAGGTGCGGTCGAGCACCACGCCGCGGTCTTCGAAGAGCTTGGCCATCACGCGGTGGGTGATGGTGGCGCCGACCTGCGACTTGATGTCGTCGCCGACGATCGGGATGCCGGCGGACTTGAACTTCTCCGCCCACACCGGGTCGCTGGCGATGAACACCGGCAACGCGTTGACGAAGGCGACGCCCGCGTCGATCGCGCACTGGGCGTAGAACTTGTCAGCTTCTTCCGAACCCACCGGCAGGTACGACACCAGCACGTCGACTTTGGCGTCCTTCAGGGCCTGCACCACGTCGACTGGCTCGCCGTCGGACAGCTCGATGGTCTGCGCGTAGTACTTGCCGATGCCGTCGAGCGTCGGACCGCGCAGCACCGGAACGTCCAGCGGCGGCACGTCGGTGATCTTGATGGTGTTGTTCTCGCTCGCGAGGATGGCCTCGGACAGGTCGAAGCCCACCTTCTTCGCGTCGACGTCGAAGGCGGCGACGAACTTCACGTCGCGCACGTGGTAGTCACCGAACTTGACGTGCATCAAGCCGGGGACCGACGCGGTCTCGTCTGCATCCTTGTAGTACTGCACGCCCTGGACCAAGGATGAGGCGCAGTTACCCACGCCCACAATGGCCACGCGCACAGAGGGCGTGGAGCCTGCGGAACGCCCCGTCGATACTGTGTTGTCACCCATGGTCGGGTTCTCCTTCTACTTGTGGTGCTGTCTTCTGCGCTGCTCTACTGCTCGCCTCGGCGGTGGAACGCTCGGCGGCGATGAGTTCGTTGAGCCAGCGCACTTCGCGCTCGCTGGATTCGAGACCGAGTTGATGGAGTTGACGGGTGTAGCGGTCGAACGAGCCGCTGGCGCGACTGATCGCCTCCCGTAGCCCCTCCCGGCGCTCTTCGACCTGGCGACGTCTGCCCTCGAGGATCCGCATCCGCGCTTCCGCGGGGGTGCGGCTGAAGAAGGCGAGATGAACGCCGAAGCCGTCATCGGTGTAGTTCTGCGGTCCGGTGTCTGCGACCAACTCGGCGAAACGCTGCTTGCCTTTAGGTGTCAGTTCGTAGACGCGGCGCGCCCGTCGAATGGATCCGGCGGGCACCTCCTCGGCGATCAACCCGTCGGCCTGCATGCGACGCAGCGTCGGGTACAGCGATCCATACGAGAAAGCACGGAAGGCCCCCAGCAGGCCGGTGAGCCGCTTACGCAGCTCGTAGCCATGCATGGGCGACTCCAGGAGCAGCCCGAGGATCGCCAGTTCGAGCACCGGGCTGTCACCTCCTGGTTGTGCGCTCAGATCTAACCGATTGATGCGATGCCCAACTATATCGCGCCGATATAGTTTCGTACAGTTCGGCCCGATACAACGTGACGAGATGCTCAGCGCCGGTAGGGCACGGCGCGGCTGATCACGCCGGCGAGTGATGTCTCCACAAATCCGCCGCGTCCAACGCTGTTCGCCGCGTAAATCCGGATCGTCGGCGCACCGGACGTGGTGTCGACCATGATGTGACTGATCGCGGCGTCGGGAACCTCGACCAATCCGCTGATGGTCGTCATCAGCTTCACCAGCGCCGGCAGGTTCATTGCATCGAGATCGAACGAAACTGTCGCGGGGTCGCGGTCGGACACGCTCCCCGGAGAAAAGCCCCCGCGGTAGGAGTAGTCGATGGCGCGATCGGGGCGATCATCCATGCGAACGACCGCCGCGTACCGGGCGCCGAACGCTGGGTAGAACACCGCGCTGTCGGCCTGGGTATCGCCGAAGCGCGCGCGGTACTGGTCACGGAATGACTGCAGACCCGCGACCGTATTGAAGTCGACGACCGGCGCGACGATGGGCGTCACCGCCGGCTGGCTGGACGGAACCTGGGCACCGCCAGCCTCACTGCCGGACGCGACGAACCAGCATCCGACGCCCGTAAGCGCGAGCAGCAGCGCCAGCGCAACCGCGCCCGGCAGCCAGGATCGAGTGGCTACGACTGCCGGACGAATCGGCGGGTCGCGGAATTCGGGCTCGAGCTGAAGATCGGCAAGCAGCCCGTCGAGTTCGCCGAGCGTCTTTGCGGCATTCGCGGCCACCACCCGATCGCCGTGCTCCGCTGGGCTGAGTTGGCCGTCGGCGTATGCCGCGTCCAGCTTGGACACGGCCGCGACCCGATCGACATCCCGGGCGCGTAATCGTGCGACCCCCACAAGTCCTCCTCGACGCGCAATCTACTTGGCTGGATCGAACGGGTAGACCGCGGCAAACTTGCCATCGAGATCGGCGGAAAGGTAGCCCGACTCGCCTAGTTCGTTGCTCGCATGCACGGACAACGCGCCGAACTTGCCGCTCGAATCGACGATGAAATAGATCGTGTCTATCTGGCTCAGGTTCAGACTCTCGCCCGCGCCTTCGATCAATCCCGCCCAGGTGGGCAGATTCGCGCGGGCCAGGTCGATCGGCACAGTGCGCGGGTCGCGGGTGCCGGCATTCGTTGGATCCTTCCAGTCGCCGTTGAAGTAGTAGCTCAACGAGCGCCGGGGAGCCGCCGGGTCGGCGCGCTGGAACACCGCATACGTCGGGTAGACCACCAGCTGATCCACGGTCGCCGTGCCGAAATGGTCCTGTGCGGCGCGGACCAAAGTCTGCAAACCGCTCAGCGACAGGTAGTTCGCGGCGTTCGAACCGCTCGAAGATCCGCCGCTGCACGACCGGACCGAGACCGTGACTACCAGGACGGTTGCCACGACCACGGCAGCGAGGAGTAGCCAGCCGCGACCGCCCGTCGGCTGCGCCGGCAACCGCAGCGGAGCGTCGCCGGGCTGTATCTGGAGGTCGTCGAGCAGGCCGTGCAGATCCTGCATGGTGACGGCATGCATGGCGGACGCAACTCGCGCGTCGTGCTCGGCTTGGGTCAGTTGACCATCAGCCAGGCTGGCGTCCAGGACCCCGCACGCGTCGGAGCGATCGCTGTCGCGCGCCCGCATTGTCGCAGGGCTGCGTCGTATTACCCGTAGGCCGTCGGGGAAACGGGTCGCCACCGAAGAATCATAGGTTCGTAAAGCGCACAGCGATATTGCCTTGTGGCGTCTCGTCGTCGTCACACTTTTGGGTGTGCGGGGTCAATTCCCGCTTCTCCGCACGTACTCTGGTTTGCGTGCGAATACAGCGGCAGGTGGTGGACTACGCGCTTCAGCGCCGTTCGCTGCTTGCCGAGGTGTACGCGGGACGCACCGGCGTTTCCGAAGTGTGTGACGCCAGCCCTTACCTCTTGCGTGCCGCCAAGTTCCACGGCAAGCCCAGCAAGGTGATGTGCCCGATCTGCCGCAAGGAACAACTCACGCTCGTTTCGTGGGTGTTCGGTGACACGCTCGGTCCAGTGTCGGGTTCGGCGCGTACCGCCGAGGAGCTGGTACGACTGGCAGCGGCACGGGAGGAATTCTCGGTGCATGTCGTCGAGGTGTGCCGGACCTGCAGTTGGAACCATTTGGTTCAGTCGTACGTGCTCGGTATGGTGCCCTCCACCAAGCGTTCGCGGCGGTCTTCGGGCAGCCGCACGCCCAGCCGCCGCACCGCGACCGAATAGCGCTCCACCGACGAACGCGCTCATCAGCCATGTCCTGACCGACCGCGCCGAAGCGCTCACCTGTGTTTCGGCCCGAGAGAAATGCTCCACTGTCTACACCGGGAGATTTGCCAGTGACCAACCCCTACAACCCGCCACCAGGTGATCGCCCGAACGGACCCGCCCGCAACCCCAACCGACCAGCCGGGGCGCCAGGTGGGCGTCCGGTGCCGCCACCGAATTGGGGCGGCAGTGGTGGCGGGCTCCCGCCGCGTCGGCCGTCGGGCGACGACGCGCCCACTCAGCAGATCCGGCGTCCAGGCGTGCCGCCGGCGCGTGAGCCACGGATCGCTCCCATTGGTGCAGCGGGCTCGCGACCGCCGGCTGGGCCTGACGGTCCGAGTGGCCGGGCACCCGGCGGACCGACCGGTCCCGGTGGACCGCCGCCCACGGGCGGCTCGGGCGGCCACGGGTCCGGTGGCTCCGGCGGCAAGCGCCGGGGGCCGAACTGGAAGGCCATCCGCCGGACGCTGTACGCACTGATCGCCATTTTTCTGGTAGTTCCCCTGGTGGCCTTCTTCGTTGCCTACCTGGTGGTGGACGTTCCCAAGCCGGGCGACATGAAGACCAACCAAGTCGCGACCATTTACGACTCCGACGGCAAGACCGTGCTGTCCAAGGTCATTCCGCCGCAGGGCAACCGCACCGATGTCGCGCTGTCGGATGTGCCGGCACACGTGCGCAACGCGGTGCTCGCCGCGGAGGACCGCGATTTCTACAGCAACCCAGGCTTCTCGATCACTGGTTTTGGCCGCGCTTTGCGCGACAACGTGCTCGGGCGCGCGGACGCGGGTGGTGGCTCGACCATCACCCAGCAGTACGTCAAGAACGCGCTGGTCGGCTCGCAGCACTCGATCATCCGCAAGCTGCATGAACTCGTCGTCTCCACAAAGATGACCCGCGAGTGGAGCAAGGACGACATTCTGCAGGCCTACCTCAACACGATCTACTTCGGTCGCGGCGCATACGGCATCGGCGCGGCGTCCAAGGCGTATTTCGGCAAGCCGGTCAATCAGCTCGATGTTTCCGAGGGCGCGGTGCTCGCGGCGCTGATTCAGCAGCCGTCCGGTCTGGATCCGGAGACCAACCCGACCGGTGCGAAAGCGCGCTGGAACTATGTTCTCGACGGAATGGTCAGCATGGGCACGCTGTCCAAGTCCGAGCGCGCGACAATCCAGTTCCCACAAGTCCTGCCTGCGACGCCCCAAAACGGGGACGACCAGGACAACGGTCCGGCCGGGCTTATTAAGGCGCAGGTCCTCAAGGAACTGTCGGCCGCAGGGATCAGCGAGCAGGAACTGAATACCGAGGGTCTGAGCATCACCACGACCATCGATCCCACCGCGCAGGCCGCGGCCGAGAAGGCCGTCAAGGCAAACATGGACGGCGAGGGCAACGACCTCCGAACCGCCGTCGTGTCCGTCGATCCGCACACAGGTGCGGTGCGGGCCTACTACGGCGGCGACAACGGCCACGGTTACGACTTCGCCCAGGCCGGGTTGCAGACAGGGTCGACGTTCAAGGTCTTCGGCCTCGCCGCCAACCTCGCCAAGGGAATCCCGCTGTCGAAGATGTACAGCAGTGCTCCGCTGACCGTGCACGGCATCACCGTCACCAACGTCGGCGGTGAGTCCTGCGGTACCTGCACCATTGCGCAGGCGCTGAAGATGTCGCTGAACACCAGCTTCTACCGCATGGAGCTGGGCCTCGGTAACGACGGCCCGCAGCAGATCGCCGACATGGCGCACAAGGCCGGCATCCCGGAAGACATCCCCGGAGTCGGTAAGTCCCTCACCGAACCGAATGGCGCCGGACCCAACGACGGCATCGTGCTCGGCCAGTACCAGGTGCGCCCGATCGACATGGCGTCGGCGTACGCGACCTTCGCGGCCGAGGGCGTCTACCACCAGCCGTACTTCGTGCAGAAGGTGGTCAACGCCGACGGCACCGTGCTGCTCGATCGCGGCAATCCGTCCGGGGAGCAGCGCATCGACAAGGACGTCGTGGACAACGTGATTTCCGCGATGGAGCCGATCGCCGCCTATTCCAACGGTCACAATCTGGCCGGTGGCCGCCCGTCGGCGTCGAAGACCGGCACCACCCAGCTCGGTGACACTGACTCCAACAAGGACGCATGGATGATCGGCTTCACGCCGTCGCTGTCGACCGCGGTGTGGGTGGGCACCGAACAGGGCATTCCGCTGGTCAACTCGTACGGCGGCGAAATCTATGGCGCCGGGCTGCCGGCTGACATCTGGAAGTCGACGATGGACGGGGCGCTGAAGGGCACCGACGTCGAGTACTTCCCCAAGCCTGCGGCGATCGGCGGGCAGGCCGGGGTCCCGGACTACACCGGACCTACCACCGCCAGTCCGAAGACGACCGTGGCCAAGCCGAGCCCGACCGAGGACTCCGGCCCGCCGCCCGTGGTGATCACGCCGTCGCAGGTGCAGATCCTGCCGGGCATCACAATCCCGGTTCCCGGGATACAGCAGGAGTCACCGTCGCAGGGCGGCGGAGGCGGCACCGACAATGGATCGCAAACCGGTGCCGGTGGCGGGCCGTCGCCCAATGGCGGCGGAACTGGTCCCGGCGCCGGCGGTGGTGCCGCGCCGAATGGCGTCGCGCCGAACGGCGTGGGCGTAGGGCGGTAGCGTTCGAGTAGTGCGCGACGAATCGGCAACGAACGGCTCTGCCGTGGCTGGGCCACCTGCCAAAGCCGCAGTGGTCGAGCCACGCTTCGTCGCGCCTACCGGATCGGAACCCCGCGAGGTTGTGGTCGACCAGCGTTCGGCCGACTGGCGCGACCTGCCCAGCCGCACCGACCGGCTGACGAACGCGCTGTCGAGTGTGATCGGTGGCCCGATCGGCGACCATGCCGTCGTCGGCCGGTCCCGGTTCTTTACGCCCGTGCGGGTGATGTTGGCTTTCGCGGTCGTATTCATGGCACTGGGCTGGTTCGGCAAGGCGGCCTGCATCCAGCAGGCACCCATCGGACCCGACGGCGCCGTCGGACTGGACTGGGCGGGCAGCCGGCAGTACGTCGCCATGTGCTATTCGGACACCGTCCCGCTGTACGGCGCCGAACGCCTCAATCAGGGTGCGTTCCCGTACAAGAAGTCCTGGGTGGAGTCCAACGCCGACGGTGTCCCGCAGACCCGGTACATGGAATATCCGGTGCTGTCAGGGCTCTACCAGTACGTGGCAATGCGGATTCAGAAGGCGTGGTCAGCTGCGCCGTGGTTGCCGGGCGGGCTGCAGGTGGCGGTCTATTTCAACGTCGTGGCCCTCGGGTTGGCCATGGCGTGGCTGGTGACCGTATGGGCCAGTTCCATGCTGGCGGGCCGGCGGGTGTGGGACGCCGCGCTGATCGCCTGTTCACCGCTGGTGATCGTGCACATCTTCACCAACTTCGACGCGCTGGCCACCGGTTTTGCCGCCGCCGGGCTGTTGGCCTGGGCGCGCAGGCGGCCGCTGTTAGCCGGCGTTCTGCTGGGCCTGGGCGGTGCCACCAAGTTCTATCCGCTGCTGTTGCTCGGCCCGCTGTTGGTGCTGTGTGTGCGGGCCGATCGCGTCAAGACCTGGTTGTCGACGTTTATCGGCGCGGTGGTGGCCTGGGTGGCCGTCAACGCACCGATTGCGCTGTTGTATCCGGCGGGCTGGTCGGAGTTCTTCCGGCTCAACACCGACCGACACGCAGACCCGGACTCGATATACAACGTCATCTCGTCCTTCACCGGCTGGCCGGGATTCGACGGCAACCTCGCGGCGTCGGACAAACCGGTCATTCTCAATGCGGTGTCGCTGGCGTTGTTCGTCGCGGTCTGTCTCGGTGTCGCCTACCTCGCGCTGACCGCGCCGCAGCGGCCGCGGGTGATGCAGTTGTGCTTCCTGCTGGTCGCGGGCTTCTTGCTGACCAACAAAGTGTGGAGTCCGCAATACTCGCTGTGGCTGGTCCCGCTCGCGGTGTTGGCCATACCACAACGACGAATTCTGTTGGCCTGGATGACAATCGACGCGCTGGTCTGGGTCCCGCGGATGTATTACTACCTGGGCGTCAGCAACAAGGGCCTGCCCGAGCAGTGGTTCACCGCAACCGTGCTGGTGCGAGACCTGGCCGTGGTCGCGCTCTGCGCGCTCGTGATCCGGCAGATCTATCGCCCGGACACCGACCTCGTCCGCGAAGACGGCACCGATGATCCGGTCGGCGGAGTGCTCGACGGCGCACCCGACGCGCCACCGCGATGGCTTCCGGAAAGGTTGCGGCCCGCGCCCGTCTTGTAACCGGCCAGGTACATGAGACAGACTGTTGCGGTTAACTTGAATAGCCGCCGTCTGCGGCTGCTCCTACCTGTAAGGAACACCCTCGATGACGTACCGGTCTGCATGGTTGGACGAAGATCTCGATGCGCTGCGCGATCTTGCGCGCGCGTTCTTCGAGAAAGAACTCAAGCCCAACATCGACAAGTACATCGAACAGCACCACGTCGATCGCGACCTGTGGAACAAGGCCGGCGAGCTCGGCCTGCTGTGCTTGTCAATTCCCGAGGAATACGGCGGCGGTGGCGGCACCTTCGCCCACGAGGCCGTGCTCATGGAGGAGCAGGCCCGCATCGGCGACTCGTCCTGGGGTAACGCCGTGCACAGCGTCATCGCGGCGCACTACCTGCTCGGTTACGGCAGCGAGGAGCAGAAGCAGAAGTGGTTGCCGAAGATGGCCTCCGGTGAGGTCGTCTGCGCGATCGCCATGACCGAGCCCGGCACCGGTTCGGACCTGCAAAACGTCAAGACCAAGGCCGTCCGGCAAGGCGATGAGTACGTGATCAACGGCTCGAAGACCTTCATCACCAATGGCGGCCAGGCGGACCTCATCATCACGGTCGTCAAGACGGACTCGAGCCAGGGCGCCAACGGCATCTCGTTGGTGCTGGTCGAGGCGGACCGGGAAGGCTTCCGGCGCGGCCGGGTACTGGACAAGATCGGCCAGAAGGGCCAGGACACCTCCGAATTGTTCTTCGAAGACGTGCGCGTGCCGGTGTCGAACCTGCTCGGCACGCAGGAGGGCCTCGGCTTCATCCAGCTCATGCAGCAACTCCCGCAGGAACGACTGATCATCGCGGTCGGCTCGGTTGCGGGGATGGAGGTGGCCCTCGAGCACACCCTCCGCTACACCAAGGAGCGCCAGGCCTTCGGCAAACCGGTGTTCGCCTTCCAGAACACCAAGTTCAAACTCGCCGAGGTGGCCACCGACGCCAAGATCGGCCGGGTCTTCGTCGACGACTGCATCGTCCGGCACATTCGCGGTGAGCTCGACATCCCCACTGTCGCTATGGCCAAGTGGTGGACCACCGAGCGGGCAATGGTGGTGGCCGACGAATGTCTGCAGCTTTTCGGTGGCTACGGCTACATGACTGAGTACCCGATTGCCCGGATGTGGGCCGATCAGCGGGTCCAGAAGATCTACGCCGGCACCAACGAGATCATGAAGGAAATCATCGCTAGAACTCTGTGACCTGGGCATTCGGGGCTGAGTGGGGCGGCGGCCTATGTGACCGCCGCCACATTCTTGCCCGGTGGTGGGCAGGCTTACCGATATTGGGTACTGCGAGTAACAGCAAGGGTCTTCCATTGGACAATTTTGATGTTATTGTCCAACACAGACAATGTTGTCGCAGTCGGAGAGGACAGCGTCATGACGACGATGGAAAAGAGCGCGGACATCCAACCGCTGACCGCTTACGCGGGCGAGACCTACGACGAAATGCTCACCCGGCTTGCCGAGGGCTCGATGCACCGCAGCTTCAGCCCGTACCGCGATATCGACTGGGACGCCCCTGAGTTCCAGGTTGTCGAGAACGACCGGCGCTGGATCCTCCCGGAGATCGACCCGCTGGGCCGCCACCCCTGGTACAAGGCGCAGCCGGAGGAGAAGCAGATCGCCATCGGCATGTACCGCCAGGCCAACGTCGCCAAGGTAGGCCTGCTGTTCGAGCAGGTGCTCATCCGCGGCTTCATGGACTACCTGTCCAAGCTGCCCAACAACTCCGCGGAGTTCCGCTACGCCACCCATGAGGTCATCGAGGAGTGCAACCACACCCTGATGTTCCAGGAGGCGGTCAACCGCATCGGCGCAAACGTGCCCGGCTTCGGACCGATCATGCGCAAGGTAGCGCCCTTCCTGGGCCTGGCTGCCACGCCGTTCCCGTCGATCTTCTTCATGGGCGTGCTCGCCGGTGAAGAGCCGATCGACCACATTCAGAAGAGCTACCTGCGCAGCGACGCCGACTACCACCCGATCATCAAGGGCGTCATGCGTATCCACGTTGCCGAAGAGGCGCGCCACATCTCGTTCGCGCACGAGTTCCTGCGCCAGCACGTTCCGGAGAACGGCCCGATCGGCAAGGCGCTGCTCTCGATCGTCTACCCGATCACTATGCGCATTCTGTGCGACGTCATCGTGATCCCGCCGCGGGAGTTCTTCGAGGAGTTCGACATCCCCGATTCGGTCCGTAAGGACCTGTTCTGGGACTCCGAGGACTCGAAGAAGACGCTCGCGGGCTACTTCGGCGACGTGCGGATGCTGGCCGAGGAGCTGGGCCTGATGAACCCCGTCTCGAAGCTGGTATGGAAGGTGCTCAAGATCGACGGTCGTCCGTCGCGCTTCCGTAGCGAGCCGGAGCGCGAGCCGATCGCGCTGGCGAGCTGACCAAACCCCAAAACCTCTGTGCGTGATTTTTCACCGCCCACGGTGAAAAATCACGCACAGAGTCGTTAAGGAGCCCTTCCCCATGCCCCACGTTGTCACTCAGTCGTGCTGCAGCGACGCGTCCTGCGTCTATGCGTGTCCGGTCAACTGCATTCACCCGACACCGGACGAGCCGGACTTTCTCACCGCGGAAATGCTGCACATCGACCCGGACACCTGCGTCGACTGCGGCGCCTGCGTCACCGCGTGCCCGGTGGAGGCGATCGTCCCGCACGGCAAGCTCGAGGAACGCCAGCTCACGTACCTGAGCATCAACGCCGACTTCTACAAGAAGCCGCGCAAGCACCCGCTGCTGGCGCCGATGGTGGAGAGCACCGCAGCGCGCACCGACAGCGGACCGTTGCGGGTCGCGGTGGTCGGCTCTGGCCCGGCGGCGATGTACGCCGCCGATGAGGTGCTCAAGCAGCCGCGCGCACAGGTCAACGTCTTCGAGCGGCTTCCGGTGCCCTACGGGCTGGTGCGTTCGGGCGTGGCGCCGGATCACCAAAAAACCAAGCAGGTGACCAAGCTCTACGACATGATCACCCACGAGTCTGGCTTCGAGTTCTTCCTCAATGTCGAAGTGGGCAAGGATGTTTCGCTGGACGAGTTGCTGGCTCACCACCACGCCGTCGTCTATGCGGTCGGTGCGGCGTCGGACCGGCGGCTGAACATTCCGGGCGCGGACCTGCCCGGCGTGGCGTCCGCTACCGACTTCGTGGGCTGGTACAACGGCCACCCCGACCACGCACACCGGAAGTTCGATCTGTCGCACAAGCGGGTGGTGATCGTCGGAAACGGCAACGTGGCCTTGGACGTCGCGCGGATCCTGGTCAGCGATCCCGAACGGTTGGCCGGCACCGACATCTCGGACGAAGCCCTGGCGGTTCTGCGCGCCAGCAAGGTCGAAGAAGTGGTGATTGTCGGTCGCCGCGGATCGGCGCAGTCGGCCTTCACGGTTCCCGAGCTGAGCGGCCTGGTTGCCAACGACGACTTCGATGTGCTGGTGGATCGCAGCGAGGAAATCCTCGACCCGCGTACGGCTGCCAGTTCGGAGCGTGGCCACGCGGTCAGCCAGAAGCTGGCGATTCTCGACGAGCTCGATGACGCCGCAGCGGCAAAGCCGGGGCGGCGCCGCATCGTGTTCCGCTACCTGCGCTCACCGCTGGCAATCCATGGCGACGAGCGGGTCGAGTCGATCGAGTTCGCACGCGGCAGCTTCGCCTCCGAGGGATCGGTCGAGTACGGCACCGATACGGACAACATCGAAGCCGGCCTGGTGCTGACCTCGATCGGCTATCACGGGGTTCCCGTGCTCGACCTTCCGTTCGACGAGGCGTCCGGGACGGTGCCCAACGACGGTGGTCGGGTAGCGCAACGTCCGGGCGTATATGTCGCCGGTTGGATCAAACGAGGGCCCACCGGGTTCATCGGGACCAACAAGAGCTGCGCGCACGAAACCATCGAGCACCTCATCGCAGATTTCAACAGCGGCGAACTAGAGGCTCCGGCCAAGGCGCAATCCGACCTGAAGAAGCTCGTGCAGCGTCGCCAGCCCGAGGTGATCGATCGCGCGGGCTGGCTGGCGATCGACGCCGAGGAGCTCCGTCGAGGCGTCGAGCGGCAGCGGGTGCGTGACAAGATCGTGGACCGGCCAGTCGCCGTGGACGTGGCCCGACGGTCCCGACGCAAGGTCGGGATACCTTTCCTGCGCGGCTGATTCGCGGAGTCATTCGAGTGAATGATTGACCTTCGGACCCGACCTTCCAGACGATGGTCCCCGCTGCCCATTGCGCGTGGGCAAACATGACCGCTGGAGAAGAGGTTCGATGCCCGAATTGCAAAATGTCGCGATCATGCCCGGAGAGAACGTGCGTTTCGCGGCCGAGTTTCACCCGCACCTCATCCTCAAGCACTTGTCACACGCCGTCGTCGTCACCGATCGGCGGGCGGTTGTGCGGTCGCCGCACACGATCTTCGGCATAATCCCGCACGGGTACGTGGAACAGACGGCGCCGCTGTCGGCGATCAGCGAGTTCAACTCGGGGAAGGTCTTGTCCGGCAGCAAACTCAGTTCCGGCGCACTGTATGTCCTATTGGCGTTCGGTTCCCTGTATGCGGCGGTGGCCATGACGCCCATTGCGGTGTTGCTTTTCATCCCGTTTAGCGCCATTGCCGCATACAAATTCTTCACGGCAAACAACATCGGCTTCGTCTTCCGCAATCATGGCGCCGGCCAAATCGTGGCGTCGGCCGGCACTAGCGAGGGCCAACTCGTGGAAGACGGCAAACGTATAATCACCGAGTTGCTGTACGGCGGCGGGACGGGCAGCGTGCCTCAACCAGCTGCGGCTCGAGCCGTAGCGTACGGGTCACCGTATAGCTGAACTCAGATACAGACCGAGACCGACAACGACGACGGCCACAGCGGGATGTTCAGGCACAACGCAACGGAGCCGACCGCATCTGTGCGACCCGGCGCGTTTGTGGTCGCGGCTGACGCGGTGGGTGCAGCGAGTGCTCCGATGCTGCAAGTGACGGCTACCGCTGCGAGTGTGGTGGCGATTTTCCGACTCATGAGAGCAATCCTCGACTAGCGAAGGTGGCGAGATTTCCCCCTGCCGTTACTCAGTGTTCTCCGGCTGAATCGGATTCACAAGAGGGACCGGCACTAGTTTCCGCCATCCCGGCACATTGTTTGTGCCGCAATGGAAACCGCCTTGCGAGCCTGATCCTGCGACCACTGCTGTTCCGAGACACCGAGCGCCGCGGCTTCGTCGGTCGACTTGCCGGATGCCAGTGCTTCGCAGATGCGCTGGCCGGTGCCGAAAACAGATTCTTTGTCGCGCACCGGTATCCCGGCGTCCGGCAGTGCGTGCAGGAAGTCCGCTTCAGGAGTCATTTGCTGCTCCGGCAGCGGTTGGGCGGCAGCCGAGGTTGTCTGCAGCGCTGACGCGGGCGTACTGACCGACGCGGACGCAGACGAAGTCGCGCTGCTACTGCTTGCGGTCGATGTCGCGGGCGCGTTGGTATCCCCTGAGCATCCGCTCGCGCCCAGGACAGTGCCGACCGCTACGGCGGCGGCGAGGCAGGTCAGCTTCATACGACGATGCACAGCCACGCAACCCATACTCGCACGGCGAGGACAATCGCAAACTTCAGGGCAAAATTCGCAGGTAGCCTAACGTCTGTGGAACTTGCCGTTCTGGTGATCGTCGTCTTCCTGCTGGTGGCGACCAGCTTCCTGGCACTGACCTACTGGCGCATACTGCACCGGCGCCGCGCGGCCGCAACCGAGGCGATTTCCTTCACGTTCGACCCCAGCGATGTGCTGCAACAGGATTCGCGGGCCTATTTCTTCGGCCTGGCCTCTGATGAGAGCGACGATTCGAAGTTCGACGGCAACGGCGCCTTGGTGCTCAGCAAGCATGTTTTGTGGTTCAAGCCGACCGTCGCCGGCCCGGCACTGCGGTTCCCGCTCAGCGACATCCGTCGAGTGGAGTTGGTGAGTCCGCATACGACCAAGGCGTTGGATAGGCCGTTGCTGCGAGTATGGGTACTGACGGCCGACGGCGACGACTCGGCTGTCTGGTACGTCCACGATCCCGATGCGTGGATCGCATCGCTCAAGGATGCGGTCTCCTAGTGAGGTTGCCGATGGCTGTTGACCCCGGCCTGGTCGAGCAGTTGCTCGGCGCCCAGGCTCCCGATGCCGATCCCGCGATTCTGGACGGTGCGCTCGAGGCATTCCTGGAATTCGGCATCAAGCGCGCGAGCATGGGCGAGATCGCCAAGCGGGCCAACCTCAGCCCGGCCACCCTGTATCGCCGGTTTCCCAGTAAAGCCGCGGTCGTGCAGGCCGTCGGCATGCGGGAGGCGCAGCGGCTCATTGCTGCCGTGGACGCGCGGGTGGATTCTGCGGCGCCGGCCGAGGACCAGCTCACCGAATTATTTGTGGTGACCATGGGCCAACTCAGCGGCAATCAGCTCATCCGCCGACTGCTCATCACGGAGCCGGAATCGGTGCTGCCCTATCTCACCACTGGGGCCGGACCGCTGCTGAGTGTCGGTCGCGCCTACATCGCGCAGATCTATCGACGGCTGCAGGCCACCGGACAGCTCGCGGATTTCAACGCCGACGAATCCGCGGAAATTGCTGCCCGCCTGGCCCTTTCACTGGTGTTGACCCCGGACGGGTTGATCCCCGTCGATGACGAACAGCAGGCTCGCCGGTTCGCCCGCGAACATCTGATGATGCTGGTGCCGATCCGGCGGCGCGACGGTTCCGCGCAATGACCGATTCCCGATCGGAGACCATCGCCATCGCGGGCGCCGGTATTGCCGGTTTGCTCTTGGCCGGCGCCCTTATTCGCCAAGGCCGACAGGTGAAGATCTTCGAGGAGCGGCCGGGCTACGGCGAGACCGGCGCCGGCATCAGCCTGTGGCCAAATGCATTGGCAGCGCTCGACTACCTTGGATTGGGCGATGACGTCCGCGGGCTCGGCACGGCCATCAGCGCCGGTGGCCTGCGCGCACCCGATGGCTCCTTTTTGCGCAGCGTGTCGCCGGACGACTTTGCGAACGCGTTAGGTGAACCGTTACGCACCGTGCATCGTGTGCGGCTGATCGAATTGCTGGCCAAACGGGTGCCCGACGACGTTGTTCAGTTCGACGTAGCCGTCACCGGATATCGCGCCGGTCGCGACGGCGTCAGCGTAGAACTCAGCGACGGAACCGCTTTCGCCGCTGCCGCGCTCGTCGGCGCGGACGGTTATCGATCCGCAGTGCTGCGCCGAATGCAACCCCAAACCACCGAGCGATACGCGGGCTACACGGCATGGCGAGGCCTGTCCGAAATGTCGACCGATGGGCGCGAAGCGCACGAAACCCTCGGCGACCGTGCAGAATTCGGCTTCATCCCGCTGGTCGACGGACGCACCTACTGGTTTGCCACGCTGGCGGCCCCGGCGGGTGGTGCTCCGGGTGCCGACGGCGATTTGACTTGGCTACGACGGGCTTTCGTGAACTGGCACGATCCCATCACCGATGTGTTGGCGACCACCTCTCCCACCGATGTGATGCGTCATGACATCGTCGACCGCAGCATGCCGCGCCGCCTGGCCGAGGGCCGCGTCGTGCTCATCGGCGACGCGGCACATGCGATGCGTCCGCATCTGGGCCAGGGTGGCTGCCAATCGGTAGAAGACGCCTGTGTCCTGGCGCGCTGCGTCGAGGACTGCATCGACCTGCCAGTCGCTTTCGCCGTGTACAGCAAGACCCGGCACCGGCGGGTCCGGCGCATCGTCGCCGAGTCGGCCATGGCCGGCCGCTTGCTGAACGTGCCTCCCCCGCTCGGCGCGCTCGTGCATCGAGGCGTGGCGTTGACCCCGCAGCGACCGTTTCTCGCGCACTTGGCCGGTGTTGCCGGGGCTGATGCTTTCCGGAGGCAACTGCGCTGATCCTCAGTGCTGCAGGATGAGCCCGATCGGGACCGACACGGCGAGTACCACGATCACCGCGTAGTACGCATGTAGTGGCCACCCACGATTAGCGCCGCGCACGCTGAACGCCAAGGCGGCAAGGGCGGCAAGCAGCAACACCGAACCGGCGGCGAGCAGCCAGTTCCATGACGTGGTGGTGCCGACAACCACGCCGGCGTTGGCGGCATTGAACATCACCAGCGCCGCCGTCGCGACGCCGCGAATCGGCAGATCGGGAACCAGCAGCGCGAGAGCCGCGCTGATGGCCAGCTGGCAGACGCCAACGACGAGCACGAGATAGGCGGCCGCCCACGTGCCGTGCTCGGTCGGTGCGTGCGCGGTGGCCGCGGCGACCAGACCGCCCGCAATGATCGCGAGCGAGCCCACGGCTGCGAACGGTACGGACGCGGAGTCCATGAATCGAACCTGCTCAGTCGTGTGCATGCGGCGAGTTTATACAATGAGCTGTCGTATTTATTCGCAGCGTTGCGCACAGGAAGGAACTCGTCGATGACGGCGGTTGAGCTCGACGTACGAGAACTGCGGAAGCCAGACAAGCACCCGGCGATCTTCGCCCGTTTCGATGGGCTTGCCGTGGGCGAGTCGTTCATCCTGGTGAACAACCATTACCCGCGTCATCTGAAGGACGAGTTCGACGTCGAGCATCCCGGCGGTTATGAGTGGGACGTGGTCGAGGACGGTCCGCGGGTGTGGCGAGTCCGGATCGGCAAGAGCGCGTCGACCGCCCTGCCGCGCATCGTGGCGGACACGTCGGCCGCTCCTGCCGACCCCGACGCGACCGGCGCGGTGTGGACATTGTCGATGCGCCAGCGCGACCTCGACTCCAACATCATCCGGCTCGCCGCAGGCGCCCGGATCGAGGCGCATCACGGGCCTGACCTGGACGTTCTCGTGCACGTGCTGGAAGGATCCGGAGTCTTGGAGACCGAGTCCGGCGCAGTCAACCTGACCCCGGGCGCACTGGTCTGGCTGCCGCGCCGGTCGCAGCGGGCATTCGTCGCGGGCCAAAATGGCCTTCGCTACCTCACCGTTCATCAGCGTCGGAAAGCGTTGACGCTTGAGCCATTCTCCCGCTAACCGGCACGCGCACGCGTAGCGAGCGTGACCTGGACGAGGCGGCTCCGGAATCCCTAAGACGTGTCCTCATCGCGTCGATCTTGTTAGGATGCCGTAGCTTTGTTGCTGGCTTGAGGCCGGTCGGGGTGACGGTGTTTGTCACGCCCCGCTGGCGCCGATTGCTGAGTGCTCGCTCAGCTGTGAATGAATTGGGCAGGCGAAGGTGAAACGTTTCGGATCCCTCATGCTGACCGCCCTCGCCGGGGCGACCGCCGCGATGCTCGTGGTGACGGCTCCCGCGGGCGCAGATCCCAACGCGATCAATCCGCTCCCCGTGCTGAACGGCACCAACGGCCTGCCGCACCTCACTGGGCCCACGCAGGCGATCTACCAGGTGACCGGGTTGGCGAGCCCGAACGCTACCCAGCGCTACAACGTTCTCGGCACCGACCTTGGCATCATGTGGGACAACGGCAACGGCGAGCTGATGACGGCGTTCGGCGACTCTGCGGGCATCGGCTTTCCGAACCTGCTCGCGGGCAGCATCTGGGCCTGGAAGTCCAACATTCTGCTGCGCAGTCACACGCACAACCCAGCTGACGGGATCGTGTACGACAGTGTGGTGCGTGATCCGTTCGGTCAAGCGAAGGAGCTTGTGCCGAGCCCGAAGATCCCGTTCATCGAGATCAGCCGCATTCCCACGGCCGGCGTCTCGGTCGGCGGCGTCCAGTTCATGAGCATGATGTCGGTGAAGAGTTGGGACAGCGATGGGCACTGGACCACGAACTTCTCCAGTCTTGTCGCCTCGGGGGACAACGGCGAAAACTGGGCCGAGTTGCCCCAGACCCGTCGCGCGAACGTGGCGGGCGACCACAACTTCCAGATGAACGCCTTTGTCAAGGACGCTAATTACGTCTACGAATACGGCACGCCGTCCGGACGCAACAATCCGGGTTTCGTCGCGCGGGTTCCGCAGGCGCAGATCGCGAACAAGGACGCGTACGAGTATTGGGACGGCAAGCAGTGGAAGAAGGGCGACGTCAACGCGGCGGCGCCGATCGTCGGCGGGGTCGGCGAGTTGTCGGTGCAGTACAACGACTTCCTGGGGCAGTACGTGATGCTCACCACGGACCCGTTCAACTCGGTGGTGATGCGGACGTCGCCTGCCCCGCAGGGACCGTGGAGCCCGCCACGCACGTTGATCGACACTCGCGAGTTGCCGACGGCATATGCGCCATCGATCTTCCCGTACCAGACCGGGTCGGACCTGTACTTCGTCACGACGATTCACTCCGAGTACAACGTGGTGTTGATGCGCACGAGCCTGCGCTGATCCGAGCCCTGCTGCCGAATCAGGCTTGACCGCTCCAGCGCAGTAGCCACGGCGTAAGCACGGCCGCAATCTCTGCGGCTGCTGACTTGAGTGCATGCGTCTGGCCGCGCAGAACATGAACCTCGGCGGCGTCGGCGGCCTCGGGAATGCCGAACGGGTCTCGGTCGCCGTTGAGGACGACCACCTCCACCCCTGTCGCGCGCAGCTCGTCGGCCCTGTTCAGCTGGGGTTTTCCGGGTGGATGCAACGGAAACGCCAACGCGACGACGCCTGTTGCGCGCACGTCGAGGGCGGTGCGACACGCCACTCGAGCGCCGTTGCTGCGGCCGCCCTGAATGATCGGCACGCCGCGGGCCCGACGGCGCAGCGCAGTGACAATCTCCACCCAGGCGGCGTCTTGCCTGGTCGCCGACCCGGGCGCGCGGCCACCGGCGACCCGGTAGGGCTGCAGCACTCGCGCCACTGACCCGCCCAGCTCGAGCGCCACGCGGCGGGCTGCCAACAGGTCCGGCGCGTCGACGCCGCCACCGGCGCCATGGGTCAAGATCAGCAAGAAACGGGTGTGCGTGCGCGCGTCATAGGCGACTTCGGCATCGCCGGCAGATGTGGCGATGACAAGGTCGCGCGTGGTTGGCCGTCCCGGCTGCACAGACCACCCCTCTCGATGCCCGACGAATCAACAAGCAGCGCAGGAACTTCGACCTTCAACTAGCGTTTCCCCGCTGTGAAACACCACAGCTGTCAGCCTGGGCAAACATGATGGAATCCTCATGATTCTGCGCGAAATGCATTGTAGGGCACTCCAGTTGACCGAATGTGGAGTACGTCACAGTTCGCCGGACATGCCTTGGACGCGCCTGTACCGACTAGTAACATCGGCGTTAAGTTACCCGTCAGTAGTAGGTGACCTCTCTACCGGCGGTAACACCTGGGCGGGACCGGACATCGCCGGACCGCACCACAACACTCACTCAATGGAGAGATGAAGATGGGCCACTACAAGAGCAACGTCCGCGACCTCGAGTTCAACCTCTTCGAGGTGCTGGGACTGAACGACACCCTCGACTCGGGCGCGTACGGCGATCTTGACACCGACACCGTTCGCGAAATGCTGAACGAAGTTCGCCGGCTGGCCGAGGGCCCGTTGGCCGAGCCGTTCGCCGACGCGGACCGCAACCCGCCCGTCTTCGATCCCGAGACGCACACCGTCTCCATCCCCGAGTCCTTCAAGAAGGCCTTCCGTGCTCTGCAGGACGGCGGCTGGGACAAGCTGGGCATCGCCGAAGAGCTCGGTGGCATGAACATGCCCCGCCCGATCTACTGGGCCATTGCCGAACTGATCCTGGGTGCGCAGCCCGCCGCGTTCATGTACGCCGCCGGCCCGGGCTTCGCCAACATCTTCTTCAACAACGCGACCGACGAGCAGAAGAAGTGGGCCGAGATCGCCGTCGAGCGCAACTGGGGCGCCACCATGGTGCTGACCGAGCCGGATGCCGGCTCGGACGTTGGCGCCGGCCGCACCAAGGCCATCAAGCAGGAGGACGGCTCCTGGCACATCGAGGGCGTCAAGCGCTTCATCACGTCGGCCGACTCCGACGACATGTTCGAGAACATCTTCCACCTGGTGCTGGCCCGTCCCGAGGGCGCTGGCCCGGGCACCAAGGGCCTGAGCCTGTTCTTCGTGCCGAAGTTCCACTTCGACAAAGAGACCGGCGAGCTCGGCGAGCGCAACGGCGTTTTCGTGACCAACGTCGAGCACAAGATGGGCCTGAAGGTCTCGGCCACCTGTGAGGTCACCTTTGGTGGCCACGGCGTTCCCGCGCAGGGCTGGCTGGTCGGCGAGGTGCACAACGGCATCGCGCAGATGTTCGACGTCATCGAGCACGCTCGCATGATGGTCGGCACCAAGGCCATCGCCACCCTGTCCACCGGTTACCTCAACGCCTTGTCCTACGCCAAGGAGCGCGTGCAGGGTGCTGACCTGACCCAGATGACGGACAAGGCCGCCCCGCGCGTCACCATCACCCACCACCCGGACGTGCGCCGCAGCCTGATGATGCAGAAGGCGTACGCCGAGGGCCTGCGCGCGGTTTACCTCTACACCGCCGCGCACCAGAACGCGGACATCGCGGAGAAGGTCTCGGGCGCGGACAAGGACGTGGCATTCCGCGTCAACGACCTGTTGCTGCCGATCGTCAAGGGCGTCGGCTCGGAACGGGCCTACCAGTACCTGACTGATTCCTTGCAGACCTTCGGTGGTTCCGGCTTCTTGCAGGACTACCCGGTCGAGCAGTACATCCGTGACGCCAAGATCGACTCGCTGTACGAGGGCACCACGGCCATCCAGGCGCAGGACTTCTTCTTCCGCAAGATCGCCCGCGACCGCGGCGTGGCACTCGCTCACGTGGCCGGCCAGATCCAGAAATTCCTGGACAGCGAGGCGGGCAACGGTCGCCTCAAGGGCGAGCGCGCGCTGTTGGCTACCGCGCTCGAGGACGTTCAGGCCATGGCCGCCACCCTGACCGGCCACCTGATGGGCGCCCAGCAGACGCCGAGCGAGCTGTACAAGGTCGGCCTGGGTTCGGTGCGCTTCCTGCTGGCCGTCGGTGACCTGCTCATCGGTTGGCAGCTGCTGCGCCAGGCCGAGGTTGCGCTCGAGGCGCTGGACCAGGGTGCTGACAAAGACCAGGCCTTCTACGAGGGCAAGGTCGCGGTCGCGCAGTTCTTCGCCCGTAACGTCCTGCCGGAGCTGACCGCCACCCGCGCCATTCTGTCGAACATCGACAACGACATCATGGAGCTCGACGAAGCAGCATTCTGATTCACCGATTCCAACGAACCCGGACTATCCTGCGGGATGGTTCGGGTTCGTTGGCTTTCGTGGAAAGGATGCGATCGTGCAGCCGAATACCGGAGGTCAACTCGATCCCACCGCGAGTGAGCGGCTTTCCCACGCCGGGCGGATATTCACCTCGGATCTCTCGGTCAACGAGTTCGCGCTCCTACACGGGGCCGGTTTCGAACCGATCGACCTGGTCATGGGCGTTTCCGTTTACCACGTCGGCTACCAGACCAGCGGCATCCGGCAGCAGACCGAATTGACCGTGCTCACCGAGGCCACCTATCGGGCCCGCTGGAACGCCATGTCGCGGATGCAGGCCGAGGCCGACAGTCTCGGAGCCGACGGGGTCGTCGGGGTTCGACTCGCCTGGCGCGAGCATGGTTCGGCCGAACACCTGGAGTTCATGGCGGTAGGCACGGCAGTTCGGTACGCGCCCTCTCCGGGTGCGTACCGCCGCCCGAACGGGCAGGCCTTCAGCAGCCATCTGTCCGGTCAGGACATGGTCACCCTCATGCGGACCGGTTATGTGCCGGTGGCGTTCGTCATGGGCAACTGCGTATTTCACGTGGCCGCACAGGGTTTCATGCAAACACTGCGCCAAATCGGCAACAACGTGGAGATGCCGCAGTGGACGCAGGGCAACTACCAGGCCCGCGAATTGGCGATGGGGCGAATGCAAGCGGAGGCGGAGCGCGACGGCGCCAATGGCGTCACGGGTGTGAGCTTCGAGTTGCAGAACTACGTGTGGGGCTTCCACACCGTGGAGTTCTACGCGGCGGGCACCGCGATTCGCCGCATCGGCGAGGGTGAGCCGATCCGTCCGCAATTCACGCTGCCGATGGTCGATCAGTGATGCTTGCCGACAGTTTCGATCAAGACCATGCCGCGGCGGTGATTGGTTCCGCGATTCAGGGCGCAGTCGGGCCGGCCGGTGTTTTGGGTCTGTTCGCCGTCGTGCCGGGCGCCGTGCGGACGCCCGCGCGGCGGCGCTGGCTCGGGACTGAACCGGAGCGGCTCCAACTGGCCGACTGGCGGTACGAGGTGACCGATGACCGTCGGGTGCGGGCCGCGCACGTGGTACATGGGATTGTGCTTGCGGAGCAGGTGCTGGCCGCGGGCGAGGTGGGCCCGCACCTCGCGCGTGCCCTCGCCGCGGTGAGTCATCAGTACGGTGCCGAGGCGGCTGCGCAGATATCGGCGGCTTTGGAAGTACTGGAAGCCGGTCCGATTACCTGACGTTCGGGAAGAACGGGTCGACTTCCATGCACGGCACTGGCGTCGGATGGGCCGGGTCGAGCGCATCGAGCACATAGCGCCAGGCCCGCTCGCTGTAAAGCGTCGACGCGTGCTCCGAGTAGTCGATGGGGCAGCCGTTCTGCAAAAGGATATTGGTGACATTCGGACCGCTCAGGAACTGATGGTCGAACGGGGTCACCACCTCGTCGTATTTGGAAACGATGGTCGTGTAGGTGACTTCCGGGCGGGTGTCGCCCTGGCCGTACGTCTGCGCAACCAGGTCCGATCCGACGGCCTGCTGGGTGAGCCCGGGGGCGGCCATGCCGAGGAAGTCGTACAGTGCACGCCCGATCGGCGGCAGTAGGCTGCGTGCGTAGACCATTTCGCTGAGCGTGGTGCCGTGGTTGCTCGGCGAGATACCGACGAGGCTGTGCACCTTGGCGGCACCGCCGAGCACGTTGAGGTAGTACTCCGGCAGAATTCCGCCGCCCTGCGAGTGCCCGACAAGGTCGACCTGCTTGGCGCCCGTTTGCGCTAGCACCCTATCGACCTCGGCCGAAAGAACCTGGCCCGCTTGACGAATGTCGCCGACTGCCTGGATCGGTATTTCGGAGATCCAGGCCGGGTTGCCGAAGTTGAACGTGAAGACGCAATATCCGTTGTCCCGCAGGAACGGGGCGCCGGCCTGGTAGGCCGACGCCTGCGTGAACAGGGACGAGTTGATCAGCACCACGGGCCGCGGATGCTGCGGAGTGAGTTTGCACGTCGGGTCGTTGGCGCCCGGTGGCGGCGTCTCGGGAAACAGCATGGCACGGATGCCGGCACCCAGATCGAACTGCACCGGCAGGGGTCCCATCGTCACGTCGGCATGCGCGGCAGGACCGGCGCCGATACCGAGGCTGAACACTGTTGCGGCGATGGCGAGCAGCCGGAACTTGATGCGCACGCCAGCGAAGCTAGACTACCGTGGCCCGATTAGCGGCAGATTGGCTCAAAGTTTGCTCGAACCACAATGCTGAGCCATCCCAATGGTGGGCTGGTCACCTGAAAGGCCCCGTGCGGCTGCCGGGTCGGGGGTCAGGCAGCAGCACAGGGCCACCCCTTACATCGGGATGCGTCAGGTTGCGTTACATGTGCTGGCTGAGGGATCTTTTGGCTGGAGCCGGCGCAGAGCGCGCGGTCGGAAGTTCGATGCGCTGAGCCTGGCGTCGGTTGTTCGACGGATATCGACGGTACACCTGGAGAAGTAGCGTCCCCTGTCCCTAAACGGCGAACGGGTGGTTTCCGAGACGCACTCGATGAGTGCCTCGACAACCACCCGTTCAACGTCTCGAAACTACCGCTCCAGGATCGCTGTCACACCCTGCCCGCCGGCGGCGCAGATGGACACCAGCGCACGGCCGGAGCCCTTCTCGGCCAACATCTTCGCCGCCGAAGCGATGATGCGAGCGCCGGTCGCGGCGAACGGGTGACCGGCCGCCAGCGACGACCCGTTGACGTTCAGCTTGGACCGGTCGATCGAGCCGAGCGCGCCGTCGAGACCCAGACGCTCCTTGCAGTAGGCGTCGCTCTCCCAGGCCTGCAAGGTCGCCAGCACGACCGAGGCGAATGCCTCGTGAATCTCGTAGAAGTCGAAGTCGGCCAACGTAAGTCCGTTGCGGGCCAGCAGTCGCGGAACCGCGTAGGTCGGCGCCATGAGCAGGCCGTCGTGACCGTGCACGTAGTCGACCGCGGCGGTCTCGGAGTCGATCAGGTAGGCCAGCACCGGAAGGTTGCGCTCCTGTGCCCACTCATCGGTCGACAGCAGCGCGACGGACGCGCCGTCGGTGAGCGGGGTCGAGTTACCGGCCGTCATGGTGGCGTCGCCGAGCTTCACACCGAAGACCGGCTTGAGCTTGGCCAACTTCTCCGCCGACGAGTCTGGACGCAGGTTGTCGTCGCGCGTCAGGCCCAGGAACGGGGTGACCAAGTCGTCGAAGAAGCCACGGTCATAGGCGGCGGCCATGTTGCGGTGGCTGGCCGCGGCGAGCTCGTCCTGGTCCTCGCGACGGATGCCGAATTCCTTGGTGGTGATGGCGGCGTGTTCGCCCATGGACAGACCGGTGCGGGGCTCGCCGTTGCGCGGGATCTCGAGTCCGAGCATCGACGGCCGGACATTACCGAGCAGCTTGATCCGGTCGCCCGTCGTCTTGGCCCGGTTCAGCGACAGCAGGAATTCCCGCAACTCGTCGCCGACGCCGATCGGGGCGTCCGAGGTGGTGTCCACGCCACCGCCGATGCCGGCGTCGATGCGGCCCTGCGCGATGGCGTCACCGACCGCGATGATCGACTGCAAGCCGGTGCCGCACGCCTGCTGGATGTCGAAGGCCGGCGTGTAGGGGCTCAGCGAGCTGCCGAGCACGCACTCGCGGATCAGGTTGAAGTCGCGGCTGTGCTTGAGCACGGCGCCGCCGACTACCAAGCCCATTTGCTCGCCCTGCAGGCTGAACCGGCTGATCAGGCCCTCGAGAGCGGCCGTGAACATATCCTGGTTCGAGGCATGCGCGTAGGCCTTGTCGGACCGCGCGAACGGAATGCGGTTGCCACCAAGTACGGCGACCGGGCGGGTTTGACGCGTTTTGCTCGTCACTGAAGTCTCCAAAGATCCGATGGGTCTGCTCGACAACAAACTTACTCCGGAGTAAGTTCATTGTCGACACCGCACCACTAGTTTTGGGTGTGACCCGTTACATCGATCGAGAAGGTAGACATAGTGGCATCCAGTAAGGGAGCTCCGGACCCGTACTCGTCGTTCCTGTCCAGCTCGGCGGGGCAGTTCATCGCCAAGCAGATCGGTTTGCCGCAGCCGGCGAAGCTGCGCCGCTACGCCCCGGGTGAGCCGCCGCTGGCCGGCCCGGTACTGCTGGGCGGTAACGGCCGGCTCGTGGAACCGATCCGGGAAATGCTGTCGGACTACACCTTTGCCGACGCCAATGACCAGAAATTCGGTGCACTCGTCTTCGACGCGACCGGCATCGCCGCTCCCGACGAGCTCGTCGCACTGTTCGAGTTCTTCCAGCCGGTGATTCGCAACCTGGCGTCGAGCGCGCGCGTTGTCGTGGTCGGCACCACGCCGGAGGAAGCGGGCAGTGTCGACGCGCAGATCGCGCAGCGCGCACTCGAGGGCTTCACCCGCAGCGTCGCCAAGGAGATCAAGAACGGCTCGACCGGCAACCTCGTATACGTATCGCCCGACGCCGCCGCCGGAGCAACCGGTGCCGAGTCGACCCTGCGATTCCTGCTGTCGGCCAAGTCGGCGTTCGTCGACGGCCAGGTTTTCCGGGTGGGTGCGGACGACGCCGCCGCCAGGCCGGACTGGACCCGTCCGCTCGAGGGCAAGGTCGCCGTCGTGACCGGTGCCGCGCGCGGTATTGGCGCCACGATCGCCGAGGTGCTCTCCCGCGATGGCGCGCACGTGATCTGCGCCGACATCCCGGCCGCCGGTGAGGCGCTGTCGGAGACGGCGAACAAGGTCGGCGGCACCTCGCTGGCCCTGGACGTCACCGCGCCCGACGCGGCCGACAAGCTCGCCGAGCACCTGCTCTCCCGGCACGGCGGCGCGGACATCATCGTGCACAACGCCGGCATCACCCGGGACAAGACGCTGGCCAACATGGACGCCGGACGCTGGAATGCCGTGATCGGCGTGAACCTGCTTGCCCCGCACCGCATTACCGAGGCCCTGGTGGAAAAGGGCGCGCTCAAGGACGGTGGGCGGGTCATCGACGTTTCCTCTATCGCGGGCATTGCCGGTAACCGCGGCCAGACGAACTACGGCACCTCGAAGGCCGGTGTCATCGGCATGGTGCAGGCCGAGGCGCCGAAGCTGGCCGAGAAGAACATCACTGTGAACGCGGTGGCGCCGGGCTTCATCGAGACTGCAATGACCGCGGCCATTCCGTTCGCGACCCGCGAGGCCGGCCGCCGGATGAGCTCCCTGCTGCAGGGCGGTCAGACCGTCGACGTGGCCGAGACCATCGCCTACTTCGCTAGCCCGGCGTCCAACGCCGTTACCGGTCAGGTCATCCGGGTGTGCGGCCAGAGCTTGATCGGAGCCTGATGAGCCCACAGAAGGAAGTCATCAAGCTCGAGGGGCAACCCAAGACGCGCGACCTCTACCTCAAGGCCGCCCTCGGCGCCATCCCGCTGCCGGGATTGTCGTCGCGGGGCTCCGAACTGCCCAATCGCAGTGTCGAACTCAAGGGTCTCCGGGTGGATCCGGACAACCTCGCCGCCTACACCAAGACCTGCGGGCTGCGGTTTTCGGACTCCCTGCCGATCACCTATCCGTTCACGTTGGTGTTTCCGGCCGTGATGCAGCTCGTGGTCGCCCGGGACTTTCCGTTCGCGGCGGTCGGGGCTGTGCACGCGGAGAACGTCATCGAGCAGAAGCGGCCGATTTCGGTGAGCGAACCGCTCGACGTCGTCGCGCACACGGAGAACCTCCGCGAGCACCCCAAGGGTCTGCTGGTGGATGCCGTCAGCGAGGTGAGCGTCGGGCGGGAGTTGGTGTGGCGACAGGTGACGACCTTCCTGCACCAGCAGAAGACCTCGCTGTCGGGTGGGCCCAAGCCGGAGAAGAAGCCGGAGGAGGTTCCGCCACCGCCGATGCGGACGCTGCGCATCGATCAGAAGACTATCGACAAGTACGCTGCCGTGTCCGGTGACCGCAACCCGATCCACATTTCGTCGTTGGGTGCCAAGGCTTTCGGGTTCCCTAGGACGATTGCGCACGGCATGTACACGGCAGCGGCAACGCTGCAGGTGCTCGAGGGCCGGATCCCCGACGCTGTCACCTACAAGGTGAAGTTCGGCAAGCCGGTCTTCATTCCGTCGACGGTGAACGTGTACGCGGACCAGACCGCCAACGGCTGGGACCTGGCGCTGCGGCACCCGAAGAAGGGCTACCCGCACCTGACGGCGACGCTGAGCTGAACGGCCGAGCGGGTGGTCGCAGCGGCGAGCCGCTCAGTCGCGCACAGCGGCGAGCCGCTCAGTCGCGCACAGCGGCCACCCGCTCAGTCCTTCTTCTTGCCGGCCAGACCGCGCCACGCCAGCCGCTCGAGCAACTCGGCGGCCTCGTGTACGTCGATCTCGCCGTCGGCGATTCGGTCGGCGACTGCCTCCCCCGCGCCGATCAGCGCCACGGCCATGATGCGGAAGTTGGTGCCCGGCTCGGGGGTCTTCGTGCTCGATTCGAGCAGGCCGGCCGTCAAATCCACCAACCGGTCGCGGTTGGTCTGGATCAGCTTCGCGAACGGTTGCTGCCCGACCGCCTGGCGGTAGAGCACGGTCCATGACTGTCGATGGCTGTCAACGTAATTGAGAAACTCGAGCAGTGCGACGCGCACCTGCTCGCGGGGAGTCAGCGATGGGTCGCCGGCCGGGGCGACGGCCTTGGCAAAGCGCATTCCCTCGCGCTGAATACACGCGCTGAACAGCTCGTCCTTGGAGCCGTAGTACAAATACAGCATCGGTTTGGAGATCTGCGCGGCCGTTGCGATAGCATCCATCGAGGTTTCGTGAAACCCGTTGGCCGAGAAGACCTCGACCGCGGCGTCGAGCATCTGCTGCTCACGCACCGCGCGTGGTAACCGTTTGGTTCCCCTGGTCATCGGTGCGCCTCCTCGATCGGACGCCGCTATCTTACTCCACGGTAAGTTCTGCGGCAGTCGCTTCGGCGCGCGGTTTGCGTACCTGCCACTATGGCTACCTCTAAGGTGCCATGGCGACGGCGCGAGACGACTACGACCCCACGCGCGGCGGCGCATCCGAGGACCCCAAGCGCGACGACGGGTTTGACGACACCGCCGCCGCAGAAGCGCACCGCGACCTCGTCGGCCAGCCACACCCGCGGGACGAACCAGCCGAGATCGTCGCGGCCGAAGCCGAGGCCGCCCGACTGAGTTCGGCGGAGCATCCGCTAGGCCGTCCCGGTCCCAGATTCAACCGCCGGTCGCCGTTCGTCATCGGAATGTCCGCCGCAGCAGGGGTTGCCGTCACGTACGGGCTGGTGCAGATCATCATCAGCGCCCGCCAGGTACTGATACTGGTGCTGGTCTCCTTCTTCGTCGCCGCGGGGATCGAGCCGGCGGTCTCCTGGCTGGTCAAACACCACGTACCGCGCTGGGCGGCAATCTGTTTGGTCTACCTGATCTTCCTGGCCGCGGTCGGCGGCTTCCTGGCCGCGGCAATTCCGCCGCTCATCGACCAGGCCAGCGAGTTGATTCAACACGGTCCCGATCGGCTGCAGAGTCTTTTGCAACACAACAGCTGGCTGAAGAATCTCAGCGATCGGTTTCATCTGGAGGACAAGCTCCGGCATGGATTCGGCGGTGGGCTGCCAGGTGGCGTCATCGGCGTCGGTCAGCGGATCTTCAGCGACGTGGCCAATCTGGTGATCGGAATCGTGCTGACCATTTATTTCTCCGCCAATTTCCCTCGTCTGCGGGCGGCGCTGTACCGGCTGTTCCCCGCCGCCCGGCGCCCACGGGCAATCCTGATCGGCGACGAAATCTTTGCCAAGGTGGGCGGCTACGTGCTGGGAAACCTGTTGATTTCGTTGATCACGGCGATCGCCACCTACATCTGGCTGATGGCGTTCGGCATGCCGTACCCACTGTTGCTGGCGGTCATGGTCGCCGTCCTCGATCTGATTCCGGTGATCGGGTCGACGGTGGCCGGGTTGATCATCGCGCTGGTGGCGCTGACGGTTTCAATTCCGGTGAGCATCGCAACGGTTGGGTTCTTCATCATCATGCGCCTGGTCGAGGACTACGTGCTGGTGCCCAAGATCATCGGGCGCACGGTGCACATCCCCGCCGTGGCCACCGTCGTGGCGGTGCTGATCGGTGGCGTCCTGCTCGGCATCATCGGGGCGCTGCTGGCCATTCCGATCGCGGCCGCCCTCTTGCTACTCGCCGAGCAGACGCTCCTGCCCCGCCTCGACCGTTCGAAGCGGGAACCCTCATAGCCGCGTCGCGGCCACCCGCCAGGCATCGACAGGCCCGGCCGGGACTTCCGGGTCCTCATTGATTTCCAACTGGGTCGCGGTAATGTCATCGACCCGCCACCCGTCGGCGAAGCTGCCCCGAATCTCGGTCTCAGTCACCCGGCGTGGACCCCAATCGCCCGGTTGGCTGTCGCTGAAGCACAACATGAAATACCTGCCGCCGGGCGCGAGAGCAGCGGCGAGGCTGGCAACGTAGCGTGCCCGCTCGTCGTCGGAGAACACGTGGAACAGCCCGGAGTCGACGATTGTGTCGAATTGCTCGTCGAGTGAACCGAGTTCTAGGGCGTTTCCGACGATGAACCGGGCGCTGAGGTCGCGTTCGCCCGCTTTCTTCTTGGCGCGTTCGATTGCGGTGGGGGCCGCGTCGATCCCCGTCGCGTCGAGCCCGAGCGAGGCCGCCAAGAGTGCATGCTCGCCGGTGCCGCAGCCGACGTCGAGGACGCGGCCCGTGAATTGGTCGGACACCGCCTGCAGAGCGGGTTGCGGACGACCGATGTCCCACGGTGGAGTGGCCGCGTAGGAGTCGAGGAAGCGCTGAGCTGATTCGATGTCTGCCATGGCTCGATTATTCGCGGCGAGTCCAGGCCGCAACTGTGCATACGAGGAGAACTATGACGCGTGAACTGACCGTTTCCGACAGCGTCGTGATCGCCGCCGATCCGGCTACCATCTACGCTCGGGTCAGCGATCCCACCCAAATGGGTCGCTGGAGCCCGGAAAACCTTGGGGCTCGCATGAATTCGGATGCCGGTGTCGGCGCGACATTTGATGGTCGCAACAAACGCGGCGCCGCGCGGTGGACCACACGCTGCACGGTGACCGCCGCCGAACCGGGCGTGCGGTTCGGCTTCCGCGTGCATGCCATCGGTGTGCTGCGGCCCTGGCTGCCGACGCCGATCGCCACCTGGGAATACCGCTTCGAGCCCGTACCCGGCGGCACCAAAGTCATCGAAACGTGGACGGACGATCGGCGCTTCTGGCCGGATGCGGTTGCGGCGGTGTTCGACCGGGTTGCTACCCGCGGGTCATCGTTCGCCGACTTCCAGCGACGCAACATTGCGACGACGCTGCGCAACCTCAAGCGGGAGATCGAGTCCTAGCAGTGCAGCGTGCCTTTGAAGCGGGCGACGCGGAGTACGGACTGGTTGACCTGTTGCGGGTTGAGCTTGCCCGAGGACATGGCCGCGACCAGGTTGTCGAGCACCGCTGGGACGGCGTTGGTGGTGATCCACAGTGCGACATCGGCGCCGGCCTCGAGCGCGGTTTCCACGGCCGACACGATGCCCATGCGGTCGGTGATGGCGGCCATGCCGCCGAGGTCGTCGGTGAAGATCGGTCCGTTGAACGGTGCGGCGCCGTAGCCGACTCCGTTGCGCAGCAACGCCATTGCGGCCGGGCTGATGCTGGCCGGCACGCCGGGGCTGGTGAGACCGGGCACGTCGAGGTGGCCGACCATCACGCCGGCGCCGCTGCCGACGAGGTTGCGGAACGGCACCAGGTCATCGGTCATCAGCTGCGCCAGCGGCGGGGTCTGCACCGGGCCCTTGTGCGAGTCGCCCGAGCCGTGGCCGTGGCCGGGGAAGTGCTTGATCACCGGCTGCACACCGGCGTCGTGCATGGCACGGATGAACTGCGTCGCGTAGGTGGTGACCTTGGCCGGGTCGTCGGAGAACGACCGGTCCCCGATCACGGCGTTGGCAGGCTCGTCGCTCACGTCCACATCGGGTGCGAAATTGACGGTGATGCCGAGCTTGCGCATCGCTTGGCCGTGCTGGAGGGCAACGTTGTAGTACTGCTCGGGCGACATGGTGGCCGCGGCCGTCCGTGCTGCCGGCAGCGCGCCGATGACGTTGCCGAGGCGCTCCACGCGACCGCCCTCCTCGTCGATGGTCACCATCGGCGGGATGTTGAACGCTGCGTTGACCTTCTCCAAACCACCTGCGGTGACTAGGGACTGATCGGTCCAGCCGCCGATGAAAATGCCCCCAACGTGGTACTTCGACACCACGTTGACCGCGTCGTCGGTGCCGGTCACCCCCACAGTCAGCAACTGCGCCAACTTGTCTCGCGGCTGCAAGGCGTTCAGATAATGATCCTCACACGACTCGGCGGCCGGAGTGGTGTGCAGCGCAGTCGAATTCGAGACCGGTGCCGGTGCCGCCGCGGAGGTGCGCTCGTCGGAGCGATCGGTGGTGGAAGAACAACCGGCGACCACCGCAACACTGAGCAGCACTAGCAGGGCGGACGGCTTGCGCATGTGACACTCCCTTTTCCGGCGAACCTTCGCACGACGGTACCCGCCGGGTAACCTCGGTGGTGATTCTGGCGAGGAGGTCTGCAGATGCCGTGCGATCTGATGCTGATCGCCTACGACGGGTCCGAGCGCGCTAAGCGAGCGATCTCCTACGCCGGGCGGTTCCTCGCCGCCGATCGGGCAATCGTGCTGACCGCCTGGGAACCGATGATCCGCCAGGCCGCCCGGATGTCGGGACTTTCGGGTGTGATGCAACCGGATTGGGTTCCCGATGAAGACATCGAAGATGTCGCGTTGTCCGATGCGAAGGTGACCAATGCCGAGGGTGTCGAGTTGGCGCGGGCGGCCGGACTGAACGTCGAAGGCCGCTGCGAGGAATGCACCACCACAATCTGGAACACCATCGTCGACATCGCCGACGAACTCAACGTCGACATCATTGTCGCGGGCACCCGTGGCGCCACCGGTATTCGTGCGCTGCTACACAGCAGCGTCGCTGATCACGTGCTCAAGCACTGCCACCGGCCGGTGTTTCTGGTGCCGCCGGTGAAAGAGGCGGCGAACGCCTAGCGGGTCCGAAGACCGTTAGTCTCGAGAATATGGACGGTTTTCTGCTGGCGCGGCCGCACAGCGTGGTGCGCGCACAAGGCCGTCGCGCGCAGTTTCACCACCCGGCCGACGCGCTGAAAACGGATGCCGACGTCATCGTGGGCGCGCTGCCGTTCGACCCCGCCGCACCGGCCGCCTTGTTCGTCCCTGAGCGCTGGCAGCAGCACGCGGGACCGTGGCGTCCCGAGCCGGCCACGCTTCCCCCGGTCACGCTGGGTGCGGAAATCCCTTCGCCAGCCGAACACGTCGACCGCGTCACCAAGCTGATCAAGCTGATCGGGGAGGGCAAACTGCAGAAGGTGGTGGCCGCGCGAGCTGTACAGGTGACCGCGACGGAGCCGATCCGACCGCTGCAGTTAGCCGCCGCGCTCAACGCCCGGCACCAGCGGGCCAACACATTCGCCGTGACGGTCGACGGAGGGACGCTCGTCGGCGCGAGTCCGGAGGTGCTGGTCAGCCGTCGGGGCGACACGGTGCAACTGTGTCCGCTGGCGGGCACCGCGCCGCGCCACGCGGACCCGGCGGACGACCGCGCCGAGGCCGAAGAACTGCTCGCCTCGTCGAAGAACCTCGCCGAGCACGCCTTCGTTGTCGACTGGATCCGAGAGCGTCTTGCACCGGTGTGCCGGGAGCTGTCGGTGCCGGATCGTCCCGAACTCACCGGCACCGCCGAGGTGTGGCATCTGGCCACGCCCATTCACGGCGTTTTGGACGCTCCCGCGCTGACTGCCCTCGAGTTGGCGGTCCTGCTGCAACCCACCCCCGCTGTCTGCGGCACGCCGACCGAGTTGGCACTGCAGACCATTCGCGACACCGAGGGCGACCGTGGGTTCTACGGCGGGGCGGTCGGCTGGTGTGATCGCGCGGGCGACGGCGATTGGATAGTCGCCATCCGCTGCGCGACGATCGCCGCGGGCGGGCGCTCGGCCACCGCGTATGCGGGCGGCGGCATCGTGGCCGCATCCGACCCGGTCGGCGAACTTGACGAGACCACCGCCAAGTTCGCAACACTGCTCGGCGCATTCGGCCTGCACGCGTAGCGCCGCGCGCCTCCCCCGTGGAAGCAGGGGACCTCTACTAGCGTTGACGTGCAGTCGGGGAACCCCGCTTCCGCCGGTGGTACGTTGAACCGCAGCCGTCTCGACCTATTGGAGCCGTAGATGAAGTTTCTTGCCCCCGGTATTGCGAGTGCTGTCGTCGGCGCGATTGTGGGAGTGGGCATCGTCATCGGAGTGACCGCGGCGCTGCAAGACAACACTCGGCCGCAGATCGACCGCAGCGGCAACGCGCCGTCGTCGCTGTTGGGGCAGGTTGAGTACGGCAGTCGCTGATCGTCCGGCGCCTGTCGTTTCGGTAGCTGCACCCGCGCCTGTCCTCGCGACTGCGCCTCTCGGTCGACGTTGGTTTTACGCGAGCCTTGCTGCGTGTTTTCTGCTGGCCTTCGGGCAGTCGCCCGGACTGATCGTCGCTGACACGAAATACGACCTGTCCCAAAACCCGATCGGTTTCCTCGCTCGCGCCGCGCACCTGTGGACCAGCCAGGCGACCTTTGGCCAGGTTCAGAACCAGGCTTACGGCTACTTCTTTCCACACGGCGCGTTCTTCGCGCTCGGGCAGGTGCTGGGAGTGCCGTCCTGGATCACCCAGCGAGTGTGGTGGGCGCTGCTGCTGTTCGCTGGATTCTGGGGAATCATCCGACTGGCGGAGGCGCTGAGCATCGGCAGCCGAGGTTCGCGGATTCTCGCGGCCGTTGTCTTTGTGCTGTCCCCGCGGGTGCTGACGACGCTGGGCTCGATCTCGTCGGAAACGCTGCCGATGATGCTGGCGCCGTGGGTGCTGCTGCCGGTAATCCGGGCGTTCGCGGAGCCGGAGCGTCCACTACGGGTCTACGCAGCGCGCAGCGCCGTTGCGGTCGGATTGATGGGCGCCGTCAATGCCGTCGCCACCCTGGCGGGCTGCCTGCCGGCGGTGATCTGGTGGGCGGCGCATCGCCCGAACCGTCGGTGGCTGCGGTTCACCGCCTGGTGGGCGCCCTGCGTTCTGCTCGCGACCGCGTGGTGGTTGGTGCCGCTGTTACTGCTCGGCAAGGTCAGTCCGCCGTTTCTGGACTACATCGAATCTTCGGGCGTGACCACCCAATGGGCGTCACTGATCGAGGTGTTGCGCGGCACCGATAGTTGGACGCCGTTCGTGTCCCCGGAACGCATCGCCGGGGCGGTGCTGGTCACTCAACCGGCGGCCGTGCTGGCGACGGGGGTGCTTGCAGGGGCGGGAATCGCGGGACTGGCCATGCGGGCGATGCCGGCGAAGGGGCGACTGGCCACAATCCTGTTCATCGGTCTGGCCGGGCTCACCGCCGGGTATGTCGGCGAACTGGGCTCCCCGATCGCGGACTCGGTGCGGCTGTTCCTCGACTCGGGCGGGGCCCCGCTGCGCAACGTGCACAAGCTCGAACCCTTGATCCGGTTGCCGTTGGTGCTCGGTCTGGCGCACCTTCTCGCGCGGGTGCCGTTGCCGGCGTCGGTGCCGTTTCGAACCTGGCGGCGCGCCTTCGCCCATCCGGAGCGCAACCCGATGGTGGCAGTCACCGGCCTCATCCTGGTGGCGCTTGCCATGGCGAGCGCGCTGGCCTGGACCGGGGCGCTCGCACCCCGCGGCGCGTACAAGCAGGTGCCCCAGTACTGGCAGGACGCGGCGAACTGGCTGCACGAGCACGCCAACGGGCAACGCGCGCTGGTCGTCCCCGGCGCGCCGTTCGGCAGCCAGGTGTGGGGCCTGACTCGCGACGAGCCGTTGCAGGCGCTGGCTTCGACGCCGTGGGCCGTGCGTGATGCCATTCCGCTCAACCCGCCCGGCACGATCCGGGCGATGGACTCGGTGCAGCGGTTGTTCGCCGATGGGCGTCCGTCCGCCGCGCTGGCTTCGACGCTGCTGCAGCAGGGCATCGGTTATCTCGTGGTGCGCAACGACCTGGACCCCGAGACTTCCCGCTCCGCTAGACCGATGCTGGTGCATCAAACACTGGACTACTCACCAGGTTTGGCGCAGGTAGCCACCTTCGGTGATCCCATTCGGCCGCGCCGCGGTGACGGGCTCGTCTACGACAGTGATTTGCGCCCCGCGTATCCGGCGATTCAGATCTACCGGGTCGGTCCCCCAGATGCCCGACCGTCGAACCCCTACACCGTGCCGCTGACGAGCGTTCCGGTGGTTCAGGGCGGTCCTGAGTCGCTCATTCAGGTGGATCCCCAAGGGCCAGTGATTCTTTCCGGTGACGCCTCGAATGCGGGTTTGCCGCTGCATGACCTGACTGTCACCGATACCCCGATGGACCGCGAGACCGACTTCGGCAAGGTCGACGATCACAATTCCGCCCTGCGCGCGCCCGGCGACCCGCGGCGGACGCACAACTTAGTGGCCGACTATCCGGTGTACGGCGAGCACCTCGTGGAAGGCCAGTGGAGCGGCGGCCGGGTCAGCGTGTCGAGTTCGGCGGCCGACGCGACGCAGCTCGGTGGCACTGCGCCCGGCGCCAGCGCCGCCGCCGCGGTGGACGGTGATCCGGCGACGGCGTGGCTCAGCAACGGCCTGGAAAGCGCTGTGGGGCAATGGCTGCGGATAGATCTCGATCATCCGATCAGCGCCGGTACGGTCACCGTGACCACGAGCGCGGCAGCGATCGGAACGCCGGTCAAATGGCTGGAGATCGAAACCGCCAACGGCTCGGCCGCGGCGCGAATTACGAAGCCGGGCAAGCCGGTCACGATTGCGTTGCCGGGCGGCCGCACCGGCTGGGTGCGCATCGTGGCAATGGCAACCGAAGACGGCTCTGCAGGCAGCCAATTCGGCATCAGCGAGGTAGCAGTCACCGACTTCTCACATCGCGACCACCCAGCACCCGTCCCGATCCGGTTCCGAACCGTGCTGCCGCCGACCCCGCCGGGCGCCACCGTCGCCGGATGGCTGCTCGCACAGGAATTGCCCGGTCGCCCAGCGTGTTACGACTCCCCTGATCGAGTGCGCTGCAACAACGGGTTGGCGTTGGCGCCGGAGGACATCGGAACCTTTCAGCGCACGTTGTCAGTTCCCGCGTCGACATCGGTGACCCCGCAGTTGACGGTGCGACCCCGGCAAGGGCCGGACCTGGAGGCGTTGCTCACCCAGCCGCGGCAACCCGTCGCCCGCGGGCAGGCGGATGTGGGCGACCCGCGCGGGTCGGCGCTGGCCGCCACCGACGGTGACCCCCGAACTTCTTGGACTGCACCACAATCTGTGGTGACGAAGCCGGGCGCGGCGCTGCCCACGCTAACCATCGAGCTGCCCGAACCAGTCACCGTCACCGGCCTGCGCGTGACACCGAGCAAGGGCATGCTGCCGGCGCACCCGACCGAAATTTCGGTGAACCTCGGGGACGGACCCCAGCTGCGCAAGGTCGACGCTGGACGAATCACGCTGCACCCGCACCGCACTGACCGTATCGAGTTGAGCCTGGTCAGTTGGAAGCCCGTGCTCGATCAGACACTGCTCGGCTTCACCCAGGTCGACCCGCCCGGTCTCGCGGAAGTCCAGGTGCTCGGACCGGGCGGGAAAGCAATTGGGACACAGTCGGACCCGAACCGGACGGTGACCATCGACTGCGCGCACGGCCCGGTCGTGCAGCTCGGCGGTCGTCAGGTGCACACAAGTGTCACGGGAACTGTCAGTCAATTTCGTTCCGGTGCACCCCTTCCGGCGCGGGCCTGTGAGACCCCCCCGGTCCCGATGCCGGCTGGGCAGGTCGATGCAACGGTGCTGCCCGGCCCGTTGTTCACCGTGGATACGCTGCGGCTCGGCGCTGAGTCCGGCCCGGCGCCACCGGTGAAAACCTTTCCGGGCGTTGGCGTCTGGTCGGAAGACCATCGCGAACTCACGGTTGCCGGCAGCGATACCGAGCGGCTGTTGACCGTGCCGCAGAGCACGAACCCGGGCTGGCATGCTGTGGGTCCGGATGGTCGTTCGCTGAAAGCTGTCGTCGTCAACGGCTGGCAGCAGGGCTGGCTGCTGCCAGCCGGGACGGCGGGCACGGTGACGCTGACGTACCCACTCGATCGCTGGTACCGGGCGGGGATCTTCGGCGGTCTCGTTCTGTTGTTGCCGTTGGCGCTGCTGGCGCTGGTCCGGGCAACCGGCGGTGCTGATGCGGATTCCGGTCCGCGTCCGTGGCGCAGCCGCGTGCTCGGCCTGATCGGCATCTGCGGTGTCGCCACCATCATTTCCGGGGTGGCGGGTCTCGTTGTCGCGGTGCTCATTGCCGCTATCGCTGCGGTATGGCGGCGCCCGGGGGTGTTGCCGGTGGTCGCGGGCGCGGGGGTCGTGGTGTCGGCGGCCGTGCTGTCGAAGGGGCCCTGGCGCGCGCCCGACGGCTACCTCGGGCACTCGCTGTGGGCTCAGCTGCCAGCGTTGATTGCCGTGGTGGCGGTGGGTGTCGCCGCACTTCCGGGAGCGTCGGTGCTGCCGAGGTTGGGTCCACCGATCCGTCGGTTGCTCTCCCACCGCTTGACGGCTCGGCGCACCGGTTCTTCGACCAACGCGTAGCTGGCCGAAGCCACCGGGATGGACAGCGCGACGGTCGCGACCAGCACGAAAACGAACGAGCCGTTGAACGGGATGATCCCGAAAACCGGAAAGACGGCGGCCAGCACCGCAAGGTGCCAAATGAAGATGCCGTAGGACCACCGGCCGATCGCCAGGCACAGCGGAGATTCGAGAATGCGATGCGTGCGGCGGGTTTCAGTGTCGTTGAGAATCAGTGGCGCTAGCAGCGCGAACCCGAGGATTGCGCCCAACAAGATCTTGACCGAAAACTGCCACGGCTCCGGATGCGTCAACCCGGCCGGGCCGGCCAGGTCGGTGGCGGACAGCAGAAACGCGACAACGGCGGTCGCTGCCATGTATCGCCGGTTGCCGGCGATCCGGCTGATGCGGCGCGCGTCGGTGGCGGCCAATTCGGCCAACAGCATTCCAGCGATGAACCAGGGCAGATAGCCGGGCAGCCAGTTGTCGGAGTGGATGGCGTCGGGGGTGGGGATCGGAATGAACGCCCAGCCGAGGCTGGCCGCAGCCAGGCCCATGAGTGCGGGGATGCGCCAGCGGGCCCGTCCGTCGCGTAGATACAGCAGCGCCACCGCAAGCACCGGCAGCGCTATGTAGAACGCGACCTCGACGGACAGGCTCCACATCTGCGTCAACCCGTTGGTGAGGGTGAGCGGCACGAACACCTGCACAAGCGACAGGTTTGCTGCCCACACCCGCCAGCCGGAACCGGCGCCGGGCAGCAGCGCCAGCACGATGCACACGACCACCCAGTACGCGGGCAGGATGCGGGCCGCGCGGTTGATCCAGTACCGCGACAGCGACGGCGGCGCGCTGAGCCGCCGCGCGGCAAGTGCGTGTCCCCGCCACAGCAGGAATCCCGACAGGGCGAAGAAGACGGCGACAGCCATGTCGAAGCGTTCCCAGACGCGTCCGATGACCGGGGTCGCGGTCGCGCCGGTCTGAAAGGCGACGTGCGTCAGCAGCACGCCCAGCGCGGCGAACCCGCGCATGCCCTCGAGCGCGGGAACGAAGCCGCGTGATGTGGGCGTGGCGGGAGCGGAGCCTGCGGAGTGACCAGAAGGTGCGGGAGCGGAGCCCGCGGAGTGACCAGAAGGTGGGGGTGCGGCGTGCGGTGCGGTGCTGACCATCTCAACCAGTGTGCCTAGCACCGCAACGACGCGCGCCTCGCGGGCACGTACACCAGAGGTATCCCGACAGACTGTTACTGTCTGCCAGACGCGGTATGTGTGGTCGAGCTTGGGAGTAAAGGAGAACTCATGGCAGCGCGCTCCGGGCGTTCTGGGTCCCAGCGGACACTGGCCCAGACCGGGTCCAAACGGGTGCTGGCCTTGGTTCTGGTTGCGCTCGGCGCATTGCTCATCGCCGCCGCGCTGATGATTGCCTTCTTCATGAAGCCCCGGCTCGAAAAGACGCCGCTGTCCTTGGAAGTCACCACCGTTTCGACCACGAAGTCGGCGGACACGATTGTGCCCGAGTCGATTACCTCGCCCACCGGCGCCGCGCAGGTCGACCACAACGTCCCCGTCGTGGTGCAGACGTTCATCACGGTCGAAGACCCCTCCGATGCGAACAAGATGACCCTGCAGGCGGGAACCACGACGCGCCGGACCGACAAGCAGGGTGACACCGGCCTGCTCGACGCCACGGTCGACCGGGTGACCATTGACCGTAAGACCGGGATGCCGGTCGACGACCCGGTCGGGACTATTCAGACCGAGGGCAACGCCCCCGGCGCCGAGGTGCAGCACACCGGGCTGCAGTACCGCTTCCCGTTCGGCACCGAGGAGAAGAGCTACCCGTTCTTCGATGTCGATGCCCGCCAGTCGTTCCCGATCAACTTTGTCGAGAAGGCCGAAATCAACGGTCTGCCCGTCTATCACTTCGCCCAGAAGATCGCCCCGGTGGACATGTCCACGGTGCCGGGTGTCGTCGGCGGCAAGCTGGCGCTCCCCGCCGAGAAGTGGGGCGTCGCGGGCGGTCCGCAGATCGTGACGATGACGCGCTGGTACGCCAACGACCGCGACCTCTGGGTGGAGCCGAAGACCGGCACCATCGTCAAGGAGACGGACAACGAGAATCAGTACTTCGCGCGCACCGCGGACAAGCCGGAAGTGACGTTGTTCAAGGCCAACCTGTCCTACGACGAGAACACGATCGAAGCGCAGATCAGCAAGGCCAAAGACGGCATCGACAAGCTGTCGCTGTATGGCCGCATCATCCCGATCGTGGTCGGCATCATCGGTGCGATTCTGCTGATCGTCGGCGTGCTGCTCGGCTTCCGCGGTGGTAGTACTGACCGGCCCGCCGCTCGGCGCCGCCCGGCCCCGTCCGGAACTCCGCAGTCCACCGCTACTCCGCCGCGGCCGGCACCGGCGGCACCGCAGGCGGAGCGGCCCCAGACTAGCCGGGATTGGACCACCGACAAGACCGAGGAGATCCCGGTCCACCGCGAGGAACCGCCTCAGTAGGCGCTGATTATCGGTGCGCCGAGGCGGTCGGCGAGCGCTGTGTACAAGGCTTCGCTGACGCGCACCGTTGGTTGCTGTTCCCATGCGCTGGACAGCAACTCGGGTATCGCATGACGGGTCATCGGCAATCGTGCCGCGGCCACCAGTGCGGCTGCAACGTCGTCGGTGCTGAGGTGACCCGTCCGGTTCAGATGGGTGAGCGCCGCGAATACCTCGGCGTCGAGGTGTGCCGGTGCGTGTAGCTGGGCGTTGCGCAGCCTATCGAGAGTCTCCCAGTCGATGTCTGTTCCTACGAGCAACTGGAGCACTACGGACGCGTCGACCACGACAATGTTCTCCATGATCATCGGTTCTCCATGATCAGCGCTCTCCGCGAACGGCGTCGAGTGCGGCGAGTAGATCCGCTTGAGCGACGCGCTTGCTCGGGTCCGGCAGTTGCTCAAGCCATCTCGACATAGCGTGGCGCGCAAGGGAGTTGATGATTGCCTGCTGCGTGAGCGCCGAGATATTGAGTCCTTCAGCGCGCGCGTCCGCAGCTAAGTCATCCGGGAGATAGACATTCAATCTGGCCATACACACATGCATACACACACCGAAAGGTCGGTCGGCTTACCGGGTATACACACATATGTACACACAGGGAGTAGTCTGTGGCCTCCGCCGACTATCCACACGCATATACACACATGCGAAACCTGGTTAGGGTGACTCGTTGGCGCACCCGAGGCGGAGGGACATCAAGTGTTCAGGCACGATCGACGGGAGCTGCCGGCCATGGTGCGACGCGTCCGAGTGCGCACATGATCACAACGGCCCTGGTATGGCTCGGCGTCGTCATAGCGGGTGGGGTGGGAGCAGTCGCGCGCTTTCTGGTCGACCGCGCCGTGACCGGATACTTTGCCCGTCCGTTCCCGTATGGCACGTTCGTGGTCAACATCTCCGGCGCCGTCATTCTCGGATTCGTGAGCGGGTTGTCGCTGGGTCACAATGCGGCGCTGATCGCCGGCACCGCGGCCGTCGGTTCCTACACCACTTTTTCCACCTGGATGCTGGAATCGCACCGCCTTGCCGAGGAGCGGCAACTTGGCCTGTCCGCGGCCAACATCGTGTGCAGCGTCATCCTCGGCGTCGCCGCGGCACTGTTGGGCCAGACTCTCGCGACGATGCTGTGAACGCCGAAAGCATCAAGTTCGACGCAGCGCGGCGATACCGCGGGACCCGGATGGCGCGACACCGCTACGAGTACCGGCCAACGCGAGCGCACAGACAACCGTCGTCGTGACCAGCGCGGTGCTCACGGCCGTCGCAATCAGCTCGCCCACGGTGCGGGCGACGGCCAGCATCACAGCTATCTCCACCGCGAGCCCCAGCCATGCAACGAGAGCCAATCGAGTCCGCTCCCCCGCGATCGCGGCCAACAGCGCACCTTGCAGGATGGTCAACAGCGCACCGTTGGCGGCGAAGGCCCACAGCAGGCCCTGCACCGGCGCGTAGGCATCACCGACGATGAACGGCAGCAGGGGTGCGCCGACGGCTGCCGCGGCCACCGTCACCGCGCCGAGGCCACCCAGAATCGCCAAAGCGGATCTCAACGCCCGCGCCGATTCCTGCGGATGCGCCATCCGCGGATACAGCACCACGCCTACCGCTTGGGGCAGCCAGAACGCGACTTTGGTCACCACCGCCCCGGCGGCGTAGCGGCTGGCGCTTTCCCCTTCGAGCACGATCCGCGCGATCATCACGTCTACCGAGGACAGGGCGATCAACGCGAGCTGAACTTGCGACGCCATCAGCACCGAACGCACCGTCGTGGTGATTGCGACCGTCACCGCATCCGGCGAACCCACATAGCGGCGGGCGCCGACGGTGACGGCAAAGCTGCCCACCGCGCTGGCGATCAGCGCGACGGCGGAGCCCGCGCCGAGACCGAGCGCCACCACCGCCGGTGCGATCCGGCCGACGCCCGCCAGCGCGAGGAGTACCGCGAGCTCCCGGAAGCGTCCGCTGCCCTGCAACAGGCCCTGCTCGCCGCTGAGCACCACCAAAACCGGCGCGGCCAGCAGCGCGCCGGCGGTGGCCAGCACACCCGCATGCAGGATCACCGACAGTACGGGCACCAGCAGCGCGGCCAGTACCGCGACCAGTCCCGCACACCGCAGCGTCAACCGGCGCAGCGCCTCGAGCTGCTGCCCACGCACAACCTCCCTGGCGACGACGGTCTGCAAAGCCAGCGCGGGCACACAAAGCACCAGCTGCGCGGCCAGCAGGCTCGCGAATTCGCTGTACCCGGAGACGCCGAGCCAGCGGCTGGCCAGCACGTAGAGCAGGTAGCCGCCCGCATTCGCGGTAATCGCCCCGACCGTCACCCAAGTCATCCCGGTGACGGCGGAACGGGAATCCGCGGATACGGCCATTCGCCCATGATGCCCGGTGCCCGCGTACTGTGCCCACGTGCGTTCCCGCCTCACCGCCGCCATACCGGCCGCCTACAGCGCGCTGCTGGCCGCGGTGATCATGGGACCGCTGTTCGGGCCCGGCTACCTGCTGCTGCGCGACGCAGTGAGCACTCCACGCTCGTATCTGACCGACGCCGCGCTCGGCCTGTCCGATGCCGCCCCGCGTGCGGTTCCGCAGGACGCGGTGCTGGCCGTGTTGTCCGCGGTCGTCGACGGCGGGCTCGTGGTGAAGGTGCTGCTTTTCGGCGCGCTGTGGTTGGCGGGTTGGGGTGCGGCCATGCTGGCCCGGGCGCTGCTCAATGCCGGTACGGGCGCGCAGTTGGTGGCTGCGACCGTGGCCGTGTGGAACCCGTACGTCGCCGAGCGGCTGCTGCAAGGGCATTGGAGCCTATTGCTTGGGTACGCCGCGCTGCCGTGGACGGTTTGCGCCGCAATGCAGATTCGGGACGGATCCGCCTGGACTGGCTGGGGCGGGCTCGCGCTGTGTCTGTCCGTCGCGGGTTTGACGCCGACCGGTCTGCTGCTGGCGGTGATCGTTGCGGTGGTGACGCTTCGCACGCCGAAATCTGTGGCCGGCGCCCTCGCGTTGGCGGTCCTCGCCGCCGCGCCCTGGTTGGTCGCAACGGCTGTGTCGGGCGCTGGCTCCTACTCCGACCCGGCCGGGGTGCGGGCGTTTGCCGCGCGCGCCGAACCGGGGTTGGGAACGCTGGGCAGTCTGGCCGGGCTGGGCGGAATCTGGGACGGCGACGCGGTGCCGAGTTCCCGGACCAGTCTCTTCGCGCTCGTCTCCACGGTGCTGCTCCTCGCCGTGATTGCGCTGGGCGCGCGGGCTGCCCTAAGAGCTCCCAACGGCTCCGCGCTTGCCGTGCTCGCCGCGGTGGCGATCGTGGTGCCGGCATTGGCCGCGACCGGGCCGGGGCTCGCGGTGATGCGGTGGGGGGTTGCGCACGTGCCGGGTTTCGGGCTGTTGCGCGACACCCAGAAGTGGGTCGCGCTGGCCGTCCCGTTCTACGCGTTGGCAGCCGCGGCCGGGGCGAGGTGGCTGTCGGGCATCCTCGGCCGCGTCGGTGTGGCGGTGCCGATAGTCGTGTTGTTCGCCGCGTTGCCGGATCTTGGTTGGGGCGTCGCGGGAGCGCTGCGCCCGGTGCATTACCCGGCGTCGTGGCAGCTTGTCGCCGCGGATATCGATGGCCCCGGCGATATCGCGGTGCTACCGGGCGGGATGTTCCGCCGCTTTCCGTACAGCGGCGGCGCGGCGGTCCTCGACCCGGCGCCGCGCATCTTGCCCCGCGACGTTTTGCAAACCGGTGCGCTGACGGTCGGCGGGCACACCGTGGCCGGCGAGAACGAGCGGGCCGAACAGGTGGAAACGGCTCTGCTGCAAGGGCGTCCGGCGAACGATCTGGCGCAGCGAGGGGTCGGTTGGGTGCTGGTCGAGCGTGACTCCCCCGGCCCGCGCGGCGACAGCCAGCAGACCCTGAGCGGACTCACGACCGTGTACTCCGACGATCACCTTGCGCTGTACCGGGTTCCGAATCCGGTCGCCTTGCCGGGCAAACCGCGGTGGCTCGGGTTCGCCGCGCACGCGGTCTGGGTGGCGGTGCTAGCTGGCGGCGCGGTGGCCCTCGTCATCGGCGGTCTCGGCAGCGCTGGGCTCCGGCGCGATCAGCCCCGACCGGTAGGTGCCCGCGACTGACGACGCGAGAACCTCGTAAACGCCGTCGGCGCATTGCGCCCAGGAGAATTCGTTGGAACGCACCCGCGCCTTCTCGCCCAGCACGGTCCGCGTTTCGTGGTCGAGCAGCAGCGTTTCGACGGCGTCCGCAAGTCCGTCGACGTCTTCCACCAGGACGCCGGTGACTCCGTCGATGATCGAATCGGTAAGACCGCGCGAACTGCGGTAGCCGACCGTCGGCACGCCGTGCTGGGCGGCCTCGATGACGGCGAGTCCCCAGCCTTCCTTGCGGGACGGCAGCACATGCACCCAGGACTGCGCCAGCAACTCGTGCTTACGCTGTTCGCTCACATGCCCGTGGAAGGTCACGGCGTCGGCAATGCCCAGGGTCGCAGCGTGTTTGGCAAGATTCTCCGCCCACCAGCCATCGCCGACGACGTCGAGGCGGACCTCCGGAATACGCCGGCGCAGTACCGCAAGGACCTCCAGCGCATCCTCGATCTGCTTGTGCGGGACCAGCCGGGACAGCACGACGATGCTCGGATGCGCAGTGCGCGTGGCCGCCGAACCACTGCCTACTTCGGCCGGAATCGGTTGGGCGCCATTGCGAACCACTGCGACTCGATGGCGATCGACGCCGAGCCCGGCAAGTTCCTCGGCCGACGGCAGCGACACCGTCAGGTATTGGTTGCGGCGGTGTGCCCGTGGCGACAACCGCGACTCGACCCACCAGCCGATCCGTCCCACCAGCTTGCCCGCGACCGGCCATTGCTCTCGGTGGCCGTGATGGACGAGCACGGTCACCGGTGCGCCCGCGACGGCGCGCGCGAAGAATGGAATGCCGTTCTGCGTGTCGATGACCGCATCTGGGCGCAGGTGCCCGAGGGGACCGATCCCGAGCCGGCCGAGCGCGATGGCCGCGAGCGCGCGCGGGTAGACGGTGTAGCGGCCACCGCCGCGACTGATCTCGACGCCTGCCGAGTGTTCCCGCTTCGGTGCCCCGGCGTAGCGGGCCGTGCGGAGCGTGACCCGCACTCCCCGCGCCGCGAGGTGCGCGCCCACCTGCTCGAGGTAGCGCTCGCTGCCGCCGCCTTGCGGATGGCCGGTGTCGCGCCAGCACAGCAGCAGCACCTCGCGCACGCGTCACCTCCCTCCACAACTGAGTGCCCACCCTAACGGCTCCGGTCCGCGGCGCTGCGCAACGCTGCCGTTAAGGTGGCAATCCGTGCCCGTCGCGACTGCCCGTTTCGCCAAGCGTGCGACGCTGCGGCGTGCGCTGCGACTGCTGACGGACTTCTCCCACGAGCAGTCCAACCCCGCACTGTTTTACGGGCGTCTCGCCGCCGACACCGCGGAAATGGTCGCGGATCTGTATGCGGGTACCACCGGGGCGGACCTGGACGGTGCGCTCGTCCTCGACGTGGGTGGGGGCCCGGGCTACTTCGCGCGCGAGTTTGCCGACCGCGGCGCGCGCTATGTCCCGGTGGAGCCGGATCCGTCGGAAATGCACGCGGCCGGACTACAGGTCCATGGTGCGGTACGGGGTTCCGGGATGGCGTTACCTTTTCGGGACGGCGCGGTGGACGTCTGTTTCTCGTCGAACGTTGCCGAGCACATCTGCGATCCATGGCTGATGGCCGCGGAGATGTTGCGGGTCACCCGCCCGGGTGGGTTGATGGTCTTGTCCTACACCGTGTGGCTGGGCCCGTTCGGCGGGCATGAAACCGGGCCGTGGCATTACCTGGGCGGTGAGCGGGCTGCCCGTCGATACCGGCGCAAACACGGTCGCGAGCCGAAGAACCGGTTTGGGACGTCGTTGTTCGCCGTTCGTGCGGCGGACGGAATGCGTTGGGCGCGAGGTGTTTCCGAGTCGGAACGGGCGGTCGTGCTGGGCACGTTTCCGCGCTACCACCCGCGCTGGGCGTGGTGGTTGGTACGCGTGCCGGGGCTGCGGGAGTTGCTGGTCAGCAACCTCGTGGTCGTCGCATCGCCGACTCGGTGAGCGCTATTGGTGTCCGTACCTGAATTGGTAGAGGTCCCGCTCACGGGAGGAGAACTTCGGTTTGTCGGCCAGGTGCGGGTCTAGGCCGTGCCTGGCTAGGCGATAACGGCGCCAGACGTAGCTGAGCGCCACCGTGAAGACGACCAACGGGACGATCATCATCACGATCATGCCGATCTTGAGGATCATCGGCCCAGGAAAGAGCAGGACCAAGCAGAAGAACGGAATGATCGGCAACACGAAGCGGGCCAGGTACCGTTCGTTGGCGCCGTGGCCAACAAGGTCGTACTGCACCCACTCATTCAAATCCGGCGGAAGCGTGCGGCCGGCATAGTACGCGAGCCGCTGCGTCATTGTGGGCTTTTTCATGGATTAACGTTACCGCTTTACGCGCGGGTTTAGTGGGGGTATTTTGGCGAACCGCGATTCTTGGAGTTGTGACGCCGGACCTCGCGGGGATTGACACAGGTTCTACATCGTCTCGATGCACGGAAAAACTAGTTCTGGACTAGATTTCTGTAACGTGTTTTAGTTGACTCTAACGGCTAACCGCATCCGTTGGGAGTTCGCTTGAGCACCGCACCGGTCGATGACCCGGACCGACACCTCGCGCAGGTCGCGCGGCCAAGCGAGTCGATTCGTGACCCGGAGTTGCTGCGCGACCGTCTGCAGGCGTGGCTCGAGACCAGACTGGATCCCGCCGCCGAACCGCTGGTCGAGGAGGTGCATCCGCCGACCGGAAACGGGATGTCCAGCGAGACAATTCTGCTCGATGCGTCATGGTGCACGGACGCGCAGCGCAGTTCGCATCCGCTGGTCGTGCGGGTGGCACCGGATTCCGCCGCCATGCCGATCTTTCCGTTCTACAACATGCGAACCCAATTCGACATGATGCGGACGGTGGCTGAGTGCACCAGAGTTCCGGTGCCCGAGGTGTATTGGCACGAACCCGACCCGGCTGCACTGGGTGGCGAGTTCTTTGTCATGCGGCGCGTCGACGGGCAGATCCCGCCCGATGTCATGCCGTACAACTTCGGTTCCTGGGTGACCGAGGCCAGCGATGCCGAGCGCGCCGTACTCGAGTCCGCCACCGTTCGGGTCTTAACCCAGTTGCATGCTGCCCCGACGAGTCGGTTCGGGTTTCTGGGTGACGCGACGCGAACGGCGCAGGAAGCGTTGCGGGACCATGTGGCGGAGCAGCGCGCATACTACGAGTGGACCGTCGCCGCCTCGCCGCGTTCCCCGCTTATCGAGCGTTGCTTCGACGCATTGGCACAAGCCCTACCCGCCGATGCGCGGCCCTGTGTGGTGTCGTGGGGCGACGCGCGGATCGGTAACGTCATCTACCGGGAGTTCACGCCGGTGGCGGTTCTCGACTGGGAGATGGCCGCGCAGGCGCCGCGGGAGATGGATCTTGGCTGGATGATCTTCCTGCACAGGTTCTTCGAAGATATTGCCGCCGCGGCGGGCTTGCCGGGATTGCCCGGGTTCCTGCGTCGCGAGAGGGTGGCGGATACCTACGAGTCGCTCACCGGTGCGGCAGTGCGCGACCTCGACTGGTACACGATGTATGCGGCGCTGCGCCACGCGATCGTAATGTTCCGTGTGCAAAGCCGGGCAATACATTTCGGCCAGGCGAGCGCGCCCGATAATCCGGACGACATGATCATGCATCGAGCGACGTTGGAATCGATGCTGGCCGGCGAGTACTGGGACGGGCTGGACTGAGATGCTGTCCCAATTCGACGACTACCCGATCCATCAAGTGGCCCAACCGATCCGACAGGTCGCCACGTCGGACCGCAACTTTTATGACCGGTACTACTTCAACTGCTATTCACCCGAGGCGGACCTCTTTCTGATAGTCGGACTCGGGCAGTACCCGAATCTGGGTGTGGCAGACGGGTTTGCGGTGGCTCGGCGCGGTGACGACCACATCGTGGTGCGGGTCTCCAAGGCGCTCGGCGCCGACCGTGCCGATACGGCGGTTGGTCCACTGCGGGTGGAGGTGGTCGAAGGATTGCGGGTGCTGCGGGTCGTGCTCGAACCCGGAAATGGTGATGTGGCTTTTGATCTCACCTTCACCGGGAACATGCCCGCGCACGAGGAAGCACGGCACCACCGCCGTCATCTCGAGCGCGTCGTCATCGACACGACGCGTTTCGTCCAGACCGGAACCTGGACGGGCACTGTGGAGATCGACGGCGAATCGCGTGCGGTGGCGGGCTGGCGTGGCAACCGCGACCGATCGTGGGGTATCCGCCCGGTGGGTGAGGCCGAACCGCCGGGGCGACGGGCAGCCGCGGGCCTGCAGAACTTCTTCTGGATCTACGCGGTGATGCAGTTCGACGACTTCTCGGTGTTCACGATCATGCAGGAGGACGAGCGGGGCAGACGGATTGTCGAGGAGGCAGTGCGGATTTGGCCGGACGCAGACCGGGAACCGGAATGGCTGGGCCGGTCCGAGCATCGGCTCGAATTCGCGCCCGGCACTCGTGACGTGACCGCCGCGACCCTGTGCTTCCGCAAGCCCTCCGGTGATGTGGAGGTCCGCTGCAGTCTGCGGTTGGCGAACTACATCGGGATAGACACCGGATACGGGCTGGAACCGGACTGGCGCCACGGCATGTGGCAGGGCGATCTGGTGGTGCAGAGTCGACGCAAGCGGGTGTCGTCGATCGACCCGGGCCTGCGCCTGTTTTGCCCGGTCGACCATCTCGCCGATTTCGAGTGGCGCGAGGATGGGCGGATTTCTTATGGCACGGGGCTTTTCGAGGTCGGTGTCATCGGCCCACACGACAGATACGGATTTACCAGCTTCACCGATACGGCCAAGGGAGTAAGTGAGAAATGACCGATTACGACAAGCTTTTCATCGGCGGCCAGTGGACCGATCCATCCAGTGATGAACGGTTGGACGTCTTTTCACCCGCCACACTGGAGCGGGTCGGGAGCGTGCCTGTCGCCGGTCGGGCAGACATTGATAAGGCCGTGCGCATAGCCCGGGATGCATTCGATTCCGGTTCGTGGCCACGCACGGCAGTGGCGGATCGGGCCGCGGTGCTGACGCGGGTGGCGGGTCTGCTGGAGCAGCGCAGCGCCGAGATTCAGCAGGTGTTGTCCGCCGAAATGGGTGCCCCGCCAGCGGGAATCAACATGATGCAGCAGATTCCATCGGTGGCAACGCTGAACTATTTCGCCGGCCTCGCGGATCGATTCCCGTGGGAGGAAACGCGCCACGGTGCGTTCGGGCAGTCGAAGGTCACGCGCGAGCCCGTCGGGGTGGTTGCGGCTGTCATCGCCTGGAATGTGCCGCTGTTCCTGGCCGTCAACAAGCTCGCGCCTGCTCTGTTGGCCGGGTGTTCCGTGTTGCTCAAGCCGGCGCCGGAAACGCCGCTGATCACCAATCTGGTGGCAGACATCTTTGCCGAGGCCGGTTTGCCGGAGGGCGTGCTGTCGGTACTGCCCGGTGGCAGTGAGACCGGGGAGTACCTGGTGTCGCACTCCGGTGTCGACAAGGTGACCTTTACCGGCAGCACCGCCGTGGGCCGGCGGATCGGCGAGATTGCGGGACGCCAGCTGAAGCGTTGCTCGCTCGAGTTGGGCGGCAAGTCTGCGGCGATTCTCTTGGAGGACATGGACGTTGCCGCCACCATGCCGATGCTGATCATGTCCGGGCTGATGAACTCGGGGCAGGCATGCGTTGGTCAGACGAGGGTGCTCGCGCCGCGGTCCCGGTACCAAGAAATTCTGGATGCGATGGTGCAGTTCGCAGGCTTTATGCCGATGGGCATGCCTGATGACCCGGCCGCTCAACTAGGGCCGTTGATCAGCGAGAAGCAGCGCGACCGGGTCGAGGGCTACATCGCAAAGGGCCGCGAGGAGGGAGCTCGGGTGGTGCTCGGCGGTGGCAGGCCGGCGGGTCTCGACACGGGCTGGTTCGTGGAGCCGACAATCTTTGCCGACGTGGACAATTCGATGACCATCGCTCGCGAAGAGATCTTTGGGCCGGTTATCTGCGTCATTCCCTACGACTCCGTCGACGAGGCGATCAAGATCGCCAACGACTCCGACTACGGGCTGGCGGGTTCGGTGTATACGACCGACATCGAGCGCGGCCTGGACGTGGCCGCACGGGTACGTACCGGGACTCTGGCGATCAACTGGTACGCCTTCGACCCGGGTTCGCCGTTCGGCGGATACAAGAATTCCGGCATTGGCCGCGAGAGTGGGCCCGAGGGGCTCGACGCCTTCTGTGAGCAGAAGTCGGTGCTGATGCCCCCGGGTTATAGCTCGTGAATCAGAACGGTGGTGGTTCGTCGTCGGGTTCGGGTGGGGGTTTTTGTTTGAGTGGTCCGTTGCCGATGGTGGGGGTGAGTTGTTGTGGTGGAGCGGTGATTCCGGCTCCGGCGGGCAGGGTGAGGTAGGTGTCGCCGTAGCTGTTGGTCCAGGCGATGACGGCGCCGGGCAGCATGCGGGCGTGCCAGAGTTTCATGGTTTTGAGCATGTGGTGCTGCAGGCATAGTGCTTGCAGGTTGGTCACGGTGGTCAGCCCACCGGCTAGGGGGTTGTCGTGGCGGAAGGGCTCGACGTGGTCGAGTTGACAGGCCGCGGCGGGGCGGCGGCAGCCGGGGAAGCGGCAGTGCCGGTCGCGGGCGCGCACGATGGCGGCGGTGTCGGCGTCGGGCCGGTAGATCAACGCGCGTGGGGGTGGTGGCCCGCCGCCGGTGCCGGGTGCGGTGGTGAGCAGGTGGGGGTTGTCGGCCAGGGCGCGGGTGATCAGCTCGGTGAGCCCGGCGGTGCCCAGCACCGGCGCGGCGGGGGTGGTGAACGCGGTGACGGTGCCGGGGTCGGGCAGCCAGCCGGCGCGGTGGCGGGTGCCGCGGGCGTGGAAGATGCTGCCGGCCAACCGGTTGATCGCCGCGGCCAACTGCGTCGACGGTGTCGGTGGGTGATCGGGCAGGTCGGCGGCGGCGGAGTCGGGCGGCGCCGAGTCGGTGACCGCGTCCTCGAGGCGGGCTTCGGCGGGCGGGTCGTCGGTGTCCGGCGTTTCGGGCTCGTCACCCGAATCTGCCGGCTCGTCACCTGCGCCGGAATCGCCGTCAGCGTTGTCACCACCCTCACCGAGGTTGACGACCGCACCGTCGTGGCCGGTGATCTCGGGATCTACCAGCACGGCGTCGAGGTTCGCCGCTGATTCGTCGGCACCCGCAGACTGCTGCTGCTCACCGGAATCGGCGTGTTCGACAAGATAGTCGGAATCAGCGCGACCGTTCTCGACACCCGCGGTGTCGTCGGTGTCGGTGTCGTCCTGGTCGCGCTCGTCGTCGGTGTCGGCGGTGTCGGTGCTGATGAGGCCGAGTTGGGTGGCCAGGTCGTAGGCCTGGGTGAGCATGGCCTGCCAGGTGCCGTCGCTGGCGAGTTGGCGGGCCAACTCGGCGTCGATGGGTCCGTGCCCGTGTAGGTAGGCGGGGTTGGACAGCAGCCCGAGCAGGGTGGCCACGTCGATGCTGATCTGCACCAGGGGTTTACGTCGCAGGCTCGGCACGGGTTGGCCGGCCACCGCGCAATCGTCGCGCCCGCAGGTACAGGCCAGGGCGGTTTCGCCGTGCATGATGGCGGTGAACGCGTCGGCGAGGCGGTATTGGCGGGCGCGGCGGTCATACCGGCACACGGTGTCGGCGACCTCGCACACCCGCTGCCAGGCGGCTTCGGCTTCGTCGGGTTCCAGATCCACCTGCAACCGGGCCATGTCACCGAGGGCGCGTTTGCTGATCTTGCGGAACATCTTCGTGTCGGCGCGCAGTTCGGCGTATTCGTCGGGGGCGGTGCGCATCAAGATGGCGTCGATCTCGCTGCCCAACGGCCCCGGCGACAGGGTGCGGGCGGCGGC